>NZ_AP025282.1:3909907-5213210 GCF_024347215.1 Aliamphritea ceti
GAAAACACATTAAGTACTTTACTGAATACTTTTGGTGAACGCCGGGTCATGCTGGCCAGCAATTTCCCTCTGTGCCTGCTTAGCAAAAGCTACACAGCACTGTGGCAACAATACCAGCAGTTACAGCTGCCTCAGGAGGTGCTGCAACTGCTGTGTCATGACAACGCCCGCCGACTTTACCGACTTAGCGATTAGTCACAACAGCGGTCAGATGCCGCCCATACAGATGTATTTAGTTTCCAGGTAATCATCCAGGCCATACTTGGAACCTTCACGGCCCTGCCCTGACTCTTTCACGCCACCAAAAGGAATCATCTCAGAGCTGATCGCTACTTCGTTAACACCTACCATGCCATATTCCAGTGCTTCAGATACCCGCCAGGTACGGGACATGTTTTCAGTAAACATGTAAGCCGCCAACCCGAACTCAGTATCGTTAGCCATTTTCACGGCTTCTGCCTCATCACTGAAACGGAAGATGGGTGCTACCGGGCCAAAGATCTCTTCGCGGGCAACCCGCATTTCAGCGTTGAGATTCGCCAGAACAGTCGGCTGATAGAAAGTATCTCCAAGCGCATCAATCTGACCACCGATTGTTACTGATGCACCTTTGCTCACGGCATCGTCAACCAGGCTCTGTACTTTAGTTGCAGCCTTATCAGTGATCAGCGGGCCAATATGAGTGCTGCCAGCGAAGCCATCACCCAATACAAACTCACTTACCTTGGCGGTAAACTTTTCAACAAAGGCGTCATAAACACTGTCTTCCACCAAAATTCGGTTTGCACAGATACAGGTCTGCCCGGCATTACGGAACTTAGTACCGAGAGCGCCTGCTACTGCTTTAACCAGATCAGCATCAGCAAATACAAGTACCGGTGCATTACCACCTAACTCCATAGACGTGCGTTTCACAGTTGTAGCGCACTGTGCCATCAACTGCTTACCCACAGGGGTAGAACCGGTAAAGCTGAACTTCTTAACCAGTGGATTACTGGTTAACTGTTCACCGATAGCCGGTGCATTCATACCCGTTACCACATTAAACAGGCCTGCAGGCAAACCCGCCCGCTCAGCCAATTCAGCCAGCGCCAATGCAGATAATGGCGTCTCCGCTGCAGGCTTCAGAACCACCGCGCAACCTACCGCCAGTGCTGGCGCAGCTTTACGGGTAATCATTGCATTCGGAAAGTTCCAGGGCGTTACTGCCGCAACAACACCGATAGGCTGCTTGATAACCACAGAGCGGCGATCCGCAGTGGTGTTAGGAATCACATCCCCATAAACTCGCTTACCTTCTTCCGCGAACCATTCCGCATAAGACGCACCATAAGCAACTTCACCGCGGGATTCAGCAAGAATCTTGCCCTGCTCAGCAGTCATAATAATGGCTAGATCTTCCTGATTAGCCAGCATCAGGTCGTGCCATTTACGCAGTATCGCAGAACGTTCTTTAGCCGTTTTCTTGCGCCAGCTTTGCATCGCAACTTCAGCGGCTTCAATAGCACGGTTAGTTTCTGCACCGGCTAAATCAGCAACCTGAGCAATAACCTCACCAGTTGATGGATTAGTAACAGCAAAAGTGCTGCCATTATCAGCATCCAGCCATTCACCATTAACGTAGGCCTGAGTTTTCAACAGACCAGAATCTTGCAGTTGTAACGTTGTCATAGCAGTTCTCACAGACAAAAGAATACCTGCCGGCCAAAGGCCAGCATTCAGAATAGGAATACAGCTTAATTATCGATTAGCGGCGATGACGCCCGGCTACCTGAGCGACTATCGGTGTAATGCCGTCAGAGCAAGTCTTGCTCTTCCAGCACCTCACGGGCAATGCGGAAACATTCCACACCCTGAGGGACACCACAATAAATAGAAATAGCATGAATACTGGCGCGAATTTCAGCGACGCTGACGCCATTATTGATCGCTCCGCGTAAATGCAGCTCCCATTCGTGCATCTTACCCAGCGCAGCGATCATACTGAGGTTCATCAGAGAACGGGTTTTAGCATCAAGGGTATCGTCACCCCAGCCAAAGCCCCAGCACCATTCTGTCATGGCTTCCTGAAAAGGACGGTTAAAGTCATCGGCTTTGGCCAGATTATTCTCAACATAAGCGTCGCCTAAAGTGGCTTTACGGCGCTCCAGTCCTAACTCAAACAATGCTTTATCCATCACTAAACCTCTCAGATTAATTGGTATGCCAGTAGTGCTGCTCCCTCCAGATGACTGGCACAGAGTTCAGCGGCCCGCTTAGCATCCTGTTGCTCTATCGCATCAACGATATTTCGTAAATTTTCCGGCCCCTGACTGCGTCGCTCACCCTGACTCAAGGTAAGTGCCCGCAACCGGGAGATCCGGGCGTTCAACTGCTCTACCAGATCCCAGGAAACTGTTTTTCCGCCGGTGGTAAAAATTACCTCGTAAAACTCACAGGTGACCTTTAACGCCTGCAACACATCCTGCTGCTCCAGTGAGTCAGTGATTTCATCACACAGACTGCGCAACCGGCTAACAGTCTTGGCAGTTGCCTGAGTGGCGCAGCTGGCAACTGCAGCACACTCCAGCATACTGCGGATCTGATAAATCTCTTCCACATCGTCGCGACCAATCGTAGCGACGACATAACCAGAGTTTGGAATGCCGACCACCAGCCGCTCACTCTCCAGATGGCGGATGCATTCACGCACAACCGTCCGGCTCACACCCATGCTTTCACACAGAGCTCTTTCCACCAGGCGTTCACCCGGTTTCAGTAAATCGGCGGTAATCGCATCACGCAGCGACTCCAAAGCATTTTCTTTCAGGGTTTTAGGCCTGTCTACCTTAAGCATGTATTGGCTATTCCGTGTACTTCTGTCGGCGTAACAACTAATTGTTCGCCTTGTTAAGTTCAGGGTACCAAGGTTACTACCAAAGGAAGTTCAGCCCAATCTATTTTCCCTGCAGCCTCTTTTAAATGCCGTTACTGCGTTAAATCCATCCATAAACCTGCTTAAAAAACCACCAAACCAGATTCATTTTTAGTTTGCATGCCGGAATATTATATGATTGTATACCATAATACAAACGCACAACTAATAACGAGATCTGCCATGACACCTGAAATTCGCAAAGTGGTTTGCTACGAAGAAGAAACCCTGATCGAAGGTTTTAAAGCCTGTGATACCCCAGTAAAAATGTTTGCTGCTGCAGCAATTGTTAAGAACCCGTGGGCCGGACGCTTCGTTGAAAACCTTCGTCCGGAAATCCTGTCTTTTGGCCCAGTGCTGGGTCAGTTACTGACAGATAAAGTCTGTGCGATGGCAGGCGGTGCTGAAAACATTGAAGCTTTTGGTAAAGCAGCTGTCGTCGGTATGAATGGTGAAGTGGAACATGCTTCAGCGCTGATCCACACATTACACTTTGGCAACATCTTCCGTGAAGCTGTCGATGCGAAATCCTTCCTGTCATTTACCAATACCCGTGGTCCGGCTAATACGCCAATTATGGTACCGATGATGGATAAAAATGACGGTGGTCGCCGCTCACATTATCTGACACTGCAATTCAATATTCCTGATGCTCCGGGCGCCGACGAAGTTGTTGTTGTTCTGGGCGCTTCTACCGGTGGCCGGCCACATCACCGCATTGGTGATCGTTATCAGGAACTGAAGGAGCTGGGCCATGACATTGAAAACCCTGCAGCGGTCTAAATCTGCTAACGGGCTGGCCTTTCATCGCAGCGGTAGCGGCGAGCCAATCGTACTGATCCATGGTGTCGGCCTGCGGGCTGAAGCCTGGTTTCAGCAGCTACCGGTTCTGTCCAGCCACCACGAAGTACTGGCCGTGGATATGCCTGGCCATGGTGACAGCGACCTTCTAAGCGGAACAGCTCCAAGCCTGACTGCATATGTCGATCACATTGCCAGTTTATTGCGGGAGACACTAACACGCCCGGCAATGATCATCGGTCATTCAATGGGTGCGATGATCGCGGTACAACTGGCAGCCCGTTACCCCTCACTATGTAAGGGTGTTGCGGCACTAAATGCTGTCTACCGCCGTTCAGATGAAGCACGAATAGCTGTACAAAATCGTGCCCGGCAAATGTGGGAACATCCGGAACAGGACCGTGTTGCAGCCCCTATTCAGCGCTGGTTTGATGTATCCGGCAGTGAACATGAAGCAGCAATGGCCAAGCTCTGTGCGAGCTGGCTGGAAGCAGCGCCGGCTGAAGGCTACGCCACCGCATATAGCATATTCAGTGAAGAAGACGGCCCGACAGATGCTGAACTGGACAGTCTCGCTGTACCGGCCTGGTTTATTACCGGCGACGGCGACCAGAATTCATCGGCACAGATGTCTGAACAGATGGCCTCGCAGTGTCGCTATGGCCATGCTGAAATTATTGAAAACTCGCGGCATATGCTGCAACTCACCCATCCCGATGCAATTAATGCGCTGCTGGAGCAATTTATAGACTCCTGTGAACAGCCATCAGGAGTCCATCATGAGTAATTTTGATCCCCGCGAATTACGCAACGCTTTCGGATCTTTCATGACCGGCGTAACAGTTGTTACTGCGGTCAGTGAATCCGGTGAAAAGGTTGGTTTCACTGCCAACTCATTTACCTCGGTATCAGTTGAACCATCACTGTTACTGGTTTGCCCGGGCAAAAATCTGTCCAGCTTTGATATTTTTAACAGCTGTGAACATTTTGCGATCAACATCCTTGCCGAAGACCAGCAACAGGTATCGAATACTTTTGCCAGCTCGAAAGGTGACCGGTTTGCTGAGATCAACTGGCATGCCGATCAGCACGGCAGCCCACTTATAGATAATGCTGTTGCGCATTTTAGCTGCAAGACCTTCAACCGTATTGATGCTGGTGACCACGTTATCCTTATCGGTGAGATCAGCGCCTTCGCATCTAACGATAAACTCGGTTTAGGTTACGCAAAAGGCGGCTATTTCAGTCTGGGCATGGAACATCGCGCTGAACAGTTAAGTAAGCATCAGGGCAGCATTGTCGGTGCAATTATTGAGCATGAAGATAAGGTCCTGTTAAGCCGCACCAGCCAGGGATATACCCTGCCGCAAGTCGCTGCTGACGTACAAAAAGGGTCATTAGAATCGGTTCGTGAATACTTAACTAGCAACGGCCTGAACTGCCAGCTCGGTGCTGTTTACTCTATTTACGAAAATCTCGATGCCAAGCAAAACACCTGTTTTTACCGCGCCAGTTCAGAGCAGGCAGATACTACCCGGCTGGGAGAATATGTTGAGGTCGCAAAGTTAGCAGACCTTGATTACGTCTCTGCTGACATCGCCAGCGTAATGACACGCTATGCTGATGAAAAGCAGCACGGAGTATTCCGGCTTTACGTCGGCGACCAACAACACGGCAACATTCACTAGGAAGGAGCCATATAATGAAATTTTCACTTTTTTCACATATGGAACGCGTTGACGAAAGCCAGTCACAGCAGCAACTCTATGATGAGTTTCTGTCACTGTGCGAAATGGCTGACCAGAGCGATATGACGACTATCTGGACCGGTGAGCATCATGGTATGAACTTTACCATCGCGCCAAACCCGTTCCTGAATCTGGTTGATCTGGCGCATCGCACCAAAAATGTACGCCTGGGTACAGGTACAGTAGTCGCGCCTTTCTGGAATCCAATTAAGCTGGCCGGCGAAGCTGCGATGACAGACATCCTTACCGATGGCCGTCTGGAAGTGGGTATTGCCCGTGGCGCTTATTCTTTCGAATATGAGCGCATGGTTGAAGGCGGCATTGATGCCTGGGGCGCCGGTGAGCGTTTACGTGAAATTATCCCTGCTATCCGAGGACTGTGGGCCGGCGATTACAGCCATGAAGGTAAGCACTACAACTTCCCAAAAACTACGTCCTCACCTAAGCCGACTACCGAACAGGGGCCACCTCTTTGGGTTGCAGCACGGGATATCAACAGCCATGAATTTGCAGTCTCTAATGACTGTAATGTTCAGGTAACGCCTTTATGGCAGGGCCTCGAAGAAGTTGAAGGCTTGATTGAGAAGTTTAACTCAGCTTGTCAGACATATGACAAGCGGCCAAAAATCATGATCCTGCAGCATACTTATATTGGCAAAACAGAAGATGAACTTGCGAAAGCAGCCGCCAAACTCAATGAGTTCTACTGTTATTTCGGCGCCTGGTTCAAAAACGAACGCCCCATTAATCAGGGCCTGATTCAACAGTTAACTCAGGATGAAATTGCTGCGCATCCGTTCTACTCTGCTGAGAAAATCCGTAAAGATCTGATGATCGGTACGTCTCAACAGATAATAGACCGACTCAAGCATTATGAAGACCTGGGTTACGATGAGTTCTCTTACTGGACTGATTCCGGCATGAGCAGAACAGAAAAAGAAACTTCCCTGGCCCGCTTCATCGATGAAGTAATGCCGGCGTTTAACTGATTTAAGGGGTCTTATATGACTAACCAACAACCTCACTACCAACTGTTCATTGACGGCCAGTGGCGCGAAGGCTCCGACGCTCAGGTAATGACCAGTATTAATCCTGCAACAGGTGAAACCTGGGCGAGTTTTGCCTGCGCATCTGCCAGCGATGTTGATACTACAGTTAAGGCGGCTCGCCGTAATCTTAACGAAGGTCCATGGTCAGAGTTAAATGCGACCGCCCGTGGCGCGCTGCTTTACAAGCTGGCGGATCTGATTGAAGCGAATGCCGAAAAAATAGGGGCTGTTGAAACAACAGACAGCGGAAAACTGGCAAAAGAAACCGTGATGCAAACCGGCTACGTTGCCAATTATTATCGTTACTACGCCGGCCTGGCTGACAAGGTAGAAGGAAATACTCTGCCAATCGATAAGCCAGATATGCACGTTTACACTACCCCAGTACCAATCGGTGTAGTTGCAGCCGTTGTACCCTGGAATGCCCAGATGTTCCTCACGGCAACCAAACTGGGTCCAGCTCTGGCAGCAGGCTGTACAGTTATTCTGAAAGCTTCCGAACTTGCACCAGCACCAATGTTCGAACTGGCTAAGCTAATTAAAGAAGCAGGCTTCCCGGACGGTGTAGTATCGGTCATTACCGGTGATGCACAGAACTGTGCAATTCCTTTGACTTCTCATCCTGACATTGACCGACTGGCATTTACCGGCGGCCCAGAAACAGCCAAGCATGTTATCCGCAATACTGCAGAAAACTTCGCAGTTACTTCACTGGAACTCGGTGGTAAGTCTCCTATTATCGTATTTGAAGATGCCGACCTGGAAAGTGCTGCAAACGGCCTGATCGCCGGTAACTTCGGTGCCTCAGGTCAGTCTTGTGTTGCCGGCTCCCGGGCGTTTATCCAACGCTCTGTCTATGAGCAGGTAGTCGCCAAGGTTGCTGAAAAAGCTGGTCAGATTGTAATTGGCAATCCATTACAGGACGACACACATATTGGTCCGTTGTGTACGATGGCTCAGGTAGAGAATATCGAGCGCACGCTGGCTAAATCAGTAGAACAAGGTGCAACTATTCGCTTCGGCGGCGAACGTGCATCCGGCTGTGGCTCACAACACTACTTCAAACCAACTATGGTGGAATGCCCTACGTCCGACATAGCCACGCTGACAACAGAAATGTTTGGTCCGGTTATGTCCGTTGTAATCTTTGATACTGAAGAAGAAGCCATTGCTATGGCTAACGACAGTATCTATGGGCTGGGATCAGGTGTTTTCACCCAAAATCTGGCACGGGCTCACCGTGTTTCGAGCAAGATCCAATCCGGCATTTGCTGGGTTAACACGTATCGCGCTATTTCTCCGATTGCACCTTTCGGTGGCATTAATCAGTCGGGTTATGGCCGTGAAGCAGGAATTCAGGGAATTTTTGACTACATCCGTACCAAAACAACCTGGATCAACATCTCCAGCGAACCGATGAGCAATCCCTTTGTGATGCGCTAAGTAAGCTGATCTGAGCCGCATCTGCTGGTGCGGCATATCCACAAACCCTCGAATCTTCCTCCCGCAAATTTGCCGGGGGCAGTAGGTTTTCGCACTTATGAAAATAAAAAACGCAATAACAGACCTCAACATCCCCACCTCTGAAGGTGGCTTCTATGCTGGTTTTAACCAGTTTGTTACCCTGGGCGCCAAGTTACTGGTTATTTTACTGGTCATCTGGGCGGCTATGGATCCGGAACGGGCAGGTTCATTACTAAGCGCACTACAAAACTGGTCGTTTGCTAACCTGGGCGCCTGGTACATTTACGTGATGGGCTTCTTTGTACTGGTTTGTCTGTTCCTGGCAATTATGCCTGGCATTGGCAAAACCAAACTGGGCAAAGCTGATGACGCTCCGGAGTTCTCGTATTTCTCCTGGGTATCTATGATGTTTGGCGCCGGTATCGGCATTGGCATGATGACTTATGCGACCGCTGAGCCGCTGTATCACTTCGCCAATAACCCGGACACTATACTGGGCCTGACCACAGCCTCCGCCGCAGATAACGTAGTACCATCAATGAAATGGGCTTTCTTCCACTGGGGTCTGAGTGCCTGGGGTTGCTATGCAATCATCGGAGTAAGTCTGGCATTCTTCAGCTATAACCGCGGCCTGCCTCTGACCATCCGCTCCGCCCTGACACCACTGTTTGGTCGTGCACTGGAAGGCCCTCTTGGTCACATTGTGGATATTGCAGCAGTACTGGCAACCGTACTCGGTGTTGCTGTTACCGTTGGATTTGGCGTAAGCCAGTATGCTTCAGGTATATATGAAGTATTCGGCTTCGAATGGCTGATTAACGCAGACAAATCACCTTCTACGGCAGGCATGTTATTTGCGCTGACTATCGTAATGGTGCTGTCTATTTTCTCTGCTCTTTCAGGTGTAGGTAAAGGCATCAAGTGGCTGTCGAACATTAACATGGGGCTATCTGGCGCACTGTTACTGTTCTTCCTGATTTTTGGTGCAACTGCTTTCGCGCTGGACTCTTTATTCAGCGGTATGTTCGAATACCTGGCATTTGTGCCGCAGCAACTGTTTACTTACTGGTCTCCGGGCGATACTGATCCGGCTAAAGGTTTGTATTCCTGGCAGTCAGGCTGGTGGACAGTGTTCATCTGGGCCTGGTGGATTGCCTTTGCACCTTTCGTTGGTCTCTTTCTGGCGCGCATCTCTAAAGGCCGTACCATACGGGAATTCATTTTGGGCGCAATGATAGTACCGACTCTGGTTTCTTTCATCTGGTTCGCCTTTCTGGGCGGTACTGCAATTGATCTGGAACTTAACGGTGCAGCTGCTGGTGCTATTAGCGGCGCAGGTCAGGAAGCACAGTTATTCATGACGCTGAAGTTAATGGTATCTGAAGCTGTTTATCCAATCATGACTTTGCTCATACTGGTATTGCTTACTACATTCCTGGTGACCTCAGCCGACTCAGCAATCCTGTGTGTTAACACGATTAATTCTGTGGGTGTAATGCCGAATAAGAGTAAGTCGCACATCATTATCTGGGGCGTTATGTTTACTGCGGTAATCGCGGTACTCATGGTTGCAGGCGGACTGGGGGCAATTAAATCAGCGATGATTGTTGCAGCCGTGCCTTTCTCCGTCATCATGGCTTTAATGGCTATTTCACTGATTAAAGCTCTGATCCGTGATCGCCTGCGCGAAAAAGCAAACGAAACGGAAGCCAGTGTTTCATCTGAGCCGACTATCTGAACCCTGTGATACACCGCTTGTGTAAAACACCTCTTGGGTAAAAACAGCAGGCATAAAAAAACCGGCGTTTCGAATCTCGAAGCGCCGGTTTTTTCTACTCACAAAACCGTTACTTAATAACGATTCGCGGTGAACGCATAACTACTTCATCGTTCAGCTCAATACCAATACCCGGCGCTTCAGATACTTCAAAGACACCATTTACAGGCTGTGGATCCTGAATACAAAGTTCCCGGTTCCAGGACTTAATGGCATAAGTATGATGCTCATGAATCAGGAAGTTAGGAATCGCTGTTTCCAGATGCAGTGAGGCTGCTGTAGCAACCGGGCCGCCGCATACATGCGCCTGAATACGTACGTCAAAAATGTCAGCGTAATCACAGACTTTCTTCGTTTCAGTAAAGCCGCCACACAGTCCGATATCAGGCTGTAAGACATCAACGCTCTGATCTTCCAGATAGGGACGTACTTGCCAACGGTTATACAAACGTTCGCCACCAGCAATGGGAACCGCAACCTTATCTGCCACTTTGGCATGCAATGAATGGTTAAGATAGTTAACCGGCTCTTCGTAATACATGCAGCCAAACTCTTCTGCAATTTCGCCCAGCTGAATTGCTGTTGTCGCACCCGGCAAAGAATGGCATTCAAAGATGATATCCACTTCATCGCCGACCGCTTCACGTATTGCAGCCATCCGCGCACGGTACAGTTTCATTTCAGCCTTAGAAATGATCTTCGTACGCTCGTAATACGTGTTGCCGTCTTTGTCGTACATAATCGGATCGACTTTAACCGCATCATAGCCTTCGGCCATGGCTTTCAGAGCAGCTTCAGCATACTGTTCTGGCTGCGACAGGGCCTTGAACTCACTGTCCCAGTCAAACTGTAACTGTGAGGCATAAGTACGCAGTTTATCGTTCACCTTACCGCCCAGCAGTTGATAAACCGGTAAGCCCAGAGCTTTACCTTTAATATCCCACATCGCTGTATCGATAGCACTCATCGCAGCATAAACCACCGGACCGCCACCTAAGCCCCAGAAAGATTCACGCAGCATTCGTGACCAGAGTTTTTCAGTTTGAAACGGGTCATGGCCAATCAGAAAGGCTTCTGCCATTTCCTTAATCATATGTGCTGCAGCACTGTGGCCAAGATCATAAGCCAGACCTGCTTCACCGACACCGTTAATGCCTTCATCGGTGTGAATACGTACAAACACCGGATTCCATGCCGGACGTTCAGGGCAGTGAATATCAAAAACTTCAACCGAAGTAACTTTCATACATATCTCCGTATTTCTTAATACTGCGTCCTAAATTGTTTCAACAAGTGACATTCGCAGCTTTTATAATTTTAACAGCATAGATTTTTGTAACGTGCTAAAACTTAATCCATAAATCCCGGATCAAGTTTGTACGCTTTACGTAACATGGCCGGCCAGATCTTTTGCCCGCCGGTTGTTCCTGTATGAACAATCTTCGCCTGTTTATAAATATTATCCAGAATCGGCTGAGGTACTTTAATAGCCTCCTGCCCGCTGGCCTGTAACATCAGTTGGATTTCACAGGCACGCTGTAAATCAAACATCCGCATAAAAGCATCACCCACTGTAGGTCCAAGCGTAAGACCGCCGTGATTAACCAGTAACATATGGTTGGTGGTACCTAAGTCATCCTGTAGACGCTTCTTCTCGTCATCATTTACTGCCAGACCTTCATAACCGTGGTAAGAAAGCGATGACAGCGAAAACATTGAATACTGACTATACGGTTGCAAGCCTTCTTTCTGAGATGCAACAGCAATCGTCGCCGGTGTATGCAAATGCATCACACAGTGAGCATCTTCCCGCACCGCATGAACAGCGCTGTGAATAGTAAAACCTGCCGGATTAATCTCGTAAGGCGTATCATCAAGAATATTGCCATTCAGATCTACTTTAACTAGGTTAGACGCGGTAACTTCATCAAACGCCAGGCCAAAAGCATTCACCAGATACTGATCTGTACCATCCAGTCGTGCAGAAAGATGCGTATAGATGATGTCATCCCAGCCAAGGTCAGCTACCAGACGGTAGCAAGCGGCTAAATCTACCCGCAATTGCCACTCCTGTTCTGAGACTTTTCCTTTCAAACTGATTTTCGGCAAATCGAACACAGTGCGGCTCCATACAGTATTAACAAATTAAACGCCGATTTTACGTGATTCACCTCCGACTAACCATGCCACAAATCAGTTGAATTCAGATCAATTCAAAAACCTGTCGCCATATCAGTTGCTAACGCAAATAAATCCCCACAGGCCCCTTACTTGTTAACCCTATGCCAGCTACACTATAGCCTTTTAGATAATCCCCTTAGTGAGATCATCTGCTTAGATAATCTTCCTATACTTATGGCCATATCGAGTTAAACAATGCAAAACTGGACCCCTGATAGCTGGCAATCCATGCCTATTCTGCAACAGCCAGAATACCAGGATACTGCCGCACTGAAACGTGTAGAACAGAAACTGGCCGAACTTCCACCACTGGTATTTGCCGGTGAAGTTCGATCCTTACATCAGCAACTGGCAGAAGTCTCTGCTGGCCGTGCTTTTCTACTTCAGGGTGGCGATTGCGCCGAAAGTTTTGCTGAGTTTAACGCGACAAATATCCGCGACACTTTTCAGGCCATGATGCAAATGGCTGTGGTGATGACCTTTGCAGGCAGCTGCCCTGTCGTTAAGGTTGCCCGTATTGCTGGCCAGTATGCAAAGCCTCGTTCCGCAGGTACCGAAACTATCAACGGTATTGAGTTGCCAAGCTATCGTGGCGATATCATCAACGATATTGAATTCACAGAAGCAGCCCGTGCACCGGATCCTGAGCGTCTGATCCATGCGTATAACCAGGCAACTTCTACACTGAACTTGCTACGCGCTTTTGCACAGGGTGGCTTTGCTGACTTGCACAAAGTAAACCAGTGGAACCGTGGCTTCGTTGCTAAAAGCCCACAAGGTGAAAAGTACTCTCACCTGGCTAAACAAATCGATGATGCGCTGGCATTTATGGAAGCCTGTGGTATTCGCAGTACCAATGTACCGCAACTGAAAGAAACCCAGCTATTCACTTCCCATGAAGCACTGTTGCTGAACTACGAACAGGCACTGACCCGTCGTGACAGCATTACTGAGCATTGGTACAACTGCTCAGCACACATGCTGTGGATCGGCGACCGTACCCGTCAGCTGGATGGTGCACATGTAGAATTCCTGCGCGGTGTTGAAAATCCTATCGGCATGAAGGTTGGTCCGACCATGAAGCCGGACGAGCTGATTGAACTGATCGATACGCTGAACCCGCAAAATCAGCCAGGTCGCCTGACGCTGATCAGCCGCATGGGCGCAGATAATGTTACTGAAATGCTGCCTTCTCTGGTACGTAAAGTAAAAGAGGAAGGCCGTCACGTTGTATGGAGTTCCGACCCTATGCACGGAAACACCATCAAAGCCAGCAGCGGTTATAAGACCCGCAGCGTTGAGCGCATCCTGAAAGAAATGAAAGGTTTCTTTGAAGTACACCGCGCTGAAGGCACTTATGCCGGCGGTGTTCACTTTGAAATGACCGGTCAGAATGTTACTGAATGTATCGGCGGTGCTTACCAGATCACTGAAGAAGGTTTAGGCGACCGTTATCACACACACTGTGATCCACGCCTGAATGCTGACCAGGCACTGGAACTGGCATTCCTGATTGCAGATACACTGAAAGAAGCTCGCGGCCGTTAATGTCTCAACACTTGTCGCAAAGTGAGCAACTTGCTGCAGTTCTGAGCGATATTCGCACAGAACTGCAACGCCTTAACTGCTGGCAAACACAGTCACCTTCAGCCGAAGCGCTCGCCAGTCAGCAACCCTTTGCCGTTGATACGCTCAGTTTTTTTGAATGGACTCAATGGATCATGCTGCCACGCTTTGATGCTCTGATTAAACAAAAAGCGCCATTACCAGCAAACTGCAATATTGCACCTATGGCAGAAACCTGTGTTCAGCAAGAAGGCATAGACGGCCAACAGCTAATTGCTCTGTTTCACCGTCTGGACCAGGTTCTCAACGGCACTCACTGAAAGCGCTATTAAGACAGCGTTTATTCAGCGATACCCGCCAGCACGATCTCGTTGTAACTGACCACGCCTTTAATTTCACCGTTCTCAATGACGGGCCCGATCGATAAACCTAAGTTATCGAACAGACGGGCGCTGTAACGAATATCCATATCCGGCTCCACGCCGACGACTGGCTTGGTCATAATTTCATAGATATTCACCCGTTCCGGTGAACGATCTTTAGCCAGCACCTGCTTGGCGATATCAGACAACAATAAAATACCGTACTCATCATCTTCATTACGCTTATCAACCAGCAATGCAGCCACATTACGCTGCTTATAAATGGCAATCGCTTCCTTCACTGTCATCAGGCCATCAACAATCGCATAGTCCTGAACCATGACATCCTTAACACGTACCAGCTTACGCTCGCTCATAACTCTTCCTCAACCACATTAGTCAGGGTTTCAATCTGGTGAGCCACACCCACCGCATCTTCCACATCCAGCTGTATTGCAATGCCTTGTCCCGGAGCACTGTCGAAACCAGCCACTTCTGAAATCGTCTCCAGAATTTTACGACTGAGGTGCTCTTCAACAATAAACAATAAAACATCCCGTTGAGTTTCCAACGTCAGACCGAAAAAGGTTTTCGTCTTATTAACGCCTTCACCACGGGCATTGTTGATCACCGTTGCACCGGTTGCACCGGCATCACGGGCGGCCTTCATGACCTGATCGGTTTTTGCATCCTCAACGAAAACTAACAGCAATTTAAAATGCATAAATTCTTCCTATCCTTTTATTCAGCCTGTGACTGGCGCGTATTTCTGGCGGCCAGCCAACTGGTAATCTGGGCGTATCCCATCACTGTTATCATCGGAAACAGACTGGCAAACGCGATCAAACCAAAACCATCAATTAACGGGCTACGGTCCGGCACAGTACTCGCCAGTCCCAAACCAAGTGCAGCTACCAGCGGCACAGTTACCGTAGAGGTCGTAACCCCACCGGAATCATAAGCCAGTGGAACAATCATCTTAGGTGCGAAGAAAGTCTGGATAACCACAAACACATAACCGGTGATAATAAACCAGTGAATCGGATAACCTGTGACTATCCGCCAGGTGCCCAGACTTATACCTACAGCCACGCCCAGCGCAACCGCTAAGCGCAATCCCCAGATCCCAATAGCACCGCCAGATACCTCATTTGCCTTAATAGCCACCGCAATCAGCGAAGGCTCTGCAATGGTAGTACTGGCACCAATCGCAAAGGCAAAAATGTAAACCCAGTAATAATCCTGCCAGGTAAGACTGCCCGCGACAGCATCACCACCGCTAAGAAATACAGGGTCAGTTAACTGTTCCGCCATTAAACGGCCAACTGGGAATAACGCTTTTTCCAGCCCTAACAGAAATAACGCAAGACCGACGATGACATAGGCAAAGCCAAACAAAACCCGCTTAAAATTCGGGATTGGCCGGCGAATGACAAAAATCTGAAAGCCGAAGATAATTGCGGCAATCGGAATAACATCCTTAAGCGTGGTAAACAGAATACTGAATAGCTGCTCTAATAATTCCATCAGATCACCATCCCGTATGCCATCACAAAGATCATTGGCGTCAGTGACGCAAACGCGATCAAACCGAAGCCATCAATCATCGGATTACGCCCTTCAATTGAAGATGCCAAACCAACACCTAATGCTGTCACCAGAGGTACAGTAATAGTAGAGGTTGTAACCCCTCCGGAATCATAAGCGATGCCAATAATTTCTTTTGGTGCAAAAGCCGTCATGATCATGACTAAGACATAACCAATCGCGATCATATAGTGAATCGGCCAGCCTTTAAGAATACGCAACACACCTATGACAATTGCCAGCCCTACCGAGAATGCAACCGTATATCGCAGGCCTGATGCGTAGCTCGTCATGGCTTCATCACTGGTAAGAATCATGCCGCCCTCAGCAGCCACTTTTGCTGCCTCTGCAGAAACGGCAATCAATGCCGGTTCAGCAACAGTCGTACCAAACCCCAGTGAAAACGCAAATACCAATAACCAAAAAACACTGCCCTTTCTGGCAAACGCATTCGCCAGGGTTTCACCGATGGGAAATAACCCCATCTCCAATCCGTAAATAAAAAATGTTAAACCAGCAACAACACAAAGTAGCCCGGTCATCACCCCAAAAAAGTCCGGTAACGGTTGCTGTAAGACAAACACCTGAAAAAATCCGATTACCAATACTATTGGTAACAAATCCCGCAAGCTGCCCAGCATAGACCGCCCCAACGCAAGAAACGCGTTACTCAAATCCGCTCCCTCTATTTATATGTTGTTATCCATTAGAGATATTGTACGCAATAAGCCCTCTTCCACTCAGTATCGACGTCGGTATTTTTCGACTATTAATTGCGCTTAATCAAATTACTGACCGTTTTATCAAAACCTATCTGGAGCCAGGTTAAATAATTAGCAAAACAATCAGCTAATCTAGTTTCAGGGTGTGCCTAAAACCTTTATAAATCAATGGTTATTCAACTAAAGCCTAATCCATAACCGAGGCATATCTATTTCACAGTATCTCGAATACTTAAAGTCTGCTTATGCTATACAGATCAGCAGGCACAAGCCTGTATATCCGGCTTCGCCCCTGATAAAATATCCTCCCTGTGGCAAATTCCATCCAGCAGATAACCTTCAACTCCGGACCTACTCAGCCCCATGCAACGCTTTGAAACCCTGACCGACTTTATCCGCCAGACCGACGCTCAGTTCCGCATTTTTGACATGGGCCGCCGGGTCAGCAAACTGTCTGCAGAAACTTTTCATAAAGTTGAGCACGGCCATGTGCCTTATCCACTGCCATTTTTACACCAGGCATGGATCGGTGTACTCCTGTGGAATCCAAAACAGCAAGATCAAAATGTTGTCTGGTTTTTAAAACTGCCACTTGATGAGCAGGGCTATCTGGTTCAGGCTGCACGGGACGACTTCCTGGCGCGCTTGTTAGAAAACCTGATGAATAATCAGGGAGTTATGGATGCAACAGAAAACACTGAAGGCTTTCGCGATGCACTGAAAGACAACCCTTTCTCGTTCAAACCTGAACAGGAAAAAATGGCAGCATTTCACGCGAAAGCCACCCTAACCACTAAACAGCCAGCGTCCAGTTATTACGAACATGCGCAGGCGTACTTTACCGGTCAGGCTAACCTGGAAAAATGGGACGGTTTGGGATTTCAGGGCATCGCTGACTTCACTGTGCGCCTGGATCAGAGCAATAACTCTGCGGCGCTGGGTAAGCAGCTAACAGTACTACCAGACACCCCACTTGAAGCAGTCAGCAGCCTGTTAGAACACATTGAACCTGATACAGAGCTGACAACGGCTATCAGTCAGCGTCTTAATACCGCTCTACAGGATCAGAACAGCAGTGCCAATTTAATTGGCGCGCTGGTACGCGGGTTGTCTAACAGTAAAGATGAAGCAATTAAGGTTCAGATTCTGACGGAAGTGGTTAACAGCCCTTTCGGTAAAGACCCGGAGGTAATAGCCGCTGTTGCCAGCCGCTGCTGGATGACTTTACAACATCCTGAGCTGCTAACACCATTTCTGGAAACCCTGGCAATCAACAATGCCGGACAGGCATGCTTTAACCGGGTAATGGCCGATCTGATGTTTATCCCCACGTTACGCGCGTTATCACTACGTGTATTTCGCTCAGAATCCCGCAGCGAAGCCCTAAGTAAGGCAATCGGTGGGTTGTTCGGCGAGTCGTTCGAGTAACTCAATTACCTTTACTCTGCAGACATAACATTCAAAAAATACGCCATCATAATGATGGCGTATTTTATAGTGCCCTGAGAGCCTTAAGTCAGCAACTCTTACTGATAATCATCCGGTAGTGTCAGCTTCAGGCCCCATTGCCGGGCCCGATCTTCACTAACCTGCTTAAACCGTTGACGAATAGCAGTACCGGCAGGTTTTGTCATATAAAATAGCAATGTAGTTGCCTGTTCAGGGGTAATCCCCTGAGCTTCGCCCCAGCTTTGTATAAACGCTGAGAAAGTATTATCTGACTTATTCTCCAACGCGACCGGAACCGCTTCATCCAGTTGCTCACCCGCACGTACACGTCGGCAGATAATCTGATAGTTGTAATCGAATTCAGGAAATATACGGGACTCTTCTTCACCACGTAAACGGAACCATTCGGTTGCTCTACCTGCGTGGTACACAGCCTGATGGCTCCATTGACGCTGGCTGGGCCGATCGGCAAAACGGCAGGCTTCATAATATGCCTGGCGGGAAGAAGGCAGACCATAATCGCCACCCATATCATGTAAGATTTCCAGGAACTCAGACACTGTAGGCATCCACGCCAGAGTTTCTTTACAGCGATCAATAGCGCGAACCAGTTCAGCCTCAGAGTAATACTGCAGACTCAGCGCCCATTCGCGTTTAGCAATTCGGATTTCATCCTGAGTTTCGAAGCAACTCTTAAACTTATGCCCGTAAATTGCCATAAAGCGCGCAAAGATCATGTTCACCATCGTTTTAGTTTCTGTGGTGATGCTTGCCGTTTCCGGACGCGCCTGTGCATCCTCTTTCACAGGACGGCGATCATGGTACGGATCGACCCGCTGAGGAGGCAATTCGCCCTGCTTTTTAGAAAGAATCTGTCCGGGAGTTTTCAATTTACTTACCTCTTCAGGCGTCAGGACTGATAACAGTATTTACTGCTTACCAGTCAGTATCCTTAATATCCATAATCGCAGCAGTCACCCGCTGGCGTTTCTGTCGGGCATCTGGCTGCCCCTGCTGAACACCACCGGTGCTTTCACCTTGCTTATAACGCTGTTCACGCGCTTCACGGGTTTGCTTCTGCACCCATTCCCGTTTCACCCAGGCAAGAAACTTCTGATCCCAGTTGGTTTCTTTACGGTCTTTGTCTAACCAGTAAAGTACAAACTCATCAATTAACTGCTCGGCAAAATCTGCAGGAATACTGTGTCTTGGTAAAGTATCAAATAAAATCTGTGACGGGCGCCAGCCAAGATAAATAGAATGCAGCTTTTTATTCTTCTGCTCCAGTTCATCCAGCTGTGAAGCAAACAAATTACCAGCACCCGGCTGAGGACGACTTTTTGACCATCCGATGCTACCGCCAAATGTCGGTGCAGGTCCACGATTCTGAGGCTGTACTTCCTGATGCTGACGCAGTTGACGTAAGTCGTCTCTGCTCGGAGGCTGCTCCATAACCGGTAGTTTCTGAACGGTCACTGGCGGTGTTGGCGGCGGGTTGTAATACTGATTATCTGCTGTCGGAGGCACATACTCAGGCTCTGTCGATGTCTGATATTGCGCAGGTGGCATTTGTTCAGGCAGCACTTCTGGAGTATCCACAGGCAAAAACTCGGGGACAGCTTCAAATACAACTTCTGAAGAGGCTTCAACGGTTAAATCAGCCGCTGCAAATGTTTGTTCAACGGCCTCAGGCTCAGGGGTAACAGCCTGCGTAGTATCCTTCTGTGACTCAACAATCGGTAGTTCTTCACAGACAGAATCAGGCAACTGAGGTAGTAATGTCAGCGTTATGCGAATATCACCGGATATTGCCTGAATGTAGCCATGGCTAACCAAACTGCGAGTGACATTCGCCAGGCGACTCTCATTCCAGAAATCAGCTAACAGCAGCCAGTCACGCCGGTCGAGACATAAACTTAAATTGCCATTACTGTCCAGCTCCCCCCGGGATTGCAACCGGTCAACATACACGGCATACAATAATGCTTCATCAGTGCCTATCTGATGTGCCAGTGAGGGATAAAACAGAATTGGTTTTTCCGGTAAGCGGAAGCCCATATCAACATTCAACCTGAATCAAAACTATGCTTTTCTGCAACATGCAGATCCTGTCCGGTAAACACTAAAACGTGTATCCGGCGGTAATATTGTCGATCCAGCCTGTCACCGACCCGACAATCGCAGCATCCCCTAAAATTATGCTGCGTTATGCCGGCATTTTTTAATGCCAGCCTTTATCTCTATTTCAATCAGTTCAACCGTCGCGGGCAAATCTTTCGACCGCTTTAAGAACATCCCGTCGACTGATCTGGCCGACCAGTTTACCATCTTTCACCACCGGAAGCCGCCTGCAGTTATGATTAATAATCTTTTCTGCCACGTGAACTATGTCGGCATCATAACTGATGGTATGTAACTCTGTCGTCATGCATTCTGCTACTTTGCCACCCATCTCTTCTTCATGATAGGTAAGCGTTAAAATAGCTTTCAGGCAATCCTGCTCAGACAACATACCGACCAGTTGACCGTCATCATCAACTACCGGCGCACCACTTATTTTATGCTCCAGTAACAGACTAATCGCGTAGAAAAGATCATCGCGCAGGCGAAAGGTGACCAGCTTTGTTGCCATGTAATCGCTGGCCTGTACGGATCTCAGCATCATACACCTCCAATCCAGAACCCATTTAAAGCAGGAATCTGCTCTTGTATTCACTATAGTCGCTAGTTTTGGTGGCGGCGACGTCGTACACTATTTTTATTAAATGGCCATTTCAGGAAAGCACTATTAACCCTCACAAAATCCCTGTTGCTAATGGTTGTCTGACCCTGATTGAAAACTTCATTCCATGTTCAGACCAGCAAGCGCTATTCAGTACACTGGAAAGCCAACTGAGTTGGCAACAGGATCAGCTAAAACTGTTTGGACGCATTGTTTCAATTCCTCGTTTACAGAGCTTTATGGGAGACGCAGGTATCGAATACACCTATTCAAACCTGCTAATGAAAGCCTGTCCCTGGCTGCCATTTATGCTAACGCTTAAGCAACAAATAGAAACGGCCAGCTGCAGTCAGTTCAATACGGTACTGGCTAACCTATACCGGAATGGTCAGGACAGCATGGGCTGGCACAGTGATGATGAACCTGAGTTACGGCGCAACCCCACAATTGCATCACTCAGCCTGGGTGAAAAAAGGCGCTTTTTACTCCGCCCTAAAGGCAGTAAAAGCGCTTCAGTAGAGATACCGCTGGACAGTGGTAGCCTGTTAATTATGTCTGGCGAATTACAACACTACTGGCAGCACAGCATCCCTAAAACTGCACGAAAAATACAACCGCGCATCAACCTTACGTTTCGGCAAACTTATTCGACGCACTAATTCGACAAAAAATGGATAACATCAATATGAACAGCACCATTGAGTTATTGAAAAGCCACCGCTCTATCCGCAAATTCACCACAGAGCCAGTACCCCAGGCAACTCTGGAAACACTAGTTGAAGCCGGTCAGGCTGCGGCCACATCGAGCTTTATTCAGGCCTGCACACTCATTCAGATCAATGATACTGACAACCGGCGTTTACTTTCTGAATACGCAGGTAACCAGGCATATGTAGCAGAGGCACCTGTATTTATGGTTTGCTGTGCGGATATGCGCCGCCTTCAACTTGCCTGTGAACTGAACGATGCGCCCATGCAATCAGGATTCACTGAGCAGTTTATTACCGCTACCGCCGATGTCGCTCTGTTTACCCAGAACCTGACCATTGCAGCTGAATCTCTGGGGTTGGGCTGCGTATATATTGGCGGTATTCGTAATAATATCGCTGCTGTCAGCGAACTGCTTAATTTGCCAGAACGGGTCTATCCGGTATTCGGCTTATGTATCGGTCATCCTGACCAAAACCCTGAAGTGAAGCCTCGCCTGCCTGTATCTGTGGTTCTCAAACAGGACAGTTACCAGGATCAGAACGACGCAGAAATCATCAGTGAATACGATCATGCGGTGCGCGACTATTATCAAACCCGTACCGGCGGCACAAAAGACATGACTTGGAGTGAACAGATGTCCGGTATGTTGAGTAAAGAAGCCCGGCCACACATGTTAGCGTTTTTGCAGAAACAAGGCTTCCTGCTGAAATAACCTGTACACAAAAGCCAAAAAAGCCCGCTATTGCGGGCTTTTAATCTTACACATTAACTTCAGACCTGCTCAGCAATAATCTGCTTCCACTTAGCCGGGCCTGTGGTATGAACAGACTCACCATTGCTGTCGACGGCAACCGTAACAGGCATGTCTTTAACTTCAAATTCGTAGATAGCTTCCATGCCCATTTCTGGGAAGGCCAGTACTTCAGCATTGGTAATTGCTTTAGATACCAGATAAGCAGCACCACCTACAGCCATCAGGTAAACAGCTTTGTTATCACGAATAGCTTCAATCGCTACCGGACCACGCTCAGACTTACCAATCATGCCTAGCAGGCCGGTACTCTCGATAACCTGACGGGTGAACTTATCCATTCGGGTTGCTGTTGTCGGACCTGCAGGCCCAACTACTTCATCACGAACCGGATCAACCGGACCTACGTAATAAATAAAGCGACCTTTCAGATCAACCGGCAGCTCTTCACCCTTATTCAGCATCTCAACCATACGCTTATGCGCAGCATCACGACCTGTCAGCATTTTACCATTCAGCAGAACAGTCTCTCCTGGCTGCCAGCTTAAAACATCTTCTGGAGTGATTGTATCCAGATTCACCCGGCGGGTAGACTCACCCACTTCGAAAGTAATCTCTGGCCATTCATCCAGGCTTGGTGGCGTCAGTATCGCCGGACCTTCACCGTTCAGCGTAAAGTGTGCGTGACGAGTGGCGGCACAGTTAGGAATCATGCATACAGGCAAAGACGCCGCGTGAGTAGGATAATCCTTAATCTTCACGTCCAAAACAGTCGTCAGACCACCCAGACCCTGTGCACCTATGCCCAGAGCGTTAACTGCATCCATGATTTCAATACGCAGTTCTTCAACACGGTTTTGTGGACCACGCTCACGAATTTCATGAATATCAATCGGGTCCATCAGGGATTCTTTTGCCAGTACCGCTGCTTTCTCAGCCGTACCACCAATGCCCAGACCCAACATACCTGGTGGACACCAGCCCGCACCCATTGTTGGTACAGTTTTTACAACCCAGTCGACAATGCTATCAGACGGATTCAGCATCACCATCTTGGATTTGTTTTCAGACCCGCCACCTTTAGCAGCTACCTGAACATCTACTTCATCGCCTTCAACAATTTCGTAGTGAATAACCGCAGGCGTATTATCTTTAGTGTTCTTACGTGCACCGGCAGGATCAGCCAGAATCGAAGCACGCAGCACGTTATCCGGATGAGTATAGGCACGTCGTACACCTTCATTCACCATGTCAGTAACACTCATGGTGGCATCCCAGCTAACATTCATACCTACTTTCAGGAACACAGTCACAATGCCGGTATCCTGACAAATAGGCCGGCGACCTTCTGCACACATACGTGAGTTGATCAGAATCTGAGCCATGGCGTCTTTTGCCGCTGGATTCTGCTCTTTCTGATAGGCGCCATGCACGCCCTGAACAAAATCTATCGGATGGTAATAGGAGATAAACTGCAGGGCATCAGCAACGCTGCTGATAAAGTCGTCTTGACGTATAACGCTCATATTTGGCTCCGCTATCAGGCTCGGTTTTAACCCGGTAAACTGCGCATCGCCGGCTCCGAAGCAGCCAGTACAGGATTTACAATTTCCAGGTCATAGTTATAAGTGCGCCGATTATACACATATTACGCCTGACGGGCGTCACAACTTAGTCTCATAATTTCAACGAAAGTCTTTTCTGAAAGCGCTTATAAAACAATTGTTGGCGACTCAAGTGAATCAAATCGCTCAACTCTGTTACGACCTTTCTGCTTAGCACTGTACATTGCCCGGTCACTGTAACTTAACAATACCTCCAGGCTTTTATCCTGACTGGAATGCACTACGCCAATGCTAATAGTCGAGGTTAAATGCTCGCCATTGTTAAGCGCAATCTGCGTACTGGCAATTGAGTGACAAATACGGTTAGCAACCTGCATAGCCGTTTCAACATCTGTTTCCAATAACGAAACGACGAACTCTTCGCCGCCAATACGGCCAAACAGATCATTTTCACGCAATTCTTTCTGGCAGATATCTACCACAGACTTAAGCACCTGGTCTCCGGCAGCATGCCCATAGGAATCATTAATCTGTTTAAAGTGATCGACATCAAACATTAACAAAGCCAGCGAATTATCGTAGCGCTCAACCCTGCGTAATTCCTGACGCAGACAATCAAATAAGTGACGACGATTCATAATCCCGGTGAGTTCATCCGTTGTCGCCAACCGGCGTAACTTACTCTCCAGCGCTTTACGCTCTTCCAGCTCTTTATTCAAAGCCTGTGTGCGCTCCCGCACCTGATGGCGCAGCATGCGGTTCCAGACAAACACCATAATCGCCAGTAAGACGAAAATGCCACCGGCAATCTGCAGCAGTAACTGCGGAGTAAAAATCTGCCCTTCATAGCCAAGGTTTATCCAGCGACGGAAAATAGTTCGCAACTCATCATCGCTGATGTCATCCAGACCCTTTTGAATAATAGAGACCAGTTCCGGCCAGTCTTTACGCACAGCAAAACGCAGCTGCCAGGCAAATCCAGATTCCCCGGCAACCCGTAAGTTCGTCAGGCCATCCCGTTCAATGTAAAACAGCGCGGCAGCATTAGTAGCAATAATCGCGTCCGACAGACCATAGGAAACCATGCGTAAACCGGTTTCCAGATCTGGTACCTCTAAAATATCCAGGCTCGGGAAATTCTCCTTCACATACTCACTTGAAGCATAACCTTTGATCAGAACAACTTTATGGCCATCCAGATCACGCATATTCAGGGGACCATCAATATCTTTGCGCACCACAATTACCGCGGGCAACCGAATATAAGGCCGGGTGAAGTTCATATACTCCTGTCGCTCAGGCGTAATTGCAGATGCTCCCCAAACATCTACCTTGCCTTCTTGAGTGGCGGCGACAACCTTGTCCCAGCTAGGGTACTGAGTAACATTCATATCAAGCCCCTGACGCTCCCCCATCAGGCGTAGAAAGTCCGCAGTAATCCCACGATAGACATCATTTTCGTCGAAGAACTCAACAGGAGGATAGTAAGGCGCAGGCGCAAAACGGATATCAGTATGCTGTTCCAGCCAGCGCTCTTCTTCACGGGTAAGCATTGATGAATCGTCTGCCATCAGCGAAACCGGGAACATAAGCCCCAGCAGAATTAAAACCCATCTTTTAAATAGCAAACTCATTAAGTTCAGACCCCTAAGAACTGCAACAAACAACCTTATACATCAGACTGTTATAAATTTATTGTCTGTAATCTACTAAAGGTATGGGGGCATCAGTCATCGGTCAACTGCCATGTTCACAAAGTGGTAAGATAAAGCAGCCCGAACAACAGAAAAAAGCGACCGGTTGCCGGAGGCAAATAACGTCTGGCATGCTGCCCCAGACCTGCCATAGGAAGCAAAGTGAGTGCCCAGGGTACACTTAACAGCAACGGCCATATAAATTTCAAATCACCTGAGAAATATAACAACGGGCAGCTCACCAACAGTACTGCCAGCCCTGTTCGGTACAGCAAAACCGCTTTCTTCAACCCCAACCTTACACTCAGAGTTTTGCAGCCCTGAGCCCGATCTGTCTCATAGTCACGAATCTCATTTGCCAGTAATAGTAAACTGGTTAACAAACTAACAGGTATCGCCTGGCGTATAATCTGGCCGTCAATCCGCCCACTGAGAAAGTAATACACCCCGCATATCATCAGTACGCCCATCAGCCAGAAAACAGCTGCCACGGCATAACCACGGCGCTTAAGATTCACCGGTTCAAGCGTATATCCCAGCGCACCGGCTACGCCTGTCAGAGTCAGTAACAATGCAGGCCAGCCTCGTATAGCAATGAAATACACAGCCACAGCAGTAGCCAACGCAAAACATACAACAGCTATACGCATATTCTTATGAATCAGCTCACAGCTACGAGCATCACCGGTCAGAAAAGGTAAATCTGAACAGTCATTAATCAGATTTACTCCTGCCTGTAAAAGAATCGCAGCACACAACAAACTGAATGCCTGCAACCAGATAATCTCGGATGCTCCTGATGCTGCGACAATGCCAGTGAGGCCCGCCACGCCAGCAACAGCAAATGAAAATGGCCGCAGAGCGCGGCCAGTTTGATACTTATCTGCCATAGCAATCATTGCAATGTCAGTTTCCCTGTAAGTTTATTATCTGTCGGATCAGGAAGCTTCAGCTGCTTTAAATCCTGGCGCATTTGGCAGATTACGCATCAGTAAGGCGTATTCCATATCGGTGGCAAAATCTACCGGAATACGCATATCATGTATATTTATATCTATTACAAGATCGCGGCCTTAGGCGCACAGACAATACAGAGCCACTTGGGTAGCTCACGCATCACCTGGTTTATCATGAAGTCATCTAGAAGTTTACAACAGAATTTATCAAAATTATGCGAAAAGCACCTATTACTGCTTTTGATAAAAACATATCAGACAACATGAGGTCCAATGAACATCAGAGGATATACACATGAGCAGATTAGAAAGCATGATACGCAGACTTACTGCGCAAAAGATCGGTCTCGAATGGGGTGTAGGACACACACAAAATATTGCAGGTGATTTTGTGGAAATCGGCCTTGGAAATGGTCGAAGCTATGATCATTTACGCGAAACGGCACCTGACAAGAAAATCTGGGTTCTTGATCGCGCCTTACAATGTCACCCGTCTTGCGTCCCACCAGAAGGCAGTTTTATGCAAGGCGAAGTGAATGAAGCCATGATGCAAATGAAAAGCGATAATATAGGTATTGCCCTTGCACATTATGACTTGGGCATCGGTATTAAAGATAAAGACAAAGCAGAAGCAGCAGCTTTAAGCCCTCGAATCAAGGATATTATGGTTAAAGGTGGTCTTATCATATCTTCCCAACCGCTGGTTGGTTTTACACAGATCGACGGGCCTGCAGAAATTCCCACTGGCCGCTATTACTTTTACAAAGCTTAAAGCTTACTTGCCTGTCGCTTTATTTGTCAGTTTTTCTAAAGCACCTTTCATCTCAGCAATCACTTCCGCATCCGCAGGTAAGCCGTGGTTTGCAGACAAATTTGATGGCGAATGATAAGCAACAAATACTTTCCCCGCCTAATATTCATAAGACACAATATGTAATAGTAAATCTAGACCTGCAATTTATATGTGGTCACACCAGCAAATGAAAATGGCCGCAGAGCGCGGCCAGTTTGATACTTATCTGCCATAGCAATCATTGCAATGTCAGTTTCCCTGTAAATTTATTATCTGTCGGATCAGGAAGCTTCAGCTGCTTTAAATCCCGGCGCATTTGGCAGATTACGCATCAGTAAGGCGTATTCCATATCGGCGGCAAAATCTACTGGAATGCGCATAAAATGGCCAGAGCCTGGTGCGCAATCTTTAGCTTCACCTTTAAGGTTTTCCATTTGTTGCAAAGTAAAAGAATGGTTACCAGACGGTGTCATCAACTCTAGCTGGTCACCTACCTCAAAACGGTTCTTTACTTCAACATCGATAGTACCTTGTTGCTCATCCCGGCCAATGATTTCGCCAACAAACTGTTGATGTACGCCAACCGAACTGCCGTTCTCATAGTTCTGATACTCATCATGCACATGACGGCGGTAAAAACCTTCGGTATAACCACGGTTCGCCAGGTTTTCCAGCGTATCCATCAGCCCCATGTCGAATGGCCGGCCGGCAGCAATATCATCAATCGCTTTACGGTAAGCCTGAGCAGTACGGGCGACATAATAATGCGACTTAGTACGACCTTCGATCTTCAGTGAATGAACCCCCATGGCAGCAAGACGCGGCACATGCTGAATCGCCCGCAAATCCTTGGAGTTCATAATGTAAGTGCCATGCTCATCTTCATATGCAGGCATAAACTCACCCGGGCGGGTTTCTTCCTGTAACAGATACATTTTATCGGTTGGCTCACCAACCCCAAGACTTGGCTGAGCAGCATCCGGATCAAAGTTCTGCACAGGAATCAGGTCACCACTGGCATCCTGCTCTGCTTCATGGGCATCGTACTTCCAACGGCAGGTATTCGTACAGGTACCTTGATTCGGATCCCGGTGGTTAATATAACCGGACAGTAAACAACGTCCGGAATAAGCTATACACAAAGAGCCGTGTACAAACACTTCCAGCTCCATTTCCGGGCATTTCTCTCGAATTTCTTCGATCTCATCCAACGACAGTTCCCGGGAAAGTATGATCCGTTCAACACCAGCCTGATGCCAGAACTTAACACTGGCCCAGTTCATCGTATTGCTTTGTACAGATAGGTGAATGGGCACATCAGGCCATTCCTCACGGACCATCATAATCAGACCGGGATCAGACATAATCAGCGCATCAGGTCCCATTTCAATCACTGGGCGCAGGTCGTTAATATAGGTTTTGAGCTTGCTGTTATGCGGCATGATATTGCTTGCAAGGTAGAGCTTTTTACCCTGCTGGTGCGCAATATTGATGCCCTGTTCGAGCTTTTCAAGATTGAAGTCGTTGTTACGGACCCGCAGGCTGTAACGGGGCTGGCCAGCGTATACGGCATCGGCGCCATACGCAAAAGCGTATTGCATATTCTTCAGCGTACCCGCCGGAGAAAGTAATTCAGGCTTAAACATCATAAGTCTCTGCTTATTAGCAGGATGCGCCTGAATCAGCAACGCTTACATCAGGCCATATCCTGCAAAGGGATTTCAAATAAAGGGGTATAGATCGAACCACGCTCGCCTGGTTTACTTTGGTACAGAATCACTTCGTCTGCCAGGCTGATAAGATCCAGCTCTGGCCAGTGCTCAGGTACATTGAACCGGTTCTCTGCCGGTAAGCGGCCTAACGTGATGTGTGGTTGAAAGTCTTCCTCGGTATAAGCAATGCCCGCTTCACGGGCCACCTGCATCATCAACTGATTTAACTGGCTGAGCGCCTGATGTTCAGGACTCATAGCCGCAATCAGCGACAAATGCTTATTTACCGGGTAATACTGCGAGGTATTAATATGCACCTGAAATGAGCGAAACTCAGCCAGATGCTTACTTGCAACCTGTTCCAGACGATCAACCTGCTCGAGACTTATATTCCCCATAAAGCATAGGGTTAAATGATAACACTCTGAATCGACCCAGTTAACCTCTACGTGCTTATCAAACTGACAAAGCGTATCGGCATGGTCTGCCAGAGATCGGGCTACTGCCCCGGGAAGAGGTAAAGCAAAAAAGGCACGAATTTCCATTACGTACTATTTTCCTTCAGTTATGAAAGCCCGACACTGACGTATCGGGCCCGGCATTCTTGCATTAGATTAAAAGCGCCACAAAGCGAATAACCATCGAATGAGCACTTATGTTTGCAGTTAGTTACTGCAGGCTTTCAACCTGCAACTGGAGATTATTCAGACGCTGCCGAATGCGCAAAAGTTCCTTATTCAACACTAAACGGGAACCATCAATTGCTTTAACAGCCTGCTCATTAACTTTCACGCGACGTTCAAGCGTACTGGCAGATACACCGCTGCTCTGGGTGCTTTTGCTGCCAAGCTGATCAATCCGGCGATTCAGATCTTTACCTTGCTGTGACAAAGCCACCCGCTGTAACTCCTGACCTTCAGAAAGAATCTGATAGTCAGCGCTTAGCGCGGCTAAATTTGCCCGTACCTGAGAAAGCTGTTTACTGTCTGCGCCACTGGTACCTGACAGCTTTTTACTGGTGGCCTTAAGTGACTTATCCTGAGCCTTAAGACTTTTTTCCAGACTGGCCAGCTTTGTGTTAACCGTTTTAATCTGCTTTTCAAGACCAGCATTAAGTCCGGCTAAATCTTTACCTAATTTATCAACATTTTGCTGACGTGTACTGGCCGCCTTATTTACAGAATCCAGTTCAGTACCAAGTGTTTCAACGGCAGCCAGGCGAGTAGTCAGAGCAGCCAGAGATTTAGACTGATCTGCAGCGCCGGCATTAAGCTTTTCAAGCGTAGCGGCCTGGCTGGTCAGTTGTTTCGACGTTTGTTCTTTTACCTGAGTTTGCAGTGCAGCCAGCTGTTCATCTATTAATTTAATTTTCTTATCAGCTGCGGTAGCGCGGTTATTTACCCACTCAAGCAAGGATTCATCAGATTGTTCAACACTGCTTTCAGCACTCTTTAACAAATGCTGTAATTGTACAATCTGAGTCGATAAGGATTCGACCTGTTTAGACTGGTCGGAGAGTAATGCCTGTTGCTTCTGAATCTGACTTTGCTGCACTGTGCCCCAATACCCCAGGCCAGCCACAACAGCGGCCAGTAACAACACGACAAACAGAATAAAACCTTTGCCTTTTTTAGCTTGCTCAGCGTTCACCGATTGTGCAATGACACCTTCACCAAGCTTTTTTTCAGGGGCTTGTTTCACCAGACTTGGATCAGCTGGTCCGAAACTTGGAACTTCCACATTATCTTGCTCACGCATCTATATCAGATCCTAAAAGAATGCTCTGTGTGGCTGGCGTGTGCCAACTCCACATCAGGAAAAACAGATCACACTAAATTATATGTCTGCATATCAGACCGAAAAAGGCCTTACATCAGTTGCACTATAATATGAGCGCTGTCAGCATCCAAGTCCCGGCAGTATTTTAGCCTTTGTTTTACTGCGCTGCGGCAAAAGCATCCCGGGTAAAGTTTTCAATCCCATTCGCTTTGATTAACACATTGTCTTCTATACGAATTCCACCAAAGGGTAGCAAACTCTCGATCAGCGCCCAATCAATCAGCTCTGCCACAGGAGACTGGCGTAAGCCATGCAATAAGCTCGGAATAAAATACAAACCTGGCTCAACCGTTAGCACACTGCCTTCTTCCAGCATATCCGCATATCGCAGGAAAGGATGAGCGGCCGGCGGCTTAGGCTCGGTTGCAAGCTTATCATGCTGCCAGGAACCCACATCATGCACCTGAATTCCCAGTAAATGACCTAAGCCATGAGGGAAAAACACACGGGTAACACCTTCATCAAGCTGAGTATCAACCGATGCTCTGACAATACCTGCCTGCTGCAGAATAGCGGCTATTTTTCGATGCATACCAATATGTAAATCTACATAACTGATACCTGCACGCATGTCAGACAATGTTCCCAGATGCGCCTGTTCCATTGCCGCTAATAAGTCAGAAAAAACACCATCTTCAGCCGCATAAGTACGGGTAATGTCTGCAGCATACCCAAGGTGGCCTGCACCGGCATCAATCAGCAAAGTACGGTGTTTATCCGGTAATCTGCGATCCTGCCACTGATAATGCAATACTGCCGCGTGCTCATTTAAGGCAACGATGTTGTCATAAGGTAGCTGCTTTTCGTTGTGTTCTATCGCAGTCAGATAGCCCTGATGAATCTGAAACTCAGACTCACCGGCCCGGAACCCCTGCTCCGCACGTAAATGCCCCTGCACCGCCAGAATATTCGCTTCACGCAAACATTCATGTTCCCACTCCGACTTAACCCGGCGCACCCGATGCAACTGCTGAATCAGTGCCTGCGGATTATGCGTCCAGCTATCCCGGGCAAACGCCGGGAAATGCTCGACTATCACCGCAAGGTTATCCTGTGTCACCGGCGCGGTATCCTTGATGGCGACAACATCAAACGCCTCAGCCCACCAATCACCTGGTAACTCGGGAGTTACATGCCAGAAGTCATCGGCCATAACAAAATACAACAGCGGTTTTTTACCCGGCTGAACCAGTAACCAGCAACCCGGATGCTGAGTCAGAAAAGGTAACCAGTGCACAAAATTTGGATTAGCCTTATACGTGTGCCCGTAATCATCCTGAAAACGCCGCGAAGAACTACCTGAGCCAATCAGTAATCCATCAAAATCAGCATCAGCCAACAGCGACTCTGTCGCCTGCTGCAATCTATCTAAATGAGCAAAATACGCGTGTTGATTCATGAATTAACCGAAACCTTATGATCTGCGCCTGTCGCCAGCGAAACCTTTTCCAATGGCAAAGTTTTCTGTAAATGCGGCCAGAGTTTTTGTAATTGTTGATTATGATTGTGCTTAGAGCGATATAAACGAATCTCTACCGGAATATTCCAGCTCTGATCCGCGGCAAAATCGAGACGGTTATAGCGGAAATTATCTTCCAGTAAACTGGTCGGTAACCAGCCTAGCCCAAAGCCTTCCTTCACCATCGCTTTAGCGCTCACCGAATTAACATTTTCATTCATAGTCAGAAGATGAGGTGCCGGCTCACAGCGTTGTAAAAAGCTACGGATTACCGGCTTAAGAAAAGCATTATCGTGATAACCAATAAATGGAATAGGATGACGTTTGGTACCCGGCAACTGATACAAAGGTTTGCCGTCATCATCCAGTGCCGTTACCGGCACCAGTTGCTCCTGACAAACCAGAATATGTTCAAAGCGCTCTTCAGACAGTGTCTGTAAAAAATCAATTGTCGGATGCCAGTAGCAAAGCACCAAATCACACTCATTGTTACTTAATGCTTCAACGAAATCCGCGCCCATCCAAGTTGTCGACTTCAGGTTATGCACCATGTCGACATCCAGATCTGTTGCCACCGGCATCAGCCAGGATTTCCAGAACCCGAGACTGAGAGACTGTGTCGCAGCGAATGTCAGCCGGTTACTCTGTTGTTCCAGAATATCTTTACAGCGGCTTTTAGTATCGTGATGGATACGCGAAATCTGTTCCGCTGAGGCCAGAAACACTTCCCCGGCGGCGGTCAGAGACAGTGGCAAAGTATTACGATCGATGAGCGTCACACCCATCTCCTCTTCCACTAACTTAATCCGGCGACTCAGGGTTGGCTGGGTAACATTTCGATCGTCTGCTGCACGGGAAAAATTCCTCGTTCGTGCCAGGGCAATAAAATCTTCCAGCCAGCGAATTTCCATTTAGCGGACATCTCCGGATGCAGCCTGATCACGCTGCAATAGCCAATCCGCTATAGGATCCAGTAAGCTCGCGCCTAACCTGGCAGAACGGCCTGCTGACCAACCCTGAATAGGATCTGGCTGCAAGTCATAATCTTTAAACGGCATTTCAAGTGTCATCGCCGGACAATTATGATGCTGACCTACCCAGTTGGAACACATTGTCAGCGTTTCTTCACCGAACACACCCGGCTCATACCCTCTGTCCATCTGGAAGTCAGGGTTAGCTGTCATCAGTACTTCCTGAAAACGCTGCTCCGCTGCCAGTACGGCCTCATCTGTATTGGGAATACCTTCCTGACCAGCAATAAAGTTACAGGGCAGCGCTTCGTCACCATGAATGTCCAGATGCAGATCAACCCCTGTCTGAGCCATTTGCTGGCGTACCAGATATACCTCGGGACTTTGCTCCATGGATGGTTCCATCCATTCGCGATTGAGGTTTATACCGGCTGCATTGGTACGTAAATGCCCACGCACTGAGCCGTCCGGATTCATATTCGGCACGACATAAAACACCAGTTGCTGGCTCAAACGACGGGCCTGTGCATCTTCATTATCAAACAGACGCTCTAACAGTCCTTCCACCAGCCACTCAGCCATGGTTTCGCCCGGATGCTGCCGGGAAGTAACCCAAACAGCTGCTTTGGCAACAGCCGGATTCCCCACCACTAACATATCCAGATCGCGGCCATCCAGCGTTTGTCCCAGACGAACACTTCGACAATTCCCATGCTGCTCCGCCCAGGCGAGCATATCCAAATGCCGCTCGTAACTATAGGGTGCGAAATAGGCGTAATACAGACTATTAGTCTGTGGCCGATGCTCAATGACCAGTTCACCATTTTCGTAACTGGTTGGTACTCTGAACCAGTGCTCCCGGTCATAGGAAGCAACTGCCTGATAGTCTTCCCAACCATCAACATATGCAGCTTCATTTGCATTCAGTAAGCGCATTCGCAGATTCTCACCTGCAGCTCCCTGAACACGGTAATAAAACCACTGAAAAAAATCAGACTGATAATCACGGCGGATATTCAGCTGAACATCAGCAGGATTACGCTGATCAACCACCTCGATATTACCCGCGTCAAACGCGCAGCTAACGGTAAGCATAATCGTTATTCTCTTTGGCTAGGCTCAAGTGTGATATACGTGTTTCAGAATAGATATTATGACGTATTAATCGATACGCTGCTCTTCTACTGCGTGACAGGCTACTTTAACACCGCCATCTGTTGACATAAGCAGGGGTTTTTCTTCCCGACAACGGTCATTAGCATAAGGGCAACGGCCATGAAATACACAACCACTCGGCAGGTTTACAGGTGTCGATACCTCACCCTGCAGTTTAATGTGATTCGGCCGGTCATCCGCCAGCTTCGGAATCGCTGACAACAACGCCTTAGTATAAGGATGGCGCGGCTGGTCGAATACTGTATGACTATCACCAATCTCGCACAGCGTCCCCAGATACATAACCGCCACCCGGGTCCCAAAATGCTCAACCACCGACAAATCATGGGTGATAAACATATAAGTCAGGTCACGTTTTTCCTGAGCGTCCATCATCAGGTTCAGAACCTGCGCCTGAATAGACACATCCAGTGCCGAGATTGGCTCATCGGCAACGATAAATTCAGGATCAACGGCAAGTGCACGGGCGATACTGATTCGCTGACGCTGGCCACCTGAAAACTCATGTGGGAAACGTACACCCCAACTCGGATCAACCCCTACAGAATGCATAACTTCATGCACCTTGTCGCGCACTTCCATGCGCGTCCACTTAGGATTATGAAACTTCACCGGCTCAGATAAGGTTTCATTGATGGTCATCCGCGGATTTAGCGAAGCAAACGGATTCTGGAAAATCATCTGCATTCTTTTGCGATATGGCAGCATTTGCTGGGCAGATAAATTATCGATCCGCTGACCGTCATAGCTGACCGTACCGCCACTTGGCTCCAGCAGGCCCATTACTGTGCGGGCAACGGTTGATTTACCACAACCGGATTCACCCACAACGCAAAGCGCTTCACCTTTGTAGATATCCAGATCCACACCGTTAATGGCGTGAACAAACTCCTGATGCCGCTTGATCTTACCGCCTTCAAAACGCAACTGATCGAGAAAATCACCAGAAATAGAAAACCGTTTATACAGATCACGGACCTGTAGCAATGACTGCTTTGATTCTTGTGCTGACACCCTAAGCTCCTTCATCCTGCGCTTTGTCTTTCGACTGCGCGACCAACTCTTCGACCATATGACACGCCACCAGACAACCGCCAGAACGGGTAAAGTCGGGAATTACTTCGCAACGCGAAGAGGCATAGTCACAACGGTTACTGAAAGCGCACCCCTTCGGGATCGCCTGCAACGTCGGCATAGAGCCGCGAATCTGCTGCAAACGCTCACCACGTACGCCCATTTGTGGCAGAGCATTAATTAAGCCCTGGGTATAAGGATGCTGAGCATCATTAATAATTTCTTTGGTAGGCCCTTGCTCGATAACCCGTCCGGCATACATAACCATAGTGCGCTGAGTCACCTGAGAAACCACACCCAGATCATGCGTAATCAGAATCAGTGCAACGTTATTACGCTCACACAACTCCAACATCAGCTCCATGATCTCGGCCTGAATAGTCACATCCAGGGCAGTTGTCGGTTCATCGGCAATAATCAGATCCGGATCCATCAACAGACCGATCGCGATAACTATTCGCTGACGCATCCCTCCAGACAACTCATGCGGATACTGATCCAGGCGTGTTTCCGGAGACGGAATCTGAACCTGCATCAGCTTCTGCAAGGCTATTTTACGTGCTGCAGCCTTGCTTATTTTCCGGTGGGCTAACAAACACTCAATCATCTGATTGCCAATCGTCAGTACCGGATTCAGCGTCATCATCGGATCCTGGAAGATCATCGCAATACGATTACCACGGATGGTACGCATGGATTTATCATCCAGATTCTGCAGACTCTGGCCTTCGAAGCTGACATCCCCGGCAGAAATATGGCCTGGCTGGGAAATAAGGTTAAGGATGGAGAACCCCAGTACGGATTTACCGGCACCGGACTCACCTACCACACCGATACGCTCACCGCGTTCCAGCGAAAAGTTAATATCGTGCAGGGCTTTAACAGCGCCGCTGCGCAAACCAAAACTGACTTCTAAATTTTTAACGTCTAATAATGCCATTGGCTTACCCCTTATAAAGCTTCGGGTTCAGAACATCACGCAGCCAATCGCCCAGTAAATTCATTACCAGCACCAGCACCACTAACACCACGCCCGGAATCACAGTGATCCACCAGATACCGGAGAAGATAAACTCAAAACCACCAGAGATCAGCGAGCCAAGCGACGGCTGAGAAACCGGCATTCCCAGCCCCAGGAATGATAACGCTGCCTCAGAGATAATCGCGTTCGCGACCTGAACAGTGGATATAACCAAAATCGGTGACAGCGTATTTGGCAGAATATGGCGGAACATAATCCGTGGCGCTCTTAAGCCCATCACCCGGGCAGCATCCACGTATTCTTTCTCTTTTTCCGCCAGTACTGAAGCACGAACAGTTCGAGCATATTGCGGCCATTCAGCGATACCTATCACCAGAATCAGCATGACCATCGCCAGATCCTGATACAACTGTGTACCAAACGTTGCCTGGAAAACAGCCAGTACAACAATCGCGACCATCATGGTTGAAAATGACAATTGTACGTCAGCCATACGCATCAGCAGACTATCGACTTTACCGCCGACATAACCAGCTATAAGACCAATACAAATACCCAAAAAAGCTTGCAGGATTACTGCACAAATACCAATTGTCAGTGAAACCCGGGTACCGTAAAGAATCGTTGACCAAAGATCACGCCCCTGAGCATCGGTGCCTAGCCAGAAGTCGGCCTCGCCTTCTTCCTGCCAACTCGGCGGCAACTCAGAATTCATGATATCGATTGACGCCGGATCATATGGATTAAACGGTGCCAGCAATGGCGCCAGCAATGCCATAATCACGTACGCGATAAAGACCATAAAGCTCAGCTGAGCGACGCGGTCAATTTTAAAACTGTGCCAGAAATGCGATTTTAAGAATCGCTGCATCATGGTTGGCGCTTCATCCGCCAGTGCAGAAGATGTCTGAGTCATACTTATTTGCCCCCAAACAGTTTCACGGTTGGATTCACCAAACCATAAATCAAATCAACAATCGTGTTGGTGATAACGAAAATCGCACCAACTACTATTAAGTAAGCCACAATCAGCGGCGTATCTACCCGGTTTACAGCTTCAAGAAACAGGAAGCCCATTCCCGGCCACTGGAATACCGTTTCTGTCAAAATGGTATAAGCCACCATAGTGCCAATCTGTACACCCCCTACGGTAATAACCGGCAACATCGTATTTTTTAACGCATGCAAAAAATAAATACGGCTTGGCGACAGGCCTTTTGCCCGGGCAAACTTTACGTACTCAGACTGCAGCACTTCCATCATTTCTGAGCGGATCAAACGGATAAACAGCGGCAGCATAATGGATGCAAGCGTGATACATGGCAGCACCAGATGCCTCAACCCATCGGTGGTCGCAAAAGCGGTATCCCAGCCAAATACATGGCCAACTTCACCACGGCCAAATGAAGGCATCCAGCCAAGCTCTATGGAAAACAGATAAATCAGACCAATTGCTGTCAGGAAAACGGGAATTGATATACCTACAGTACTGAACCCCATAACGGCTTTAGAAAACAAACTGCGAGGTTTAATTGCGGCATATACGCCCAGCGGGACAGAAAACCCAACAATAATAAGCGTCGCACCAAACACCAGATCCATGGTGGCGGGAAGCTTCGTTAAAATTACCTGCAAGGCAGGCTCTTTAAAGAAGTAAGAGGTTCCCAAGTCACCCTGTACGGCATTTTCAGCAAACCGAAGATAACGTTCCAGGAACGGGTCATTAAGCCCAAGCTCATCACGCAGCGCCTGGCGCTCCTCTTCCGATACCGATTGACCCACCAGTTCCCGCAAAGGGTCACCCAGGTTGTCCTGTATCGAAAAACTGATGATGCTGATTACAAACATCACCACGATAGCTTGTGCTAAGCGTTTGATTAAAAAAGCGAACATATAAATTCAGCCTGCAAACATAAGTATTTCTGGACGAGCACGGTCGGACCCGGCCAGCGAGTAGTTATAATTTCAATAGTTTATCTGATCAGGAATGAAGGGCTCAATTCATTTGGCGAATTGAGCCCTCAGTCGCAGCACTAAGCTGCAGACAGTGACTTAGCGTTTAATAACCAGGTCACCCAGGTACGGGAAGTTCATCTTGTTAACAACCGGCTCAATCTCTACACCCTTAGCAGATGCCCAAGCCAGGTTCTGCCAGTGCAGTGGGATGAAAGCAGCATCGTCGTACAGCAGCTTCTCGATATTCTGCATCAGCGCAGCACGCTTAGCAGGATCAGTTTCGACGTTAGCCTGTGCCATCAGCTTGTCAGCTTCTGGATTACAGTAGTTACCACTGTTGTACTGACCCAGGCCAGAGTCCGCATCCGGACATGCAGACAGGAACTCATAGAAGTTATTGGAATCTTCGGTATCCGCGTGCCAGCCAATCATCATAATATCAGCAGCGCGCTCATCAAAGGTTGGCCAGTACTGTGCTTTTGGCATGGTTTTCAGGTCAACAGTGATACCCACTTTAGCCAGCATAGAAACAACTGCCTGAGCGATCTTCTCATCGTTTACATAACGGTTATTAGGCGCCATCATCGTCAGCGTCAAACCATCAGCATAGCCTGCTTCCTTCATCAGCTCTTTAGCTTTCTTAAGGTCGTAGCGTGGTTTCAGATCTGGGTTATAACCCAGGTAACCTTCAGGGCTCATCTGCGCAGCAGGTGTTGCGAAACCACGCATGATCTTCTTAACAATACCTTCCTGGTTGATCGCATGTACGATTGCCTGACGGACACGTACGTCTTTCAGTGCTTCAACACGGTTCTGATTCATCTGGAACGTGATGATACGGGTACCCGGCATAGTCACCAGATCAACCTTACCATTACCGTCGATACGCTTATGGTCAGTTGGTGGTACTGGCATGATGAAATCAACGTCACCAGACAGCAAAGCAGCTACACGGGTAGGCGCTTCTTTGATCGGCGTCAGAACGATTTTATCAACGTTACCTTTGGAATCTTTATCCCAGTAATCAGCATTACGGGCAAACTCAGTACGGACACCCTGCTCACGGGAAACAACAGTGAACGGACCAGTACCGGAAATGTTACGGGATGCAAAAGAGTTGCCGTGCTTAACCAGCATATCTTTTGCGTTGCCGTTTTCGTCTTCACCAGAATAGAACTTGCTGTCCATCGGGAAGATGTACGTCGCGTTGTTCAGAACCAGCGGGAATGGCTCTTTGGTAACCAGATCAAAAGTCAGATCATCAACAACATTCACACCTTCGAATGCAGCAAAGATACCTTTAAAGTCAGGAGAATTTTTAAGACGCTCAAAAGTAAACTCAACATCTTTTGCAGTCAGCGCGTTACCGGAATGGAACTTTACTCCATCACGCAGTGTGAAACGCACGGTTTTATCATCAACACGTTCCCAGCTTTTAGCCAGACGCGGCTCAAAGCCCAGATTCCGGTCCCAGCGAATCAGTGGGTCAAATGCCATGTGGGAAAGCTGCAACATACCGCCGGAAAGCTGCTCATGAATATCAAGTGTTACCGGGTCAGCATCATATGCCATCTTCAAGGTTTCAGCCTGCAGCGCAGTCGCTGACATACTGAGCAATGCACCGGCAAGTAAACTTGCTGTTCTCTTCATCATGGGAATAAGTCCTATCAAGGTTTCATTGTTATTCTTATGGAGCCGCTAACCGACCCCTGAGGGTTTAACCCTTCTTGTCTAGCAATACAGCCTAACCAAGCCCTTGATTTTCACCAATCGAAATACTAACTACCCCTATACAGGATACGTATGCAGTCACTATTCATAATATGTATACCTATCACGTATACAGCATTTGAACAATCTTAATGAGACATAATAAAAAACAATAGAATCAACGATATAGAGACATGATGGGCAAGAAAAAAACACATCTATCTCATTCGGAAGTAGTCACTGTTTGCAGGCAGCAGATGAAGAGCAACTTTTTACTCTTTAAAGAAAAAATAACCATCAAAAAATTATATTACTGTCTTTAAGATGCGCTTTTTATCCAGTCAATGGCCGTCATCAGGTCATAAACCGTTAAACCAGTATGTTGTTTAATAGCCTCCCGGTATGGCGATAAATTAGTACATTCGAGTACTAATACACGCATATTCGGCTGACGCTCCCGCAATTCATCTACCGCCATCAATACATCTTTTTCGGCCTGAACAACATCAAGTTCAGTTTCATCCTGGCTGATTACCCGATGTAACTCTTGCCCTCTTTCGATACCACCGATACAGATTCGCTCATCAAACCAGCCATTAAAATGCTGCTCTGTCAGTTTGCGACTGTCAAACGTAAGCACGCCAATTTCTGCAGGACCATAAACAGTGCGTAAAAATGGCATCAATACCAGCGAACTGGCTATAACCGGCACCTTGTATCTGGACGCTAAATTTTCTTGCATACAGCTTAAAAAACCACACGAAGTGACCAGTAAATCTATTCCCCGCGCCTGAAGCGCATCAGCTTCTTGTAAAAGAGTTTGCTGTAAATCATCTTCAGGTGCACTGCTACTAACGATGTTATCCACACGAGCAGCATCCACGCGCTGAATAATCACCTCACAAGGTAACGAATCCGGATTACCAATATCGCCGGGTAAACGTGGAAAGTGGGTATTAAGCATCAACACCCCAAGCTTAAAACTATCAACTGAAGACATAGTATTACTCATAACCTGATTAACTATTTAACTCTAATATCGGAGGCACTAGGTGATCTCTAAAAATCTGTATACAATACTGTAGACTATAACGTCTACCATAATTATAACGCTAAAAACTGGAAGATACGTTCACCCTATGCTGCAAGATCATTCGCTGAATTCATCCGACACACCACCTGCTTCCAGTATCTGTGTACTCGGTGCAGGCATTGTAGGCGTCAGCTGCGCGCTCGAACTGCAACGGCAGGGTTATCAGGTGACACTGATTGATCGCAGCGATGCCGTTGTTGAAACTTCCTACGGTAACGCTGGTGTACTGGCAACTAGTTCAGTGCTGCCGATGAACAACGCCCGGCTCTGGGATTCCATTATCCCCATGTTGCGGGGCAAATCACCTTCTCTGCGTTATCAGACCAGCTATTTATTGCGAAACTGCCGGTGGATGGTCCGCTTCATGGCCAGTGCAACTGAAGAGTCAGATCGTCTTCGGGTAGCAGCACTTAACTCACTAGTACGCCAAAGCATGCTGCTCCATGAAGAATGGCTGACGCAAGCCGAATGCAAGCAGCGCCTGCGAAAGACTGGCTGGCTGAAGCTATACCGGACCCAGAGCAGCTTTAAAGCTGCTAATTATGAACGCCTCCTGCTTAAAGATGTTGGCGTAGATATGCAAATTCTCAACAACGATGAACTTCAACAGCTTGAGCCTGGGCTACAGCAACCTTACTTCCGGGCTACCTGGATCAAAGATACTGCCAGTGTGGATAATCCCGCTCAAGTGACCCACGCATACCGAGAGCTCTTTATTACTGCTGGCGGTAAGTTCCAAATTGCTGATATTCAGAAGGTAGTAAAAACAGCACAGGGATTTCTGTTATCCACTGCGGATGAACAGTTCACTACTGAAAAACTAGTCATTGCTTTAGGGCCCTGGAGTAATGATCTGCTAACCCAGTTAGGCTGTAAATTACCGATGGCCTATGAGCGGGGCTACCACCAGCATTTCGACAGCACAGCAGCAGAGCCACTTGGCCGGCCTCTACACGATGTCGATGGTAGCTATGTGCTCACTCCTATGGAACAGGGCTATAGACTCAGTTCTGGTGTTGAACTGAAAGAGCGTGACGCCCCCGCCAGTCCAGATCAGCTGGAAGCGGTAATACCAAATGCCCGGCTAGCATATCCTATTAATAAACCTTTGGATCAACCCTGGCTTGGCCGCCGACCAACATTACCAGATGCACTACCGGCCATCGGTGCGGTAGAACAATGCACCGGACTATGGCTCGCTACCGGGCATCATCACATAGGCTTTAGTACCGGACCGGCAACCGGCCATTTACTGGCGCAGCTTATTCAACAAAAAACACCCGATATTTCAGCGGAAGCCTTCGCGCCTGCCCGTTTCTTCTGATGCTTACAGCGGCTAGTAAAAACAGCCGCCGTCATCATTACGTCGATAATCACTTTCAACAGCATCCCCTATTAAAAGGGATCCAAAATACCCCTCTCTGCATTTATACGTACACAAATCAGCCAATAAAAAGCTAATTAGGACATTCTCCCGGCTAATAGGGAAATAGAGGCTTTCTGGCTATTCAAAAACTGTATACAGCTTGGTATAAAGTAATATATTCACACTCAGAACAAGGTTATTCTCAGCACTGCCCATAAAAAGCAGCCGTTAAGAATAACTACAACTGAACAGTCATAATAAAAACACCGACGCAGGCATACCGCAGTAAGCCATGTGTGCGTCTGAATTCGGGATCACACATATGCACACGAATAATCAGGATTATGCTGCCGCAAAAGCTTTATCACTTGAAGATATTCCAGTGATCGACTTTGCTCCTCTGATTGAAAACGGCGACATTGAAGCAGTCAGCGAGCCACTCATGGCAGCGGCACTGAACACCGGCTTTTTCTATGTTAAAAACCACGGTATTGATCAGCGACTGATTAACAATGCATTAGAAGCGTCCAAAGAATTTTTCCGCCTGCCTGCAGAGCACAAGCAGGAAGTCGCAGTTAACACTCGTCAGCGCGGTTGGCTGGCTCCTGGTATGGCGACGCTGGAAGGTGCTAAAACCCACGACCTTAAAGAAATTTTCTTTACCGGACCGGAGCACTGGTCAGCAGAACTGCAGGCTAAAAAGGCTCAGATCCCACTGATAGCCGACAACCTCTGGCCAACATTCTATCCTGCTCTGAAAGACAACGTTCTGCCATATTACGATGCGGTATGCCAACTCGGCCACCAGGTACTGAAGGCCATTGCCGTGGGCATGGGTGAAGAATCAGACTTCTTCGCGAAACGTTACACCAGCCCTCTGGGACGTGGTCAACTGGTTTACTATCCACGTTCAAGTACCGAGGATGAAGCACAGGAACGCTTTGGTGCTGCCGCACATACTGACTTTGGCGTCATCACTTTATTACTGCAAGATAACAACGGTGGACTGCAGGTACTCAACAAACAAAACGAATGGGTAGAAGCACAGCCAATCGAAGGTACTTTTGTCTGCAACATCGGCGACCTGCTGCACCGCTGGACCAACAACCACCTGTCATCTAACCTGCACCGGGTCATCAACCGCTCTGGTAATGAACGTTTCTCTATGCCGATCTTTTTTGATCCAGACCCAGACGCAATCATTGATTCTCGGGATTTCAAAAAATTGGCTAATGAAGACGCTAAGTATCCGGCAGTATCGGTTGCTGATTATATAGACAGCAAAAATCGTAAAGCTTTTGCACAATACAAATAAACTCAGCCTTTAAAAAAAGAGCGTTTTTCCATGCGCTCTTTTTGCTTTTGGTTCTGACTTAAATCTGTAGTTTCTCATTAACAATAATCCAGGCATAAACCTAAGCAATATTGCTCACTGCTGCTTGTCCTTTATTATGCTCTCGCAAAGCTAAGTAAAAGCTCAATGGCATGATCACACTGACGCCAAATAATACCCATAAATAACTATCGTATGAGCTACCTAGCAACCACAGCGCAGCGCCAACTAAAGGCGCGACTGCCTGCGCCAAGTTATATGGTGCGGTCAGCAAGGCATTAACCCGGCCATATGAATAGTCAGGGAAGTAATCAATAATAACGATGCCTTTCACGATTATCAGGCTCCCCCCGAGTAAGCCATAAAAAACGATAATCACTACCCAGACAGGTACTACCGCAGCGCTTAAATACATCGCCAGCAATACCAGCGGTTGAAACAATGTCAGCATCACTGCCGCACTGGTTGCAGCCCTTCGGCGCAGTAAAACCATCAACCATACCCGACCTGCTACCTGCACAGGTCCCAATACAGCCACCAGCCAGATAGCTGTTGAAACCGATAACTGCTTTTCTAACAAAATCGCAAATAAATGAAAGTTCAAACCTGCCTGAATAAGCCCGTAACCAGCAAAGGCTACCACCAGATACCAAAAAACAGCCGACTTATGTACGCTCCTCAGAGTACCCTCCGAATGAGCTTTTTGATCGACGCAGCCTTTCTTGTGCTTTTCGTTCAGTGGGCTATTAAGTAAGCAAAAATAAATTCCCGGCGCGATTATTATGAAAGTCAGGCCCAATACAGGCATAGCTAGACGCCAACCCAGAGTATCAATGAGCATTTGCGTATAAGGCATAAATACCAAACTGGCAAAACCCGCCCAGAGCGTCAGTCGCGGAATAATATAGCGTGCCTGCTGCACACCAAAGCAATTAGTAACACAGGCAAACAGAGGCTCGTATAAACTGGCTGCCAACGCCAGCCCCATTAAGGTATACAGCCCATACAACTGCCACACGGCGGTTATAGCGGGCAAACAACAAAGTACTCCTGCCCCCAGCAACCCACCCAGGCACATCACTGCACGTCCATAACCTAAATCGATCCATCGTCCTACCGGATAAGCGCCAATGGCTGCCGAAGCCATTGCTACGCTGCCGGCGGCATAGACCGAAAATCTTGACCAGCCAAACTCCGCCAACAAAGCTTCCGCCAACATTGGAAAGCTGTACAACAAACACCCCCAGGCACTCATCTGGGCGATTCCCAACCATGCAACCCTCAGCATAGTTGAGATCTCAGCACTTCAATCACTGGTTTAAAAAGACACTCAAATAACATCAACAGTCATATCCGCAACAAAACTAGATTTATTCACAAGGGGAATCGTGGGAGAAAATTTCAATAACGCAGCCAAGCATAAACGTCCCGGCTCTGACAGATAAGCCCCATTAATTGCACTCTTTATAACCCACTACTCGTAACCTCTTTGTCAGTCTCAAAAAATAACACTGATCATGCCAGGGTTTATTAACTAGCAGACAATAAAAAGCCCTCACTAAAGAGGGCTTTAAATTCATCGTTAAAAACCGAAGATGATTATTGACACATTAAAAATGCCACTCAAACACACCCTTTTACGAAATGGCCTCGGTACGGGATGCCTGAGTTTTTGAGAACAGGTACAGTAACAGGAAAGTACCCAAAACTGCGGCGTCTCGCAGATATACATCAATCCAGGAGAACAGAGCAATCGCAACTCCCAGACTGATCAGAAGTAAACGTGCCAGAACATTTAGCCTGCTGGAAAAATAACCGGCAATTCCCGCCGCCAATAGCGACAGACCTCCCACGATTGCAGTCAAGTTCGCAATAATGCTGATGAAGCTACCTTCCATACGCATCTCCGGCACAAACAGATAGCTGAAGCCCACTACGTAGCCTGCTATCGCCATGCGCGAAGCATGTAACCCCGTCAATAAAGGATTACAGCGGGCAATTGAAGCTGCAGCATATGAAGCAATCGATACCGGAGGAGTCGCATCTGCCAGAATCGCAAAATAGAAAATAAACATATGCGCAGCCAGTACCGGCGCACCGAATTCATTAATCAGCAATGGCGCACCAATTGCTGAAGTAATAACGTACGCTGGTGTCGTCGGAACCCCCATGCCCATTATTAATGTAACAAACATCAGCGCAATTGCCGCGACCCACATCTGACCATTGGCAATATCAGTCACGATCGAACCGATAGAAACAACCAGCCCAGTCTTGGTCAACACAGCAACAATAATACCTGCTCCGGCACAGGCGACAGCAATAGTGACAGTATTACGTCCAGCCGTCACCAGTACATTGAATAGCTGCTTAGGACTGAAGCGTTCGGAGGTGAAAGTTACGACAATCAGAGTAGCAAAAATCGAATAAAGAGCTGACATATGCGGTGAGTAGCGCAGCATCAGTAATACAATCAGTACGACGATTGGAATCAGCAAATAAAGCTTCTTCAGCACTTCAGCACTGCTAGGCAACTCGCTGGCATCCATACCTTTCAGGCCATGTTTACGGGCTTCAAAATGCACTGATACAAAAATCAGCGTAAAGAAACACAAAGAGCCCAGAATCGCCGCAACAATGATTTCGCTATACGGTGTATTAGTGATTTCCGACATAATGAAAGCACCGGCCCCCATAATTGGCGGCGCACTCTGGCCACCAACACTGGCTGCCGTCTCGATACCACCCGCTACCTGCGGCCGAAAACCGATTCGTTTCATCATCGGAATGGTGAAAGAACCAGTGGTAAATACATTCGCTGAGGCGGAGCCACTCATAGTGCCAAAAAACGCTGAGGTCACAACAGCAACCTTCGCTGGCCCACCACTGTAACGGCCAGCAATCAGCTGTCCGCCCTGAGTGAATAACTTACCTACACCACTGGCTTCCATAAAGGCGCCGTACGCGATAAAGATCGCCACCATAGTCGCCGCAATGCCGGTAATCGACCCGAACATACCCTGACCGTTAAACAGATACAGAGTCTCAATAATTTCGTAGTAAGGCATATCCCGGTAGTTAAATATGCCCGGCATATATTCGGTCAGGAACAAGTAAGCGATACCGAAACTGACCAGACCTGCCAGTATCGGCGATACTGAACGACGTAAAGCTTCCAGTAACAAAACTGTCGCTATAGTGCCCATCCACAACTCGACCGGCAGAACTTCATCAATACCTTCAAGGCGTAAATTTATCCGGTCAGCTTCCAGCCATGAATACACAAATGGCAAGATCGCCAATACAAATAAGATAATACCTGTTAACCCCGGTATAAAAGGCTGGTCCACACTGACCTGATCCCGGCGACGCGGAAACATCAAAAAGACCAGTGGAACCATAAACATAAGATGCAGTGAACGCTGGGTGCGTGGCTCCAGAAAACCGATATAAGCGGTATAAAGATGAAAAACACTGGCTGAAAATGCCCACAGTGCAATAAATCTAAGCATCCAGACAGCATAACGGCTATCCGGCGCAGTCAGATTAGAAAACATAACATCACCCTAAAGCGTACCTGTTGATTCCGCAATTATACCGCTTAAGCATATAAAACTGCGGAGCTGCAGCACGGAACAATCAACATACGGTGGATATAAAACGGCCGAGCATACACTCGGCCGGAGATACGGTCAGCAGGACGTAAACCCTTACATGAAGCCCGCTTCTTTGTAGTACTTAGCAGCACCCGGGTGGACCGGAGCCGGTGCATTTTTGAATGCTGTCGCACAATCAAATGCCTTCATGGAAGCATGGATGCTCGCCAGCTTAGCGTTATTTTCACATAAAGTTTTGGTTACTTTATAAACGGTATCTTCGCTTACATTCTTACCAACCAACAAGGTTGTAGCCATTTTAATGGTGTTTGCTGCAGGAACGTTTTCGTAGGTATTCGCAGGAATAGTGCCGCTCAGGAAGCCATAATTATCGTTCAGCCCCTTAAGGGTTTTGTCCGAAAAGTTAACCAGATGCATCTTACGCGCCTGACCCATATCGATCATCGCTGCGCCCGGTAAGCCCTGGCCACCGAATACATAATCAACCTGACCATCTTTGAACTGAGAGCTCATCTCACTGAAGTTACCATGGTTAATCTTAAAACCGCGGTCTTTCAGATCTTCATAGCTAGTGCCAAACTGTTCCATCATCCAACGGAAAGCCTGTTCACCGGAAGAACCACGCTTAACCACTGCAATATTAACGTCTTTACCGTTTTTCAGCAGATCTTCAATGGAATTATATTTAGCATTCTCGCTGGCCACCATGTGGTAGAAAATGTCAGAGAAGCTCATACCAACCATCATCAGGTTTTCATGTGGCTTGTTGTTATACAACACCACACCCTTGCTGGCCTGATAAGAAAAAGTATCCAGCCCCCAGCCAAACTGGCTAATGCCACGATCAATCTTGGTTGGGTTGGTCGTACCACCACCCGGTACGATCTTCAGCGTCAGATCAGGATAAGCATCCTTTACCAGATTAGAAACACCGGAAGCCATGGTGAACCAGCCGCCACCCAGCTGACCTGAGGTCCACTCCAGCACTTCAGCATTTGCGCTTACAGATACACCCAGCGCAATCGCCGCTGAACAAACTTGATTGAGTATTTTTTTTCTTATCATTGGTCTTCACCGTGCGGCGAGCTCTGCTCAAACAGCGATCACTGCCCTTATGCCTCCGGTCGGTTCCGGCGACATGTAAGCGCTGTTATGAAACAAAATCTCTATCGTTGTTATTAGAATATTTCGTATTTAAAACTGTATACAGAAAAAAATATAACACTATATACCAAAGATTCTCAATCCCTGCCCCCCACTTCCGTGCAGAATAACCCACCAGAAGAATAAGGGTAGAACAGAGCAGGCAAAACTGGCAGCAAAAAACCGGAAAATGGAGAAAACGTCTATTAGCAGACAACAGAAAAACTCAGGCGCTTAAGAAAGGCACTTTATATGCATCATAAGAAAGGACTTAAAACAGAAAGAAAATACGGATCGAACGATCCGTATTACAAAAGATACTTAGAGATTCAACGAAACTTATTCAGTTGGCATCTGACCGGTATAGATCAACCCATATGCCTGGCGGATAGACACTGAAATTTCATCCCGACGACGACTTACATGTTCGCCAATCAAGCTAACTGCTTCAGCTTCATTACGGGCAACAACAGCTTCAACAATACGCTTATGGCTTGGCTCAAACACTTTCTCAGAGGTGACATCAATCCAGCGCATGAAATATATACGCTGATTAACATTACACAGTGCATTCACAATTTCATCGTTATCCGATAAACGTGCCAGTTTCTCGTGAAACGTCTGATCAACCTTGAGATTGGCAACGGTTTTATCCTCTTGATAAATACCGTGAATACCCGCATAAAAACTTGCGAATTCCTGCAGTTGTTCGTCTGTCGCACGGCGACAGGCTAAGCGTACTGCCTGTTCTTCAAGCAATTGCCGGTATTCATAGAGATCGAATACTTCTTTCTCATCCAGTTCACGGCAAAAGAAACCTTTGTTGCGTTCCCAGCGTAGCAATTTCTCAGACACCAGCTGCTGCATGGCTTCACGCAATGGCGTACGACTGACATCAAGTTGCTTAGCCAGTTTGCCTTCATTAATACGTTCACCAGGGCGAAACTGAAACTTAATCGCCATATTACTGACACGCTGGTAGATAGACTCTTTAACATCTGATGACGGCTGTTTTGCCGCGGTTGAATCCGTTGACATGCACTCTCGCTCGAACTTTACGTTCCGACTGATTCTGCTGCTGTTATTATGGATAACGCTTTTGTAGGCATACAGAATCTGATAACTTTTTTGCTAAAATACCACACTTGGCTACAGGACAAAGGAATTATTTACATCCCTCAGGCATAAGTAAATGCCTAATAAATCCAGCGATTCTGTGAACTTCCTTATCTGTTTGAGTGACTCAGTCTGTGAATACTCTCTGATCTGAGGAACCATAAGTGGCCACCTTCAACATTCGCCAACTTACACAGCTACTGGCATTTATCTTAAGTCTCACCTTGCTCAGCCTCAGTTCTGGCAATGTACAGGCAGCTCCCAAAGCCGAACTCTGGGCCTTCTGGCAACCAACATCCGGTACCGTTCAGTCAGCGGTACCACAATTTCAGACCTGGCAACGCTTTCTCGATACATACGTTAAAGACTATGCCGATGGCCTCAACCGAGTTGACTACGCAAGCGTCACTGCGACGGACAAACAACAATTAAAGCAATTGTTAAACGAAATTTCTGCAATAGATCCCCGTGGCTGGAGCCCAGCTGAACAAAAAACCTTCTGGATTAATACGTACAATCTGGCGGTGGTATCACTGGTGTTGGACCATTACCCGCTGGAATCCATTCGCGATATTCGCCTGAGCTTTAAAAGCCTGTTTAATGGCGGCCCCTGGGAAGACAAATACCTGACTGTCGCCGGCCAGGAGTTATCCCTGAATGATATTGAGCACAGAATACTACGCCCTATCTGGCCAGACCGCCGCCTTCACTTTGCCCTCAACTGCGCCAGTATCGGTTGCCCTAACCTGGCAACGGATATATACCAACCAGAGAGTTTGGAACAACAACTGGACGCAGCCGAACAAGACTTTCTCAACAATAACCGCGCTGTATTCTGGCAGCCCCGTTCAAAGACTCTGCAACTGTCCAGTATTTTCGACTGGTATCAGATTGATTTTGCCGGCAATGAAGTACAGCTGCTTAATTACCTGCAACAACAGGGAGCAGTTAACCATGAAATCCTGAACGACCCGCAATTAAAAGTCAGCTATGACTATGACTGGAATCTAAATATCGACAGCTGATCAAACGACAATTGAACAAGCACCAAAAAAATGCCCGGCATATACCGGGCATTTTATCATTCGCAATTTGTGCCTGAGATTACCAAAATCAACGTAGAACTTGCCCTGTACGCTCTTCCAGCAAACGAACAACATTGAGATGCGGGACTTCAGGTCCATAAGCTTGTATCGCTTCCTGATAGGTTGCATATACTTTGTTAGCCAATTCCAGCTCAATATCCAAATGACTGCCCAGCTCAGTGATCAAACGCATATCTTTAGTCGCTAAGCCCAACGCAAAGGATTCGTCATAACTGCCGTCCAATACTTTAGGAATGTAGTTATCCACCACATAACTCTGTGCGCAGCTGTTACTCAAAACATCACTCAGGGTATGTAAATCGAGCCCCGCTTTTGCCCCCAGCATCAAGGCTTCACCAATCCCCTGAGCGACCAGATAGTTCAGATGCAGCTGGCTAAGCTTAGTGACATAGCCTGCACCGGAAGGCCCCATACGAACGGCTTTTTTTGTAATACTGCCGAGTAAATCCTCAAAAGGCTTTAAGACCTCATCCTCGACACCTAACAGCATCGTTAGCGTACCTGCTGCCGCGCCTTCACTGCCACCTGTCACAGGTGCATCAATCAGTGTCATCCCTTCAGGAGCCGCCGCGAGTACTTGCTGCCATTGCGCCAGTTCGTTAGTGCTGGTTTCAAACCAGGTACAACCTGATGACGCGTTCTCAAGAATGCCTTCTGCACCAAACGCAATCTGATTCACTTGTATAGCACTGGGCAGCGATGTAAATAAAACATCACACTCACCTGCCATCTGTGCAACTGAACCACCATCTAAGGCGCCGTTATCCGTCAGCAACTGCATAGCCGCACGATTCAGGTCGAGAACCTGCAAATCATAGTCATGCCAGCGACAGTGCTCCAACAGGTTAGCCGCCATGCCTGAGCCCATATTGCCCAAGCCGATGAAACCTATTTTCATAGCCAATTACCTGCGATAGCCGGTTTACTGTTTATAAGACGGATCGAGCCGGTCGCACTTACGCAGCAGTGCCGGCCATTCGTACTTACCCGGAGGGAATGCTTCATATTGCTTAGAAGCTTTCTCCCACAGCTCTGTTGGACCCGGATCAAGCTCATAGCCAGATGCTGTTGCCTGCAACGCCACTTCACATAAACGCACCAGATAATACATATTCATGAAGCACTCTCCGGCAGTCGCTCCCACCGTCAGGAAACCATGATTACGCATCACCAGACAGCTGTTATCCCCTAAGTTCTCAGCGATACGAAAACGCTCATCAGGATCGACCGACAGACCTTCCCAGTCATGGAAACCAACCTTGCCATACAGCATCGAGGAATCCTGTATCAGGAAGGGTAATTCCTTAAAAGCGGTTGCTGCACTCGCTGACTTCGGATGGGCATGGAAAACAAACCGGTTATCTTTATGACTGTCACTCAGATGCACAGCACCATGAATAATAAAGCCTGCAGTATTCACATCTTCCGGGCCTTCAAGCACCTTGCCCTCTTCATCGACCTTGATCAGATTAGATGCACTGACTTCGTCATAATAAAGACCAAACCTGTGCATATAAAAATGATGATCAGAACCAGGTACCCGGGCAGTAATATGATTCCAGATAGTGTCGTCCCAGCCAAAATAATGTGTCAGGCGGAACATCGCAGCCAGATCAATCCGAACCTGCTCCTGTTGCTGTTCTAATGTCAGTTCGCTCATAGTCATCTCACGTGTTATTTTTATTAGTGAATCGGTTTGGTGAATGCAGCGGAAACGGCCGCTCTCCCTGCTCAATCCGTTGGATATTGTCTACCACCAGTTTAGCCGCAGAGTGTGCGTAAGTTGCACCGGACATATGGGGTGTAATATGAATATCAGGATGCCGCCAGAGTGGCGAATCTGCCGGTAAAGGCTCAATACTGAAAGCATCCAGTACAACCTGGGATAAATGCCCGGTTTCCAGAGCTTCAACTACATCTGCTTCGACGAGTAACTCACCCCGACTGATATTGACCAGCACAGCACCTTTAGGTAACTGCGCCAGCAACTCCGCATCAATCATATAGCGGGTAGCAGTCGTTAAAGGCAGGCAATTAATCACTATATCTGCCTGAAACAACGCCGGTGATAATTCGTTACGGCTATAGCACTCCACACCGGAAAGTTCGGTTAAATTCCGATCCCATCCCAAGACGTTATAACCATTCTCAGACAAACGCTTTGCAACAGTTTTACCCACCATTCCCAGACCCAGTACCAGCACCGAAAACTCTTCGCTGGCACAAAGATTATGTCTTTCCCAGTGAGCTCTTTCCTGCTGTTCGGCATAATCACCAAAACGGCGATGAAAATGCAGCACCCAATAAAGTGCGTAGCGTGCCATGTCTTCCAGTACCTGAGGATCAACCAGGCGCATAACAGGTACATCAGGGATAGTCGAATCGGCATCCACAGCCTCAGTACCAGCGCCTAACAGATGAATCCCTTTAAGATTAGGATACTCAGCCAGATCTCCCGGCGGATGATCCCATACCAGTGCATATTCAATCTGCTGACGGCGGGCAGGCGTCATTTCTGCAAATAAATATATCTGCTGCTCCGGTAATAACTCAGCTAATGCAACCTGCCAGGACGCATTATCATAACCATGATTGTTCAGCAGAATTGCCATCATTTCTCCGTTTTCAGATTTAAACTGTAAGCTCTGATCAGCAGGCTCAACAGATTATGACTTCTATTCTCAGCACTCCGGCAAAGAAGTAAAACGAATAATACAGCTTATTAATATCGATTTTTTCGATACCAAAATAAGCTATAGCTATGCTTTTTCGATTTCACAAAACTGGTATTTACTTAAACAGGCACGTTATTATCAACCTGGATCGATGGCTTAAGCTGTTAAATAAACAACGGTTCAAACTGCTGATAAAACAGCACCGGCCACTACCACACAGACAACCAATATTCAGATTCCATAGCAATGCTTACTGATCCTCTGTTTTATTTTGCGGCTATTCCTGCAGTACTGATTGTGGGAGTTTCCAAAGGCGGTTTTGGCGGCTCTCTGGGAATGATTGCAGTCCCTCTGTTAACGCTTGTCGTTGCCTCTCCTGTTGCTGCTGCAATTATGCTGCCGATTCTGTTTGCTATGGATTTACAGGCACTGTGGCGCTTCCGGCAGCACTTCGATAAACGCAATCTGCAAATCCTGTTACCTGCCGCAACTATGGGCATAATAATAGGTGCGATGAGCTTTCAGCATCTGAGCGATAGCCACCTGAAGCTGATCATAGGAGCAACATCCCTGCTGTTCTGCCTGAATGCTCTGCTGCAGGAAATACGCAAGCGAACACCACCACCCCGTCAGCCCCATATTGGTCGAGGTGCGTTTTGGGGTACGCTCGCGGGATTCACCAGCTTCAGCATTCATGCCGGTGGGCCACCACTGAATTTTTACCTGCTTCCCCAACGGCTGAATAAAACAGTATTTGTCACCACCAGTATCATTTTTTTTGCCAGTGTTAACGGTATGAAACTGATTCCTTATTCCTTTCTCGGGCTATTCAACACGAGCCATTTACTGACTTCGCTCATACTGATGCCTCTGGCAATTGCTGGTGTCAGACTCGGCGCCAGATTACACAACGTACTCGACGCCACTATGTTCTACAGGCTGTGTTATATATTTCTGTTCTTAGTCGGTATGAAACTCACCCTGGATGCACTGTTCTGACATCCGGTACAAAAACGACATACACAGCTAATCTAGCTTAACCCCTACAAAAATCAGGCTTTTGCAAAGCTGTTTTTTTTCGTAAATGTGCTAATCCTGGTCGTCTACGGGATAGACAATGACGCGCTCAAACACGAGCATGTCGCGATCAGGTCAGCCCGAAATCTGACCTCAAACCATACTCCCGCTTAAGATATGAAATTTCTAGATAGCTGACATAACCCGCTTTAATGCGTCATTTAACGCCCTGAATAATCTTAGGTAATTAAACAGATGTAAGGCGTGTCAGCCCACGTTAGCCAGCATAATTCGAATTTGGAGTAAATACATGAGCGATTCAGAAGGCCCAGTTAAAGCACGTAAAAGTCGTCGTGGTGGAGGCCGTGCGGGTCGTCGTGCTGCAGGAAATACTCCGGCAGAGATCGTACCGTACATCACCCGTAACATTCCTTACTACGAAGTGCTTGATGAAGAAGGCCTGGCGCTGATCGAAGCCAACGCTGAAACTATTCTTGAAGAAGTCGGTATTGAATTCCGCGATGATGAAGAAGCGCTGCAGATCTGGCGTGATGCCGGTGCCAACGTTGAAGGTGAGCTGGTTAAGTTCCCTAAAGGCATGTGTCGCTCTATCATTCAGGCTTCTGCGCCAAGTGAATACACGCACCATGCGCGTAACCCTGCCCGCAACGTTGTTGTAGGTGGTAAGAACACTGCATTCGTTCCTGCTTACGGCTCTCCGTTCGTTTATGACATGGATAAAGGTCGTCGTTACGCGACTATCGAAGATTTCCAGAACTTTGTTAAGCTGGCCTACATGGCACCAAGCTTGCACCTTTCCGGCGGTACTATCTGTGAGCCTGTTGATCTGCCGGTAAACAAGCGCCACTTCGACATGCTGTACACGCACATGAAGTACTCTGATAAGCCATTCATGGGTTCTGTAACTGCTCCTGAGCGTGCTCAGGACAGTGTTGATATGTGTAAAATTCTTTTCGGTGACGATTTCTACGATGAAAACGGCAAACCGAAAACATGTATGACCAGCCTGATCAACGCTAACTCACCTATGACATTCGATGACACTATGCTGGGTGCGGCTAAAGTTTACGCCCGCAACAATCAGGCATGTGTAATTACTCCGTTCATCCTGGCCGGCGCAATGTCTCCGGTAACAGTTGCCGGTACTGCTGCTCAGACACTTGCTGAAGCAATGGCGGGTATGGCCTTTGTACAGCTCGTAGCACCAGGTGCTCCGGTTGTATTCGGTAGCTTTGCAAGCTCTATCTCTATGCAGTCTGGTGCACCTACCTTCGGTACGCCTGAGCCTGCTCTGGTACTTTACACAATGGCTAACCTGGCACGTCGTCTGGGTGTTCCATTCCGTTCCGGTGGTGGCTTCTGTGGTTCTAAGATCCCTGATGCTCAGGCAGCAAGTGAAGCTGCAAACACTCTGGTACCTACTACTCTGGCAGGTGTTAACTTCGCACTGCACACTGCTGGCTGGCTGGAAGGCGGCCTGGCAATGGGTTACGAGAAGTTCGTAATGGATGCAGACCAGGCTGGTATGATGTGCACCCTGCTGAAAGGTGTTGATCTGTCTGAAAACGGTCAGGCACTGGACGCTATCCGTGAAGTAGGTCCGGGTAACCACTTCCTGGGTTGCGCCCACACTCAGGCTAACTTCAAGACTGCTTTCTACCTGTCTCCGCTGACTGATAACAACAGCTTCGAGCAGTGGGAATCTGAAGGCTCCAAGACCATGGAACAGCGTGCGAATGCATACTGGAAGAAACAGCTGTCTGAATACCAGGCACCTGAAATCGATCCAGCCACTGACCAGGCACTGATTGAGTACATGGAACGCCGTAAGGCTGAATTCCCAGACTCAAACATCTAAACAACAGAGCTTATAGTCTGATACCAACGCCGCGCCGGTCACTGACCCGCGCGGCGTTTTTATAACTACTGGTTATAGCATCAATAAGCGACTAGTTTATCTATAGTTTTTCTCATGGCACCATCAAAAAGTCTTATCCGAAGAATGTCGTTTTTTGTTGCATCTGGACGCCAAACCATAGTTAACTTGCCTAAACGCGCCACCCCGTCGACAAGGGTGAAACAAAAGATAATACTAGCGCACCGCCTTCCCCAACCCACATACCAAATAAAACAAAATGTGGCTTTATAAGCCATACTGGGGAATAGCAACAATTTGACTTGTTCGGTTAGAGAGGCACGCATGACATCTGAACAATACCCCGACACACTGACTCGTTTCGGCTTCTTGTTGGTATCAAAATACTCCATGATCGCTATCAGTTCTGCGATTGAACCCCTACGTATGGCAAATCGTCTGCTGGGGAAAAACCTGTTCACCTGGACCATTATTACTGCCGACGGCAGCCCTGAACCTGCCAGTAATGATCTGATGCTGGCTGCTGACTGCGGTTTTAATAATATTCCAGAACTGGATATCGTTTTTGTTTGTTCAGGAGTCGACGTCAACGGTGTATTTAACGCCGATATTCAAAAAGTACTGCACAACCTTGCACGTAAAAAAGTCATCCTCGGTGGCCTCTGTACCGGCACATACCTGCTGGCACGATCGGGTCTGATGGAGGGTTACCGCGGCACGGTTCACTGGGAAAATATCGCCAGTATGCGCGAAGAATTCCAGCAGATGCAGATCAGTGATGAACTCTACGAAATAGACCGCGACCGTTTCACCTGCGCAGGTGGCAGTGCGCCTATGGACATGATGCTAAAGCTAATTGCCGACTCACAGGGCAGCAAGCTCTCAGCGAATATTTCAGAGCAATTCATGTGCGACCGTATCCGCGGCCGTCACGACAGACAACGCACACCACTGCAGGCGCACCTGGGTTCAGGTCAGCCTAAGCTGATCGAAGCTGTTACTCTGATGGAAGCCAACATTGAAGAACCAATGAGCGTCGATGAGTTGGCTAAGTTGGTAGGTATTTCCCGTCGTCAGTTAGAGCGCTTATTCCAGAAGCATCTGAATTGCGTACCAACCCGCTACTACATGGATTTGCGACTTAACTGCGCCCGCCGACTGCTATTGCAAACTGACAAATCGATTGTAGATGTGTCCCTTGCCTGCGGTTTCGTTTCGGCCCCGCATTTCAGTAAATGTTACCGCGACTTCTTCGGCATCCCACCACGTGGCGAGCGCCACCTGAAACAGGCCGGCAACAACAAGTAATTTAACTCAACGGACTTGAAACACCGGACAGGACGTCCGAAAACCTCTCTCTTCTCTCAATATAAACTTCCGACAATAATCTCTAAGCAAACATCCTTATTCGTCTTTCTCCCAGAATATCATCACTTTCCGCTTACCCCATTGCAGGGCTTTCTTCCTGTCTTTTCCCATATAAATATCAATCTTCTTCTCCCAGCGCTTATTCATTTTATCCAACACCAGATACTCACCTTCAAAGCCTTCAATTCTGACTTTGGTGTTATGCGTCAACCCTGCGGCTATTAAGTCCCTTGAAACAGCAATAGCTTTCATCCCCGGCTTTAATGTATCACCCCAGGCAGCCAGAGAAGGCGTGCTATCGGTTTCTCCAGGTGTTGACGTGTAAGCAGTCGCCTCAACCTCTAATGAGCTCTCACCGTTACTACAGCCGCTGAGGGTTAAAGATAGCAACCAGACAGAACAGACAAACAGAAATTTCATTGATTAACTCACCGTCGCGCTTACACACTGGATTATTTTAAATTAAAGCTGTCTATACGATATATCAGCTTTATAGAACGTCTCAAGAACGAACACACCTGAAAACAAAACATTGCAAAAAGCCATCACAGGAACAACTGACACGCTCAGCTTCTATAAGCTCCAGACAAAAAAACGCCGTCACAAAGGACGGCGTTTTCATTAGCAAACTAAACAATCAGAATCATTCAGTTTCTGCAGCCGGACGAGGCTTAGCCCGACGACGACCACGGGTACGCCCGCCTGCCGCCTGAGTATCAACCACTTTGCGCTCAGGTAAAGTCACAGCTTTACTCAGCTCAGCAAAGTCATCACTGCCGTGTGGTAAAGCCATCGCGGCAACGAAATGATCCTGGAATTTAGCTTCCAGTGCTGTTTCGATCTTCTCTACACGACGCAGTACCCGTTCGATTTCGTCACGCTTGAAGCGATCCAGTAGCGCAATACGCGCACCAGTGCCTGCAGCGTTACCGATCGGACCAACATTTTCCAGATCACAGTCAGGTATCAGACCCAGAATCATGGCGTACTTGACATCAATGTGGGAACCGAAAGCACCGGCCAGGCCGATCTTATCCACAGTTTTCACACCGAAGTGATCCATCAGCAACCGAATACCGGCATACAACGCAGCTTTCGCCAGCTGGATTGCCCGTACATCATTCTGAGTAATAGCCAGAGTCTTATCGCCTTCGTACAGCACATAAGAGAAGGTACGACCTTCAGGGATTACCCGTGATGACTTCTCAGCCATAGCTGGATCGACCACACCGTTAACGTCCAGAATACCTGCCAGGAACATCTCAGCGATAACTTCGATAATGCCAGAGCCACACACACCGGTTACACCGGTCTTGGCAACACTCTCAGCAAAACCTTCTTCATCAGACCAAAGTTCGCTACCGATAACCCGGAAACGCGGTTCCAGAGTCTCAGGATCAATACGTACACGCTCAATAGCACCCGAAGCAGCACGCTGGCCGCAACTGATTTGTGCACCCTCAAAGGCCGGACCGGTTGGGCTGGAAGCAGCCAGCAAGCGATCTTTATTGCCCAGGACGATTTCAGCGTTGGTACCAACGTCAACCAACAGAGTGACTTCATCGACCATATCCGGACGTTCAGCCAGAATAACGCCTGCTGTATCCGCACCGATATGCCCCGCAATACACGGCAGGATAAACGCCCGCGCCTGTGGATGCATCGCCAGATCCAGCTCTGCAGCCTTCAGAGAAACCGCCCAGTCAGTTGCCAGCGCGAATGGCGCAGAACCTAATGGTGTCGGATCAATACCTAGCAACAGGTGATGCATAATCGGGTTACAAACAATGGTGATTTCCAGCAAATCTTCTACCGGAACGCCTGCGCGTTTGGCAGCTTGCTCAGCCAGCTCAGACAAAGCTTCACGCACCACACGGCACATGTCTTTATCACCACCTTCGTTCATCATCACGTAAGAAACCCGGCTCATCAGATCTTCGCCAAAGCGGATCTGAGGGTTCATTACCGACGCAGAAGACACCACATCACCTGTGGTCATATCACACATATGTGCGGCAACAGTGGTGGAGCCAAGGTCGACAGCCAGGCCGTAAATTTTTTCTTTCTTGCCTTTCCAGACAGCGATAATATCCGCCATATCATCATCGTGGTGGTGAACCGCCACGGTAATTTCACGGGTATCGCTTTCCAGTGCCGGTTGCAGCTGCTGAATAACAGCCAGCTCGGCATTCGCATGAGGTACATCAAACAGCTCAAACAGGCCCTGCTGCAAACGGCGCAGATCAGAAGCAGGTTCGTGCATGTCTGGTGGAGTAACAGTCAGGGTATAAAGCTTCACTGCCGGATCGAGACGAATGTCGATGTTGGCGGCTTCTTTAACGATATGCTGTTGGTGCATCTGACTCTCAGATGGTACATCAATAACCATATCGCCAAGAATTTGTGCCGAACAACCCAGACGACGGCCTTTCAGCAACATCTTCTGGAACTTTCGTTTCTCGGTTTCAACCTGAGATGGCGGAGTGATATTTTCCGCCAAAGAAGAGATGCCGTGCTTAGAAAACTCACCGACACTCTGTTGAATCTGACAACGGCCGCAGATACCACGGCCGCCACAGCTTGACTCCAAATCAACCCCAAGCTGCTGAGCAGCCTGGAGAATTGAAGTCCCGGTAGGAAACTCGCCGCGTAGCCCGGTAGGGGTAAATACTACCGTAGCCATCTCAGCGGTCTTCTCTACATTAGGCACGGCGACGACGACCACCGGCACGACGACCACGACCTTCACCTTCAGCAGGTGCTTCGCGGAAGCGCTTAATCCAGTTTGCGCAATCCGGGTCACGACCCATCATTACGTCAGCACCCAAAGTAGAAGCAATGATCTCATCATGCATCGGGTTAGCAATCGCAGATGTCATACCCGCCTGGATAGCCATAGACAGGAATGCACCGTTAACACCGTTACGGTTAGGCAGACCAAAGCTGATGTTAGATGCACCACAAGTAGTGTTAACTTTCAGCTCTGTACGCAGACGGTGGATCAGTTTGAATACCTGAACGCCTGAAGAGTTGATTGCGCCAATAGGCATAACCAGCGGGTCAACAACAACGTCGCAAGCCGGGATGCCGTAATCAGCAGCACGCTCAACAATCTTCTTAGCTACTTCAAAACGTACGTTAGGATCCTGAGAGATACCTGTTTCGTCGTTAGAGATAGCAACAACAGCAGCACCGTGCTTCTTAACCAGCGGCAGTACACGTTCCATCTGCTCGTCTTCACCGGTTACAGAGTTAACCAGCGCTTTACCCTGATAAACGTTCAGACCTGCTTCCAGTGCTTCAACGATTGAAGAATCGATACACAGAGGCATGTCAGTGAAGCCCTGAATCAGCTGGATAACTTCAGCCAGGATACGCGGCTCATCAGCCAGAGGAATACCAGCGTTAACGTCAAGAATGTGTGCACCGGCAGCAATCTGAGCTTTCGCATCAGCTTCTACACGGCTGTAATCACCTTCTTTCATTTCAGCAGCCAGGATTTTACGACCGGTCGGGTTGATGCGCTCACCGATAATAGTGAACGGGCGCTCGAAACCGATGACGGCTTCTCGGGTAGCGGAACTGATAATAGTATCGGTCATCTTGCAAATATCTCCTGGGATAATTTGTTATACCGCCGGGTTCGGGCGCCTTGCCATCATTCGGCCCTGCGGTTATTTCTCAGCCACTTCGAGGTGGCAATAGTTCATAAACCGTACGCAGCAAATGGCATGCGTATCGGCAAATTCATCCGGCTAAATTGCCGTAACAGGCTTCCTCAGAAACCTGTCAGAATACTTTAGCTCAACGGGAAGATTTCCCGGAGCACAGGTCAGTCTTTCAGCTCTACCGCAATTCGCTGATTAAAGCTTAGCAACGCGTCACCTAAAACACCGGTACCGCCATAGAAATACTCATACTCAAGGCCGAGTTTTTCGGCAGCTTGCTGAGCCATCTCTTCCAACTGAGAATCTTTTGTCTGGGCAATATAGAGAAGTTTTTTATAATGTCCGAAATACACTGGCATTAACTCAGGCTTATTCTCCAGCCCCATACCGCGGATAATCAGACGATCAAAATGACGGGTCAGAAAATCAGTCAGATAAAAAGTACCTAACTCGTTTTCCTGAAACTGCTCAAAGATCTCACCGCCACTGAAGAACTCGTAGCAATGACTTCCCGGTACCCGTTCAACCTCTTCTGCTTCAAGCATGGCATCCAGCTGTCCGCCGGTTCCACAGTCACCATAAGCAACAAAGATTTGCTGATTTTTTGCCTTAGCAATATCAATCAGACTTTTAACTGCCCCGGTAATCTGCTCGGGGTAGTTATGCAGTTCCGCAGTAATACACTGTGGCTGCAAATGTTCCCAACCATTTGCCTTGGAAACCATGGTGATTTCTTTTAGCAAGGCGGAACAGGTAATAACAACTGCCGGTGCGTCAGGTAGTTTGGCATTGGTTTCAATAATTTTTTCGAGCTTCCCCGAAAAATCATCCAGCCTTTCGACGTTTCGCGCAGCCCTGCGACTTGTCCTTCTCGTCCGCATCGCAAAGCCCTCGGCAGTTTTTACTTCAGAGAGGTTTATGCAGCGCGTTTCGCAGCAATCATCTCTTTAGCCATATCAACAGCTACGGCTGCATCACGACAGTAACCACAAGCACCTACTGCATCGCCAAATTCCTGGTTCAGTGGCGCACCACCTACCAGTACGATGTAGTCATCACGGATACCCTTCTCTTTCATGGTATCGATAACAACTTTCATGTAAGGCATGGTTGTTGTCAGCAGTGCAGACATACCCAGGATATCTGGCTTATGTTCTTCCAGAGCAGCCAGGTAATCTTCAACCGGAATGTTGATTCCGATATCAATTACTTCAAGACCAGCACCTTCCATCATCATCGCTACCAGGTTCTTGCCGATATCGTGGATATCGCCTTTAACCGTACCGATAACCATTTTACCAACAGACTCAGCACCGGTTTCAGCCAGCAGTGGACGCAGGATAGCCATGCCGCCCTTCATTGCGTTAGCTGCAGACAGTACTTCAGGTACGAACAGGATGCCGTCACGGAAATCGATACCAACGATGGTCATACCGCCAACCAGCGCTTCATTCAGTACACGGTCAGGTGCCCAACCACGTGCCAGGAAGATTTCAGTTGCTTCAATAACTTCTTCTGCCAGGCCGTTGTACAAATCATCGTGACACTGTTCTACGAGCTCGTCATCGGGCAGCGTGGACAGATCAAGTTCTTCATCATCATACAAATCATCTACATCAGACATTCAGCTAACCCCAATAACATTAGTTTTTTAGTATTTATCAGACCCTCTGTGTGGCCTGAATTTATATTCAGCTTTATATCAACACTGAGCTTGGTGCTCTTGTGTTGTTTACCGCCCCGGTATTATTCATTTAAGGATAATACCCAGTCCTGATTCTGTAACATTTTCTGCGTAGCATCCTGACAAGAAAAACGCTTTTTCGTGTCATAAAACGACCTTCGCAAATATGCATGTGACTCAAACAGGCAAATTGGTCGGCAATATAAGGGCTAAGAGTAGGTTCAGAGTTGTATAGCTGCTAATATTTTCGCGACACAAAGTTACTGGAAAGCGACACAAAAAGTCGCACCCATTTTTGCGCAAAAAATGCACGACATAAAGCAGCGTGAAAGCGACACTTTATGATCTACAACCGACTCACTAAAACTTACTCCTACCCTATACAAACGTCTGTTTTTCTCAGTCTTTTTCGCTTTTGTACTAATTATCCAACCACCATTGCCGGTGGCAGATCCGGTGGATCGGGGTAACGCAGCAAGCCTCCGAAAACAGACTGATCGGCAATACTGCGGGACACAGCGGGAAATTGTTCCATACGGATCAGAAAGTCATTCAGCGCAGGCAAACTCAGTAAATCCTCTGCTGCAATAGCCTGCCCCTGTGGATATAGCGCAGCCCAGCGTGCCAACGCGGCCAGATAAAAATCACAGACTGACAACTCTTCACCCAGTAACCAGCCATCAGGGGAATGTTTATGTAACTGCTCATCAAGCAGTTTGAAATGACCTAACACCCGCGCTCTGACTTTCGTCAAAAACACTTCAGGCTCACTGTCATCAGGGCGGTAACGGTCGGAATAGAATTGAATACGCAAATCAGCATGCAATGTATTAGAAAGATAAAACAACCATTGCAAACAACGGGAATAAGCAACGGAGTCATCGCTGGCAGGTACTAACTGGCCATACTTTTGCCCCAGATATAAAGCAATGGCAGCGGTTTCAAATACCGCGTGCTCACCATCCACCAGCGTTGGAATCAGACCCTGAGGATTAAGTCGCAAATAGGTTTCTGTACGATGCTCCCCCTGCCCACGGTTTAGCCAGCAAAGCTCATAGGATGCATCCAGCTGCTCAAGAATCATCTGAACAACAAGATTCGCGCTATCCGGCGCGCTGTATACTTGATAACTCATCACTGCCCTTCCTCCCTAAAACACCAGTATTCACTGCAGAATACGTTCTGGTTATCAGAGCATCTGTTCCCGATGCGAATTAAGAGATAGTCAGTTGCGACCTGTACCGTTACTCAGTCAGTATTCACCCGCACAAAGACTTCTGTATGAAAGGCGGCCTGAGCCGGAGGATATAAAAACTCCCGGCCAACCGGACAGGCTCTGCGCGCAGCACAGCCTAAATGATTACAGGGATAGTCCGGTTCGCGGGCAAGAAACTCCGCACAGGTTTTATAGAGATATTCGCTGCCGGTAAATGCGTTTACAGGGCAGGCTGATAAACAGGGCTGATCTGTGCAACTCACGCAGTCAGAATCTGCTGAGCTGTCAGCAGGCAGGGCTAAATGTTCTTTATCTGCATTTGTAAGCAAGGCAAAGCGATACGCATGCCACAGGCCATAACGTGGATGCAGAGCCATACCCAGCGGTGAACTGTGACAAGCTCTGGCACGTTGAGCCCAGGTCACGAACGGCCAGTGCGGCGGTCCGCCAAAAGGAAATAACGGTGTAACACCGAAACGTTCTGTCAGCTTTTCGGCAACCCGCTGACTCCAGCGATCCAGCGGATTATCGTTACCATCAGCATATTCAGCAGAGGCGCTGAAAACAGGCCACATATCCGGTCCGGCATTCCCCACAAGCAACAATAGCCGCGCGGTATCACCTCCCGGTAATGCAGGAAGCCGATCCTCTTCATCGACCTCCAGTACACCCAGTATTTTTAATCCCAGTTCAGCAATCTGTTGTTGCAGATCTGACATACGCACCTCCATCGTCGGAGCCTGACGCTCCGAATGAATTTACGCGCTGCAAGCCTCCGAACTTTCCGGCAGGTCCAGTACGTTACAATCAGGGCGGCCACTGGCTGTTGCTGTAATTTCACAGTCCAGGAACAGTTCACCGTCGATATCATGTTTAATATGGTTATCACTACGGCTTATCGATATTTCGATCGACTCAGCACCGGCTTCCTGTGCCTGTCTGGTCGCCAACTCAGTTACCAACTCTTCACCACAGCTAATCGCTTTTTCCAGATCACTGAAACGCTTAGGTTCACCCTGGTGATACAGACAAAACACACCGAAAGTTGGCTGCGAAATAGTCACATGAGCGCGCTGTACGACAGAACCCATAACAGCCCCTACAGCATTGGCAACATCACCATGCTCAGGCAGGTGCAGATCCAAACCAATTTGCTTCGCCACGCTTGGATAATAGCTGGCAGCAGGTGCACCTACGGCAACCAGTGGATAACCGCTGGCAAAATCTACCTTAAATAATGGATTGCTGGACTCTTCTTTATTACCGTCCAGTACCAGATCAGCCAGTAAGCCGGCCATACTTTTCGCCTTATGAGCACTCATCTTGCCTGTCTGATGTAAACCAGACTCAATCAGAACATGGCTGATCTTCTTAATAACAAGCTCGTAAACCTCCTGACACGGCGATACCGCATCACCCGGCGGCCAGGTTCCCATGCCATACAGATTACGTAACTGGTTTGCCCAGATTTTCGCTGCTATTTCGGCAGTTTCTTTACACCAGTGGTCACTAAGCCCTAATACGTGAGAGGCATCTGAAGGCGTAAACCCACTGTATATAGCCAAACCTGCACGCTGTAGCCGTGCTAACGCCCGCGCCAAATGTCGGTTTTCCTCAACAGCCTTATCCAGCTCAATTGGCCCTTCACCTAAACGTTCCCAGGCATAGGCTTCGTCCGGTGTCAGGTTAGCCAACATTTCTTCATTACTTTCCAAACGCATAACAAAACGGTTGTTACGGGCATTTGGGTACGCATTAAGCTGATGCTGCAGGCGCTCTTTTACCCAGGGATATTGTTTACCCAGCAAACACATAGGCACAACCCGGCGCGGCCCTATCGCAAAACCTTCGCTGGTGCTGAACGCCACTTCACTGTCGCCCCCCAAACCGATCGCATAAATACGTACCGCTTCAACCATTGGCTGCCAGTCACCAACACGGGCGCCATCTGAACAAAGTTCAGGCTTACCATCAGTGACAATTGCGATATCAGTGGTTGTGCCACCCATGTCAGCAACTACGGCATTCTTCAGGCCACTCAGCGCGCAAGCACCTACAACACTCGCCGCAGGGCCAGACAAGACTGTCGCTACCGGCTGCTGCAGAGCAGTTTGCGTATTCACCAGTGAACCGTCACCCTTAACGATCATCAGTGGTGCATCAATTTTATGTTCGCCGACGATCTGTTTCAGCGCGTTAATCAGCTTCTGAATGTAAGGAACCATTCTGGCATTCAGTACCGCCGTCAATGCACGCTGAGGCGCCCCCAGGCTACTGGCCAGTTCATGACCACACGCCACAGGTTTGCCAGAAAGCTCATTTACTAATTCACGTAATTGAATTTCATGGCTGGCGTTACGGGTACCAAACATACTGGAAATAGCAAACGCGGATACTTTATCTTTCTGCGCCAGAATAAAGTTACGGGCAGCTTCAAGATCCAGTGGCTCAGCTTCATCACCCGTTGCTCCATGACCGCCCGCCATAACCAGCGCGGCATCATCACTAACCATATCCAGCAGGCCACTTTTAGTCACCTGGCTCGGGGTATAGCCCGGCAACATGACGCATACAGGTGCACCATGCCCTTCCACTACAGAGTTAGTAGTTAACGTTGTCGACAACGCTATCAGGGTAACGTCGGTCAGATATTCTTTCGGTAATCCCGATAAAGCATTACCAATACCAATGGTCAGATCATGACGTGTAGTAAGGCTCTTAAAAGTCGCCACAATCTTATTTTGATCATTCATGATGACCGCATCGGTATAAGTACCACCGGTATCAATACCCAAACGAAACGCCATAGTTTACCCCTGAAAAAATAATGCATCCGCAGCATCACACAGCCCGGTCAACCGGGTTATACAATGCAGGAATTCAAGCAAAACGGATTTAATGCAGTGATGCCCTGGCACGCATCACCGACAAAGAAAATATCGTGGCTCTTAAAATGTAAAAGTTAAAACTTATACTTTTAAACGACGATTTCGACCACGACGAGCGCTGGCACCGCCGCCGGCAGCACGCTCAGCCTTACGGCGCTCAAGCAGCTCCGATACACGGCCTTTCAGCTCAACACCAAGATCTGTCTTAGTAGCCGCATCAAACATCTGCCAGTCATCAATTTCAACTTGTGTACGACCACAGCCAAAACACCAGCCGGTATTGCCATCGGCAACACACACGCCCATGCAGGGAGTCATTTCAGCCTCAGCAATTAACTGCTCGTCGGATTTCAGTTCGCCATCGGATTCGGCGATCATTGACTCATCGATTTTCATTATAATTATCTCTTGTAGCACAGCATTAAAACGGCAATAGGCCATAGAACTTATCAGCAGGTGTTAACCGGCTCACAGGCTTCTAGATACCTCAATAATAATAGCAAAGCAAGACAGCATTATGCGGGTGTCGCTTAAGCGTTTAGAGAGGTCACAAAAAGCAAAGAAAATACCCTGAAAGGCCCTGCTCACATAAGGGAAATACGGCAAATACAACTAACTATCCGACAACCGCTCTTGCCGCTAAAAACAATCATCTTTTGCCTGTTAACGGCAATCTGTTCAACGGACACATCTATACGTTAGTATTTAGCTAACAAAAGGAGCACCAGCATGATGGACTACAAAACAACCCGCGACTATCTGCTCAGCCGCCCGGAAGCAGAAGAAGATTTCCCGTTCACCCCTGACGTAGCAGTGTTCAAAGTATGCGGCAAGATGTATGCAACGCTATCGATGGATAAAGCTGATGACGGCTCTCCTGCTCCGCATATGAATCTGAAGTGCGATCCTCAGGAAGCCCAGATGTTGCGAGATATTTTCACTGCAGTAAAAGCCGGTTATCACATGAATAAACGCCACTGGAATACTGTAATACTTGACGGTTCAGTTCCCGCTGGTGAAGTGCAGCGCATGGTAGACCGTTCTTACGGGTTGGTTCTGAAAGGCATGACCCGCAAACAGCGGCTGCCGCTGGAACTCAAATACAGCCCGGAAGAACTGTATCGTTGAAACGGCTCATTAAGCCTTTCGGTGTAATTGTTGCTCACGAAAGTCTGTAGGCGCTAAGCCGAAGAAATTTTTAAAACAGTTACTGAAATGACTGGAAGACACGAAACCGCAGGCAACTGCAATATCAGTCACTGATATACGGCTTTGTAATAGTAAGTCTCTGGCATATCTGATGCGTAACTGCAGATAATAACGCGACGGCGGCACATCCAGATGCTGCTGAAATAAGCGTTCAACCTGTCTTCGGGAAAGGTCTGACAAACTGGCGAGTTCCTCAATACTCAAAGGCTCCTCAATATTGCCATTCATTAGCTGAATAACAGTTTGCAAATGTTCAGGCAAACTTGTGTTTTGCGCAGACATCGCAACCGCATTACTTCCTGTCAAATCAGTTCTTACTGCAAAACGATCGCAACTAAGTATTTCTTCGACAGCCCGGGTTATAGCACTACCTTGTAAACACGTGACTAACTGCATCATCATATCCAGTGCACTTGAAGCGCCCGCGCAGGTAAGGAAGTTGCTGTCTATCTGATAACTCTTATCTGTTAAATTTAAGAGCGGACATTGCTCCCTTAACAAAGCATGATTATCAGGGTGCAGACTAAAAGCAATATCGGCCAACACACCCGCATACGCCAAACTGATCGCCCCATTCCAGATACCTCCTAACACCACTCCCTGAGTATGAGCTCGGCGCAATAACAACGACAAACGATGCTCTTCAGCCAAAGAACAGCGAAAGCCTCCGCAAACAATCAGAATATCGGGGAAATTGTTAGCTATATTTTGTATGTTCCCTGCTGTACTTATTTCAATACCAAGATCACTGACAACCTTATCTTGATACAGCCCAAAACTTGTTATTTGGTAGTGTTCAGCATCGGCCTGGTGGACAAGATTAGCCGTTACTAAAACATCACACGCTGCAGTAAATGCCATCAAACTGAAGTGTTCCAATAAGATAAAACCAACATTCACAGGTTTAGAAACTGATCTCAAACCAGCACTCGAACTCAGCCCTTTTGCAGTACCATTGTGTTTAATTTCCATACATCACCCCTGCTATTTCAAGCAGTATCTGAATCAACAAGCATTTACAAAACAAATATTAATATAGATATCATTTGATATAATTATTCGCATATATCTCTTAGCCTTTCAGCAACAGACTATGGGATTGCCTTCAACAAACACGCCAGGAATTATTAAATGAAAAACCTTCCCATGGATCTCCTGCGCACATTCACTACTATTAATGATCTGGGCGGTTTTACTCAGGCTGGAGACTTACTAGGCCGCTCACAACCTGCCATTAGCCTGCAAATAAAGCGCCTCGAGGAAATGCTCGAAGTTACGTTATTCAACCGCGTTGGAGGCCTTAAACTCACTGAAGAAGGCGCCATCCTATACAGCTATGCGCGTAAAATTCTCGAGATGAATGACACGGCTTGTTCACGCCTTTCCGCACCGGCTCTAAGTGGCTCAGTCCGGCTAGGTACTCCCAATGACTTTGAAGTATCTTTTCTGCCGGTGTTGTTATCAAACTTCTCCCGTGCGTACCCTGATGTCACATTAGATGTTCATTCCGATGTCAGTATTAACTTAAGAAACGCTTATAAAAAAGGTACCTTCGACTTTGTCATGACTATGGATGAATACCCAAATCATGACTTCAGTGACGGCGACTATATTGTTGAACCACTTTCCTGGGCAATCGGGCCTACCTTCAGCTTGCCAAATAACCAACCGCTACCTTTAGTTTTGTATCCACAAGGCTGTATTTACCGCCAACACATTACCCAGGCACTAAACGATGCCAACATTCCCTGGCGAGTGCTCTATTGTTCATCCAGTTTATTGGGAATTAAATCTGCTATTGAAGCAGGCCTTGGAATAAGTGCTTTGTCTTTAAACACCATGCCCAAAAATTTAATCGCAGAGCAAACAGACGGAAACTTACCTGAACTAGGTAAAGTAACGATTGGATTTAACTATGAAAAAAGTAGTTTATCTCCAGCCGCAGAACTGTTGCTAAAACACTTAAAACGCGGGCTGATTCAAAACAAAGAATTTTCTGACTCTATGTAATCAGGTGCCTTCATATTGAAGGCACCCGCAGTTAGCTTTACTTGAAACGTTCCTTGATGCCCGTTGCTATACCCTCAATGCAGACCTGAAACAACAATTCACCGTATTCAACAGTCGCCTTTTTTGCTGAAGACAATGTACCGCTTTCCGGCACCCAACTTTGATCAGCAGGGAATACGTCATAAGGAGGAAACGTCGCCGGTTGATGATCAATTACTTTTTCCATATCAACCAATTCGGGATGTAAATACAGCATTAATGAGGTTTCCAAAACCCCTCCATGCTCAACATCCCAGCCAGTAAATCCATCCGGGAAAACAGTTTTGATCGTATCATCAGTCACAAAATCCCAGTATGACAACAAGATAACCTCAGCATGAATATCATCAATACGAAGTTTCTCTAACGCCAGCTCGATACCTTCAACCACAAACATTGAGTTTTCGTAATGCCCGTTAACCAACACAAACTTTCGGTTTCCGTGCCGGGCATAAGCAACAACAACATCCTTAATAGTATCAATAAGAGTTTTACCGCTAATGCAGGTAGTACCTGGGAAAAAGTTGCCTCCACCTGACTTCACTTGTGACTTATAACCATAAGAAATAGGATGAGCGACTAAAACATTATCGAAAGCCTTCGCTACCCCCTCTGAGATCGCTTGCGGAATAAGCACATCAGGATTCATGGACATATGCGGACCATGCTGTTCAATTGCACCTATAGGTAACATAATGACAGCGCTTCCATCTGAGACTTTCTTCTCATATGTTTGCCAGTCCATATCTTCTAATCTAACCATGTCTAACTCCTTAAGATGTAGAAACAGAAGCTTTCATCTGTATTAATTTAGATTCTTCCCTGACACCTTTAGCCAGTGCAACACACATCAAAACCATGATGAAAGAAAAAGGCAGTGCCGCTGTAATTGAGGCCGTCTGAAGGGTACTTAGCGCCGCATTACCACCTGCAACTAATAGCACCGCAGCAGTCGCTCCCTGAATCACACCCCAGAAAATACGATGCCGCTTTAAAGGATGTTCATCGCCTTCGCTCATGATAGTTGTCAGTACTAAAGTTCCTGAGTCAGAAGACGTAATAAAGTATGTAGATACTAATAAAGTACCGGCAATTGTTGCTATATAGCCAACAATACCTACATCCATACCATTAATTGTTGCATACAAAGCATCGGCAACATTCGCTTTTACCGTCTCAGTAATAGTGCCTGCAGTGTTTAAATCTATATTCAGAGCTGTTCCGCCGTAAGCTACCAACCATACAAAAGACAGTAACGAGGAAACCCCCACTACACCAAAGATAAACTCACGAATAGTACGACCTTTAGATACACGTGCGATAAACACACCAACAAAAGGCGCCCAAGACATCCACCAGCCCCAGTAAAATACCGTCCACCAGCCCTGCCACATGTTCTTCCAGCTGGCATCAGCATCGCCCCAAGACTGGGTTTGCGGCTCAATAAAGGCATTCATCGGTACCAGATTAACCATATAGTCCACGGTTGCGCTGACAAGTAATTTAACGATATATACGGTTGGGCCCAACAGCAGAAAAAACAATAACAAAATAATGGTTAACCACATATTGGACATTGAAAGGTACTTAATACCCCGCTTCAAACCAGTCAGTACTGAAATAAGTGCACAAATACTGATAACAACGATCAAAACCAGCTGAACAAACAGGGTTTGTGGAATATCCCAGATAGCATTTAAACCTGCGTTGATCTGCTGTACCCCTAACCCCAAAGAAGTAGCAATCCCGAATAGTGTTGCGAAAATAGCGATAACATCAACAGTGACGCCTATCCAGCCATTTACCTTTTCACCCAACAATGGGTATAAGGTATAGCGAATACTTAAGGGTTTTTTAAGTCGATAAGCGACAAACGCCAGAGAAATGCCAACTACACAATATATAGCCCAGGCATTTAACCCCCAGTGAAAAAACGTCACTTTCATGGCCTCTTCGGCAGCAACCTCATTACTGACAGCCTCAGAGAAAGGAGTACCGCTTGAAAAATGGAAAATAGGTTCGGCTATAGACCAGAATATAATGCCAATTCCCTGACCTGCGGCATATAGCATCGCAAACCAGGCAAAGTAGCTGAATTCAGGACGGTCATTATCGTCACCCAAACGTATCTTGCCGTGTTCACTGAATGCCAACCAGGCACAAAAGATCAGGAAAAACGCGGCTAAACCGACGTACCAGGCATTTGCAGACAGAGTGATAAATGTGCGGGTTTCGTCAATGAGGGCTGTAGAGTGTTCAGGAAATGTGATCGTATACAAGGTGAAGGCAGCTATTAAAGCCAATGAGATAAAGACTATATAAGGGTTGATCCCCTTTATCAGTCCATTCTTAATAATCATACATACAACCTCAGGGAGTGTGCTCCCTTTTTTGTTATTGTGTAATTATTAGCCACCGGACAAAGACTCCTCACGATGGCTAATATTTTGTTCAGGAACTAGAGATTATTATCCTTTAATAATGTTGTGCTCAGGACCAAACGGGAAGCGAGTGATATTCTCGGCAGCATTTTCACCTACCACTAAAATATCGTGCTCACGATAACCGCCCGCACCAGCCAGACCTTCAGGCAACATAAGCATAGGTTCCATAGAGACAACCATGCCTGGTTCCAGCACAGTATCGACATCTTCACGTAACTCCAGACCTGCCTCACGACCGTAATAATGGCTCAGGGTACCGAAGGAATGACCGTAGCCGAATGAACGATATTTCAGCACATCATGCTCTAGGAAAATCTCATTCAATTCAGCGACGATATCGCAGCAACGAGCACCCGGTTGAATTAATTCAAGGCCTCGACGGTGAACTTTGCAGTTAATTTCCCACAATTCCAGATGACGGTCAGACGCATACTCAGAGAACAAAGTACGTTCCAGTGCGGTGTAATAACCAGCAATCATAGGGAAGGTATTAAGGCTAAGTATGTCTCCAGCCTCAACTTTACGGCTGGTCACCGGGTTATGTGCACCATCAGTATTAATACCTGACTGGAACCATACCCAGGTATCCATCAGCTCACCGTGCGGAAAAGTCCCGGCAATTTCCCGTACCATCGCCTGTACACCCGCCAGAGCAATTTCGTACTCAGGCACACCCACCGCAATAGCATCACGAATTGCAGCACCACCCACATCAGCAATGCGAGCACCCTGCTTAATTAACGCTATCTCTTCAGGTGACTTTATAAGCCGCATTTCCATCGTTGGAGCAGCAATATCAACAAAGTTTGCTTGCGGCAAAATCGCTTTCATTTTATCCAGGTTTTGCAACGGCATATGATCAAACTCAACACCGACTTTACCGCCGTCTTTGATCAGTTGCTTAACCGCATAAAAGAAATTGTCTTTGTGCCAATCGGTATAAACGACATTATCTCCCAATAAATTACGGCGATAAGGCTGACCAGAATCGATATTAGCGGTCACGGTGGTGAAATCATCCTGAGTAACCACTAAGCCATAGTCACGACCAAAACGGCAATATACGAAGTCGCTGTAATAATTGATATTGTGATATGACGTAAACAACACAGCATCAATATCATTAGCGGCCATATGTTGACGCAACTTCTGCAAACGGGAATTCATTTCCTCCATTGAAAAAGTTGGCCGAACCTTGTCGCCGTTCGGAATTGGCAATGTATGCGGCATTTGCATGCTTAAGTCCTCTTATTCTTATGCCGTGACCTATCACTAGGCACGTACTGATAAATATGATTAAAGAGTAACTATCAGTTACTAATTACAGACTAAGCCTCAAAAAAACATAATTGAAGTTAATAGTATTAATGTAATTATTTACAATACAAATGCAGATATAATCTTTATCCATGAATAAAACCGCACTGAATCCAAGCCGGATCCAGTAACTTTGCCAGATCTGTCATATTCAATAATACTTAATCTAACCCTCTGGCCCGGTAACAACCTCCGAGACACAACAATGAATATACGGCCAATGCACATCTGTGAAGCAGAGTATGCTTCCGAGCTGATTATGGCGGCTTTTTTTCATACAGTTGCTCAGACACTGCCACGTCACGGCATCGAAAGTTTCCGGGACGTTGTCGCTGCAGATTCACTGCGGCAGTATCAAAAAAATGGCGCCTTACTGTTAGTTGCAGAGCAAGATCATCAGGTCATCGGGGTGGGTTCAATCAGAGAAGGCAGGCATATTGGCTTACTCTTTGTGGAACCTCAGTTCCAACGAAAAGGCGTCGGTCAGGCACTTATCAAAGCCTTACTGGATCACCGTGAAGCTGATACCGTTACTGTCATGGCATCAGTTCCTTCGATACCGGCTTATGAACAGTATGGCTTTCATATCACTGGAAAACTGGAAGAATGTGCAGGTATTATTTCCCAACCGATGCAGCGTGAATTCCAAAGCTAATCCCGCCCTTATCTGAATATCAGAGAGCCGTATGCAGATTCGACCATTTCATATAAATGATCAGACAGACGTCATCCAACTCTGGAGCGATTGCGGACTGGTTAAGCCACAAAATAATCCGGCAAAAGATATCTGCCGTAAACTCAATATCCAGCCGGAGTTATTTCTGGTCGGTTATAACTCTAGTGGCAAAATCATCGCCAGTATTATGGGGGGATACGAAGGTCACCGCGGCTGGATTAATTATCTGGCAGTACATCCCTCACAGCAGCGCTGTGGATATGCACGTCTGCTGATGCTGGAAATTGAACACCGCTTACAGGCGTTAGGTTGTCCGAAAATAAACCTGCAGATTAGGGATACAAACACTGAAGTACTGGCATTCTACCGGGCTATTGGCTATCTGGAAGATCCTGTAATCAGCTTTGGGAAACGGCTGGAAACAGATTAACTCTGGTTATCCTCATCATTCACTGCTGCAAAGCCCGCAGTAACTCCACTACTTTATGATGTAATCCGGCCGGGTCTGGATACAGGCGCTTAGAATAAAGCCAGTTAGTATGGTGCCCTATTGATAGCAATCCGGTACGGATTTTAAATCCGGGATTAACGTAAATATCTCCGCTTGCCAAAATCTGGGTGACTTCTTTATTTGATAAAGTCCAGCGATGTCCGTTACGTTTGCCTTCGCGATTATCATCCAGATGACATTCAATACCGTTAACTGTCTTTTTCAACCAGGTTGTCTGTTTTGACGTTTCAAAGACTTTCAGGTCAGCGGGATCAAAGGCAACCGGTGCGCCTTCATCAATAACATCTGCTTCCTGATCTTCTTCTTTAAGAAAAGTTTTCCAGGCGAGCCAGGCGCCAAAGCCGGCCAGAGCCGTTTGTGCAACTTTAGACAGTAAATCCACAAACTCTAAAACAAACTTCCACAGATCAAAGTCTTCCATGTAAGGCTCCAAGGCAACGCTGATTTACAATTCCCTTCACGATATCGTTAGATCATCATTCGCTCCCTGTGCTCTTAAATCCTTTCGATATCTCCGACCTATATTTTAGACCTTTAATCAGCCATCAATACTCAGTAGCTGTGAACGGCCATCCCGGACGGCTACACAGAAATAGTGTTCTGCTTTTTCACAGTAGAGAGTTATCTCCCAGGGTTTATCAATTTCTCCACCCACAGGTACTGTAAAGCCATCAATAATGAAAAACCGTTGCCAGTCAGCGGGTAACTCTTCTTGAAACCAGGTTTGCCAGCCATGCCTAACACCTTCCTGAGCATAAGGAAGCAACAGACTGAGATTACCTAAAAACCGTTTACTAAAAGCGACTTCAGCATCCGAAGGCTCTGCACCGGACACCTGTTGATAGTTATCTTCGGCGGCCACACTCACCACACCATCAGCCAGCCCGGAGACAACATCCTGCTCGGCTTCCCAGCGAGTATGTTCACCCTGCGGCCAGAGAAATAAACGGGTGAAATATTCATGCTTGGCGTCAGTTATTTTTTTAGCAGTAGTATGTTGGTTATAAACCGCCAAAATAAACCCCATCACCAGCGCTATCACTAACAAAATAACCAGAGAATCTGCATTCATGTGCGTACTCCGTATAGATAAACGTCATCCCAGCTATGACCTTTTTCTACACAGTAGCCCATCAACGCCCTCCCTGCAGAAGGCTAGCTACTCTCGACCACCCAAAAACACCAGTAAAAACGATAACTTACTAAACCAACCCAAGTATTTTTAAGCGGCTCAAACCGGTATCAGCAGCCTCAAGAGCGCCTTCAATCAAACCGCCAGCATAGTGGGACATTTCCGTAGATATGAATAACAGCCCCTGCTCAGACAGCCCTTCAAGATTCGCTGGCATGCTATATTGAGGATGCCCAGTCAGGTTCTCACGCCAGTCTTCAGACGTTGCAGAATATTTTTCAGCAGACCAATTCTGTAGCCAGACATTCACTGGTTTTGCCGCCATAGGGCCAAACAGTCTGGTTAACTGCTCCGTTACTTGTTGCCGCAATATCTGCGGGTCGGTATTACGGGGTAACTGCTGCATGAAACCAAACAACGCACCAGTTGTTGATCCAGCCAGTGTCGCATCATGAATTTCCTGTAGCGGACCCGTGCGGCTAATAGCATCTCCAGATAACTGCATATCACGCCAGAATGGCGTTTCGTATTCAGCAATTACTTTGGTAAACCGCCCCATCCAGGTCGGAATGCTTTGTAAACTCTGACGCACATATACTGGCAATGCAGGTTCAAAATGAATCACTTCATCAACTACCCTGGGCGGTACGGCCAATACAACGGCTTTTGCAGCGAGCTGAGTCTGTTCACTTTCGCTGTTGTTAAGCGTCAGTTGCCAGTTAAAACCACTATCACTGTTTGCTAATTGACGAATATTCCCAACAGCCTCCCCTGGCATTAACTTGTCAGCATTAAGCTTACTAAGTAAAAAGCTGATCAGCCCTCCCATGCCTTGCTCAACGCGTAATGCACCTTCCATGGTGGAAAAGTTCAGGTGGCGTATCTGCCCTGCTTCTTCGAATACCAGATCACCCTGGCTGTACTGTGCATAACTCGTTAGACCCGCCGATTTAATAAGGCTTGCGATACGAGGCTGGCCTTGCCAGAACCACGAAGGTCCCAGATCATAACCCCGTAAGTGCTCAGCCGGATGATTAGCATCCGCACACAGAATCCTGCCGCCAAAACGCGAACGGGCCTCAATCAGACGATAATCAACACCAGCAGCTTCTAACTGAGACGCCAGATATAACCCACTGAGACCGCCGCCAATAATGGCAACATCTGTCAGAATCATTGACTGGCTTTCCGGGCTGCTTCCAAATGAATAAAGGCCGATGTCTGTAGAACGTCTTCAGTTAAATGGCCACGTTTAACCCAAAGTTTTGCACCATTGTCGCCAACAATTACCTGTGCATATTTTTCAGCAGGTAGACGCAGCCAGCCATTAGCCGTAAAACTGTAATCACTATCAGCTGTTTCTCCAGAATTCATCGTCAGGCAGCCCTCAACCACCAGCACTTCGATACCACCCCGATCCCCCAGTTCAAAACTAACACCCGGTTCACAGGTTTCTAGCTGAACTCTTTCCCTGCCATCTTCATATAAAGGTGTAACGGCTACTCCATTACGAACCGGGTCAGGCAAACAACCAATCTTGTGGGTGTTAATCCGTGCAAAAGTCCGGTCCGATAAGTCAAACTGACCCAGTTTGACAAAAATCACACAGCCTTGTGCTGCTCCGGGCGTATGGCTGGATGTTGGTGGATTTCGCACATAAGTCCCCGGTGGGTAATCACCGTGTTCATCCTGAAACACACCTTCTAAAACCAGAAACTCTTCACCACCATGATGAATATGCGGCGAAAACTTACTGCCTGGCGCATAACGTACAATCGAAGTTGCCCGTGCTCCATCATGCCCCAAACGATCCAGCATACAGCGATCAACACCTTGCATCGGTGAAGCGACCCAGTCTGTATCAACAGGTTTGGCACTGGCGGGAAGCGTAAAGTCCGCATTTAGCTGCATTCAGGTATCCTCAAATATTATCTGCCAATATCCTAGCCTTTATCGGCCAGACCGATAAGTAAGTACTAATCAGTACTCAGGTACTTTTCAGTACATCTTACTGAAAATAAAGTGTTTTATATTTTTTATAATTATTTACATCTGAGCATCGTCTTTTTCAAAACTAATTCGTCTTTATACAACTAGTCTGAAATAATTTAACCGGGTAGCCGCGATACTTCGCGAACAAACATCAGGATTTGCGTATGAATATAGAAACTGTCTGGGCCGAGTATCAGGCCAGCCTGAAAGCCTTCCTTTATTCACGGATAAATGATCCGGCTGATGCCGATGATCTCCTGCAAGATATTTTGATCAAGAGTTACCAAAACCTCAGCGCTTTACAGTCACAAGGCAGTATTAAAGGCTGGCTGTTCCAGATTGCTAATCATAGCCTGATTGATTTCTATCGCCGAAAAGGTACCCGTAAAGAATTTAATACCGATTCTTCTGATCTGGAAAGTTTTCTGGAAACTCTCCAGGAAAAACAAGACAGTCATCCTGATCAGCCAACGCTGGTGGACTGTATTGAGCCTTTTATTAACGCACTGCCAGAAGAAAATGCAGCACTGCTCATGGCCATCGACATCCACGGACACTCTCAAAAAGAACACGCGGCACAACTTGGTATTGCTTATTCCACACTGAAATCCCGGGTACAGAAATCCCGTACGCTGTTACGTGGTCTGTTTGAAGACTGTTGTCATCTGAACCTTGACCAGCAGGGTAATATCATGGAGTTCACCCCAAAAGGCACACATTGTAAAAAGTGTTAAAGCCCATTTCTGTCGAACTTTTTATATTGAATTTCGTCTTTTTTTCAACCTGCCCGTCTTAACAGGCAAATTCATTCAAGACGGAATTCATCAAAATGATCAAAATTGTCAGCTTCAAAATCTGCCCATTCGTTCAGCGCGTCACCGGTTTACTGGAAGCAAAGAATGTTCCCTATGAACTGGAATACATCAGCCTGAAAGACAAACCGGAATGGTTTCTGGAACTGTCTCCTACCGGCCAGGTACCAATTCTGATCACCGAATCAGGTCAAGCCCTGTTCGAGTCAGATGCAATTATCGAATACATCGACGAAATCTTTGCACCAATTGAAACAGATCTTTCTCCTGAAGATCGCGCCTTTGACCGCGCCTGGAGTTATCAGGCCAGCAAACATTATCTGGTTCAGTGCAGCACCATGCGCAGCGGCGATAAAGAAATTCTCACTGAGCGTACCGAAAAGCTGGGGAAAGCCTTCGCCAAGGCAGAAAAACAGCTGACTAGCGGTACTTTTACCAATAATTCTTCTGAGGGCTCCTTTTTTAAAGGTGAACAGTTAAGCAATATTGATATTGCCTGGTTACCACTACTGCACCGTGCTGAGATTATTCAGCGGCATACCGGATATAATCTGCTAAAAGGTTTTCCAAACGTGCAGGCATGGCAAACAGCGGTTATGAAAACAGGCTTAGCAGAGGCTTCTGTAGCTAAGGATTTTGAGCCTGCATTTACCGATTTCTATCTGTCCGAGCAGACCTGGCTCGGTAATCAGGAAAAATGCGCACCTGAGGGAAGCAACAACGCCGACAGCGCCTGTGCCAGCGGTACTTGTTGTTAAGCCCTTTCAATTAAGCACTCACTGTTAAGTTCTTACCTACCTGACACAAAAAACCACCTCAACTGAGGTGGTTTTTGATTGTCCGCACAAATCAGCGAAAGGCATCAACCGATACAGTCCGGCTGTTGCTCCGGCTGTGCCTGTTTGAACGCCGGTTGCCGGTTACAATGTTTCCAAACCGACTCTATCAACGGAAATGCACGCAAATCACATTCAAACCGCTTCGCGTTATATACCTGAGGTATCAGGCAAATATCCACCAGCTTCCCTAACTCGCGACAGCTAACACTACATGCTCTAGTAATTTATGCAGTGACTGCGATATAGTTCAGCCTGATGGGTAATCGGAGTACCCGTATTATAGTCTGTGATTTCAACTGACCTTCGAAACGTAGGCAGTTCAGACGGGTATTCAGGATGAACGCCATCATTCCTTTTCTTCCCCTCGCTGAATCTATTCCTACACGAAATTAGTCATAGAAATTTTATAATTACGGCAAATTCAATATCTAGCATTACATACTTATCAATTTAAGATTTACTTTGTCATGTAACAAAACTTGCAGGTATTCACTCAAAGTGAGTTACGTGTCACATGATGAATTTATTCAATAAACAAGCTACGAATTTAGAAGTGACTAACACAAGCAGGTAGCAGGCCTCCCCTCTCTGCTGAAAGAGTTACAATATTTACCTTAAGGAAATCCTCATGAAAAAAACTGTACTGTTTATACTTTTAGCAACCACTTCAATGTTTTCTGTTGCACGAGATGATATTGCGGATTATTCGGTAGCAGAAGCAATGTCAGTTAAAAAAATATCATCTGCAGTCGGAAGTGATGTGAGTTTCTTCTTTGCAGGTCAGAAGCATCCGAAAGTTGCAAAATCATTAGGCGAATATCAAAGCAACAAAAAAACTAATGCTTTCGCAAAAAGCGATAAAGAGGCATGTCAATGGGCGTTCGCCTCGGCAATGAAATCTTTTCGGGAGCGAGCAATTAAAGAAGGTGGAGACGCCGTAATTAATATTCGTTCAAACTATAGAAATAACATGACATCCAGCAGTAGCACTTTCAAATGCGGTGCTGGTGCAATAATGGCCGGTGTTACTCTTGTTGGTGACGTTGTTAAGCTGAAAAAATAAATCTAAAAACACTTGAACAGAAAAATGGTTGGCTATCATTTCATGAATGATAACCAACCATACTAGTCTTAAAAGATAATTATATTTTTATTGTGCAATGTAAATGCTTTCTAATTTTGCTGTCATAGAAGGGATATCGATTAACTTCAATCATCAACCGATACAGTCCGGCTGTTGCTCCGGCTGTGCCTGTTTGAACGCCGGTTGCCGGTTACAATGCTTCCAAACCGACTCTATCAACGGAAATGCACTCAAATCACATTCAAACCGCTTCGCGTTATATACCTGAGGTATCAGGCAAATATCCACCAGCGTCACTGAATCACCAAAACAAAACTTCCCTTCAGAACCACTGTCTTCAAGGCTTTTTTCCAGTGCAGTGAAACCAACATCTATCCAGTGCCGATACCACTTCATCTTATCTTTGTCAGATAACCCCAGATCATTTTGCAGGTACTTCAATACCCGCAAATTATTCAGCGGATGCAGATCAACCGCAATCTGCTGAGCCAGACTTCTGACCCGGGCTCTAGCCTGAGAATCAATCGGTAACAAAGGAGCTGCCGGATAAACATCCTCCAGATACTCAATAATGGCCAGCGACTGGGTTAACAAATGCTGATCCGTTTGAAGTGCAGGTACTAAGCCTTGCGGATTCAACTCCAGATAAGTCTGGTCCTGCTGTTCTGACGTTAGTAAATTAACCGGAATTTGTGCCCACTGCAGCCCTTTATATGCCAGTGCAATGCGCACCCGATACGCAGCAGATGATCGGTAATAACTATAGAGTTCTAGCATGCTAACTCCTGATAATCAGAGGCCTCCAGTGTCTCGACCGTTGCAGCAATACTGGCAACAATTGTTGGCAAGTTAGCCTCATTAAAGCCTGACAAATTCACCCGACCGTTACTGACAATATAGACACCGTATATTTTTTGCAGATGCTTAATCTCCGCCAGAGTTAACGGAAACAGCGCAAACATGCCCTGACCATCATGTAAAAACTGCCAGTTTTTTTGTGGTACAGCTTGCCTCAGTGCACTGCATAATTGTTCACGCACCCACTGTAGCCGGATATAAATACTGTCCAGCTCCTGCTGCCAAATACCCCGTAAATCTGCATCCTGCAGAATCCGCCTTACCAGCATTGCACCATGGGCCGGAGGCGTAAAATAATGCCGTGTCGCCAGCTGCATCCACTGCTGCATCAGTATCTTTTGTAACGATTCGTTCTGCGCCAGCGCCGCCACCATTCCGGTTCGGTCCCGGTACAGGCCGAAGTTCTTCGAGCAGGTGTAACACAACAACAATTCAGGCATCGCCTGCGCCATAATTCGCAGACCTTCAGCATCTTGTTCCAGTCCGTTGCCCAAGCCATGATAGGCCATATCAATAATTGGCAAGAGCTGACGCTGTTTACAAAACGCCGCCAGGCTGTGCCACTCATCAGCCGATAAATCCAACCCTGTCGGATTATGGCAACTAGCCTGCAGCAGTATCGCATCGCCCGGTTTGGCTGCCTGTAAAGACTCCAGCATAGTCGCAAAGCCCTGCCGCCCTGCCTGAGCATCGTAATACACGTAAGTCCCCTGCTTAGCACCAGCAGCTTCCGCAATCGGCCGATGCACTTGCCAGGTTGTATCACTTAACCACAAACACAGGTCAGGGTTAGTCTGCACCAACAACTCGAACGCTAACCGCAATGCGCCTACGCCACCTGGCGTTTGTGCACAGGCCAGCCGTGATCTTAGCGAGTCAGCTAATGATTTACCCAGAGCAAGTTCTGTCACAGCCGAGCAAAACTCCTGATCACCAAGCGGCCCGATATAGGCTTTGTCGGCTTCGGTATCTACCCGCCACTGTTCCGCCGCTTTAACCGCCCGAAAAACGGGGGACTGATTCAGCGAATCCCGGTACACACCGATTCCCAGATCAACTTTATTGTCACGCTCATCCTGCCGGTAGGTTTGCAGTAAAGCGAAGATAGGATCTTCCTCACCCCTGACGTCGGCCGTGCCCAACAGAGGTTCATCAGACCCCAGTTGCTGCGCATTATGGAGCAACATAACGGCTTACCTGCTGATCAATTTCACCAAATATTGAGTTACCTTCAGCATCGTGCATATCAATCTGAACCCGGTCTCCGAACTTCATAAACTCAGTTGCAGGCTTACCCTCAGCAATAATTTCCAACATCCGTACTTCAGCCAGACAGCAGGAACCACTGGAGCGATCTACATTGGAGACAGTGCCTGAACCGATAATAGTGCCTGCAGCTAGCGGCCGGCTTTTTGCAGCATGAGCAATCAGTTGCCCGAAGTCGAACGTCATATCCACACCAGCATTCGGCTCACCGATCAATTCACCGTTCAGTACTGCTTTCAGAGGCAAGTGCAGCTTACCCGACTGCCAGGCGTCACCCAGCATATCTGGCGTAACAGCCACCGGTGAAAATGCGCTGGAAGGCTTGGACTGATAAAAACCAAAGCCTTTGGCCAACTCACCAGGAATCAGATTACGTAGGGAAACATCATTCACCAGCATTACCAGCTGTATGTGTTGCAGCGCCGCTTGCGGCGATACACCCATAGGGACATCATCCAGCACCACAGCGACTTCAGCTTCAAAATCGATTCCCCAGGCTTCATCAGCTACTTCAATATCATCACGCGGACCGATGAATGCATCTGAACCACCCTGATACATCAGCGGGTCAACCCAAAAGCTATCCGGTATTTCTGCATTACGTGCTTTGCGTACTAGTTCCACATGGTTCACATATGCAGAACCATCTGCCCAGTGAAAAGCACGTGGTAAAGGCGAGGCGCAGATCTCAGGCTGAAATGCCTCACCCTGAATATCACCACTTTCCAACGCCGCAAATGTAGCTGCCAACTGAGGTGCACAATCACTCCAGTGATCAAGCGCAGATTGAAGAGTTACCGCAATTTCAGGCACCGCCACACAGCGATCCATCTGGGTATTAACCACTACCAGACGACCGTCGCGTCCACCCTTTAAAGAAGCCAGTTTCATAGTTTTTCTCGTTGTTATTTCATCGTCTGTGAAGAATCATGCAGCCACGCTGCATGCTGAGGTGCACGTTTGGTCAGATCCCATTCATCGAGCATTGCCGGCGCTACTTCATGCAGCTTTTCTAACATGCCCGGTTGCGCTGTATTGGCAGCTATTTCAAGGCGATGGCCATTAGGGTCAAAAAAGTAAATTGACTTAAAAATGGTATGCTCGACCGGACCTATCACTTCCAGCCCGGCATCCTGCACCTTTTGCTTAGCCGCCAGTAAGGCATCCATATCGGCAACTTCAAAAGCAATATGCTGCACCCAGGCAGGCGTATTTGGATCTTTACCCATAGGTGGCGAATTCGGTATTTCGAAAAACGCCAGTACGTTGCCATTACCCGCATCCATGAATACATGCATGTAAGGATCCGGCGCTTTGGTTGAAGGCACTTCGTTTTCTGCAATCGCCAGCTGAAAGTCCATACCCAGCACTTGCTGATAAAAGGTCACTGTTTCTTTGGCGTTATTACACCGGTAAGCGACGTGATGAATGCGTTGAATATTCATCTCAGGCTCCTTATTCATTTAAACGCGCTTCTGTTCAGCTGCTGCATCAGGTTGCTGATCAATAACACCCCGTGCCACCTGATCCCGCTCTATTGATTCAAACAGTGCTTTAAAATTACCTTCGCCAAAGCCGTCATCCTGTTTACGCTGAATAAATTCAAAGAACACCGGACCAATCACTGTGTCTGAAAAAATTTGTAATAACAGACGCGGCTCATCACCTTCGGTAGTACCGTCCAGCAATATTCCACGGCTTTGCAATTCATCAACAGGCTCACCATGGCCAGGTAAGCGTTCTTCAAGCATCTCGTAATAGGTTTCAGGTGGTGGGGTCATAAACTTCACACCTTTCGCTTTCAGTTTGTCCCAGGCTTCCAGTAAGTTGTCGCAGGAAAATGCAATGTGCTGGATACCTTCACCGTTATACGCCATCAGAAACTCTTCAATCTGTCCGCCCTGAGACGCCTCTTCATTTAACGGAATACGGATACGGCCATCCGGCGCAGTCATGGCTTTAGATAACAGACCGGTGTACTCACCTTTAATGTCGAAGTAGCGGATTTCACGAAAGTTGAAAATCTTTTCATAGAAACCAGCCCAGTAATCCATACGGCCGCGATAGACGTTATGTGTCAGATGGTCGATGACCTTAAAACCACAACCTTCCGGATGACGATCCACACCATCAAAATATTCAAAATCGATATCGTAAATTGAATTACAGTTCTCATATCGGTCAATCAGATACAAAGGTGCGCCGCCAATGCCTTTAATGGCTGGTAAACGTAATTCCATCGGGCCAGTAGGCACTTCGATTGGCTGAGCGCCTAACTGCAACGCTCGGTGGTACGCATGGTGTGAATTTTTAACCCTAAACGCCATACCACAAGCGGATGGGCCATGCTCTTCAGCAAAATAATGAGCGTTACTCTGAGGTTCATAATTAATAATGAAATTTATATCGCCCTGACGGAACAAAACCGCATCTTTAGACCTGTGACGCGCAATGCAGGTAAACCCCATCATCTCAAAAATAGGCTCCAACTGGCCGCGTTCAGTTGCAGAAAACTCTACAAATTCAAAGCCATCCAGGCCCATTGGATTTTCAAAAAGGTCTGCCATGTTATGCTCCTGCTATTCGAAGAACAAAAACCACAGGTACGGCGACGCTGCGTAATGCTCCCGATATAATTATTATTTTGTTGAAACAGACTGATCTGAATCAATAGTTGCTCATGCAACAATTATTGGTTGTAATCGCAACTATTGTCAAGCTATGACCCGGAAGAGCTTATGAAAAATACTCACGACACCCCTGATATCATCACCCTCGAAGACTTTATGCCCTACCGGTTGTCTGTACTCTCTAACAAAGTCAGCACCATTATTGCGGCTACTTATCAGGGGAAATTTGGTATCTCGGTAACGGAATGGCGCATCATGGCGGTACTTGGTGAATACCCAAATGCATCTGCAGACTTTGTTTCAGTAAAAACACAGATCGAAAAATCCATTATCAGCCGGGCAATTGCTAAGTTATTGCAACGCAAACTGATTGAACGTGAGTTTGATGCCGAAGACCGCCGTCGGTCAGTCCTTAATTTGTCTGTTACCGGCCGCGACGTATACCGGGAAATCGTACCGGTTTCATTTGCCTATGAAGAAAAACTGCTGGAGTGTTTTAACGAAGAAGAGCAGGAACAGTTCAGCGAACTGATCAACCGCTTATATGCTCACGCAGAAAAAATTGAAGAAAAATAACCCCCTAAAAACTCTCCAGTGAATAAGTTACACCGGCCAATTACCGGTGTAATTTCAATTTCACTGGAATATTTCTAAAACAAACCCTTGTCGAAAAACGACCTTTAATCCGTTGTAAATCCTCTGCTATTCCTCTTACTTAAGCGTTTAATTAACTAAGTTAAACCTATTTGAAATTTATCCAGCCCCCGTCATCACTGAAAATCGTCAACCGATTCAGTCCGGAACCCGGCTGAACACTTCTCAGACCAACAAAAAATATTAGAGGTCGTTATGACGATAAAAACTACTATCAAGTCTTTGGTTGCAGCTTGCACAACTGCTACGGTTTTATCACTGCCAATGGCTAATCAGGCCAGCGCAGGAGATGATTTTATTCTGGCTCATGCCTACCCTACCGATCATATTTTCCATATGGCTTCAGAGACCTTCATTAATGAGATGAAGAGCAGCAATTCTGAACTCGAAGTTAGTTACCACCCAGGTGGTGATCTGGGAGACTGGGCATCAATATTTGAACAAAGCATGGAAGGCGTCGTTCCTATGACGATGAGTTTTGGTGCTTCAGAATATGATCCTCGCCTGGACCTTTCATGGCTGGCCTATGTCGTCGATAACTGGGACGACGCTCGCAAAGTCTACGGTCCCAACGGACAAATGACCGACGTATATAACGATATTCTCGGTGATCTGGATTTAGAAATTCTGGGGACTATTCCGACTGGCTTCGGTTCACTGGCAGTACGTAAAGGTGTTAACCGCGTACCCACCAGCTTCCTGGAAGACGCTCAGGGATTCAAGATGCGGGTACCACCTGCGCCAGTCGCCATCGAACGCTTCAAAAACTGGGGATTCACTGCTGTCCCTATGCCATTCGCAGAACTCTACACAGCATTACAACTAGGTACAGTTGATGGACGTGCCTTTGGCCCGTCTGTCGAAATCTGGCAGATGCGAGATGTTCTGGAAAGCTATGTATTAACGAAAGATTACTTTGAGCATGCATTCTGGGTAGTAAATAAGACCTGGATGGACAGCCTGTCAGATGCTGAGCAACAAAAGATTCGCGCTGCTGCCACTGCCACCATGACAAAAGTGTGGGCTGAAGCTCAAAGCATTGATGAAGGTTTCTTAGCGAAAGTTCAGGAAAACGGCATCAATGTTGTTGAACTGACACCTGCTGAGCTGGAAAAAGCTAAAAGCATTATTTATGAAAAAGAATGGCCGTTCATGGAAGAAATCGTTGGCACTGAGATCATGAATAAGATGCGGGCGATCGCTGGCATTAACTGATTCTTGCACTTCTTGCCCCGGATCCGGGGCTTTTTTACAAAGTCCCCGGCATGAATATATTGCTGGGGTCGCAAATCAGCAGCGGCGGACCTTCTCTGTAACAACGGTTATCCGGCGCATTACTGAACGGATCAGTGTTATGCAAACGCCAGAAATATTGACGACCGGAAACGAGGCTTTATCACCACAGGCCTCTCCTTCCCAGATCTCGGATGCTCAACAACCAGAGAGTAAACTCAGAACATCAATGCGCAGTTTTGAAACACTGCTCAACTATACGTTTAAAGCACTCATGCTTTTTGCCGGCCTGATGCTTGCTGCCTTAATGTTCGCCCAGGTCATTATGCGCTACGTGCTGGAATCTCCTTTTACCGGCATTGAAGAAGCCTCCATTCTGCTGGCTGTCTGGGTATACTTTCTCGGTATGGGCTACGCCACACGGCAACATGAACACATTCACGGCGGCATTCTTACCCTTATCGTCAAAGACCCTTATACAACCCAACAGTTTCGTCTTTTTGGTTCTCTTGTTTGCATGCTGGCAGCCTGTATTTTTGGTTACTTTGCCTGTGTCTACGCACTGAAAGAAATTGATCGTGGCCGCCTGAGTATCAACCTGCGCTGGCCGAGAGGTATCTGGAGTGCAAGCATGATTGTCGGCTTCGCAATGATGGTTGGTTACTTTCTGCTGAATGCTCTACAGCAAATCACTGAATTACGGGCCATGAAATCAAACCGTCAGGAGACACGCTAATGCTTTTATTTTTACTGGCGATGCTCATTATTGTCGCCCTGATTCTGGTTGAAATCCCTGTTGCTTTTGCATTCGGTATTGGCGCAATGCTTTTTACCTTTAGCAGTGGCAATGATATTTCATTTCTGATTCCCCACGGCTTCAAAACAGCCAGTGGTTTCGCACTATTGGCATTACCGCTGTTTATTTTCGCTGGTTTACTCATGGCTGAAGGAGGTATTTCAGAGCGGCTGCTCAACTTTGTAAATGCACTGGTAGGACGGATCAAAGGCGGGTTAGGTGCAGTCACCGTTCTCACCTGTGCGTTATTTGGTGCGATTTCCGGTAGCTCATCTGCTGCTATTGCCGCGGTCGGGCAAATTATGATTCCACGTATGGTTCGCGAAGGGTATCCCGCGGGTCATGCGACGGCGCTGGTTGCCTGCTCGTCCGTCCTGGCACTGTTAATTCCTCCTAGCATTCCTATGATTATTTTTTCCATCACCGGAGGTTTATCCGTTGGCGCGGCCTTTTTATCGACAATCATTCCGGGCATATTGCTGACATTCATTTATTGCGCATTGAATATCTGGTTTCTGAAAGACAATCCGAATATTCAGGTCGAACCGGCCGTGCCTTTCAAAACAGCAGCTAAACAAGTGGCCGTTTCAGGCTATAAAGCATTATTTGCTTTACTGATGCCGCTCATCATTCTGGGTGCCATTTACAGCGGAATCGCGACACCAACAGAAGCAGCAGCAATTGCAGTCATTTATGCAATACCGGTGGGCTTGCTGATCTACAAAGGCATGACTCTGCGTAGCCTAGGCAGTGTCACTATTCGCGCTGTCACAATGACCGGCTCAATTATGGCTGTTCTATTCTTTCTGTTCATCATGAGCCGGGCAATGATTCTTGAACAAATCCCTAAAGAATTAGCCGAAGCTCTGTTACAGATATCAGAAAATAAATACGTCATTCTATTGATGATCAATGTGCTGTTATTACTGATTGGTATGATTGTTGACGATATATCCGGCAGTGTACTGGCGGCAATTATCTTTCTACCGGTGGTGAACGCATTAGGAATCGACCCGATTCATTTCGCAGCAATCGTTGGGGTGAACCTGGGTCTGGGTAATGTATCACCACCATGTGCGCCGATGCTTTATATGGCAGGCGGTGTGAGTAAGTTATCACTGGATAAATACCTTACTCCTACCCTGAAATTCCTATGTCTGGGACACTTACCTATGGTTATGCTGGTGACGTTCATTCCGGAATTATCGCTGTTTTTACCTAAATTGTTACTGGGTTACTAAACTCAGTATTAAACAGTCCTGTTCGGGTGGTGTTAGCTTACCGCCCGGATACGGTGCTCACTAAAGTGACCTTTTGCTACTACAGGCAATCTGCAATGACTACTCTTAACGCAGCCACAATAACTTTTGACAGGAAATACAGAATACTTTGAATAAACACGTTATAGGCCAGTTAAGCGACGTTGATTTGAGATTACTACGTATCTTCAGAGTCATCGTTGAAGCCGGTGGATTTTCTGCCGCCGAAGTCGTTCTGAACATCAGCAGCGCAGCAATCAGTGTTGCAGTTTCTGATCTTGAAACCCGGCTGGGATTTCGCCTTTGTCAGCGGGGCCGGTCAGGTTTTTCCCTGACTGAAGAAGGCCGGGAAATCTACGCATATATCCTGCAGCTATTTTCATCCATTGAAGACTTTAAAACTCAGATAAACGGCCTACATACTCAGCTAAAGGGTGAACTGAACATTGGTATCACCGATACACTGGTCAGCATGCCTAAGATGACGATTACTAACAGTCTCGCTCTACTGAAAGATCAGGGGCCGGATGTTGTTATCAATATCTGGATGATGCCGCCTAATGATGTTGAGTTGGGTATTCTGAAAGGCCATTTGCACGTGGGTATTATGCCTACAACGAAGCAAATCAGTGGCCTGGAATACCACGATTTATACAGTGAACGTTCGCAGCTCTATTGCGAAGCCAGTCACCCGCTGTTCCATGCTGAAGGTAAAGCTCAAATTGATCAGTGGCAGGCAGTTTTGCCTGCATATGTACAAAGTGCAGAAATCAAAACGCACCAACAATGCCTGAATACCGAAGCAGCAGCTACAGCTACTGACCGGGAAGGCATCGCATTTTTAATTTTAACCGGCCGTTACATTGGCTACCTGCCCGACCACTTCGCGCAACCTTGGGTCAATGAAAACCGCTTACATGCTATCGAAGCAGACACCTACTTTTACGATACCCGCTTTTCGTATGTTACCCGTAAAAGTACGCCACAGAATTTAGTTTTAAAGGCCTTCCTCCAGCATATGCGTGCTCAGATTGAACCTGCAAAGTGAAAAAAACGGCATCTCTGCTAAACAGAGATGCCGCTAAACATTCAGAATAAGGAGTTACTTTATTCTGCCTCACAGTTTACGACTCACTCTAAAGTCGATAAATAATCATTTTTTAAAGTAAAGATTACATAATCAGTACGTATTCAGATCATACGGCCTGAGGAAACTTCGCCGGTAATAATCCCAACTCCATTGCCTGATGCACCAGCGCCATCAGATCCAGTTTGGTCAGTGCTGTCATATGGGCAAGATCGTCCAGCAGAAAGTATTCCGGCTGCATAATGTCAATTCGGTAAGGTGTCCGTAAAACCTGTAAAGGCTCCAATGGAGTGATCTCTGCTTCATGACTAAAGGCATAACGGGTTTCACCGGGAGACGAAAGAATGCCGCCACCAATTACCCGAAAACTATCCTGATGACGCACCAGACCAAACTCAACCGTGAACCAATATAATCGTGCCAGATATACCCGCTCCTGAGGTGTTGCAGACACCCCAAGCTTTCCATAATGCTCAGTAAAATCGGCAAAATGCTGGTTAGTCAGCATTGCGCAATGGCCGAAAATCTCATGAAAAATATCTGGCTCTTTGATGTAATCAAGATCCTCTTCTGAACGAATAAAAGTAGCAACCGGAAAACGCCGCTGTGAAAGCAATTCGAAAAAGCGGTCAAAACCAATCAGGGCGGGTACTGCTGCAGTTTTCCAACCGGTTGTAGCATACAAAACATCATCAATTTCGCTCAGTTGAGGAATATGATCTTGCGGTAAGTTTAACAACGTCAGTCCGGATAAAAACTCATCGCAGGCAGTATCCTGAATACACGCCATTTGACGGTTAATGAGTGTTTTCCAGATACGATTTTCCGCAGCGCTATAACGGATGATGCCGTCATTTTCTGGCTGTCGGGCGATGTAGGACGTCTGCTGCTTCATAGGTTATCCTGTTGTCTCATCTGCTTTCTTTCACTGCCTTAAGTATAGACAGGTAAATGACATCAATTACTCAACCAGAGGTTATTCGCCGCAAAACATCAGCTTCATCCCGACTCCGTTCCGGCAATAATATTGTTCCTAAAAAGCCTGCCAACGCTTCACAGAATGACAACTTCTCTACACAGGTATCCTGATCCAGAGGAGCCAATAACGCCATCACACCAACGGCTGCACCACGGGCGTTGAATAATGGCACTGCAAGCATGCACATTTCACTCAGGAAATGTGCTTTAAGCCCACCAATAACCAATGGGTCTTCAGCAGATAAAGGCCCTTCCAGAGTAGTGGCAGACTGATACGCCCTTGAGAGCAGACTATCCAATTGAAGCGGAATCGTTGCCTCAAGATACTCTGCTGTTCGCATTCCCGGGAAATGCCCTGCTGCCAGTGACAGGTTTTGCTCATCACGGGCCAGATAAATCATCACCCCGTCACACTGCACCAGCCGCTGTAATTCATTACTCACATAACGGGCCCGGGCAGTGGTATCCGGGTAGGCAATCACCCGCTTCAATAAGCCAAACAAATCATCAAAATTATGCTGCATCTCATCCATCAGATGGTGCAAATCATCCACTTCAGCAATACCAGTATCCGTAAAACGGTTATCAAACTTAAAGCGTTTTATCTCCTTACCATGCTCAATCAGATCAACCAGTGGTAACGCCAGACGTCTCGTCATCAGCCAGGTTAATGGTAAGGCGAGCAACAGCAACATCAGAATGATCGCTCCACCTTCTTTGCGTATCCGGTAGGCCTCAGCAAGTAAATCATTTTCAGGGGTAAGCAGTAGAAGCTGAAACTCTGCTTCCGGTATAGGTGTCAGTGTTTTTAACTGCCCTTGCCAGGTATCCCCCTGAAAACTAACACTGAAGGTTTTGTCTGTACCATCGGGTAAATGACTTACCAGGCTCATTAGCGGATGCTGTAAATCCGCCAGTGTTTTAAGTTTTACTTTATTTTCAGTCGCACTGCTAATCAGATCATCTGAACGGTTATACGCGAGAACCTGCTGATTATTATCCAGTATCAGTAAATGACTGTTAGGGCTGATGCGTTGCTGCTGTATCGACTTCGCAAGCATATCCAGCGAAATATCACCCGCGATCACCGCCGCATCTTCGGTATTAATCTGAGTGAAGGTCACGCCTACTTTGCGGATAAAGAAATACAAATAAGGGTCAGTCAGCTTGCCTTCACCCCGCCCTTCGACTGCCAGCTCAAACCAGCCCCGTTTACGGGGATCATACTCAGTAGGTAAATATTCTGACGGACCTAAAGGGACTAAGTTTTCATCAAAGAATAACCGCTGAATCCGCCTTGGTTTGCTGGCAAAGCGAATATTATCCACCGCGTACATCGCTTGTTTTGGCGCGCTGAACACATCCCGCATATGCTCATCGTTCATCACCCGAACAATAAAAAAATCGCCATTCGCATAACCCACTTCAAGCGCAGTCAGCTCCGGACGATTCTCAAGTGCTGCGGCCAACAGAGGTAAAGTACGTAATCGGGAAGACATGTTCTGCGCGGTGGTGAGTTGAGTTTGCAGGAGTAAATTAACGGTTTGCGCTACTGGTGCATAACTACGCTGAAATTCCAGCTCGACATTCAGCCGAAGCTGTTCAAGATAATCACCGGATGCGCTGTTGATAAGCTGCCGGGTCTGATGATAATTATAAATTCCCAGGCTTCCACCCAGAATCAGCACCAGCAGGACTGCCAGCGTAGAGATATGTAAATGTATTGGACAGCGGCGCAGCCTTTGCCAGGAATCCATGTTGACGCTCCCTTACTGTGAAATCCTTTCATTGGAGATCACAGCCCGATTTTCTCAGCGTAAAGATCTCTTCCTTATATTTCCCGTCCGTAAAAGATTACTGCCTGCGCACCACCGGAATCACCGGCTGATAACTATTTTTTACGTACCACATATTTTTACGTGCTACATAAAAGTAGTTGAATATCTGAGTTTTTCTGTCAGGTATTACCCATAATGAGGCGTGTAATCGACATAATTACGATATATCTGAACAACCGCCCCAATCCGACGTGTTATCTCACTGACAGACTAACCAAATAGATAACGGTATATTTATTCAGAAGGCGCTGAATCTGCCACCGTTTTCTCATGATCAGCATTTTCCAGACAATTCGCTGCAAACCCCGCCAGCGCTTCAACAAAGGCACGTTGCTGATCCCGACTTTCTCCCTGTGCTTCCAGCAGCACTAAAACACCACGCACATGGCCTGAAACTAGCGGTACCGCAGTTAAGCGTAAATCTGCCGAAAACTGTTTTGCAAGTTCCCCAAATACCAGCGGATCTTCAGTCAAAAGATCTGCGCACTGAGTACAACGTGACTCTAGTGTTCGTGCGATCACAGAGTCCAGAACTAAAGGAATTTGCTCGGGGAGGTTAGCTGTAGAAGGAATAGATTTAAATCCCGTCCCGGCCAGAAACCAATGCTGCTTATCTTTAGGGCGATACAACAATACACCTTCATATCCTGTTATTTGCTGTAAGTCTTTCGTCAACAATTCCATCAGCCCCTCCTGATGACGTTGCTTATTAAGCTGCTCTAACTGACGAATAAATACCCTGAGCGTTTGTTGCATAACTCCCATAGCAGTCGCCAGTTCAACAATCTCTTTAATCCGTGAACGGTTTTCAATTTGATAACCTAAGTGAAAGCGCTGAATTTCCTGGCTTTGCCATACCAACCTTTGCAATGCCAGGGTTACCCGTCGGGCAATCCACCAGGTCAGAGGTAGAAACATTAACAGCAATACAAACGCAATCAGCGTGCTGTAACGGCGTATATTGTAAGCTTCTGCCAGTAACTCAGGTTCCGGTGTCAGTAGGAGCAACTGAAACTGCGCCTGTGGAATCGGCGCCAGTAATTTCAAAGAGCCCTGCCACGTCTGATCCATATAGTTCAGATCAAACTGCTTCTCAGCGCCATCCAGCTGAACCGAGGCAAGTGCCAGTAAAGGCTGTTGTAAATCATTAATGTGCAGTAAACGCACCCGTTCATCGGTGGCACTGTAAACAGAGTTCGGACGATGATTATAAGCCAGCACGCCCTGGGTCTTATCCAGAATCAGTAAATGGCTGCTCGGTGTAATATTTTGTTCCTGTACTGAAGCACTCAGAACATCCAGCGTAATATCACCGGCCACTACCGCATTTCCATCCAGACTGGCCTGTGAATAAGTCACGCCAACCTTACGAATAAAGAAATACAGATAAGGTTCAGTAAGACGCCCTTCAGCATCAGCTTCTGCAGCCTGTTTGTACCAGCCACGCTGCCTGGGATCATAGTCAGTAGGCATCAGCTGCATACCGCCAATCTGGTTTGAATCAGCATCCAGAAAAATCCGCTCTATCCCGCGATCTGCTTCTGCATACTGAATGTTGTCCACTAAAAATGCCGCATTCTTCGGCGCTTCAAAAACATCCCGCATATGCTGATCATTAATAACCCGGACGATAAAATAATCACCGTCTTTGTAAGCGACCTCAAGTGCTGCCAGTTCGGGCTGATCCTCTAGTGCAGTAACCAGCAAAGGTAGCTGCTGCATGCGTTGTTCAAATGTAGTGGCATTCACCAGAGGCGTTTTCGTTAAGAGGTGAACTGTTTGTGCAATCGGCGCGTAGCTGCGTTGAAAATCCAGTTCTATTTTTTGGCGGGACTGTTCGAAAACGTCACTGGCAGCGCTGCGAATTAACTGGCTGGCCTGGTAATAATTGTACAACGTCAGTACGCCGCCCAGGCATAACACCAGAAATAGCGCAAAAGTAGAAATATGGATGTGCAGTGGATAACTCTTGAAGCGATACCAACGTTCCATATTCCTCCTCCAGGTATCCCTGAATAATAGCGACCACCTGTCGCTTTTGAGTATCATTTGAACTGCGTACAGCTACTCCGCAATATTCTTAAGATGCTTGTTTTAAAACACTATAATCAAATAACTTTCCAAAAAACCGTGCTACAAACTACGATAAAAAACGCAATTAATCGAGCCCCTGTCATCTCACAACGACAGAAAAGACTCGATTTAGACATATTAAATTTGAATGATTTATCAGAATCCACTAATACGAGACAGAATATACCTGTATAGACGAAAAACCGAAGTTCTGCACACAGCCCTTAAGCACAATAGGACAAAACTCCGGTCATTCAGTTAAAGCGAAGTAGCCCCTCCCCGGAAGCTTTCTGCCACGTCAGCCACTTCTTCAGGTTTACTCAGTGGCAGTGAACACCGGTCCGGGTTACAGATAAACATACTTGCCTGCCCTAACTGTGGGTAACGGCCGGGCTTTTCAAAATGAATTAACTTACGCGGATGGTAAGCATCAATCCCTGCAGCATATAACTGCTGTGCTGCTTCATTTGCATTCTCAGCAACCACCGAAAACTCTACATAAGCAGCTGTCATTTGCTCCAGCGCTAAACCAGTTCGGCCGGTAATTCTGCCTTCTCGGGCAAGAATAGAAGGTGCAGCCACCGCCCTTATGGTTTCCTCAGCAACGGTTTCAAAGCGAGGTAACTTACTCATAATAAAGAGGTCATAAAAGAAGCTGGCAGCCTGCGCATTATCTTCCAGGGGCTTACGTGGCGGTATAAGATTGGCGGTCGAATCCGGCACTGTACCAAAAAAGCCTTTGTTCTTGCTGTCCAGTAAAGTTGCCAGCGTGCCGTCCGCGACATTAACAGCTGCATCCAGCCAGTGTTGCTCACCTGTTGTGCTATACAGTGCTAATAAGGCGCGTCCCATACTTGCTTGTGCCCGCAGGAAAGGTCTCGCCTCTTCGGTATGTGGATGTACCCGCTGATCATCAAGCATTGCCTGATTTTCCCGCGACTGTAACAACCAACCTTCAACCTGCTGCCGGTCCTGCAGAATAAACGTCGCTGTATCAACCGCTTTTTGCAGATACTCAGGAGCATCAAATGCCTGGGCAGCCAATACATATGCTCTGATTACTTCACCGTTTTTATCCGTATAAACAGCATGATCAATGGGCGGCACACCGTAGGCCAGGCGCTGATCAGCAGTATCTAGCAACCAGTAATCCTGTGGCCACCAATCTTCAGGCAAACCTTCCGGTTCGTCTTTCTGATTAGCGTAATAACCTTTACTGCTATCCAGCATCCAGTCTGTCAGATACATATCAACATTGCGCATCCCTTCACGGAAAGCTTCATCGCCAGTAATCCGGTAAGCTTCTGCAAAAGCAGTAATTGCATTGACTTGATTGCTAATACGTTTTTCAGGGATTGCCATCAACTTGCTGAAGCGAGCCGGTACTCCCTGGCTGCCTTCTGCTATTTTCTTGATATAAGCACCGCCCCAAACCGGATCCAGTGTTTCCAGAAACCCTTTACTGGTAGCCAGCGCCAGGTCACGCAAGTTCTGGTTATCATATAAATGCGCACGGAAATACAGATGCTCTAATCGCGGACCGTCAATTTCAGTATTCAGTCCCCAGCGAGACCAGCCATAATCATCATTCAGCGCACGGTCGAGCTGTAACCGTACCTGATCACGAATCTTAGTTAACTCAGTTTCCACCGGCTCAGGTGCAGCAGCATAAGGCGAACGGGGATCAGGTTTTAAAGTACCTGCTGTTTGTTTATCGACCAGATCATTGAGGATAGGAATAAAGTTGCGCGGCAGTCGATTACCCGCCATAGCAAATACCTGAGTTGCATCAGGTTGCAGAAATGCGGTTGCCGGCCATGCCCAGTCAGAATAACGTTCGCCGATATCCGGACGCGCCTGCGCATCCACGGCAATCGCAACAAAATGTTTATTAATCAGATCAACTACATTCTGGTTGGTGTAAGTCACACGCTCCATGCGATTACAGGCCGTACAGCCTTCCATACCAACATTCACCAGAATCAGTTTATTCTCTGATTTAGCTTTATCGAAAGACGTTTTATCCCAGGGCTGCCAGTCAATACCGCCCTCCTGACCAAAGTTAGCTGCCTGAGCTGCTATGCCAATCAGCATTACGCAAGCTCCCAGCAACCAGCGATATCCGTGTTGCTTCATCCACATGACCGGTTCCTCCCAGGTATTTGAGAATGCCGGACAGCCTGACGACCGCTTAGCTGCCAACTGCCGGCACGCTTCGCTATTCAATACATATAGAAACTACAGCTTAGCCGAACAACTAAAGCACATAAGTCTGAAATAAAAATGAAAACCGGCAACCTTACAGGCCAGCTTCACTGCCGTAACATACTGAAACACATGCCTTTGTAATCTAGCGAGTTGCCTTGCATAAACAAAACATTCAGGGGAATATGAAAAATAGTGTTTCCAGCTTCTATGCCGACCGCTATTACTAACAGTCACTTAACAGAGCAAAGTATTATGCGCCGATCACTCAACCATCAGGCAGCCTGCATAGAAGATCTGAGAATGCTGGCTAAACGTCGCATTCCAAAATTCGCTTATGAATATCTAACTAACGGTTGTAACAGTAATCAGGCGGTTTCGGCCAACCGCCAGGCACTGGATGCGCTGTATCTGCACCCCAGATACCTGACCAGCTGCGAGACTCCGGAAATCAGCTGTAACCTGATGGGACAACAATATGCGGCACCTTTCGGTGTAGCTCCGGTAGGCCTGAGCGGCCTGATCTGGCCCAGAGCATCAGAATATCAGGCACGTGCAGCACATCAGGCCAACATACCTTTTATTCTCAGCTCTCTGGCTAGCATATCTATCGAGCAGGCCGCCGAAAATGCCAAAGATAATTTATGGTTTCAACTCTATCCTCCAACAGTTGATGAGATTTGCGAAGATCTCCTCAGACGTACCTGGGAAGCTGGATGCCGCCACCTTGTAGTAACAATCGATGTGCCGTCTCCCGGTTATCGCCCTGCGGATATCCGAAACGGTTTATCGGTCCCGCCAAAAATATCAGCTAGAAACCTCTGGCAAAGCATGTGCTGCCCAGCCTGGAGTTTGAATACCTTACGTAACGGCGTGCCGCAATTCGCCACTATGGAGCCTTATCTTCCAAGCGATGCAAACTTAGCAGACGTAGCCCATTACATTCGTAATACTCTAAAAAAAGTGGTCGACCTGCCAACTCTGAAAGCTATTCGGAAAATGTGGCAAGGAAAACTGATCGTTAAAGGCATTCTCACTGCTGATGATGCCAAACGGGCAATCGGTGCTGGCGCTGATGGCTTAATCATTTCTAATCACGGCGGCCGGCAGTTAGACGCAGCAATTCCCAGCCTGCACGCCCTTGCTAAAATTCGTAGCAGTATCGGCTCAGACACATCATTAATGGTGGATGGCGGCGTTGAAACAGGAGTAGATCTTGCCCGCTATCTGGCAAACGGGGCTAATGCTGTTTTTGCTGGTCGGGCCTTCATGTACGGTATGGGAGGATTAGGAGAGGCAGGAGCAACACACACCATTGAAATATTTCAACGGGAACTGCAACAAGTTATGGAGCAACTGCGCTGCCCTGCTATTGCCGATTTACCTAGGTTTCTAAAGTAAACTAGCAAAAAAAAGCCCTTCTCCGGTCGTCACGAAGAAAGGCTTTGGTTCAACTCATAAGTGAATCCTGTTCAGGCTGTCAGCCAAACATTAGGTCTTTTTTAATAGCCTCAAACCGTTTGCCACCACAAGAAGGCTGGCACCTACATCAGCAAAAACAGCCATCCACATAGTGCCCAGACCGATCATTGTTAACACCAGAAAGATGCCTTTTATACCTAACGCCAATGCAATATTTTGCGCCAATATATTACGGGTCCCCTGAGACAATCGAACAAAAGCCGGAATTTTACGCAGATCATCATCCATCAAAGCAACATCCGCTGTTTCAATGGCGGTATCTGTGCCCATAGCTCCCATGGCAAAACCTATTTCAGACTGTGCCAAAGCAGGCGCATCATTAATGCCATCGCCAACCATTCCCACTGCACCGTCAGTCGCAAAGTTTTTAACCGCTGTCAGTTTATCTTCCGGTAACTGATTACCGCGGGCTTCATCAATGCCTACCTGAGCAGCAATTGCCCTGGCAGTATGTGGGTTATCACCTGTTAGCATTGCGGTTTTAACCCCCAATGCATGCAACTCAGCAATCGCCTGCTGACTGGATTCCTTAACTGTATCAGCCACGGCAAACAAGCCAAGAATACGACTCTGATCAGCCAGCATAACAACTGTTTTGCCTTGCTGTTCAAGTTCATTCAAACGCATCTGAAGCTCAGTATTATTCAGCTGCAACTCATCAATCAGACGCTGATTACCCAGATGATACTGCTCACCGTCTATCTCCCCCTGAACACCGCGCCCAAGCACAGCAGCAAAATTTACTATCTCCAGATGCTGTTGCGGCATAGTTTCAGCCTTAACAATCGCTACAGACACCGGATGATCAGAACGTCCGGCCAGACTGGCTGCTAATGTTTTCACCTGTTCTTCAGACAGTTTTGTATCCCAGGATTGAAAATCAGTCAGTACCGGTTTGCCGTGAGTAATGGTGCCGGTTTTATCCAACGCCAACCATTTCAGTAAGCGCCCCTGCTCCAGATACACACCACCTTTAATCAGAATTCCCTGACGGGCAGCCGCTGCCAAACCGCTGACAATGGTTACAGGAGTAGAAATCACCAACGCACAGGGACAGGCAATTACCAACAGCACCAGCGCTTTATAAATCCAGTCTTGCCAACCTCCACCGAGAAACAAGGGGGGCAATACAGCTACGGCGAATGCAACAATAAACACGATTGGTGTATAAATCTTTGCAAACTTATCCACGAAGCGTTGAGTAGGCGCTTTAGTCCCCTGAGCCTCCTCTACCGCATGGATAATACGTGCCAGAGTAGTCTGACCCGCAGCCGCAGTAACCTTATATTCGAATGAACCGGACTCATTAATCGTACCGGCAAACACAGCATCGCCAACCGTTTTATCCACAGGTAAACTTTCACCGGTAATTGGCGCCTGATTAATACTTGATGCACCGGCAACCAGTTCACCATCCAGACCAATACGCTCACCCGGTTTAACCCGCACCACGTCATCAATCGCAACCGTTTTAGCATCCACGTCCTGCCAGCTACCATCAGTCTGCCTGACCGTAACCCGTTCAGGAGTCAGCTCCATTAAGCCAGCAATCGCATTACGTGCCCGATCCAGAGACTTAGCTTCAATCAACTCAGCAATGGTAAACAACACCATTACCATCGCAGCTTCCGGCCATTCTCCCAAAATAGCAGCACCGGTAACCGCAATGCTCATTAAAGCATTAATGTTCATATTGCCGTTTTTCAACGCCACCCAACCTTTTTTATAGGTCGTTCCACCACACATCACAATGGCAACCAACGCCAGGGCTGCAGCGGTCCAATCGGGAATAAGTGCACTTTCAATCCAACCAACCGCCTCTGAAGCAACGGCGATTAGCGCGGCAATTATCAACGGCCACCAGGGCTTTTGTTCCTGCTCAACAGCACCTAACTCGCCACTGGCATCCGGCAGTTCCGGATCAAAATCCAGCGAGCGTACAGCAGCCAGTACGTCATCCAGACTGCCCTCTGTATGAACAACAGTAAGTACCCGCTGCATAAGATTAAATTCCATGCTGCTAACACAATCCATAGCGCCCAGCTTCTTACGGATCATGCTTTCCTCTGTCGGACAGTCCATCTGCATAATACGCATAGAGGTCTGCACACCGCCGTCTACTTTTGTTTGCCCACCAACACTGGTCAGCCCAATAGCCGGTGCACTGCAACATCCCCCAGATGCATCTTCTTGATTCACTACAGGCTCAGTTGTTACTGAACCACAGCAACCAGATGAAATTTCAGGCTTAGCCACGGCAACATCTGCAATATTTTCTACTGTCACTTTCTCTTCAACGGCGGTGTCTAACTTGTTTTGATCGCAGCACTTTGTCATGGCGATTCTCCAGAACTTAACTTATGCTTGGCATTAAACACCCTGAAGTGACTTTAGGGTCAACACAGTAGGATAAAAAAATGAAAATCGGTGAATTAGCCAAAGAAACCGGCTGTACCGTAGAAACGATTCGCTACTACGAAAAGGTGGGGCTGCTACCCAAAGCGATGCGCAGCCAGGAAAATAACTACCGTTACTATGGCCAGAAACATTTGGAACTACTGTTGTTCATTCGTCGCTGCCGCGCTTTAGCGATGACTCATGAAGAGATTCAGCAACTGCTTCAGGCCAGAGAAGAACCGGATAACAGCTGTGTCAGCATTAATGAACTGATCGAGGAACATCTTGAACACGTTCGCGCCCGTATTGAAGAATTACAGGCGCTGGAGTCCCAGTTAGAAATCCTCAGAAGTCAGTGTCATTCAGTGCATGCAGCCCGGGATTGCGGCATTCTGAAAAAGCTCGACGAAGCGGATAACAATGAATGGCAAACTCCAAAAGCCAGTAATAGCCATGTTGAAGGCAGTCGCTGTCATCATAAAAAAACCTGAAATATGACGCGTTCACGCAAGCTCGCTATTCCGGAGAATCTATACTGACCATCAAGCCAAATAAAAAAACAGGAGTATAGCTATGGCCGGAGGTTGGGCGAAAGACGGTGCTGTTCAGGATCAGATTGATGCCAGTGTTGAAGATGCTGTTGCACATGCACGCCAGCAACTCCATGAAGGAGACAGTCTGGAGCTTTGTGAAGAGTGTGACGCCGAAATTCCGGAAGCCCGCCGAAAAGCAGTACCAGGCGTTCATTTGTGTATAAAATGCCAGAGTGAGTACGACAAGCAGCAGGCTAATACTGCCAGTTACAACCGACGCGGCAGTAAAGACAGCCAGCTCCGCTAAACCCTCTGAATAATTTATCCGCAAGCGTTTATGTTATTAACATACCCTGCTCAGACACAAAGGAACTGAACCATGAGCACTATCCACATCCAGTATTACCAAACACCAGTAGGTGAACTGATTATTGGTGCTTTTAACAGTGAACTCTGTCTGTGTGACTGGCGCTACCGGCGTATGCGGGATCAGGTGGATAACCGCTTAAAGAAGTTTTTCAAAGCTGAATATGAACAGCTGACAGATCCAGTGATAGATCAGACCATTGATCAGTTAGAAGACTACTTTTCAGGCCAGCGCCAGCACTTTGACTTACCGCTGTCACTGGCAGGCTCCGGCTTTCAACAACAGGTCTGGCAAGCATTAATTAAAGTACCTTACGGCGAAACGTATAGTTATCTGCAACTTTCAGAATTACTTGGTAACCCTAAAGCCATCCGCGCCGTTGCCAGCGCGAACGGCGCCAATGCTATTTCTATTATCGTGCCCTGCCACCGTATTATTGGCAGTGACGGTTCACTTACCGGTTATGCGGGAGGCCTCCCTGCGAAGGAGAAACTTCTGAAACTGGAAGGCGCAGAACTGCCCGGACAAACACTCGAGCTGTTTTAATTAAACCCGATGATGACTGCGCCATAACTAACGTTAAAGCGACCGTCATGTTGCCTTACACGTGTTGTCGTACACATGTTGTCTTACAACACAGTTGCCTTATAAATGCAGTTTCTTTAGCATTCTGTAATGATAAAAATCGAATCACGCCAGCCACTTACCAGCCCGCTGATGATTATCGCTATGATGACGATTCTGTTTGTGCAGGCGTCCCTGGCTAGCGGCTTACTGGCATCGCTAACGGCAGCCTCTCAAAACAACTATCAACAGCATCACCAGGCCCACGACCACGATCTGACTTACTCCCATTCTGATCACCTGAGTTATGAAAACTTACAACTCTTACATGAAGGGACATTCAGTACCCTAAGCCAATTATTTTTGAATCCAGTACGCATATGCTGCCCTGAAACGGATCAGTATGTACCGGCAGAGCATGTTCAAAGCCGCTATCTCACTCCCGCGTTAACATCGGATGATCCGCCTCCAAGATACAAATCCATGAATACTTAACTGTTATAAATCGCGATTTTTAAAAGAATTTAAGAGGTATTTATGTACAAGTTAGCCGCTACTATTGCTATTAGCACGATCCTTACCACAGGCTTAGTCACGTCTGTATCTGCCCATCAGGGCGCTACCGGCATCGTTAAAGAACGTATGGATCAGATGGATGTGATGAAAAAATCCATGAAATCTATGGCCGCAATGTTTAAAGGCAAAACCGCTTACGATGCAGACGCAGTACGTAAACACAGCCAAACTATTGCAAAACATTCTGCAACAACACTTACTAAGCTTTTCCCCGAAGGTAGTCTGCAACACGCCAGTGAAGCCAAGCAGGAAATATGGAAAAAGTGGGATAAATTTGAGTTTTTATCCACTGAACTGAAACGCATCAGCCTGGCACTGGAGACTTCTGCAGACATTCGTGAAGCAGACAACAATGAAGCCAGTATGAGTATGTCGATGGATACTTCAGCAATGGCTGATCCGGCAGTAACTGAAGATTCTGCAGACAGTCTGTTCCGACAGCTGGCAGATACCTGTTCGTCATGCCATACCAGCTTCCGTAAAAAGAAGAACAAGTAACCGCTGATGATCAAAACCATCAGCCTGACCGTCCTGCTCTCTGCAGCAGTGGCGGCCGGTTACTATATGCTTCAACCTGCCATAACTGTTGAAGCGCTGTCAGATAATCAGGAACAGCCAGGTAACGTCGCTAACGGTGCTTATCTTGCGCGTATCTCCGGTTGCATTGCCTGCCATACTGATAGCGAAAACAATGGCAAGCTGGTTGCCGGTGCACCACTGGACAGCCCTTACGGCCAGTTCTATGCGCCTAACCTGACGACGGATTCTAAGACTGGAATCGGCAGCTGGACACTCAATGATTTTGCCCGGGCAGTACGTCAGGGTATATCACCGGAAGGCAGCGCTTATTATCCGGCTTTTCCTTATGAGTTCTTCGGTCAGCTAAGTGATCAGGATGTTCGTGACTTATGGGCTGCATTTCGCACTGTACCACCCGTTAATCAACCAACACCGCCTTCACAACTGAGCTTTCCCTATAATCTGAAACAGGGATTGCCAGTATGGCAACGGCTGTTCCAGTTATCACCTGATGTAACTGAAGAGTCCGACAGGGGTAAGTACCTGACTGAAGCAGTTGGCCATTGTGCAGCTTGCCATACCCCCAGAAATCTATTCGGCAGTTTGCAACAGGATCAGTGGCTACAGGGCGTTGAAGCTTTAGGAGACGCGGAAGCAATACCGGCAATTACTGCCAGTGCCTTACGGCAAAACAACTGGACGGTGGAAGACTTAGCCTATGCATTAAAAACCGGTATCACGCCTGAAGGTGATGCTTTGGGTGGCAGTATGGGTGAAGTAATCAAGCATGGTAGCCGCTTCATGAGTGAAGCAGACCGTCAGGCAATCGCCAAATATTTGCTAAGCGAATAGGTCAGCAGCTCACAACAAAAAAACCGGGAGCCTGCTCCCGGTTTTTATTAACACTCAATTCTTAAGAGCGGTGCCTTCAGCGTAGCTGCTTTTATAGGCACAGGCTTTCTATAAACACTGTTCTATTCAAAAGTGCTGAACGATTCATAAAAGCTGTACTACTCATAAACACAGCGTTATTCATAAACACAACTATCCCATTAAGGCCGACTCAGTCACTGCGACAGGTGTAGATTTAACGAAAAAGTTCTCAGCCGTAAACGCTTTTACTTCCCGCTTGCGCCACAGGAAATACACCACAGGTAACACCATCAGGGTAAGAATTACAGCACTGATCATGCCACCAACCATCGGCGCTGCTATTCTGCTCATGACTTCGGAACCGGTGCCTGTGCCATATAAAATAGGCAACAAACCGGCAACAATTGCCGCCGCTGTCATCATGACAGGTCGTACCCGTAGCCCCGCGCCCTGCATAACGGCATTGCGTAATAAAGACTCATCAGGCATAGCCTGCTTCTGACGGCAACTGTCCAGCATTTCATGATACGCCTGATTCAGATACACCAGCATAATCACGCCTATTTCCACCGCAACACCTGCCAAAGCGATAAAACCCACACCGACGGCCACCGAAAAATTAAAGCCTTCCAGATACATCAGCCAGACACTGCCAACCATCGCCAGTGGTAAGGTTCCCATGATGATCGCAACCTCGATAAAGTTACGAAAATTAATGAACAACAGAATCACAATAATCAGCAAGGTCAGGGGAATTACATACGTCAGCTTCTCTTTCGCCCGTTCCATGTATTCATATTGCCCAGACCAGTTAATCGAATAACCCGCGGGTAAATCCAGATTTTCTGCGACGATCTTACGGGCATTTTCAACATAACTGCCAATATCGACACCTTCTATATCAATGAAGGTCCAGCCATTCAGACGGGCATTTTCACTCTTGATACCTGGCGGTCCTTCTTCGATGTAAATACGCGCGATATCGCCCAGCGGTATACGCTGTCCCATTGGCGTGACTATTGGCAACAATGCTAATTGCTCAGGCGAGTCACGGAAGCTCTGCGGATAACGGATGTTAATCGGGTAACGCTCAAGCCCTTCAACGGTCTGAGAAACATTCATTCCGCCAATTGCTGCCGAAACAAGTTGCTGAACATCAGCAATATTGAGCCCGTAACGCGCAGCCTTCTGGCGTTGAATATCTACTTTGATATAACGACCGCCGGCAACCCGTTCAGAATACACTGAAGCGGTTCCCGGAATATCTTTCATCACTACTTCCAACTGCTGACCAATATCCTGAATCACACTTAGATCAGGCCCGGCAATCTTAATGCCCACAGGGGTTTTAATACCGGTAGCCAGCATATCGATGCGCGTTTTGATTGGCATCACCCAGGCATTAGTAATACCCGGAAGTTTAATTAGGTCATCCAGCTCTTTCTTCAAGCTGGCGGTGGTCACACCGTCTCGCCATTCTGACTGAGGCTTTAACTGAATAAAGGTTTCAATCATGGTTAACGGCGCGGGGTCTGTTGCCGTTTCTGCCCTGCCAACCTTACCAAAAACCGTTTCAACTTCCGGTACGCTGCGAATTAATTTATCGGTTTGTTGCAAAATCTGCCGCGCCTGACCAATAGATACACCCGGATAAGTTGTTGGCATATACATAAGGTCGCCTTCATCCAGTGGCGGAATAAACTCACTGCCAAGTTTATCTAACGGCCAGACACCTAAGGCACAAATACCTAAGGCCAATAACAAGGTTAACTTAGGAAAGTTAAGTACTGTTTTTAACCCAGGTAAATACACTGCCGACAGTATTCGGTTGATCGGGTTTTTGTGCTCCGGTAATACTTTTCCGCGAATAAAATATCCCATGAGTACTGGCACTAAAGTAATTGCCAATGCTGCAGCAGCCGCCATTGCATACGTCTTGGTAAACGCCAGCGGTGAAAACATCCGTCCTTCCTGCGCTTCCAGCGTAAACACCGGCACAAAGCTAACGGTAATAATCAACAAACTGAAGAATAACGCCGGCCCTACTTCACAGGCGGAATCAGCGACGATTTTCCAACGATTTTCTTTTGTCAGTGGCGTGCGCTCCATATGCTTGTGCATATTCTCAATCATCACAATGGCACCATCAATCATGGCGCCAATAGCGATTGCGATCCCGCCTAAAGACATGATATTGGCATTAATGCCCTGTATATACATGACAATAAATGCCGCAAGAATACCCACAGGTAAACTCACAATGGCCACCAGCGACGAACGCACATGAAACAAAAACACCATACAGACCAGCGCAACCACCGCGAATTCTTCAATTAGCTTGGTCCAGAGGTTATCTACCGCCCGCTCGATCAGCCCGGAACGGTCATACACAGTAACAACTTCTACACCAGCAGGAAGTCCAGACTTCAGCGATTCAAGCCGTGCTTTCACACCATCAATGGTTTGCTGCGCATTTTCTCCAAAGCGCATCACCACAACGCCGCCAACCACTTCGCCTTCGCCGTCTAACTCCACAACCCCGCGACGCATTTGTGGGCCAACGCCAATATCCGCAACATCTTTCAGCAATAACGGCGTGCCACTTTCATTCATCCCCAGTGGGATATTTTCAAGATCCTGACGGTTCTGAATATACCCTGATGCACGCACCATATATTCAGCTTCTGCCATTTCAACAACAGATGCACCGACCTCTTGATTACCGCGTTTTATTGCGGTCTGAATATGTGACAGTGGCATATTGAAAGCCCGCAACTTATCCGGATCAACCCGTACCTGATACTGCCGCACCATGCCCCCCAGTGAGGCAACTTCAGAGACTCCCGGCACTGTTTGTAATTCATATTTCAGGAACCAGTCCTGTAAACTGCGTAACTCACTCAGATCGTTCTGTCCGGTCCGGTCAACCAGCGCATAAAGATAGACCCAGCCAACCCCCGTTGCATCCGGCCCTAGCTGTGCTTTGGCATTCTCCGGTAATGACACCTGATTCAGATACTCTAATACCCGGCTTCGCGCCCAGTACATATCCGTATCATCATTAAAAATCACGTAAACATAGGAATCACCGAAAAACGAAAATCCACGTACTGTTTCAGCCCCCGGCACTGATAACATTGCAGTCGTCAGTGGATAAGTTACCTGGTCTTCAATAACCTGCGGCGCCTGCCCTGGATAGCTGGTTTTGATTATGACCTGCACATCAGAGAGGTCAGGTATCGCGTCCAGAGGCGTATTCTTCAGTGAATAAAGGCCACCACCGACGATCATCAGCGTAGCCAGCACAACAAACATACGGTTGCCCACCGCCCAGCGAATAATAGCTTCAATCATGACTATTTCTCCTGCGCTGCAGACAAGCCAATGTTATCCAGCAATTCAACATCAGAAATGACATAAAGACCGGCATCTGTTTTGGTTATTTCTATTGCGATTCGCATGCCCAGCTGCAACTCCTTCGAAGACACATCATCAGCCAATCCCAAATCCATATTCATTGATGGCCAGCTCCAGGCTTCAATAGCAGCGTGTTTCACATTGACCCGACGCCCATTCGACAACAGTTTATTTATCCTGGCTGTCGTCCATACTCTGTTTGCAGGCATATCCTCTACGTCAGAATTTCCAGCAGACACCGGCATATTCTCAGCCGTCATCATGCCTGTTTTTTTCATCTTCATTTCTTGCGACTGGGAATATTCCAATCCAGATTTCATAACTATCCAGTTCGGCATGTCGCTGGCCGATTGCATATTCATCCCTGCTGACATGCTGTTCCCTTTCCCTGCCTCAGCATTCATCATTTCGGTTTTAAGCATCTCTGTAGAACTGGCACCGGACATATTCATCTGCATGTTATCCATTGCGGCCATCGCAGAATCGGGCTGATGCATACGTTTAAAGTCAGACGTTTTACTGGACTCAGAGTCCAGCAAAAATTGTGCAGAAGTCACCACTAACTCGCTCTCTGCTATACCCTCTAATATTTCCACCCGGCTGCCGTCATGCCGGCCAGCAACTACATTCACGGACTTATAACGTCCTTCGCCCAACCCCAGTACTACCCTGTCACTATTACCGACACGAATCAGAGCTTCACGGGGAATGTTTAACACCTGCTTTTCGGATAAATTACTGATCACTACTTCCGCATACATATTCGGTTTCAGTACTAAGCCTGGATTCGGAAAACGAATACGTACTCTTAGCGTCCGGTTCATTTTATCCAGCGCCGGGTACACATAATCCACTTTACCCTGCCAGATTTTCCCCGGTAGATAATCAAGCTTTATTGTCACCGGAGCCCCCTGCTTAACCAGACTTGCCTGACGCTCAAAAACCTCTGCTTCTATCCATACTTCATCCAGTGAAGCGATGGACATCAGCATTTTTCCAGGTTTCACAAAAAAGCCTTCCTGCATCGCAAAGTTTTCGACAACACCGGACATCGGCGCATAAAAAGTTACTGTCTGAACGACTTTGCGGGTTTTCTTCAACCGTTTAACTGCAGCGTCAGGCACCTGCAATGCACTTAATCGCCGTTCTGCAGCCTTAATAAGACGTCGGTCTTTACGGGAGAACGCGAACAGCAACTCTTCCTGCGCGTTCACTAACTCTGGAGAATAGAGTTCATACAAAGGCTGACCTTTCTCCACAGTCTCGCCGGCAGACTTGACGTATACCTTCTCCAGCCAACCTTCTACCCGGGGATGTACATGTACCATTTCATCCTGGTTATATTGCACATAGCCCACAGTGTTTACCTGCAGCGACAACTGCGAAACCCGCGCAGGTGCTGTTCGCACACCAAGATTATTTACCACTTCAGATGAAATTCTAATCGTACCCGGACCGCTCTCATCACCGCCGTCATCTCCATAAAACGGCACAAGATCCATCCCCATGGGAGATAAGCCCGGTTTATCTTTACGGAAATTAGGGTCCATCGGTGCCACCCAATACAGAGGCTCCTTTGGCTTACTTTTCACAGGCTCGGCATAAAACGGTACTAACTCCATCCCCATAGGTGACAGACCCGGTTTATCTCGCTGATAATTCGGATCCATCGGCGCCACCCAGTAAAGAGGCTCTTGAGCATCAGAGTCTTGCATTTCCATAGCGGCTGAATCACCGGACATACCCATCATGCCTAACTGGCCTTTGATATAAGGGACGACAGCTGTAGCCGCAGCAGTACCCAGTACCACACCCACTAAAACTAAACTGAAATTTTTCACTGAGCGCATCATAATGCTGTTTCCTCAACGCTGGCTGATGGATAAGTAACGGCTAAATCGGAGGTGGATAAAGAATTCTGCGACACTGATGAATGGGCATTGAATACAACGGGAACAGGCATATTTTTTGTTGCCAGAAAATAATTCATTCGCGCTGTTAATAACTGTTGATCAACAACGATTTCCAGCGCATCAATACGACCATTAAGTTCGGCAATTCGCGCCCGGACGACTTCTGCAAAATCGCCGTTATCTGCGGTATAAGCATTTAAAGCCGCCTGAGCTTGTAAACGCATCTGCGGCAAAATCTGATTGCTATATAACTCTTCACGCTGATCCAAGCGGGCACGCTGTACCTTAGCCGCGTTAAACTCAGCGATCATTTTACGCAGCAGTAAAATGCGTTCGCTGTTCACAGCTTCACGCCGGTACACCGCCGCTTCAACACCACTGTCCTGCTTTACTGTGGAAAAAACCGGCATGTCCAACGTGACACCAAATGTCACCAGATCCGCCCGGTCACGCCCACTGCTATCGCTGGCCCGGTAACCATAGCTGGCACGAACACCCCATTGCGGCTTGTAAGCCTGCTTAGCTAAATCAACGCCGATTTGCTGTACCGCTAATCTTTTGTTTAGTGCGATGATCAGTGGATGTTGCATTAAAATTTGTGCCAGAGAACTATCATCCATTCGGGCATCAGATGTACTCAACTCTGAGCGTAACAATGATAACCGCGGCATTTCTTCCGAATAGACATATGAACCTGCGTAACTATCAGCCCCGAGCCACTCGCCCAGTTGTTGCTCCAAAGATTCCTGACGCTGTAATAACTGAGTAAGACGATCATCAAGTAAGTTTTTTTCCAATTCGGCACGCACAATATCCTGCTGCTGGGTTTGCCCCAATGCAGAGGAATAACTAGCCAATGAAATATCTACTAACTGATCGAACAACACCCGATCATTCCTGATCAGCGCAATGCTCTGACGAACCTTGTAAGCTTCCAACCATAACTGGCTAACAGTCATCACCAGTCGGGCCTGCCGATCCAAGCTCAGCAAAGGGTGACGCTCACTGCGTTGCAGATACTGTTGTTTTTGTAACGCCAGTGAATCCCCTCTCGGCAGCACTTGAGAAACGCCACCGATCAGCTGTGTCATCCGTTCCTGATCAAAGTCGAAACTGTCTGTGGGTAAGTTAGCTAGCGAGAAAGAAAACTGAGGATTAGGCAATTCACCCGCTGCCCGGCTCTGCGAAATAAGAGCCTTCTCCTGAAGACGATTCTGAAGCTGCCAGGCATCCTGCTGCAAGGCAGTCTGCACTGCCTGATCAAGTGTAAAGACATCGTCAGCAGACTCTGCAACCTGTTCTGCGAGAACCAGACTAGCGCTAACACTTAACCATGCACCACAAATTAAGCGTGCACAGCTTATCGAAATAAAATCTTTATTAATTAAAAACATAACTCCCCCACGAAGGGTAAATCTAACAAGGGAGTTGTCTATTTATCTGATGAATAAACCGTTAACGCCACACAACCGTGTAGCTAAACTTATTCACATAAATCATGATAAATAACAGAACAACTCACTAAAAAATAAGCACTAAAAGTGCAAATGCTTTAGTGAGTAATTGGAGGGCGGTATAAAGAACTTAATGACTGTACAGGTAAATGTAACTGAAGTTGAGACAGTAAATGACGGTCTTTACGCATATTCAGACCCGCTGAATTAGCCGTAAATACCGATGATGCACATTGCATAGATGCGCAGTTGGCATCGCAATCACAGCATTCACCCTGCAAACTATCAGCCATATTCATACAACAAGCCATAGCTTCTGCTGTACTCATACCCTGACAAATCATAGCCATATTTGAAGAAGATTCAGAAACAGACTGCATTGCAGCCATCCCGATATGCGTATTAGAAACGCTGGCCACAGACGACAAACTATACGTCTGGGCAACCATAGTTACCAAGATGCATAACAACATCGTAAATCTGTTTAATCGGGTCAGCATTTTTACAACTTCCAGGCCCTTCAGGGCAAGTAACAAGATAAATCTGGGCGCATATTGTTTAAATTCAGACATTTAGTCAAGTGAAGCGCCGCAAAGTTCAGTAATACAGAACTGCAGCGACAATAAGCAAGCAACCTGAAACTATCCTGAAAATATGCCCCTACTGGTCACTTATACCTTCAATAAAACCCGTCAGGGCCAACTTGATAACGCAATGTTAAATTTACCGGCACTCTTAAAAATCAGTGCTCACAACAACTTATTCAAAAACAAAAAACAGCCCAATTATTTAAGCGAAGGTGAGCCGCAATTTTAGGTTGGTAGCGGTAGCCAGAGTTGAACTGTCTACCTCCCCAGGAGGTTATAAAGAGCCAAGCTCGATGAGCTAGTAAGCTGCTCTAAAAAACTCATACCCCAGAAACGAAAAAAGCCAACCTTTCGGTTAGCCACTTCTGTTTTATCACGTTGGTAACGGGGGCCAAAATTACACTGAAGACCTTCGCCCAGGGTTATTAAGAGCTGAGCCCGACGAGCTACCAAGCCACACTGAAATATAACCTCAAATTTCAGGCATAAAAAAAGCCTATCTATTAAGATAAGCCTCTCTTTTTTACGTTGGTAGCGGGGGCCAAAATTACACTGAAGACCTTCGCCCAGGGTTATTAAGAGCTGAGCCCGACAAGCTACCAAGCCACACTGAAATATAACCTCAAATTTCAGGCATAAAAAAAGCCTATCTATTAAGATAAGCCTCTCTTTTTACGTTGGTAGCGGGGGCCAGATTTGAACTGACGACCTTCGGGTTATGAGCCCGACGAGCTACCAGGCTGCTCCACCCCGCATCAACGTGGGGCGTATATTACAGATGAGGTCTGTGCTTGGCAAGCGTTAAGTTAACTCTGAAAAATACATGTCCCTGAAACGAAAAAAGCCAACCTTTCGGTTAGCCTCTTCTGTTTATCTCGTTGGTAGCGGGAGCCAAACTTACACTGACGACCTTCGCCCGGGGTTATAAAGAGCTGAGCCCGACGAGCCACACTGAAATATAATCTCAAATTTCAGGCATAAAAAAAGCCTATCTATAAAGATAAGCCTCTCTTTTTACGTTGGTAGCGGGGGCCAAACTTACACTGACGACCTTCGCCCGGGGTTATAAAGAGCTGAGCCCGACGAGCCACACTGAAATATAATCTCAAATTGCAGGCATAAAAAAAGCCTATCTATAAAGATAAGCCTCTCTTTTTACGTTGGTAGCGGGGGCCAGATTTGAACTGACGACCTTCGCCAGGGGTTATAGAAAGCTGAGCCCGGCGAGCCACACTGAAATATAATCTCAAATTGCAGGCATAAAAAAAGCCTATCTATAAAGATAAGCCTCTCTTTTTACGTTGGTAGCGGGGGCCAGATTTGAACTGACGACCTTCGGGTTATGAGCCCGACGAGCTACCAGGCTGCTCCACCCCGCATCAACGTGGGCCGTATACTACATATGCGACCCGGAGGTGGCAAGCTTTATTCAACATAAGTCGTGAAAACCTATCTTTTAGCGACGAGATGCCTAAATATCAACCAGTTAACGACGAGCAGTTGCTATGACATAGCGAAAAACTGCACACTAATTAGCCAGAGGATTAAGGAATCAGCGAATGCAATCGGCACTTTTCTTCACTATACCGACTGTATTCCCGGGTCCCTACAACAATAAAAATAAGGAATACCCTGCATGGTTAATCAAAGCAGTAAACTCATCACAGGTAGCGAGGAATGGTGTAAATTTATTGACCTGTCGATACCAGCAATAAAAGCCCGGGTTGACTCCGGTGCCCGCACTTCAGCTATCCACGCTCTCAATATCAAAACCTTCCAACGCAACGGCAGCTCCTGGGTCAGTTTCGATGTATACCCTCTTCAGGACAATCGCAAAACCGTCATAAACTGTGAAGCTCCCATTCATGACCGCCGTACCGTTAAAAGCTCCAGCGGTAGTTCTGAAAAGCGCTATGTCATCAAAACCAGTATCGCGATGGGAGAACAAAGCTGGGATATAGAGCTGACCCTGACAAACCGCGATGCAATGGGTTACCGAATGTTACTCGGTCGCGAAGCAATGAAAGGACGCTTGCTGGTCGACCCTGAAGAGTCTTTCATGTTTGGCGACCTGGAGGACAGCGAGCTACTGGACCTATACCGGCCAAAGAAACTCCCTAAGCGCGGTATGAAAATTGGGGTACTGGCCAGCAACCCTAATCTATACAGTAACCGCCGCATCATTGAAGCCGGTGAAGAACGCGGCCATGAGATGGTATTTCTGAATATTAAATACTGTTACATGAAGATGGATGCCGACACCCCGGAAGTTCACTACCGGGGAGGTGATGTCCTGAATGATCTGGATGCTGTCATTCCCCGAATTAGGCCAAGCATGACCTTCTATGGTTGTGCCCTCTCCCGCCAATTCGAATCTATGGGCGTCTACTGCCTGAATACTGCTTTAGCTATTACTCAGTCACGAGATAAATTGCACTCGCTGCAGTTACTGTTCGAAAGCGGTGTTGAAATTCCTATTACCGGCTTTGCTAATTCACCACTGGAAACTGCAGACCTGATCAACATGGTCGGTGGCGCTCCCCTGATCATAAAACTCTTGGAAGGTACTCAGGGTCGCGGGGTGGTTCTGGCGGAAACCAAAAAAGCAGCAGAGTCTGTGATTAACGCTTTTAAAAGTTTACGGGCAGATATTCTGGTACAGGAGTTTATTAAAGAAGCCGCCGGTAAAGACATTCGCTGCTTTGTAGTAGACGGTAAAGTGGTCGCTTCCATTCAACGTGAAGCGGAACCCGGCGAATTCCGAGCCAATATTCACCAAGGCGGTACCGCCAGCCTGATTGTGCCCACCGCTGATGAGAAACGTATCGCCATAAAAGCCGCCAAATGTATGGGATTAAAAGTCGCCGGCGTAGATATAATCCGATCGGCTAAAGGACCATTATTATTAGAAGTAAACTCTTCTCCAGGGTTGGAAGGCATTGAAGGCGCAACCGGTAAGAACGTTGCGGGTATGATGATTCAGGCAATAGAAAAGAAACTCAAATGGACGCTGGCAGAATAACTTACCCAACAAAAGATCCGAATAAGTTGCTGTCATAAAAAAGCCGCCGCATTTACCCTGCGGCGGCTAAAGGACACCTCAACACGTCCCCAATCAAATCTCCTGATTTTTCGTCAATCCACTTTTCAGCAAACGCTTAACTTTCACAAGGTTCTGCTGAGCAACTTTGTAATACCGCGGATTAGCAGTTATCGCTTTCTTAAAAAAATCAGCCGCCTCAACATATCGCTTAGATAATAAGCAAATATAGCCAATATCATTGTAAGCCTGGGCGGTATCCATCACTTGCTCTAACGCCTCAATCGCTTCCAGATAACGCTCCTGTCGCGCATATACCAGGCCTAAATTCTTCCAGGCTGGCTGGTATAAATTATCTTTTTGTAAGGCTTTACTAAAATACACTTCTGCTTCGTGCCACTGTGCAGACATATAGTGAGAATAACCAAGATTATTCATTATTACCTTGCTGGATCCGCCAATCGCCAGCCCTTCCATATAATGCTTACGGGCTTCTTCAAGTTCACCTTTCATATCATAGATGATGCCCAGGCCATTATATGATTCCAGTGCCAATCCTGCTGTACGGCGTATAACCGACGAATCGGCGCCTGCTGTCTCTTGCTCTTGTGTCTTGGCTTTCTGATAGGTCACAGCTTGCTGAAATGAATCCTGAGCAGCATCATATTGCTTTTCCCGCAACAGAATCAGACCTATTCCCTGATGAGCAGACACCAGAGCCTCATCAATTGATAAAGCTTTTCTGAATGCCACATAAGCCGTTTTGTAATTCTTTCGCAGGTAATGGATATTACCAATTTCCAGTAATGCCTGTGTATGCTTATCGTCCAGTTCATATACACGAATATATTCATACAGCGCTTTGTCATAATTATTCTCAGCCACCGCACTTCGGGCACGCTGTAAAGCTTCTTCAGGTGTTTTAGCCTGTTTTGCCGCCAGATAAGCCAGTATTGGCTTACCGTCATAAAGTTCTGACTGTTCTGCACTTAGCTCTGAAGACTTCTCCTGATTAGCTGTACAACCACTCAATATGACAGCACAACAAATTACTGCACAATAAATATAACCACGATAAATATCCTAATACAGCTTGGTAAAAGTACGCATGATCCAGCCCCCTTTGCCGCTGATGCCAATGCTTCGTTACTTAGCCGATATGTAAAGTCCATAAGTATAAGTATGGCTGTTTTTTTCTATCTTGTAGCGTAAACAGCTAAAACCCCCAAAACAGCAGGTCCAACCATTACCAGAAAGAATGATGGCCAGAGACAAAATGTCAGTGGGAAAATCATCTTTGTGGCTATTTTTGCCGCCAGCTCCTCCGCCCGTTGTAAACGCTTATCCCTGAACTCGTCGGAATACACACGCAAGGTATCGGCGATACTGGTACCAAACCGAATACTCTGATCAAGTGACGCAACCAAACCACGGATATCCTCTAAACCAGTTCGAATCGCCATGTTTCTTAATGCCTGAATTCGATCCACACCAACCCGGGTTTCGTTATTTACCTGATGTAATTCGTCCGCCAATATTGGATGGCTAACCTGTATTTCATCGGCGACTCGTTGCAAAGCCATCTGAAGTCCCAACCCTGCCTCAACACACACCACCAACATATCCAATGCATCAGGAAATGCATTTCGCAACGCCCGCTGCCGACGGGCAATAAGCTTATCCAATACATAGCTCGGTAAAATTATGCCGACAACCAGCGCCAGTACTAATGTTGCCGCAATATTATTCGCACTCATTTCCGGCATAAACTGGGTAACCCCTAAGGCAATACCTGGCAATAACAGAATTAGCAAAAAGCGAATAGCATAATAATCTGCGACTGCACTCGAGCTGCGAAAGCCTGCATTAGTAAGACGAACCTGTGTTTTTGAATCCTGCCAGCCCTCTTTAGGCGCCAGAGACTCCGATAAGGATGTGCGTGACGTTTTAGTCGCCAAACGGTCATTACTGACTGACGCTGAACCGCCAGGAACCTGCTTACGAAGCATCATCATCTTCAAACGCAATGGGTCTGATAACCCCAGTACCATAAACCCTATTCCCAGACAAACAATCAGGACTGCTAACCCAGTCAACACCAAAAAAATTAACCGGGCATCAGTCGCGTCAAAAACCGTACTATTAATAAGACCATATAAATAATCCATGACAGTAGCCTCCTACACTTCTATTCGCAGAACTCGGTTAATCCAATACACACCTATAACCATGCCAGCAAAAGCAAAGGCCACCAGCTTAACGCCCATTGGATCATCTAAAAGTAAAGGTAAGTAATCAGGGCTCGTCCAAGATACAACCAACACTAAAACAAAAGGGACTAAGGCTAAGATCCAGGCTGACAGTCGCCCTTCTGCTGAAAGCGTTTTTACCCGCCGCTGAAATTTAAAACGCTCACGAATCACCTGGCCAATACGTTCCAGAATTTCTGTTAAATCACCGCCGGTATCTTTTTGTATCAATATAGAAGACACCAACGCCATTACCGGAATACTGGGGACTCGGTGTAACAATCCCAGCATAGCTCGTCGTAAATCATTACCGTAGTTAAGATCAGCAAAGGTAATTCTGAACTCCTGACCAACAGGTCCTTCCATTTCTTCTGCCACCAGGTGAAGTGACTCAGAAAAGGGATGACCAGCTCGTATCGCCCGTTTCATAATATCTATTGCATCAGGCAACTGTTCTTCAAAAATAGCTATTCTCTTGCGCTTCGCACGTATTATGCTAATCACTGGTACAAGAAAACATATACAGCCAACAGCTAAAGCAACCCAGTGATTTCTGGTCAGTACCCAGGCAATCAGAGCCCCTAAAGCAGTAAAGAAGACAACGCCACTCACAACCTGATAGGCACGATATTTAAAATCTGCTTTTTCCAGTGCATCTGCCAGCGTTTCCATGCCAGGCAATGACTCGAGCCAACGCTCAACTGGCGATAATGAACGAAGATACTTCTTCCTTAACAACAGGGTAATCGTATTTGCATCAGTATCAGCGGATAATTGGCGGACTCTTTTTTGCAAATTCTTTCTGGCTTTCTGGCTTTCACCAAAAACCGGAATTGTCAGGCCCATCATCAGTAAAAAAACTGCCGCAAATACCATTGCGCCAAAAATCATAAATTGTTCAGACATAACACACCTCCTGCTACAGCAATGTGTAGCGCCCCGTGAGGTTAAAATTCATCGAATAGGCGATAATGAAGTTCTATACCGCGTTTTTTCAGGTGGTCATAGAAAGCAGGAATAATACCTGTTGCGGTGTAGCGCCCTTTCACCCGACCATTTTCATCTATTCCCTGACGTTCAAACTTAAACAGTTCTGTCATCGTAATGATGTCACCTTCCATACCGTTTATTTCCTGCAAACTCACCATACGTCGCTGGCCATCTTCCATTCGGGCAATCTGCACCACGATGTTTATTGCAGAAGAAATCTGCGAGCGTAATGTCTTCATTGGAAAATTCACACCGCTCATAGACACCATATTTTCTATTCGGGACAGTGCATCCCTTGGCGTATTAGCGTGAACTGTCGTAAGGGAACCGTCGTGGCCTGTATTCATCGCTTGCAACATATCCAGTGCCTCACCACCACGGACCTCACCAATAACGATTCGGTCCGGACGCATCCGCAAGCTGTTACGAACCAGCTCCCGCTGACTCACTTCACCTTTACCTTCGACATTCGGCGGACGGGTTTCCAGACGCACTGTATGTGGCTGCTGCAGTTGTAATTCTGCCGAATCCTCAATAGTGACAATGCGTTCATCTTTCGGAATGTAACCTGAGAGAATATTCAGCAAAGTGGTTTTACCAGAGCCGGTACCACCGGAAATCAGCACATTAAGCCGTGCTTTAACAATCCCCTCGAATACCGGTACTAACTCTTCAGGCATAGAACCCAGATCAACCAGACCCTGCATATCCAGCCGTTCAATTGCAAAGCGACGAATAGACATACTTGGACCATCCAGCGCCAGTGGTGGAATGATCGCATTTACCCGGGAACCATCTTTAAGGCGGGCATCGACCATAGGCGATGATTCATCTATTCGCCGTCCCACAGTAGAAACAATCCGGTCAATAATGTTTAACAAGTGCTGATCATTGTTAAAACGGATATCGGTAGGTTCTAACTTACCACCCCGTTCTACAAACACACTTTGGGGACCATTAACTAAAATATCGGAAATACTCGCATCAGCCAGCAGCGGCTCTAACGGCCCCAGCCCCATTATCTCATCTTCAATTTGTTTAACGATCTGGATACGGGTGGCTTGATTACAGGGGATAGATTCCTGCTGAATCAGTTGTTGGCAAATATCACGAATCTGATTACGGGCATCAGCTGGTTCTAAATTATCAATCAATGATAAATCCATAACCTTAAGTAGCTGCTCATATATCCTATTTTTCCACTCTTTCTCCAACTTAACTGTATTGGTAAAACTATGGCTCTGCATTGCTGCCTCAGCTTGACCACTCTGGGTATTATTAACGCCGTTCATTTCATCAAACTGCATAGTCTTATGCCCCCGTCATATTAGAAAACATACGTGCCAGAAATCCCTTCTGCTGATCCGGAAAACCATTAATCAGCTTCTCCTGCAGGGACTGAATTGAGCGGGTAATTGCCGCCCGGCGAGCAACTTCGTATAAAGGCTCACCTTTATTCAAGCTATCCAAAACGTGCTTATAATCATTCGCGATGCTTACAACATGCTTAGCATTTAAAGCTTGCTGAATATCATCAAGACTGATTTGAGCATTTTTCTGTACCCTGTTTACTGCAACAATAATCTGGCTATCCATTAGCCCCATTTCCTGCTGCAATATACGCATCAGATGTGCTGCATCTTTGATATTGATATAATCTTGCTGCACCACCACAACAATCTGAGTGGCCTGAGTAAGTACTGCAGCGGTGGCCTGATCGATTACCCTGGGAACATCCACAACTAACTGGGAACAATTCTTTAATAAAATATCCAACAGCATGCGAACCCTTGCTTCAGGAATCTGGCTCGGCAGACACAACTCGTGCAAGGTTGCCCCCATGATTTTCAGGCCGCTTTTATGGCGCAGCAAATAGGCATTAAGCGCGGTCACATCCAACTCATCAACCACACGTAACGCTTCGACCACACCATTTTCTGGTTGCATGTTCAGATACTGAGCTAATGCGCCAAACTGCGTATCCATGTCCATTAATAAAACGTCTTCATCACTGAGCACTTGCATCATGTGCGCTAAGTTACAGGCAAGTACTGTTGCACCCGAGCCTCCCTTAGCATTAATAACAGCGGTCAGTACTCCGTTTTCAGCATGCTCTGCGGTGAATTTTTCATGCTCAATTTTATGTAATGCCGCTAATAAATCTTCGACATTCACAGGTTCGGTAAGAAAGTCTCTGGCACCAGCCTGCATGGCCAAGCGCATCATCTCTGGTTGCTCAGAGCTTCCTATTATCAGTAACTGAGGGTGTTGCTTCGATGTGTTCAGGCTCAGTGCCTGTAACTCTTCACGCCACATTTCACTTAAGTGCAAAATTAACAGATCTGGCTTATATTCCAGCCCATCTAAAGGATCAACGGTGCCATTGATTGCCAATCTGGATTCAAGAATCACACTGTCACTGGTACCTTCCAGATTGCTCTTCAAATATTCCAGCATCAATGAATCACGGCCAGAAACTAATACCTTAAACTGACGTGAAGCCCGGCTTTTGAGTAAATTGCTATCAGAATTCATAAACTAAGCCCCCGTACAATCAACTGACCAGCTTCCCGGAGCAGTAATCCCCAGACTCTCGCTTGGTAAAGTTGTGGTAAATGCTGATGCGTTAAACGGAGGTAAGGGAAGAAGCGGTATCAGCAACTGATACTGATACCCCTGAATGCTGCTACGTACATATCTGACTTCCTCTAGTATTGCCGTAGTAACCTGATTACTATTCAGGTACTCGATACTTACATGAGTGCCATTCAGTGAAGCCATTCCAGGTGCATCCAAAGCTGCATTTTCCCGTACATCATTAACTTGCGACATTGGGCAAACAGCAGCCAAACGGGAAGCTCTGCGAGTTACTTCATCGAGAATATTCCAGGTATATAAAAAACGTCCCATCTCGATAATTGCAAACAGTATAATGATGAACACCGAACCAATTATCGCAAACTCCACGGTGACTAAACCTTTTTGTTTGCAGGTTTTCAGATTGTTCATTTACATCCCCCTTGTAGTGCCTGTCATCCTTTCAAAGCACAGGCATCCCTACAGCAGCATTCATTGGTATCTCCAAGTCGATGCTCTGCCAAAAAGATAGTGGAAAAATGATCGGATCATAGGTATAGGTCGCCGATACAATGATTGGATTAGCGCCAACGGCTGCAGTATCTGTAACAACAGCAACCACGTTAGGTCCGGGCAACAAAGGTTTGGTACTTGGTAAAATTGTCAGTGAACCATACCGAACCAGGTTTTCTGCATTAGTTTTAACAGTCGCAAGTTGTCCGGGGGTGTCTACCGCCCGAACCTGACTTGCCAAATATCGTGCACCACCCTCTACAGCTTTAGTCAGGGTGTTGTACTGGTATAAAAAGCGCCCGGCTTCTGCCGATATAAACATGAGCAGGAGTAATAATGGCAGAGCAAGTGTGAACTCAACCGCAGCAACGCCTTGCTGTCGATTACGGGCTAAGGAACGACGCGAGAAACAGGTATTCATGACTCTTCTCCGTCGGGGTTTTTAAATAAGAAGATGGTAGTTACACCGCTTCCCTCGGTTACACCGGTCGATGGCGGCGTACATTCATTCATGAAGGCACCTTGCAGCGACCCACTATCTGAACCGGCACCACCTTGCTGAGTAGCTGGTTTAGTCAGTAAAAAGCAACCGAACCCAAGTGTTTCAACCGTATCATTACCTGTTGCGCTGCCATCACAGGCACCTACAGGTACTTTGACTATACGACGTTGATAACGGGAATCATCCGGCTGAATATTACTGCTAGGTGAATTGTAGTATTCAGCATAGTTACGGGGGTCCAGACAAGCATTCGGTCCGGTTCCATTATCGGGATCTGTTCCAAGACCATCCGGATCCATACCAACACAGTCAGGCGTATGCGACGTATCGTTAGCGTAATCAGGTGGATAATCCGATGAACTACCATTTAATGGTCCGGTATAAACACCAAAACGGGTGTTAATGCCCTGAACAGTAGGGCCGACTTTATTACCTGGCGCTAAATCTATTTCAAAAGTTTCACCATCTGCACCACAGCTTGAAGACTCGGCAAAGGCATAACGAATATCATTAGCCCCTTGTAACCCAGGTATATCTATTAAATGAAAGCTGCCTGTACCTATATCTGGATCAGGACCAGAACCAGAACCAGTCTTCAAAGTGACTGTGTCTGTTGTAGCATCAAAAGACGCCCCTAAACCCGCAGAAAAATCGAACTCATTAAAGCCAGTTGGCGTATCAGGATTTTGTGTTCCTTTACATACCATCACCGGTATCAGATCACACACACTTGCACCGCTACCAAATCCAGCTACAGCTGTCGCACCAACAGGTTTATCGGATACACCGACAACCTGAACTAAGTACGTTGTTAACGGCACCATAGGTGAAGCAACTTTAATGTAGTTAGGATCGTTTACCGTTGCGGCAACAAAAGAACCAGGTGTTAAATCCTCAGAAAATGTCACAGTCGGTACGGGGGCATGAGAAATCAGCTCGTCGGATAAGTTAGCATTAAATGCTGCCAGTGCAGCCGCCCGTGCGTCATCCATAGGTGTAACGCTAACCGACAACTGCAACGCTCTGGCGCCACTCAATGCGGCTGCATCCACAGCATTCTGCAGACGGGTTTTATTGAGTAACAAATGCCCTGTATCAATTGCTAAGCCAACCATTGCAACCAGAGCAACCAGGCCAATAGCAACGACTACTGTCACTATCCCCCGCTGCCGGTCTAATCTGACCTTACACAATCGAGTATCTGCTCTGCGTTTGCTACAGGTATTCATAATTAGCTACCTATATTTACCTGAATTTCATTTTTAACTTCTTGAGGTTTACTAACTGCTTCTCTATATTTTCGCAGTACATTCACCCCTATTTCACCATCCAGTGAGTTACCATCTCTACTCGCATTTTGCTGAGTAGCAGCCGGGTTATATGTCTGTTGCTCAATCATTGCCTGAACGCTGCTTCCCAACTCTGGTCTCTGCTGGCTACTACAACCGCTAATCATCAATCCCATTGCTATTATCATCAGGGTTTTCATGCCGCTGCCTCCTAATTAATTGAATGGCCGTAGTTATTTTCTAACCCACCGGATGAGCCATTAATTTTTGGCAATGGCGGTACGGCATAACTGGTTGCTGGCAACGACTTTTGGTCATCCTGATTGTCTGCAATCGCTTCGTTAATTGGTGCTTTTTTCAGGGTTTTATTACCCGCTGATGCAACCTGCTGCTGAGAGACATTTTTATCTTCGCTGTCTCCCAGGTTCTGACCCAAAATATAGAACTCAAAATCAGAAGGCTCGACAAAGTTGTCTGTTGGTAATGCTATTTCTTCGGTATTCAACGGCTTAGCCAATTGAGGTGTAACCAAAATAACCAGCTCTGTTTCACCTTTTTCAAATTCCTGGCTACGAAACAGATTACCCAGCACAGGAATGTCACCTAAGCCTGGAAACTTGTTCACAACTTCACGCATGTTTTCGTTAAGCAATCCTGCTATACCAATGGTCTGCCCATCAGCCAACTCAACCGTTGAGCTAGCTGAACGTTTGGTCAGTGCTGGCACGAAAAAGGTGGCATTAGTATTACCCGGAGATGCCGATACGCTGGCTGTTGAAGTCAATTCACTAACACTGATATTCAGTTTCATATTGATACGCTGGGAATCTAACACCACTGGTACAAACTTCAGGCCAATACCAAACTCCTTAAAATCAATGGTAATGCCATCTTCATTTGGTACTGGGATAGGAAACTCACCACCGGAAAGGAAAGACGCTTCCTGACCAGTAAGAGTGGTTAATGTTGGCTCTGCCAGAATTTTTGCTGAACCATCTTCTTTAGCAGCATCAAGCGCCATGCTGAACAGGAAATCCCCTCCCAGATAGCTGGCAAATAAACCTTTATCAGCAATAGCCAGATCATTCGGCGCAAATTCATCTATTGCAGGTCCGAAAATACCTCCTTGAGTGAAAACTGGAGTACGGGCACCTGTTGCACCGGCATTTAAACCACTAAATACGGCATCAGGAAAAGTCGCCCCACCACTGACAGCACCGAACTGGAAGTCATTGCCGGCACTGACCGCGTTGAACTTAATGCCCAGACGGCGGGCCACCCGGCGGGAAACCTCTGCAACGGTTACTTTCAGCATGACCTGCTGCGCGCCACCGACGCCCATCAGGTTGACCACACTGGAGATAGCATTATCTTCAGAATCATCTTTGGTGGGGACGGTAAAACTTTTAGCAATTTCTACTGCGGTATTCATCCGCGTCAGACTGCTAACCTCACCGCTCAATACAATCGCGCCCTGGGAGGAATGTACCTCTATATTCTCTTCGGGTAACAGTTCAAACAGCTTGGACTTCAGAGTATCCAGATCATGAGTTACTTCGATATCAAAGGCGCTGATAAGCTTATTACGGCCATCCCAGAGCAACACATTTGTGGTACCCAGACCACGGCCCAGAACATAAAGCTGTCCAGACTGCATGATGAGAATATCAGCGATATCAGGGTTACCAATTGAGATCTTTTTGACCGGCTTATTCAGACGCAGAATATGTGACTTATATAAAGGCACCCAAATCGTCTCTACTTGCCTAGTATGGTCGGTCAGCTCGTCATAGGTCTTTAATGTAGTACTGCGTGTTGTTTCCTGCGCGGCAACTGAACTGGCGGAAAACAAGAACATCAAGACAATCAGAGCCCTAAAAAGCTTACCGGGATATTGTATTGAATATTTCATAGTGACTTCCTTTCTTGCTGTCTGTGGAGGCTACATTTAGTGGCCGGATTCAGACGATTCAAAGCATTCGCGCAAACAGACGCCCTACAGTCTTACCTTGCTCTTCTGCACATTTGTGCCGCGAATTATAGTGACGTACGACCCACTGCTTGCCCGACGAATCTCTGGTTTCTTCACGACACCGCGATCCTTAGGGTTACGCAGGCTCAACTGGATAGGACCTTCATCACGGGCCTTAACAATGTCTTCTGCTTGCTGTGGTGATACTTCCAGAGTAACGGCACGCACGATCACCGGGTCTTTTTCATTAGTACTGGCGGTCTGGTCTACTGCCAGAACTTTCAGGTCGCTGAGAATAGTATTCGTAGTTGTACGTTTTTTAACGGTACGGCTGGCCAGGACATCAACCCTGTTACCCGGCAACAAGAAGCCACCGACACCGACAACATCATTTACCCGAACGGTTACGGCCCGCATATTAGGTTCAATAAGCGATGCTAACGTGCTGCCTTCAAGGTGCTCGCTGAAACGAGCCTGCATGAGAATCTCACCAGGAATAATATTCGCACTGGCAACCATGCCTTCTATTTGCTGGGCATTGCGAACAGCACCATCAGGAGCGAGCCCCATAGGCATCTCAATACGTTTCAGATGCCGTGATTCAACTTTTTGACCGTAAGGAATTTCCAGGGCAGCAGTCATAATGATTTCAGTCTCTACAACTTCTTTCGTTTCAACTACCTGGGGTTGCTGTGCGGCTAGCCAGTTATTAGCAACAAACACTGCCGCTACAGCCAGTAAACCTGAGAGCAGTAATAGCAATAGGGTTCTTGATTTAAACATGGTGACCTCCTGACAGTTCACCGGTATAGGCAAACTGGTCTTTTTCCTGATCAAGTTTTACGAAGTAACTTTTCCAGGCCCAGTCGATCAATTCTTCAGACAGTTTTCCGGGGTCAGCGAGATACAGCGCCTTGTCCTGCGCTATTCCTAGTATGTCTCGGGGGTGACATGGCAGTAAAGGTCGCTGCTCTCGCTGATAATGCTCCTCGAAAAGATATGTCAGTAGTGTTTGATCAAACTCGATCTGTTTCTCGATACAGACCTTTTTCCAGATTTCAGTAAATGCATACTCATCCAGCGTATCGAAAAAAACCTTATGGCCAATCCGGCGTAAGAAAGCCGCATCACCTAATTCAAGCGGATTAATATTGGTAGAAAAAATCAGAATCTCGTCAAAAGGCACTTCAAAGCTGTTACCGTTTGCCAGGCTGAGCAAATCTTTACGTTCTTCCATGGGGTAAATCCAGCGGTTAAATAACTCAACCGGACTGACCCGCTGTCGGCCCATATCATCAATGATGTACATGCCGTTATTGGCTTTAAGCTGAAGTGGCGCACGATAAATCTTAGTACTGGGCTCATATTTAACTTCCAGCATATCCAGAGTTAACTCACCACCGCTAATAACCACAGGACGTTTACATAATTTGTAACGTGGATCATGACCTTCGTTAAACAGCAAGTTAGGTCTGCCATCCGAATTCGCATCCGGATCGACAGCTTTGTGCACAAGTGGATCGTACAGCTGGATAATGCTTTCATTCACAGATATCGCATATGGAATCAGGCAGGCATCTGTCAGTAACCGGGTCAATCGCTGTGAAATATAGGTTTTACCTGTGCCGGGTGGGCCATAGATAACGATTGAGCGTCCCGAATTCATCGCTGGACCAAGCTGATCCAGTAAAGATGACCTGATAACAATATCCTGAAAAGCCTGCTGAGTTTCCTTCTGCTTAATAATCACCCGATGCACTGACTGAGCCTGAACAACTTTTTCATATTCAGATACAGGAACGGGAGCTGGGCCAATATAGCCACTTTTATTCATTGCTTCCTGACCGGCAATCCGCCCCAGGTCCGTCAGACTGTAATACAGTTCTTTGCTCTGCCCCAGACGGGGCAACACTTCAAGGCGACTTTCCTGGCGCAAATAATTGAGAATTTCTTCAATTACTGCACCGGACAAACAAACCCGATGGACTAACTGCGATATGGTCAGTCCACCCGCGTCATACAAATGCTTACTTATTAGCTCAACCAGAAACTGTTTACTTAAATAAGTATCTTCAATGCTGGTTGGTCGCGGTGCTAGCATCCGGAAAGACGACAATACAGTGCCATTGCCATTACCGTTGCCATTTACACCGGAGTTAGTACTGCCGCCACCATTAAGTAACGGATCTTGCTGGTGCTTTCTCATAAGGCACCGCCTGTGAGTAATTCACGCAGGTGATAAAACCCAAGTTGAGACTGATGCGCCAGCGCCAACACCGTTCCGGTAGTAATCGCCAGAGCATATGGAAAACGTAACGCTGCGGCTTCACCTTCCTGTGGCTGGATATAAATCAGCTTACGGGTGAAAAACAGCGTTTTAAAAATCAAAAAATAACGTTTCAAAAGCGCTAACAAACTGCCCTTAAACAGCACTACAAGTAACGCCAGAAACATACCTGCAATTAAGCTCAGTCCCGCTGCCTGAAACGCAGACAGCGGACCAAGCAGCGTTGCAGCAGCGGCCATCATTTTTACATCTCCGGCCGCCATCCCACCCGCTATATAAAAGGGAATGAAGATAAGAAAACCAACAACAAGGCCACTAAAGGCTGTCATTAAGCCACTCAGCCCTATCATTTCTAACTGGAATGCAACGCCACATATAAGAATCATCAAATTCAGTAAATTAGGAATTATATGTCTCGTAACATCAGATAATGTTGCTAGTAAGAGTAAGAACAGCAATACAAGCGTTACAGTTTCGCTAACTAATGTCTGTTGCATGTTGCAGTCCTCCTCTTAACTAAAACTAATCATCACGGCCTTATTAATAGCTTTTAAGAACCAGCAGTAATTGCATCTTCAAGACCTTCAATTGTGTTACCTACTGCTGTACCCAGGTCACCAAATGCAGTTACTACAGCAAGTCCCACTAAACTACCGGCAATTGCGTACTCAACTGTTGTCAGGCCTTCTTCATCTTTAAGGAATGCTGTTACCTGAGCAGTAATTGTTTGCATGTTCATAGGAAATTACCCCTGTTCGTTATGGCATGCAGTGCACACCTTATTATTCATTTCAATTTATTTTCTGGACTCTTGTTCTGATCGTTTCGGACCACGAAAAGTCGCTGTACATCAAATTTAGGAAGCGCCAGAAAATAACGTTAGGACTATTTTTTAAAACACTAGGACTATCTTTGCAGTCAGGTTTTATTTCGGATCTAAGTCAGTTGATATTGCAGTAAGTTATGTTTGGCAGGTGTTTGTTTTTTGATCTAAGGTTAAGAAACCCATTTTAGAAATGAAGCGTAAGGAAACGTGCGAATTACACTAAAAACAGCCAGGGAACAGGTGACAGAAAGGTAAAGTGAGGCCTTATGCACATAGCTACCATGCTCTGGGTTGACCTTAGAAATCAGTCAAATCAGTCATGTTTATCAAGCAGTTTTGAAGGTATTTGTCATACACAGACAGTCAAACAATCTTCCACATGCCCTCGCTTGTTAAACACCACTGAAGCGGACTTAATCTGTTTTGAATATGACTATCCGGACATACAAAGTTTGCATTTATTACAACAAACCCGGCAGTCTGAACCTGATTTACCTATCCTGATGTTTACGGAACAGCATTCAGAAGCCCTGGCAATATGGGCTTTTCGTACTGGTGTCTGGGACTATCACGTTAAACCATTATCTGAAGTTGATATGGTGCATATTACTGAATCATTGAAAACAGCCAGTGATTTTCGTGATGCTATCAAGCTTAGAAATACCCGCTGTGAAAGTGAGCCGCTGCCGGAAGAGGTTCGTTTCCGCGCACCCACTAGTGGTGAATCCATACTTCAGCACGCAATAAATTATGTTCAGAACCATTATCCCGAGAAGATTTTGGAGTCCGACATGGCTGATCTGTGCGGCCTGACAGTGAATAAGTTCTGTAGAATGTTCAAACAAACATATAGTCTGACATTCCAGGAATATTTAATTGGCTACCGCCTGAAAGAGTCTACCCGGTTGTTACTTAACCCTGTTGCAAGCATCGCAGATGTCGCCTTTACTGTTGGTTTTAACGACCCATCCTACTATGCCAGAGTATTCAAAAAATACATGGGAATCAGCCCGTCTGAATGTCGTCAGTTACTACGGGAAAAGCGTTCTTCTGACGCATTAGATACACGAATAATGGAAATGAAAATCCCTGTGTAAACAGAATCTTCCACAAAAAAACACCCGGTTATGCCGGGTATTTTTTTATTATCGTGCCTGATAAGCCTGCCAATGCTTCGTGCCCCAGGCGGCTAGCTTTCGCAGCCCTATGCCGGAACGCAATTCGAAAACTTCATAGTGAAAACGACTATTTCGTAAACCTCTGGCACCCAGCTGCTGCAAAAGAGATTCACGCATAGGCTTTGGTCCACAGTAATACACCCGAACTTCATCCAGACTGGCTTGCAGACTACCGCAAATATCATCTGCAGAAAGACGACCACGTACGGATGTTTCGATTAGATGCAAACTCAATTCGGGGCGTTTATCGACAATACTTTGTAATTCTTCCAGATGCGCAGCCTCATTCAGTTCACGCACACAGTAAAACAACTCAACCGGCGTAGAACACTTTTTATCCTGTGCCCAGGCGAGGAAAGGCGTAATACCTATGCCAGCAGCAATCCATACTTCGGCTTGCACATCCGGCACCCGTCGAAAATGCCCATATGCATTGCTCACATATACACGCATACCAGGTTCTGCCTTACGCTTTAGCTGACGGGTATAATCTCCCAATGCTTTAACAGTAAAACGTAGATTACCCTGCTGATCAGGCGCCTGGCTAATCGTAAATGGATGAGGCTCATCCAGCTGTTGGTCTGCAAATGACAAAAACGCGAACTGGCCCGACTGATGCTTAACAGCACGACCTTCCTGCTTTAAAGTCAGCGCCAGGGCACTGCCCTGAACTTCACGATTCACCACCTGGTATGCATAGCGACCGGTCATCCAGGTAAAAGGCATTAAAGTATACAAATAACACAGAATGCCCAGCACACAGAAACCCAGAGCATACATACCCAAAAGACTCTGCAATTCAAAAGGTTTTAACATAAAGACATAATGAAATGCGCCACAAACAAACATTGCACCCATAAATTTATGTGTTTTACGCCACAGGTGATAAGGCACAAAAGTAGCAATTGAAATAACCACTAATATCAGTAAGCCATAGAGACTCAGCTCACCAAGTGTTTCAGCCAGATCAACTAACCAGGTCTCCTGACCCAGCCCGTCGATTTCTGCATCTACCGTATCGTGAATAAGCACCGCTGCCATCGCAGCAATCCCTATCCATTTATGTAATACATAAATTCGATCAAGCCCGCCAAATACCCATTCCAGCCACCTCATTCGAGTGGCCAGTAATTGAGATATTCCCATCAGAACCAGAGCAGCAATGCCAATATATTGTGAAAATAAAGCCCCTGTATCATATTTTCCAAACAGAGGAATGAAACTATATAAGGGAAAAAAAACGGCGATTAAGACCAATAAAACACCAACAATTCGCATATAAACATCCTGCTGTAAAAGAAATATAAACTGTTTTAACAGTCAGTCATTACCGTTACGTAAATGCCGGTTCAAATTCTGTAGTTGCTGCAGTAACTGCTTAAACTCAACGGTTTCCAAACCTGTTGAACAGGCTACTTCTTGTTGAATAGAAGTAATTTCCGGGGTTAATTCACGGGCTTTATCTGTCAGGCCCACCATGACTTTACGCTCATCTTCTGCGTCACGGTAGCGGTTAATCAGGCCAGCCTGTTGCATACGCTTCAACAGAGGCGAAAGCGTACCTGAATCCAGAAATAGTCGCTCGCCAAGTGCTTTGACTGTTACCTCGTCTTCCGGCGTCAACGCCAGAAATACAAGGTACTGGGGATAGGTCATATTCAGGCGACCCAGCAAGCTTTTATACTCTTTGGTTATCGCCTGAGCGGTCGAATAAAGCGCAAAACATAAGCGCTCATCGAGTAAAGAAAGGTCATCTGTTGCAGTCATCTGCGGATCTATTCCAACGCTGAGGGCGGTACAAAAAGCAGAGCTATGCCCTGCTACTTTGTTCTGGAATATATCATGAAGCTAAGCCAAGCCGGAATTTATTGCTCCAGCATCAAACTGAAACTAACCGGAACGGTATAACCTATGTTGTCCAATCCAGCCAAGGACTTGAGCTTATCAATACCTGCTGTCAGACCAAAGGTTTCGGCACTCAGAACTACAGGTTGGCTGCTGCTGGCAAGAATCTGCTGACCGTCTGACATGAGACTGACTTTCACTTTCAAAGGTTTTTCCAGCCCATGAAAGCTAAGAGTGGCATCAACTTCAGCATTCGAAAAACCACCATCTTTTGCTGTCTGCATAATTTCAGCCGGTAGTTGGCTGGTCAGAGTTGCCATCTTAAACTTTGAAGTTTCAAACAGATGCTCACGCATTCGATCGTTACGTATTCCGATATTTGTTTCGATACTGTCCAGATCCAGCTGAATTGACAACTCACCTGCATCATTTAACTGCCCGGCCAGACGGGTAATATGAAACACTTCGGCGATATGTACTTTCTTTACCGATAAAAAATTCAAACTGGATTTCTGATTGTTTAATTGCCAGTCAGCCTGAGCCCCCATGCTGGCAGCCAGCATACAGGCAGCCAGTGCCGATGCCGGTAATAACCGTGTTAGCGTATTCAGATTCATTACTTTTCTCCTTAAATTTAAACATCAGATCCGTTATAACTTCCAGAGCAGAGCACCCAAATTAGCTCTCCTCTGGCAGCATACATAATCAGATAATATTCAGTACAACGTCAACATTGTTACGGGTTGCATTAGAATATGGGCAAACTTCATGCGCTGCCGAAATGAGTGTATCCAGTTCATCACGCGCCATGTCAGGCACTTCAATGTTCAGCACTACATTAATATTAAATCCCTGCCCTACAGGACCGATGCCCACTTCGCCATTAACCTTAGTCGCTGCGCTCAGCAACTGCCCGTTTCTCTGTGCGACTACTTTCATCGCACCAATAAAGCAGGCTGCATAACCCGCAGCAAATAGCTGCTCAGGGTTCACACCAAACTTACCCGCACCGCCTAAGGCCCTGGGCGTAGTGAGCGGCATATCCAACGCACCGTCATCAGAACGAACGTACCCTTCACGCCCACCTGTTGCTTCAGCTTTAGCTACATATAAGGTTTTATCTAATTGCATACGATTACTCCGGATAGATATGACTTTATGCATATAAAGTATTACACAATTAAATTGTGCGCAATTAATATTTAGTAATCTGTTAGCAAAACCTTCCGCTAGCCCATAAAAAAAGCCTGTCCAAAGACAGGCTTTTATCACTATCAGCTCGATTATTCAGACAATTGAACTGGCTAGTTAGATTTTAGCTTTCGATAATCGGTCACCGGTAAGCCACCTATCCCCCAGTCCTCAAGCGGAACCTCATCAATCACTACAAAAGTAGTTGCTGGCTGCTTATTTAAAACCTTAGAGAGCAACTCAGTAACACCGGCAATCAACTCAGCTTTCTGCTCCTGTGTTGGCCCCGTATTATCAATACCACCTTCTTTCGTTACTTTAATATTTACATAAGGCATTTATAGCTTCTCCGTTTCAGTATCATTCAGCTGGCCTGAATTCATTAATCATTGATAAGTAAAAACTTTGGACATGATCCGCCAGCCATGCTGATCAAAAGTTAATGTTAAAAAATCCGTATATTCCCGCTCTAACATAGTCATTGAGGCTTTAACAAACGCCAAACGCTCACCACCAAGCTCAACTGAGATAATTCGTTCGCAACGGGCATCACCATTAGCAGCAGGTGGTATACGTTTATCCACCGCAGCGAAATATTCAGCCAGCGACTTATTCATGTAGTCGCCTTCTACCATATTCACGTAACGTGCATCCGGATGAAAAACCTTTGCCAATACCTCAGTATCAGCCAGATACAGACCTTCAAAATACACATCCATAGCACTGCAAATAGTCGCTATTGCTTTTGCTGACTCATTCATCAGACCAGCCCTTCAGCTTTAAAAGCTTCCTGAACCGCCGGACGTTTGCTCACCCGCTCAACAAAACGGGCAATCCTGGGCCAGGGATGCAAATTGATACCGACAAAATTAGCCCAGTTACTGACCACAAAAAGATAAGCATCTGCCACAGAAAAATCACTGCCCGACAGATATTCACGGTCATCTGCAAACAAGTCATTCAGATAATTAAATTTGCTATTCAGACTTGCCCTGGCATTGTCTTTATCAGCTTCAGTGGCTGTTCCTGAGAAAAATGCCCCAAAAGCTTTATGCAGCTCAGAACTGACATAATTCAGATGCTCTTGCAGCCGAACCCGCTCGATAGTTCCTGCAGTAGGCGCCAGACGACCCGGTGCGCAGTGATCTGCAATATATTGCAGTATCGCAGCGCCCTCGGTAAGAACGTCACCGGACTCTAACTGCAGTACAGGCACATAACCTTTAGGATTGATCTCACTAAAATCCATGCCTGACTGGGTTCGGCCGATGTCAGTATCAACCGCTTCAAGTTCGAAGCCAGCCCCTGATTCGCGCAAAATAATATGTGATGCCAACGAACAGGCACCCGGTTTATAAAACAGCTTCATCGCTTGTCCTCTTCTCAATACATGATCAACAAGAGCAAGCGTACAGAGACAAATAAACTATAAATAACATTGTTTTTTCAATATCATGATCTAAAAATCAGATCGAGATACCCATACGTGACATACGAACAGCTCCTTATTCTTCAGGCAATAGTCAGTGAAGGAACTTTCAGAAGCGCCGCCGAACACCTGCACAAATCGCAATCGGCAGTCAGTCATATGTTAAAAAAACTGGAAGATGATATTGGCTTTCTGCTGTTTTCCCGTGAAGCATATCGTCCGCAACTTACTCCCGAAGGAGAAGTATTTTATCGCCAGGCAACCCGTGCTATTCAGCAAATGCAACAACTGCGCACAACCGCCCGAAATTTAAAAGCCAGACACGAAGCTTTTGTATCCCTTGCAGTAACAGCAACCTACCCTTTAACCCCTGTTTTAGAGGTTATCGGTCATATCAAGCAACAATACCCCACGACGGACATTAACCTCTCCCGCGAAACAATGGCTGGCCCACTGGAGCGGCTATTACAGCAGGAAGCCGACATCATTATTGCCACAATGGACGGCGTACCGGTTGATCAGGTAGAAGCCATTCCATTCGCTAATATCACCATAGTCCCTGTTGCTCATCCCGATTTCGAAGCAGCACAAAATCCACAGATGAAAACGATTAGCGAAATTCAAAGCTATACACAGATTATTGTTGCCGACAGCAGCACAAGCGCTACCAGCCAAAGCAGAGACCTTTTGCCTGGAGGACTCCGCTGGACGGTCTCTGATTTTGCAGCAAAAAAAGAAATCCTGCTCGCAAAGCAAGGCTGGGGAGGGATTCCCACACATATGATTGAAGAAGAACTTGCCAACGGCAGCCTGGTCGCACTTAATGTCGAAGGTTACCCACCTCGCTATTCTCAGCTATTTCAAATCCGGCGGAGAAATTCAAATACAGGAATAGTTGCACAGGCAATCTGGCAACAACTCACAGAATTACAGCACTCAACCACATGATATAAAACGTAAACACCTACCCCAGAAACGAAAAAAGCCAACCTTTCGGTTAGCCTCTTCTGTTTTATCACGCTGGTAGCGGGGCCAGACTCAAACTAACCACCTTCGCCCGGGGTTATAAAGAGCTGAGCCCGACGAGCCACACTGAAATATAATCTCAAATTTCAGGCATAAAAAAAGCCTATCTATAAAGATAAGCCTCTCTTTCTTACGTTGGTAACAGAGGCCAGATTCGAACTTATGACCTTCGCCTGGGTTATAAAGAGCTGAGCCCGACGAGCTACCTGCCTGCTATAAAATCATCTACCCCAGAAACGAAAAAAGCCAACCTTTCGGTTAGCCTCTTCTGTTTCATCACCTTAGTAGCAAGAACCAGACTTAAGCTGGCGACCTTCGCCCGGGATTATAAAAAGCTGAGCCCGACGAGCTACCTGCCTGCTATAAAATCACCTACCCCAGAAACGAAAAAAGCCAACCTTTCGGTTAGCCTCTTCTGCTTTATCACCTTGGTAGCAAGAACCAATCTTAAGCTGGCGACCTTCGCCCGGGGTTATAAAAAGCTGAGCCCGACGAGCTACCTGCCTGCTATAAAATCATCTACCCCAAAAACGAAAAAAGCCAACCCTTCGGTTAGCCTCTTCTGTTTAATCACGCTGGCAGCTAGGCCAGACTCGAACTGATCACCTTCGCACGGGGTTATAAAGAGCTGAGACCGACGAGCCACACTGAAATATAATCTCAAATTTCAGGCATAAAAAAAGCCTATCTATAAAGATAAGCCTCTCTTTTTACGTTGGTAGCGGGGGCCAGATTCGAACTTATGATCTTCGCCAGGGTTATAAAGAGCTGAGCCCGACGAGCTACCTGCCGGCTATAATAATTACATACCTCAGAAACGAAAAAAGCCAACCTTTCGGTTAGCCTCTTCTGCTTTATCACGTTGGTAGCGGGGGCCAGATTTGAACTGACGACCTTCGGGTTATGAGCCCGACGAGCTACCAGGCTGCTCCACCCCGCATCAACGTGGGACGCATATTAAGGACTCGGTGGTCTTAATGCAAGGAAAAACTTAATAAAAACATTATTGTCTGAGTTTTTAGCGCAACCTGCCTAAAACATAAATTGCCAGTTTTTAATGCAGTGATCGAAACGCTGGCCGATAGCCTGTTTAGAGATTAACTAAACTGATCCGGCGGAACACAGTTTCGCCTTATTCGAACTCCATAGGTATCAGGACAAATATATGGCTCTTATTTACGTCATGGACCCAATGTGCAGCTGGTGCTGGGCATTTCAACACCCGCTTCAGCAGCTTACAGAACGGCTCAACCCTGATATTCAGGTACTTTGCTATATGGGTGGGTTAGCCCCCGATAGCGACCAGCCAATGGATCCTGAGCTGCGTCAGGCGATTCAGTACACATGGCAACAGATTGAAGCCCGCACCGGCACCAGCTTTAATCATGACTTTTGGGCAAACTGTCAGCCAAGACGTTCTACTTACCCGGCTTGCAGGGCGGTCATTAGCGCTGAAAGCATGCAGCCCGGAGCAGGTATGCGTATGATTAAAGCAATTCAGGAAGCTTATTATTTACAGGCCAAAAACCCTTCGGATGCCAGTACACTTATTGAATTAGCTGCTGAACTGCAGCTAAATGAAGTACGTTTTGCTGAGGTTTTACAAAGTACTGAAACAGAACAAACTCTACAGTCAGATCTGCGCTTCAGCCATTCTATCGGCGTACAGGGTTTTCCCTTCCTCGCATATCAAAGCGATACAGGCATTGAACCATTAGCGGTTGGCTACTGTAGGGAAGAACAATTACTGACCCGGGCGGCACAGCTGGGCATAATTACTTAAGGCCTCATAAATAGCAGACACAAAAAAGGGAGTGACTGGCACTCCCTTTTTTTTGGCTTAAAAATTAGCTGCGGACAATAGAAACGTCCTCAGCCTGCAGCCCCTTATCACTCTCGCGCACATTGAAACGCACATTTTGCCCTTCAGACAAAGAACGGTGGCCACGGCCGCGAATGTTACGAAAATGTACAAACACATCATCGCCATTTTCACGCGTGATAAAACCGAAGCCCTTGGATACATTGAACCACTTAACCGTACCCAATTCACGATCATCATCTTCAGACGCATAATCGTCATCAGCCATATCCATCTGGCCAGATGCAGGTTTGCTAAACGCACCTGCTGCAACACAACTTACTACAACAATACCGAAAATTAACACCATATCCATTACTGGCAACTCGCCTTCGCCGGATAATCCGCCTATCACAGCCAGGATTCCCACTGTTGCAAGTGCACTGACAACAACACTAACTATCAGTTGATTAACACTCATTCTGGATCTCTTATCATTATTAAAAGTTAAATTTATAATATCTGCAGATGCGAAACTTGTAACTCTGCATAATTTATATACCTATTTTGGTAAAACTATTCAATACCTTAGGTATACTTAAGCAGGAATAACTGACATCTGAGAGAGTTTGCACTCTTTTACCTGCCTGATTATGATGTCGCCGCACTTTTCTTCAGAAAATCAACGATCACGGAAATACCCCAAATGTCAGAAAAAGACCGCATTACCGACCTCGAAGCTCGCCTGGCATTTCAGGAAGATGCCTTGGATAAGATGAGCGAAGTAATTGCCAAGCAGTCACAGGAAATGGATCGTATGAATGTATTGCTGAAGCACCTTCATTCACAGGTTAAAATGATAGGTCAGGACGCCATCAGCTCTCCGGATGCCGACGTACCACCACCTCACTATTAATGCTCAATATTCCCCGACAGGTTTACGGCATTTTTTTAAGCGCATAAATATCGTAGCGGCTGGACTTACCCAGTAACTGAAAGCTCGGCACAACACCTTCCAGACTCGGCCCGGTAATTTCAGGTGCTTTCCGTGAACGCTTCACTACAACCCGGTAACCGGCACAATCCAGCGCGGCACGCAGCAATGCTTCCGCGTCAGGATCTTCTCCGACAACATCCCGAAACACAGCCATTTCCTTCTTCACCTGCGCAGTCTTATCGGTATGAGGAAACATTGGATCGACATACACCACATCCGGACGCAGGGCGTCTGAGACATTCGCCAGCCATTCAATACTATTGGCATGCTGCAACTGCATATGCACCGCAATATCGGCCGTTTCCGAATCATTCTGAGCCAGCTTTAAACCACTTTCCAGCAAGCAATGAATAATCGGTGAGCGTTCTACCATCTGCACTTCACAACCTAAGGTAGCCAGCACAAAACTATCGCGACCTAAACCAGCAGTTACATCAGCAACTGATGGCCGGGTACTGCCTTTGATACCCACAGCTTTGGCAATCATCTGTCCTTTGCCGCCACCAAACTTACGCCGGTGAGCAACCGCGCCGGTAACAAAATCAGCCATCACAGGGCCTGGCGCTTTCTTGCCTGTTACCTGTAAATGTACCCCTTTAGGCCCGCAGAGCAGTAACTGAGGATACTCACAAAACTTAAGGTTAAATTTTGTCAGGCATGGCAAACCTAAACGCTCTGCCAACGCTTCGGCGTCGGGTTGCCAATATGGGTCTGTCGCAGCAACAGCTAACTCAAGTTCAGCTAATCCATCAGGCCGTAGCAAAGTACACCGCCAACAGGGTTACACCCAGTATCATCCGATAAATAACAAACGGCCCCATCCCAATACGGTCAAGCCACTTAAGGAATAAGTGAATACAAGACAACGCACTGATCGCCGACAAGACCGTACCCGCAAGTATCATTTCCCACTGATCGGCGGTACCTGTTTCAAGTAAGTCCATCCCTTTAAACACCCCGGCACCTAAAATTACCGGTATAGATAAAAGGAATGAAAAACGGGCTGAAGACTGACGGTCAAACCCCAGCATCAAACCGGTCGTCATGGTAATCCCTGAACGAGATGTACCCGGAATAAGAGCAATGGCCTGAGAAAATCCAATATACAGTGCATCTTTGAGGGTGATATCAGTCAGTTGGCGCTGCTCAGTACGGTTACGATCGGCCCACCAGAGCAAACCGCCAAAGATCAGAGTAGTGCCGGCAATAACCAGAATACTTCGCCCATAGGTATCTACCACACTGCTTAGCATTAGCCCGGCAATAACTGCCGGTAACGTTGCCAGAATCACCAACCAGGCAAGCTTGCCGTCAGCTCCGGCACTGCGCCCTGTACAGGTCACTAACCAGGCTTTAAGCATGCTCCAGATATCCTTACGGAAATACAGCATCACCGCCGCTAATGAGCCAATGTGCACGCCAACATCGAATGCCAGCCCCTGGTCTTCCCAGTTAAGCAGCTGTGATGGCAGAATTAGATGTGCTGAGCTGGATACCGGCAAAAACTCAGTTAATCCCTGAATCAATGCCAGTAAAATAATTTGAAACCAATCCATGAAAATTCCTAAATATCCGTAAGTTTACTGCTCTGACTTTTTCTTCTGCTGATCAATCTTCTTCCAAGTAACCTCATCACGCAGATATACCGGATGCGCGTCTTCAGGCGCAATTCCTTTACCTTCAGCGAAATCTGTCGCCGCTAACTGAGCCATACAACCAGCCGTCGGATAAATATCCAGTAAAGGCTCTGTAATCATCTGTTGTACTGGTGCCTGCATATCTGCCAGATAACTCCAGCCCTTACCTGCTCCGCACCACTGTGTTGAATCAGGTAATGTCAGTGCCTGTGGTGGACAAACAACCTCATCACCCAGACCAACCAATACATCGTTATCCAGCTGGTAAGCACGCCAGTAAACTTCATTCATCCGCGCATCAAGCGTTGCGATAACCTGATTTACACCCTGAGTCTGGGTTGTTTTCAAGGCAATTGCGGCCAATGTCGAAACAGGCAGTACTGGTAACTCAGCAGCAAACGCCAATCCCTGTGCAGCACCGGTCGCTATACGAATACCGGCAAACGAGCCCGGTCCCCGGCCAAAAGCGATAGCATCCAACTGTGCCACACTGATACCTGCTTCGATCAGCATTGCTTCAACCATCGGCAGTAACTGCTTAGTATGCTGACGGGGAATGATACGAAAATCTTCCAGAAGTTCGCCGTTATAACTCAGTGCGACAGAACAGGCGTCAGTGGAAGTATCCAGGGCTAAAATATTGGCCATTTATATCGATCCAAAGGAGGGAAAATAAAGGCCGTTATTCTACTGCCGGGCAGGGAAAAATGCACCCGGCACAGAAACAATAACGGCTTAAGACAAGAACCGGGCTTATTCCCCCCAGCGAGGCAACAGATCCTGTTCAATATGCAGTTGGTTAAGAATGCGGGCCACCACAAAATCGATCATGTCTTCCACGCTTTGCGGCTTGTTATAAAACCCGGGGCTGGCAGGAATCACAACCGTTCCCATCCGGGTCAGCTTTAACATGTGCTCCAGATGAATTTCTGAGTATGGCGCTTCACGGGGAACCAGTATCAGTTGGCGGCGCTCTTTCAGCGCAACATCTGCTGCCCGTTCTATCAGATTATTGCTGGCACCGCAGGCAATGGCCGATAAAGCACCGGTACTACAGGGACATACCACCATCTTAGCCGGAGCCCCTGAGCCAGATGCGACAGACGCCATCCACTGCTGCTTACCAAACACCTGAATCTGGCCGTCTTTAGCATTAAAGCGTTGCTGCAGATATTCAGCCTGTGCCTGGGTATTGCCCGGCAATTGCTCGTCAGTCTCAGTCGCAATAACAACCTGAGCAGCCTGGGAAATCATCACCATTACCTGACAATTAGCCTGCACCAAACATTCAAGTAAACGCAAACCATACTGCGCCCCGGAGGCACCGGTAATAGCCAGAGTTATTGCTTCACGATATGCCGACATTATGTTTCCTGCTTTTCAGTTTCTCAGACGATTGCTCTGAGACGACTCTTGTCTTGACGATTGTTTTAAAAAATACTTATTTAGAGACAAGTACATTGTTCTGAGCAAAACCTCAGACATTAGCCTGAAGTTTTGCCACCAGCTGACGATGAATACCACCAAAACCACCGTTGCTCATAATGACAATATGCGTACCTGGCTCAACACCCACCAATTGATCAATAATACTGTCCGTGGTGCCTGCCAGATGAGCAGTTACCGGGCTCGCATCGATGACATCCTGTAATGACCAGTCCAGCCCTTCCGGCTGATACCAGTAGACCTCATCCGCAAGGCGGGCAGACTCTGCTAACTTCGCCCGATGACTTCCCAGCCTCATGGTATTTGAGCGCGGCTCAATTACCGCTATCACTTTTTCGTTTCCTACCTGCGCGCGGATACCCTGCAAGGTAGTTTCAATGGCTGTCGGGTGATGGGCAAAATCATCATAGACCCGCACCCCATTAACATCAGCTAATAATTCCATACGCCGCTTAACACCAGAAAACGCACATAAGCCTTCGATGCCATGCTCAGTCTGAACACCCACATGACGAGCAGCTACCAGCGCCATCAGGCCATTATTTACACTGTGCTTACCCGTCATATTCCAGCTAACCGTGCCCTGCATTTCACCGTTATGTAACACTTCAAAAACAGACCCATCGGCTTCTAACAAGCGCGCCTGCCAGTGTTCGCCAGCATGACTGAAGCTTACCTCAGCATCAGTAACGGCGGTTTGTACTTGCTGCGTCCAACACCCCTGCTCGATAACTTCCGCTAATGCAGGCTGGTCAGCAGGTAATATTACCTGACCATTTTCTGGCACAATACGCACTACATGATGAAATTGACGCTGAATCGCTGCCAGATCAGGAAAGATATCAGCATGATCATATTCCAGATTATTCATTACCAGCGTCCGCGGACGGTAATGCACAAATTTCGAGCGCTTATCAAAAAACGCCGTATCGTATTCGTCCGCCTCAATGACAAAAAACGGACTGCCGCCCAGCCGAGCCGAACAGGCAAAATTCTGTGGAATACCGCCAATCAGGAAGCCCGGCGTCATATCCGCATGTTCCAGTAACCATGCAAGCATAGTAGCAGTAGTGGTTTTACCATGGGTGCCAGCCACTGCGAGTACCCACTTCTCCTGCAATACATGTTCAGATAACCATTGTGGTCCCGATGTATAACGCATGCCCTTGTTCAGCATAGCTTCAACGCAGGGATTACCCCGGGTCATCGCATTACCAACGATAATCATATCCGGCTGTGGTTCCAGCTGCGCCGGATCATAACCTTCTATCAGTTCTATGCCCTGCTCTTCCAGTTGAGTACTCATTGGCGGATACACATTGGCATCTGAACCTGTCACCCGATAACCCAACTCTTTAGCCAATACAGCCAGACTTCCCATGAAGGTTCCGCAGATACCTAAAATATGAACATGCACAGGGCTTTGCTCCTTGTTTTAAAAGCTCAGAAATAAATGCACAGAAATAACTGTGGTAACGGCGACCAAAAACGCTGAAACAGTCGCTACTCCGGTAAAATTGGCCTCATCATACCAGCTGGGACAACGAGTTTTTCAGATAATTTTATAGGGCTCTGCACCACGACTTTCTGCGTTACCCAAATCAAACTGAAAAGATTCCCGGCTAAGTATGTAAATTCAACATATAATTTACCTAATTTGTATGGATTTCTGTGTAATTCCACCCGGATTAGCGTAGAATTCGCACAATTTTTCAAACCTGAGAACTTTGCAAAACGTCATCAAATGACTGGGGAAAAATGGGATAAAACCTGTTATTTCACCAAACACAGATAACGTATAAAGCTCTCCACTCATACCAATCCAAACCCGAAGGTTTAAGCACTCATGCTACTGCTTAGTCAGTTTCTGAAACACCAAGACACTCCCGATGATCTGATCGAACTTACCGACACCCTAATGGTTGCCTGTAAAGAGATCGCTATCCAGCTGCGTGAAGGCGCACTGGCCGGTATTCTTGGCACCTCTGAAGAAGTTAACGTCCAGGGCGAGACCCAGAAAAAACTCGATATCATTTCTAACGATATCCTTAAAGCAGTATTACTGGATAACCCTCTGGTTGCAGGCGTCGCTTCTGAAGAAGAAGAGCATCCTGTTGCCGGTAATCCTGAAGGTAAGTACCTGGTTACTTTTGATCCGCTGGACGGCTCATCCAACATCGACATTAACGTGTCAGTAGGTACTATCTTCTCAATTCTGGAATGTCCGGAAGGTATGAGCGGTGGCGACGAAGCTGCATTCCTGCAGGCTGGCCGTAAACAGGTTGCTTCCGGTTACGTTCTGTACGGCACTTGTGCAGTACTGACGCTGACTACCGGTAACGGTGTGAACATGTTCACCCTGAGCCACACCGGTGACTTCATCCTGACCCGTGAAAACATTCAGATTCCGGAACAGACTCAGGAATTCGCAATCAACATGTCCAACCAGCGTTTCTGGGAACCGGCCATGCAGAACTATGTGTCTGATCTGTTACTGGGTGAAGAAGGCCCACTGGGTAAGCGTTATAACATGCGCTGGGTTGCTTCAATGGTTGCTGAAGTACACCGTGTACTGACCCGCGGTGGCATTTTTATGTATCCATGGGATAAACGCGCACCACAAAAGCCGGGCAAACTTCGTCTGATGTATGAAGGTAACCCAATGAGCTGGCTTATCGAACAAGCCGGCGGTCGCAGTACTACCTGCTATAGCGACATCCTGGATGTTGAGCCGGATAAAATCCACCAGCGTGTTGCTGTGGCACTGGGCTCCAAACAGGAAGTAACAACAATGATGGGGTATCACGGCGAAAAATAATCGCTCTGAATCCCCCGGCTGTTGTGCGATAAACAGGTTTTCTGACACAACAGCCGATATTAAGTCGAATATAAACATGGCATCGGATGTGTGTATAATCCGGCCAGACGATTTAACCCGATCACCCTGTCAGACCTATAGTGTCGACGGTGTTTTCTAAATATTGAGGAAGGCTAACAATGAGCTTTGCAAAAGTCCCTGCTGGTAACGATCTGCCAAATGACATCAACGTAATCATCGAAATTCCGGCTGAAAGCTCACCGGTTAAATACGAAATCGACAAAGATTCCGACGCGATTTTCGTTGACCGTTTCATGGCTGCACCTATGTTCTACCCAGCTAACTACGGCTACATCAACAACACGCTGGCCGATGATGGCGACGCGCTGGATGTATTAGTTGTTACACCATACCCAGTCGTACCAGGTTCTGTTATTCGCTGCCGCCCGGTTGGCGTACTGAACATGACTGATGAAGCGGGTGAAGACGCTAAACTGGTTGCTGTACCGCACGACAAATTGAGCAAGGCTTACAAAGATGTTCAGGACATCGAAGACCTGCCACAAATGTTACGTGACCGTATTAAGCACTTCTTCGAAAACTACAAAGGCCTTGAAGAAGGTAAGTGGGTTAAAGTTGAAGGCTGGGACAACGCTGAAGCAGCTAAAGCAGCTATCATCGAATCTCAGAAAGCTTACGAAGCAAGCAAGTAATTCTTCTGATAATGTTTACAAAACACCCGCACTTGCGGGTGTTTTTGTATCTGCAAGCAAAAGCACTGAATACACTCAACAGACAGCCGTTATATTTATCACTGCGAATAACGTTACCCAGACAGGTTCAGTGATAACAAACGCTTACTGCTTATCAGCAGTAGCCGGCTTACCACTATCCAACTTACCAGCCTCACCTGTGAACAACCCCGGGCCAGAAGGCGATTCAGTATTCGCATGATATTCAAACGGCTTAGCTGAACAGGCACTCAGTAGCGCGCTTAACCCCAGTATCACCATTAATTTTAACCACATAACTCCTCCTCTGAATAATACTCATAAAGAAAATTCAGATAAAAAAGCCGGGCTGCCACAAATATGCAACAACCAGGCCTTTGGTGCTCTGTCATAACTTTTAACGCGTTATTTAAGCGCTACAAAAGCACTCTCTTAGCATTGCTGTTAAAACTTAACCCGGGCGCCCATAATGATGGCATCAATATCATCTACATTGCCTGCGGCACGATCCAGTTGATAATTCCGGTAACCCACATACCCTTCCGTGGACCACTTATCAAAGTTCTGAACGAGTTGCAGACCAAAGTTTTCACCTTCATCGCCCTGCAGTGCCAGATCATCATTCTGGCTGTAATCTACCGATACCGCCGTCAGACCATGGGAGAACAGTTGTGTCTGGTAACCCACTTTACCGTAGTAAAAACGTGGATTGTCCCCACTGACCACATCCCGTTCACCGGCTGCAACTGTGAAGTTAAGGCCATTATCCAGTAACAGCGAAACCGAGCCGTTGACCTGGTTATCCACAGTTGTTGAATCCGGCTCAGAATAGGCAATTGCCGCTGCTAACTGTGCGCCGTCGAACTCACCAGCATAACGCAAAGCGGTATCCCATGTTTCACCGTCAACAACACTAGCAGAAACAGTAAAGTTACCGAAACTTGGCGTGTCGTAACGTACCCGGTCACCACGGCCCTGGCCATCAAAGTTTGAGAATACATTGCCCACCTGAGTGGATGTCAGCGTGCCGTTGCTGTCACGGAATAAAATCGCACCAGCAATATCAGCGGTACTCGAATAACCCACCAGATCAGTGCCCGACAAATCCACTTCAGATGTGCCATCAGACGCACTGGAGCCTTGGCCCAGCCACAACTTACCGTAGCGTTTGCTATCAAAATACACTTCCAGACGGCGCTGATTAATACCATTACCATTGCTGATGCTGGTCGTCTGATTATTCTGATTTACGGCAAAGCTGGAATTAGATACAAACTCAGCTTCAATAGCAGAACCTATTGTCAGATCATCCGACACATCGGCCTCGCCAATTACCCGCAAACGGGTTGATGATGAATCGTTATCGACGTTGTAGGTTTCGCTCTCTCTGCCATCATCCGCATAGAGCAAGCCACGGTTCACATGACCAGATACAGTTACCCGCACATTCTCATTGCCGGAAAGAATCCCCCGTCCCGATGTCGCTGCATCCGCTTTTGCTTCAGCAGCTTCGGCTTTTTGAGTAGCAACAGTTGCCTGTTGTTCAAGCTGATCCAACCGGTCTGTCAATGCCTGTATCTGCGCCCGTAGCGCTTCAGTTTCAGCACTGGCAGCCTGCGCGCCAACGCTTAGCAGCGCCATACTGGCAGTCACCGCCAGTGGTAATAATTGTTTTTGTAATCGCATAGGAGAACTCCCGTTCCAGAATAAAAAATACCGGCTAATGGCCGTTTGCCCGGTGAATCAAAACTCTGAAGTCAGTTTCATCAGACCCACTGACCACCGCCGGTAACAGTTAAATAACTCAAGGGGTAACTGTTCTGTTTGCCAAAAAGCAGCGAAGTTCTCTGAAAATCTTTTATTTGGACGTTAAGACATATTAAATGGACGAGTAGACAGAAAAGCGGCGATTCAGTGAGGATCGTTGATAACCATGAACAGCTTTATTTATAACAGGCATAAAAAAGCGCTTCTGAGCAGAAGCGCTTTTCCAGAGATGATTCTCAGTCAGATCTGACTAAGCTTTGGCAGCAATTTTATCCAGACTTTCTTTTAAGGCCTGGTCGAGAATATCAATACCACGATCTATTTCTGCTTCAGTCACCGTGAGGGGTGGCGCAATTCGCCATACCGAACCACGCTCTTTTCGGCGCCGGATATTCATACTCAGCCCCAGTTCAAAACAACGCTTTGTCGTGATTTCGCCAAGTTCATGATATGCCTCTTTCGTCTGGCGATCTTTCACCAGTTCAACCCCCAGTAATAAACCGAGACCACGGATATCACCAATCTCTTCATACTTATCCATAAGCCCTTCTAAACGGCCTCGCAGATAATTGCCCACCGTATGCGCCCGCTCAACCAGATTATCTTCAACAATAGTACGCAAGACAGCAAGGCCGGCGGCAGCAGGCAAAGGATCAGAAACATGGCTGGTGTAATAGGTAAAACCCCGTTCATGCACAGTTTGCTCGATTGCCTCAGTAGTAATAGTGGCGGCAAACGGCAAGCCGCCTCCCAGGCTCTTAGATACACTCATAATATCTGGTGTAATACCGAAGTGACTGGCACCAAACTTCTTACCTATACGGCCAAAAGCAGTTTGCGCTTCATCAAAGATAAGCAACATACCACGCTCATCAGCCGCTTGGCGTAACCCTTCCATATAACATTGCGGCGGTACGATGACACCTCCAGCACTGATAACAGGTTCAACAATAATAGCTGCTGGTGCACCGGCACTGTGCATATCGAACATTTTAAAACCCAGCTCAAGAGCAGCCATTGCGGATTCATCATCCGTAGCGCCGGGAATGTGCGGGCGATAACTGTACGGTTCCGGTATTGCAAAAACACCGGGCATGGTTGGGCCATAACCACGACGGTCACTGGCATAGGAAACGCTGGAAGCCGCACCGGTTACACCGTGCCATGAACCTCCAATCGCGATAACTTCAAAGCCTCCTGTGTATAGCTTAGCCATACGCAATGCTGCTTCGTTGCTCTCAGAGCCAGTATTGATAAACAGGGACTTCTTCAGATCGCCCGGCAGCCAGTCTTCCGCAAGTGTTTGTCCCAGTTCAGCGACTACATCCGGAATCATTCCGCTGAACATGTGATAAGCGCGCTCACCACACTGGCGAACAGCTTCGATAATAGCCGGATGGTTATGGCCAATGGTGGCGCACATCTGGCCAGATGTGAAATCCAGAATTTCACGGCCGGAGTCATCCCGAACAATGCAGCCAGAGGCATGTGTAAAAATATTCTCGAACGTATCGCCGCCGTAGCGAACCAAGTATTCCTTAGCTGCAGCACGAAGATCCTGAGTCATTGCTTATTCTCCTAAAGATATAAGTGTCTGACTACAGGAACTGGCCGCCAGTCAGAAGTCTAAAATGCCATCCTCGCCTATCCGACTGAGAATCGTGGCTAATGAGTGATCCAGATGCTCACTGACGGTCGCAAGAAAAGCGTCTTCATCACGTGTATATAACAATTCAATCATCCGCCGGTGTTCAGCAACCGCTTCATCAATGCGTGTGCCTATATTCCACATAAAATAACGTGGAAAGCTGTTCCATAAACTGCGGACAGACGCCACCAGATATTCGTTACGACTGGCAGCAAATATCAGTAAATGAAATTCCTCATCCACTTTTACCAGTTCTTCAAAACGTCCGGCTTTCGCATATAACGCCATTCGCTCAACCAGCAATTGCAATTCATCAATTTCAGTTTCTGTAATAGCGTCGAAAGCCAGTTTTGAGGTTTGCGTCTCGATAATTTTACGCGCGGTATAAATTTGCTTAATGCGCTCTACATCCATAGTTGCAACACGTGCACCACGATGTTGTTCGTAACTCACCAGTCCAGCGGCTGTTAGCTCGCTGAATGCTTCCCTTACCGGCGTACTGCTCAGTCCTAAATCAGCAGCAACATCGTTTTGCCGTAATGCCTGACCAGGCTCATAACGGCCAATACGTATTGCATGCCGCAACTCTTCAGTTGCTAACTGACGCTTGGTTTGAAAGCTTACTTTCATAGTTTCACCCAGGTGATTTTATGAACTTTACATATTATATATAATATATACAAATTAACTTTAGACTACCGAACTCAATATCAGTCACATGAACCGGCAGCACAGCTATTCAGCGCTATAACAAACTGATAAGCAATGAGAAAAATCAAGAATTGGCGCTATTTTGACCATCTTGAATTATTTGCATCTTCATGGCTTAACAGCAGAGGTTTTTAAGAGGAAAAACAAAAATGATGCTCATAAACTGAACAGTATATGGAATAGTCAGGCTATTCAGTTTCAGAAGCTGGATACGAGTTAGACATAACTTCGCTGACTTTATGTACAGCATCTTTCTGCCGAACATCTAAATGTCGGTATGTATCCAAAAGAATACTTTCATCTTCGCTTAATCGTTGCTCTATGAAGGTGTTCATTCGTTTGCCAGTCAAAATATACTGCACATCAGCCCCTTCAGCAGCAATCGCTGATAAGTAACCAGCATCGGGCATACGCAGGCCTTTTTCATAGTTAGACTGAGCATTCCGGGCAACGCCGCCAAAGCCAGCAAATACCTGCTGGCTCACATTCAGACGTAACCGTTCTTCCTTAAGCCGTGCTCCAATACAATCCATACGAATACTTTTATATTGACCTGCACTCTTTTGGGTGCAATATTATTACAGTAACTAGCCGTTACTCACACATACTGACAGGGAGTAATTATAACCATGGAAACCGGCAAAACCACTGGAAAAAATATTCGCGTACAAACTGTACTGAAACACTCGTTATACTTGCGCTTACAAAAGCTGCGCCTCAATGAGGACCGTTCAGAATCTAAGATGGCAGCAATTCTCATAGAAGAGGCTCTGAATGCACGCCAGTCAAAATCAGAATGAGCTGATACACATATGTAACTCATACCAATTTCAGTAACAGGATAGACCGTGTTAATCCCTTCCCTTAACGCCTCTCTGCACCCTGAATCCGTTATTCAAAGACTTGCCGATACATCCTTCTTTTTTCAGTTAATGAGTTATAAACACATAAAAAAACCCGGCCACCAGGGCCGGGTTTAGATTCTGCAGTTCGGCCACTGCAGTAGGCGTCAGCTGCATTACAGCTGAAATTTCTCAGATTTATCGATCACCATATCGACCCGGCGATTTAAACGCCGTCCTTCTGCGGTTTTGTTATCGGCCATAGGCTGTACTTCACCATAACCGACTACTTCTAACCGGGCAGGGTCTATACCGTGGGTATTTGTCAGTCGATCATACACCGCCTGTGCACGCCGCTGAGACAAGCCCATATTGTACTGTTCAGTCCCAATATAATCCGTATGACCTGCAATAACTCCCACCACTTCCGGGTTATCTTTAAGGAATGTCGCAGCATCACTGATATCTTTATCATAACTATTAACCAGAACCGCTGAATCAAATGCAAATTTGGCATCCATTCGGAAGGCCAGCTTGTCGCCGTCTATTTCACGGAAGCGACTGTCAGTTAATAGTCCCGCCATAATGGCTTCTTTATCAAAGGTTGTTTGCACCGGCAGTTCAGGTGGGCAACGTCCTTCAAGATCATTACGTGGCTCTATCGCATCCTGAGCCGCTTTAGCGCCGTCAATACCAGCCACATCATATGAAGCCAGCAATTGGCCCATAGTGGCCAGCGTGCGCGCCTGAGCCAGTTTCAGGTTATGCACAGTATTCACATAGGTACGACGTACTTCGAAGTATTCATTTTCTGTATCAAGCAAATCCAGCAAGGTTCGCTGACCAATATCAAACTGTTCACGATACGCAACCCGCGCATCCGCCACAGCCGCCTGGTTACGGGCAATATACTGTTCCTGCTGACGCAAACTACCAATATCATTGAATGCAATCACAGTATCCTGGCGAACATCACGACAGGCTTTCTCACGCAACTGAAACGCGACATCGACTAACTTATCGAACTGCCGCTGACGTGCCGCATCTGAACCGCCATTATAAAGGTTATAACTCATCAGCAATTCAATCGCCTGCTCTTCCCGACGCTCATCTACTCCATCAGTAAAGTCTTCAACTTCTCCTCTCAGGCGTAGATCTAACCGTGGCATCATCGCTGCATCACGGGCTTTACGGGCGGCGTGCGCAGCCAGAACATTTTCAATTGCGGCATTAAGACGCGGACTAAGTACATAAGCCCGCTCCAGTGTGTCTCCACGGGTATTTGGAATCAGCAAATCAGGTAACTCAGGTACATCTAAGCGGGCTGCTGGCAACTCTCCTACGACACGTTGAAAACGTGCTGTCACATCATGCAGATTAGTAGCTTCTGTCAGTAAATTCGCTTCAGCCAGAGCCAGGCGGGCAGTTGCCTGCTCAAGATCCACACGGCGGGCGATGCCTGCTTCATGACGTTCTTCGATATCGGCAAAAATACTACGGTGTTGAATATAGTTATCTTTAGCCAGCGCGACTAGCTGCTGATAGCGCATCGTATCCATGTACGCACGCACGGTTTCCAGTGCCACAGCTTCAGAAGTACTGCGGAACTCGTAAAATCTAACTTTGCGTAAATGATCCAGCCGGGACACTTCATTTCGGGTCGCAAATCCATCGAACAGCATTTGCGTTAGGGTTAACCTGACATTCCAGGGCTCATAATCAATTTCAGGCTGATTACTTCGATCTAATTTTTCATGTCCGATCTGACCTGTCAGATCAACTTTTGGATAATAACCACCTTCACCTGCACGCTGTTCTTCAGCGGCGGCTTCAAAGGTATACCAGCTGGCCAGTACATCCGGATTTTGCACAACGGAGCGCGATATTGCTTCGTTTAATGATCCGACAGGCTCGGCCAAAGCCGGAGATGCCACAAGTATAATTGTGGCGAGCAAGTAGCGATAAGCCATCTCCCATCTCCCTCTGTCATCAAATCAAATCCGTTTGCCCTTTGATGCACCATAGTTAAGGAATCTGAGAATTATCCTGACCTGCTCTGCTCAAAGCAGCGCAGCATTCCAGACTAACCTGACATCCATCACCGCATGCATACCAGTTTCCGTTGAACCACAGGTCACTGCTTGCATACTGAATATCAAATTGCCCCGAACTCCTGAAATTCATCAGGTTTATTCTTCTATTCCATCATTAAAAATTTTCACCTTTGTCTAAAAGTAGTCGGTGGATGCAAGTAAGTAAAAAAATTTTAACGTAGTTTCCTCCTCAATTTTTTTTATAATCCGCCGCTAATTTATATGGCCGCAAAGGATTAATGCCCACGTTTGCATAGAAATTGCATTAAAAACCGAAAGTTTCTGTAACTAAATCAAAAACTTCAGATTATTAATTTACTTACACGGGCATTAGCTAATTTATGATCCTAAAAAAGCGGATTACCGGACTGATCTTAATCCTTCTAAGTATCAGCACGCCAAAATACGTTATTGCTCAGGTGAGCATAAAAAAACTGCAGTCTGTTAACGAACAAAAATATGGAGAAATTGCAGCAGAAACAATTACTAACTGGCAGGCTTTACTTGAAAGCAGTACTGATTTAAGTACTGAAGAAAAGCTATTCAAGATTAATAATTTTTTCAATAAGCGAGTACGCTTTGAATCTGACAGGCAAATCTGGCAGCAGACAGACTATTGGGCTACTCCCTTAGAAACCCTTGCAAAAGCACGTGGTGACTGCGAAGACTTCTCCATTGCCAAATACTTTTCGTTGATTTTACTTGGTATTCCGGAAGAGCAACTACAGCTTACTTATGTCAACGCAACACGTAGCTTTCCTGGAAGGAAAGTAAATCAGACACATATGGTCGTTACGTATTTTCCAGAAGACTCTGGATCTCTGGTTCTTGATAATTTAGTTTCAGAAATTAGACCGAGCTCGGAACGCTCTGATTTAAAAACAATTTTTAGTTTTAATGATGATGGCTTTTGGGTCGACGGTGAAAACCAGTTTAAATCTCCGGAAAAAAGAATTCGCCGCTGGGGAGAAGTTAAATCACGTATGCAGGCAGAAGGATTACTATAAAAAATATCAAGTGAATTCTTCTTGAAAAATATTTCATGCATTTTTATTTGATTAGATATTTTCATCGTTTAAAGAAATATAGAAAAATTATCCCAGGCATTTATCGCTAGAAAAAAAGTCCCCCGACCTATTAACATCAGTTTTTATGATGCCTGTTAATACCAAAAGGAAATATTAATCAGCTTTATTTATAAATTAATGATCATAAAATCAATTGTTCATGCTCCTTCTCAGGCAATATATCCAGTTGTGATTGTAGAGATTTACGTACCAACTGACGCTTGAGTATCTTTTTTTGCACAGGTACGGGTAAATCCGTGAAGCGAATCTGATTCTGCTCCACTAATAGCATCACCAGATCTTCAATCACCCGGATCAGTGGTTTATCCATCCGGGTGAGCTCATCCTCTTCTACAGAAGCGGTAAGGTTAAAAATATCCTCACAATCCTGGTTATCCAGAGGGGCAAAACCATCCAGTGGTTCCTTGCTAACAGCGGCAATGTGTTGCCGCTCATCACGCTTCACATAAATCATCCTGATACCTGCAGCATGTTTAATCAGTAATCAATTTACCATTATCAACCAGGTCCTGAATTAACAGCGCCTGATCGGAGTTTCCGGTTACCAAATCTATTCCTGTCAGCTCAATGGTTTGCTCTTCTACGGCATCAACATTCGTGAAGTCACTGTTAAATCCACCGGTCGTGCTGATATGAACAACTGTATCGCCATCATTACTGAGATCAAAATACAGATAGTCAGTCAGGTCATTATTTTGTTCATCAACCAACAAGTCACTGAGATCAAGAACGTCACCATCACTGCCAGGCAAGGCTGTATCAAAATCAGTAATGACATCTTCAGCCGGATCCCCCGGACTACCTCCGTCATTCAGATTCCAGACAAAGGTATCACTACCCAGGCCGCCAGTAAGCGTATCATCCCCACCCCCACCAATTAGCGTATTAGCCTCTTCATTACCGCCCAGAGCATCAATTGCATTTGTTCCGGTTAAAGTATCCTCTGTACCGCTGATACTTATATTGATGCTATCTGCTGCAACATCAAAATCAGAGTCACGAACATTGAACGGAGCGATCAAACTGAAATCCTGATTTTCAGAAAGGTAATCCACTGTCAGCTCATCAGGTACCAATTTATATTCACCTTCATCTGCTTCAAAAACTATAAAGGTAAACTCGCTGAACCCTGCATCAGACGCATCAAGCTCAAATGTATCTCCATCGTTTACTACGACTGATCCGCTAAAACCACCGGCAGGTAAGTCTGTATAAGTAAATCCATCCTGCCCCAGCATAGCGAGTTCAGCAGGTGTAACCGCGTAGACGGTGTAACGCAAAGTAGCAGAGGCATTACCATTGGTATCCACCATCAGACTAATCTGCGTCACCCCCTGATCGAAACTCATAAATAGATGATCTTCCTGGCCAGAATCAGAATCAATATCCTGACCATTTCCTACCCCCATGCTATTTGCGCTGGTATTGACAGTACTACGTACATATTCATTCTCACCATCATCAAATTCATAACCATAGAAGAGAGTCTGGATCGGATCTACATCAAGCCCGGTAGATCACAACCTAAAGCTGTCACTGTTACCGCCTGAAAGATTTGCACCAATAGCAACATCTGTCGCTTCAGTCTGAATCGGCAGATACTGCGTATAGGTGTATGTATCCATGTCGTCATTCACTTGTAGCGTAAATACAACTGTATTATCAGCAAGTACACCGGTAATAGTTTGTGTCTGGCTATTATGAATATAACCAATCGGCTCATCATTCGCGTACAAAGTAGTACTTGGCGTAAATTCACCCCAAATAAAAGTTTGTGGTGTATCAGCTGAAGGATCGATACTCAGGGTGCCAACTACCGTAGTCTCGCCATTAATTCCCATACCATCAGCAAGCGCAATAACTTCAGGAACATCATCATTTTGTGTGATAACAATAAAACCCGGATCTGAAACAGAACCATCTGAATCTTTTGCCGTCACTTCAAAAGAAGTCATGGTCTGATCACTATTGGGCGCATGGGACACTGCAGTTACCAAGCTATAACTGTAATTAATGGTGCCAGTATTAGCATCATACCCAGTGATGACCATTTCTTCGTTCGCATCACTAAATACTGTCAACGGTGCTAGCTCTGTTGCAGCAAGTAAGTCTGCAACCAATAATATATTGCCGGCGATAGTCACTGATGCCAGCCCGTCCGGTGCATTCACTTTAAAGCTGCTGTTCGTCGTTTCACTATCGTCCATATCTGACAGAATCCCGACGTCATATACCTCACCTTCACTACCAGTCATATCCAGTGTCACAGGCTCATCGACAGGTTGAATACTCAGAGTAACCGTTGCGGTATTAGATTCCAGATTGCCGTCGCTAACGCTGTAGGTAAAGCTGGTTGGTGCGGGTTCAGAGCCGTCATGGTCATACGTGAAGCTGCCGTCTTCATTCAGCGTCAGGGTGCCGTCACCAATGCTAACCTGGGCTTCGCCTTGCTGATTAAACACCACTGGCTGGCCATTCACATCCATGATGGTCAGCGTGTCATTTTCAGGGTCAGAGTCGACACCGTCACCGGTGTTCTGGGTGATGATATTGCCCATCACCTGACCACCCTCATTGACGTTATAGTCGTTGTCAGTAGCAACCGGTGCGTCGTTCACCTGTTGAACACTCAAGGTAACAGTTGCGGTATTAGACTCTAAACTGCCGTCACTGACACTGTAGGTAAAGCTGGTTGGTGCGGGTTCAGAGCCGTCATGGTCATACGTGAAGCTGCCGTCTTCGTTCAGGGTTAGTGTGCCGTCACCAATGCTAATCTGGGCTTCGCCCTGCTGATTAAACACCACTGGCTGGCCGTTCACATCCATGATGGTCAGCGTGTCATTCTCAGGATCAGAGTCGACACCGTCACCGGTGTTCTGGGTGATGATATTGCCCATCACCTGACCGCCCTCATTGACGTTGTAGTCATTATCAGTAGCGACCGGCGCATCGTTCACCTGCTGAACGCTCAGGGTTACGGTTGCGGTATTAGACTCTAAATTGCCGTCGCTGACACTGTAGGTAAAGCTGGTGGGTGCGGGTTCAGACCCGTCATGGTCATACGTGAAGCTGCCGTCTTCATTCAGGGTCAGAGTGCCATCACCAATGCTAACCTGAGCTTCGCCCTGCTGATTAAACACCACTGGCTGGCCGTTCACATCCATGATGGTCAGCGTGTCATTTTCAGGATCAGAGTCGACACCGTCACCGGTGTTCTGGGTGATGATATTGCCCATCACCTGACCACCCTCATTGACGTTGTAGTCATTATCAGTAGCAACCGGTGCGTCGTTCACTTGCTGAACGCTCAAAGTAACAGTTGCAGTATTAGACTCTAAATTGCCGTCGCTGACACTGTAGGTAAAGCTGGTGGGTGCGGGTTCAGAGCCGTCGTGGTCATACGTGAAACTGCCGTCTTCGCTCAAGGTCAGGGTGCCATCACCAATGCTAACCTGGGCTTCGCCCTGCTGATTAAACACCACTGGCTGGCCATTCACATCCATAATGGTCAGCGTGTCATTCTCAGGGTCAGAGTCGACACCGTCACCGGTGTTCTGGGTGATGATATTGCCCATCACCTGACCACCCTCATTGACGTTGTAGTCATTATCAGTAGCAACCGGTGCGTCGTTCACTTGCTGAACGCTCAAAGTAACAGTTGCAGTATTAGACTCTAAATTGCCGTCGCTGACACTGTAGGTAAAGCTGGTGGGTGCGGGTTCAGAGCCGTCGTGGTCATACGTGAAACTGCCGTCTTCGCTCAAGGTCAGGGTGCCATCACCAATGCTAACCTGGGCTTCGCCCTGCTGATTAAACACCACTGGCTGGCCATTCACATCCATAATGGTCAGCGTGTCATTCTCAGGGTCAGAGTCGACACCGTCACCGGTGTTCTGAGTGATGATATTGCCCATCACCTGACCACCCTCATTGACGTTGTAGTCATTATCAGTAGCAACCGGTGCGTCGTTCACTTGCTGAACGCTCAAAGTAACAGTTGCAGTATTAGACTCTAAATTGCCGTCGCTGACACTGTAGGTAAAGCTGGTGGGTGCGGGTTCAGAGCCGTCGTGGTCATACGTGAAACTGCCGTCTTCATTCAGGGTCAGAGTGCCATCACCAATGCTAACCTGGGCTTCGCCCTGCTGATTAAACACCACTGGCTGGCCATTCACATCCATAATGGTCAGCGTGTCATTCTCAGGGTCAGAATCGACACCGTCACCGGTGTTCTGGGTGATGATGTTACCCATCACCTGGCCACCTTCATTGACGTTATACTCGTTGTCGGTAGCGACCGGCGCATCGTTCACCTGCTGAACGCTCAGGGTAACGGTTGCGGTATTAGACTCTAAACTGCCGTCGCTAACGCTGTAAGTAAAGCTGGTGGGTGCGGGTTCAGAGCCGTCGTGGTCATACGTGAAGCTGCCGTCTTCATTCAGGGTCAGAGTGCCATCACCAATGCTAACCTGGGCTTCGCCCTGCTGATTAAACACCACTGGCTGGCTGTTCACATCCATGATGGTCAGCGTGTCATTCTCAGGATCAGAGTCGACACCGTCACCGGTGTTCTGGGTGATGATATTGCCCATCACCTGACCGCCCTCATTGACGTTGTAGTCATTATCAGTAGCAACCGGTGCGTCGTTCACTTGCTGAACGCTCAAAGTAACAGTTGCAGTATTAGACTCTAAATTGCCGTCGCTGACACTGTAGGTAAAGCTCGTTGGTGCGGGTTCAGACCCGTCGTGGTCATACGTGAAGCTGCCGTCTTCATTCAGCGTCAGGGTGCCGTCACCAATGCTAACCTGGGCTTCGCCCTGCTGATTAAACACCACTGGCTGGCCATTCACATCCATGATGGTCAGCGTGTCATTCTCAGGATCAGAGTCGACACCGTCACCGGTATTCTGGGTGATGATATTGCCCATCACCTGACCGCCCTCATTGACGTTGTAGTCATTATCAGTAGCGACCGGCGCATCGTTTACCTGCTGAACATTCAATGTCACAACTGCAGAATTTGATTCAAGATCGCCATCAGTGACGGTATAGGTAAAGCTGGTTTCTTCTGGTTCTTCACCGTTATGCTGATAGGTGTAACTACCGTCTTTATTAATGGTCAGGGTTCCATCGCCAATTGCAATCTGCGCTTCACCTTGCTGATCAAACACCACTGGCTGACCGTTGATAGTGGCGATCATCAGAGGATCGTTGTCAATATCGCTGTCGGCACCATCACCGGTATCATCTGAAATAATATTACCGGATACCTGTCCCCCTTCATTAACGTCGTAATCGTTATCGGTGGCAACCGGTGCATCGTTTACGGGATTCACCGTTATGCTTACAGTTGCCGGATCCGAGGTATTTCCAGCTTCATCTGAAACTATGTATTCGAACGTATCCGGACCGTTATAATTTTCATTTGGCGTATAAGTTACAGCACCGCTTACTGGGTCAACACTGATAACACCATTACTCGGCGGGCTAATTATTGTGACTGTGGTTGGATCAAGATCACCATCAGGGTCAGAATCATTGCCCAGAATATTGATGATAACTGAGCTGTCCTCATCGAGGCTGATGGCATCATCAACAGCAACAGGTGACTGGGCCTCATCCACAGGTAACAAATCAGGAGAGATAAATGGAGAATCACTGGCACTGAATGTCTGACCACCAAAAGAAGAAGGAGATGTCGTCTCAACTATGCGGGTGAGTACTACAAAGTCGTGGCCTTCACCACCGTTAGGACCAGCACCACCAGCGGCAGGTGCAGGTAATACATCAGTTGGATCCTGCCCAGCCTCAATAGCAGCTAAAACAGCAGCGACTGACTCGTCGCTAATCGATTCAGCCTCAGCAAGGTTTTCTTCTTCACCGCTCACCATGCTGTCAGTGATAGCCACTTCAACCGGCTGATCAAAAGACATATATGTGCCATCAGTCATTGCCAGCTGCACAAATGCACCTTCTGAAGGTACCAGAACATCACCTTCGATAAGTTCATCACCAACCTGAAGCTGTCTTAATTCTCCGTCACTGTTACGCGCAAACACGACACCAGACATTGCTGCCACTGTTGCGATGGGAGTATTCGAAGCCATGATACCTCTCCCTTTTAACCATAAATAAATAATCAGGGTTAATAAGGTTAGGTGTTGAAAGGATGTTTAGACCTGTACCTGAAGTACAATATGAGCGATTTTCATACAGCAAAAACTTCATGTTCATTGAGTAAAAGCACAAGATGTACTCTGTCACGTGCTCCAGACTTAGCAAATATAGATGATACATGTGCTTTGACAGTCCGCTCAGTGACCCCTAATGAACCAGCAATTTCTTTATTGGACGCTCCCTGTGCAATAAGCTGAGCAACCATTTGTTCCCGCGCTGTAAGCTCATCGAAAAATACCGCACCTTCGCAGCTTTCAACTTGCATATAGCGGGAGCTAACCTTTAACACTTTACCGATAAACTCAGCACCTACCCAATATCCTCCATGCTCTACAACCAGGGCAATTTCTCTGAGTAAGGTTGCAGCGGCAAGCACATGACTATAGCCAGCACTGCCGGAGCGAAACACCATCATAGCCTCATCATCATTCGGTAAATTTGAAAGCACCACTACCGGTGTACGTAACTCCTGAGCAGCGTGCAGCCAAAGCGTTTTTTCTACCGGCTCAAGGGAGGTAAAGTCCAGCCATATAAGACCTGAGCCATAATGTACCCGCTGTGCTTCCTGAGGCGTTCTCACCGTCAGTGCATCTGGAAATGCTTCATGCCACCGAACTGGCGAGAGCTTTTTTTTACTGACGAACACATGCATGGTTCATCGCTCCGTTAACGCATATTGCCGGGCCCGGAATACAGGCTTAAGCATGTAATGCAGAATGCTTTTCTTACCTGTCAGAATATCCACTTCGGCCACCATTCCGGGAATTATGGGTTTTCCCTTTCCCATATTTGATTCTAAGGTTTTTACTCTGACAATATAGAACGGCGTGCCATTTTCATCGACTACAGTATCCGCACTGATGTGCTCAACCGTCGCCTTCAAGCCGCCATAAACTATAAAATCATAGGCGGTAAACTTAACTAATGCCTCCTGACCCGGCCGCAAAAATGCGATATCACGGGGATTAATCTTTGCCTCAAGTAATAAAGCATCATCTAAAGGGACGATTTCTATTATTTCTCTACCTGGTAAAATCACTCCGCCAATAGTATTAAAAAACAGTTGCTTAACTGTCCCCCGAACAGGAGATACAACCGCTGTTTGCTCAACCCGGTCAAGTAATCCCCGACTACTTTCGGTAAGCGTATTTATACGCGATGTAGTACTGGATAATTCCTCACGAATATCATTTTTAAATTCTAAGGCAACTTCGCTAATCCTATTCTCAGCCTCAGCAATAGTCGCCAGAATACGTTGCATCCTGGCCGCAACCTGAGCGCGTTCTCCGCTGAGACGGGATACTTCTCGACGTAAGCGCAGCACTTCTATTTCAGATACAGCGCCCGAAGACAACAAGGGTGCACTCACCTCCAGCTCATGAGCGGCAAAACTGTAGCTACGGTCTAACTGAGACTTCTGCGCCCGCGCTTCCACTAGCTCCTGACGTCGCTGGTCCAGTTGCTGCCGGGCAATACTCCTGGCCGCCTCTAATTCTTCCATACTGGAACTAAACAATGCCATTTCCTGTTCGACCACTTCAGGAACAGATTCCGCCATATCATTCGTTGGATAAAAAGGTACTTCTTCAGCCACAGACTGCAGACGCTCAGCTTTAACCTGAAGAGAAACTAGCTCGGCACGGTTCTCCCGAAATGAAGCAACAGAACGTGTAGCATCCAGTTTTACCAATAACTGACCAGGTTCAACCGCATCCCCTTCTGACACGGCCAGTTCAGTTACCACACCGCCATCCTGAGACTGAATAATCTGCACCTGACGAGATGGAATTACTTTAGCTTCACCACGGGTTACTTCATCTATCTCTGCATACGCGGACCAGGCAATCAAACCCATCACTACCAAGATAATCACATATAACAATTTACGGGTTTTAACCGGATCCTGCTCCAGCATGGCTCTGTCGGCATCTTCCAACCAATTGAGATTGTCCGGTTCATCTACTGGAATCCAGTGTTCGAATGCCCGGTCCATAAGCCGCCGTCCAGGCGACTGCTTAGTCTCATTGTTTAACGGAGGAATAGGCGCTGAACCATTCATATCGCCCTCCCGATCCTGCCTTTACGTAACGCTTCAACTACCTGATCCCGGGGACCATCAGCAACAATCTTGCCGCTATCCAGCACAATAATTCGATCAACTAACTCCAGCAAAGCAGTATGATGGGTGATAACCACCATTGTTTTACCTACCGCATAATCACGTAGATTATTCAGTATTGCCGCCTCAGATGCATGATCCATAGAACCTGTCACTTCATCTAATAGCAGTAACGGCGGCTCATGAATAATTGAACGGGCAAGCGCCACAGCTTTACGCTGACCACCGGATAAGAATTCTCCGCGCTCTCCCACGTTCATGTCATAGCCCTGGGGATGCGCATTTATAAAATCGTATAATTCAGCGACTTTAACTGCCCGTTGAATAGCCTCCTCACTCGCCATAGGATCAGCAAAAGTCAGGTTATCCCGCAGCGTGCCATAAAAGAGTGTTGCGTCCTGCGGGACAAAGCCGACCTGATGACGTAATTCCGCGGGATCCAGCTGTCGTACATCAATACCATCAACAAGAATTGCGCCTTCTTTAACCTGATAAAGACTGACAATTAAGCGCTGCAATGTTGTTTTACCAGAACCAACCCGCCCCAGAATCGCTACATGCTCGCCGGCCTTAATCCGAAAAGAAATATCCCTTAGCGCCTGAACTTCTGCACCCGGGTACGTAAAGCTCACTTTACGAAATTCTATTTCTCCCTGAAGAGAACCCCGGTTAAAAAAGTTTTGTTCCGCCGGACGTTCAACCGGCTGCTCCATAATTGCGTTCAAAGCTGTTAAAGCTGTCCGCGCATTATGGTACTGAGTTAAAAGCGATGCCGCCTGACCGAGCGGTGCCATCGCCCGGTTGGCAAGCATCATAGTGGCAATAAGTCCCCCGAGACTTAATTCACCTTCCGAAATCAAATACACACCTATAACTATTACACTCACGCTCACTAATTGCTGAATCCACATAGCAAAATTCAGGTTACTGGTCGCCAGCAATCGCAGTTGCACGCCCACCCGATCAAGATAAGCAGCAGCTTTTTCCCAGCGACGCTGCATGACACCTTCTGCGGTTAAAATCTTTAACGTATCGAGACCAATAAGACTCTCGATCAAAACCGAATTACGCATTGAACTTGCCTGATACATACTTTCAGTCAGTGCTTTCATTTTGCCCTTAGTTGTCAGGGCATAGCACAGAATAAGAAACACACCGATAAGCGAAGGCAACATCATCACTGGTGATATCCAGCCCAGCACAAGAATAAAAATCAGAGTAAACGGCAGATCAATTAAAGCGGTAAGGGAAGCTGACGTAATGAAATCTCGTACTGTTTCAAAAGAACGTAAATTGGCAGCAAAAGCACCTACAGACAGTGGTCTGTACTCCATTTTCAACCCTAACACCTGCTGCATAATGCGCACTGACAAAAGGATATCGACCCGTTTCCCTGCCAGATCCAGAAAGTAGCCCCGCATTGTACGTAGTAACAAATCGGCAATAAGTACGATACCTATCCCAAACGCCAGTACCCAGAGAGTTTCAAATGCGTGATTAGGTACAACCCTGTCATATACGTTCATCGTAAATAGAGGGAGCGCCAGCGCAAATACATTGATAAACAACGCCGCCAGCAAAACATCCCTATACAGGCTTAAGTTTTCAAGCATTGCCCCCCAAAACCAATGAGACGGTTTTTGCTTGGTTATCTCCGGTGCCCGTGCATCAAAATTCAGTTTAGGCCGGGCATAAATAACAGCTCCGGAATAGCGTTTATCCAGCTTCTCTGCCGGCACTTCCATCACACTTTCCGGAAATTCCGGATAGATAACCTGAGCAGATTGTTTATTCCTGCTCCACGACATCAACACGCAAGCCTCATCACCTTCCAATATTAAAACAGCAGGCAAAGCTCGATTCTTAAGTGTTTCTAAAGGTTTTTTTAGAATTTTACTGACAAAGCCAGCGCGGGCTGCAGCACGAGAAAATAAAGATGGAGTAAGATGTTGTTTTTCAAGAGGCAATCCAGCAACAAGCGTATCTCTATTGAGACTATTCCCATGAAAGGAACTCAACACTAAAAGACACTCAAGCAGGTGATCAATACCTGTCGCTGTGCGCATATCCCCCCCTGTTTCAAACGTCACAGAAGCGCTACTTAACAGTAGAGCAGTCTATACAATCTAGTCGAATCTGGTGAAATCTATAAACTTTGAAGCACATTTTTAATGTGTGCGTTTCTCTCGATGCAGTAAATAACTGTGACCCGCGACCTGTAAAAACAGGCTCCGAAGGGCAAATAAGCCCCAGAAATTTATATATTATTAGCAATGTGTGAAGTGACAGTACCGTTTCCAGCCACAGATCTTAAAACGTCTCAAAATCAATAAAACTAAGAAACAGGCAGGGCTCTGCTCTTCTCAGCAAGAACCAATGACGAAATAGCCAAATTAAACAAACACTGGAAAATTACCCGCTTTAAATCAGACCAACAGATACTCTTCCAAGCTATTCTGTTTCGAATATAGCCCGACAGCACCGCTTGCTAGTAATAATCTGCTCAGCGACTACGTTAATGCTGTAACTTAGTCAGTCCGCAGGAAGACACTAAGGCTTCGTTTTTCTTACTGGCCTCCGGATAAATATTATCCAGCAACCATTCTTTACGCTTGCAGCCATACATAGCCTGCTTGAGACGCGAGTCCATACCCGCGCATTCAGCCAGCTTATCATTCATAAACTGCTGAGTTTGGCGAAAGAAGTCTGTCGATTTAACCGACGAAAAATCTGTTAGCTCGTATCCCAGTTCACCAAGCATTTGCTTATGACAAACGACATTTTTAGGCCCGAGCATAGAGATATATTTTTGCACCGCCACATCAATACCTTCTACTTTTAGCCCTTCTCTGGCAACGGAACAGGCATCCATGACTCTGCCCAGAGTATTCGCAGCCCCCTGCAAAGGTAAATGTGCAGTAAAAGCACTGCCTCTGGCATCCGTAATTTCAACCAGTAATTCGTCACCGTGCAGCATTTGTCTCGCTAGATGGGTTTTATCAAAATCACTGGCAAAAACAGAATCACCGCGGGTAGAAACAATCCAGTCACTTTGAACTGAATCTTGCTTATCTACGCGATAGCGCACTGGATATTTATTCCCAACACCAATGAAATGCCCGACGGAAAAGATCAAATCAAACTCTTCTTCCTGCAGGCATCTGGCAAGTGCCAGACTGCGCTCTTCAATTGAACGCACCATTGCAATGTGTGTTTCCTGATCAGAGAACTCATCGACCCGTTTGGCATAAAACCAATCCTCAGCCGCCAGTTCTGCTGGTAAACATAAACTGAATGTAATCAGTAATATACATAGTCGTTTCATGGCAGTTACTCCCATTCACGATTGTGTATGCACCTACCTGGATATGAATGCCCATCCCTGTGGCCCATATAATTAAGCGTAGACCATAAGGCTTTCCTGCCTGTTTTTACTTGTAAACAAATGGCATCCAAACGGTCAAAAACCAAATACAGAGAACTATTCTGGTATGAAAGGCCCTGATATTTAGTTAGGAATCAAATCGCTAAAATTAAATGGCGGCGAGGAAGAGATTCCCGAGTTACGCTGAACACTCTGGCTATAGTCGTTCCTCCGATGTGCGTCGCTACGCTCGGCTCGAACCCGCGAGGCTTTTATTCGCATGCGCTCACCCATAAAGGGCCATCGTCGCAAGCTCCAATGTTATCTCGCTGCGCTCGATTCACCCTCCAGCACAATCTTTCAGACACAAAAAAGCCCTGATGTTTAGTCAGGGCTTAATCGTTTTAATTAGATGGCGGTGAGGGAGGGATTCGAACCCTCGATACCTTTCGGTATACACACTTTCCAGGCGTGCTCCTTCGGCCACTCGGACACCTCACCGCAATTCTTCAGTACTTTTCAGCACTTCAGAGTGGCGCGTACTTTAATGGAATTTACGTGCTAAATCAAACCTGTAACCGGAGTTTTTTGGTTTTTTTTTGTACTCTGTAAAATTCAATAAAATACCTGTTATCTCTACTGTATGTCTTACCTAACAGTGGCCCACGAAAAAGCCCGTTTAACGAAGTTAAACGGGCTTTCTATACAAGTAATACTCTTTACAGAGCGGGCTATTTCAGGAAGGGACGATTCCTTTAATAACCCCGTTACTCACGTCTGGATTAATCAGCTTGTCGACGCAGGAAAGCTGGAATATCCAGGAATTCCATATCATCAGTGCCGGTTTTCTTAGCTTCGCTGGCTTCGACTGCCGGCGCTGGATTATCTTCTGCACGCAGAGAATCAGACGCTTTGTTACGCATAACTGTTGGTAATTCCAGCTGGCTGTAATCTGCAGCAGCACCGCCGGCAACCGCTGCACGCTTAGGCGCACTGTTTACCACTCGGATTTCCTGCTCGACTGCCGCACCCAGACCAGTTGCTACAACAGTGACCTTGATCTCTTCGCTCATCTCAGGATCGATAACGGTACCGACAACAACAGTAGCATTTTCAGACGCAAACTCTTCAACAACCTGACCAACTTCTGAGAACTCACCCAGCCCCAGATCCAGACCTGCTGTGATGTTCACCAGAATACCGCGTGCACCCTGCAGATCAATGTCTTCCAACAGAGGGCTGCGAATAGCTGCTTCTGCTGCTTCAACACCACGGTTTTCACCACGTGCTGTACCGGTGCCCATCATTGCCATGCCCATTTCAGACATAACAGTACGAACGTCGGCGAAATCCACGTTGATCATACCCGGACGGATAATCAGATCAGCAATGCCCTGAACCGCACCTTTGAGTACATCGTTAGCGGCATTAAAAGCATTGATTAGCGAGCAGTTTTTACCTAGCACCTGCATCAGCTTTTCATTAGGAATGATGATCAGAGAGTCAACATTTTCAGACAACTCTTTAATGCCCTGCTCGGCGATCAGCACTCGCTTCTTACCTTCAAACGGGAATGGCTTAGTAACCACTGCAACCGTCAGAATGCCCATTTCCTTAGCAACTTCAGCAACAATTGGTGCTGCACCTGTACCGGTACCGCCACCCATTCCTGCGGTAATGAATACCATGTCAGCGCCACGGATCATTTCAGCAATACCTTCGCGGTCTTCCAGTGCAGCCTGACGACCTACATCAGGATTTGCACCGGCACCCAGACCTTTAGTGATCTCGCCACCAATCTGCAGCAGGCTTTTCGCCAGCATATTATCAAGTGCCTGAGAGTCCGTATTAGCACAGATAAACTCTACGCCATCAACATCTGTAGACACCATGTGCTGGACGGCATTACCACCGCCTCCGCCAACGCCGACCACCTTAATGACCGCGTTCTGGGGTACGCTATTAACTAATTCAAACATGTCCCTTTCCTCCAGCTTAAGCGTGTTATTAACGCTTAGGTCTGTCTTTCTAATTATGATTGATGCGTCGGCTCCGCCAACACATACAACTTGTTTTGTACTGAAGGCCGGCATCTAACTACTGGCCAATCAAAATATTAGTTCCCTGCCGTTTCAGAAATTTCTCTGAAACCAGCTTTTCATTCGTTTCAGCGCCGGCGTATTCGGCACTGAACTGATCTCTACCGGCAGTTCATCTTGCCGGGGTACATTATCCTGTTTTGCGTATTGCAGCAGGCCAATAGACGTTGCATATATAGGGCTGGCTAAAATATCCGCCATCCCTTTAACGCCTTTAGGCAGAGCCAGGCGAACTGGCATATGAAAGATCTCTTCTGCCAGTTCAACAGCACCTTCCATTTTTGCAGTGCCGCCGGTCAGAACAATACCGGCTGCAATCATGTCTTCGAAACCGCTGCGACGTAATTCAGCCTGCACCAGCGTAAATAATTCGTCATAGCGCGGTTCAACAACTTCAGCCAACGCCTGACGTGAAAGGTCTCTAGCTGGTCGGTCTCCGACACTCGGTACCTTAATTGTTTCATGTGCCCCTGCTAGCTGAGCCAGTGCACAGGCATACTTCTGTTTAATTTCTTCGGCATTAAGTGTTGGAGTACGTAACGCCATCGCGATGTCGTTCGTGACTTGGTCACCAGCAATAGGTATGACTGCTGTATGCCGGATTGCACCACCTGTGAATATGGCAATATCAGTGGTTCCACCACCCATATCCACCATACAAACGCCAAGTTCTTTTTCGTCATCAGTCAGTACTGAATAACTGGACGCCAACTGCTCGAGAACGCTGTCATCTACTGCCAGGCCACAACGTTGCACACATTTTTCAATGTTCTGTACAGCATTCACCGCACCTGTCACCAAATGAACTTTCGCTTCCAAACGAACACCGGACATACCCAGCGGTTCACGGATACCTTCCTGATTATCAATTACATATTCTTGCGGCAATATATGTAAAATTTTCTGATCAGCAGGTATTGCAACAGCTCTTGCTGCATCCATCACCCTTTCCAGATCATGTTCCATCACTTCACGGTCACGTACGGCTACAATCCCGTGAGAATTCATGCTGTTGATATGGCTACCAGCAATCCCCACAGTAACTGAATGAATTTTGCATCCCGCCATCAGCTCAGCTTCTTCTACTGCACGCTGAATGGACTGCACTGTCGATTCAATATTCACCACAACACCACGCTTTAAACCACGTGAAGCATGAGAACCTATGCCTACAATATCGATCACACCATCCGGGCCAACTTCACCCACAAGACACACCACCTTTGAGGTGCCAATGTCTAACGCGACGATCATATTGCTTGCCATGGTCATATATAAAACCGCTTTTATTACTCCGGCACCATGCCGAAGAATTCAATGTATTGAAACCTGCCTGCCAAAACTGTGGAAAAGCTTGTCAGCGAATATTCAAAAGTGAATATTGATCTCCTCAGCTTTTCTGAATAATCAACTGCCATAAAAATATTTATCAACAATCTTTTATCAACAGCTTTACTGACGTTTTTGCCAGCTATCTTTTTCTAATCAGAGCCTGGTTACTATTTAACCAAACCTTCTCCGTAAATTCTTTTCCACAAAAACCTGAACAATTAACAACCAGCATAGTTCAGTTTTTAATCAAACTCAGTGTAAAACGGCATTTTTAATAATTAATGCCAAGAATAAACCATTCAATTTAATTTTTAAGCATTTTTTTAGGATATTGATTTAATTCTTTGCTTAAAGGCAATTATGTTCCGCCGCACTACTGTGTATCGGCAAAAACCTGCCATCTTTAGCAGAAATTTCACCATGATAGCTGACTTTTCAGCCAATCCGGCTAATCCTGAACCTACTGTATATTTTTAACACAATTTAATTTTTTTTTGTACAAAAAACATACAAAAATCAAAATTTAGTTTTGAATAAACAAACACTAATCAATATTTAATATTGACGTTTTTACTATATTTCAAAAATTAATATTGATGATTTTGCTAATTTTCAACATTTAATATTGATGATTTTATTAATTTTCAAAAATTAATAATGATTAATCAAGCAATATTCAAAAACCTATTTTGATTAATCTCATATATTCTTAATTACTGATAATTAAAGAAACCAATGTAATTACCCACAAACACTGACAAGTAGTTAAGATATCAACAGCTATCAGGAAGCTAATGGGAGAATAGATGTGCACAACCAGAACGCGATAACTGCCCACAGAAGAGGTTAATACAATAAGAAATATTCACAGGGTGATTTGGATAGGAAAAACTGAGGCGGGCTCTTGTACCTGTGTATAACCCCACAGAGTTACGTTGCTAATATTCGAACTCAGCGAGCTAAGATCACACTGCAGCAATCATGAAGGATAACTATAACTGGCCAATTGCTGTTGCCAGTTCGCTAGCTCAGGAGTGCTTGAAACGTATTCTCGCAAAGTCGTTACGCCATCCGCCAGGTAACTGGTATCAAGGAAGTTATCGACAACCTCTTTACTCTGAGTGGCTGCAGCCTGTAAGCAAAAAAACAAATAACGGGGAAAAGGCAGGATATCTGTACGCCACAACTCCCCCTGATAGTACTGGCCAACCCTACGATGATATTCGGCAGGCGTTATACACTTATTCAAGCGATAGTCAGTATCACTAAAGCCACTACACATACGCGCCTGTGAAGGTTGCTCTGACCCGGTTGCAGATGCCAGTAGCTCAGTTGAAACTTCTATCCAACGAAAGCGATGCTCTCGCTCATATAGCTCAAGAAACTCATCTTCACTACATTCAAACTGACTACAAATAATTGAGCTGTCAGAATCTGCTTGCGTTGAACAGGATGCGATTTGCAGGCTATCAGCATCAGCACCATGCCGGCTAATGAAAACAATACCTACTTTATTAAAAACACGCCTGTAGCCCGACACTTTCACCAATCTGAAGTTCTGCAGTCCCGGTACTGTTTCACGGGCAGAAGCTTCAGATAATAAAGATCCGTAGCCAGCAACAGAAATCATTTCAGTTCATCATCCCGGCGAAAAGAATCGCCGGATACGGCAACTTGCTCAGTATCGCCAGAACTGACAAATGGTGCCGACTCAAAAGCAGTATCCACCAGCCGTACTTTCGGCGGTGCAACATCTTGTACTTCTGTATCTTGTTCTTCAGTAGTTTGCTCTTCTTTCTCTTTAAACGCCTGAGCACCCAGAGTATTTACTTCAGAAACTCCATCGGCGATTACTTCAGGATCTTCTGTGCGAGGCAGGTTTTGCAGTTCTGCTTCAGCAGCTTCATCCTGCAAGCGCTTGTCCATTTGTTTCTTATTACGGACACCCAACTGTTGCAGAGAGGCTACCTGAGAAACAAGATTACCGCGCCCGCTGACCAAGCGTTTATGCGCCATATGATAAGCCTGAGAGGAACGTTCCAGGTGCTTTCCTACATCTTCTAGAGACTCAACAAAGCCAACGAACTTGTCATGCAACTCACCGCCCCGTCGGGCAATTTCCTGAGCATTCAGGCTCTGGCGTTCATAACGCCAGATATTATTAATGGTGCGTAATGTCACCAGCAATGTCGCCGGGCTTACAAGAATAATGTTGCGTTCGTATGCAAATGCAAACAAGTCCGGATCTTCCTGAACGGCCAGTAAGAACGCGCCTTCTATAGGTACAAATAACAATACGAAATCGAGACTGCGAATACCTTCCAGATCCTGGTAAGCCTTATCGCTGAGACCACGTACATGGTTACGGATAGATTGCAGATGATCCCGCAGGTTTCGTGCCCGAACAGCATCATGCTCCTCGGAACAGAAAGCCTCATAAGCTGTCAGGGAAACCTTAGCATCAATAATGACATCTTTTTCATCAGGTAAACGTACAATCACATCAGGCTGTAAACGGCGACCACCGTCATTCACGCTAACCTGAGTCTGATATTCATGGCCTTCACGTAATCCGGACTGCTCCAGCACCCGTGATAAAATTACTTCACCCCAGTTGCCCTGTGTTTTGGACTCACCCTTTAAAGCGTTAGTCAGATTTACCGCATCCGAACTCATCTGCTGATTCAGTTGCTTCAGTTGCTGAATCTGTTCGTACAGAGATCGTCTGTCCCGGGATTCTTTGTCGTAAGTGTCTTCAACCCTTCGCTTAAAGTCACCCAACTGCTCTTTCAACGGTGTCAGTAAATTACCCAAAGCATCGCGGTTTTCATCTTTAAAGGTTTTAGACTTTTCAGCAAAGATTTTATTGGCCAGATTCTCGAACTCACCTTTAAGCTGATCACGGGCATCATTCAGCAACTGCACTTTCTCATGATGTGCAGCCCGCTCACTCTGCAATTTTGCCTGCAGTTCAGCATTACGGGCCTGATGCTGGTTCTGGCTTAATCGCAATTCATTCTGCTCGGTCAGCAACTGAGCATAGTCATCTTCCAATCGCTGTTTTTGTAAGCTGATTTGTTGCAGGCGAACTTCTTCAAGTTCGAGACGGCGTATCTGTTCGGCCTTCTCATCCAGCGATAGCTGTAACTCAGAAGCTTTTTCATCAACAACTGTACGGGCATCTTTAACTTCTTCCAGTTTATCTTCTAACTGGCCGATTTTGACGTACTGCTGACTCTGCATCAGCTGTGCCTTACGTTTATGTTGCTGAATACGTAACGTCATCAGCAGCATGCCAAACAACGTGCCCGCAATCGCGCCTACAGTAAGAATAACAATTGGCTGTTCAAGAAACTCATTCATGGCGCAACAACCTCCGTGTCTGGCAGGACTAACCTGTTACCAGAAATAATATAGAAGACCAATGGCAGCAATGTTCAGCGGCAGCATCAAAAAGATATTTGTCAGATCACCAAACAAACGCTGTGTAATCCCTACTGAGATAGCCGGAAAACTTAATACTAAACTGCTCGCTGGAATCCACCACTCTAACAGGCGGAAGCCATATGCCATTGCACCAATTAAGGTTAACGCGGCAAGGTTACCGATCATGATGACCGTTACCTGACCATTTCTGCTATGCAAAAAGGCCGGTTTATCTTCCTCTTTAAGCTTATTCAGTTGACCTGCACTCAGCGCGGCAGACATCGACACGAAGCCACTGAACAGAAAGATAAATAAAGGCTCAAATAACATACAGGTTTCCTGGCAAGCAAAAATGAGCCGCTATTGTAAAAGATTTTTACCGCAGCAGCAGGCTTTTACTGAATTTCATCGCAGAAAAGCCAACCAAAATGTTATTATGCGGCGAATTTTTAGTGCACAAAACAGCAGATTTATTTGCCAGCGAGTGTTCCTGCAAAACTGCCGTCCAAAGAGAGACATTATGAGCCAGTACCTGGTTAACGAAAGTATCGAAGATTACGCCTTTATCAACACCGCTGAAGAACCACCGTTGCTGCAGGAATTAATCGACAAAACCAACGAAAATATGGGCTGGCCGCAAAAACTTTCCGGACGCCTGGTTGGTCGTACTCTAAAAATGCTAAGTGCAATTCACCAACCTAAGACTGCTCTTGAAATAGGCATGTTCACTGGTTACTCCGCACTTTCGATTGCTGAAGGTATGCCTGATGATGGCAAGTTAATTTGTTGCGAAACGAACCCACGCGCTATCGAGTTCGCGAAGACCTTTTATGACCGCAGCGAACATGGTCATAAAATCGAAGTGATTTTCGGCAAAGCGCTGGAGACCATCCGCGAACTGGATCTGGAGCTGGACTTCACCTTCATCGATGCAGATAAACGTAACTATCTGAACTATTACGAAGAAGTTAAAGCGATGACCCGTGTCGGTGGCCTGATCGTTCTCGACAACGTTCTTTGGTCCGGTAAAGTTATACAGCCCGAATCCGACATCGATGACATTTTAGTTGAAACTAATCGCCGTATCGCTCAGGACAGTGACGTTGAAAATGTCTTTTTGACAGTTCGCGACGGCCTCAACGTCGTCCGCAAAGTTCGCTGATCCGGAGTCAGAATGAAATTCATTTTACGTGAAGGCGAACAGCCAGAGCTCCTTACTTCTGATACTGACCGGCCACTTAGCGCTAACGAACAATTAATCAGCTCGGCAGAACAACTTTTAGCGCTTTACCGTGACACGGACACCAATCAGCCACTGTATAGCCAGTTACAATATATTCGGGATCAATATCTTGAGGATCTGGATACTGTTGAGACCCGAAACGATATTTACGGACTGATTTTCTGGCTGTTATTCGATAAAAATATCAGCTATGCCGGCGAATCCCTGGAAGAAACCGCAGATAGGTTAAGTGATTTAGACATCGACTCTGATACCGACGCCTACACTGAAGTTATCTTTCACCTGAAAGACGCCGTAGACAGATTGTACGAACTGGAACTGGACGAAGACTGACACGACAAACGCCATAACAGACAGGGAGGACGGATATTGATCAAACACACAGCCCGAATTCTGTTATCAGCCCTGTTTATCGCTTTTATTTCAGCGCTAATTATCGCCTTTGCTGCCAGTTATTTTTACTGGCAGCAACTAATTCCCTGGGCTGCTGAGCGCTGGCTCCAGGAACATAACTGGCAGATTACCGAAATCAAAGGGGCCGCCCCCGGAACAACTGGCTGGCAAATTGATGCTCTCAGTTTGCAACAAATATCCCCATCTGACACAAATACCCGAATTCAAATCCACCAGCTAAATATTGATTGGAATTTGCCCCGCTTATTCACCGAAGGCAAGCTCGAACAAATCAGTCTGCAAAGTGCCGACATTCAGTTACCAGCCACTTCCTCTGACGCAACAACCCAGGTAGATCTTAGCCCCTGGTTATCTCCTGCAATTATCAGCCAGATACCAGCCAATAGTATCCAACTAACAAATGTCAGTATCCAACGCAGCCAGCCTGAATTCACTAGCCGTGTACTGAACAACTTACGCTTTTCTGACGGCCACCTAAGCTGGAGCAGCAATATCACATATCTTCCCGGCTATCCGGGCTTCGAAGGCCTGAAAGCTGAATTAAAGACACACCTTTCACAGCAAACAGACTCTTCTGAGGCATCAATACTGCTTTCACCCTTCAATTTAAAAATACAGTTTCAGAACCAGCTTCTGTTAAGCAGCCAGGGGAGTTTACAGTTAGGTACAAAAATCCAGCTTAATGCCGAGCATCAGTTACAGCTGGAAAATATAGCGGCCTTTTTATCTCCTTTGTTACTAAAGCACTCAGCAGAGCAATTCCTTCCAGAGGAAATTCTTCCGATGCTAAAAGGTACACTTATCATCACAGGACAAACCCGCTTACAGCCGCAATACAACCCGTCGCTACCATTACAAAGCCTGCAGCCTGAAAGCAAACAACAGATAAGCCTGAGCATTCCTCCTGCTTCTCTTACCCCGTTAGGTCTTAAGGATATTTCAGGCACAGCAGCACTTGAGTTAAACGCCTCAGCCACACTTACGCCTGATAAACTTCATATAACAATGACAGATAATAATCAGTTCACAGTCAGCGACTTACGATCACCATCATTACAGAGTAAAAGCGTACGTCTTACTCTGTCGGAGCCTGTTGATATTGAACTGCCTTTAACTGACCTGACACAGCTGAATATACCTAAGACCACTTTCACTCTGCACAGTCAAAACAATAAGATAATTTCTCAATCAACGGCTTTAGAGATGAGCCATCAACCCATTCTATTAACAACAAACGAATTTAAACTCTGCATAACGGCCCCCTGCTCCAGTGATTTACTGAATATCAGCGGCACACTGAACAGTGCGGATATCAGAGTGACCCACCCCGACTTCAGCTTACCAATGGCAAATTTGAACAACCGCTGGCAGTTACAACAACAGGCCAGCGCCTTAGATTTAAAACAACAATTTAATGTAACCCTGTTCGACATACTTTTGCCTGCGGGTCAGCAACGCATTCGGGGCAATTCTCGCACTCTGAAAGAAGCAGGCAAGCAGCCTCTGATGACTGCCAACTGGCAAATCAAACTGCCATCACTTACCGGCATAGAAACACTCATTAAACGTTATTATCCAACGATGCCCGACGAGTTAACATTTAGTGACGGCGAATTATTCCATCAGGGCGCCTTACATTATGAAAATAACCGCCTTGCACTGCGGTTACGGCAGCGCATTGAAGGACTGAACGGTCAGTATCAACAGAACTCCTGGATAGGCTTGAACTGGCATTCTGACTTGCGTCGCAGCCTCCGGGGCAAGCTACGTGACGATGGCAACCTGAGTGTCGACTTCATAGCTGCCGGCATCCCCATTGAACAATTCAGCAGTAACTATCAACTACGGCCTGAAAAAGGCAATCCCAAACGCCTACAGCTGAGGTTAACCAAACCTCATGCACAATTATTAGGTGGTGAAGTAATTGCTGATGACTTCACAGTCGACGAGTCTTTTGAGTTAAATACAAGGCTAACCCTGAACAACATCCAACTCAAAGATGTACTTGCACTGGAACAACAGGAAGGTCTTAGCGGTGAAGGGATTTTACAGGGGAGTATTCCACTGGAAAAAAATACCGCAGGCTTCCAGGTTAATGATGGCCAAATACGCAATATTGGCACCGGCTGGATTAAATTTCAGCCTACCCCTGAACTAACCAGTCTTGCCAGTACAACACCAGGGCTGGGAACGGCTTTCAAAGCGCTGGAGAACCTGCAATATTCGCAACTGAATATTGGCATGAATTACCAGCCAGATGGCAGCACCCGGCTAAACACCAGATTACAGGGTATGAACCCTGACTGGAACGCCGGACAAAAAGTAGACTTAAGCATCAACATAGAAGAGAACTTATTACAGTTAATCAAGGCGTTACAATACACGAACAAATTGACTCGCAGCCTTGAGAAGCGTTACCGTTAAGCGAAAGAACCTTTAGATGGGAACCAGTCAGTCCTGCACGGGTTCTAACAGGTACTGGAGAGACCGATGGTTATAAACTTGGTTACAAAATTCTGGCGCAAGACTGGCCTAATGCTCGGCTGTTGCATTTTATTATCCGCCTGCGCTCCTACAGTACAGGTAGCTGTTCCCAACGAACCCATCACAATAAATCTCAATGTTAAAATTGAGCACGAGATTCTGGTGAAAGTTGATAAAGAAATTGATGACCTGTTCTCCGAAAACAGTGACTTATTTTAGGAGCCTTATAATGATCAAGCATGTATTCAAAAACGTCCTAAAGCCGCTTATCCTGCTAACTTTTATGCTCAGCCTGGCCAACAGTGCCTGGGCCCTGAATCTTGATGAAGCCAAGTCACAAGGGCTCATCGGCGAACAGTCAAACGGCTATCTCGGACTGATCAATAACAGCAATGCTTCTGCTAAAAGTCTGATTGATGATATCAACCGCAAGCGCCGTGCTGCATATACAGCCAAAGCACAAAAAGCCGGTGTCGAATTAAAAATAATTGAAATTCGTATAGGTGAACGCTTGCAACAACGCGCCAAGAAAGGCGAATATGTCCAGCGCAGTAATGGCCAATGGCAAAGAAAATAAAAATAATCTGAAAGCTTTCGCGGTGAAACTAGCGCAGACTAAGTGCCCTAAGAGGCACGCCGTGTAAGACTTTCCTAACAGTGAATGGGTAAAGAAGTGAGCATCTTTGGAGTAACAGGACGCCCCTCTTATCGATCGAACAACCTGCTGGGATTTGTAGTGTGTGCCGGTATTTTAGCCGCTATCAATATCTACATCAACCCACAGATTAATTTAACAGAATGTGCCTTATGCACTGTCACCCGCCTGACATTTGTAGCGATGGCAGGATTGTTCTTTCTGGGCTTTATATTTAACAGCATTGGTTGGCTACAACGGTTATTTTCAGTTTTTAACCTGTTGTTAATTGCACTCGCAGCTATTGCCAGTATGCGCAATCTAGCACAAGAATCACGTACAGCAGCTGAACAATGTTCCCAACCGATCATCAATGTATTAAATATAAACAACCTTGATAGTGTTGTAAGCGCTTATCAAAAAGCATCTGTTTGCCCTGTACAGGATTGGCAGCTCGGCGTGTTAAGCTACGCGCATCTTTCTCTGATCGCCCTTGCCGGGCTGACGGTTGTTGTATGGAAATTAATGACGAAAAAAGCCAGGCGCGACGCCTTCTTCCGCTAAAATCCGGCCTCCTTACTCTGCTATGCAGCGCCGGATTATTTACCAGTGCTGTGCAGGCAGCAGAACCTATTATTGAAGACCCGCAACCTCTGGCACCCGAATGGGCCGAAAACGGTACTTTGAATCTGTATTTCGAAAATGACTTATTTGCCGAAACAGATCAGAACTATACCAATGGTATCCGCGCTTCCTACGTGACGGGCGATCTCACCAGTTTTCTGGATGATCCGGAATTGCCTGAATGGATTCGCACCTATAACAGCCTGATTAATCCACTCTTGAACTGGCACAACCCCAATATCAATCCGCAAGATACACACCGTAATCTGGTGGTTACCTTTGGCCAGCAAATCTACACCCCTAGCGATATAAACCGTACAACTGTTGATCCGGATGATCGCCCTTACGCCGGCTGGTTATATCTGGGGGTAGGCTACAACCAAAACAATGATCGCTGGATGGATTCAACACAGTTAAATATAGGCATTGTTGGTCCTGCCGCCCTTGGCCAGGAAGCTCAGGACTTTATTCACGACTTGCGTGGATTTGAAAAATTCGAAGGCTGGGATAACCAGCTACACAACGAACTCGGCGTGCAGTTTGTTTACGAAACTAAATACAGACAGAGTGAATATAAACTGGTTGATGATATAAATTACGACATCATTTATCACAGCGGCTTTAGTCTGGGTAATGTCGCAACTTATCTTAACGCCGGTGCAGAGCTTCGTATTGGCTGGAACTTACCAAACGACTTTGGTACCTCAACACTTCGCCCCGGTGGTGATAACAGCGCTCCCGGGCGCTACAAATTAGGCACCACCACCAGCGTACATGCTTTTTTATCCGCCGATGCCCGACTGGTTGCCAGAGATATTTTTCTGGACGGTAATACCTTCAGCAACAGTCATTCAATTGACAAAGAATATCTCGTCGGAGATCTTGCTGCTGGTGTTGCTATGCTGAATGGCCGTTGGAAATTTGCCTATGCTCAGATATTCCGAACCAAAGAATTTAAAGGCCAGCCTCACAGCCATAGTTACGGATCCTTCTCTGTTACATATAATTTCTGATAAACCGGCGGCACTAATTGCCTTATGATAATATGCCGCCTTCTAAATACTTCTGTATCTAACTGATTGAATAGGTAATTTTGTGACCAAATTTCGCCCCTGCATCGACCTTCACCAAGGTCAGGTAAAACAAATTGTCGGTGGCAGCCTGAACGATCAGGGCGCTGACACTAACTTTGTCAGCCAGCATGATGCCGGTTATTACGCCAAGCTTTATCGCCAGCATAACCTCACAGGAGGTCATGTTATTGCTCTGGGTCCCGGTAATAAAGAGCAGGCTCTCAACGCTATGGCTCAGTGGCCTAAGGGGCTACAGTTTGGTGGCGGAGTAAATGCAGGTAATGCAGCGGAGTATCTTGAAGCTGGCGCATCCCACGTAATTGTTACTTCTTATTTATTCGAAAACGGCCAGTTTAGCTGGCAGCGCCTGGAAGAAATTAAGACTATTACCGGAGCAGACCGCCTGATACTGGATCTTAGCTGCCGCCGAACAGAATCCGGCTGGAACATTGCCACTGACCGCTGGCAAACAGTGACTGATACACAGGTAAACGCAGAAACGCTGGCATCACTCAGCGAGCATTGCGCAGAATTCCTTATTCATGCCGCTGATGTGGAAGGCCTGCAAGCAGGAATTGATGAAGACCTGGTTAGCTTGCTTGGCCAAGCCTGTAATATTCCTGTGACCTATGCAGGCGGTGCACGCAGTCTGGATGATCTGAAGCTGGTTAACACACTGTCCGCCGGCAAAGTAGATCTGACGATTGGTAGCGCGCTGGATATTTTCGGTGGTAAAGGTGTCTCACTTGAAGCTTGTATTAACTGGAACAATCAACACTGAGATTATAAAAGGACCGGGATCATAAACGCCCGGTTCAGCTTACTCCGGCGATGATGGTATAGCTCTGAAAAAGAATCTGAACAGTATGACAACGACCGCTTCTTCTGCCGGTACAGGTGCAGGTATCTGTAGCTGCGCGATGGCAATCGCCGGAATCTTTTTCTGGGGCATTATTTTTGTGCCTCTGGCCGTTTTATTCATGCTGCCTGGCTTTTTACTGGCCATATTTAAAGGCAGCCCGGCTGGCCTTGGCTATAATTTTCTGGCACTACTGCTGACTATCATTGCTATTATCACTTCACCAGTGTTACTCGGCCTGATCGGACTTGGCAGCTTCGCCATTTTGTAAACGGACATCACTATGAAAACATCTAACATTATTCTCAGCACCGCTATAGCGACATTACTTAGCTTGCCTGTGCAGGCCGGATTTGGCGACCTTCTCAAAGAAGTCGAAAGCGCTAGCAAAGACATTCTTAAAGAAACTACCCAGTCAGCAACAGATTCGGGCAGTAAAGGTAGCGGACTGGACTACAACACTCTGGTTGCCGGTTTAAAAGACGCGCTCGATGTTGGTTCTCGCCGGGCAGTGGAATCTCTCAGCCAGACTGATGGGTATATGTCTAACGCTCTGGCGCGTATCCCGCTTCCGGAGCAACTTGATAAAGCCAGCAGTCTGCTACGTAAATTTGGCTTAGGCGATCAGGTTGATCAGTTCGAACTAAGCATGAACCGTGCTGCAGAGAAAGCAGCCCCCCAGGCAACAGAGATTATTGTCTCAAGCATTAAAGAGATGAGCATTGAAGATGCTGAAAAAATCCTCAATGGTCCCGATAACGCCGCAACTGAATACTTTCGCAATAAAACGTCTGCCCGTCTGACAGAGTTATTCAAACCCACCATCAAAAGCTCAATGGATCAGGTAGGCGCTACCCGCTATTACGGCCAGCTTAGCCAGGAAGCTAATAAGGTGCCGCTTGTTGGCGATGTAGCAAAAGGATATAACCTGGAAGATCACGTCACCAACGGTGCACTGGACGGTTTATTTAATATGCTGGCTGCCGAAGAAAAGAAAATCCGCGAAAATCCGGCGGCACGTACCACCGAACTCCTCAAACAAGTTTTTAAATAAGGAAAGCCCATGAAACACCTGATGACTAAACTCAGCGGTTTGCTGATCGGAATGCTGCTTATATGTAGCAATGTCTTTGCTGCAGATAACCCGGTTGTCACCATGACTACATCAGAAGGCGTTATTAAGCTGGAGCTATACCCTGAAAAAGCGCCACATACTGTGAAAAACTTCCTTACTTATGTTGAAAATGGTTTTTACCAGGGCACTGTGTTTCACAGAGTAATGGATAACTTCATGATTCAGGGCGGTGGTTTCACCAGCAACATGACGATGAAAGAAACGCTGCCACCAATTGTTAACGAATCAGCAAATGGACTCATTAACAAAAAAGGCAGTATTTCGATGGCCCGCACTCAGATTGAGGACAGCGCTACTGCACAATTTTTTATTAACCTGAAAGATAACCACTTCCTGAACGGCACACCGGGCAAAGCTGGCTATGCAGTTTTTGGTCAGGTAATTGAAGGTATGGATGTCGTTGAAAAAATTGGCAAAACTAAAACAGGAAACCGCGGCAGGTTCCAAAACGTTCCCGTTAACAGTATTACTATTAACAATGTTGAACGCTCCTGATTAGTGGTCTGTTTGTTACACAAAAAAGCCTGCTAAGAATGCAGGCTTTTTTGTTAATGCTTAGTAATTAAAACGCAGCCTTCAGCGTATTAAAGCAACATAAGTACCTGTTAACGTCAGTGCAGGGCTTTCTCCCTGCTGCATAATAACAACGTTAAGTGTCACCCGGCTTCGCCCTTTTTCTTGCAAATAATGAATGAAGCCTGGCCATTCCGACTTCGGAAGCTCTGCCTGTGCCGCGAAATCTCCGGTGACAGGCGCCAGATACTTCAGCTGGCTATCCCGAATCATTACATCGCAGTCCAGCCCTACAGATCTCAGCTTCAGTGTGACCAACGCCCAGCCGCATAAAGTTGCCAGGGTCGCCAAAGAACCACCAAATCCCGTGCCTTTATCATTTACGTTCGGCGCCAACTCAGCTGCCATCACTAAAGTATTATCAGCAAAGTGTAATGGCTTCATCCCCATATGGTTTAGCAGGGGAATCTGTTCCTGTAACCAGGGTAAAAATTTTTCCGGATCAGTGTCTAGATAGCTATTCAGAAGTGAATCTGACATATACGTCTACTTAAGCTGGCCAGCTGCTAACATATTCGCTGCTATCCAGCAGTGGCGCACTACGGACTTTACTCGGAGTACCAAGATATACATAGCCAATAATTTCTTCGTTAGATTTCAGTCCCAAACCTTCCTTCACGACAGGATCATATGCCACACCGCCAGTACGCCACATAGCGCCGACACCCTGTGCATTAGCAGCTAAAAGCATATTTTGTACCGCACAGCCCGCAGCAATTAACTGCTCACTGGCGGGAACCTTCGGATGCTCAGTAACAGACGCTATTGCAACAACGATAGTTGGCGCGCGAAATGTCATTTTACGATTGCGGGTTAATACATCCTCACTTACTTCAGGGTTCGCCTGCAAAGCCGCCCGGGCATACAGCTCACCTAGGTCCTGACGCGCATCCCCTTCAATTACAAGAAAACGCCATGGACGCAACGCCGCATGATCAGGTGCACGCATTGCAGCGGCAAACATGTTTTCCAGCTGAGAGGCATCCGGGCCGGGTTCCTGTAACAAAGGCTGAGAAAAACGCTGCTGCAAATTGGTTAACGCATCCATAGAAGATCCTTATAAAAAGAAATACGGGAAACGCAGCAACCTGCGCCTCCAAAACAAGCGGTTACTGGCGGCTGAGCCGAAGGTTTTCAGGCGTGACTGCCTGACTGCTCCGATAGGGATTAATATCTAACCCACCGCGACGCAAATATCGGGCGTAAACAGTCAGATTCTGCGGCTGACACTGTTGCCAGATATCCATAAAAATTGACTCTACGCACTGCTCATGAAAATCGCCATGCTCACGGTAAGAGACCAGATATTTAAGAAATCCTTCACGACAAATTGGAGCACCAGTGTACTCAATAACAATACTTGCCCAGTCAGGCTGACCGGTTACAGGACAGTTTGACTTAAGTAAATGGCTATACAGACTCTCAGTGACTACATCGTCAGTATCGCCTTCACGCAGCACCAGACAATCCGCATTGGGCTCGTAATCTGTAATATCTACATCAAGCTCATCAATACACTCCCCCCTAAACTGACTCACCTGGCCGGCGCCATCTAATGCCAGCAACTTAACGTCAACCTCAGCACCAGCCGCTTCTGAAAGATCAGCCTGCATGCGTTGCAGCACATCAGCCTCAGCAGCAAAAGCAGTCAGGTTAAAAGAGTTCAGATACAACTTGAATGACTTGGATTCAATAATATGCGTGGAATCAGCCGGTATACGAAACTCTGCCAGCCGTACCACAGGTTTACCTTTCTGGTTCAGCCAGGAAACTTCATATGCGTTCCAGATATCTACTCCGCTAAAAGGCAAAGTCTTCTGTTCAACACCCCGGGCCTGCCAGTTCAGATTTCGCTGAATCGGATACAATAATCCAGAGTCGTACTGGTTAACATACTGTGTATCAGCACCTAAAGGCGCGTGATGTAAACTTTCTTCAATTTCTTTCATATCATCTCAACCAGCCATACTCAGTGACGAATTCCACGCCCTGAACTAAGCAAATGTAACGAATAGCCAAACAATACCAGAATAAAACCAATAATCATGCTGTAGGCAAAAACCACATCAATATCACTTACACCCAAAATGCCGTACCTGAAGGTATTCACCATATACAGAATCGGGTTCAACTGAGATACCCCCTGCCAAAAATCAGGTAGCAGGCTTATCGAATAGAATACGCCCCCCAGATACGTCAGCGGTGTAAGTACGAATGTCGGAATAATAGACACATCATCAAAACTGTTGGCAAATACAGCATTAATAAAACCGCCCAGGGAAAACAGAATCGCCGTCAGCAATACCACCGATACCATGACCCAAAGATTATGAATCTGCAGATCTGTGAAAAACATAGACAGACAGGTAACAATAAAGCCAACCCCCAGCCCCCGGACCGAACCACCGACAACATAACCACTGAGAATTACCCAGTTTGGTACCGGCGAAACCAGCAACTCTTCAATATGTCGCTGAAATTTGGTGCTATAAAACGACGACACAACATTGCTGTAGGAATTAGTGATAACCGACATCATGATCAGACCCGGAACGATATACTCCATGTAATCGAAACCACCCATTTCACCGATTCGTGAACCTATAAGGTTGCCGAAAATAATGAAATATAAAGTCATCGTAATTGCCGGCGGAAGCAAGGTTTGCCCCCATATCCGTGTAAACCGGCGAATCTCACGACTTACGATCGTCATGAATGCGACCCAAAGCTCTTTATTACTCATCTGGTTTCCCGTATCACTTTGCAGAACCGCAAAGGCAGTACATTATTTAAGATTCTTATCGACTAAGGATACAAACAGCTCTTCCAGGCGATTACTTTTGTTTCGCATACTGGTCACTTCAATCCCCTGCTCCGCTAACTGACTGAAAATGGGGTTCATAGCTTTATTCTTTTCCACCTCCACCAGCAGGCTCAAATCACTTTCCAGGCTAACGTTATAGCCCTCTAAACGGGGTGCTTGCTGTAAAGCTGGCGCTACGTCCATCACAAATGACTCGGTATTCAGCTGTGCTAACAAAGCACGCATAGTCGTATTCTGAATAATCTCACCGTGATCAATAATCGCAATGTTACGGCACAAATGCTCGGCCTCTTCCAAATAATGAGTTGTCAGAATAATGCTCGTACCTTCAGCATTAATTTCCTGCAAAAACTCCCACATGGAACGGCGCAATTCGATATCCACACCCGCTGTCGGTTCATCCAGAATCAACAAGCGTGGCTCATGCACCAGTGCACGGGCAATCATCAGACGTCGCTTCATACCACCTGAGAGCATCCGGGAAATATCATTACGCTTTTCCCACAGTCCCAGTTTTTCTAAATAGTGATCCGCTCTTTCAGACGCTTCTTTTGCCGCAATACCGTAATAACCTGCTTGAGTGGTAACAATGTCTTTTACCTTCTCAAACATATTGAAGTTAAATTCCTGAGGTACTACCCCCAGTTCACGCTTTGCCGCTGCCGGATCTTTATCCAGATCATGGCCAAACACTGATACCTGACCAGAGGTTTTATTAACCAGAGAAGAGACGATTCCCAGGGTCGTTGATTTACCTGCGCCATTAGGCCCAAGCAAAGCAAAAAAATCCCCCTGCTGTACCTCGAACGAAATCCCTTTTAAAGCTTCAAAGCCATTGCCATAAACTTTACGAAGATCCTGTATGGTTAATGCACTGGTCATGCGATTTCCTGTTAGCTAAAGAAGCGCTGAATACGCTCCGGCAAGAACATCATAAGTGGGGATAAGTCATGCAAATTTCAAGCAGGCTTCAGCTAATAGCTATACTCTTGTGAGATCATAATGAAGCTGTTAAATTTGCCGCGACTTCCAATTGCTGCTTATCAGCATATATAAACACTGAGATTCTCATGACACCACGTGAAGAAATAGCCGAAGCATTCCGCGCCTTAGAAAGCACCCTTGAAAAAGGCCTTCAGGCGACAGGCAGTGAAGATGCCATTATTGCTATGCAGCATCGCTTTGAAAACATCTACGAAGCCATTAATGCGAATGAAGATTATGTTTACCTGGCACAGGAAACTATCGCTCACTTTTTTGTCATGCACCCTAACCTGACCCATGTAATTCCCCGGGAACTTCTCTGGCGTCTGGGCGGCTCATGCCTGCACTTTCTAACAGACGACGAAATTGCTGAATTTACCCGCCAGGAAGAACAGCTACACTGAGCTTTTGTATGACGTGCTTTAAGCAATCGCTTAAGCCAAAAATGTAAGTCTGTCTCTTAAACCCTGAGAGTGTTTTGCTCAAGCCAAGAGTTAGCTTTCTGCCGGTAATCTGATGCCTGAATTATCAGGTATCTGATTACGAGCATCGACAAACGCATATAACGCCTCTGCAGTCAGCGGCTTACTGTAAAAATATCCCTGCACATAATGGCACTCCAGTGCAGTTATAAAATCCAGTTGTTGCTGGGTTTCTACACCTTCTGCGATGATCTCTAACTGTAATGACTGACACATAGCTACTGTTGCCATGATAATCGACTCATCACTTTGATCCTCACCAATATCCTGAATAAAACTGCGATCAATTTTTAACTTCTCTATCGGTAAACGCTTCAGATAGCTCAAGGATGAATAACCTGTACCGAAGTCATCCATCGCCAGAGAAATACCCAGGTCCCGAAGATATGTCAGCTTACCTATGGATACTTCAGGCTGCCGTATAATAAAACTTTCAGTTACTTCCAACGTCAGATATTCAGGATTTAAGTCTGCATCCTTCAACGCACGCTCAATTGTTGGAATAAGTTGTTCATGAGCAATCTGCTGGCCAGCCAGATTTACTGCCATCCGCATTATAGGGAAGCCCTTTTTCAACCAACTGCTCATCTGCTGGCAAGCTTCCCGTAATACCCACTCTCCCAGTGGAATAATCAAATCCAGCTCTTCTGCTAAAGAGATAAAACGGTCCGGACCCAACAAACCGGCTTCCGGGTGCTGCCAGCGAACCAAAGCCTCAACCCCGACAACCATATCGGTACGGACATCAATCTGAGGCTGATAATGCAGTACCAATTGGTCACTCTGGATTGCTTTACGCAAATCAGCACCTAAAGCGAAACGTTCGAAGCGTTGGTTATCTTTTTCAAAATCGTAAATGAAATACCCATTCCTACCTGCATCTTTCGCCTGAAACATTGCAACATCCGCATGCTTAATGAGGCTGCTGCCATCGTTACCGTGATCAGGAAAAGCACTTATACCGATACTGACCGTCACAACCACTTCATATTTTTCAATTAAAAATGGTTGCTGAAATGCCTGTAAGATTTTATTGGCGACAAGCTGAACACCCTCCATATCCCTTGCACTGCTCAGTAAAACGGTAAATTCATCGCCCCCCAAACGGGCCAGCAAATCAGTCTGACGGATACAATCATTAATACGTTGCGTAGCAATCAGCAGTAATTGATCACCGACTGTATGCCCAAGCGAATCATTTACTTCTTTAAAGCGGTCCAGATCGATAAACAAAACAGCAACACTGCCAGAGGATATCCGTGCTTTTTCAATAGCGTTGTTCAGACAGCTCATAAAAAACTGCCGGTTTGGCCTTTCCGTCAAAGGATCATGATTAGCTAACCAATGCAGCCGCCGCTCAGCCCGCTTCCGGTCACTGATATCCATACCGATAGACAGAATCATCGGAGCGCCCTGCTCTTGCCTTAACTTAGCGTGTAGCCATGAAATATCATGCTGATTGCCTGCCGCATCCAAAAGAACATTATCGGTACGCACCTGGTTCTCCAGACCTGACATAAGGCGTTCTAACTGAGAGACATACTCCTGGCTTTCATTATCCTTCTGCAGTAAATCAAAAAAGCTCAGCTGACTTTGCTGGTTTTGCTTTAAACCCAATAACTGCATACCGAAATGATTCAGAGTATGCAGCTCACCCTGCTTATTCTGAGTCAGAATCAACATAGGTGCACTTTCCAGCAAACTCATCAGGAAATCCCGTTCCTTACCCAATTCAAACCGGCTTTTCTCAAGACTTTCAGTTCGCTGATTGACGACTGTTTCCAGCCGTTCTAATTGCCCTGTCAGATCAAGCGTACTATGTAATACGATATCCCGCTCATCATAACCAAACCAACGCCCCGGCTGATTAAACTTCAACAACTCGGTACGCATCTGTTTATATTCACTCTGGCTAAGCAGCGGCAAGTGCTGAGCTAATGCAACCAGGAATGCCAGTGGACGTCTTAAGGTCATCGCCATCAAAACACTGGCAACAAAAATACCCAGCAGACCTGTTAGCAGATAATTAAATAAGGTGGTTTCAATGGTTTTAACGTCAGCTGAAATGTCATCCAGGACCAACCAATATGCAGTTCCGGCTGCAACCCCTGGCAGAGGTTCGAAAAGCACTTCATAGTCCCGGTCCTGATAACTGATCCGATACACACTACCCTCAGCATGGAATTCTTTCTGATTGCTCAGGAACTCCAGTATTGGCTGATTACGCTGCCTGTTTGTCAGCGAACTAATGAGCAATCCCCAATCATGCAACTCACCGGCCTGCTCTGGCGCGCCCAGCGCTAAACCAATATCCAGTAAGGTCTGTTGCTTGATGTTATAAATGACATCATAAAGAAAACTGCTTACCATCATCACACCCACCTGATGATCATCCAGCAGTAGCGGCAATAATACATAACGCACACATACAGAATTACATACCAGCTGTCTGACCGGGCGCTCTGTTGTAATAACCTGTTGTATATAGCTCTCAGGAACTGAGACTTTATCTCCCCAGAAACTGATCAACTCTTCACGCTGATCGTACAGGTAGATGGAATTTACCGAGCCACTTAGTTGTAAGGCATTAAACCGCCGCTCAATTGAGGTGCGAAACCCAGCCAGAGCATCATCTTGCTCTGCATTCAAACTACGGGCATCGATAGAGATGAGTTCAGCCGTTTCCAGAAGCCTTTCATAAGAGACATCCAGCGAGCCATTTAAACGCCCGACTTCTGCACGGTTAACATGCTCCCTTTGCCGGCTAAACTGTTGCTCTAACTGATACATCGAAAATAACGCGAATGCTCCCTGTACAGTAATCAGCACCAGCACCAAAATAAAAAATATTCGCCACTTTAAACTGATAAACCGAGCCGCTTCCACCATCCTACAGCCTCATCCTTAAAACCGATAAGTCACTTGCAGAGCGAATAAATTCCAGTACCGCTCCAGTTTTGAATTATCCGGATTATCCTGCTCTGGCAGCCAGCCAGTGCCATCAACATAATGATACTCAGCCCTAACTAACCAGGCAGGATCAGGGCGCCAACCAACGCCAAGTGTCAGATCTTTAGCAAAAAAATTATGTTCAGCCCGGCGAAAAGCAGCACTGTTAGCGGCTCCATTTCGATCGGACTTATCCAGATAAAGTACATCATACCGGGCTATCAAATCCCAGTTCACGGCAAAACGATATTGTGCCTGCAGATAGTAAGACTCTGACTCTGTTCTGGGCCGTTGACTAAACACTCCGCCCAGCTCACCCCAGTCAATTTCTTGCCGCATATATTCTGATGTAAATGTCCACTTTTCCGTATTGTACTGACCAGAAAGAACGGTCACATTTACCTTCAGATCTCCTGCGTTAAATTCCTTGAGATCAGTCGGAAAACTATTACCACTTAGCGGCTCATAACCAAGCTTAAACTCAGCCAGAGTTATACCTGCCCGGAAGCGATTTCCTTCAGAATTATAAATGCTGCGGAACATCATTCCTTCAGAGTCAGCAAAGCGACCACTGGCATCAAACGTCAGATATGCATATTCAACATTTTCATCTTTACGAGGCATCCCGTAGACCAGATCAAAGTCCAACCTCCCACTTCCAAGACTCGTACCTGCGTAAACTCCCACCCCATCAACGGACAGCTCCAAATCTCTCGCCTGATCAAAATACAGCGACTGCGGCAACATAATAGAAGGCCGGGTAAATGCCACATCTCGGGTATCATTATAAAAACCAAAAGGTATTTTCAAACGCCCTGCTCTAAGGCCGTATTGCGCTACTGCTGTATCTTCAATCCGGTAATCCATTAGCGCATAATCAATCTGTGGTGAGCCATCATCAACGGCCCCCGCCCGACGTGACATAAATTGCCCCGCCAAGTGTAGCTGAGGCAGTACCCTATAACGGGTATTAACAGCTATCTCTCTGAAATCCAGGCTGCCATCAGAGCTATTACCATAAATATTATTCTTATCGGTATAGAAAAAACCTTGTGTCAGAAAACCGTTTACACTTAGCTCCTGTGCCGACACGCCTGACGCCAGTAAAAACATGCCACTCAGCAAGACACCACAATCTTTAATACTCATAAACGACCCTCACGTTCTCCGTTCCAGTCAGGTCTTGCTCTATATAACCTATAGCACCTTTACCGGTAGAAATTTTCTCCAGCATTTCTTCTGTAGAAAGCACCTGATACGGCGCATCTCCAGAGCCGGTAAAAACCGCCCGGTCCCAGACATTACGTAATTGATAAGGGAAAACACCCAGATAGCGCTTAGTAAAATTCAGATGCGCCGGATCATCATCGGCAAAAACATAGACTTCAACCGGCGAACCATCCTGCCAATAACTGAGGCGCATTGAAAAAACAGATAACAGAGACTGACGGCTAACACCATCGAGATTAACATCAGAACTGACAATAACAGCGCCTGCCTGAGCATTCAGGGCACTGAAGCACAATATGAATAACAGTGTTGATCTCCGTATCACCGCTAACATTGCGTTACCTGTCAGATTATCGTTGTTTCAGTATAAGTAAGGGGCAGTAACCTGAACATAATCCACAGACAGGAAACATCCCAAAACGGAAACATAAAGAATATGCTGATAATATTTTGTTTTTAATAGAAAAACTGGAAGTAATATAACACGAAGAGAAAAACTTGAAAGTGGCGTCCCATAGGGGGTTCGAACCCCTGTTACCGCCGTGAAAGGGCGGTGTCCTAGGCCACTAGACGAATGGGACGCATTTTACAGCCACACTGTAAATTGGAGCGGAATATCGGGCTCGAACCGACGACCTGAACCTTGGCAAGGTTCCGCTCTACCAACTGAGCTAATTCCGCCAAACCGGTGAAAATGGCGTCCCATAGGGGGTTCGAACCCCTGTTACCGCCGTGAAAGGGCGGTGTCCTAGACCACTAGACGAATGGGACACAACAGCTACATAAGTTATTCGAAGACCTAAGTAACTTCCTCACCAGAGGAGGCGCGTATATTAATGAGTCGCACCGACCTCGTCAAGCCGCAAATTAAGATTTTATGAAAGTTTTTACAAACCCGCGAAAACAGGTAAATACCTTCTCTTAAAGCACAGACAACTGGCACTGAAAAAACCTGCATTGCATGAATGAACAACGCAAAGAATATTTCAGTAGAAACGAATAAGAAAACAAAAAGAATGAAAATAAGAAATATAGAGTGGCAGGAATTGGAGCGGAATATCGGGCTCGAACCGACGACCTGAACCTTGGCAAGGTTCCGCTCTACCAACTGAGCTAATTCCGCGTCCTGCCAGAACGTACCCAATATTAAACCAGGCAGTGTCTGAAAAAATGGCGTCCCATAGGGGGTTCGAACCCCTGTTACCGCCGTGAAAGGGCGGTGTCCTAGACCACTAGACGAATGGGACGCTGCGGTCTTCGTTAAAAGACGGTGCGTATACTATAAATCTGACTCCCCGAGGTCAAGTACCTATCGAGGTTTTATTTCAAAAAGATAGGTTTATGCTCAATTCCGGTCGATCTGCACCAATAATCATATTGATATTCCATGTTTCAACTTTCAACAGGCCTTTTATCATCATCTGCAAACGTTTAAAGACATTGACAAAGAGCACTCAAAAAACCCTGAATGTCACTAATAAATAAGGGGAAAACATCCCAAATTCACCACAAAGATACTTGCACTCTGGGCTAGCATTAGGTCTTATTGTTAGGAATACCGTTTAAATATTTACAACATAAAAAATTCCAATGCTGAGGAGGCCAAATTTAATGCTAAGCGTATGTAAAATACCCCGCTGTATATATCGCCTTCCGGCAGTACTCACATTTCTGGCCTTACTGTTAATGAATGCAACAGTAACTCAGGAAAGTCAGGCAAGTCAGGCAAGTCAGGCAAGTCAGGCAACTGATGAACAGATATATAAAGTATTTATTCTGCACAGCTATGAACTTGATCATGTTTGCGGTCAGCCGCAAAGCGCCGGCGTCATCGAAGCGTTAAACAATTCTGGTTTCAGCGGTCAAAAACTCAGTATCGAAGCTTATGCTATGGATACTAAACGCACCAACACCACCGCAGAAAGCATTACAGAGCAGGCAAAGATTGCACTCGAAGCAATTAATGAATTTCAACCTGACGTGTTAGTTACCCTTGATGATAATGCCTTCTATTCTGTGGTGAATTCACTTGATAACCCTAAATTTCCAGTTGTATTTTCCGGTCTGAATAACCTACCTGAAGCTGATGGGCAGACGCATTGGTTAAATAATCGCAAGCAGCCTGGCGGAAACGTCACTGGCGTATACGAAAAAATCCACTTTGTGACCGCTGTCCAGGTGCAACGCAACATTAATACCAACCTGCGTAAAATGCTGATTCTTTCCGACAACTCCCCCACCGGTAAGGCACTGATAAAACAAATACGTGAAGAACTGAAGCAAAACCCACTGGATATCGAGTTCGAATATAAAATCACCGATAGCTGGGAAGAGTATCAGCAGTTTATTACTGCTGCTAACGCCTCAGATATCAACTCCCTATACCCTGTTGCCCTGCGGCTAATCGACAAGCAAGGCAAAACATATACGGGGAATGAAATTTTGCAATGGACCGCAAAACACAGTCGTAAACCGGCCATACCACTTAACTTTTCCTTTGTTCAGTTAGGCTTGTTTGGCGGTGCCGGTGTTGACTTTCATGCGATGGGATACCAGGCCGGATTAAAAGCTGCTGCCATCTTACAAGGCGAAAGTGCCGGTAACATCCCTATTGACGACGCCAAGCGCTACGCGCTGGTTTTTAATCTGCCCCGCGCCAGAAACCTCGGTATAGAGATCCCGCAGGATATCTTACTGGCGGCAGATATTGTCTACACAGAATAATTGCAATTAAGGTGAATCGATGGGCTATCGATCCAAACAATACAGCCTGAAAAAAATAATCTTGCTGACAATAGCAGGGCTAAGCACTTGTTCTACATTGCTAACGGCCCTGCTTTTACATTACAACTATGACGGCAAGCTGCTGCAGGAATTTCAAAGTAAAATTTCTACAGAAAGTCATAACGTCAGCCTGGGCCTGAGTAATAAACTCAACCAGGTAACTCACCAGCTAAAAGAAATCAGCCTGGATAATTCCATCCGGGTGACACTTATGCTGGAAGTTGACACACAACTCGAAGAACGTCTCGAAGCCTATCAGGGCTATCCGGAGAACACGGAGTTTTTCCTCTGGAATAACAAATCTAAAAGCATTGCCGCAGCAACGGACCCAGAACTTATCCCATTTGCCCAGGCCCTCATTAACGGAGAAGTCGGCGAAGGTCAGGCTAACCGCGGCGAAGCCGGGAAATTCCTGATTGGCTACATCCAGCCAATTAAACGTAAAGGCGAAATGCTTGGTAAAGGTGTCGCCATTTACACCTTTTCAGACGAGAGCATTAATACTCAACAATTTATGGCGGCCCCCGGCACAGCAGTACTGATTTCTGGTAAAGAAGATGATTTTTTCCTAAATTCAGGTGAGCCTGCGGTATTAGCACTACAGGAAAACAGTGCACCGGTAAGAAGCTATGATGCCTATCACAACACACCTACCGAACAGCTGACGCACGTCCAGCTCAACCGACAGGAAGGCATCTTATTACGCCTACCCAGCTTTAGTAATCTCTATTACTTTGCACCTAAACAAGAACTGCAACAGGCACAGATGGAAAGTACATTTATTTCCGTCGCGACAGGCCTGTTCTTTATTTGTCTGAGCATAATATTTGCGTTCTGGCTAACCCGCCGTATTGTACTGCCACTGCAAACCATTTCTGACATGGCTAAATCTCTGTCTGAAGGCAAAGCAGATACGCTTATACCTCACTCATCTCTGACTGAGCTCCACCAATTCACCCGCTCACTGGTGGAAATCATGTCAAACCTTAAACAGGCGGAAAACAAACTACGGATCAATGAACAACGTTTCCGCCAGCTGTTTGAGTCCACTGATGGCATTGCTGTTCAGGGCTACGACTCTGAACGTAAAGTTATTTTCTGGAACTCTGCCAGTGAAGAGCTATATGGTTACTCAGCACAAGAAGCAATTGGCCAGCAATTCGAGGACCTACTTTTACAATCCGGACGCACTAACCCATTACTCAAGAAACTGATAGCGCTTCAGGAAAAAGGTGAATCACTCCCCTCCGGCGAACAGCGACTACATCATAAAAATGGCGAACAAATACCCGTATTCTCCAGTCAGATGCTGCAATACAACGTCGCGGGTGAACCTGAACTATTCCGTATTGATATTGATATTCGCCAGCGCATTATTCTCGAACAAACCCTGATGAAAACCAGGGACTGCCTGAGCGCCCTGATGGATAATATCGACTCCATCGTTTTTGTTGCCGACCTCGACACCCAGGCGATCATCTTTATAAACCAGTACGGCATTGAAGTACTGGGAGACGTAATCGGTGATTGCCAGGGTAACCCTTTACAGACTCAGATTACGGCACCCTTTGCCTGTCGCAGCACCCTACTTGACGCAGACAGCACACCTAACGGTATCCATGTATGGGAGCAATATGTCAGTGATACCGGATGCTGGTATGAATGCCGTGACCAGGCAATCCAGTGGCTGGACGGACATTTGGTACGAATGCAGGTTGCCACAGATATTACCGCCCGAAAAACAGCCGAACACAAACTACTGCTGTCAGATGCGGTTTTCAACACCACCAGTGAAGGCATCATGGTACTTGATTCCGAATTCCGGATTCAGACCGTCAACCCAGCCTTCAGTCATATAACAGGTTTCAGTGATACAGAAGCCAGGGGTATGGCATCACCACTTCTGAAAGCGCCTGAATTGCACCTTGGCGAGCAAGATAAAGCTATCCATAAGGCGATGTCAGGCATCGGACGCTGGGAAGGTGAAGTCTGGAACCAGCGCAAGAACGGCGAGAGCTATCCTGAATGGGTATCTATAAACCGCGCTAAAGACGCACGTGACAGCAACGATTTTTACGTTGTACTGTTCCAGGATATAACCAAACGTAAAGAAGCTGACGAGAAGATCCTCTATCAGGCTAACTTTGACGCTCTGACGGGCCTGCCGAACAGAAACCTGTTTGCTCAGCGCTTACGTCAGGCAACACAGGACGCAGCTGATAATCATAACGATGTAGCACTGCTGTTTATCGGGCTGGGCCGCTTTAAACGCGTCAATGACAGCCTGGGTCACAACTATGGCGACATGCTTCTTATAGAGGCAGCACAGCGCCTGCGGGCAGCAGTTAAAAGTAATGATACGGTCGGCCGCCTTGGCGGCGATGAGTTCAGCATTATCCTTTCTGATCTGCGTAACCCGGATAAAGTACAGGATATTGTCGAAAAAATTCTCGACAGCATTACCCGCCCTTACATGCTCGAAGACAAAAAAGCATACGTTGCAGCAAGTATCGGTATTACCCTGCACTCCAGCGACGGCACTGATATCAATACGCTGATGAAAAATGCCGACACAGCGATGTCCATAGCCAAACGACAAGATAATACTTATCGCTTCTTCACACAGGATATGGATACTGAAGCACGCCTGCGTCACGACCTGGAAATCGAGCTTCGCAGCGCGCTTAATACCCAACAGTTTGTACTTTACTATCAGCCAATATACGATCCATTCAGCGGTATTCAGCTAAGTACAGAAGCACTTGTACGCTGGATTCATCCGGAAAAAGGCCTGATCCCACCAGATCACTTCATCCCATTGGCTGAAGAAACCCAGCTGATCGTTCCGCTGGGGGCACAGATCTTGTTCCAGGCATGCCAGGACGCAGCCAACTGGCCTGAAAACGAAGGCATTCAGCCAAGTGTCGCGGTAAATATTTCCAGCCAGCAACTTTATCGAAGCGACATTATTCAGACGGTGAAATATGCACTGGAAGTGAGCGGACTTCCTGCTAACCGACTGGATCTGGAAATTACTGAGAGCGTTCTGTTATCCGATGACAGCGCAGTAATGGACACCTTACTGGCAATTCGTGATCTGGGTGTTGGCATTTCCATTGATGACTTCGGCACCGGATACTCTTCCCTGAGTTATCTGAAGAAATTCCCGGTAACTAAGCTAAAGATCGACCGCTCCTTTATCGCCGACATTACCGCAGACACCGATGACAGAACCCTGGTACAGGCAATTCTGGCAATGGCTAAGGGGATGGGGCTGACTGTTGTAGCTGAAGGCGTGGAAGATGCTGAGCAACTTGAATTCCTCCGGGAGCACCGCTGTGATCTGGTACAGGGCTATTTCTTCAGCCGACCAATCCCTAACGAAGAACTGCATGAGTTGCTCGACCTGTCTTTTGAGATTAGCGATATCGAGGATACTGAAAAATAAATGCAAATTAATCTCAAAAACAGTTGATAATAGTTATCATTAAGATAGTATAAATCCCGCTCGTAAGTGATCAGCAATCCTCTCACCTCACCGGGAATTTGCTGCGGGAAAGTGCCTGATTTGGCCAGGCACTTTCTCAACCACACACTTACCAGCAGCGGCAGACATCCTGGCAGGTGTTACCGTTAGCTACAGGCTCTTGTCATAAGTATTTTTTAACCGGATGCGTGCATCCGGTTTTTTTTCGCCTGCAATATTTACAGGTATGTCCGCCTGACTCAGGTCAATCTCAAAAAACCACTCAAATAAAAATAATTATCATTAATAGTTGATAATCATTATCATTAATGTATTATTGATCTGGCTCGTAAGTGACCAGCAAAACCTCTCACCTCACCGAGAACTTGCTGAGAGAAAGATCCGATTTGGCCGGATATTTCTCACCATCATTTACTGGCTGCGGTTATTACCCTGGCAGGTATTAACCGTTAGCAATAGGCTCTTGTCATAAGTATTTTTACCGGGTGCTCGCACCCGGTTTTTTTTCGCCTGAAGAACAGTGCCGGTACAGGCCCACCAGATACAAAGTGCAGAGAGAATAAACAGAGACAGAGACAGAGACAGAGACAGAGACAGAGACAGAGACAAAAAAGATATAAATTAGAAAGTTCGGTACCTGAAGCAGAGCTTCAGATACCTGGAATATCAAACCAGCATAAACAACAGCAAAGTAGCTACAATTGCTGCAACTACCGGAAAACTCAGTGCTGAAGTAATCGCTTGCGTATTAAAACTCATAACAACCTCCATGCCTCAATGAAGAAGCTATGATAGCGATGAAATCATTAGATGTAAATGATAATGATTATTATAAAGAATTAAATACTTTAAGACGACCCAAAAAAATACCGCAACCCTAAAGCAGCGGTATCTAAGTAAATCAACTCAAACTACAAACCTTAAATCACCGGCTCAGCTTCCAGGTTTTGTGCGATCTCAGTTTCAAGCCCAGGAAGTATGAAAGCCTCTGGCAGCGGTCTGCTATACAGATATCCCTGCGCCTGATCACAGTTTAGCGTCATCAGTAAACTACGCTCTTCTTCTGTTTCGACACCTTCCGCAATCACCGACATCCGCAAAGCATGCCCCATTTGTAACGATGCTTTAACAATCTGCAAACTGGAATTATCTTTTGTAATTTCACGGATAAAGCCCTGATCCAGTTTAAGCTTATCAACTGGCAGGTTCTTCAGATACAGCAGGGATGAAAACCCGGTTCCAAAATCATCAATAGCAAACTGAACGCCCTTCTCATTAAGCGCATGCATAGTATCTTTCGCTTGCGTGAGATCTCCCATGAATAACGATTCAGTTATCTCAAGTTCAAGGGCGCTTCCAGGCAAGCCACTCCGCTCAAGCGCATTCAGCACCTTATCAACAAAGTCAGGTTCAACAAACTGCTTCACAGAAACGTTAACCGCAATCCGCTCAAACTCAACCCCCTGCTTTCTCCATATAACCGCTTGCTTACAAGCCATATCCAACACCTGATCACCCAAGGTGATCATCATGCCTTCTTTCTCAGCTATTTCGACAAAGATATTAGGCGGTATTCGCCCTTTGTCAGGATGATTCCAGCGTACTAAGGCTTCAAAGCCGCATATTTTACCCGTATCCATCACCAACTGAGGCTGATACTCCAGATAAAGCAATTTATGCTCAAGGGCGTCACGCAACGCTGTCGCCAACGCCTGTCGCTCGTTCATCTGCGCCGTCATCTCAGCGCAGTAGAACATATACCCACCAGGATTAACTTCCTTAGCGCGATGCAAGGCAAGATCAGCACACTCAAGCACCGATACGGTTTCTAAAGCACTTTCATGATTACTGGCAACCCCCACAGAAGTGGTAATCGTCAGGTTTTGATCGCCGTGTGACATTGGCTTACCAACCTCAGCAATCAGTATCTCTACCAAATGCGTCAGTGAAGCCTGATTATTTTCGCCAGGAACGTACACAGCAAACTCATCACCACTAATACGGGCAACTTCACACCCCGTTTCCAAACGGCTTTGAATACGCTCAGCAACCCGTTTAAGCATGTAGTCGCCAACCTTATGCCCAAGCGAATCATTAATAAGCCGAAATGCATCCAGACCAAGCAATAGCAACGCAAAAGGCTTGTCTTGCCCCGCTTCGGTATTAAGCTCCTGCAACATATCCTTAAAATACTGCCGGTTTCGCACACCTGTCAGGTCATCATGGAATGCCAGATAACTGACTTCTTCTTCAATCTTCTGACGGGTTTTAACTTCTTTTTTCAGGCTTCTGTTCCACAAAAACAACCCTGCAAAACCTAACGCCAGTAATAACAGTACTAACCACAAAACGCCCTCCTTGACCTTGCCGATATCAACCCGAAGGCTGTCCTCAGGCTTCAGCCACTCCTGGCTAAAACGGTCTACCGTTGCAGCCGGAATAGCCGCCAATCCCTTACTTAATAACTGATGCAACATTTGTGCATCAATACCTGTTGCAAACGCAACACGGTAATCAAACCCGACATCTCCAACAATGCTCAGGTTATTAACACCCTGCTGCAAAGAATACTGATAACCACCTGATGGATAAGCACCTACACCCGCCACCTCTCCAGTCACCAGTAAATCGAATGACTTCTTGATATCTTTGGTTTCAACCAGCTCAACCTGGGGATAATTCTTACGAATATATTCAGCCAGTGCTGTATCAGCCCGCACAGAAAATTTCATGCCGGCAAAATCAGCCATGCCAGCAGTTTCGAATAACTCTTTACGGGTAAATATTTTATTTGGTAAATAAGCATAGCTTGGCGTAAAACGAAGGTACTTCTCACGCTCAGCAGTCTTTGATATACCAAAAATCACATCAATTTCACCGGCACGCATTGCCGACATCATCGCGCTATAGGAATCAAATTTAATATAATCGAATGGCGTTTCCAGCTGCGCTTCAATCTCTCTGAGAAAATCGACAGACAGCCCTTCCACTTCGCCATTATCGGCCAATACAGTTAAATATGGCGGCACAATAGCCAGACCAATACGTACCGGAGCCTCACGGGCATCCAGCCATGTCTGTTCTTCTGCTGATAAATCAAGCTTCGCGGCATTTACCCAGGAAACGCACAACAAACCGAATATCACGCAACATACTGACAACAATCTAGCCACAGCAACTCCCGGCTAACTACATGATTCAATTAAAATAAACCAAAAGACTGTACTCTGAGGAAAGGCTCTCTCGCTTACAAGACCTTTCTCAGCCACTCAGCCACAATACCTGTCAGTTTGAGAGGTGATTGCAACGGTAGCATATGCCCTTCATTAGGAATAGTTATCATTTCCATATTATGAACAGCCTGTTTCTTAACCCGCTGCGCATAATTCAGAGATAACACTGAATCCTCTTCCCCTTGTATGAGCAACATATCAAAAGAATAACGCTCTCTCATCACACCCGCTTTGTGTCGAAACAAGCCCGCCAACGTTCGTAACGGATACTCCATCACCAACAAAGGATCATTCTGCAATAACTCAGCCGCAGGGTGGCCACTGATTAACTGACGAAAATCCAATACAGTTTGTAAAGGTACTCGCCAGTCAGGTAACCAAAGCGCACTCCCCCAGGTCCACTGCCATCCCAGAAAGTGCCACCAGTCCGGCGCTTCTTCGGTCACCAGCAAAGTTTGACAAACAACTGCCTGAAATCTTGAATCATACTCAGCAACAGCAAGTGCCAGCATCGCACCAATAGAATGCCCGAAGGAAACCTTAGGGCCGGTAAACTCTGCTTCCAGTTCGTCTAATACCTGAGAGGTAATTCGCTGAACATCTTCTGGCTGATAAACACCAGGCATACCTGAAGAATAACCATGCCCTGGCGGATCAATACCTACAAGGTTAACCCCCTGCTCGGCAAGAGAAGCCAATAACTGCGCATATAACTCCACATAGGTACCCAACCCCGGAAAAAACACAACCAGAGGCGCTGCTGAGGACTCAGCCCTATACAACTCACAATGAATATCGGAACTTGTTAGCTGAAGGCATTCACGCCGCTGCAAGGCCTGAGTATTACCCAGCGCACAATGCAGCTGATTATAGAAGCTACTGTCGCCTGCTCCTGCTTTCATAGATTTCACCTACTCTGAAGCAAACAACTTAAACGCAACAACACCCGACTAACGCTGACAGTTCGGGCAAAATACCGTACTACGCTGACCTAAACGAATTTCAGTTAAAGGTGCATCACAGCGTAGACAGGCTTCGCCACCGCGCCCATACACCGACAACTCCTGTTTAAAATAACCTGGCTTACCGTCACCGCCAACGAAGTCTTTCAGGGTCGTCCCTCCCTGCTCAATTGCAGCAGCGAGAATACGCTTGATTTCAATAACCAGCTTCTCAATACGCTGTCGGGAAATACGGCCAGCAGCTCTCTTGGGATGAATACCTGCAGCAAACAAGGCTTCGTTCGCATAAATATTACCCACACCAACCACTACATTCGAATTCATAACCAGCTGCTTGATCGCTACCTTACGTCCGGTACATGCAGCCTGTAAATGATCCGCATCAAAGGCATCGCTTAAAGGCTCAGGACCAAGCTTAATAAGCAATTCATGCTGCTCACCTTTCGCCTGCCAGAGGAGAGAACCAAAACGCCGTGGATCAGTAAGCCTCAAGGCCATACCATTCTGAAGTACCAGATCAACATGGTCATGATATGCTGGCGGCTGATCTGCAGACACCATATACAGACTACCGGACATACCTAAATGATACATAGCGGCCCCCTGATCAGTATTCAGTAATAAGTATTTACCACGTCGCTGAATCGACTCGATTACTTTGCCTTTCAGCCACTCTGGCAAACCGGCAGGTACCGGCCAGCGTAGCTTTGGCTGCCTGACTATCAGTTGCTCGACACTCTGCCCAACTATATGAGGTTCAATGCCTCTGCGTGTCGTTTCTACCTCTGGCAATTCCGGCATGACATCATCCTAATTAACAATAAATGCGTAGCTCAACTCTACTATATCCATCATTCAAGACACGAACGACAGACGAAAAAAAACCCGGACAAGCCGGGTTTTTTTATTCAAACTAAGATATTACTTAATCTTAGCTTCTTTATACATTACGTGCTGACGAACAACTGGATCGTACTTCTTCATTTCCAGCTTATCTGGAGTAGTACGCTTGTTCTTAGTAGTAGTGTAGAAGTGACCAGTTTTAGCAGATGAAACCATCTTAATCTTATCGCGCATGAGACTGCTCCTTAAACCTTGATGCCGTTCTTACGAACGTCTACCAGCACAGCATCGATACCTTTCTTATCGATGATACGCATACCTTTAGAAGAAACGCGCAGACGTACAAACTTCTGCTCGCTCTCAACCCAGAAACGGTGCCAATGCAGGTTTGGCAGGAAACGACGACGGGTTCTGTTCAGTGCGTGGGAAACATTGTTTCCTGTTACAGGACGCTTACCTGTAACCATGCAAACTCGAGACATGTTAAATACCTTTTTCTAAAATAATTGCCTTCTCAGGCAGTCAATCCCTATCCGATACTTATCAACCAGTGAAAACTTACTGGCTTCAGGCGGAGCGTCTATACAAGACTAAATCCCATACCATGGATAGAAGAGCGCGCATTTTACAGAAAATAAAATTTATAAGCCATAGCAATCTGTATTTTTTTACTCTCCGGCGCATTCAGGCAACAACATCCCCCGCTCCGCCATCGAAACAGCCTCTGCGCCGCCAATCACGATATGATCCAGCAAACGGACATCCACCAGCGACAATGCCTGTTGTAAATGCTTTGTGATAGCCACATCCGCATGACTGGGCTCCGCCACACCTGACGGATGGTTATGACAGATAATAAGCGCGGCAGCGTTATGCTTCAGAACTAGCTTCACGACTTCCCGGGGATGCACACTGGCACTACTGATCGTTCCGAAAAATAACTCTTTAAAGCAGATCACCCGATGCTGACTATCAAGCAATAAACCAGCAAACACTTCCTGAGAATAATACCTCAGCTGATTAGTCAGATAGTTCTTCACTGCCTGAGGACAGTCCAATACTGAAGTTCGCTCCAGCGCCTCTCCCTGGATACGCAGACTTATCTGCAAGGCAGCCTGTAACTGAACATATTTAGCTTTACCAACGCCTTTTATCCGACACAAATCTTTCTCAGGTGCCGTTGCTACACCCGTTAAACTGTTAAACTCACTGAGTAGTTCACGGGCCATATCCACAGCACTGCTGCCAACAATGCCGGTACGCAAAAAAATTGCTAACAACTCAGCATCAGAAAGTGCCGCTGCACCACGAACCAATAGTTTTTCCCGCGGGCGCTCCTGCGCCGGCCAGTCTGTAATCGCCATCCCTGCTCTCCCGTTTATAAACATCCCTGTAATATCTGCCCATAACCAACCGATCCAGCAGATACAAATAACACTCAGGAAATAATACCTTAATTAGCAGACCCGCCCAAACCAACAACCATTCACACCTCAGATGTATTTATTGCACCTGCAATAAATGGTATCTTTGTCGGCCTTTTCAGACACAGTCTGCTTCTATCTCAAGTAATGGTGGTCGTTCAAGGGTATGCATAGACTCACTAACCGACAAATAGTTTTAGGTATTACCGGCGGTATTGCGGCCTATAAAAGTGCCGAACTTACCCGGATTCTGAAGACTCACGGCGCCGATGTCAGAATCGTTATGACACCTGCTGCCTGTGAATTCATTACTCCGCTAACACTGCAGGCATTATCAGGACATGCGGTTCATCAGCACCTTCTTGATCCTGAAGCTGAAGCTGGCATGGGACATATTGAACTGGCCAAATGGGCCGACATGATCCTGATAGCCCCCGCTAGCGCAGACTTTATGGCCCGCCTCAACAGCGGCATGGGTAATGATTTACTCAGCACAGTATGCCTGGCCAGCGAAGCACCTGTTGTGCTCGCTCCTGCCATGAACCAGGCAATGTGGCGCGATGTTCAAACCCAGCAAAATGCCACTGACTTAAACGCCAAAGGTATTCATTTACTAGGGCCCGGCACTGGAGATCAGGCCTGCGGCGATAATGGCCCTGGCCGTATGCTCGAGCCTCTGGACATTGCAACTCAGGCGGCCGCCATGTTTGAGCAAGGGTCATTATCCGGTAAACGGGTTTTCATTACCGCAGGACCAACCCGGGAAGCTCTGGATCCGGTACGTTACATCAGTAATCACAGCTCGGGAAAAATGGGCTATGCCCTGGCAGCAGCAGCAGCCGATGCCGGCGCCCGGGTAACACTGATCAGTGGACCTGTTAACCTGGAAGCTCCTGCGCGTTGCGAAAGAGTTCAGATAGAAAGTGCTCAGCAAATGCTTGAAGCATCATTAGCCGATGTGAATGACTGTGATATTTTTATCGCAGCAGCAGCAGTAGCAGATTATCGCCCGGTCTCTGTCGCCGAACATAAGATGAAAAAGGGCAAAGAAGAGCTGATGGAGCTGCATCTGGTAAAAAATCCGGATATCGTTGCCACGATTGCCAATCAGCGAAACAATCCTTTTTGTGTTGGCTTCGCAGCAGAAACACAGGATGTTATTGCCTATGCTCAGGGCAAACTTGAACGTAAAAACCTAGACCTGATCATCGCCAATGATGTTTCCCGCAGCGATATCGGTTTTAACAGTGACGACAACGCAGTCACTGTTATCAGCAAAACATCTGTAACACCATTGCCACAAACCAGTAAGCGCCTGCTGGCTAAACAACTGATCAACCTCATTGCCGACGAATACACCAGGAAGTAAATCATTATGAGCATCCAGAAGCAGTCTTTGCAGGCTAAAATTCTCGATTCACGTATCGGCAACGAATTCCCCCTGCCCAGTTATGCAACCGAAGGTTCTGCCGGGCTTGATCTGCGTGCCTGCATTGATCAGTCTGTAACACTTTCACCCGGTGAAACGCAATTACTGCCAACCGGACTGGCAATTCACGTTGCCGATCCTAATTTATGTGCAATGCTTCTGCCCCGTTCAGGCCTCGGCCATAAACACGGCATAGTACTGGGCAACCTGGTAGGCCTTATTGATTCGGATTATCAGGGACAACTGATGGTCTCATGCTGGAACCGCAGTAATAGCTCATTCACTGTCGAACCCGGTGAACGCATCGCGCAAATGGTACTGGTACCAGTAGTACAGGCTGACTTCGAAATTGTTGATGAATTCAACGACAGTGACCGCGGGGAAGGCGGTTTCGGCTCATCCGGCCGACATTGATAGCTATTCAGGGACAGACAGGACAACAGTAACAATATGCCACTACCTCTCGACACACCAGGCATCGATCCGAATATATTTCGCGCCTACGACATTCGCGGTATTTTCGGCCAGACGCTAAGCGAAGCCTGCGCTGAAAAAATCGGCCAGGCAATTGCCAGCGAAGCCAGAGAACGACACATAGCGACCCTTGCCGTCGGCTATGATGGTCGCTTATCCAGCCCAGCGCTAAATAATGCTTTGATAAAGGGCATCACTAAAACAGGTGTAAACGTCGTCAGTATTGGCATGGTACCAACACCCGGACTGTATTTTGCAACCGTACTATTTGGCACGGGCTCCGGCATAATGATCACCGGTAGCCATAACCCAACTGACTATAACGGCTTCAAAGTAATGCTTGGCGGCGAAACCCTGGCAGACGCAGCAATTCAGCAACTTCACCAACGCATCCTCAATGAGGATCTTCACGCTGATCCGTTGCCCGGTAATATTCGCCACCAGGACGTACAAGCTGACTATATCGCCCGTATTTCCGAACAACGTACCCTGGATACAAAAAACACACCGTTAAAAGTCGTTATTGATTGCGGTAACGGTGTCGCCGGGCCCTGGGTACTGGCATTAATGGAATATATGGGGTGCGAAGTTATCCCATTATTCTGCGATGTTGATGGTAACTTTCCAAACCACCACCCGGATCCTGAGCATGCAGATAACTTGCAGGACCTGATCCGCAGCGTGACTGAATCCGGAGCAGATATAGGCCTGGCATTCGATGGTGATGGTGACCGGCTTGGCGTTGTGGATAACCTGGGGCAAATTCGCAACACCGACGAACTGCTCTGCCTGTTTGCGCTGGAAATTCTCAAGCAGCATCCAGGTGGCGAAGTGGTTCACGACGTAAAATGCTCACTTAATCTGCGTCGTTTAGTCGAAAACAACGGCGGCATAGCAACTATGTGGCGCTGCGGACATTCAATGATCAAAGGCCGCATGAAAAAGACCGGAGCAGCTTTTGGTGGTGAATTCACCGGCCATCTGTTTTTTGCCGAAGACTGGTATGGTTTCGATGACGGTTTATATACTGCAGTCCGCTTGCTGGAACTGCTCATTCAGGCAAAAAACCAGCAACAGACCGCCAGCAATCTGTTTGACGCCCCTCTGGCTGACTACCCTGCCAGCATTGCTACCCCCATGATCCACATTAGCAGTACTGAAGACAGCAAGTTTGAGATCATCAGACAACTGCAACAACTGGAATTTAATCATGCCCGGGTCAGCACCATAGACGGCTTACGGGTGGAGTTTACTGACGGTTGGTTTGGTATCCGCGCATCCAATACCAGCCCGACACTGACACTAAGAGTAGAAGCTGATTCAGCCACTGCTCTGCAACGTATTTACGCGACAATTTATAGCCATATACAACAACTTGCACCTGAGCTTCAGTTGCCGGAAGAATGGCTGAAAACCCGAACAAACCAAGAGACAGACCATGCCTTTATCTAGAAAAGCGGCGATGAATACCGCCAACGTACTGAGTGAGGCGCTGCCTTACATTCAGTGTTTCACCGGTAAAACAGTGGTGATCAAGTACGGCGGAAACGCCATGATCGACGACAAGCTGAAAAACAGCTTTGCCCGTGACATCGTGATGATGAAGACGATCGGCATCAACCCGATAGTTGTTCATGGCGGCGGCCCGCAAATAGGCGACCTGCTGGAAAAACTGGCAATCGAATCTCACTTCGTCAATGGCATGCGGGTTACCGACTCAAAAACCATGGATGTAGTTGAAATGGTGCTGGGCGGTATGGTTAACAAAGACATTGTTGGCCTGATAAACAGCAACGGTGGTAAAGCCATCGGCATGACAGGTAAAGACGGCATGCTGCTGAGCGCCCGCAAGCTGAAGGTGAAACACAAAACACCGGAAATGAAGGCTCCGGAAATCATAGATATCGGCCATGTAGGTGAAGTTGAAAACGTTAACGTCGACGTACTGCACATGCTGGTTAACTCTGACTTTATTCCAGTAATCGCACCAATAGGCGTTGGTAAGGATGGCACGTCTTACAACATCAATGCTGACCTGGTTGCCGGCAAAGTATCTGAAGTTCTGCAGGCCGAAAAACTTATCCTGCTGACCAATATCGAAGGCCTGCTGGACAAAGACGGCAAGGTACTGACTGGCCTGACAACAGAACAGGTTGACGGTCTGATCGAAGACGGCACCATTTATGGCGGTATGCTGCCGAAGATTGACTGCGCGCTGAATGCAGTAAAATCAGGTGTTACCAGTGCACATATCATTGATGGCCGGGTCGAGCATTCCTGCCTGCTGGAGATCTTCACAGATGAAGGTGTCGGCACCCTGATTTCCAATAAGACTGATGAAAATAAAGCAACGGATGCATCATGAGCCAACCTGAAAAAGTTTCCCGTCGCGAGCAGATCCTACAGGCCCTCGCGATGATGCTTGAAAATGATCCGGGCGCGCGTATCACTACCGCCTCCCTGGCTAAGCAAGTCGGCGTCTCAGAAGCCGCCCTGTACCGCCACTTTCCAAGCAAAGCACGGATGTTTGAAGGCCTGATCAGCTTTATTGAAGAAACAATCTTTAGCCGTGTAACACTCATTACACAGTCTGACGCTACTGCGCTTAAACAGTGTGAGCAAATCCTGACGTTGTTACTGGCATTTGTTGAACGCAACCCGGGAATGGCCCGCATCCTTACCGGTGACGCTCTGGCCGGCGAAACTGATCGCTTGCGCCAGCGCATCAATCAGTTCTTTGAACGTCTGGAAACGCAGATCAAGCAAATTCTGCGTACTGCAGAACAGACCGAAGGCCTGCGCACTGAGCTGCCAGGCGGCGCAACAGCCAATCTGTTACTGGCATGTGCTGAAGGCCGTATTCGTCAGTTTGTACGCAGTGAGTTCAAAAGCCGCCCAACTCAAAACTGGGCTGACCAGTGGAGTGTTCTTGCCAACGCCGCCAGCCGCGACTAAGGCCTCCAATGCTTGAACAATCCGGTCTTTTACTGATATCTCTGCTGGCTAATGGCTTATCAGCCATGGCCGGCGGAGGTGCCGGTTTGCTGCAACTTCCCGTTCTGTTATTCCTTGGTTTAAGCTTTAGCACGGCACTGGCGACCCATAAAATCGCCAGCGTCGCACTAGGCTTAGGCGCTACTTTACGGCATCTGAAAGAAAGTACTTTGGAACGTCGATTCTGTGGTTACATTCTTGCCACAGGCTTACCGGGAGTTGTGCTTGGCGGTGTACTGATACTACAGATTCCAGAAAAACTTACCCTGATCAGCCTTGGCATACTGACCACAGGACTGGGGGTCTATTCAATATTCAAAGCTACGCTCGGGCTTGAATACACACCCAAACACCGTGATCTCTCAGGGATGATTATTGGCGGAGCGGTACTGTTTTTTATTGGTATTTTGAACGGTTCGCTGACCTCAGGTACTGGCCTGTTTGTGACTATCTGGCTGGTACGCTGGTTTGGGCTGGATTACAAACGTGCAGTTGCGTATGTACTGGTATTAGTCGGCATGTTTTGGAATGGATCAGGCGCAATTACGGTCGCATTGCAAACACCGCCTCAATGGTCATGGTTACCAGCACTGGTCATAGGGGCATTAATTGGCGCCTATGCCGGCACTCACATTGCGCTGGCTAAAGGCAACCAGATGATCAAACGTATCTTTGAAGTACTGACAATTCTGGTAGGAATCAAACTGATCTCAGACGGGCTGACGATTCTATAACAGCATATAGCTCATTGATTGTAATGGCTCTCCGTCGCCTGGCACTCATCAGATATACAGAAATGCTGCCGGGCCCGTTCCAGATCCTGACGATCCTGCATTTGTAGCAAAAAACCACTCGGTGCTACCAGCTGCACACCCAACTCACCTAAACGTGGCAGAGCCTCCTGCAAATAATTGATTGTCACCGGATAAGGATGGCCAATCAGCACAGCAAACCCCCGCATTTTTGCCAGTTCTATTGCCGCATTAAACTGCTTATCTACAAACTCAGTAGTTTGCTCATGATCCAGAAACACATCGCGGATTAGCCAGGGAATATTTGCCTGACGTGCCGCTTTCCAAGCAACCGTATCAGAAGTCGTCAGACTATCTATAAAAAACATTTGCTGTTTTTTTGCGACCTTCATCGCCCATTGCATCTGAGGGTTTTTCTGCGTCAGTAAACTGCCCATGTGATTATTAAATCCCACCGCATAAGGCACAGCCTTAAGATCACCCCGGAGCGTTCTGACAAAGTCTTTTTCGCTCAGCTTATCTGTAAGGCCACCAGGGCCTAGCGCCAGCTTACGGGTATTATCCATTGGCACATGTACCATGACATCCTTACCCTGACTATTGGCCATTTCGGCCAAAACCTTACTCTTAGCAGTATGCGGCAGAATTGAATATGCGATTGGGCCCGGTAAATTAATCGCCGCAATGCCCTGTGCCAGATTATCACCCAAATCATCAATAATAATAACCAGACGCGGCTGTTCGCTGTCAGCACTCGCCGTGACAGTAAACAAAGCACTCATATTCAGAGCACTTATAAACGCAAAACAGGCAAACAGTTTTTTAACTGCTTGCCTGTTCAAATAGTTTTGCGTTAACGTCGCCAATGCTTAACCCGGCCTTTGCAGCTTAGTTCTCAGTTTTAGCACTTTTTTCAGTAACCTGACGCGCAATGGCCAGACCACGTAACAAACCAATCGCTTCGTAAAGCTGATAGTCTGTTTCGGCAATACGGCGCACATCGGCTACCGCATTTTCAGCATCACCTTCACCATTTTCAAGGTGACCACTCAGGTCACTCTCCTTAATGAAGTTACCGCTTTCACGCAGCTTAATTTCCGCTTCAGCGACATAGATATCCGGCTTAATACCTTGCGCCTGAATGGAACGACCGCTCGGCGTAAAGTAACGGGCAGTAGTCAGTTTCAGTGCGCGCTCTTTTGTCAGTGGCAATACGGTTTGCACTGATCCTTTACCAAAACTGTCGACACCCATAATCACTGCACGACCCTGATCCTGAAGCGCACCGGCAACAATCTCGGAGGCAGACGCCGAACCCTGGTTAATCAGTACCACTAAAGGAATATCCGTCAAACGCTCACTGGTCGCTTTATACTGCAATTCAGAGTTGGCTTTACGGCCTTTGGTATAAACAATCAGGCCCTCATCCATAAATGCATCACTGACATCTACTGCTGCACGCAACACACCGCCAGGATTGTTGCGTAAATCCAATACCAGACCAGTAAGCTCGGTTGCTTCTTCCAGCTTCCCCATGGCTCGCTTCAAGTCATTACCGGTATTCACCTGGAACTGAGTGATCCGCAAATAACCAATGCCGTCATCCAAGACACGCTGCTTCACACTGGCAACGCGTATAACATCACGCACAACGGTAATTTCCAGCGGCTTATCTTCGCCCTCACGTACAATAGTCAGAACCAGCTCAGAACCTGCCGGACCACGCATCAGCTCAACAGCATCATTAAGATCCATACCTTGCACAGCCTGATCACCCAGCTTAATAATCAGGTCACCGGCTTTTACACCTGCTTTTTGTGCCGGTGTATCATCAATCGGCGTAATAACCCGTACGAAGCCATCTTCCATACCAACTTCAATACCCAGACCGCCAAACTCACCACTGGTGTGTGTCTGAAGCTCGGAGAATGCACTTGGCTCCAGATAGGTAGAATGCGGATCCAGACCTGCCAGCATGCCACGTATAGCATCTTCTAACAGTTGCTCATCGCTAACCTGTTCAACATAGTCCTGTCTAATACGGTCAAACACTTCAGTGAATACACGAATTTCTTCTAAGGGTAACGGCTTAATAACCGGCGCCGGCGTATCTTCAGCCTGGGCACTACCCGCCAACAATGACACGCTTAATAAACATGGCAAGCCAAAAGGCTTACACAGACTCGCTAGCTGCTTCGTCAGCTTCATACTGAATCCTTAATTCTGTGGATACTACTCAATCATATCCAGGCTACATTCCTGTTGACCGGTCAGCGTTTCACCAGCCATTGCTTCGGATTTCGTGCTTTACCTTTATAACGCAAGGCAAAGAATAAACTTGGCTTACTGTTGCCACCACTGTTTCCTACAGTAGCTACGGTTTCTTTAGCAGAAACCCATTCACCCACATCTTTTAACAAACTGTCGGCCTGACCATACATCGTCATATAGCCACCGCCATGATCAATAATCAACAACAGACCATAACCTCTTAACCAGTCGGAGAACACAACCCGGCCATGATGTATAGACTTAACGGCCCGTCCTTGCTTAGCTGCCAGAATCACGCCATCAAACCTGACACCTTCCCGCATGCTACCAAACCCACGGGTTAATGTACCCTTTACCGGCCAGGGCAAACGCCCCTTCAGTTCGGAAAAGGCCCGATCATTACCGCCAAGTGCAACTTCATTGATGGAAATCTGCAACTGCGCAAGAACTTTTTCCAACCTTTGCTGATCTGCTTTCAGATTTTTCAGCTTACGGCTACCAGCTTTTAGCTGTTTTTCCAGCTTAGCCAGTACTTGCTTACGTTCACCGCGGCTGGACTTAAGCTCAGTAGCACTAACCTGTAACGCATCCCGACGATCAAAGACAGTCTGTTGAGTACTGCGGATAGCCTGTTCTGCCTGATCAAGTTGGACCAGATCATCACGAAATCGTTGCAATTTATCCGTCATTGTCTGGTTTATACGATCATAATACTGCAGCATCCGCGAGACCTGTTCAGGATCACGCTGGGTTAACAATAATTGTAAACGCGGCAATTTACCGGTTTTATATTGCTGCTTTAACTGTGTTTCTAAGCCTCTCGCCTGTTCACGCAGCGACGCTAATATAGGTTTTCTGGACGCCTGAAGCTTTTTCAGCTTAGCTTCGGCACCACCCAACTGCTTATTCAGAGTGCCAATTTGCTTTGCCAGCTTGCCTATCTTTTTATCAATACCCCGTAATTCACCCTGAACAGACTTTTTATCTCCCTTCGTTTCATTCAGAGTTGCCGTTAACTGACGAACACTTTTCTGCAGCGCTTTAATTTGCGCAGCCGTAGCCGCTTCTTCACTTGCCGCAAAAGAAAAAGAAGGTGTTAATAAACTGAGGATAAGCGCCAGTAAAATCACTGGCTGAAATATCAGGCGCATATAAAAATGGCCGCGTTAGCAGAGGCGGCCATCATCATCAATTGAAACGCACCAGAGACTGGCCAGTCATTTCAGATGGTGCATCCAGCCCCATCAGATCCAACAACGAAGGTGCCAAGTCACATAATGCACCATCTTCCAGGCTTAACTGGGCACTACGCGGTCCGTCATAAACAAGAGCAACAGGCCAGTTAGTATGCGCAGTATGCGCCTGTCCGGTTTTTGGATTCACCATTAATTCGACATTACCGTGATCTGCCGTAATCAGTGTTTCACCTGCTACGCTTTGCATCGCTTCAAGCACCTGACTGATCGCACCGTCAATCACTTCTACCGCTTGTACCGCCGCATCAAAGTTCCCGGTATGACCAACCATATCCGGATTCGCGAAGTTACAGACAATCAGATCGTAAGCGCCGCTCCTGATCGCTGCAACCAGCTTTTCGGTTACTTCAGGGGCACTCATTTCCGGCTTAAGGTCATAAGTAGCAACATCCGGTGAAGGCACCAGAATACGATCTTCCCCGGCATATGGATTTTCTTCGCCACCATTAAAGAAGAAGGTAACGTGAGCGTATTTCTCAGTTTCAGAAATCCGCAACTGAGTACGACCCAGGTCAGACAAATACTCACCCAGGCTATTAGTCAGCTTATTAGGCGGATACGCACAGCTTGCATCAATAGAAGATGCGTATTCAGTCAGCATAACAAAATCGGCTAAAGCAGGTACCCGGCTGCGCTGGAAACCATCAAAATCGATATCAACAAACGCACGGGTAATTTCGCGGGCACGGTCCGGACGGAAGTTTGCACAGATCACTGTATCATTATCACGAATCAGACCTTTTGGCTGACCGTCATCACCGATGATACAAGTTGCAGCAACAAACTCATCGTTTTCATCGCGCTCGTAAGCATTCGCAAGTGCATCGGCAGCAGACGTTTCATAATGTGGCGCCAGCCCTTTAGTCATCGCATCATAAGCTGTCTGTACACGATCCCAGCGGTTATCACGATCCATTGCATAATAACGGCCAACAACAGTCGCCAACGCCCCAGTACCTAATTCCGCAAACTTAGCTTCTGCAGCTTCGATTGATGGCTGAGCACTGCGTGGTGGCATATCACGGCCATCCAGAATACCGTGCAGGTAAACTTTACTAACGCCGCGTTTTACAGCCATTTCAAGCAACGCAAAAATATGCTCTTCATGACTATGTACACCACCGGGCGATAACAGCCCCATCACGTGAACGGCACCATCAAGCGCTTTAGCTTTATCGATTGCATTCACAAGCACTTCATTGTCGAACAGACTGCCGTCATCAATAGCTTTACTGATACGGGTGAAGTTTTGATAAACAGTACGACCAGCACCAATATTCATGTGCCCCACTTCAGAGTTACCCATCTGACCATCAGGCAAACCTACGGCCAAACCTGAGGTTGCAATACGACTGTTTGGCGCATTCGCCATCAGACGGTCCCAGGTAGGTGTATTAGCGGCCATCACGGCACTGGATTCAGTGGCTTCGACGCCGAAACCATCAAGAATAATCAAAGCTTTGGTGCTACGTTGCTCAGTCATGGGTGACCTTTTCCAGTGTTACTGCCCGGCTGCGAACATCAGGCTGGCTGATACGGGCTTTTAGCTGATAAGTAAGACCGCGCATTTTACTTGGAATTCCCACATAAGGCGAACCTGAGCGGCTTTTTGCAATAATTTTTCCAGGCAGGTAATGCCACTTTATACTGCCTCCGAATGAATCCTCAGGAAATCGTCATTATTTAGCCTCAGCCAGTTACCTCAACAGCAAACGCGGGGTATACTTGGCCGCTTTATAGATTTTAACTGCGGCATCTGCAGCCTGATTTGCTGAGCAAACAGCACACAATGCCCGCCACTTTTGCTAAAGACTGCGGCTTTATTAAGCGCATTTGGAAAAGGTTTACGATGGAACAAGTGATCGAATTCGCAACCAATAACATCATGTTGATTATCGCCTGGATTATGACCCTGGCAATGCTGGTGTTCACCGAACAACGTAAAGGCGGAAAATCCGTCAATACACATGAAGCAACCCGCATGATCAACAAAGAGAACGCTGTTATTCTGGACGTCCGTCCTAAGAAAGAATACACCACTGGCCACATCACCAATGCGATTCATATTCCGGTTGCTGAACTTGATACCCGCATGACAGAGATCAACAAGCATAAAGACAAGCCTGTTATCGTTGTCTGCAACCTGGGCCAGACAGCAGGTGCAGCCACTAAAAAGCTGATGACAGCAGGATTCAGCAACGTTGTTAAGCTTTCAGGCGGCATGACCGAATGGAAAGCACAAAGCCTGCCTATTCTGAAGTAATACCATGTCTGAGATTACTATATACAGTAACGGCTGGTGCCCGTTTTGCCGGCGCGCAAAAATGCTCCTTGAGCATAAAAACACTGAATTCACCGAGATAGATGTAGAACGTCTGCCCGGTGCCCGGCAGGAAATGATTGAACGCACCAAGCGTACTTCTGTGCCGCAAATATTTATCGGTGATTACCACGTGGGTGGCTGTGATGAGCTGTTCGCCCTGGAACACCAAGACAAACTCGACAGCCTGCTGAAAGGCTGATCATCGACTGACATTAAGGATTTAAGCATGGCTGAGAACGAACAAGCGCAACAAGAACAGGCAGCTCCACAGTTTGCTATCCAGCGCATTTATACAAAAGATTCTTCTTTCGAAGCACCAAATTCACCAGCAGTATTCACTAAGCAGTGGCAGCCAGAAATTAATCTGGATATGAATACTTCTACCAATAAGCTGGAAGAAGGCGTTTACGAAGTTATTCTAACTCTGACAGTTACTGCCAAGAACGCTGAAGAAACAGCATTCCTGTCAGAAATCCAGCAAGCAGGTATCTTCACTGTTTCCGGTCTGGAAGAGCAGGAACTGCATCACACTCTGGGCGCATTCTGCCCGAACATTCTGTTCCCATATGCACGTGAAGCAGTTGACAGCATGGTTAACAAAGGCAGCTTCCCTGCAGTAATGCTGGCGCCGGTTAACTTCGACGCACTATACGCTCAGCAAATGCAGCAGCGCATGGCTGAAGCGGAAGCCGCTCAGGAAGCACAGCACTAAGTATCTTCTGTCTATTTCTGACTAAATACTAAAAAAGGTCGACTGTTAAAACAGCCGACCTTTTTTGTGCGCTTAGCTTTTCGCCGCCTTTTCAGGCTTTTCAACGCCTTTTATTCAGGCCTGTACTTAAGCTGCAGACCTTTTAAAAAGTTTCTTAAAATCTGCGTTTTACATTCCCGATAATGCTTATGACCCGGTTTCCGGAAAAAAGCACTTAACTCATGCTTACTGATATCAGAGCCACCCATCGCCAAAATCTCCAGCACATCTTCAGCTTGCAGATTTAAAGCAATCTTCAACTTCATGAATACAATGTTATGCGACAGGCTTGATTCCGGAGCGACCTGCGGCCCTTCTCGTTTACCACGTTTTTCATTGATAAAACCGTTTAAAAAAGTGGCTAGCAATGAATCTTCACACAGCTGAAAATCAGCATCGTCATCTTTCTTTAACCAATCACTCACCTGGCTGCGACTCACTGATACATCTGCTGCCGCAAACACACCAATCATGCCATTATCATCGATATTAAAAATGTAGCGAACACGGCGTAAAACATCATTATTAGTCATGACTGATTCCGTTTATAAATACTGTAAAGCGTGGCGTGATCACCACGAGAAATAATCAGATGCGTTGTTTAGCTTGCCTGCTTAGCTACTTTGCTTAGCTTGCCTGCTTAGCTAACCAGGCATCTGCCTGACCTGTTTCTATCAAAGACTGCAGACCTGCAGCAGGTACCGGCAAAATACCCAGCATTGCTGAAGGCGGAATTTGAAACTGCGTGTGCAGTGCGACATAGTTATCAACCATAACAGCTATGGGCAGCTGCTGATTCTGTAACGCACGAATGTTAATCATCTGACTCTGAGATCCGGTAAACATCAGCGTCTCCTTCTGATGCCCGCAGGCTTTCAACCAACACTGGCTTCTGTCCAGAGAATACTCCACCTGCGCCAATTCAGTGAGCAACCATACTTTAGATTGTGCCATGCTGAATATCCTTGCCAGTTATACTAAAACGCAACGATTAAACCTGACCGCCAAACCCCAGCTTACGCCAGGCATCATACACAACAACCGCAACGGTATTAGATAAATTAAGGCTGCGACTGTCACCTTTCATCGGTAAACGTAATTTTTGCTCTGCCGGCAACGCATCACGCACTTCGTCAGGCAACCCTTTTGTTTCCCGCCCAAAGAGTAAAATATCTCCGGCACTGAAATCAGCATCACTATAATTAGTCGTGCCTTTAGTGGTTAGCGCCCAGACCTTACCCGGCTGCAGCTGAGCAACACAATCATCCAGGCTTGCATAACGCTTCACTTCCGCAAACTCATGATAATCCAACCCTGCACGGCGCAGTTTTTTATCATCAAAATCAAACCCCAGTGGCTCAATTAAGTGCAACTGAAATCCTGTATTAGCACACAAGCGAATAATATTACCGGTATTCGGTGGAATTTCCGGCTGAAAAAGCACTACGTGCAACATAAAAAGTCCTGATGATCAAAAAAACACTGGGCGGCAATTATAGCCGGACCGCCCAGTGATTACAGCTCAGACATTACTCATTGCCAATTCTTTAATCTTCCGTGTCAGGGTATTTCTCCCCCAGCCCAGCAACTCAGCTGCATCTTTGCGCCGACCACCGGTATGCGCCAAAGCAACACGAATCATGACTTTTTCAAAGTCCGGCACTGCAGTCGACAATACATCCGAATGGCCTTTGCCCAACTCCGCTTCTACCCAACGCTGCAGACCAACTTGCCAGTTCATGCCTGTATCAGCTGTAGTCGCGACATCGCCTGACTGTTCCATCAGCTCAGGCGGCAAATCTGCCACCAGAATTTCCCGCCCTGATGCCATAACTGTTAGCCAGCGACAGGTATTTTCAAGCTGTCGCACATTACCCGGCCAACTTAGCCCCGCCAGAAACTCAGCAGTTAGCGGATTCAGCACTTTAGGTTCAACAGCCAACTCCCTGGCAGAACTTTGTAAAAAGTGGTCCGCAAGTTTCGGAATATCTTCCTGACGCTGCGCCAGCTTCGGAATATGAATACGGATGACATTCAAACGATGAAACAAATCTTCCCGAAAGCGCCCGTCGGTCACCAGTTTTTCCAGATCCTGATGGGTCGCAGCAATAATACGTACATCTACTTTAACCGAAGTGTGTCCGCCAACCCGGTAAAACTCACCTTCAGCCAACACCCGCAGCAAACGAGTTTGAGTATCCGCCGGCATGTCACCAATCTCATCAAGAAATAAGGTGCCACCATCTGCCTGCTCAAAGCGCCCCGGACGCCGACTGGCAGCGCCGGTAAAGGCACCTTTCTCATGCCCAAACAGCTCTGACTCCATCAGGTCTTTAGGTATTGCCGCCATATTCAGCGGTATAAAAGGCGCCGCCGCACGGGGACTATGCTGATGTAAAGCCTGGGCAACAAGCTCTTTACCCGTTCCTGATTCACCATTAATCAGCACAGTAATATTCGACTGAGATAAGCGCCCTATCGCCCGGAAAACCTCCTGCATCGCAGGCGCCTCACCGATAATTTCAGTACTTGGCTCAGGCTGAACTTCCACCAGTGACTGTTGTTCATGGGCATGTTCAACCGCCCGCATAACAATCGCTGTTGCCTCATCAATGTCAAAAGGCTTAGGCAAATACTCAAAAGCACCGCCTTTATAAGAAGCCACTGCGCTGTCGAGATCAGAATGCGCAGTCATTATAATGATTGGTAAATCAGGATACTGACTGTGCAACTTATCCAGCAGCGTAAAACCATCAATACCCGGCATCCGAATATCACTCAGTACTACTTCTGGCCGCTGACTACCCGTCTCAAGGCGCTGCAATACGGCATCACCGCTATCAAAACTTGTCACCTTGACGGCATCACTTGCCAGTGCTCGTTCCAATACCCAGCGAATAGACTGATCATCATCCACCACCCAAACATTCGCATAATTAGTCACGGCGGATCTCCTTATTCAGTTGCGGTTGCATACCTGAAGGCAAATTATCTGGCAGGCTTTCCAGAGGTATCAGTAACTGAAAGCGGGTTTCGCCCGGCACAGTTTTACATTCGATCAGGCCACCATGCTGAGCCAGAATCGTTTGAGCAATAGCCAGCCCAAGGCCCGTTCCTGACGCCCGGCCGCTAACCATCGGATAAAAAATCTTACTAAGCAGTTCTTTTGGAACGCCCGGCCCGTTATCAACAATTTCGACACTGCACAGTAATCGATGGGTTTCGCTGCCCAGGGTTATATTTCGCACCACTCTGGTGCAGAGCTTAATCGCCGGCTGCTCAGTAGCGCTTTCCTGTAAAGCCTGCATACTGTTGCGAACAATATTCAGCACCGCCTGAATCAACTGAGACTGATCTCCGGCAAACTCAGGCAAGCTCGGATCATAATCACGCACCAGCCCAATCTCTCCACCGGTTTCAGCTTCGAGTAAGCTGGCAACATGCTCAAGTACAACATGGATATTCACAGCTGATAGCTGAGGGCGACGATAAGGCCCAAGCAGACGATCAACCAGATCCCGCAGCCTGTCTGCCTCACTGATAATGACCTGGGTATAATCATGCAAGCCAGGATCTTTCAGCTCCCGCTGTAACAACTGAGCCGCTCCCCGCAAACCTCCCAGAGGATTCTTAATCTCATGAGCAAGACCACGCACCAGATTAATCGATGTCTCATGTTGACTGAGCAACTCTTCTTCTCTGGATATACGTAACCAGCGGTCCCTGGGATGTAACTCCACTAACAGCAACTTCTCACCTTGCTGAACCATCGGATTAACACTGTAATCCACAGTGAACTGATGACCAGACAGACTGCGGACCTTCGCCTCCCGCTTAGTAAAAGGCCGCTGATCTTCTAGCGCTTCGCCCAGCAATTGCCAATCTTCATCCGCGAGCATCAACCAGTTCCTTACCGGCACATGAAACAGGCGGCGCTCACTCGCTTCCAACAACATCTCTGCAGCTGGATTCATATACACCAGTGAAAAGCGATCATCGATCAACATCACTGCCGTGGTCAGATTATCCAGTAACTGTTTATAAAGTTTTGTGGCCATATAATTGCCTGCCAATACCCTTCCGAAGTTTGGTCTCATGCCTTGAAGACATAATCGCCAGCCTCTGCGTGCTGATCTAATCCAGTTATAAAAAGACACCGACAAAATTGTCGCTGATTCTCTCAACTCTTATTATTTACTCTGCAAAAACCGAACCAGCCTAAATAATTAAATCACTTATACATTTTGCACCAAAATAGTGCACTTCGCATATATTACATCATTTACATATATCAAATTGGTGTCTGATGTAGTTCCACAGGCAAAAAAAAACCTCCCGAAGGAGGTTTTCTTAATCTGCTATCTGTTATTAAACAGAGTAGTACAGATCGAATTCTACAGGGTGTGTAGTCATGCTGACTTTCTCACACTCTTCACGCTTCAGCGCGATGAAAGCATCGATCATGCCATCAGTGAATACACCACCAGCTGTCAGGAAGTCACGATCCTGATCCAGGCAGCTCAGCGCTTCTTCAAAAGACGCTGCAACTGTTGGGATCTCAGCCGCTTCTTCCGCTGGCAGATCATATAGATCCTTATCAGCAGCATCGCCAGGGTGAATCTTGTTCTGAATGCCGTCCAGACCTGCCATCATCAGTGCTGCGAAGCACAGGTATGGGTTAGCAGATGGATCAGGGAAACGGGTTTCAACACGGTATGCCTTAGGATTAGTTACATAAGGAATACGGATAGAAGCAGAACGGTTACGGGCAGAGTAAGCCAGCATTACCGGTGCTTCGAAACCTGGTACCAGACGCTTATAGGCATTAGTAGAAGAGTTAGTCAAAGCGTTTAGCGCTTTAGCGTGCTTGATAATACCGCCGATGTAATACAGCGCCATTTCACTCAGACCAGCGTAAGCATCACCGTGGAACAGGTTAACGCCATCTTTGTTCAGAGACATGTGAACGTGCATACCAGAACCGTTATCACCAACTAATGGCTTAGGCATGAAAGTAGCAGTCTTGCCATATGCGTGAGCAACGTTGTGTACGCAATACTTCAGGATCTGAACTTCATCAGCTTTGTTAGTAAGGGTGTTCGGACCTACACCGATTTCACACTGACCAGCAGTTGCTACTTCGTGGTGGTGTACTTCGATAACCAGACCCATTGCTTCCATTGCGTCACACATAGCGCCACGCAAATCATGCAGAGAATCAACTGGTGGTACTGGGAAGTAACCGCCTTTAACACGTGGACGGTGCCCAGTGTTACCGCCTTCGATGCTGTGGCTGGAAGACCATGCAGCTTCCTGAGAGTTGATGCTGTAACCACAACCGCTGATATCTGCGTGCCATTTAACTTCGTCAAATACGAAGAACTCAGGCTCAGGACCAAACAATGCTGTGTCAGCAATACCGGTAGAGATCAGGTAAGCTTCTGCACGCTTAGCAACAGAACGTGGATCACGGTCATAACCCTGGCCAGTAGAAGGCTCAACGATATTACAACGTACGATAACTGTAGAATCTTCAGAGAACGGATCCATTACAGATGCGCTGTCATCTGGCATCAGAATCATGTCAGACTCGTTAATACCTTTCCAACCGCCGATAGAAGAACCGTCGAACATCTGACCTTCTTCAAAGAAATCTTCATCTGCTTCGCTGGCAGGAATAGTAACGTGCTGCTCTTTACCATGTGTATCAGTAAAACGCAGGTCTACCCAACGTACGCTGTTTTCTTTAATCAGCTTAATAGTCTCTGACATTATCGTCATCTCCACTGGTTTAAATTTGTCTGTTTCATACCGTTACTACATATAAGCAATAACCGCAGGATAAAATGTGTTTGCTAGGGCACTGGTCAAACGTATAAGGCTTACCGGCACCTTTGCCGCTACTACCGTTATGGGCAAGTCTAAAAGCAAGGCTTGTGCCAACTTTTAAATAACCTATTTATCATCACTAAAAAAACTTCTGAAAGGGCTCAAAATACAACCTAAGACACCCACAAAAGCATTACCAGTCCCAATAAGCACCTGACTTTGCGCAACTTTTTTACAGCCTTTACTCGGCACATCTATATAAAGTCAAATGCTATAAGACAGTGCGGCGAAGCAACATACTGGCACTTGCTACGACAACAGCTAAACTTTTTCGCACCAAAATAGAGCATAAAAACCAATATCGCCCCATAATAGGGCACCGAATAGACGCGGTATCCATATCAAATATTTTCGCCGCACAATATTACTGCAGTTTTACAGCCGGACCCTATATTTCTTACTGCTAAATCAGCGATTTAATATGGCATTTTGGTGATTTTTTCAAAACATGCATAAGAAACACACAGCTTTACCCACATTCATGTATAATGCGCGCCTAATTTATTTTGTCTGCACAGGTTCTCAGACGTGATTGAAAAACTAAGAAACATCGCAATCATTGCGCACGTTGACCATGGTAAAACCACCCTGGTCGACAAAATGCTCTCGCAGTCCGGCACTTTGGGTCGTCGTGATGAAGGCACTGAGCGTATCATGGACTCCAATGATCAGGAGAAAGAGCGTGGTATTACCATTCTGGCGAAGAACACCGCCATTGAATGGAATGATTACCACATCAACATCGTAGATACACCGGGCCACGCTGATTTTGGTGGTGAAGTTGAACGTGTACTTTCTATGGTTGATTGCGTATGTCTGCTGGTTGATGCGGTTGATGGTCCAATGCCACAAACCCGCTTCGTAACCCAGAAAGCTTTCGATCAGGGTCTGCGCCCTATCGTAGTTGTTAACAAGGTTGACCGTCCCGGCTCACGCCCTGATTGGGTAATCGATCAGGTATTTGATCTGTTCGACAGCCTGGGTGCCACCGATGAGCAACTGGACTTCCCTGTTATCTATGCATCTGCGCTGAACGGCATTGCCGGTACTGAGCCGGACGCTCTGTCTGAAGACATGACGCCACTGTTCGAAGCGATTGTAGAACATGTTGAGCCACCTAAAGTTGATACTGACGGTCCTTTCCAGATGCAGATTTCTGCACTGGACTACAACAGCTACGTAGGTGTTATCGGTGTAGGCCGTGTAACCCGCGGTACAGTTAAAGTTAACCAGCCAGTTAAAGTGATCGATACCGAAGGTAAGATCCGTGGCGGTAAAGTTCAGAAGATCATGGGTTACCTTGGTCTGGAACGGGTTGAAGTTGAAACTGCACGTGCTGGCGACATCATCTGTGTAACAGGCATCGAAGTACTGAACATCTCTGACACCTTGTGTGATCCTGCACAGGTTGAGGCACTGCCTGCACTATCTGTTGATGAACCTACTGTATCTATGACCTTCCAGGTGAACGATTCACCTTTCGCAGGTCAGGACGGTAAGTACGTTACAAGCCGTAACATCAAAGATCGTCTGGAACGCGAACTGATTCATAACGTAGCTTTACGTGTTGAGCCAGGCGACTCTCCTGAGAAATTCAAAGTCTCTGGCCGTGGTGAATTACACCTGTCAGTACTGATCGAATCTATGCGTCGTGAAGGTTACGAGCTGGGTGTTTCCCGTCCGGAAGTTATCCAGAAAGAAATCGATGGCCAGGTTCAGGAGCCTTTCGAAGTTGTTATGATCGATGTTGAAGATCAGCATCAGGGCAGCATCATCGAAGAGCTAGGCAAACGTAAAGCTGACATGACTAATATGGAAGTTGACGGTAAGGGTCGTGTACGTCTGACCTTTATGATGCCTTCCCGTGGCCTGATCGGTTTCCGCTCAATGTTCATGACAATGACATCCGGTAGCGGCATCATGACTTCTGTCTTCGACCACTACGGTCCGGTAAAAGACGGTGAAGTTGTTAGCCGTAACAACGGTGTTCTGGTTTCCATGGTATCCGGTAAAGTTCTGGCTTACTCATTGTGGAACCTGCAGAGCCGTGGTCGCTTATGTGTTGTGCCTAACATCGACGTTTACGAAGGTATGTTGCTGGGTATTCACAGCCGTAACAACGACCTGGCCGTTAACCCGATTAAAGGTAAGCAGCTGACCAACGTACGTGCTTCCGGTACTGATGAAAACATCCAGCTTACACCACCTATCCACTTCACACTGGAACAGGCACTGGACTTCATCGAAGACGACGAGCTGGTTGAAGTAACACCTAACTTCATCCGTCTGCGTAAGAAAATGCTGACTGAAAACGAGCGTAAGCGGGCATCCCGCGGCGCGAAGTAATTCAGCCACACCTCTGTAAGCCGGTTTTTAGCCTCTAAAAACCGCTTCCGGCCCGGACAGCACTCGCTGTCCGGGCTATACTCCTCCTTGCATTTATTCAATTTCTTTTAAGCCGCATCAGCACTTAAATCGATAAGCAAGGTAGCCCAATGCATACACTTTATCCGGACATAAATCCCTATAAATTACACACGCTGGACGTCGATACACAACACAGCTTGTACGTCGAAGAAAGCGGTAATCCGCAGGGTATACCGGTATTGTTTGTACATGGTGGCCCCGGCGGCGGAACCAGCCCCCAGCACAGATGCTTTTTCGACCCTGAACGTTACCGCATTGTGTTATTTGACCAGCGTGGTTGTGGCCGCTCGACCCCACATGCGGAACTGAATAACAACACCACAGATCATCTCATCGAAGATATCGAGCAGATTCGCGAACACTTAAATATTGATCAGTTTTTACTATTCGGCGGCTCGTGGGGCGCCACACTTAGCCTGCTTTACGCGCAGCGTTATCCTGAGCGAGTTTGCGGACTGATCCTGCGTGGCGTATTTCTTTGCCGCCGGGAAGACATTCAATGGCTATATCAACAGGGAGCCAGCGCAGTATTCCCTGATTACTGGCAAGAATACATACGCGAGATACCTGAATCGGAGCACGCTGACCTGCTAACCGCCTATTACCAGCGGCTTACGTCAGATAATGAAATTGCCCGCATGTCTGCAGCCAAAGCGTTGTCCGTATGGGAAGGTCGCTGCTCAACACTCGACCCTAAACCGAACGTTATTGATCACTATTCTGATCCTTACATAGCTTTAGCTATGGCAAGGCTTGAAGCACATTACTTCGTTAACGAAGGCTTTATCAGCAGCAACCAGATCATTGAACAGGCTGAGCGTATCACTGAGATTCCAACAGTCATCGTGCATGGCCGCTACGACATGGTCTGTCCACTGCAACAAGCTTATGCACTTTATCAGGCACTACCGCAGGCAGAACTTCATATTGTACGGGATGCCGGACACAGCCTGATGGAACCGGGTAACATTGATAATCTTATTAAAGCCACTAAAGCATTTTCCCTGTCACTGGCCTGACGTATAACCCATAACATGTCAGTACATCTTTGCTTGTCGCAGTTATGATCTGCCAGCTCACACCTGACCGATCATATCTGCCAGCATTGAACACTTACTTCGCGACCTTATCTTTAAAGCTACATAGAGAAAGTACTCCCTCACCATTCCCTTCACATTTGTAAATGACAAAAAAAATCCTGTTTACAATGTTTTACAGGGCATTCACCACTGCTCCAAAGAAAGACTTTAGTATTTATCTGTGGCCGACCGTCAAGTTTAAAACTGCACAGTTCCTGACGATCCGCCACAGATTGAAATATAAGCTGGAGCATAATATGAATAATAAAATTGCTAAGCCTGGCCTCATTATGGCACTACTGCCAATAGTGTTGACCCTGGCTATTTTAGGCATTCAACTTTTCTACTTTGGGGACTTCACCCCTCACATCCCCTTAGCTATTGGCCTGGCAATTACAGCCCTTATTGGCTGGTGCCGTGGTTACCGTTGGGATGATATCGAAGACGGCGCACTGCACGTTGTTCGCGTTGGCCTACCATCTATTGCCATTCTGATGACTGTTGGCATGATCGTTGGTATTTGGATTGCCAGCGGCACAGTCCCCCTATTGATTTACTACGGCCTGAAAATACTCAGCCCTGAAATATTCCTTGCTGCCAGCATGCTACTTTGCGCTGTGGTTTCGGTTTCTCTGGGTACTTCATGGGGAACAACAGGTACTGTCGGCCTGGCGCTGATGGGTATAGGTGCTGGTTTTGATATACCAATGTACTGGACGGCTGGCGCTGTTGTTTCCGGTGCATTTTTTGGCGACAAGATCTCACCATTATCAGATACAACCAATCTGGCACCGGCGGTTACCGGGGTAAACCTGTTCGATCATATTCGTAACATGATGCCGACAACCGTTCCGGCTATGCTGATTGCGTTTGCCATCTATGCAACTGTTGGCTACACCCTGATCGGCTCTCAGCAGGTCGACTTCTCTAAAATTCAGAGCATCACTGGCGGCATTGAAGATAACTTCAACCTGTCGCTGCTACTGTTACTACCGCCACTGGTAGTTATTGGTTTGGCACTGAAAAAAATGCCAGCATTACCCTCATTATTTGCAGGTGTGTTACTGGGCGCAGCTCTGGCGGTAACCGTTCAGGGCATATCCCTGCAAGATATCTTCAACTTCATGCATTCAGGCTACAAAATCGATACTGGTATAGCTGAAATTGACGGCCTGCTTAACCGTGGCGGCATTACATCCATGACCTGGGTAATCACACTGGTACTGATTGCACTCAGCTTCGGCGGTGCACTGGAACGCACCCGCTGCCTGGAAACACTGATAGACGCTGTGGTAAGCCGTACTCAGAGCTTCTTCGGTCTGCAAGCCTCTGCGACGGGTTCTGCTGTTGCTACCAACCTTGTTGCGGGTGATCCATACCTGTCGATTGCTTTACCTGGTCGCATGTTTGCGCCAGCATACACTAAAGCAGGTTATTCAAAACTGAACCTTTCACGCGCAGTAGAAGAAGGTGGCACCCTGATATCACCGTTAGTCCCCTGGAATGCAGGTGGTGCATTTGTCATTACCGCTTTAGGTCTGGGTATTGGTGACGGCAACTTTGAGAATCTGTTGTACATCCCACTGGCGTTTGCTTGCTGGCTGTCGCCTCTGTTCGGATTGTTTTATGCAGCAACAGGACGTTTCTCGCCAAAAGCATCAGAACAGGAAATTGCTCAGGCTAATGCAGAAGAACATGATGCACTAAGCCTCCAAGAAGCTAAAACGGCAAGCTAAGTCAGCAACATCCTAACCGTCTTACTTATACACAGCTTTGTATAAGTTATTAGCCAACGCCGTCTTTCTGACGGCGTTTCTTTATATCGCCTAAAACTGAAACTAAGACAGACAACAACTCCATAATATTTTCCTTCCGGCCTGACCAATTGCTGGCCAGACTATCTCAAAGTGAATACCATGCGCCCTTGCTTCTATATCTCTGTCTATTTGTAACAACTTTTGTTTCATCACGTTTAAGGCGCATCATGAAAGCACTGATCCAACGGGTTAAATCTGCAGCAGTAGATATTCACGGCGAACGTCGTAGTGAAATTGGTACAGGTATTCTGGTGTTACTCGGCGTGGAAAGAACCGATACGACTGCTGATGCCGATAAGCTACTGAAGAAAGTACTGGGCTACCGGATATTCTCCGACAGCGACGGCAAGATGAACCTTAATGTACAACAGGCTGAAGGTGGCCTGCTGGTTGTTTCTCAGTTCACGCTAGTCGCCGATACCCGTAAAGGCATGCGACCCGGCTTTTCTTCCGGAGCATCACCGCAACTGGGTGAAGAACTTTACGATTACTTCGTTAAGCAAACCCGTGAACTTCATCATCAGGTAGGCACGGGACAGTTTGGTGCCGACATGCAGGTCAGCCTGGTAAATGATGGCCCGGTTACTTTCATGCTGGAAAGCTAAATGCACTATGGCCGATATGGATAACAGCCCTCATGACTGACTCATACGCACTGGCAGAGCGGATTTTTCTCACAGTATTCCCATTGTTTACTATTGTGCTGTCCGGCTACCTTTACGGCCGTCTGAAAAATCCTGATATGCGGCTGGCTAATCAGCTGAACATGGACATCTTCGTTCCTGCCTTGCTGTTCTTTGTACTCTCCGCAAAATCCTTCGACTTGCCCGCCTTTAAAACCCTGGCATTAGGCGCAGCCATCATCATTATCGGTTCCGGATTATTACTATGGCCTCTGTGCCGGATATTTAAGATCGCACCGAAAACCTTCCTGCCACCAATGATGTTCAGTAACAGCGGTAACCTTGGACTACCGCTGATTTTATTGGCCTTTGGAGAACACGCGCTGCCCGCAGCGGTGGTGTTATTCATTGTCGAAATGACATTGCATTTCACCCTTGGCATTTACATGATGGACCCACGCACCAATCCATTAAAACTGCTGCGTATGCCCATCATCATAGCTACTATTGCAGGGCTGAGCTGGAGCAGTCTGGAACTGACTATGCCTGCAGGCATAGCAACCGCACTAGACATGCTCGGACAGATTTCAATCCCACTATTACTGTTCACTTTAGGCGTACGCCTCATCGACGTTGACTTCAGCGCCTGGCGAATAGGCGTACTGGGTGCCGTACTTTGCCCCGCTGTCGGCATTTTTATTGCCCTGCTGCTACAGCCACTGCTACAACTTGAAAGTGAGCAATATGCCTACCTGCTGCTTTTCGGCGCATTACCCCCTGCGGTACTTAATTACATTGTTGCTGAACAGTTTAATCAGGAGCCCCGCCAAGTTGCTTCAATAGTACTGATCGGCAATATTGGCGCGCTACTTTTCATTCCTGCTACCTTATATTTCGTACTGCGCTAATCACTAAACTGCAGTTGTTATGCGGTTTGCTTTCTCTGTCAAAGCCCGCTGTAATAGCGCCAGTTTATTTTTTGGCGCTGTATATATATGCGCCCGCATAACCGGGTAACTCTCATGACATCTATTACCACAACAGACCTCAGTTTCGACCAGCAACACATCTGGCACCCATACTCTTCTATGATCAATCCGCCTTCTATGTATCCGGTGGTATCTGCAGAAGGCGTACGCATCAAACTGGAAGACGGTCGTGAACTGATTGATGGCATGGCCTCCTGGTGGTCAGTTATTCACGGCTACAACCATCCGGAACTGAATCAGGCAGCTCATGAGCAAATCGATAAAATGTCTCATGTTATGTTTGGCGGTATTACCCATCAGCCAGCGATTGAGCTGGCAAAACAGCTGGTAGAAATGACACCGGCTAATCTGGACAAGGTTTTCCTTGCTGATTCAGGTTCTGTCGCCGTTGAAGTCGCCATTAAAATGGCGATTCAGTACTGGCACGCACGCCGCGCAAATGAAGGCAAAACCAATACCAAGCACAAATTACTGACTATTCGTAATGGCTATCACGGCGATACTTTTGGTGCGATGTCGGTGTGTGACCCGATTAACGGTATGCACGAAATTTTTACTGAAGTACTGCCCAAGCACTTCTTTGCCCCGGCACCACAGACAGGCTTTGATCAGCAATGGGATGAAGCTGACTGCTCTGAACTTAAACGCCTTTTTGCTGAGCATCATCAGGAAATCGCGGCACTAATACTAGAACCCATAGTGCAAGGCGCTGGCGGCATGCGCTTCTATTCACCGGAGTATCTGAAAACTGCCAGACAACTGTGTGATGAATACGACGTACTGCTGATTGCCGACGAAATCGCCACAGGCTTTGCCCGTAGTGGCGCCCTCTTTGCCTGCGATCATGCCGGTATATCACCGGATATTATGTGTCTGGGTAAAGCGATTACCGGAGGTTACATGACTCTGGCTGCGACGCTGACATCCAGCCATATTGGGGAAACTATTTCTTCAGGTGGCGCGGGTTGCTTTATGCACGGCCCAACCTTTATGGGCAACCCTCTGGCATGTGCCGTGGCCAACACCAGCCTGAAATTACTCCGTGAATCCGACTGGAAAGCGAATACCCAGCGTATACAGCAGCAGCTTGAAGCAGGTCTTTCACCATGCCGCGAACTTAATTCAGTTGCACAAGTGCGCTGCCTCGGCGCTATAGGCGTTGTTGAAATGAAACAGCCGGTGGATGCCCGTCGTATTCAGCAGGCATTTGTAGACGCTGGCGTTTGGGTAAGACCATTTGGTAAGCTGGTATATGTGATGCCACCCTATATTATGAGCAATGAGGACCTGGCAATTCTCACCGGTGCTATGCATCAGGTGCTGGTGAAGATGGAAAACAGTTAATTTAAAATCATAACGCCAGGGAACACTATTCTGCACGGAGTTAGCTTATGGCCCGTATAAAAATAGACATGCCCGATAACTACAGCTTCAGCACTGATATGCCAGTACGTATCAGTGACATAAACTACGGCGGACATTTAGGTAATGACGCCGTTTTATCTATGATTCACGAAGCCAGAGTGCGTTACCTAGCCAGCTTTAACTACACCGAAATGGATGTCGAAGGTTTAGGCATCATCATGACTGACTCAGCCATTGTGTATAAAGCCGAAAGCTTTCATGGCGAGCAAATACAAATCGATATTGCAGTCGGAGATTTTAACAAATACGGCTGTGATATTTTTTATCTGTTAACCAACAAACAAACCGCTGTTGAGATTGCTCATGCTAAAACAGGGATTGTTTTCTTCGACTATGAAACCCGCAAAGTAACGGCCACACCGCAATCCTTCCAGGATAACATCCGCAAAGATACTTAATGAATTCATTCGGCCGGAGCTACCGCTGCCGGCCTCTCTTTTTTACTCCCGCATAACAACTGCTTATTTCTATCCACAGGAATATTTCAGGCATTTTTAAACAGCGCTTTTAAAACTGCACCTTTACCGACAAAAATTTTTTTTACTGCGACATAAGCTTTATTAATAATAATTATCATTTGCAAATCACTGTCAGTTTCTGTAAAAGTAGCGCCATTTCTATGCTCAGCCGTTTCATGCGGCAATAATAATTCCTAAAGGAACCATAATGGCCAAAAAGAAGATCGCCACCTATAAAGGCTCAGCCGGTGGCTGGGGGGCGCTCGCCAGTACATCCAGGCATTTGCTGAAAAGCGAAAACCCGGTTAAAAATATCCGCAGCCTGATGCGTACTAACCAACACAAAGGTTTTGATTGCCCGGGTTGCGCCTGGGGTGATCAGAAATCTGGCCACAAAGTAAGCTTCTGTGAAAACGGCGCCAAAGCTGTTAACTGGGAAGCCACTGCTAAAAAAGTCGGGGCTGACTTTTTTGCAAAAAACACCGTGAGCTATCTGGATACTCAGACTGACTATTTTCTGGAATACCAGGGTCGCCTGACCGAACCACTTCGCTATAACAGTGAAACGGATCACTATGAGCCAATTAACTGGGACTCAGCCTTTCAGCTGATCGCACGCCACCTGAATGCTCTGGAATCTCCTGATCATGCCGAGTTTTATACCTCGGGCCGCGCCAGTAACGAAGCTGCATTCCTGTATCAGCTATTTGTCCGTAGCTACGGTACCAATAACTTCCCTGACTGCTCCAATATGTGCCACGAGGCCAGTGGTGTTGCACTCAAGGAAACCATTGGCGTAGGTAAAGGCACAGTCACAATGGATGACTTTGCTCAGGCTGATGCAATCTTCGTATTCGGTCAGAACCCTGGCACCAACCACCCGCGTATGCTGGATACTCTGCGACAGGCTTCCAAGCGTGGCGCAACTATTGTCAGCTTCAATAACCTGCGCGAACGCGGTCTGGAACGTTTTACCAATCCGCAAAAACCTATGGAAATGCTGACCAACGGTTACACCGAAATCAGTAAGCATTACTACACGCCAAAACTTGGCGGTGATATGGCTCTGGTACGCGGTATTATCAAAGCATTGCTGGAACTGGATCAGGAACGTCTGTCGATGGGCAAAAATAGCCTCCTCGATCACAACTTCCTGGCTCAGCATGCTGAAGGTGTCGACACCTACCTTGAACTGGTTAAAGCCTCTGACTGGACGGTACTTGAAGAACAGTCCGGTATTAGCCGCGAAGACATGTTCAAAGTTGCCGGTATCTACGCCCGTTCCGAACGGGTTATTTGCAGTTGGGCAATGGGTCTGACCCAGCACAAACACTCAGTAGCAATTCTGCAGGAGATCGTCAACTTGCTGCTGTTACGCGGCAATATTGGCAAACCCGGTGCAGGCGCCTGTCCGGTGCGTGGCCACAGTAATGTTCAGGGCGACCGCACCGTCGGCATCGATGAAAAAGCACCTAAGCCTCTGATCGATAAAATGGAAGCGGTATTCAAAACACCGATGCCACGGGAACGGGGCCACAATGCGATTCAGGCCGTGCAAGCTATGCTGAAAGGCGAAAGTAAGGTATTTATCGGCATGGGCGGTAACTTTGCGGCGGCCATGTCTGATACCGACGCTACCCGCCAGGCATTGCGTAACTGTAGCCTGACAGTCAACGTCAGTACTAAACTGAACCGCTGCCACCTGACACCTGGTCAGGACTCACTGATCCTGCCTTGTCTGGGCCGTACCGAGGTTGATGAAACCGTTACTGGAGAGCAACGTATCACCGTTGAAGATTCAATGTGTATGGTGCACAGCTCCGGTGGTGTATTACCGCCAGCCAGCGATCAGTTAAAATCTGAAGTTAATATTATCGCCAATATTGCCCAGAAGACACTGGGTAATCATCCGGTTGACTGGTTGCACCTGGCTGAAGATAACAACCGCATCCGTTCGCTGATCGAAGCCTGTGTTCCGGGTTTCCACGACTTCAATGAACGCCTGGAACAACCAGGTGGTTTCTATCTTGGAAATACTGCGGCACAACGCATCTGGATGACTGAGAATCGTCGTGCAAATGTAATGAGCAACCCATTACCGGAACAGCTCATTGCTGATCAGATTCAGCAGCAAACGGCACCGGAAGGCACTGAAATTTTCACCTTGCAGACACTGCGTTCGCATGATCAGTACAACACGACCGTTTATGGCTATAACGACCGTTACCGCGGTGTCAAAGGCATTCGTAAAGTTGTCTTCATGCACCAGGACGATATGGACAAGCTGGGCCTGAATACTGATCAGGAAATCACCCTGACGTCCCACTGGCACGATGGCAGCGAACGTTCTGTGAGCGGTTTTAAAGCGGTTGCCTACGATATCCCGAAAGGCAACATGGCCGCCTACTATCCGGAAACCAACCCACTGGTACCGCTGGACAGCTACGGCGACCGCAGCTTTACGCCAACCTCTAAGGCCATTGCGATCAGCCTGAAAGCTGATAACAAAAGCAATGCAATCAAGCTAGGCTAAAATACTCAGGCCCGGCTAAAAACCGGGCCTGCTTTTCAGTATCTATAGCCTCTTGCTAACACACTCTTATCTGACGAAATCTCAAACTTTTCTATTTACCCTTAATTCAAAATTATCAGCCTAAGAAAAACGACTCCCCTACCAGCCGTGATATTATGCTTTCTCGCTGCCCCTATTCTGGTAACACCAGAAAACCTTCAAGAAAGCAGAACAGATATGCAATTTTTTCAGCAACGCCGTCTTAGCAAACTTCGCCAAAGCATTCTTGACGGCGACATTATGGCTGTCAAAAAACAGCTGAAAAAACTCGCGTCAGATAACGAAGAAACACTCGTTCTGGACACTGATTCAGGGAACATATCCCCTCAGGAATTAGCGATTCGCAGCAATCAGCCACAGGTACTAGAGCACCTTCTCCAGGCTGGATTCACTGCGAATAATACTGACAGCCAACAGCAACCACTGCTATATCTGGCATTACAGCAAGAACAAAGTCTGGCGCTGATAACCGTACTATTACAGGCTGGCGCAGTGACCGAACCTGGCAACCTAAGCGGGCAACTCCCGGAAACAGCTTTACTGGCCTGCTTCAAATATCAGGTCAGCCCACTGACATTGCATATCAGCCGCCTGGCTGAACAGGGCGCTAACCTGCAGCATACTGATAAACAGGGGAATAACCTGTTACATCAGGCCCTGCAGCTGGAAGACCAGAATCTGATTCAACTGCTGATTTCCAGTGATCTGAGCATGGTAGACCTATCTCCGGAAACTTACTCCCCTGCTATATTCGCCTACGCAAAACGCTGCGCTGAAGACCTGCGGGTACGCCGCCTGATGATGGGATAACGGTGACGGGTAACTGAAACAAAAACGCCCCGGCATTTGCCAGAGCGTTATTAATAATCAGTGCCGTAGAATCACTTTTTAACAGCTGCAATCACAGATATTTCAAATAACAATTCCTGACGCGCCATACGGGCTTCAACACAGGCACGGGCTGGTGCATAACCTGTTGGTACCCATGGGTTCCAGATTTCATTCATCGCTGCAAAGTCTTTCATGTCCCGCAGATAAATAGTTGCAGACAGTATATGCTCGCGGTCACTGCCTGCCTCGATTAACAAAGCATCAACCTTATCTAAGGTTGTCTGAGTCTGCTCCTGAATACCTGCAGACGCGTCCGCCGCTACCTGACCACACAAGTAGACAGTATCGTTATGAATTACAATGCGGCTGGAGCGTTCGTTGGTACCCTGGCGTTCAATAGTCATGTGTGTTTCCGAAATCTGTGAGTTATCAGTCAAAGGACTACAGTTTACCTTCTCACCAGCGGGTTGCCAGCCTGATTATTCTAAAATTCACATGCAGAAACAAAAACGCCCCGGCGACTGCCAGGGCGTTTGCTTACGATAATAGCTATCGCTAAAGCTGTAATTTTATTGCTTTTCAGCAGCAACCACAGAGATCTCAACCAGTAATTCCGGACGCGCCATACGGGCTTCAACACATGCGCGTGCAGGTGCATGGCCAGCAGGAACCCAGGCATCCCATACTTCATTCATTGCAGCAAAGTCTTTCATATCGCGAACGTAGATAGTTGCAGACAGCATATTCTCACGATCGCTACCAGCTTGCTCCAGCAATACGTCGACTTTATCCAACATTGTCTGAGTCTGTTCTTTGATATCTGCAGAAGCATCTGCAGCTACCTGACCACACAGGTAAACAGTTCCGTTATGTTTGACGATGCGGCTCATGCGCTGCTGGGTTTCTAGGCGTTCGATAGTCATATGTCTTTCCGAAGTCTGAAGTTATCAATCAAAGCGCAATAGTTTACCTGCTAAACATTAACTTTCCAGCGCGATCACTTCAAAATTAGCGAGCAAAACAGATGATAAAACCGAACACTCAGAACAGAACAGAAAATAAGAAGGAAGAGGCGGCTGCTGTAAGACACAGCAGCCGAAATAGCAGCATTTTATGCGCTTTGCGGCAATTCCAGACGCGGCAGCTCAATTGCCGGGCATCTATCCATAATCACCTGTAAACCTGCAGCGGTGGCTTTCGCTGCCGCCGGTTCGTTAATGACACCCAGCTGCATCCAGACAGCCTTCGCATTGACTGCAATTGCTTCATCAACCGCATCACCGGCTTCAACAGAGTTGCGAAAGATATCCACCATATCAATAGGTTCATTGATATCAGACAAGCTGCCAACGACGGTCTGGCCATGAATCTCTTCGCCGACTTTATTAGGGTTAACAGGAATGACGTTGTAACCTTTAGACAGCAGGAAGTGCATCACCTGATTACTGGCACGGTGCGCTTTAGGGCTGGCACCAACCATGGCAATTGTTTTAGCACTGGTTAATACAGAACGTATTGTATCCATCACTTAAGCTTCCTTCCGGTCATGTTTTCCACAGCAAGGACACTGCGGGTCGCGTTTTAACTTCAGACTGCGCCACTCCATGTAACGCGCGTCCAATAATAATAATTTGCCTACCAGCGGAGTACCGACACTGGCCAGAACTTTCAACGCTTCCATTGCCTGGACAGAACCTATAATGCCCACCAACGGCGCCAATACGCCACTTTCAGAACAGGTCAGATTCTCATCGCTGCCTTCACGGTACAGACACCGGTAGCAAGGCGAGTCCTGCTGACGTGGATCGAATACCGCAACCTGACCTTCAAGGCGAATTGCTGATCCAGAGACTAGTGGCTTTTGGTGAGTCACACAAGCCTGATTGACACCAAAGCGGGTATCAAAATTGTCGGTACAATCTAATACCAGATCCACTTTTGCGACCCACTCGCCGAGATCTTCAGAAGTCAGGCGCTGCTCAACTGTCACTACGTCAATGTCAGGGTTAATCGACTTCAGTGTTGCCGCAGCCGAGCGGACTTTAGCGGTACCTATATCTTCAGTACCGTGCGCAATCTGACGCTGTAAATTGGTCAGTTCAACTTTATCGTCGTCGACAAGAATCAACTTACCAACACCTGCTGCAGCCAGATACATCGCTACCGGACTACCCAACCCACCGACACCTAACACCAGTACTGTTGAGTTCAGCCAGGCTTCCTGTCCGCCAATTTCCACTTCCGGCAACATAATCTGCCGGCTATATCGCAATAATTGCGCATCATCTAACATTAGAATCCTCTTCGCTGCTATAAGACCAACAGCTTACGTCCCCAGGTCATCCGGTCATTACCCGCCAGATCCTGAGCAGACGCTACTTGTGAATACCCCTGCTCCCGCAGAATTTGCTGCACGCTATCAGCCTGATCATAACCGTGTTCGAATAACAGCCAGCCTTCGTTAAATAACTGCTGCCATGCCTGTTCAGAAATTGTCCGGATATCTGCCAGCCCCTTATCCTCAGCCACTAAAGCAGAGCGCGGTTCAAATCGCACATCACCCTGTTCTAAATGGGGGTCTTCAGGATCAATATACGGCGGATTGCTCACCACCATATGCAGCTGCTCAGGTACAGGCTCCAGCCAACTGCCTTGCAGTACGGTTACATTACTAAGACCCAGAGCTTGCCGATTCTGTTCCGCTAATTCTGCAGCATCCACAACAAAATCGACGGCAAATACCTCCCAGGCAGGACGTTCTGTTGCCAGTGCCAGGGCAATAGCCCCGGTTCCGGTACCCAGATCAGCCACTCTCGCAGGAGTTGCAGACAACAGCTCCAGCGCCTTTTCGACAACACATTCCGTATCAGGACGGGGAATCAGCGTACTGGCATTTACCGCCAGATCAAAACTCCAGAAACTCCACTGGCCCAACAGATGTGCGACCGGCTCACCGGCGATACGCCGTTGTAATAATGCTTCAAATGCAACCTGCTGCTCGGCCGTCATGGCTACTTCAGGATGCATCATCAGATACGTGCGGGATTTGTCTAAGATATGGCACAACAGTAATTCGACATCCAAGCGCGGTGAATCGCTCACCGCCCTCAGGTCAACACTACCCTGCAGTGCCTGACTGATTTGCAGCATCAGTTTTCAGCTGACAGAGCACCCAGCTGTTCTGCCTGATACTCATTAACCAGTGGATCTACTACCTGACCTAACGCCCCTTCCATCACTTCTGACAACTTATAAAGTGTCAGGTTGATACGATGATCGGTAACCCGGCCCTGGGGATAGTTATAGGTACGAATTCGCTCAGAACGGTCACCGCTGCCAACCAGACTCTTACGGGTACTGGCTTGCTCTGCCGCATGCCGTTCCTGCTCAGCTGCCTGCAGTCGGGATGCCAGTAATGACATCGCTTTAGCACGGTTTTTATGCTGCGAACGCTCTTCCTGACACTCAACCACCACCCCGGTAGGGATGTGCGTCAGACGAATTGCTGAATCGGTTTTGTTAACGTGCTGACCACCTGCACCGGACGCCCGGAAGGTATCAACCCGTAAATCAGCTTTGTTGATTTCTACGGCATCAGCTTCATCCATCTCAGCCATAATCGCGACAGTACAGGCAGATGTATGAATACGTCCCTGAGACTCAGTCTCCGGGACACGCTGTACCCGGTGTGCACCGGATTCAAATTTAAGACGGGAATACACATCTTTACCGATGATACGGGTAATAATCTCTTTATAGCCGCCGTGTTCACCTTCATTGGTACTAACTACTTCCACTTTCCAGCCCTGCGTTTCAGCAAAGCGTGAATACATACGGAATAAGTCACCGGAAAAAATTGCCGCTTCATCACCACCTGTACCCGCACGTACTTCTAAAAACACATTACGCGCATCGTTCGGGTCTTTCGGCAACAGCAAAATCTGTAGCTGGTCTTCCAACGTCTCAATCTGCTGTTTAGCCTCAGCGACTTCTTCTTTAGCCATCTCACGCATATCAGGATCAGAATCATCCTGCATCAGCTGTGCCTCTTCGAGATCACCCTGTGCACCCAGATAAGACTGGAAACACTGCACAACAGGTTCAATCTCAGCGTACTCCATTGAGTAAGCCCGAAACTGATCCTGGTTACCGATAACCCCTGCGTCACCCAGCAAGGCTGCCAGCTCTTCGTAGCGATCGGCCAGTATTTCCAGTTTGGTTAAAATTGATGCTTTCATAATTAATCTTCTTGTCGTTGTTCTTCCAGCTGAAATAATTGCTGGGCGATTTCAAGCATTTCGGTTCGCCCTTCGGCGCTGGCCTGGCGCAGCTGAACCGTCGGGTGGTGTATTAGTTTATTGGTCAGGCCACGGGCCAGATTAGTCAGTACTGCTTCCGGGTCTTTACCATTAGAAAGCTGCTTAATAGCTTTCTCAAGCTCCTGCTGGCGCAGCTGATCCGCCTGATTACGTACTGCCATAACCGTACCAACCGCTTCCAGTGAGCGTAACTGACGCATAAACTCTGTGGCACCCACAGCCACAATTGCTTCAGCTTCTCTGGCAGCAGACTCGCGGCTGCGTACATTTTCTTCAATGACTTCCCGCAAATCATCAACGGTATAAAGATAAACATCATCCAGCTCTGCAACCTGCGGCTCGATATCACGTGGTACCGCAATATCCACCATAAAAATAGGCCGGTGTTTACGCTTCTTCAGCGCAGCTTCAACCGCGCCTTTACCAAGAATAGGCAATTGACTGGCGGTAGATGCAATAACAATGTCTGCATCTTCCAGAGCTTCCGGAATATCGCCCAGTAAAATTGCTTTGGCATTAAAACTTTCGGCCAGAGTTTCAGCACGTACCAGTGTCCGGTTCGCGACCGTCATATCTGTTACACCGGCTTCTTTCAGGTGCCGGGCAACCAGTTCGATCGTTTCTCCGGCACCAATAAGCAAAGCTTTACTGGTACTCAGGTCTGCAAAGATATGTTGCGCCAGACTTACCGACGCATAGGCAACAGAAACCGGGTTCTCACCTATTGCCGTATCAGTACGAACTCGCTTCGCAACAGTAAAAGTCTGCTGAAACAGACGCGAAAGCTCTGCGCCAACAACACCTACTTCCTGAGACACAGCATAGGCAGACTTCAACTGACCAAGAATCTGAGGTTCACCCAATACCAGTGAATCCAGACCACTGGCAACACGCATCATGTGCTGTGCGGCATCCTGATCCCAGTGAGCATAGCTAGCCTGCTGAAGCTCGTCTGCATCCAGTTTATGATAATCCCCCAGCCATTCCAGCAACGCACGGGTGCCTTCCAACTGAGTAGAGCAGTACAGTTCTGTACGGTTACAGGTCGACAGAATCACGGCTTCGCGAAGCTTCGCAACCTGACAAGCCTGAGCCAGCGCGTCAGCCATTTGCTCGGGCGCAAAGGCTACTTTTTCACGGACTGCGACAGAAGCTGTCTTATGATTAATTCCCAGCGCCAACAAAGCCATTGAGGAAAACGCCACCCCTGATTAAGATCGATATGAAGCTATATTTGTAGACTGCAGACACCATAGCCTGCGCAAATAAGCGCGTCATAATACACCTTATTGTTTAAAAGGTTAAAAGCCTAACAACAAACAAGAGGATTTTTCTTGATCTGAGTGCAACCCTTATACAAGTTTTGTGGTCTACTAAGCAGAAATGCACGATATAGAAGTATCCGCAGGCATGACAACTCAGTCAGGATTCATCTATAGTGAGCACAATTAACGGACTCTGCAGAACGTGTCGATAAGCCCCGTACGCTGTACCGGATGCTTAACAGGGAATCGACTGACACTCATCAGTAAGGCAATTAGATATAGTGAATACACAACTCAAAACCAGGTTCATCTCATACCGCCTGGCGGTGTCACAACTATCCGGCGCAATGCTGCGCAACTTACCAGGCAAAGCTGCCGGCACAATAGCACTGACCGGTTTACTGATCAGTGGCTGTGCCCAGCAACCAAGTCAGCCTGACAGCATACTGCAGAGCCATCAGGCAGATTTACCGGCCGTCGAATATACGCAAGGCGAACTTAACCGCGAAACGCTCTACGATCTGATCATCGCCGAACTGGCTGGCCAGGAAGAACAATACGAACTTTCGCTGGCAAACTACATCCGACAGTCCCGGCTAACCAAAGATCCGGCTATCGCCAAGCGCGCTACATATATTGCTCAGTACATCAATAAACCGCAACGCATGCTGGAAGCCGCAACGCTCTGGCAGGAAGCGGAACCTGATAACGCAGAACCTTATCAGATTGCTGCCAGCATCCTGCTACAACAGGGTGATTTTGACCATGCCTTGCCATTGCTCAATAAAGCACTGGATCACAGCAATCCACAAACCCTGCAAATGATCGCGAACAGCTCCGGCAAGCTCAGCCAGAAAGAGCGCCAGGCCTATATCGACGTACTCAGCGAAAAGAACACCACCAAAGCCAACCCAACACTACTGACGACCTTAGGTATTCTGTATAAGAGTAACAACCAGCCGGGCCCCGCGAGTAAAGCGTTTGATCAGGCTATCGAGTTATCACCTAAACATCACGGTGCATTATTTCAGAAAGCAGAGCTACTGCGTAAACAGGGTAAAGTAAAACAAGCACTTGGCTTACTTGAAGGCGTCATCGAAGGCAAACAGGCTGAACAGCAGCTACACACCTTATATATTCAACTGTTATTTCAGGATGACCAGAACGAAAAAGCCGTAAAGCAGGCCAATCTGTTACTTGAACTGCGCCGTGCCGAACCGCAACTGGGTTTCTATCTTGCGCTACTGATGCTGGAAAAAGACCTTATAGAAGACAGCGAGGCTGTTTTTAAAAAAATTCTTAACCGCTACCCGCAGAACACAACGCCTTATTACTATCTAGGACTAATTGAGCTACAGCGTGAAAACGATGCGCAAGCACTGGAATATCTGACTAAAGTAAAAGATCCGAATAATCTGCTGCCAGCCCTAAGCAGAATTTCAGACCTTCTGGATAACGCTGATAAGCGCGACCAGCTTCAGAAAATCATGCGTGAAGCCCGTAATGTAACCCCTGAGCGGGCGATTCAGATTTTCATTGTCGAAGCCGAATGGCTGGACTTGCATGATCATAAAGATGCCGCAATTAACCTGCTGGACGAAGCACTGCAACGTTACAATGACGATATTGCCCTGTTATATGCCCGGGCAATGATGATGTCTCCGCAGGATTTCAAACTAATGGAGCAGGACCTTCGCAAAGTACTGGAGCTTGACCCAAATAACAGCATGGCTATGAATGCTCTGGGTTATACGCTTACCTTATATACCGACCGTTATGTCGAAGCACTGGAACTGATCAGACAAGCCCTTGAAATCACACCTGACGATGCCGCCGTGCTGGACAGTATGGGATGGATTCTTTACAAGCTGGACAGAAATGATGAAGCTCTGCCCTTCCTGGAACGTGCATACGAAATGTTCCCTGATGCCGAAGTCGCCGGACATCTGATTCAGGTTTATTTCGCTCAGGGCCAGGTAACAGAAGCCATGAAATTACTGGAAAAAAGCCAGACGGATCATCCCGATAATCTGTTCATTCTCGAAGCAGCTGAAGCCATCGGTAAAACCGCTGCTAACTGAACATTGCTCTAACTGTTATAAGCCTGAGTAAATACTCAGGCTTTTTTATTGATGTCCAAGCTAAGTTAACGAGATATACGCCCATGCTGTTGCGCTCACTTTTTACTGCCTTACTTGCACTTACCCTGACGGCCTGTTCATCGCTGACACCTGAGCCCGAACCCGCACCTGACACAAACATCAGCTGGCAAGATCATTTAGAAACTCTGCAAGCGATTAACGCCTGGCAAGTAACCGGTAAAGCCGGTATCCGTGACAGCAAAACCCGGCACAGTGCCAGTCTGGCATGGCAGCAGCAACAGGAATTTTTCAATATTGAACTCACAGGCCCTTTAGGCCAGGGCGGCGCCCGAATCACAGGCAGTCCAAGGGGCATTGAGATTCTCGCTGCCGGTGAAGATCCGATATTCTCAACATCGCCGGAACAATTGATGCAAGAACGCCTAGGCTGGCGCTTCCCTCTGAATAACTTACCTTTCTGGATTAAAGGCCAGCCGGCTCCTGACAGCCCTTATACTCCGGTAATAGATACCAACAGGCTTAAATCTCTGCAACAAAATAACTGGCAGATTAACTACTTACGCTACACCTCCCAGGACGGTATCAGCCTGCCCAGCAAAATCGTACTTAATCAGGGGAATTTACGGATTACCCTTATAGCTAAAGAGTGGCAGATCCGGCCTCGATAAGCCCCGGTTTTGCATTGACTTTACAGCACGCTTCCTAGAAAATGTGCGCCGTTATTCAGGCCTGGTTCCTGTAAGGGTAATGTTGGGATATCGCCAAGCGGTAAGGCAACGGGTTTTGATCTCGTCATGCGGAGGTTCGAATCCTCCTATCCCAGCCATCCTTTGAGATTAATCTCAGGATGGTGAGAGCATTTCTCTGGCTAAATACAACCAACACTTCTACCTGCCTTAAAAGTCGGGTTGGGGTGTTTTTTGTGTTACGCCTGCTTACAGTGACACAGCGCCCCGTTGATTAGCAGCATAAGCTTCTGATTTGAAACAGGCAATAATGAGAGATTTCTGCAGCTGCAACACTCAACTGAGCAGCCTGCCGGGCCAAAACAACCATGAATGAATCTCTGTTAACCACTACAGCATCCGAGAAGGTAACCACCGTGCCTAAAATGATGGTCTTCACTGGCAACGCCAACCGCGAACTTGCCGAGAAAGTCGTTGAACGCCTAGATATCCCTATGGGCGAAGCTATAGTCACCAAGTTTAGTGACGGTGAAGTAAACGTCGAAATCAATGAAAACGCGCGCGGCAAAGACGTTTTCATTCTGCAGTCGACTTGCGCACCAACCAACGACAATCTGATGGAACTGATTGTCATGGCTGACGCTTTACGCCGTGGTTCAGCGACACGTATCACTGCAGTTATCCCGTATTACGGTTATGCCCGCCAGGATCGTCGCCCACGTTCTGCCCGTGTAGCAATCAGCGCAAAAGTTGTTGCTGATATGCTGGCTGGCGTTGGTATCGACCGCGTACTGACAGTAGATTTGCACGCTGACCAGATCCAGGGATTCTTCGATATCCCTGTTGATAACGTTTACGGTTCTCCGGTTCTGCTGGATGAAATCGCCCGTCAGGATTACGAAAACCCACTGGTTGTATCTCCGGATGTCGGTGGTGTGGTTCGTGCACGTGCTGTAGCAAAACAACTGAACTGCGATCTGGCGATCATCGACAAGCGTCGTGAAAAAGCCAACGAAGCTCAGGTCATGAACATCATCGGTGACGTAAAAGGTCGTACCTGCATACTGGTAGACGACATGTGCGACACCGCCGGCACGCTTTGTAAAGCAGCCAGCGCATTGAAACAAAACGGCGCAGCTAAGGTTGTTGCTTATGCAACTCACCCAGTGCTTTCCGGCCCGGCTATCGACAACATCAACAACTCCGAACTGGATGAGTTGGTCGTAACAGATACTATTCCACTGTCACCTGCTGGTGAGAAGTGTGATCGCATTCGTCAGTTAACACTGGCGCCAATGCTGGCAGAAGCGGTACGCCGTGTCTGCAATGAAGAATCTATCAGTGCTATGTTCCGTTAAGAGCACCTTAAATGCTCCGTGAGGAGCATCTAAACGGTTTTCTTAAGAACTACACAGATAAACACCCCTTCCATCAGGAAGGAACTTAGCCAACTGGCTTAACTGACTGCAAGACCTGGTCGCAAGGATTTTGCAGTTGTACTTTTTAAAGGTATTAAAATGACTGATTTCGTAATCAAAGCTGAAGCCCGTACAGACGAAGGGAAAGGTGCGAGCCGCCGCCTGCGTCACGCTGGCATGATCCCTGCCGTTGTATACGGTGGTGCTAAAAACAAGAAGCCTGCTTCTATCACTCTGGAAAACCGCGCTCTGATTAAGCAGATCGAAGATCCTTCTTTCTTCTCCTCTATCCTGACTCTGGATATCGATGGTAAAGAAGAAAAAGTAATCGTTCGTGACTTCCAGCGTCATCCAGCACGTAACTCTGTAATGCACGTTGATTTCCAGCGCATCACTAAGTCCAACAAGATCCAGATTCAGGTTCCTCTGAGCTTCACTGGTTTCGCTAAGTCTCCTGCAGGCAAGGCTTCCGGTAAATTTGCTGTTCAGCAGAACACTGTTCAGGTTCTGTGTCTTGCAGACAAACTGCCAGAGTCTCTGGAAGTTGATATGTCCGCTGTTGAAATGGGCCAGATCCTGCACCTGTCTGACATCACTATGCCTGCTGGCGTTGAGATTGTTCAGCTGCGTCGCGGTTCCGACCACGATCAGAGTATTGCTCAGACTTACTCACCACGTGGCGCAAAAGCAGCTAGCTAATTTAGCCTGCTAAAGGTATCGGCATGAAAGATCGGATACAGTTAATTGTTGGCCTGGGTAACCCCGGACAACAGTATGAACAAACCCGTCATAATGCCGGTACCGATTTTGTCGCTCAGCTCGCTGAGCGACAAATGACCCCTCTTAAGACCGAGAGTAAGTTTTACGGTCTGTATGGGAAAACGACATTGAACCAACAACCGGTTCACCTGTTAATCCCAAACACCTTTATGAACCTCAGCGGACAGGCAGTTAGCGCACTGGCTAATTTCTATAAGATTCCCGTTGAAGGCATTCTGGTTGCCCATGATGAACTCGACCTCCCTCCCGGTGTAGCCAAGCTTAAACAAGGTGGTGGACACGGTGGTCATAACGGTCTGCGAGATATCATCAGCAAACTGGGTAACAACAAAAATTTCTATCGTTTACGCTTAGGTATCGGCCATCCCGGCAGCGCCAGCCAGGTCAGCGGGTTCGTGCTCAAAAAAGCACCTTCCAGCGAACGTGACCTGACTCAGGCCGCCAGTGATGAAGCCCTGCGAGTTCTTGAACAGGCTTGTGGTGGCGACTGGTTGAAAGCGATGAACACCTTGCACTCATTCAAAGCATAAATCTTTAACTACAGGATACTGTCATGGGTTTCAAATGCGGCATTGTTGGCCTGCCTAACGTCGGCAAATCGACACTATTTAATGCTCTAACGAAAGCCGGTATTGGTGCTGAGAACTTCCCGTTCTGTACCATCGAGCCGAATGCTGGCGTAGTGCCAATGCCAGACCCACGCTTAGATGCCCTGGCAGCTATTGTTAAGCCAGAACGCGTAATGGCGACCACCATGGAATTCGTCGATATCGCTGGCCTTGTAGCTGGCGCATCCAAAGGTGAAGGCCTGGGTAACAAATTCCTGCACAACATCCGCGAAACCGATGCTATCGCACACGTCGTTCGCTGCTTTGAAGATGAAAACGTTATCCACGTTGCAAACAAAATTGATCCACTGGCTGATATTGAAATCATCAATACTGAGCTGGCATTAGCTGACCTGGAATCTGTAGAGAAACAACTACAGCGTGTTCAGAAGCTGGCAAAAGGCGGCGACAAAGAAGCCGTTAAAGCGAAAGCTCTGCTGGAAAAACTCTTGCCGCACCTTGATGAAGGCCATCCGGTTCGTGCTATGGAGCTGAGCGAAGATGAGCAGGTAACATTAAAGACCTTCCATCTGCTGACGACTAAACCAACCATGTACATTGCAAATGTTGACGAAGAAGGCTTCGAAAACAATCCACACCTGGATGCTGTACGCGAACTGGCTAAATCTGAAAACGCTGAAATCGTTGCTATCTGTAACAAGATGGAAGCAGAAATCTCCGAGCTGGATGACGAGGAACGGCTGGAATTCCTGCAGGAAATGGGCATGGAAGAACCAGGCCTGGACCGTGTTATCCGCGCGGGTTACGAATTACTTGGCCTGCAAACTTACTTCACCGCCGGTGTTAAAGAAGTACGTGCCTGGACTGTAAAAATTGGCGCAACAGCACCGGAAGGCGCGGGCGTTATCCACACAGATTTCCAAAGAGGCTTCATCAAGGCTGAAGTTGTTAGCTACGACCACTACATCGAACATAACGGTGAACAAGGCGCGAAAGATGCTGGCAAATTACGCATAGAAGGAAAAAGCTACATCATGCAAGATGGTGACGTGGTTCACTACCGCTTCAACGTCTGAAGACTTTCTGAGAAAAAGCCCTGCGCATTATCTGCCCAGGGCTTTTTTTACGTCTGAATATCCTGATAGGCACTTGCTTTAATGCTTGCGAGCCATTAAATTTCAGCCATGCCTGATGGCATCCATGTTCGCGGAAAGGGCTGCGCCCAAGCTTCACACATCCATGATTAATCCGAGATCAGCTTTGATCCAGCCTGTTATGCGGACGCAGGAATGATGCTATTTCGGAGCAATTATGTCTAAAGAACGCACGCCAGTTAAATCAAGCCAGCAGTTAACGCCCCCCGCTGCTCCCCGCAATATTTTTCACGGCAAACTCAATCTTGAGCAACAAAAGAAACGTGCTAAAGAACTGCTCAAAAAAATTCGTGATGAAGACCCCGAAGCCATTCATCGTTTCAATCAGCACCCCCGCTCAGATCAGCTATTAGATTCAATTCAACTCGGTCACTGCCAACTGATTATCGCCAGAGAAAACGGCTTTAATAGCTGGCCAGCGATGAAAACGCACATTGAGAGCCTGCAACTTAACTCCCACACACCGGATAGTAACGACACCTTACATATCCGTTGCGGACACGACATTCAGCATGGCCTTAAACTGGCAGGCTTCTGCGGTGAGTACCTGGCTTTTTTTGATCCGTTTTGTCAGGGCCCCGTCCGAGACCTACCGCTTGAACAACTCATCAGATTACGCAGCCAGTTCGCAGCAGAAACTTACTCACTGGACATTGCCGACACCACTGCACAAGCTGAGAACGCTTATGCCCCCTTACAGGCTTATCAGTCTTCACCTGATACACAAAAATGGCAAAGAATAGCTCTCTGGTTTGAACACGACAGCTATGACCAGCTTATTCTCGCATTTTTGCTGAGCTTTTTTTCACGCCACGCCCCCAACGCACCTCTGGAGCTGATCTGCGTCGATCAGATACCCGGAGTTCAGGACTTTATTGGCCTCGGACAATTATCTCCTGAGCTATTCCACTATCTTTGGGATAACCAACGCAAACCTGTCTCTCAGGCTCAGCTAACCCTGGGGGAAACTGTCTGGCAAGCGCTCTGCGCCGAAACCTCAGCTCCATTACAGCAATTATCTGCCTCAGGCACTCCGGCAATACCTTTAATGGCAAAAGCCCTGCAACGCCACCTTGCTGAGCTTCCAGACACACGAACCGGTCTGAGCTTAACCGAAACCCTTGCTCTGCAGTTACTCGACGACACAGGCCCGATAACTGTCGGTAAACTCTTCGGTGTTTACATGCGGGAACGGGAACCTCTGCCCTGGTTAGGTGATTTAATGTTCTGGGCTATTATCAGAACACTGATTGACGCCCGACAACCACTGATCAAGATTATTTCTGAAAACGCTGAATGGCCACGACAGGAAATCTGTATAACTGATATCGGCCAGCAAGTACTCAGCGGCAAACTTAATTACCTCAGCCTGATGAAATCCCCCCGATGGGTGGGAGGAATATGCATCCCGGCAGCGACTCAAAGTAACCTCTGATCAGCTTCCTAAACGGTGACAAATCAACACAAACTTTTCTCATAGAAATTTGTGATTTTTGGCCTCTAATCAGTTGACAGACATATGAAAAAAGAGAATAATTCGCGACCTCGATAAGTGCTAAGGCAATATAGCTCAGCTGGTTAGAGCATCGCATTCATAATGCGAGGGTCGCAGGTTCGAGTCCCGCTATTGCCACCATGCCCCTATCGTATCTGCTGGGATATCGCCAAGCGGTAAGGCAACGGGTTTTGATCTCGTCATGCGGAGGTTCGAATCCTCCTATCCCAGCCATTAATTCTGAAAAGAATTAATATGGCAATATAGCTCAGCTGGTTAGAGCATCGCATTCATAATGCGAGGGTCGCAGGTTCGAGTCCCGCTATTGCCACCATGTTTATGTAGTTGGGATATCGCCAAGCGGTAAGGCAACGGGTTTTGATCTCGTCATGCGGAGGTTCGAATCCTCCTATCCCAGCCATAAACGTGTTTAAGATCGGTGTTGGGATATCGCCAAGCGGTAAGGCAACGGGTTTTGATCTCGTCATGCGGAGGTTCGAATCCTCCTATCCCAGCCATCTTTTCTTACCTACCTTTTATTACCATACTTATTACTATCTACTGATACATGCTATTGGCAACCTAAGTGCGCCTGTTAATACAATGATGTTTCTTTCATAATTAAACGTAAAAAATACGCCAGAAAAATAACTGATATTTCTGCAATCACGACTTACCTGCCTGCAATCTATCAGCTCACCCGCAACACAGATCACTATACACCGCAGCCTCTTCATACTGCCCTTCATCATTTTCCCGATACTACTTTATAAAATTCCTTTTAAGAGCTCCTTTTAAGAGCTCTTCATATTTCTCTGCCGGACTTACTCTCCAAACCCGACTTTATATTCGAAACAAACATAGACATATTCAAACAGGCAATCTTTTTAGACGCTGCAAAAAAATGGAAATTTATTCATAAACCAACAGCTCATTGATGACTTTGTTAATCGGCCATTCAAACGCTATATATCATTATTGTAACTGCCCGTTCGGGACCTGCTGTATATATCTTCGAACAACACCTGTCTGAAATTGTGAAAACATCATGGATTTCAGTTATTAAACAGAAAAGCCACTGACAGGCAAAAACAAACGGGCTACACTTGCTTCTTAAGAAGATAAAAAATAACAAGAAGTCCACTTAAAAACGTATAACTGTGCCCAAAATATGAAGATTGAAAGCAGCCTACCGGAAGCTACAATACGCCTTGCCATGAACGGCGACCGGCAACGATCACGGCAAAACGTTTATATTCTGTTTGTTGGTCTGAATGAACAGGAAATATCTCCTCTTCTGGCAATACTTAAACAAGTCAGACTAGTACCCCGCAGTAAAAATATTCATAACCCACGCCAATTTGCCAGAGCACTGAGCGAACGCTCCTGGGATCTGATCATCAGTCAGCAAACGGCAAAAGACATCAGTGCGAAACATGTCCAACAGATGGTACAGCGGCTGGACAAAGATATTCCTATTATCCAGCTAGTTGCTAACAACACCCGTCAGGCCAATATTCTGGGCATTCGTGACGGCATGGCAGCAGTTGCTTCTCTGGGTGAAACGGAACTCCTTTTATTACAAATTCATCAGCAGTTACAGCATCTTGATAGCCGCAAGCAGGTCCGGCAGTTAGAAGCCCTGCTCGCTGAAGCAGAAAAAAACAATCAGCGCCTGGCAGATAATTCCCGTTCAGCGATCATCTACCTCAATCTGGTAATGGCGCCTATTTTCAGTAACGAGTCATGTCATGAACTGCTGGCAATTGACGATGCAAATATTCTGCAGCGCCATGGTCTTCTGAGTTTTATCGCACCCGATCATCACAATGAATTTAATAACTTATTGTCTGGCTTACAGCACCGTGCCGGTGAAGGTGATGCCATTGAGCTAATAGCACGACGTAGCGATGGCACTCAGTTTAAAACTCTGGTTGAAGTTAAACACAGCCGCTTCAGAAATCAGGACTGCATTCAGTTAGTTTTCAAACCTGACGAGTACGGTGAAACAGAATCACTGGAAAACATCGATACCGCTACCCGGCTGCGCGATAAGCACTATCTGCTTGATAAACTCGAAATGACGGCACAACGGGCGTTACTGGGTGGTGCTGACGCAAACTTACTCTATATACGTCTGGATAACTTCCAGGATCTGCAGGATGCCTTGCAGCAAGGCTCAGATATCATGATGGCTGAGCTGGCAACACTGTTTCGTGACAAAGTCAGCCAGACACATACCTGCTCTCGACTGGAACGAGATGTATTTGCCATTCTTTACCAGGATGCAAACCTGGATAAAACCATGCGTATCGCTGAACTGATTCGCCAGGCCATTATAAAAGAAGGCAGAGACGTTGCCGGTACCGGACTGAACATTCAGTGCAGCATTGGTATTACCGGCATTAATGACAATGCTCCTCACTATCTAGAACTGATTGACCGAGCGGAAGAAGCGGCCAATGCAGCTCTTGCAGCAAACAAAAACGGCATCAGTTTTTATCAGGCACCGGCCAAAGTTGCAGAAGACAATTCAGATGATGCGGTTGAGCTTATCCGCGACGCTATGGTCGAAGACAGCTTCAGTCTGCACTTTCAGCCCATCGTCTGTTTACGTGCACATAAAGGCATTGGTAACTATGAAGTACTGTTGCGACTGCAAGATGAAGATCATGCTGACGGCATTTCTCCCAGCGACTTCATTGCCAGCCTCGACAGTTCTACAACCAGTGTACGGCTCGATAAATGGGTCATCGAGCATAGCCTGAGAAAAATCAAGGAAGGTCTGAAAAATGACCTTACATCCCGACTGTTTATTAATCTGACAACCAGCAGCTTACAGTCACCACAGATGCTCAGCTGGTTCAGACAAACTCTTGATCAGGAAAACATCCCGGCGAAACTTATCTGCCTGCAAATCAGTGAAACTGATCTACAGGAAAATCAGGCGGCTGCAACTAAGTTCATTACCGGTGTACGTAAACTAGGCTGCAAAATTTGCGTCAAGCATTTCGGTAAATCTGATGACTCTGAAAAGCTCTGCGCTAAAACTAAGCCCGATCTGGTCAAGCTGGATCAGAATTATCTGACAGATATTAATCTCGAAGGTAAAACCAACCCTGCCTTTACCGACCGGATTAAGCGGCTGAACAGCGATAAAATTGCCTGTATTGCGCCAATGGTTGAAGATACCCGTATGCTAAGCCGACTCTGGCAAGCCGGTGTCCCTTTTATTCAGGGCTATTATCTGCAACCCCCGAAACCGGAAATGTCTTACGACTTCTTTGATTGATCACATAACTCTACAAACTGATTCTACGGATACAAAAAAGGCTGATTACATATGTAATCAGCCTTTTTAAAAATTCTGCTCAGTCAGTCTTATTTAGCAGACATTCGTTCCTGAAGCGTGTCCCGGTCACGGAAACCGATCAGATACAAAATGCCATCTAAGCCTAATGTAGAAATCGCCTGCTTGGCACTCTGCCGCACCAGAGGCTTGGCCCGAAATGCAATTCCCAGACCGGCAATAGACAGCATAGGCAAGTCATTTGCACCATCACCAACAGCAATGGTCTGTTCCAGGCTCACACCTTCTTTCCCGGCGATTTCCCGCAGCAGCTGCGCCTTACGCTGACCGTCGACAACAGTGCCTACAACATTACCGGTAACTTTACCGTCGACAATTTCCAATTCATTAGCATGCACATAATCAAAGCCCATTTTCTGTTGTAAGAAACGGCCAAAATAATTAAAACCACCAGACAAAATAGCCGTTTTGAAACCCAGCGCTTTCAGGTTGGCAACTAACTCTTCAACACCTTCAGTCAGTGGTAAGCGAGCTGCAACTTGCTCCAGTACAGATTCATCCAGCCCTTTCAGCAGAGCCATACGACGTGCGAAGCTTTCAGTAAAATCAATCTCGCCACGCATTGCGGATTCAGTAATGGCAATAACCTGCTCACCAACACCGGCTTCTTTTGCCAGCTCATCAATAACTTCCGCTTCAATCAGCGTTGAATCCATATCAAACACAACCAGGCGACGATTACGGCGGTAGATGTCGTCTTTCTGAATCGCAATATCGATATCCATCTCTTTTGCCAAGCCAAGGAATGCTGTTCGCAGCTCTTCAGTGTCACCTGGCATCCCCCGTACAGAAAACTCTACACAGGCGCGAGTTTTCGCAGCCGGATCAGCATCCAGAGCAACCCGACCGGAAAGCCGGCTGATATTATCTATATTTAAGCCATGATCGGCCGCCACACGGGACAGCTCTGCAATATGCTCAGCACTGATCTTACGGGCCAGCAAAGTAATGATATGCCGGGTTTTACCCTGTTCCTCAACCCACTGAGAATATGCTGCATCATCCACTGGATCAAAGCTAACCTGTACACCCAGCTCATGGGCTTTGAATAAAACATCCCGCAACAACGGTGATGATTCAGCTCCAGCCGGAACACCAATCAGAATCCCCAGCGACAGAGAATCATGAATAACAGCCTGACCAATATCTAAAATATCTACTGCATATTCAGCAAGCATGGCAGTAATAGATGAAGTGACACCGGGCTTATCTACCCCGGTAATTTTCAGTAACAGAATTTCACTGACAGACTTGGTGTTCACGGTATTCTCACTTCTCATCAAACGGCCGGGCACGGCCAGAGGTAATTCAGTTATTCCAAAAATCTATCCGGAATCACTGTAAGAAGCGGCGATTATAGCAGATGTCGCTTTCAAGATAATAGCTGTCGCATTAAAGCGAAGACTCAACCTTTATCTGCTAAGGACTCAGCTGTAAATTCAACCCTGCAACGCACACCAGCTGCCAGTGCCTGGCCTTCATTATCCAACTCAACTGTCACTGCAAAAGTATTACTGGCAGCATCAATTACCGGATCAAGAATCTTAACTTCTCCCGGAAAACCATCACCCTGGCCATCGGCGAACAGAATAACTGGCATGCCTTTACTGACCTGCCCATAGTACTGAGCCTCAATAACCACCTCAGCATGTAACGGGTTCAGACTGACCACCTTCAGAAACGGCATATCATCAACAAATTCACCTGGCTCTTTAAGACGTTCAACAACCACTCCGGCAAAAGGGCTACGCGTTTCCCGCTGTTTCAGACGTACCTGTGCTTCCTTCGCCAAAAACTGCGCTAACCGCTGCTCAGTTAACATTTCATCCTGTTCATGATCAGAAATAAGGTTCTTGCGGTACAGTTCTTCATTACGCTTAACCTTACGGCGGGCAAAATCCAGCTTAGCCCGGGCAGTATCCAGCGCGGCTTTTTCCACTGAAGAATTCAGCGTCATCAGCACCTGGCCTTTTTTTATTACATCTCCACGTTGCACCTTCAGCTGACGTACAACACCAGGAACTTCACTGCTTAGCTCAGCTTCCAGACTAGGTTCAAGCAAGCAGCTCAGTTGCCCCTGATCCAACGTACTTACTTCTGCCTGTACATTCACAGTCAGCCCCAGCAAGGTTGCTAATACAGTACTTTGTAAGAAGAAGCTTCTAGCCATCTTGATTAAACCCGTTGATTGGTAAATGAAAGTAACTCTCGCTGCTGCTCATCATTCTTTAGCAATGATTTACGCAGTTGTTCATGCTCTTTTTCGAGCCGTCGCTGACAATAACGAATAACTGATAACGCCAACTTGCTTTTCAATCCATTTGGTAATGGCAAACGCTGTACATAACACAATACTTTATACCAGCCACTGCTAAGCACATTGTCTTCCAGTGACAGCATAAACTCATAGCTTCCCTTGTCTCCCTGCCGGGCACAGCGGCCACGCAGCTGACGGTCTACCCGGGAAGAATCATGTAACCCAGTGATAATAACATGTAACCCGCCCTGCTCTTCGACAGCTGCGTCGAGTTTAATATCTGTTCCCCGTCCAGCCATACTGGTGGCAATAGTAATTTGTCCCTGACGGCCTGCAGCAGCAACAATTTCTGCTTCTTCTGCATCCTGACGGGCATTCAATACCTGATGCTCAATCCCCATAGCTTGCAAGATCTCACTAAGATATTCAGAAGCTGCCAGCGACTGAGTACCTATCAGTACCGGACGCCCCTGCGACTGCAATGTCATCGCCCGCTCAGCGACTGCATGCCACTTAGTTGCGTCATCCGGATACACCAACTGTCGCAGTAACTTACGTTGCGAATATTTATGCGTCGGTATATTCACAACCGGCAACTCGTATACCCGCCACAGTTCAGCAGTGACTTCTTCAGCCGTGCCAGTCATACCGGAAACATGATGGTAATGCCGAAAAAAATTCTGAAAACTGATACTGGCAAGTGTTTCCCGCGGCGCACTCAAATCGCAGCCTTCTTTTATTTCGATAAGCTGATGTAAACCCCTTTCCCAGGTACGGTCAGGCATCATCCGGCCAGTATGCTCATCAATAATCACAACCCTGCCATCATCAATCAGGTAGTGCTTATCTCGCTCAAACAAATGCCAGGCTGTCAGCGCCTGACGCAGCAACTCCAGCCGACGCACCCGCCCCTTCCAGAGAGGACCCATTTCCCGGGTAATATACAATGCGCGCTGCTCACCTGCGGTAGTCATTTCTATCTGACGTTGTTGTCTCAGAATCAGGTAGTCTTCGCCTTCCTCCAACTCAGGTAATAACGCCATTGCCTGAGCATACACATGCTGCTGCGCTTCCTGGGGCACTTCTTCACCTGAAATAATCAACGGCGTCCGAGCTTCGTCAAGAAGTACACCGTCCGCCTCATCAACAACTGCAAAATGCAGTCCACGTAGCATTAACTGTTGTAACGAAGCCTGCTCAGCCGCTCTATAGCCCGGCTGAAGCCTTAACGCATGCAGATGCAGCGGATGCCCTCTTCCTGCCAGTAAAATACTGTCTTTAAGGTAATCAAAAGCCAGTTCATTATTGGTGCAATACACCAGATCACAGGCATACTGACGCTGGCGGTCAGCCACAGATAACCCCTGAACAATAACGCCAACACTCAGACCTAACCGGGTATATACCGGAGTCATCAGTTCAGCATCACGGGACGTCAGATAATCATTCACGGTTACCAGATGTACCGGAATACCGGCTAAAGCTGCAGCGGCAACCGGCAAAGTAGCTGTTAAGGTTTTACCTTCACCAGTCTGCATCTGACCAATATTACCGTGTAGTATCGCCAGGCCGCCAAGTAGCTGCACATCAAAGTGCCACATACCTAATTCACGACCTGCCACTTCACGGATCAGTGCAAAACTTTTTATCAGTAAAACAGTTGCCAGCCCGTTATGCCGTAACGCGTGCCGCAATTCATCAATATGCATATCAAGCTGTGCATCTGACATAGCAGACAATACTGTTGCACGGCGCTTAATCCGCCACAACAACGGCTTATACAACCAGCGGGATGCCCGCAAAGGTCTGCTGATAAAAGCCGTCAGATTGCGCCACCAGCGCACCATCAGTTGTTGGCGTTGCAGATCTCGCTGTGGCCTCTCCAATGTATTAGCAGGTAAGCGCTGCGGCCGTTTATACATCAAACTGCCTCAGGAATACCCGGCGGATATCCCGATACCAACGCCAGAAGATAGGTTCAGGATCATGCTCAAATAATACATAGACACGTTCATCAAAACGCTGTTTAAGCGCACCTGGCACATCAAGCTCTATACGGAAGTAACTTTGATAACTTTGTAACTCGGTCGTACGTTGCGGATCTAATACAATTTGTCCACCGCCTTCGGTACTCAGCACGGCACTGGGTAACTGCTGAGTCGAAGCTGGTACCTGACGCAGTACCTTTCCCGTATAAAGCGTATCCTGATGAGAAACAAAGCGCAGCTCGACACCTCTGGTCTGATGACGTACCCGGTCAATATCGTCTTCAGAAATCATCACTGTTAATGGCAGATTCTTATAATCCACCACGAAGCCAATCATCTCACCACGCTGTACAAACCGACCTTCAACTCCCTGTGAGTTCGGGACAATAAACTCACCGGCAATATTACTGTGCAAAGTCAGTGATACCAGTCTCTCCCTGGCACGCTCAAACTCCTGCTCAATAAAACGTAATTCCTGTAACAGGATGTCTGAGCCACTGCGGTCACGCACACTGGCCTGATACCGAATGCGCGCTTCATTTACCTGGGCTGCCAATACTTTTGCTTCAGCTGCTAAATCAGGTGCACGCATCTCCAACAACAATTCCCCGGCAGATACAGCCTGACCGGAAGGCACCTGAAGCTGATCAATAAAACCAGCCACTGACGCTCTTACAAACGCTTCCTGAGGAACGTAAAGAATCCCCTGAACATGGGTCTTATAAGGAACAGGCACCGCTAGCAGCAAGACGAGCAGCCCACCCAGAACAACTCCTGTAATACTCACAATCCGGGCACGCTTGCGGCGTAACTGAGGATCAGACATAGGCTTGGTTACCAATTTAGTTATAGGTAAGAATAAACTCGTCCATACCGACCAGATCGCCAGTAGTACACCAATAAAAAAGTACTGAGAAGCAACAAATACCGAAATAGCCACCATCACAAATAATCGATAGATATAAGCTGCTACGGCATAACCTGCTAACCAGGCTGATTCAGACTTACTCTGCGCAGCTGACTTCAGGCCCTTAACTGCAAAAACATAGCGTTTCATCAGATAGCCGACCTGGGTATTGCCCCGGCTGGCCAGATTAGGAATTTCCAGGTAATCCGCCAGTACATAATATGCATCGAAACGCAGCAGTGGATTACCGTTGAACAATAAGGTTGAGAAGCCACCAATAAGCATCACATTGAACGCCAGCGCCCGCACTACACCCGGCTCTGCACTTACCCAGATAATCATGGCAATTGCCGACATCAGCAATTCACCAAGAATGCCTACGCCCCCAACCAACATTCGTTGATATTTATTACGAAAAGAAGAGGCTGCTGAAGCATCTACGTAAGGTACAGGGAACAACACTAATAGCATCACACCCATTTCATGGACTTCACCGCCCCAGCGTTTTACCGCATAAGCATGACCAAGCTCATGTACCAGTTTTACCACCGGATACACCAGCGCCATCAGTAACAGATTTTCCAGCGCCAGCAGTCGGTCACTGAGGTTATCTGTCAGTGCTTCCCAGTTCAGTACTGCCAGTGCGCAACCTAAAGCAACAATAAATAACCAGAGAAAAGCACCAACTCCAGAATACATGAAGCGCACGAAAGGCATAGTTGCAGCCAGAAAGGCTTCAGGATCAAGTAGAGGAATACGAATACTTAAAGGTGATTTCAGCTGCTGCATAAACTTACTGCGCACCTGTTCCTGCCGGCGTCGTTGAAGCTGTTCTATATCCGGTAAGGCATCAGTCTGGATAACATTGGCTTTATTCAACTGAGCCACCAGCTGAATCACTTCATCCTGCGTTGGCAGATCATCCCCCAGGCGCTCACAAGACGCATCCCAGATCTGTTGCAAAGTACGCCGCCCATCCATCAAACCGATCAACTGATATGCTTGTGGGGTAAAACGTTGAAACTGACCGGTGGCGTGATCTTGCAGCACATACCAGATCTTATTTCGATATACATGCCGGTGAATACTCGCATGCTTACGCAAGCGCACCCGCAAAGAGGCAACCTTATACCATGAACTGCTGAACAGAGAGGCCGACATCCGTAGCTACCTCAGCCCCACCAGGCCCAAAGCCTGAGACGCAGCCATTCAAGGGTTTCCCGTGACCAGATATCAATCAGCTTACGCTCATCAATGCTGACTTTAGCAATCCCTTCCATACCCGGCTGTAACTTATCTGCCCCAGATAACAACTCCCCTTCCACTATAAAGTAGGTAGCGCCGTCTCTTGCTTCTGTCAGCGGTGTAATCTTACTCAGGGTAAATTCAAAAGGCGTTTCCGGTAAGGCGGAAAGGTGCAAGGTTCCACTCTGTTCCAACGCAACATCAGCAATCCGGCTTTCTTTAACTAACATATGAATGCGATAACTGTTCAGAGGCGATACTGCCAGTAGCTCCTCGCCTTTGGTAACGGCACTGCCTAATCGCTGACTAAGGTCACCACTCACCACTAAACCATCGAAAGGTGCGGTTAACTCTGCCCGTGTTAACTGGCTGGCAACCAGTTCAAGCTGGGCATCAACCTGACTCTGCTGAGCAGTAATAATGTTAATTTTGGCACGGTCTCTTACTGCCAGCGCTTCCTGATACTGACGATTCAGTTTGGCTTTTTCACTTAACCATTTCAGCCGTTCCAGACGTAGATCCCGGTCATCCAGATGAATCAGGACCTGTCCTGCCTGAACTTCATCACCTGCCCTTGCTGTTGCTGACTCAATATAACCGTCATAAGGTGCAACAACTGCCCGCTGAATAGCACTATTGATGCGTGCTTCGGCAGATAAACGATAAGGGCCTGTCGCGGTATATAAAAAATAGCTTAGTGCCAGAAAGCCAATAAAGAACAGCTTTCGACCAAGAAATCCAGGGCCCAGTAAGCGGCCTAACTGACGACTCGCCGAGTCTGTGCACTTACGCCACAAAGGCCTGTCGTTTAAGCGTTTGTCTTCCAGTGCTGGCATCACCAGGCTGGCAATGCTCTGACAAAGTTCCGCCTGTTCATCACTGAAAGGCACATCCGGATTACCTTCCAATATCAGCGCACCGTAAGCTTCACCCTTAAGATAAAGCGGAATTGATAGCACACAAGCATCACCTTGCTGCTCGGACAGTTTGCTATGCGCTAATACCACCTCGGTTGCTGTCACATCCTGTTGGGGAAAACGAATCATCTGGCCCTGATCAAGCGACTCATCCATCACTTGCTCAATACAACGCACCAGATTCATCCGTTTACCGAACTGAGTGCTGTGTGACAAATGCTTCAGACGGGAACGGTTATGCTTGTATTCCCCCAGGCTTACCCGGTCACAATTAAACAATACTGCCAACTCAGTCACTAAACGTACTGCAGCACTGGGATAATCAGGCTCCGCCATTACCCGGGCCAAAATATCTACCCGCTCAGCAATACCGTGCTGATCCTGACTTATCTGCTGCAGGCGATGCTGATAATCCACCACCTCAATCCCGGCAACACTCCACTGTAATACAGCAAGAGCATGGTGCAGATCCTGCTCACGGTTTACGCCCACAGCCATGGCTATCAGCGCAATCATTTCGCTGTTGGTATCTCTCAGCGGATATACCAGTGCAAATACTTCACTCTGTTCCTGACTACCCAGACTCGCCACCTGAGGCTGGTCACTGTCGACCTGCTCCATCGCAATATCTATCAGCTGATAGAAGTATTGCGAATTGTTTTCCAGCGTCGCAGCCTGTACCAGCGTCCCCTGCACAGGTACAAGAATCAGTGCTGACTGCAAGCCATCGATCAGATGGTCCTGACCTGCAAGCCAGTCACCGTAATACTCTTCCTGCGCAGAATTTATCTGCCCCTGACTGGCGCTGTCTAACGCCATTAAACCTAATTCAGTCGGGTTGAGCTGCTCGTTCATAAATACAGTATTACTCTGCTAAAACCGGATGGACCTTAAGAAACAAAAGGCAAAGCGCTCTCACGCTTTGCCTTTGTAGATTACCCTGTGCCACAGGGCGAGACCAGTAATGATCACACAGGCTGAGACGTCTTACTCCTGTTCCCAGTTATCACGTTTACGCTTCTTTTGCTCAGATGACTTGCCGGCTTTCATCACAGCCCAGCCACCAAAGCCTGCCAGAGCCGTTTCAAGGTTGATGCCCGAAGACTCTTTACCAGTAGGAGAATCATTTGCTTCAGCTGAAGTAGCTTCTTGAGGTTGCTCTACTTTTTCATCCTCAGAAACAGCTTCTGCTTCCACCCCGGCTTCTTCAACCGGCTCACAGAAACCATCTTCATTTTCAACACAGACTTCTTCCTGTTCTTCACCATCTGTTAAAGCTTCACCTTCAACAGGAATGCCAGCGGCAGTCGGGGCAGTTGGCAATACGATATCCACGCCCGGACCAGCTGCAGAACCACCCTGAGCCAGCGCCAATAAACGTCCCAGAGCTTCTTCAGCCTCACCACTAAACTCAGTTGCGATAACTGTTCGGCTTCGAGCCACTTCACCCAAATCAGACTGATCAAACACCTGTTGAGCAAAACTGGTAAACAGACCAAACTGAGCCATTCGTATCAGGTCAAGATTACCCTGTGCCAGCGAAATAACAAAAGTGGCCTGCTCCCCAGATGGATTTTCCTCAAAAGTAAAGCGACCGTATTCACCGACGAATACATCTTCAGTAAAGCTGGCATAGAAAGTATCGCCACCAAAGTGCCCTTGCAGACGATCCAGACCGGTACCGCCCAATAAGGTATCGTCACCGCCGGTAAACAGATCTATTGCCTCAAATACAAGGTTTCCGGCTGTACGGGTAACCTGACTGCCATCACCACCAATAATGTCATCGCCAGCAGCACCGTCGATCCGGTCAGCACCAAAGCCGCCAAACTGGATATCCCGGTCGGAACCGCCGGTAATATCATCATCACCACCAATAGACGTATCACCGGTTCGAGCAACCTGATACCGGCCAGTCGTATCACTTTCAATACGACCATCATCACCGATAATTACTGTCTAGCCGGAATCGTTAGTGACGATATCATCACCCACACCTGCAATCAGTTGATCTTCGCCGCTGCCCAGGCTGATAGTATCGTTACCACCGGTCGTGTTAACGGTATCAGTGCTAAACACTTCACTTCGAATGCCGTTAAGCAGATTTACCTGACCGTTATCACCGATAACCGTGTCATCGCCGGCACCGGTTGTCAGCGTGTCGCCGGCATAACCACCCAGAACAATATCGTTACCTGCACCGGAGCTGATGGTATCAACATCACCTAATTGTGGATCGGTTGTGAACGCTGATGTCAGTGCCCCAGCTGATGAATAGTTAAGGGTACCGTTATCGCCGATAATATTATCGTTACCAGCTCCGGTAGTGACTGTATCTTTACCAACGCCCGCAATCACCTGATTATTACCGCCAGACAGGGTAATAGTGTCATTACCACCGGTAGCATTGGTTGTATCCGTGCTATCGATACTTGTCACTATACCTGCTGCCAGCTCGATGCGGCCGTTATCACCAACCACCCAATCATTGCCAGTGCCAGCAGTAATTTCATCATTACCGAAACCTGCGAGAATCAGGTTATCGCCATTACCCGCATCAATAATGTCTCTGTCACCCAGGTTATGTTCCCGGGTTTCTGCGGATACCAGAATACCTTTGTCGGTATAAGTCAGTATGCCGTTATCACCAATGATGTCGTCATTGTTATCACCACCGGTAAGCGTATCCATACCCAGGCCACCCAGAATGCTGTCATAACCTTCGCCACCATCTATGGTGTCGTTGCCGGTTGCGTGAGCAGTACCTGTTACTGTTGTGAATACCTGTGCACTGTTACGTAAATCAACCGTACCGAAATCACCCAGGATAATATCGTTACCCGCCTGGCCCAGTACCTGATCATCTCCTGCACCGGCCAGAATAATATCGCTACCTTCGTTGCCTTCTATTTCGTCACGCTTACCGGTATTGGTATTCAGGCTGGCAACCAGAACCGCATAATTCGCTGCCAATGTTACCTTACCAAGGTCACCAATCAGAATGTCATTATCAGCACCGGTCAGAGCAGCATTACCCGCGCCGTTTCCGCCATATAGTTTGTCTGCGTCAGCACCACCAATAAGAATATCGTTGCCGCCGTTACCGTACACAGTATCAGCACCGCCAACTGCAGCATCCAGTGTAATGATGCTGTCCAGAGTAGATATATCGGTGTCACCATCGGTGTAATCCAGCTTGCCGCTATCGCCCAGCAGGATGTCATTGTCAGCGCCACCATCAATGCGGTCTGCACCAAAGCCACCGATGATGATGTCATTACCAGCGTTACCACGCAGAATGTCATTCCCACCTTTATCCCGGTTGGTATTGGTAATACTGACAACCGCACCAGTGGTCAGTATGCGGTTAGTACCGCTTACCTGAACCACTTCGCCTTTATCACCGAAGATAATATCCTTACCTTCACCGCCATCAACCGTATCTTTACCGGCGATCAGAGTGTCAGCTGTTTCTGGATTATCTGTCGATGTATTCGCAGTGTTCACGACTTCGAGCACTTGTGTAGACAGGTTCAGACGTGTGCTGATATCCAGGTTAAAGCCTGCATCACCATAAATATGGTCATGACCGCCAAGACCTTTGATGATGTCATCACCGGAGCCACCAGCAATATGATCACCAAAGTTACTGCCCGTCAGCGTATCGTTACCCTGGCCGCCATAAATGACAACCGACCCACCGGCACCGCTGGCATCAATAATATCGTTGCCCGGTGTAGTAAATTCACGTCCCTTAGCTGTTTTTTGCAGAGACGTCGCATTGTAAGAAGAGCCATCCTGTACAGAATCACCCAGCAGAATCAGCGCACCGTCAGCATCGCTACCGGTCACTTTAATCGTATCGTTACCGCCGCCGCCGTGAATCACAGTAATGGCACCTTTTGCGGTACCCGTTACTGTAAAGGTGTCATTACCTGTACCCAATAAAGTATCAATCACTTCTATATCGCGATATTCGATACCTTTACCCGCAGGCATGCCTAATCCAGTGATAGTGGTGGCCGTCAAAACACCGGTATCATTCTGAATGCTGCCATCATTGAAGACATTCAGAGTATCAGTCTGCTGAGTTTCATCCAGACTGATATTTACGATTGATAACTCACCATCAGTTTCTGTTGGCAACATGACAGCTTTGGACAGATCACGTGCCTTACCATCCGGTACACCGCCTTCGATAATCAGCTTACCGCGAATATCAGTCAGGGTATGCGGCTGCAATGGTGGATTCTGTACCGGCTGGCTGTTGGCATCAGGTACATAGGCAGGATTAACCGCCAGTTGAATTGTAATTGGCTTATTCCAGTCGCCATCGGTAATACCGAAAGTAACTGTATTATCCGTACTGTTAAAACGTGGGTCGGTACTGCTGAACAGCGTCTGACCATCGTTTAATAGATTAACGGTAACCGCCGAGGTTGGCTGTTTACTAAGCACCAGGGTGTAGTCATCGCCCTTTGTATCACTTACTAAGGTCGCACCACCGCTCTGGGTAACAACAACCGAGCCACTGTCGTTATCGACTACATCGATAGTGACATCCGCATTCGCAACGCTGTTGTAAGCAGAACTCACCAGGTCACTGTTAGCACTTAATGTCACACCGGCACGGTAAAGGTTTTCCACATCAGCGTCATCAGTCGCCAGTACAGTGAAGCTCTTCGTAGTATTCCAGTCAGCATGGTTAAAGGTCAGTGTGTTGCCACTCAAATTAAGCTGGCTGCTCTGCCCGGTTGGTATCACTTCATTTAAATTCACTGTGACGGTTTCACCAACCGCCGGACGGGTTGCCAGGCGAACATTGAATGTTTCAGCGGTGCTGCCTTCAACAACTTTAGGGTCGACAATACTGGTAACAATAATGTCGGCCTGATCGTTATCATTCACCTGCACTTCAATGTTGTTGATATCCAGATTATCAAAATCCGGGTTATCACTGCGCACACTGTGGCTAATAACATAATCCCGCTCACCTTCTGCGCCAGCATCATCAACTGCTTTCACATAAATGGTCGTTGTATCCGCCCAGTTCACGCCTGTTTCGTAAGTCACCACCAGAGATTCGTAGAAATTCACATTATCGGTCGATACCAGAATACTGTCGGCTGCATTACCAGTATCGTCTTTATCGCTACTGGATGCTCTGGCTGCGGAAACTGTTACATATGCCACAGTCGCTAAAGTCGGCTCTGCGACACTCAGAGATAATTCATAGTTATCTTGCAAGCCATCTTCATCAACCAGTACCTGGCCATCAACGCTATCAATCGCGACAGCACCGTTACTGCTGTTAGCAACGTTCAGAGAGACACCGTTAACGAAAATGCCGTTATACGCCGGGTCATTACTGAAAACACTGTGGTTAACAAAGCTGCTTCGACCTTCAACAGAGTAAGACACAATCGGTTGAGTAACATCACTGGCAACATTAAAAGTATCAGCCCCCAGGCCACCGATAATAGTCGTTTCAACATCCGGATTGGTGCTCAGAATGTAGAAGGTATCATCGCCTTCAAGACCATCTACTTCGGCAATTTCTACACCTTCATAACCGATATTCAAACCGGCACCAAAAATGCCATTTTCGGTAATCATGAAGTTATCGTCAGCTTCCGTACCCAGAACAACTACAGTATCTGTACCGCTACCACCGTCAATCTTCAGCGGTGAGTTAATGCTGTACTGGATGTCATCAGCACCCTCGCCACCAAAGAGTTCAACATCACCGCCACCGGCGGTCAGGCTGCTGCCCTTCTTCAGGAAGGCACGGACGATGAAGCTGTCATCACCGGCTTCGCCATAGAGCTTGGTAATCGCTTTGTTTGAATAAACCTTGATCTGATCTTTACCGTCACCACCGTAAACAACCATTGGCAGGCTGTTACCCTTACTCAGGAAACCCAGTGTGGTTTCAGTTGTTTCTATGTCATCACCCAGAGCGACAGTACCTACGCTGGCCTTACGGTCCAGACCAAATAACTGACCTATCTGGAAGTTATCATCACCGGCACCACCATCCAGCGTTGTGATAGAGCTGTTATCATCACTGAAGAAACTATCTTTACCGGCATGGCCATTAAGGGTAAGTCGGGCGTTGATGTTACGGTCATAGTTAACCCGCTCTACCTTATTCACATAACCGCCGGCACCATCGTCATGCATTGCAGCTACAAAGTTTGCCCGCAGCAGGAAGGTATCGTCTTGCGCTGTACCGTTGATGGTCAGAGTATCAGCGCCATCTGCCTCGGTACCTGTATCCGTCACATCAATGACATAATCAGCGTTATTGCCAGTGCGGTTGATGATGTAAGTATCAGTACCACCTTCACCATCAAGCACCAGCTTATCTGCACGGCTGTGCAATGCATTCACTGTCAGAGTATCGTTGCCTGTGCCACCTTTAACAGTGACATCACCATCTATCTGCTGCACGTCAATCAGTACCTGATCATTTCCGGCAGCCGTGTTAATACTGATGGTCTGAGCTTGCAGGGTGCCGGTTAAGTTAACCTGATCATCATCACCATTGCCGTTGATAACAATTCCCTGAGCCGCTTTCAGCGTGCCCTGAATATTTACCTGTGCACCTTCGGCATCCTGATTACCAGTAGTGCCTTTATCGATTTGAATAACAATATTGGTGGCCGCATCCAGAACAGCACCACTCTGTACAGTTAAACCGTCACCGGAATCTACATTAATAGCACCGGTGTTCGAGGTCAGGGTAATACCTGAATTCACCGTAATATTATCGTTAGCAGAATTATCTGCAGAACTCAGGTTAATGTCGCCTGCAGCAGTTATATTCTCAGTAACCGTCAGCGGGCTCTGGGTAACCAGGTTTACGCTACCGCCGGCCAGTAAACCATTAGGTAAACCACTAACAACACCACCAACCGCAAGGGCTCCCGTGTTTACTATATAGGTGCTACCGGTCGTGGACTGTCCCTGAATGTTACCGACCTGAGTCGTCAGAGCGTTAGTAGAGGTACCAATGTCTTTTGCTGCAAACAGGAAGGTCTTACCGCCCACAACATTATCGCCACCACTGTTATCGTTGAGAATACGGCCACCTGGTGCCGCAATAAAGGCGATTGCAGCAGCACCGGTCGCTACCTGCTTCAGATACAGATCCCCCACAGCTTCTACAATATGACTATTGTTATAACTGCTTATTGTCAGGTTATCGCCCGCTTTAGAACCACTGTCGATTTCAAGATCATCGGCAATTGCGCCGACCGTATCAAAACGTGAAATAAGCGTTAAGCTGGCACCAACGACGTCTGCGGTTTCCGCAGCAACATCATCAACAGCATCAATAATAGCTAGATGCGCCTGCAGGGTTACATCGCCCAGTGTCGCTTCAACGTGGTCAACATTCATATTGCCGATGGTTTCATTCAGACCAATGTCATTACGGGCAGTTGCGGTAATCGTACCACCGGTCAGGTCGATATCCAGTAAATCACCGGCCTCACCAATACCGCCAGCCAATGCTGTCAGAACAATATTCTGAGCCCGGATGTTCTCGTAATCATGATTCAGACCATCAACAATCGAGCCACTTGCTGCATTCAGATCAACCCGGCCACTACTGGAATAAATAGTCGCCACATTAATATCTGAATTTACTTCTGTAATATAAATATCCTGACGAGCCCGGGCTGTCAGCGTCGCATTCGTACCCAAATCGATGGTCATTCGATCTGCACTGCTACCAATTGCACCGCTACCGGCTTCCAGAATCAGACTGGATGTTGCACTAACCGCTGGCGCAGCAGCTGAAGAAGAAGCATCCACCAACGATTCTTTACTCTTAACCCGAACGTTATCACCGGAGATATTCGCCAGATTCAGCGTCTTTTCAGATCCCAGATACAAATTACGGCCAGCGGTCAGATCCAGCGACTGAGTGGTCAGTACGTCAATATCTTCACGCTGATCAATTACTACTGTGGTTAGTGAACCAGTGCGATAGTGACTGCTGTTCAAAGCAATCGCACCAGTCGCCATACTGGCGTCTACTTTATCCAGATCTATCACCTGACCGGCGACACGTTGCACCTGATAGAAGTCACTACCGGCCTGCACATAGCTATCTTTAATCAGCCCCAGTGCACTCCAACTCTGGCCGTTGGTATTGATCAGCGTAGTTAGACTTGGTGTGCTACTGATCGCAGCAACATCGAGTGTCACAGCATTTTCAGGTGTCATGGTTGTACTGGTGAACGTCAGAGTTGTCGCTGTAACCGAAGCCACTTCGTAAAAGCTGCCTTCATCGTTAGCGTTGGCACTGACACCTGCCAGCCGGATCTGCATACCTGCTACAAAACCATCGCTTACCCAGCTACCGCTGTTGCGTACTAAGCCGTCACCACCCGCCTGATCGACAACATTGACGGTTAGATTGCTGCGCTCACTCAGCAGGAAGTAAACATCGTTGCGCTCTGCTGATGCCAGGTTAACCCGCTCATCGGCGGTGTAATTGCCATCAAGAGCAATTTCGACACTGCCATTTGCAGAACCAATATCCAGCTTAGTCGTAACAGTAATCGTACCGGAAGCATCAATATTGGCTTCTTCAATGCTCGCCTGCGTATTGGTAACAGGCTTCAACAAGCTGCCACTGATCAGATTCAACAGTTCATTTTCGGTCCAGGTATGTACGCTGGCTGTCAGGTCAGCCCGTTCCTGGGTCGTCAAAGTGTAACTGTAAGCATCATCATAGGCCTGAGCACCGTATTTCTGATGCAAGGCATGATATTCAGCCGTACGCTTGTTATTCAACGTTTGGATAGCGTTATCAACAAAGGTTGCCAGCGCAGTTCCGCTCAGGCCGTCAGCAGTGCCTTGCTGGGTATAGACGGTACGATAATAAGTATCTTCATTAGCAGACAATTCCGGCGTCTGGGTTATATCGTAAACACCCTTAAACTCACCATTACGAATCGCCCAATATTCGCCATACTCACGATCTCGCGCATTTGTATAACTGTCCAACACATCATCAAGTTTATCCTGCGCAGACGCACTGCCTGTGATAAGACCCATACTCTGCCACAAGCCCGTACTCAATTCGGCATAAGTACGTTCATCACGCACGGCTGTGGTATTTGCATCAATCAAAGAACCATGAGCAACGTTAATACTGACATTACCGCCTGTTGTCGTGATCTCTTTCAGGCGCAGATTGCCATCAGACTCACTGATAAAGACATCGTTAATTGCGTTAATTGCAACATAGTCTTTGTTATCCACACCGCTATCAATTGCCAGCGCTTGTGCAGAGTTACCCACATGCGCTTCAGAACTGATGTTGATAATGCCGCCCCGCACTACACCGCTGGTACCGGAAGCCGCTTCAATACCACCAACCGCTGACAGGAATACCTTACCGCCGGTATCTTGGCCAATATCGCGAGTAGAGGCTGATGTAATATCTTTAATTACCAGTGGGCCATCGGTCTCAACCAGGTTAATCCGACCGCCGTCAGTGCGAGCTTCAATACTCGCACCACTTACATTGCTTAAATTAGTGCGTAGCGCTGTTGAAGCAGCATCAAAGCTGCCATCGACATTCACCGCTGGCGCATAGCCGATCTCACTCGCTTTCAGATAAATATTCTTGCCACCCACTTTGCTGAAGGTGGTGCCGTAAATACCAGCATTGGTCACTATTCGGGTGGTACCGAAATCGTTATTGATATTACCCTGAACAATGACATCGCCGCCGTTGTTAGAGGTCACGTTGACGGCACCGGCATTCTTTCCGGTGAATTTAATATCAATACCGTAGTCAGCTTTTACCGAATGTATCGAAACATCACGGACCTTACTTTCTTTCACAAACTGAGCGTAATAGGTTTTCTTGCCGTACCAGGTACTGGTTGTCCACTTCTTCACCAGCGAAGACTCACTGGATAACACTGTATGTTCAGTGTCGTAACCATACAGAAGCTCACCGGTAACCGGATCTGTATAAGCATTATCGTAATCAGCAGCGGCTGCTGCAGGAACATATTCAAAATACGCGCCTTCGCCACGTAACTGAGGTGTACCCACTTTTTCCACCGGGCCATTAAAGCTCACTGTAGCGGGGTCGCTGGCGAAAGCATCTATGCCTAACCAGGCTGAGGTACCTTCAGTTTTGTAGGTACGCTCAAAGCTTTCCTGGCCCATCGCCCAGGAATAACGCCAGCCAGCTTTAGGATCGTACGTCATGTTATTACTGCCCGCGGTAGTACTGCTGTCAGTAATAATCCGTACACCATTGGCGTCTTTCTTATAAATAGTTTCCTGTGGGTTAGCGCTGGTACCTTTCGCCTTATCGCGAATGATCAGGGTACCTTCACCCCGCTGCGAAGCATCCAGCCCCAGAATTTTCACATCAAGGCTAGTATTGTTCACCACATTAATTTCGCCATAACCACCCAGCAGTTCAATCTGCGAGTTGCTATTGGTATTAAGAATATGGCCTTCCAGCTTGATATAGCCGCCCGTAACACGCATGTCACCAACCACAATCTGGTCATTCGCAACATCGTAAAAGACAGAGAAGTCTTCGTTCCCGGTATTCAGTCGAACCAGACCAGAAGCACCGGATGCACGCAAACCAGCAATGGTATTTTCCATCGCGGCATCAACGGTTAACGTAAAGGTTTCTTTACCGCTCTGGATCTTACCGTTGATATTGATGTATTCAGCATCAATGGAAATGTTATCCGCATAAATACTCGGCCCGGTAACAGCCCGGTCTACCTGACCATCCACAACAGCATTAGAAGCCTGTCCTAAACCATTATTGCCAATGGCTGCATTCCATTTAGCGTATTCAGCGCCATCCGTTGAATACGTTGAACCTGGTGGCAGGCTAACTACTAACGTGCCTTTGGTTGCAATTGTCTGGTTCTTAACATCAACATTCGCCTGAATATTAATGTTACCCCGGCCAAGCACATCAGTGCCGCCAGCCGGTGTTGTGCCACTCAGGCTCTTGATCGTCAAATCACCGGAACGGTTGGTAATGTCACCGTTCACCGTAATTGCTGGCCAGGTCAGTACAGGCGCACTACCTGGGAAACGAATAGCCGCTTCAGCCATCGCCAGATCAAGATCAACATCATTGATAATATTGATACTTGGATCAGCACCGGAGGCTGTACCCTGACGCTCACCGTTTAGATAAGTACCGCCATTTTCCTGCGGTATAGTGATTTTATTCACAACCAAAGAAGCAGTTGTATGGTTAATAATATTAACCGAGGCATCGCCCGGTGCAGTTACTGTGCCCTGATTGGTAAACGTACCAGAACGTACATCTACCCGACCTGCTTCGGCATATATATCATTAACACTAATAACCGGTGTTAATACCTGGTTTTGTACAAACACCCCCGGACGTACTTCTTCCAGCAATCCTTCTGACAACAGTAACTGTTGCAGACGAGTTATTTCAGACTTATAAAATGCTTCTATATCACTGTCAGTCGCTAAACCATCATTGAATATACTCAGTTGTTCTTCGGCTTTCTGAAGATCATCAAACAAACTGGAGTTCAGTGCAGAAATACTGGTGCTGAACGTCACACCTTCTGTCGCGGTATAGCTATCAACACCACCAGCATTATTCAGGCTATTAAATTCAATCGACTGATTGCGGCGAATACCTGTTTCCAAGGTACCTTTATTAAGTACGGTACCCGTTGCGCCACTGGTAACATCACCACCCAGATCAGCGGTACCGCCCAGCGCAGATGCCCAGTTAACCGTTTTGGTTTGAGCGTTCATATCCGCAAAGCCAAAACGTTCGGCATGCAGGTTCATTTGTCGTGCAGTTTTCACATGCGCGCCAGTTTCAACGGTAATGGTATTCGTTTGTTGTAAGTTAGCTTTCGCTGTAGCGTCTTCAACCGGAATAACACTGGCAGCAAAGCTGTCGAGCATGGCATGCACTTTATAATCATCACGATTAAAGTTGGTATCAGTACCGGCTGAAATGTTCATATTGCCCACAGCTGTCAGCGTGGCATTTTGATCCACGAGCACAACGTTTTCAGGGGTAATGTTCACATCTGTGGTGCCAACGGCTACCGTCACCAGGCCACCGGAGTCTGTCTCTACTTCACCGACAATCACACCAGTTCCGCGAGCCGCCAACTGAATATCGCCAGAGCTGGTCAAAGTAGCCGACTGACCAATGCGTACCTTAGCCAGGTTTTCAGTATCTTTAATTTTTACCGTCGCCGAAGTTACACCCAATGCACCGGCAGCATTCAAGCCTACTTTGTCGTGAATCTGAAGATCATTCAGCGCATTAAGAGCAATACCGTCAGTTGCGGTAACACTGTCTGCTATTAGCGTTGCATTGTTTGCAACATCTACCTGAGTATTAAAATCTATTGTCGTGATACTGGTCGCACCAGCACCCGCCGCAAGGCCAGCACCAACAGCACGAATATTACCGCCAGAAGGTTTAACTTCCTTCTTGGCACGGTTAATAGCATCTGCATTAATGTCTTTAGCACGAATCACAACGTCATCAGTCGATGACTGGTTGTCACCCAACGCCACTAAGACATCTGAGGTAATAGTGTGATCAACTTTAGCGCCCGCACCGGACAATAAGCCGCCAGCAGCAGCGATCAGCTGTGAATCAAACTTAGCGATATGCTCTGCTTTTGCATCCAGTACACCTGTACCACCCAGAACACCCAGGGTGATATCACTCTCATCTGTAACCGTAACTTTGGTGGTACCAGTACTGGTTGTACTGGCACCTACGCCAGCACCTGCCAGCACACCACCACTACCAGCAACCGCTTTTGCATAATTATCATCTTTGCCGATAGCCGCCAGTGTCAGATTATGGCCATTGAAAGTGACCTTAGCGAAATCTACCGTGGTATTAATATAAGTTTCCAGATCCGCCAATACGACACCCGCCGCAATCAGGCCCGCAGATAAGCCGTAAGCTTCTGTGCGCTGCTTAGAATTAGACAATGCTTTAATGGTCGCATCACCAACCACCGTCAATGCTGAATTTTTAACTTCGGCATTAATATTACCGTTCACTTTACTGTCTACATCAACACCCGCGCCGGCTAAGCCCACACCCAGTGCAACAGCTGTCGCAACACCTGTGGTGGTTACGTCATCATTGGCATCCGCCTGTACTGTCAGAGCGCCATTACTGGTCAGCGTAGAACTGAGGATATCGCTGTCCATATTTACATCCACCAGGTTACTGATTTTGGATGCAGCAATAGATGCAGTAAAACCAACAGGCGCAAACGTACCAGACAGAGAAGCAGCCCCCGCCGTCGCCTTAATCACTGACTTACTGTAAGACTTAACCGTGATACCCGCAGCTGTTATCTGGCTGCTATTAGCAATATAACTGTCGATATCACCGTATACTTTGTTATTCACACTGACGCCGGAGCCCGACAGACTCAGGCCACCACTGCCAGCGGCAATCGCCATACTGCCGGCACCCACGCCAGCAGTAATATTCATGGTTGCTTTGGCATCAGTGGTCAAACTGCCACTGGCATAGATCTGACTGTTATTCACATAACTGCGAACTGTCAGACGGTCACCGCTGGTGCCGATATTGTTATAGGCAAACGCAGCACCTACCGATATACCTGCGCCACCACCGGCACCGCCAGCCACTGCAGCTGATACTGCCGCAACAGTTGCCTCAGCAGATGAGGTATTGCTGGCATTAACATCAACCTGACCGACTTTACTGGCACTGGTCCCCAGCTTACTGCTGTTAATGTAAGCAGCCGTCATACCGGTTACTTCATTGTTTGCTTCAGCACCGGCGCCACTCAGGCTGATACCACCACCGGCACCACCGGCAGCAGCTACCGAAGCAGCAACAGAAACAGCCTTAATCGTATTATTTGTAACCGCATTCAGACTCACGGCTCCGCCGCTAATCTGATTAACCTGATTAATATAAGAGCGGGTATCGTTATCAACCGTATTACGTGCCAGCGCCACACCTACACTGCCGGAAATACCACCACCTGCACCGAAGCCAGCAGCAAGAGATGCAGCACCGGCATCCGCTGTGATCTTAGAAGTATTAGTGCTGCTCAGCGTGATACTGCCGGCACTGATAGTTTTAGCACTGGCGCTGCTGTTATCCAGATACGTATCTACATCACCATAAACTTTATTGGTGGTATTAACGCCTGAACCAGAAAGTGAGATACCGCCACCGGCACCGCCAGTACCTGCCATTGCACCAGCACCTACACCGGCATCAATGGTCATATTGCTATTAGCCGTCAGCTTCAGGCTACCAGTCATGGTAACACCACTATTTTTAACAAATGCACGGGTTGCCGTTCTGTTAGAACTGCTGCCAATTGTATTTTTTGCAATTGCAGCACCCAGTGCCAGACCAACACCGCCCCCAGCACCACCGGCACCTGACAACGACGCCGAAGCAACGGTAGATGTAATCGTAGATGTATTAGAGGCACTGATATCGACTTTAGCAGCTGAATTCACCTGGCTGGTTTCAATATAGGCTTCAGTATTGCCGTATATATCATTACTGGCAGAAGCACCCGCACCACTAATACTGACACCGCCACCCGCACCGCCAGAAAGTGAAGATGTCGCTGCAAAAGCAGTTGCCTTAATAGTATTTGCTGATGTCGCTGTCAGCGTCAGATTGCCGCTGCTGTTATAAGAAGACACACCTTTCAGATATGCACTGGTATCCACATCAATCGTATTACTGGCTAACGAAACACCAATCGTCAGGGAAACACCACCACCGGCTCCACCTGCCAGCGCCAGGGAAACAGATCCGGCCGTTGCCGTGATCTTAGAAGTATTACTGCTTGTGATACTCAGACTACCTACCGACAACAACTTCGTTGACGCGCCAGAGTTATCCACATAGCTGCTAATAGCTCCGTAAACCTTGTTCGTCGTACTTACCCCGGAACCCGCTGCGGAAATACCACCGCCAGCACCGCCAGCAACACCCATACTACCTGCGCCAACACCCGCGGTAATGGTCATATTGCCGGTTGCATTAAGGCTTGCTGCACCGGTTGCAGTAACAGCTGTATTCTTTAAGTATGCCTGCACTGCCAGGCGATCAGCACTCGTACCGATATTATTCTGGGATACCGCAGCACCTATAGCACCACTAATACCACCACCGGCTCCACCAGACCCGCCGATAGCAACACCCGCTACTGTGGCTGTAATCTTAGAAGTATTACTTGCATCCAGCGCAACGTCTCCGGCACTGACAACAGTGCTGCCATCCATATAAGCAGCGGTTTCACCAGTGATCGTGTTATTAGCATCAGCACCGGCACCCGCCAAACTGACACCACCACCTGCTCCGCCAGCCAATGCCAGAGTTGCTGCAACAGAAGTTGCCTGAATAGTGTTATCCGTCGTGGCATTCAGCGCGAGCTTACCAGTACCCGTACCAATATTATCTGCATTACGGATATACGCTTTGGTATTGTTATCGATCGTGTTTTTGGCCAGCGCTACACCTATCGTAACGGTTCCACCGCCACCTGCACCAAAACTGCCTCCTAATGAAGCTGAACCGGCTGTCGCTGTAATCTTAGATGTATTGGTAGCCGATAATGTCAGACTCGCAGCACGGATAGATTTAGTCGTGCTACCCGTGTTATCGATGTAGCTGATCACATCTGCGTACAAGGTGTTAATCGTGTTTACGCCGGAACCTGCACCGGATAAGCCACCACCAGCACCACCGGCGATAGCCATACCGCCAGCCCCCACACCGGCTGTAATCGTCAGATTACCTGTAGCCGTCAAATTCAGTGAACCGCTGGCATTAACTTTACTGTCATTAATATAGGCCTGAACACTCAGACGGTCGCCGCTCGTGCCCAGATCATTAGCAGACACGGCCGCACCGATAGACAAGCCACCGCCGCCGCCAGCACCGCCGGAACCCGAAACAGTCACTACTGCAACAGTGGCTGTAATCGTCGATGTGTTGACTGCATCTGCCGAAACTGCACCGGCACTGACCACATCAGCACCATCCAGATAGGCGAACGTATCACCCTTAATAACATTGTTAGCATCAGCACCTGCACCGGTAATACTAATACCGCCACCAGAGCCAACCGCAAAACCAACCGATGCCGCGACAGAAACCGCTTTAATAGTGTTGTTAGTCGTGGCATTCAGGTCCAAAGCACCGCTACCCAGTGCAACACTGGCATTCGCCACATAAGCACGGGTATCGTTATCAACGGTATTACGCGCCAGCGCGACACCGATCGTTCCGGAAAGACCGCCACCAGAACCAAAGCCAGCAGCGAGAGAAGCAGCGCCGGCATCAGCCGTGATTTTAGATGTATTGGTTGCGGTTAACGTCAGCGCACTGGCTTTAATTTGTTTGGTAGGGTCAGTTACGTTGTTCACATAACTATTTACGCTGGCATAAATTTTATTCGTGCTATTAACGCCGGAGCCCGAACCGGCCAATCCACCGCCACTGCCACCGGCAATCGCCAATGAACCGGCACCAACACCCGCATTAATCGTCAGGTTTGCTGTCGAAGTCAGTGTCACAGCAGCACTGGAATCAACGGCAGAATCCTCGATAGCAGCATTAACAGTCAAACGGCTGCCAGAACTGCCTATGTTATTCTCAGCAAGCGCAGCACCGATCGACAAACCTAAGCCACCACCATTACCGCCACCGGCAGCCAGCGCTACCGCCGCTACGGTTGCATCACTGGTTGAAGTATTAGTGGCAGTTACTGACATTGCTGCATCAGTCGCTACAGTGCTGTTTCGTACAACAGCCGCCGTTGAACCTTTTATTGTGTTACTCGCCTGTGCACCGCCACCACTGACAGAAATCGAGCCAGATGTGCTGTAACTCAGCGCCAGTGAAGCTGCAACGGAAGTGGCGGTAATTGTCGCCTGAGCATCCGCCAGTAAATTAACGCTGCCGATCTTACGGCTTTGTGAGCCAAGAGATACGCCTTCCACCAGGGCTGTCGTATTAACGGTAATATCATTTTCGGCCAGAGAAACGCCAATACTCAGTGCACCGGCACCGGAAGTTGACGAATAGCTACCGGAAATCGCTGCACCGACGACTGCTGATGTAATGCTTGAACGGTCTTTAGCCGTTACATTTAAAGAGTCCGCCAGAATGGATTTACCAGCAACATTGGCGGTTGTACCTGAGGTAATATCAACTTTGACCGTATTTTTGGTCGATGCGCCGACACCGGTTAACGCACCGGCTGCACCGGCCTGAGATTTGGCAATCCCTACAGAAGCCGCAACAACAACAGATGTAACATTCTGCGTACTCTCAGCTTTGGTATCTACCGCACCACTAATAGTCACATCTGAGTTATGTACCAGTGCCCGGACAACATTAGCATTACCGCTATTGTTTGGATCACCACCTACTTTGTTTTCTGCCAGCGCGACACCTACACCGCCGGAAATCCCAGTACCGGTTGTCGAACCTGCATACGCAACACTCGCTGATACGACAGTCGCAGTAATATTGCCGGTAGCGGTGGCATTCAGATAAGTGCCAATCGCTGCAGTTGATTTGGTGTTGGTCGTTGAAGTCTGATTAACAGTAGAGCCATCAATCAGCGCTTCTGTGTCGCCGTACACTTCATTAGTAATATCTGCACCGGCACCACTCAGGCTAACAGTCGTGGTCGAACCACTTTGCAGACCAACAGAAGCAGCAACCACTACACCGACAATATCGGTGTTATTTTTAGCGTTAATCTCCAGCCGGGACTCAGCAAGATCATGAGTAGGTAAAGTAATAGTACTGTTATTGCTCACCTTCGCCCGGGTATTCATCCTCACCAGGTTCTTGCCGATTGCAGCACCAACTGCAACGCCAACCTTAGTGTCAAAATCTGGCGTGGTTTCTTTACTGACACCTGCACCTAAAGCAATAGAAACAATATCCGCATTACCGGTCGCCTGATGACGAATCTTGCCAGTCTGCGTGGTCAGCGTTGTATTACTGATAAGGGCATCAATATTACTGTTGATGTTATTTTCAGCGTAAGTAACGCCGACAGCGCCATTACCTGCATAAGCAACACCCAGCGCAACAGCATAGATTTCTGACTCATCGGTCGCATCAATCTTAACCGCCAGACCGTCACCGTCTTTACCGGAAACAATCAGGCTGTTGATATCATTCAGATAAGCACCAACGTTTGCCGTAACATTGTTAATAGATACGTTGCCTGACAGGGCAATACTGCTACCGGTACCCACTGACGTTTCTGCCAAACCGGACAGTGCAGCTGAAATAGATGTAGTAATAACTGTGCTGCTGTTTTTAGCATCTACTACCAGTTCTTGCAGGGTAAAGGTGGTAACGTCAGACGCACCGGCACTGACATTGAAAGTTGCGTCATTACGCAGGCCAATACCTGCCGCCGCCAAAGCGAACTTCTGCGCAGAAGACTGAGCAAAAGCAATTGGGAAAGCATATACACCGCTACGTTCATTCGCTTTCAGAGTCAGTTTATCTGCATCGAACTGATTGTAGCTAAGTAAACCTGAAGTAGTTGTACTGTTGACCTTATTAAAGATAAAGGCCCCGGATACGCTGATACCGTAAGAGCTATTTTCAACTGGTGGTTCCTCACCACCGGACGGTGCAACTTTACCTGTTGCCCAGGATGCACTTACAGCAGTACCGATAATAAAACCATCGCTGCCGGCTTCTACACGGGCATCACCGTCAACCGTAATATTGCCAGCCGGCGTCACAGCATTTCCTTCTGTACCGACCAGCGCTTTAGTTACCTTGGTAATATCATTTACCGCAGCAGACGCACCGACACCAATAGCACCACCGGCAGCACTGGCACCTGCAGCAACAATGAGATCTGCACGGTTATCAGCAGTAACCGTCAGACGCTCAACGGTGCCCGGGCTCGCCAGCCGCGTTCCGATATTGGCAGTCACACCAGATTCAACTTGTGCGATAGACGTAGTATTCAGCGTGGTCTGCATATATAGACCAGCAATACCTAAGGTGCCTTTACCAGCACCGGATGCATAGCCTGAGTTAATCGCAAACGCATGGGTATTGGATTTAACTGATAGTTTATCCGCGTAAACTTGCGCGCCGTTTTCAATAACAGCCTGGCTACTAGTGGTAACTTTATTCAAATAAACACTGGCACCGACACCGTTCAGGCTGTCAGCAGAACCGTTAAACTGGTAATACTGTTTAAGACCGGGATAAGTCGAAGAGGTCGCAGTTTTATTACCCACCCAGTCAACCGACTTATTCACAGTATCAGCATTAAGACTCAGATCACGGTCACCGCTGGCCATCGGTGTTGCCAGTAAAGTCGCGGCATCAGCAAAAGCCTTTGCTTCTGTACTGCTATCGAAACTGTTCTCTAACGCAGTCCGCTGGTTAATCTGCACATTGCCTTTTACCCGGGCATCAGCAGACTGAGTTGAATCCATAAGTGAGAAGTTTAACGCCAGTGATACTTTAGCGCCTGCTGCAGTGGATTTAATCGAGTTATCCAGCAGATAAATATCTGAAGCACCACCTAATAACTGACTTGGGATACTGGTGAACTGATCGCCCAGTAACTCCCAGTTATTAGCATCGCTGAAATCAGTGCTATCCAGCCGCATTGTCGTTGTATCTGCACCCAGATACTTATACACAGCACCAAACAACCCAATCTCTGGCTCTTCTTCTGCCAGCGATTGCTGCCAGCTGTAATTACTGTCATCCAGACGAATCAAATCGCCGGTGTTAATTGTGTAATCAGTATTAATCTGGCCGGTGCTGATCAGTGCAGGTTTAACGTACTTAAAGGTCGTATCGGTGCTGATAATGCCAGTCAGGTTCTGCGCTTTGGCATCAACATTAATCTTGCCTAACGCATCTATCTTAGTATTGCCCTGCACATGGGCTTTAGCATCGTTATTCAGATCCGCGATAGCAACTGACACCGCGCCACCAAAAGGTACCTGTTGGAAGCCTGTACCGCCAGTGCTACTGCCGACTGCTCCGGCAACCTGGGACAACTGAGACGGACTGCTGGAAGTGGACTCAACTGAAGTCAGTAAACGGCTATCGGCCGTTGCTGTCTGATTCAGTGAACCGCCTAACTGAAGATCACTGCTGACACCATCCAAACCAATCAGTGATTTAACCCGGTTAGTATCATCTGCATACACCAGCGCTATACCGGCGGTAAACTTGGTAGGCGCTAAGCGGTTTTTATTCGTTAACAACGTGCTAACTATCGGCAAACCGCCAACAGCTGTAGCACCACCTTTAGCTTTCAGAGATTCTTTATATTTATCTATAACACTAGGTACACGATCTACAACCGCATGCGCTAAAGTTCCCCAGTTACCATCAACCCGGCCCTGCGCCTGTGACGCATCAACACTGATATTATCCGCAATCAGAGACTTACCAGCTAAGGTTGCATTGGTATCACTGTTTTCAATATGTACTGCTACACTGGCCGCCAGCTTACCGTCGTTGCCGGCGTCACTTTCAGCACCAACATAACTGAAGTCAAAGCTACTCGCTTTCACATTCAGATTGCCACCGGCAACAATATTGGCAGATCCGGAAACCTCAACATCCGTTGTAGATTCCAATAAACCAACAGCTACACTGGCAGCAAAGCCGCCGGCACTTGCACCGATATTGAATAATGGTTTAGCAACCACTTTCAGATAATTATCTGACTGACCGGAGATATCCACATTTCCAGCCGCTAAAACAGTACCGTCCATCTGTACATCAGCGGTGGATTTTAAACTGCCGATTGCAACAGACAGCGCAAGAGAAATAGGTTCAGATACTACCCGGGCAATAGAACGGGCTTTAATAGTGACATTGTCACCTTCCAGCACAGCTCCGGAAGCAATACTGACTTTTGTATCTACTTCCGAACGGGAATAACCGAAGAACAAACTTTGCTGCTCAAGATCATTCTTCAGATTTCCTATATCAAAATATGACGTATCGACAGTACCGCCGCCACCTGAAACAGTAACATCCGGATTCGACTCAGCACGGGCCTGAATATCAATATCCTTACCCTGAATAACCGCATTAGCATTAACGGTAACGGTTGCGCTGACTTTATCGAAATTATAGAAACCCAGACCTTTGATTTCATTGCGTGAATCAGATGCATATAGGGTGATATCACCACTGTTAGCCAGGCTGTTACCCTGTGCCGATATTGTCACACCGCTGGCAACAACTATATGTCGGGCTTCCAGGGTAATATTGCCAGCTTTACCGCTAGCGTTATCAGTTTTCAGATCAGCACTAACAGTAATAGTGCCGCTGCCGGTGCGGAATTTAACCGACTGACCAACAACTAAAACATTATTACTGATCGTCAGGTCACCATTACTTTCGCTAACGAAGGTGTAGTTACTGCCAGTAATGTTGGCCCAGTTAAAATCTGAGGTACCAAAAACACCTGTACCACCGTAAAACACAACATCATTACTGGTCGCAGCATCGTTGACGGTGACATCTACCGCCTGTGTGCGGCTGCCAATGTCTATACGTAACTCATTGGTACCGGTACCACCGGTGAGGCTGGCTGTGGTATTCGCCGCATCAAGGGTCTGGGTCAGACTGGCAGCACTGCCATCAAGGGCAGTAGCGCCAGTAGCCGCTGTAAGCTCTGCTGCTTCAACGCTGGTCAAAGTAACACTGGTATCAGTCTGTCCTGTGCCTTTCCAGGTCAGGGAGCTATCTGCCAGCACCAGTTCCGTATGTGTTGCATTGGTTGCAGCAACGATAGTATCAGTACCGATACCGCCGCTTACGGAAGTATCTCCCATACCAATAATGAAGCGGTCCTTACCTTTAGAGCCGATATAGCTATCATTGCCGCCATTACCTTTCTGGCTGGTCAGTTGCAGCGATGCCAATAAGCTCAGGCTCAAACCGCTGACAACAGAACCGCTGACACTGCCCGGCGTCAATCCCAGAATACTGAGAATACTCTGATCAGTACCGGCAACGGCCAGGTTGCTCAGGCCGGCAAGATCAACCGCGCCATTCTGCTGATTAAAGCTTGCAGTCAACGCGCCACTGGAACGTGAGTCTGCTGCATTAATAAGTGCAATCAGCTCTTCCAGCGTTGAGGCCGTAGTGACATCCACATCAACGATAGTGTCGCTACCGTCATCCAGTGTGAAGCGCAGGGTATGTTCAGTCAGCGCATCCCAGCCAGTGACATGATTAAGATCAGTACTGGCGGATACACCGTGGAAATCGCTGGCATCAAAGGTGTCATTCAGGTTGGCACCGATTAAATCTGCAGATTCAATGCCTTGCAGGCTGATCAGTGCACTGTTGATGGCTAACTGGTGGTTCGACAGAGTAAAGCTGTGAGCCGTACCTGTGTTACTGCTCAGATCAGCAATCAGCGTATCTTCACCGCTGCCAGCATCAATCTGATCATTACTGCTGCCAGTCACATAAATTGTGTCGTTGCCAGCACCGGAAGCAATAGTGTTGGTTCCCTGCGCGCCTTTTATAATATCGCTGCCGCCAAAGGTACTGATAACGGCATTACCGGCAAAAGCACTTAAATCAACATTGTCCGCTGTCGCACTACCGGTAACGGAAATAGTATCCGCCGCGGTAAAGCCAACTAAGGTATCACTGATTGCAGCACCCTGACGGGCAATGGCTGCAGTCACGCCATTATTTGCAGATACACTCGTGGCAACAGCCTGACCGGCGTAAAGACCATTAAAATCTATCTGCCACTGACTGCCACTCTGACTAATACTCAGTTGGCCGTAATTAAGATTCAGAGTTTTTTCAATCGCTCGGGTAACATCCCGAGCTGTACTGCCCCAGGCAATCTCATCACTGGTATGAGTGCCGTTGGCATCGATAATCGTTAGTACATAGCCAGTACCGGTGGTTACCACCGGAATATCCAGCGTCCACTGTTCCGTCGTACCCTGCGCCAGATCCAGCGCATAATTAGCACCGGAAACACTGATATTTGCTCTGCCAGAAAAGCTCTCACTGAGAGTGTCTGCACCCGCACCGGCTGTAATTGTGTCAGCCCCACCATTACCCGTAAGGGTATCGCCATGGTCAGATGCGTAAAGCATATCCGCCAGATCAGTACCTTCAAGGGTAATGCTGAAGGCATCAGCACCACGGGCATCAAGGGTTTTACCGACGGTATCACCACTCGCAGATAACGCCCGCAGATAAACAGACTCAACACCTGTCAGTGTATCTTCACCATCAGTGCCTACCCGCAGTTTATTGGTCGTTAACCGGAAGTCTGCAGCGCGAACTTCAATAACTTCGTCACTGCCTGCACCGCCGGTCAATTGGTCAGTACCTAAACCGCCGATCAGTACATCATCGCCGCTGCCGCCCAACAAAGTATCATCGCCGGCACCACCATCCAGATGCACTGTTACATCGGCAGCAGAAAAATCAAAATAGTTATCCCCGGAACCACCCTGAGCAGCCAGTAAATCAACATTGATGGCTGACATACTCTGGCCATCAGCCGTAAAAGCTGAACCATCCCAGGCACCGCTTGCATAGGTAAAGTCAGAACCTGCTTTATCAACACTGACCTTAATATCCTGCCCGGTAACGCCAGTTTCCTGGTACATAACGCTGTCGTAGCCGCTATTACCATCAACGCTGTCGCCCATTCCAGTCACAAACAGGTTGTTGTTAGTGTCGCCTTTAAAGGTATCCGCCTGAGCAGAGCCGATCAGAACATTAACGCCGGTAACACCATCAAAACCGGTAGCTGTTTCGGCTTCTAAATCGACATTGGTTGCACTGCCATACTGGGAATAATCCAGATAATCACTGCCGCTACCACCCAGATCGTCAAAGCCACTGAACTCAACCGACGTCGTTGTTTTACCTTTTAGAATGCTACCTGAAACGGTTTCCATGGTGCTGAGAATACCCGCACCATCGGCATTAATTCCCCAGTTGTAGGTATTGTTAATCGCGGAAAGTGTATGTGAAGAATCACTGGCATTAGTAGCGCTGAGTTTTTCAGTATTGAGGAATTCAACAATACCGTTAGTCCCCATAGTACCGGTGTTGTCACCGCTAACCTGCCAGTCACTGGTTTTAACTGTATTACCAGCTTTTACTTCATCGGTACCGCCCTGACCATCGAACTGTATCGCAAACTGACGTTCACCAAGATCAAGAAAAGACTTATCAACGGTCAGGGTATCGTTACCGGCTGACCCGGTAACTGTAATAATGCTGTTCGCAGCAATATCAGCGATCTTACGCTCACCCAGTACTGCATTGTTACCACCGGCACTGCTATCGATCAGCTGAATAAACTGTTCAGACGCAGCATTACTGACCACCTGTAAGGTGACTTCAGATGATGCGGCCAGTGCCGCTAGGGGATCAGCAGACAACAATAAACGGGGCTCAAGCTGCTCTAGCTTAAAGGTATTAATCTGCTCATCAGTAGTCGGGCGCAATGCCTTAGAAACTTCATTGAACAGCTTATTCAACCGAGGAATTCGACTTGCATCCGACTTGCCTTTCTTTCCGGCATTACGGTTTTTCTTGTCGTTCTGGTTGTAATTAGCCATAGCCTTGAACCCAGTTTCAGGCCCATTGAACAGAGCCTTTGTTTATCGTTATAAACGCCTTCTCCGTGGCAATTAACACGCACTCCGCGTGTTAAAAAATTGTTAAGTGTGCATACTCCGGCACACCCTCACATGAGTTAAAAACTCAGTGCTGTACGTCTGCTTCAGCAGTATCCGTATCGTCCGCAACAGTCGCCTGCTGTGGCATGTTTTGCAGAACCTTATTCAGGTTACGCATCGAATGCAGGTGCAGATAAATCAGTTCCAGACCATCATTAGCCATTAACGCAGCCAGCTCTTCCTGAGGAATCGCTTTAAGCTTTTCACGGCTGATTACTTTAAAGCCTGTCAGCGTGCGTTCTTCACCAGATGGCAAAGTGAATTTAGCGCCCATATCTTCGAATACATCCAGTTCATTCAGCTTCTTACAGAATGTCTGCGTACGCTGATAATGGCTTTGATAATCCTGAAGGAAATCAACAACCTTAGTCAGATACTGAGTCTGCTCGCCGTCGGCATCAAACAACCGCTCACCGCGACCTTCCTGATTACAGCCTTCGTAATTCTCATCCAGACATAGTGTCAGCGTGCTGCCATCATCGGTGCTGGCAAAAACAAATGGATAACGGCGAATAAATGCAGGCACATAGTTCGCATCCCAGCTACCGTCTTCCGCTACGTAAAGGTTCTCATCTTCACGAACCCCCATAACAACTACTGGTAAAATCTCATCGTCAGCACCGGCAAATACGATGCTGTAGTCATCAGCTGCACTTGGAAACTCAACAGCCATCAAAGGAACAGAGTTAACTTGCTTAGCAAAGCTATAGTTATTGCCAGCTTTAATAGACCAATCAACATGGCGCTGTTTGTTTACTGCTTCTACCTGTCCGTAAATCAATAATTGCGTTGCCACTTGTATTTCCTCTTTCTTTATCCGCTATAAAAAGCAGCGGCTATAAAAACTTATGTTGCTTCCGGTACCTGTTCGGTGGCACCGAAATACAATGTAAAAAATACCTGCCCATCCCGACCGGTACCCGCAGACACATGGCCCAATACTTTATCGCCATGAGTTTGCAAAAACATTTCCAGTGACTGGCTATCTAGCTGCTGTAATTGCCAGGTATCACGAATAAGATCAGCCCACTGCATCACAGTCTGTTCAAGATCATATAAATTCAGATCGAACGACTGTCTAATACTGCCCTGTTCTTCGACTTCCAACATTAGCAACTGCTTGGCCGGCAATATTTTAAGTGCCTGCTGCAGATAACCCTTTGCCAACTGGCTTGCCTCTTTCTGATCCACAGGAAAACAGCCAACTATTGTCTGCTCTAATACCTCTTCAGACTGTTCAGGCCGGCATACATACTGGCTATTAACCGGCGTTAATTCAGCTCCCCACTTCAGCGCATCATAAACCATGATGCGATTCCGGGAGTCATACTTAAGACCAGTGTAAAATGCACTTGTGCTCTCCAGATAAAGCTTCAATACTGGCTTCGCTGAAGACTCAAAACCAAAATGAACCACATCTGCAGCTGGCAAACCTGCGTCATACCAGCTCCATAAATCTGCAGGTACATTTTTAAGCACCTCTGCAGGCAATAACTCCTTCAACCCCAGAGACACAAATGCATCCTTATGGATGCTAATTAAAAAACGTTCTGTTAACGCGCAACCTGGTACCAGCTTGCACGAAGTTTCATAACCGAATGGTTCTCCGCTGGCAGCATATGCCGCTTTAAACGCAGCGGCCTGCTCGGCAATCTGCATTAAGCTTCAGCGCCCGGCTGTCGATACATGCCCTGCAAAGTTGAGACATTGCGAATCCAGATCCCTTTTCGTACCGCTGCCGGCATCTCTGCTACCGCTTCTTTTGCTGCTGCAACTGTTTTGAAAGGTGACGTTATCAGGACGAAAACAATTTGCCCCGAGTCCCGCTCTGTACGGTAATACGCTGCCTGACTGTCAAGGCCGTGTTTACGAATAAAACGCTGAATGGCAACTTCGTTACCACCTTTCGCTAGCTGCACCACAAAAGCATCAGCCGGCAACTGATTTAGCCAGCCGTCTGCCTGCATGTCCTGCTCAGTATCAACAGGTGTATTCGAAAAAGAAGAGGAGGTAGTTAAAGATGCCGGTGCAGTATCTGTGGTCACAGATACTGATGTCGCTGGCTTTACATTTGCCAGCTGCTGATCATCAGACTCTGCACTGCTGTTAACATCCTGAAAAACAACACTGCGTACCCGAACGTCAGCCTGCAGGTTATTGGCTGCAAATGACTCTGCCTGCCGCACTGGCGCATTCAGCGCAGCAGCATTTTCAGCAGCCATCATCGCATCAACATCCGTGGTAACGTCAGCCCCTTGTAACTCAGCATTGATCTGCTCCAGATCCTGAACATTCAAAGTACCGGCTGCCCGTTTGAGGCGCAGAGTATTTAACAGATATTCATAGCGTGCAGCAGAAAAATCACTGCGGGCAATAAACAGATCGCGCTCAGCATCCAGTACACTGACACTGGAGATCAATCCTGATTCAAAAGATGTCCGTTTTGCATCCACCGCCAGTTCATAAGCATCAACCGAACGCTGTAATGCATTTACTTTAGTGATAGCCCCGGCAACACCGCTGAAAGCAGCACGGGTTTCACGGCCAGCCTTGCGCCATTCCTGCTCAAGCTCATCCTTGGCTTTATTATGCAGGTTGATCGTTTCCCGTACCTTGGAAGAAACTGCACCACCGGAATAAATAGGCAAGGTGAATTTAAGCAGGATATCCTGAGTATCTACTTCACTGCCACCACCAAACAAAGACCCCTGGGTTTCCCGGGTTTGCTGAGTAACAACCAGATCCAGCGTAGGATAATGACCACCTTTTTGGCGCCGCACTTCCTGCCAGGCAACCGCCAATGCATTTTGCTTGGCCAGTAACATCGGATTCTGACGCTGAGCACTTTCAACCCAGGCATCAACCATCATCGGCTCAGGGCTTACGAGCTCTAACACATCACCCAATGAAACCAGAGATTCAGGCAATGTACCTGTCAGTTCCTGCAGCCCCTGAATGGCATCACGTAAATCATTACTGATTTCAACTTCCCGGGCCTGCGCTTGCATATAACGCGCCTGCGAATCCAGCAGATCCGTCATCCGCGCCAGACCTTCTGCACGCTGGTTCTGTACCAGTTCGTAATGTTTTTCCAGTGCTGTTACTTCGGCTCTGATCGCCAGATAGCTATCGCGTTCTTTCAAAGCTGTAAAATAAGCTTCCGCGACGCGCATGACTAAGTCCTGACGAACGTCTTCCAGCTCGGCAGCAACCCGCTTTACGTCTTCTTTGGATTTTTTAAAGTTGGCCCAGTTCGCAAAACTATAAACAGACTGAGTAATCGACAGACTCATTTCATCTGTAGGATAAGAAGTACTGCCCTGACTAAACACCTGATTATCAGAGCTGACAATATCCTGAGTGGTATCCGTGCGACTAATATCAAACTTAACGTTGGGTAGCAGTAAAGCCCGGGCCTGTTCGTAGACTTCCCTGGAAGCTTCATGCTGATGAAACCCTGCCTGATAGACAGGATCATTCTCACGCGCCTGCTGATAAACATCCAGCAAGTTTTCTGCATGAGCAGATACTGGCAGAACCGCCAGCCATAAAAAATTAGCGCCCACGCGCGAGCAAAGCTCTTTCAGCTTAGCCATGCACCATATCCCCCGATATTTTTAGAATTCTATTCTGGTGCTGCAGTCATTCAATAATCAGCAATAAAACACAACTAGCAAGTCTTGATTTCCCTATCTTGCTGAAAACATTTGCTTTCTTTGCAGCTAATTAAACATTGCTGTTAATACTAGCACACTTATTCCCCTGACTCTTCCCTGAACGCCCTTTTCAAAATAGGTACTTCAAATACATAAATAGTTATTCCGCCACACCAGACAACCTGAAAATTACTCAACTTGACCATCCGCGACCATTGCCGGAAACGACCATGAATAGATTTGACAACGGATCAAAAAATCGCCAAAGTTATTTTTAATTAAATGACCAATCAATAAAAATCTAAAGCCTTCGGCCACCGCAGCTTTATTCCGCGAAACCGACTGCTAACAGGGTGCACAGACTATGCAACACGCCTTATACATTCATGGCCGCTACCAGGACGCTACGTCCGGTGAAACCTTTATTACCCGTAACCCGGCAACTGGCGAAGCGATCGGCGAAGTCCACCAAGCGTCTCTGGCGGACGTAGATGCAGCAGTAGAAAGCGCTAAAAAAGGCTTTGCTGAATGGTCAGCTATGTCCGGTGCTGACCGCGGCCGTATCATGATGAAAGCCGTTGCTATTCTGCGTGAACGTAACGATGAACTGGCAGCACTGGAAGTACTGGATACAGGTAAACCTATGCAGGAAGCTAACTGTGTAGATATTGCCACCGGTGCTGATGTTGTTGAATTCTTTGCCGGCCTGGCAGCAACCATTCATGGTCAGCAGCAAGACCTGGGCGGCAATAACTTCTTCTATAGCCGCCGCGAGCCACTGGGTGTATGCGCTGGTATTGGTGCCTGGAACTACCCTATCCAGATCGCAATGTGGAAGTCAGGCCCTTGCCTGGCTGCCGGTAACGCGCTGGTGTTCAAGCCTTCTGAAGAAACCCCGCTTTCTGTTCTTAAACTGGCTGAAATTTATTCTGAAGCTGGCATGCCGGATGGCGTATTTAACGTTGTTCAGGGTGACTACCGCGTAGGTCAGGCCTTGTCCCGCCATCCTGAAATTGAAAAAGTATCATTCACTGGCGAATGCGGCACAGGTAAGAAAGTAATGGCTGACGCAGCCGGCACTTTGAAAGACGTGACGATGGAACTGGGTGGTAAATCACCACTTGTAGTGTTTGGTGATGCCGATCTGAAAAACGCCGTTTCCGGTGCCATGCTGGCAAACTTCTACACTCAGGGTGAAGTCTGCACTAACGGTACCCGGGTATTTGTTCACGACAGCATTTATGACGAATTTGTCTCACAGGTTGCTGAACGTACTGGTCGTATGATCATCGGTGATCCTACCGATCTGGATACTCAGGTAGGCGCTTTAATTTCAGAAAAGCACATGTTCAAAGTACTCGAATATATTGAAGCTGCAAAAGAAGCAGGTGCTCGCCTGGTATGCGGCGGCAACCGTGTCACTGAAAATGGTCTGGATAAAGGCTATTTCGTAGCACCTACCGTCTTCGCTGACTGTACTGATGAGATGCCAAACGTTAAAGACGAGATCTTTGGCCCGGTAATGTCCATCCTGCGCTTCAGCGATGAAGAAGAAGTTATCCGCCGCGCTAACGATACAGAATTCGGCCTTGCAGCTGGCGTATTCACTAAAGACTTCTCTCGCGCTCACCGCGTCATTGCCCGCTTACAGGCAGGTATCTGCTGGATCAACAACTGGGGTGCGTCTCCTGCTGAAATGCCAGTTGGCGGTTATAAGCAATCAGGTATCGGTCGTGAAAACGGTATCGATACTCTGAATAACTACACCCAGGTGAAGAGCGTCTTTGTAGAGCTGGGCGACATCGACTGCCCATATAGCTGAGGTTAACTGATGAGCAATACTGAATTTGATTACATCGTTGTTGGTGCCGGCTCTGCCGGTTGCGTACTGGCCAATCGCCTGACAGAAGACAGCAACAATAAAGTTCTGCTGTTAGAAGCTGGCGGCAGCGACAAGAGTATTTTCATCCAGATGCCGACAGCTCTGTCGTATCCGATGAATACCGAAAAATACGCATGGCAGTTCCATACCGATAAAGAACCGCATCTGGATAACCGCGAAATGCACTGCCCACGTGGCAAAGTACTAGGAGGCGGTTCTTCTATTAATGGCATGGTATACGTGCGTGGTCACGCCTGTGACTATGACGAATGGGAAGAGCACGGCGCAAAGGGCTGGGGATATCAGCAATGTGTGCCGTATTTCAAAAAAGCCGAAACCTGGTACAAAGGTGAAGATGCCTACCGCGGTGGCAACGGCCCTGTTGGCACCTGTAACGGTAACGAAATGAAGCTTAATCCACTTTACCAGGCATTTATTGATGCCGGTGAAGAGGCGGGTTACCCAACGACGGATGATTACAACGGTTACCGTCAGGAAGGCTTTGGCCCGATGCATATGACTGTTGATGGCGGCGTACGCGCATCAACATCGAATGCACATTTACGTCCGGCTCTGAAGCGCCCTAACCTGACACTGATCAGCGGTGTTCTGACCCGTAAAGTTCTGCTCGACGGCAAAACAGCAACAGGTATCGAATACCAGCAAGGCGGCAGCATTAAAACAGCAACTGCCCGTAAAGAAGTCATTCTCAGCGCTGGCTCTATTGGCTCACCGCAACTGCTGCAACTGTCTGGTATTGGCCCGGCAAAAGTACTGCAGGATGCAGGTGTAGACGTTGTTCAGGATTTACCTGGGGTCGGTGAAAACCTGCAGGATCACCTGGAAGTATATTTCCAGTATCACTGCAAGCAGCCAATCTCACTGAACAGCAAACTAGGCCTGATCAGCAAAGGTATGATTGGTACCCGCTGGATTCTGTTCAAAGACGGTTTAGGCGCTACTAACCATTTTGAATCCTGTGCATTTATTCGCTCCCGCGAAGGTCTGAAGTGGCCAAATATTCAGTATCACTTCCTGCCAGCGGCAATGCGTTACGACGGTCAGGCAGCATTTGCCGGGCACGGTTTCCAGGTGCACGTTGGACCAAACAAGCCGGAAAGCCGCGGCAAGGTCTGGATCACCAGTAATGATCCTGCAGCTAAGCCACGCATTATCTTTAACTACATTGGCACTGAACAGGACAAGCAGGACTGGCGCGATACTATTCGCCTGAGCCGTGAAATTCTCAACCAGCCAGCAATGGATGAATTCCGTGGCGAAGAGATTCAGCCTGGCCTGAATATCACATCAGACGAAGACATTGACCGTTGGGTACGCGAAAACGTTGAGAGCGCTTACCACCCTTCCTGTACCTGTAAATTAGGTGCCGACAATGACCCAATGGCCGTACTGGACAACCAGTGCAAGGTCCGGGGAATAGAAGCATTACGCGTTGTTGATTCGTCCATCTTCCCAACCATTCCAAACGGCAACCTGAATGCTCCAAGCATCATGGTGGCAGAAAAAGCTGCCGACATGATTCTGGGTAAGCAGGCCCTGGCGGACGCCAATGTCGACGTATGGATCGACGAACAATGGCAGGAACGCCAACGCATAGGCGCACCAAAACGAAAGATCTGAGCCAGACCTTACCCCTGGCGGATAACAGCCTGATACAGAGCCATTATCTCCAGGGGCAAATTGTTTTCGATACCTTTGACACTCGGGCAGTCTGCCACTGGCTTCAGGCTAAGAGCTTTAGACAACTCTGCACAGAGCCTAAAAAAAACAAGGTATAGCCCACATTGCCCACCATCAGATGGCAATAGAAAAGTTCAAAACGACTGGTTTAACGAATAGTGCACTAAACACCCTCACCGTCTTTCCAGAGGTGTGCACAACGGGTTTGATTTGCGAGAGCGTTCGCTATTAATAGCGACATTTTGCTCATGGACGAGCCTTTTTCGGTCCTTAATCCACCGATCCGTATCCAGCTTAAGCATGAACTTATCGAAAACCGCCCTGCATGACAGACAATGAATCCAAAAGCAGGCTCAGAGAACCTGCCTTTTTCGTATGCCGGTAAATCACCTAAAATCGGTAAAATCTGAATAGCATCAGCACGCTATAGTCCGTACTATTCTGTTTGTGGTAATCAACGCACACATAAGCACTTACCATGCCTCACGATTATGGCCAGCTAAGCAGACTTAATCGCTCAAACAAATCTTATCTAAAGCTAAACCAACGTAGCCAATCAGATTATGCTGAAGATTCCATCTGTGATTTGCCACAACGCCATACTTCGCAGCTATGGGCAGATTTTTCTGCAACCCAGCAGCCGTGCAGGATTCCTGTTCGTCCTGGCCATTGCAGTTAACTCCCTGAGCCAGGCAATTATTGCCCTGGCAGCCATTCTGACAAGCCTTTTAACTGCCCGGCTACTGAAAGTAACCGCAACGGATATTAGTCAGGGGCTATACGGTTTCAATGCAGCCCTGCTGGCACTGGCAATCAGCAACACTTTAGCCGTCACGCTAGCCTCACTGCTTCTGATTATTGCCGGCAGCGCCCTAACTATTTTGCTGTTACAGCAGTTTCAGCAGCGCAGCGCTTTGCCGCCATTTACAGCCCCTTATATTCTCACCGGCTGGGTAATCTTGCTGATTGCCGGCGGGTTACAGCTCAGTTTACCTCCCCTGCCAACCGGCACTGAGATTGATCAGTTCTATACAGCAGTTGCCAGAGGCATCGGTCAGGTAGTCTTTCAGGATAATGCCCTGAGTGGCATTTTGTGTCTGGCTGGGCTGCTCTGTTATTCCCGGCTGGCAGCAATGTGGACTCTGATTGCCAGCGCCACAGGCGTATTCATCGCAGGTATACTCGGCTTCCCAGAGCATCTGATCAATAATGGCAGCTACAGCTACAATGCAGTACTGGCCGGCATAGCACTGGCGGCGCACTTTCCCCGCCGGTTTATACTGCCACTGCTGGGCATAGGTATCAGCATATTACTAATGCGAGGATTTCAACTGGCGGAGGTACCGGCTTTTACAGCACCTTTCGTACTGGCCAGCTGGCTGATTATTGCTGTGACATCACGTATAAAGCAGCGAAGAGGTTAGCACTCAACAGTATCAGCCAGGCTGAAGTTATTCTTGCCGGCCTGCTTGACCTGATACATCGCCTGATCCGCCTGACAAAATAACTCTTTAGCATCTGCTGCATAATCCGGGAATACAGATATCCCAATACTGACACCGACACTCAGCATAAGATCAGCACCACATTCACTGACAACATGAAAGGGCTCAGCAAATATCTGTAAAATCTCTTCGGCAATAATCACTGCTACATCTTCAGTGCTGACTTGTTCCAGTAAAATAATAAACTCATCGCCACCAATCCGGCCTACAGTATCTGAACCTCTAACAATGCGCGACAGCCGCTCAGCAATTACTTTCAACAACTCATCCCCGGTCAAATGGCCATGGGTGTCATTTATCGCTTTAAAGCCATCCAGATCGAGAAACATAAGCGCAAAACGCTGATTATTTTTCCGGGCAAATTCCACTCCACTATCTATCCGCTGCCGACATAAACGCACCCCGGGCAAATTGGTCAACGCATCATAGTTTGCTAATTTTTTCAGCTCGTCCTTCGCCAGCTCAGCTTCCTGCAATGCATTATGCAGAGCGGTCACATCATATTCGGATACTAATAACAGGAACTCACCGGTCAGCGGATGCCGGCTACTGCGAATATCAACGGTATGCCTTTGCACTCCCTGCTGAGTCACCATCAAATGGGTTCGCTTGCAGTCTTCGCCATCACGCCCTTTTTGCAATCGCTCCCGGGCTTCCTGCGGATCGGAAAAACGGCTCTCAAATAAAGATATATCTTCCGGTAAATTATCCCGTCGCTCATATCCGTATAAATTCGCAGATGCCGGATTCTCAAACAATAAATCACCATCGAGTGTGTAACTCGTCACTGCTACTGAGGCATACCTGGTTGCTTCAGCAAACAGTAGTTGCTCGGCCTCTCCCAGCTGGTGTTCTTCCAACACAAAACCAATAATCGCCCGATGCCGTTGCGGCCCCACCAACGCAGCTTTATGGCGAATAAGAACGGTTGTAGCTTCGCCGTTCGGATAGGTTGTCCAGGGATCGGAGGTCATCCCCTCCTGAGATGCTTTTTCGAAAATACCACGAATCCGGTTACGGGCACCGTCGGTATCAGAAGAAAGATCTTTATCGACAAGTTGCTGAAAATGCTTCAGCCCCCAGTATTCAACAGCCCGCAAATTACCCCACCAAAAGCCGTAGGCATCAACATCAAACACCCACACAGGGTCCGGCATTACATCGAATGCATTAAGCTGCTCAACGGTTTCAAAAACGGGCAGATGGGCAAAATCTTCTTCTGTGCTCACGCGCTTCTCCGACCAGAAAACTGTTTCTGTTAGCCGTATAGCATTATTCCTGTGAGATCCTTTTCAACCATTGCTAATAACGCTGCTGGCCTGATGCTGCTTGCCTCAGGTAAACCAAACCTGAGGCGTCTTTTCAGACTACGCCAAGATACCTGTGACACAAGTTTTCAAAACGCTATTCATCTACTCGACCAACCATTTCGGGTATAGTTGCTACGGCAACAAGCTATCTTTCAGTGCTAAAGCACAAAGGCATCAATATCAGTCAGACCTTGTTGAGCGAAAATACACAAAAAAACCGGCACTCCGGCCGGTTGAAAAAGCCACTCAAGAGTGACTCGCAAGGTAAAACTCACTTTGTAGCTAAATACTGCACTGCGCTGTTCTGCGTTATAACCCAATTCTTTTAACGTGATACTGACCAATGCAACGGTAGAGTTGAGATCAATTTACCCTGGATCAATAAGCCTATAGTCTGGCTAGCCTGAAAACCGGTAGCCGGCACAGTACCAGAGCCCAACAACACAGCGTTGAACAATAAATATTCAGGCGTTTTCATATTTCACGTATTTACTGTTATTGATAGAAATGACTGGCGGACAGCCACAAATCTGCCCGCCTTCCCAGGGCCATGTTTTTAAGACGCTTTATCCGCAATGCGCGGGAAACGTGCTTTAGCTTCCAGATCATCCAGATCGACGTTATTGCGCATGTACATGGTGCTGGAATCAAAAATAGGCTGATGATCCCACTCAGGCACCTTGCCCAGCTTATGCGCCTGAGCTACCAAACGACGGCGTCGCTGACTGATAATCACATCACGGGTAATTGCGTCGCTGTCCCAGCGCTCAGCCGCTTCAGCACGAAGCTCTGCTAACAGCTCTGCGTGCTCTTCCAGTTCAGCAAGGTTGATACGCTCCTGAGGATCATTCTTCAGATTAAACAGTTGATCAGGGTCCGGCTGCGAACAGATATACTTGTAATCACCACGACGAATCATGAACATCGGCGCGATTACACCTTCTCCCATATATTCACCAATGACTTCATCGTGTGCCTCCCCCTCTCCGGTAAGATGTGGCATCAGGCTACGACCATCAATCGGCATGGCATAATCCGGTGCTTTTCCTCCATTCGCCAGTTCAGCAAACGTCGGCAGTAAATCCATCGTCGATACAGACTCAAATACACGCCCAGCCTGAAAACGCTTCGGTGCATATACCAGCATAGGTACCCGGGCAGACCATTCAAAGTAACTCATTTTGTACCAGAGCCCACGCTCACCCAGCATGTCACCGTGATCACCTGAGAACACAACGATAGTGTCGTCAGCCATACCTGAGTCTTCCAATGCTTTAAGCAAGGCACCGACCTGATCATCTATATAACTACAGGCGCCATAATACGCACGACGTGCATTACGTACTTGCTGATCAGTTATGTTTTCACGGTTCATCTGATAAACGTGCAACAGGCGTTTTGAATGCGGATCCTGCTCATCGTCAGCCAGCTCAAAAGATGGCAGTTCAATCTCTTCATCACTGTAACGGTTCCAGTATTCCTCTGGAATCGCGTATGGATCATGGGGATGCGTCATAGATACCGTCAGGCAGAAAGGCCGTTCACCGGTATTACGGGCGCGATCAAACAGATAACGCTTGGCATGAAAAACAACCTCATCATCAAAATCCAGCTGATTAGTACGCACCGTAGGGCCAGCCTGGGTAACTGACGACATATTGTGATACCAGGTCGGACGGCTCTCGAAATCTTCCCAGTCAGGGAACCAGCCATAATCCGCTGGGTAAATATCTGTTGTCAGACGCTCTTCAAAACCATGTAACTGATCTGGACCACAAAAGTGCATCTTGCCGGATAATGCCGTTTGATAACCTGAATTGCGCAGGTAATGCGCAAAGGTCGGAATATCCGCCGGAAACTCTGCGGCGTTATCGTAAGCGCCGATTTTGCTCGGCAGTTGACCGGTCATCAGTACATAGCGGCTTGGGGCGCATAAAGGGCTATTACAATAAGCCGATTCAAATACCACTCCACCGGCAGCCAGTTTATCCAGATTTGGGGTTTTAGCCGTCTTCCCACCATAAGCTTTCAGCACTGGCGCAGCCATCTGGTCCGCCATGATGAATAGAATATTGGGTTGCTTCGCTGCATTACTCATAACATTTTCCTAACTTGTTTTATGAACGACTCCAGACCGGTAAGCCCGGAGTCGTTGCTCATCTTGGATATCAATTTAAGACTTAGGACTCTGCAGCCCGGGCCTCCTCCAACTTAGTTGAAGGCACACCCTCTTTTTCCCGTAAGCCGTCGCGGTAAATTGCTTTAAGCAGTGATACCGCCATCAGAACCATCACTAATGAGAAAGGCAGTGCACCAATAACCATTGCGGTTCTGATGGCTCCTAAGCCACCAACCAGCAACAAAGCAACCACAACAGCACCTAAAGCTACACCCCAGAAAATAATATGTGGCCGGGCTTTTGGCCCCTCATCTCCGGCAGCATTGATAGTGTTCACGATCAGCACAGCGGAATCCGCAGACGTCACCAGATACGTCATAAGCAGTATTACGATAACCACTGCCATCATCCAGCCAAGGGTATCCCCCAGAATCACCTGTACCATTGCAAAGATTTTATCGCCATCAGGCACTCCGAAAATCGCGCCATTAGCAACGCCAGACAACTCAAGATCGATCGCAGTACCACCGGAAAAAGAGAACCAGACAAAGCACATAAGAGCCGGAACAATTAACGCCCCAAGCACAAACTCACGCACGGTACGGCCCCTGGATATACGGGCTAAGAACAATCCTACAAAAGGTGCGAACGCTACCCACCAGGCCCAGTAGAAAACAGACCATGCTCCCTGCCAACCGGCCAGCTTATCGGCTGTGCCTTCTTGCCCATCTGAGTGATAAACAGTCAGCATCATCTCCGGCAACGCCAGGATGTATTCCCAGGTACCAACAAACAAAGCTTCCATACCAAACCAGGTTGAGCCGAACAACATCAGGAACGCCAGTAAAAAGATAGACAGCCCCATATTTAGGTTAGATAACCATTTGATGCCTTTCCCTACTCCAGATAAAGCAGACAAAGTCGAGGCCCCCATAATCACTATGACAGCGACGATGATACCCATCGTGGAAGCATTACCATCAGCATCCACTAGCCACTCACCAATGCCGATACGGCTCATACCTGCCACAAACTGCTCCACCCCAAAACCTAAGGTCTGAGCAACACCAAGAATAGTTGCGATAACAGCGACAATATCGACAATATTCCCCAATGGGCCTGATAACGCCTTACCGAACAGGGGCGTCAGCGAAGAACGAATTGTCAGCGGTAAACCGCGGCGATAAGAGAAATACGCTAATGCCAGTCCCGCTATGGCATAAGAAGCCCAGGCAGAAAAGCCCCAGTGAAGGTAAGACCACTTGAATGCATTCAGGTAGTTAGCCTGTGTAGCGCCATCTACAATCCCCTGAATAACATCGGGATTATTTTTAAAATGATAAACAGGTTCAGCCACAGCCCAGGTCAGCATCCCGACCCCGATACCCGCACCAAACATCATTGAGAACCAGGAAAAATTAGAAAACTCAGGAGTGTCAGCTTGCTGGCCCAACTTGAGCCGTCCGGCAGCAGGCCAGGCCGCTAAGGCAAAACACACACAGATAAATGAAGCCATGGCATATATATACCAGGTGCCAAAGTTTTCCAGAATGAAGCTATTCAGCGTACCCAGTACAGCCGCGGCCTGGTCAGGAAAAGCGATCGCCCAAAGCACCAGACTGCCGACAGCCAGCTTTGAAGTTACGGTTATGTTTATATTAAAACCTGAATAAAAGCCTTTATCCTCGGTCTTAATAGGCAAACTCGTTAATGGGGGTTTAATACTCATAGACTGCTCTTGTTTTGTTGTTTTTATTTTACGTGCCTGTAAGAAACGCTCCATTTTTAGCCTGGAGAATGCAGCCCTTACGCCTTCTGAGAAACATTGCTCAGCTTCTGGAAAGTGACAATACAACTCTGCTAACTACGGAAAAAAATGGATTCACGCCTTTCAGTTAACATTAGTATTTATTATATTTATCTAAGCTGTAAACCAGCTTAAAACTAATCATAAAAGTAAGTTGAACTTATGTTACTAAGAGACAGACTACCCTCACCTCAAAGCTTATTAGTATTTGAAGCTGCCGCCCGGCACCTGAGCTTTACTGCAGCCGCCAGGGAACTGAGTTCAACCCAGTCGGCAGTAAGCCAGTTAATGCGCGGTCTTGAGACACAACTGCAATTACAGCTTTTCAGAAGAATTTATCGGGGAGTGGAATTAACAGAAGATGGAGAGCAGCTGTTTGAGGTCTGCCAGAAAGGCTTTAACAATATCGCTGACCGTATTGAAAAGTTGCAGAACGCTAAGCAACATCCGCATATAAATGTCGCGACTGATTTCGCATTTGCCGCTTACTGGCTACTCCCCCGATTACCGGCATTTCGCGAATTACATCCCGACACTGAAGTTCGCATCATTACTTCTCAGGGGAGCCACGAAGTCAGCAGCCAGGATGCCGATGTCGCTATCCGCTTTGCCAGCCAGCCAAACGGTGAAAATCTGCCACTGTTTGCCGAACAGGTATTTCCTGTATGTAGCCCCGGCTTTTTAGCAAAACATGGCCCGGTCACCAGCCACAAGAAACTGGCTAGCCTGCCGCTACTAAAACTCGGTGCGGACGCCGGTGAAGGTTGGATGGATTGGCCAGGATTATTTAACGGTCGCCGCAGCCAGGTGCAGCCGGGAGAACCGGTACTGACATTCAACAATTACACGCTGTTGATTCAGGCGGCAATCGCCGGACAAGGAATGGGAATTGGCTGGGGGACGCTAGTAGACGAACTGATCGACAGCAAAATTTTAGTTGGCCTGAAAGACTTCAGCCTGAATACCAAGAGTGGCTACTTCATCAGCGCGCCACAGACACCGCGTCAGCCAGAAGTCAGTCATCAGTTTATAGAATGGTTACAGCAGGCTTAGCCTGCTCAAGAATACTTTTTTAATATGTCAGCCGGCAATTGCCGTTCAAGATAATCAGTAATAATGCGTTGCGCCAGATCGCCATCAATACCTGAAGGTGCCAGTGCTCCCCGAAGCCAGATACCGTCAATCAGTGCCGCTATGCTTTGCGCAACAAACACCGCCTGCTCATTTGGCAGAACTCTTTTCAGCTCAACTTTAAGATGCGTCAGCAGACGTTGCTCATTAACCCGTTGCAAACGGTAAAGAGACGGTTCATGCATTGCCTGCGACCAGAATGCCAGCCAGGTTTTAACCACTTTAGAATCCAGCTGACGCTGGTCAAAGTTACCACCAACAATCGCCTTTACCCGGGCGATAACATCATCAGTATCCGTTTCATCGAGTCGCTGACGCACACCTTCAGATAACTGCTGCAACACCGAGCGCATAGTGGCTTCGAGCAAACTGTTTTTACCACCGAAATAGTGGTTGATGATGGCAGGAGATACACCGGCATAACGGCTAATCATCGCAACACTGGCCTTCTGCAGTCCTACCTCATTAATCGCTTCCATAGTCGCGTCGATTAACTGGGGCTTTCTGATGGCAGGCATTCCGACTTTAGGCATGGGGTAACAGACTCGCTTTACTATTATTATTCTCAGACCTGATTAACCACATCTTTTAAACAGGCATTCAATAATAATTGCCTGTTTCCGCCGTGGTAGTCAAGTCTATGAATAAAATCAATCGCTTCCCGTCGCTCTTAGGCAGCTTTACACTGCCTAAAAACGATTCAGCATGGATGATTTTACTTAGCGGTTTTCTGACGCAGCTTTTTTAACTTACGTTTTTTCGCACGATTGCTTAAACCTTTCGACTGTTTTTTCGATAAGGTCATCAGCTCTTTCTCATCTTTACTGAGAGAAGCACGCACTGATTTTTTCTTCGGATTCACAGCAGGCACTTCAGAATTCACATCCTGATTTTTAGCCGGGCGTTTACGCGGAGCTTTTGCTTCTGCAACCTTACCTTTTGCCGCTTTGTTTTCCGACGGCCAGGCAGAAATCGACTTTTCTGATGCTTTTTCTACAGTGATCGACGGTGCTTCAGAAGCCAGCTGTCCATCACGATCTTCCCGCGCTTTAACAGCTCCCGGATGTGCACGCTTATGACGCTTTTTATCTGACAGCTTCGCCAGTTTAATATCGCCATCACGCAATAATTCCCGCTGACTCCGCTTCTTCTTTGCAGGCTTAGCATCCGGTCGCATGCTGCGGGCAGTTTCTAAAGTTTCACGTAATTCAAAATCAATCTTACGTTCATCAAGATCAACCCGAACAACCTGCACACGTAATTTATCACCCAGACGGAAGCTCTTACCGCTACGCTCACCCTGCAGCCGTTGATGGGCTGCATCATAATGATAATAATCACCCGGTAATGCAGAGATATGAATCAAACCTTCAACATAGGCTTCATCCAGCTCTACAAATAAACCAAAGCCAGTCACTGCCGAAATAACGCCGTCGAAGACGCCGCCTACCTGATCCTGCATGTACTCACATTTCAACCAGGACATTACATCTCGGGTAGCATCATCAGCCCGCCGCTCGGTCATAGAACAGTGTTCACCGAGCTCCAGCACCTGCTCCATAGTGTACTGATGCAGGAATGCTTTATTTTGCTCAAAACCTTCACAACGGTCCAGCTGCTTACTGTCTGTACCGTTATGAATCAGCGCGCGAATTGTGCGGTGTACCAACAGATCAGGATAACGGCGAATTGGCGAAGTAAAATGCGTATACGCAGGATAATTCAGACCAAAGTGACCTTTCTCTTCCGGGCTGTAAACAGCCTGCGACATAGAGCGCAGCATCATAATCTGAATAACATGCTTATCAGCACGACCTTCCAGAGCTTCTGTCAGCTCCTGATAGTCTGTTGGTGTCGGCTCATCGCCACCACCCAACATCAGACCTAACGGACCTAAATAGCTACGCAGCGCTTCAATACGGGCTTCTTTCGGGCCATCATGAACACGGTACAGCGCGGGTTGCTTCAGCTTACGCAATAAACGTGCAGAAGCGACGTTTGCACACAACATACATTCTTCAATGATCTTATGCGCATCATTACGTACCACAGGAATGATCTTTTCGATCTTGCGTTCATCACTGAACAGAATCCGGGTTTCAGTAGTCTCAAAATCAATAGCGCCACGCTCTACACGTGCTTTACGCAAGTCGTGATATAAACCGTACAAGTCTTCCAGATGCGGCACCACAGCAGCGTATTCTTCACGCAACGCTTTGCCGTCATCACTGTCAGCTTCCTGCAACATCGCGCCAACCTTGGTATAGGTCAGGCGAGCATGTGACTGAATTACAGCTTCATAGAATTTATATCCGCTAAGGTTACCAGTGGCACTGATGGTCATTTCACAAACCATTGCCAAACGGTCAACATGTGGATTCAGTGAGCACAGTCCATTGGACAGTAGTTCAGGTAACATAGGTACAACAAACTCAGGGAAATACACTGAGTTACCGCGCTTATGCGCTTCGACATCCAGTGGAGAGTCCGGGCGCACATACCAGGATACATCAGCAATCGCGACCCACAGACGCCAACCGCCAGACTTCTTGGCTTCACAGTAAACAGCATCATCAAAGTCTTTTGCATCTTCACCGTCGATGGTAACCAGTGGCAAATGCCGCAGGTCTATACGGTTACTTTTCGCAGACTCTTCAACTTCAGCGCTGAGCTCAGAGGTTGCCTGGCGAACATCGTCATTCCACTGATCAGGAATATCGTAATTATGAATCGCTACGGTGATTTCCATACCCGGCGCCATATGGTCACCCAGCACTTCCGTAACACGGCCGGTAGGCTTGTTCCGCTTACCTGGCGGCATCACTAATTCCGCAACAACTAACTGACCGTCGCGGTAATCTAATACAGTTTCTTCATTCGGAACTATCTGAATGTCCTGAGTAATACGCTGGTTCTCAGGCACCATATAACCGAAGCTGCCGTTACCCTGATAGCGGCCCACCAACTTGTGAGTATTTCGCTCCAGTACCTCAACGATGGCACCCTCTTTGCGGCCTTTGCGATCTTCACCGCCAACCCGTACTAACGCACGGTCACCATCAAACACCTGACGCATTTCACGGGCGCTGAGAAAAATATCATCTTTACCTTCATCAGGGATAAGAAAGCCAAAGCCGTCGCGGTGACCCTGGATACGCCCACCAACAAGGTCAAGCTTACTTAACAATACATACTGGGCTTTGCGGTTTCGCATCAACTGGCCATCACGCTCCATCGCACGTAGGCGTCGGCGCAGCGCTTCAGAAGCATCTTCGTCCTGAATTTCCAGCAAGGTTTCCAGCTGCCAGCGTGTCAGTGGCTCTCCCTGTTCGTTCAGGGTTTCCATAATCAGTTCGCGGCTTGCGATTGGCTTTTCGTATTTATCCGCTTCTCGGGCAGCGTGTGGGTCAGCCGACACGCCGGCTTCCGGCAATTCTTTTTTAGGCATTACAAGTCTTTAGGTAATTTTGTCTGCATATCAATATAACACCGATCAGCGCTGAAGGGCGTTTAACTTTCAAACAGAAAAACAAAACCGGCCATAGAAGGCCGGTTTGCAATTAATAGTGAAGGACTGGCTCAGGGCCGGTCGTCTTCCTCGTCATCTTCTTTCTCTGGTGGCATCAGATCTTCCTTACAGACACCCATTGCCAGCAGCACGTTAGCAGCTACATAAATAGATGAGTAAGTTCCGACTAACACACCGATCAGCAGTGCAATCGCAAAGCCATGGATCAGCTCGCCACCGAATATAGCCAGCGCACTCAATACCAGCAAGGTCGTCAAGGAAGTAACAATCGTCCGACCCAGCGTCTGGTTCAGAGAGATATTCATAACCTCAACCGACGTTGCCTTACGTATCTTACGGAAGTTCTCACGAATCCGGTCAGATACAACAATAGTATCGTTCAGCGAGTAACCGATAACCGCCAGCAACGCAGCCAGAACTGTCAGATCGAAGTCCAGCTGAAACACAGAGAAGATCCCGAGCACAATCAGTACATCGTGTGCCAATGCCGTTACAGCGCCAACCGAAAACTTCAGCTGGAAGCGGAATGCGACATAAACCATGACCATGAACAGCGCCAGCAACAGGCCTAAACCGCCCTGTTCACGAAGCTCTTCACCAACCTGCGCGCCAACGTATTCGTTACGGCGCAAAGTCAGATTCTGATCTTCTTCGGCTTGCAACGCAGACAGCACTTCGTCACCCAGCTTAGGATCGTGGCTCTGACCCAAACGGATCAGGATATCCACAGGAGAGCCAAAGGTCTGCACAACCGCATCTTCGTAACCCGCATCCTGTAAACGGCCACGAATCTGATTCAGATCCGGTGACTGTTCATAGCCTACTTCCACCAGTGAACCACCGGTAAAGTCGAGGCCGAATTTCAAACCATTAATTGCCAGTGAGGCAACTGATATCAGCAGTATTACAACCGACAGGCCTGCGGCAATCTTACGCAGGGCCATAAAGTTAAAGTTTTTTACACTTGCCATGTTATCCCCTTGGTCAGATCGACAGCTTGTTCAGCGTACGACCGCCGTAGGTTAAATTCACTAACGCACGGGTCACCATAATCGCGGTAAACATCGAGGTCACGATACCCACCGACAGGGTGATAGCAAAACCTTTCACCGGACCGGTACCCATAGCAAACAGGATAACCGCAGCCAGCAAGGTGGTGATGTTGGCATCAAAGATAGTGGTAAAGGCACGCTCAAAACCGGCATTGATTGCCGACTGTGGGGGCAGGCCATTCGCCAGCTCTTCTTTTATTCGCGAGAATATAAGCACGTTGGCATCTACCGCCATACCTACTGTCAGAACGATACCTGCAATACCAGGCAAGGTCAGCGTGGCAGACATAATAGACATCACCGCCAACAGTAATACCAAATTCAGCGTCAGCGCGACGTTTGCCAGCAAACCGAATACGCGGTAGTAAACCAGCATAAACAGCAACACCAGAGCAAAACCAATCTGTACAGAGGTAATACCCAATTCGATGTTTTGCTCACCTAAGCTAGGTCCGACTGTACGTTCTTCTACAAAGTAGATTGGCGCAGCCAGTGCACCGGCACGTAGCAACAGCGCAAGCTCAGATGCTTCACCTGCTCCATCGAGACCTGTAATACGGAAACTGGAACCAAGGATGCTCTGAATCGTCGCCAGAGAGATAATATTTTTCTCTACATAAGGCACACGCTCAGAAACCTGTTCACCGTCTACCGTTTTAATCAGCGTACGGCTCTTGTGCTCAACAAACAGTACCGCCATCCGACGCTTAACCGCGTTACGGGTGGTACGGTTCATCAGCTCACCACCTTTGGAATCCAGACTGATGGAAACCTGTGGCTGTCCATTTTCATCAAAGGCTGACTGCGCATTAGATACGCTGGAACCGGTGATGATGATGTCTTTTTCAAGCGTTGCTTTACGCGGCGAATCGCGGAAGCTGTAGGTTTCAGTTGATGCACTTGATGCATCGGTCTTAGCTTCTAAACGGAATTCCAGGTTCGCTGTTTTACCGATAATCCGCTTAGCTGCTGCTGCATCCTGAATACCTGGCAGCTGTACAACGATACGGTTACGGCCCTGACGCTGTACCAGTGGCTCTGCCACACCCAGCTCGTTCACTCGGTTACGCAGGGTGGTCAGGTTTTGCTTGATCGCATAGTCTTCAATTTCGCGAACTTTGCTTTCCAGAAGACTTACAACCACGTAATACGCGCCGTCAGCATCTTCATCGGTAAGCAAAAATTCTGTGTAATCTTGTTTCAGTAACTGGCTAGCCTGGTCACGTACATCAGCCTTGGAAAATTTTAGTTCCAAACTGCCGTCTTCACGGTGTACTACTGAACGGTAACGCAGTTTTTCAGCACGCAGCTGAGCTTTAATCTCACCTACATACACGTCCAGTCGCTGTGCTACAGCCTGTGCCATATCAACTTCCAGCAGGAAGTGCACACCGCCACGTAAGTCGAGACCCAGCTTCATCGGGCCTGCACCGACAGATGTCAGCCATTCAGGGGTGGTTGGCGCCAGGTTCAGGGCAACGACGTAGTTATCCCCTAAAATACGACTGATTGCTTCTTTTGCTTCCAGCTGGGTACTGCCATCAGCGAAACGTAGCAAACCACTTGCACCATTAATTTCACTGGCCTTAGACACCAGACCTTCGGCCTTCAGCTGCTTAGTCACGCGATCAAGCATTTGCTGATCAACGGTATAGCTGGCACGGGTGCCGGAAACCTGTACTGCAAAATCATCTGGATATAAGTTCGGCGCTGCATACAGACCACCGATAAGCAATATCAGAACGATCAGCGCGTTTTTCCATAACGGATATTTATTGAGCATGCTGCCCTTGCCTTCTGTAATCGAAAACGCCATTACCGGTCAGTAATGGCGTTGCAGTGAACGACTAGATTTCTTTGATAGTGCCTTTTGGCAGCGCCGCACTTACGTGGGTCTTTTGGAAAGTCAGCTCAGTATCACCAGAAACTTCCAGTACAACGTAATCGTCATTCAGACGAATTACCTTACCCAGAATGCCGCCAGCAGTGATTACTTCGTCACCTTTGCTCAGACCAGACAACAATGTTTTATGGTCTTTTGCACGCTTTGCCTGTGGACGCCACATGAAGAAGTAGAAAATCAGACCAAAGCCAACCAGAAAAACAAGGTTGAACATGCTTGGATCCATACCGCCCGGGGCTGCGCCTTCAGCGTATGCTGGTGAGATAAAAAAGCTCATTGGCTTCTCCTAGTTACTGACATTTAAATGTGAATTAATCGTTATTACTGGATTCTGTGTCGGCTATCGGCGGTGTTTCAAGCCCCCGTAACCGGTAGAATTCGTCGACAAAGTCGCTCAATTTACCTTCTTCTATAGCCTTTCGCAAACCGGCCATAAGTTCCTGATAGTAATGCAGGTTGTGGATAGTATTCAGCTGCGAACCCAGGATCTCTTTACACTTATCAAGATGGTGCAAATAAGCACGGCTAAAGTTCTGACAGGTATAGCAGGAACACTCTTCATCCAGCGGCCCGGTATTGGTTTTATTCGCAGCATTACGCAGCTTAACAATACCGTTACGGGTAAACAGGTAGCCGTTACGGGCGTTGCGGGTTGGCATCACGCAGTCAAACATATCCACACCGCGACGCACACCTTCAACCAGATCTTCCGGGCGGCCTACGCCCATCAGATAACGTGGTTTGTCTTCCGGCATTTTCCACGCCAGATGATCCAGAACCTTTTCCATTTCATCTTTTGGCTCACCGACAGACAATCCGCCAATCGCATAGCCATCGAATTCAATTTCGTTCAGCCCTTCCAGTGACTCATCACGCAAATGCGGATACATACCTCCCTGAATAATGCCGAACAGTGCAGACGGGTTATCACCGTGTGCATCTTTAGAGCGTTTCGCCCAGCGTAATGACAAGCGCATAGATTCAGCAGCCTGCACTTCTGTCGCCGGGTAAGGCGTACATTCGTCAAAAATCATCACGATGTCTGAGCCCAGGTCTTTCTGAACCTGCATTGATTCTTCCGGCCCCATAAATACTTTGGAACCATCAACAGGCGACTGAAATGTCACACCTGCTTCCGTGATTTTGCGCATCGCTCCCAGACTGAAAACCTGGAATCCACCGGAGTCGGTCAGAATCGGACCTTTCCAGTTAGTAAAGTCGTGCAGATCACCATGCTGTTTAATAATCTCTGTGCCCGGACGCAGCATCAGATGGAAAGTATTCCCGAGAATAATTTCTGCACCGGTAGCTTCGATATCCCGTGGTGTCATTCCTTTTACGGTGCCATAGGTACCAACAGGCATAAACGCTGGCGTTTCAACATCACCACGGGGAAAGCTCAGACGTCCGCGACGGGCTTTGCCCTCAGTCGCCAAACATTCAAACTTCATAAAACATTCTCTGCTCACGGCAATTCCTACTCGATTCATTGAGCCTGGGAACTTCATCGTCCCGGCAAACTTCCCTTAGATATAAGGGCATATTTATCAATCACAAGGCACCGCCGTAAATACAGCCAGCTGCGCCCTAACTTACAACACCGGGATGACAGTTAAATGGCTTTGATCACCGCCGCCATAAACAGTTTCATCATTCGGCTTAACTTTTATCCTGCTTCTGCAAAAACATCGCATCGCCATAACTGAAAAAACGATACTTTTCTGCCACTGCTTCACTATAAGCAGCCATCATATTGTCGTAACCTGCAAACGCAGACACCAACATTAGCAAGGTTGACTCTGGCAAATGAAAATTAGTCACCAGAGCGTCTACGGTTTTAAATTCATACCCAGGGAAAATGAAGATATCGGTGTCGCCAAAGTAAGGCTCAATCTCACCGTTACGGCTGGCAGTTTCCAAACAACGAACGCTGGTTGTACCTATGGCAATCACGCGGTTGCCCCGTGCTTTCGTTGCTTTTACTGCAGCACATACTTCTTCCGACACTTCGATGTATTCAGCATGCATCTTATGTTCGGCAATCGTATCAACCTTCACCGGACGAAACGTACCGGCACCCACATGCAGCGTCACGAAGGCTTTTTCTACGCCTTTGTCTGTCAGTTTAGCCAGCAGAGCATCATCAAAATGCAGGCCAGCGGTTGGCGCTGCCACAGCACCTGGCTTGACGTTATAAACCGTCTGATAACGTTCCCGGTCAGAAAGTTCGTCTTCACGCTTCATATATGGTGGCAGCGGCATATGGCCAAACTGTTCTAACGCTTCAATCAAATTACCTTCAGTAAGATCAAAGCACAGCTCGAACAAATCATCATGACGGCCAACCATCGTTGCCTTCAAACCACCTTCCAAGGTCAGCTCAGCACCTTCTTTAGGTGAGCGGCTGGAACGGATATGCGCCAGCGCTGACTGTTCATCAAGTACACGCTCAATCAAGACTTCAACTTTACCGCCGGATGCTTTCTGGCCAAACATACGCGCCGGAATAACCCGGGTATTGTTGAAAATCACCAGGTCGCCTTCGTTTAGCAGGTCCAGCACTTCATAGAAATGTCGGTGCGTACGGCTGCCACTATTACCATCAACACAAAGCAAACGGCTGGCGGTGCGGTCTGCCAGTGGATAACGGGCAATTAGCTCATCGGGAAGTTCGAAGTGAAAATCTTTAACTTGCATGACGGGATCTGTCGGAACTGAAAAAAGGACGGCTATCCTAACGGAAAACGAAGTATATTTCAGCGTTCCTGGATGCAAATACTGCAATTATCCGGGCCGGCCTGGCCGTACCCGGTCAATGTTTATCTTTTGACATAAAACTGCGCTTAACACTCGATAGACGGATCAGCCTGCAGGCGCAATAAATTCGACCCGAATTCCTCCCGGAATCAGACACATCATGTGTCGATAAGGTGCTTCTCCCAAGGGCTCCGGAGCAAACTCAACGGATACATCGCCACAGGCCTGAAGCCGCCTATTCAAGTCATCAAGGGTTGCTTCATCCGCTACGGCCAGCGCCACATGGTGTAATCCTATATTCTCATGGCGATTAAAACTCACAGGTGAATCTGTTTTCGCCTGCCAGAGCGTAATCATAGTATGCCCATCACTGACAAAAATGGCCGGATAATCCGGTTTCTCACCTACCTGCTGGAACCCAAGTACCTGCTGAAAAAATTCAGCTGCTGAAACTAAATCTGGCACAGTTAAACCCAAATGATTGATGCCTTGCGTTACCGCCCCAGTATTCTCACGCGTCATGACACACTACTGACTCTTACAACAAAACAAAATGAACAGATCTGTTCACAATAAAAACCAAACTATACTGAACAGATCAGTACACCTCCAGAGAAAAATAACCTCATAAGGGTAAATCAGGCACTGGAACGTACCGCGCGGCTGTCATACACTCTGGCAATCTAAAATACAGTGGACCCCAAAATGGCCAGGGACAAAAAGCAACATCTGATCGAAACAGCCCTGCAACTGTTCAATAAGCACGGATATCACGCCACAGGTATCGACACCATTATGACGGTCTCCGGCGTATCAAAAACCACACTGTATAAATACTTTCGCAGCAAAGAAATTTTGATTTTGGCAGTTCTGGAATATCGCCACCAAAGCTTAGTCGAACTCTTTGAAGCAACAATTCAGGCATCCCGAGAAGCCTACCCACAGGCAGATGAAAGCTATCACTTGCATGCTTTTTTTGATGCTTTACAAGCCTGGTTTAAAGACGACAATTTCTTTGGCTGTAACTTCATTAATGCCAGCGCAGAATTTGCCGACAAAGAACACCCTGTTCATAAGTATGCCTGCCAGCATAAGCACTGGCTTCGTAACTGTCTGAAAACACTTCTGCATGATGGATTACTTGCTGAGCAAGTCATGCTGTTGGTCGACGGTGCAATCGTCACCGCTCAGGTACAAAACGCCCCGCAAGCAGCTGAAACTGCCCGACAACTGGCCTGTCGATTATGTGAGTTGCCCGCACAGCAAGCCAGTACAGCTTAATAAATGAGTCTTAATAGATTGGTCTTAGCAGCTAAGTCTAAAGTCTCAACTAAATAATCTCGCCTTAATAGTTGCATCACTGTTCGTTGAACTACAACCTTATACACTCACTGCCAGCTCAGGCCAGATATGATATCTGCAGAGCAAGAAGCTCTGCATCAAAAGATTTGAAGCGTACTATCAACAACACTAAATCACGTGAAACTCAATCAGGCCCGCTATTGGGTGTTGGTATTATGTATCAGTTTGGTCAGTGGGATCTGCGAGCAGAATACGAACAGGCATAAGACAAAGACAAATTTCAGGTAACAACCCTGAGTGTTGCTTATCGTTTCTAACTCTTCCAAAGAAACTATCCAGGGCAGGTTTATACTTGTCCTATTACCTACTCAAGCCCCGCCTGCAATTCACCCTCAGGCAAAATCACAACTATAGCCTGCATAGCCTGATCTGAAATCGCCGAAATATTCTTCGCCTGCAAAGTCTTACTGTAATAAACACCATTCTGTTGCCAGCTGAGCTCAGCTAAACGCCCCTGTAGTGCCCGTTCAGGAAATCCCAGTGAACATTCACTGTTTTTTAAAATACTGCTACAGCTCACTATCTGCCCGGACTCTGGAATTTTTAGCTTTATCTCATATGCAATCTGAGCAGAGCGATTCTGAATAATCAGCTGATTCACCGTTTGCGGCTGATGTGCGCAGGCCGCTGTAATAACCAGAACAATAATTAACGGGAAATAACGCAGCATAAAAACTCCATGGCAGTCGGCCAACCAGAAACTTCAACAAAAAGTCATAAGTATTAATTTTAGCTGTTAAATCAACACTCTGCGACAATCCGCCACGCGACATCAAGTCACATCCTTCAATGGCAGTCACTTTGTTAGAGTGCCGCGCTGTTAATGTTCAACTCAGGATTCGTTATGTCGCACTCACCTTCACAGCCTGCACGCTATCGCGCTGCCTGGCGCTGGCATATGTATGCCGGTATTTACGTCATTCCTTTCATGCTTATGCTCAGTATCACCGGACTGATTATGTTGTTGTATCAACCAGTTATTGCACCAGCATTCCACAGCAATTTGCTAACAGTACAACCTGCCAACAATGAGTATGTCAGCTGGCAACAACAACTAAACAGAGTAAAAGCAGAATATCCTGAAGCGAGCATCACCCAATTCCGGCTACCTGAATCACCTAGCCAGAGCAGCCACTTCACGGTTAAAAATACCGCTGGTGAAAACATCAATGTTTATGTAAACCCTTATAACAGTGAAATTTTAGGCAGTAACAGTAAAGACCAGAGCCTGTATGCACTGGCAGACGAGATACACGGGACGTTTTTATTCGGCAAAACCGGCGATGCCTTAATCGAACTGGCTGCCGGATACACTCTGGTTCTGATTTTGACCGGATTATTTATGTGGTGGCCCCGTCAGCAAAAACATTGGTACCGCTTATTTTTACCGCAGCTGAATTCGAAAGGAAGATCTCTGTGGAAAGAACTGCACGTCAGCACCGGCGCCTGGCTGGCAGTAGCCTTACTCTTTTTAAGCATTACAGGGTTATCCTGGACAGGAATCTGGGGAGCAAAAATTATTCAACCCTGGAACACCTTTCCAACAGGTGTATTCGGAGGTGTTCCTACTTCTGATAAAACCCACGCCAGCCTTAACCCCGGAGTCATTGAAGAAATTCCATGGAATTTAGAACAGGCACCATTACCTCTTTCAGGCTCTCATGCCGGAACACAGGTTACTCCACCAGGTACAGCGGTGAACCTGGATTCAGTCACTAGTTTTGCGAAGCAACTAAATATGCAGTCTTTCCGGGTTAACCTGCCACGCGATAATGACGGCGTTTACTCCATTGTTGCCGCGACCATGAGTAAAGACCGTATTTCTCCGGTCGACGACCGCACGCTGCATATCGATCAGTACAGCGGTAAATTATTAATGGACATTCAGTTCAAGGACTACAGCCTGATAGCCAAAGCAATGGCAGTTGGTATCCCACTCCATATGGGACTATGGGGTACTGCTAACCTGATTCTGAATATTACTATCTGTGTACTCACTCTGTTCCTTTGCGTCAGTGGCATAGTACTCTGGTGGAAGCGTCGCCCTGCACAATCAGGCTTGAACCTGAATCCACCACCCGCGATTTCTGCAAGCAGATGGAATACAGCATTTGTCATCTGGACAATCATTGCTGTCTGTTTCCCACTGACAGGTGCCAGCCTTATTGTTATCTGGCTACTGGAGCAACTATTCAGCCGGTTATTCAAGCGAACATCGAAACTACAGCGCAGTTAGACATTCAGGGCAGGACTTACTGCTGCCTGTCCAGATTTATACAAATATCTGAATATTTAGGTTTTTTCGGATTATTTCAGTTTCGTGATTGACGCCTATGAAAGGATTCGTATAATACCGTGCACTTACTTACTGTCAGGTGGCTCACCTTAGTGAGTAAGTTGCGAAATGAGATGTGCCGGTGTGGTGAAATTGGTATACACGACGGATTCAAAATCCGTTGCCTTCGGGCGTGGCGGTTCAAGTCCGCCCACCGGTACCACAACTTGATCTCTTAATTGATCGTTGAATCAAACGAAGCGATATCGAAAGATAGTCGCTTTTTTTGTGTCTGAAATTTGTCAAAATACAATGCGGCTAAATTGCTATGCACGACGAATTCAGTTTTCCAAAAACATTTGGCGTGGCGGTTCAAGTCCGCCCACCGGTACCACGACTTAATCAAATCATCGATTAAGTATTAAAGCCCTATTTACGGGATATACAGAGAAGCGGAGCTTACCAGCGACCGCTTTTTTTTATGCCTGAAACTTCTGCGTCCTGTGCATATCCTATATTTTCATGTGGCGATTATGTGCGCAAGTAAATCTATTAAAATCCTCGATCCCCCCCGAATCACAAAGATTCTCTGATGAGATAACTCCCCCGGACACAGACAATCATTAAGGGCCGGCTCAAGCTACTCTTAACTGACTATCGGGGGGGGGGATCAGGGTAAAACCACCTGATTAGTTTCACTTACCGATTGAGCTTTCCGACAATGAATATTTAGCTAATAGCGATAATAAAAAAGCCCGGCTCATGCCGGGCAAAATGACAGCGAAGGGTTTAAGCTGCCATGGACCTTTAGATAAAAAACTATTTAGAGTAAAACCCCTAAATATTTAGCAATACCCCCAACCTTAGGTACAGACCACCCTTTATGTAAGAGTGATCCAAACGGCCTTAGTCTCAAGAAAATACTCAAGCTGCTCCGCACCTAGATCTTTACCTACACCTGACTGTTTATAGCCGCCAAAAGGCATTGCGGGATCAATAGTTCCGTGTCCATTGACATAGACAGACCCCGCTTTTAACTTGGGAATCACCCGGTGTACCCGGGAAAGGCTATTCGAGTAAATGGCAGCAGCTAAGCCGTATATTGAATCATTTGCCAAGTCGATTACCTCCTCCTCCGTCTCAAAAGGGGCTGTGACAAGCACTGGACCAAAGATCTCTTCCCTTACCACAGCCATATCATTACGGCAGTTCGCAAAGATCGTAGGCTCGACAAAAAAACCGGAACCTTCCACTGTTTTTCCACCACAGACGAGTTCTGCACCTTCCGTCTGTCCTGCCTCTATATACTTCATCACCGTTTCTTGTTGTCTGGCCGATACCATAGGGCCAATAAAGCACTCGGGATTAAGCCCTGACGCTATTTTTAACTGCTTGGTATACTTAATCAGTTCAGTAAGAAAACGATCGTATATTGAATGGTGAATATAGGCACGGGAACCAGCATCACACACCTGACCCGAGTTAAAAAAGATGCCGTTGGCTACAGCTTCCGCTGTTTGTTTAAGATCGACATCATCGAAAACAATAACAGGAGACTTTCCGCCTAGCTCCAGCGTCATATGCTTCATGCTCTGAAGCGCAGAGTTACCTACAGTGATCCCAACCTTAGTCGATCCTGTAAAAGTCACTTTATCTATACCCGAGTGAGAAGACATAGCAGCACCTACTTCTTCTCCTAAACCAGTAACAATATTAATCACGCCATCCGGGATACCCGCTTCTTTAGCTAGTTCAGCAAAGCGTAATGCACTCAAGGAGGTTATCTCTGACGGTTTAACAACAACTGTACAACCTACAGCTAAAGCCGCACCGAGCTTCCAAGCCATAGTCTGAAGCGGAAAGTTCCAGGGAATAATAGAACCTACAACACCGACTGCTTCTTTACGTGTATAAGCGACATATTCACCAGGTAACGAAGATTCGCCGGTCCGACCACTTATTTTCGAGGCCCAACCTGCAAAATAACGAAATGTGTCAATCGTACCTTGAATATCTATTTGAGATGCATCATTAACTGATTTTCCGACATCAATTGACTCAATTTCTGCCAACTCAAGTGCATGCTCCTGAAGTACGTCAACAAGCTTATGCAAACGAGTTTCACGCTCAAGCGGCTTCAAACGGCTCCACTCTCCACCGTCAAACTGAGCGCGTGCAGCAGACACTGCTCGATCAACATCCTGTGCAGAGCCTTGTGATATAGTCGTTAACATTCCACCTGTTGAAGGTTCCAATACTTCTAGTCTGGAGCCGTTACTGCCGGCACTCCAGTGCCCATCAATAAAATGTTCATGCTGCCGATTCAAAAACTCAAGCGTGGCATTCGACACTTGATATTGCTGAAGATAACTTTTGACCTTAGCATCCATTTCACTGGTATTTCGTTCTGGGGAGTTCATAGAATATTCCTCAATGCCTCTTATCAAGTGTAATTAGCAGAAAAACTCGCGATTAATTTTATTTTCTGAAAACCACTACACAATTTTCTAGATATCACTGATTCAGAATCAACGTATATCTGATATGAAATTTTGAAACACTTCTGTCTCTGGATGATTAAACATTTTCTCTGGACTGCCCTGCTCGGCAATTCGTCCCTGATTTAGAAAAACAACATTTGTGGAAACTTCACGTGCAAAAGCCATTTCATGAGTAACAACAATCATTGTCCGGCCTTCTTCTGCCAAAGATCGCATTACTTTTAAAACTTCACTGACAAGTTCAGGATCAAGAGCTGAAGTGGGCTCATCAAACAAAATCACATCGGGCTCCATTGCTAGTGCCCTTGCGATAGCCACCCGCTGCTGCTGTCCCCCGGAAAGATGAGCAGGGTACATATTCATACGTTCAGCAAGACCAACTCTCTCCAACAAAGATTCAGCCCTATCTCTAACCTCTGCCCTGTTCTGCTTTAAAACTTGCACAGGGCCTTCCATGACATTTTCGAGTACGGTTCTATGCGTCCATAAATTAAATTGCTGAAAAACCATCCCCATACGCTGACGTAATCTTTCGATTGCTTTACGGTTCACAGGTTTGCCATTACGAAATAAAATTTCCTCTCCGTTCTCTAAAATTGTGCCTGACGTTGGTATTTCTAAAGCATTCAGACATCTTAGAAACGTACTCTTACCCGACCCACTTGAGCCAAGTATAGATATGACATCATGGCTATTGGCTTGTAATGAGATGCCTTTTAATACTTCAGTCGAACCGAACGATTTTTGAATATCAATGGCTTCAAGAACTGCAACCGAATTATTATTTTTCATATTGGTATTCATTTTTTGACCTTTTTTGAGTCGTTAGCCTTTCGCTATAAAAATGAGCGTTGAAATAAACTTCTAGCTTGCGCCACACCCAAACAAGCATCACAACTAACAGCAGATATATAACTGTGGCCCATAAGTATGCAGACAGATCATACGTTTTCGAAAAAATCAGCCGAGTTTTACCCATGAGATCAAAAACAGTGACAACGCTTGCCAGTGCACTAGCCTTAATGAGAAGAATGATTTCATTACCCAAGGCTGGCCAGCTAATCCGGTAGGCATGTGGAAGTATCACACGTCTATACATTGTGAAGCGGCTCATACCTATAGCACTGGCGGCTTCAATTTGCCCATGAGGCACACCGGTCAGCCCACCACGCATTATCTCAATCTGATAAGCGGTAGAGTTAAGGACGAACGTCATCAAAGCACAGTAATATGGATCACGGAAAAATACCCACAAGCCCAGCTCTTCCAGGAGTGGCCGAAACTGCCCCGATCCATAGTAAATTAAAAACAGCTGAGCGAGCATTGGCGTGCCGCGCACAAATGACACATAAACCCTCAATGGCAACTGCAACATCCAGTGTGCATGCAAACGCGCCAAGGCAAGCGGGAGAGATAGCACTCCGGCTAAAAGTGCGCCAATGGCACTCAGTTGAAGGGTAATCATCAGACCGTCGTAATAGTCCATCCAGAAACTACTTATTATTTCTAAAGGATTCATCATCAGGCCCTCTTTACGCCACGGTTTGCCCGTTCTTCCAGCTTCGAAAGAACAATTTCTGACAAGATGCAGATAATCCAGTAAATAAGGCAAGCCGCCAGGTAAAAGTTAAAAGGTAACTTTGTGAAACCGGCTGCCACTTTCGTCATGCGCATCAGGTCATCAAGCGCAATGATCGAAACGAGTGACGTATCTTTAACTAAGTTGATCCACAGGTTGCCTAAGCCTGGTAAAGCGAACCGCCAAACCTGAGGAACCTTAACTCGGATAAAAATTTTCCAAGGCGACATCCCAATAGCAGCTGCAGCTTCCACCTGGCCTTCATCAAGCGACTGAAATGCTCCACGTAGCACCTCTCCCGCAAATGCACCAAAAACTAACCCTAGTGCAATAACACCGGCCAAAAACGGACTAAATTCAACACCACCGCCCTCTGGATTTAAATACCGGGCTGCCAGGTTAAGTAATAAACCCACACCGTTATAGATCACAAATAACGTTAAGATTTCAGGCAAACCTCGCATAACAGTAGTATAAGCTACCCCTATACTTCTAAGCCCTGTTGATTTTGAGAGAGACAGACTGGCAGTCAGAAAACCTAATACCAACCCAAGCGGAAGGGTAACAAAAGCCAGTTGAACGGTGATGAGAAACCCTTTAAGTAACTCATCACCCCACCCTGTTTCCCCGTAAGAAAACAATTCCAACATAAACCTAGCCTTTATTATTCAACTTTCATTGTATAAACATTCAAATCAAAATATTTATCATTAATTTTCTTATAAGTACCGTCGGCAAGAATTTCGGCCAGCGCTTTATTAAGTGCTTTCAGCAATTCTTCATCCTGTTTTCGCACGGCTATACCAACACCCTCTCCAACAAACTCAGGATTAGTAATAGGCTCTCCTGAAATTGTGCAACAAGCACCATCATCTGTTTTTTGAGTCCACTCTTGAAGGGGAATAACATCACCGACCATTACATCAAGACGGCCGCTCGCCATATCCAGATTTACTTCGTCTTGTGTAGAATATAAACGAATATCAGCATCCGGATAGATCTTGCCGATAAAGTCAGCTTGAGTGGTTCCGCTTTGAGCGCCGATAACTTTTCCAGACAGTGCTTCATTATTAAACTCAGTAATGCCAGACTTTTTATCCGTAACATGAGTCATAGCTGCCAAGTAATAAGGATCGGAGAAACTGACTTGCTTCTTACGCGCCTCGGTAATAAACAATGAGGCGACCAGAAAGTCATACTTTTCTGCCAGAAGTCCGGGAATCAGCCCATCATAATCTTGTGCTACTAATTCACATTCCTGCTCTATACGTTTACAAAGCTCTTCTCCGATATCGACATCAAATCCCGCCAACTTACCTGCGGAATCAATATAGTTGAAAGGAGGAAAAGCCCCTTCGGTACCTAAACGGAGCTTATCTCCGGCATTGGCAGAGCTTACAGTAAGTGCAACGGTAGCAACCGCTAAACCAGATAGAATAGATTTACAAAATTTCATAGCAGACTCCTAAAAGTCATAGATTTTGATGAGCTACGCCCATTCATTTTTATTTTCAATAGCTGTACGAGCCTTTATCTGTTAAATATCTCCAGCCAATGACTGCGATATCGATCTGAGTCCAACAGCTAATAAACTCAGTTTTAAAATAATGTTGTTAAGCACCGCCTTTCATATCGATCGGCTTATATGCAACCATCTCTATTTCCACTTTAGCGTCAATTGTCAGACCCGCACAGATAGTCGCTCTCGCAGGATGTTTACCGTCAAAATAGGAAGCATAAACTTCGTTAAACTCATCAAAGTCATCTGGATCAGGCAGACAAATATTGACCTTTACAACGTCAGAAAAAGAACATTGAGCACGCTGCAAAATTTCGCCGGCTGTATCCATCACCTGACGGGTTTCAGCGACAATCCCACCAGTAACGATTTTGCAATCATCGCCAAAACCAACAAGACCGGATAAATACACAAAATCACCAGCACGCACATAGCTCGAATAAGGAAGCCCCTCTTCGCTAGGCGCACCACGCTCCAATGACTGAGTTAAAGATCTCATTTCTGCTCCTCGGTATTATTGAATCGTTCACTACTAATATTTCGCCCACTAATCACCACTGCAATTTTTTGGGCTTCTCGACGTTGAAAATCTGTATGTAGCGCACCAGCTAAAGCACTCGCGCTGCCGCCTTCCATAACTAAACCTTCACTTTCAAATAACAGTTGCATCGCGGGCCTAAGGCTCTCTTCCGAAACTAAAATAGCAGCATCCATGAAGTCGCGAACAATCGGGAAAGTAAATTGATTATTAAGGCCGATACTGCCACCAATAGCGTCGCCTAAGCTTGGAGGCTCTTCTACAGTAACTGGATGCCCTGCCTCGAGGCTCCGGACCATGCCTGGCTCCACCTCCATAGAAGTACCAACAACATTGATGGCCGGTGAAATTGCTTTGGCAGCTAAAGCAATACCAGACAACAGACCGCCGCCAGATAACGGAGCAATAATGGTATCGATATCTGGCTGCTCATTTAGAATATCGAGCGCAATCGTTCCCTGGCCTGCTATTACATCCAGATCATCGTAAGGCGCTATCCAGGTTAACCCTTCTTTATCGATCAAGGAGTCTGCGTACTCTTGCGCATCATCCTGCGTGTTACCGACAACTCTCAAATCGGCACCATAGCTACGTATTGCCTGACGCTTGTTTTCAGGAACTAAATCACACACACAGATGATCGCCCGGATTCCCAGTATCTTGGCAATATAGGCGACTGCACGGCCGTGATTTCCACTAGATACGGCAACCACACCACGCTTCTTTTCCGCTTCGCTAAGTTGCAACATTCGGTTTGATGCTCCACGCAACTTGAAACTTCCTGTTGTCTGAAGTGTTTCCAGTTTCAACCACACTTCACAGCCAACAGCCTCGGAAATAGCACTGGAAAAAATAAGCGGTGTGGGCCTAATGATTGAAGCAATTCGATCTCGCGCCTGTAATACGGTTTGTAATGAAACATAACTATCTGGGCTAACATCTTTGCTATTCATTGGATAACGTCCTCAACTTCTGTTCCTAACCCTTTTGGAAATAGAGATGAATATGCATGAATCATCGAATGAAGCTGATGGCGTTGTACTTCAGGCAACTGTTTAAGTGGAGGACACAGATTCAGCCATTGTGAATCTCCCGACATCATCGCGATAATATCTTTAACCGCTTCGCTAACAGGAAATTTCAATAAGGTTTCTTCCCAAAGCCCGGTTAACGCAATCTGCGCATCCTGCGCATCCTGCGTATTAAGACTCCATCCCTTCTTAACATCTGCCAGTAAATTAGGTGTTAGATTGGCAGTTGCAGTAATAGCCCCATATCCTCCAGCTTCTAGAAGAGGCCAAAGTAGGTGGTCATCACCCGAGAATACTTTCAATTGGGGAAACTGTTTTGCCATCAAGGTCATGCTTTCCAGCGAACCTGTACTGTCTTTCACTCCGGCAATTTCATCAGGGTAAGCCTTTATAAGACGTTCAATCAGAGCCGGGGTCACCGGCGCACCGGTCATTTCAGGAAAATGATAAAGATATATCTGATTTTTCAGTCTTTCGAGCTGCTCAATCAAACGTGAATAAAATGCAAAAATGCCGTCCTCATCCGGAGAATGAAAAAAGAATGGCGGATGCACCAAGATACCATCGCACCCAGAATCAATAGCATGCTGTGATAACCGAAGAGTGTCTGCTACTGAACAGCAGCCAGTACCTACAATGAGACTCTCGGCAGGCACGCCACTATTAAGTAATACATCTAAAGCCTGAATACGCTCAGAAATACCGAAAGAGGCAGACTCGCCGGTTGTGCCAAATAAAACAGCACCATCGCAACCGGATTGAAGTATCCACCGGGTATGTGATGAAAGTTTTAAATGCTCAATTTTCCCCATGCTATCAACGGGCGTTACCAAGGCGGCACAAATTGAAGGAGTGATAGTCATCTCTAGCCTACTATGTCAATTAGATAAGCAAGAAGACTTTTCATAACTTCTCGCCAGTTTCAATCAGCTTATGGCGAAGCGAAGTCAGGACAAATCTAAAAAATGAAAAGTAAACTGAACAAATGCTGACAGTATCGATATCCAGCCATTGCGAAAAAATAAAACAACTCTAAAGACGCGGCTACATATCATTGAAATTTAAATACTTTTATGGTCATCTAATGGCAAATAATCATCATAAAAAGGTGTGGGATAGTCGCTAAAAAACAGTAAATTATTATTTTTGATCACCATCGTCTTCCCTGCAATTGCTTTATAAATACACACTCAAGCAATATAAACAGTATTAATAAAAGTAAATCTATGTACGAACAACTATGCTTTAAATACGCTTACTTTAGGAAGATAGTCAGAACTGGTGAACGCTTGAAAAGTCCAGTTTTATCAAAGAATAAGGGGAGCTAAATATGTCAGTTTCAAAAATTCCTAGTCATCAAATTCAGGAACTCGACCTTAAACTTTTACGCATTTTTTTAACTATTGTTAATAATGGCGGCTTCTCTGCTGCTCAGTATGAGTTAAATATCAGTCTTTCCGCCATCAGTGCAGCAATGACTCAGTTGGAAGGTAGGTTGGGGTTTAAACTCTGCGAACGTGGACGAAGCGGCTTTCAACTAACAGAAGGTGGTAAGGTAATTCATCAGGAATTACTTAAAACTATAGAGGCCATAGATCGATTCCAATCGGTTGCAGAATCATTTAAAGGTGACATGTACGGCCGGATTACGATCGCAATTGACGATGCGATTATGACTAATTCTAAGTGCCCTCTTTTTAAAATCATCAGAGATTTCAGTCAGACGGCTCCTAATCTCAAACTTAACCTCAACATCATATCTGTATCCAGAATGGAAAGGGCCTTATTAGAAAATGAAATAAATATTGCAATCGGACCCTTTCGGGAAATTTCTGACACTCTTACTTTCAAGTTACTCTATGAAGAAACTCAGTATCTATGCGCTGGTAGTGGGCACCCGGCATTTGGTGTTACGAATGTTAAAAAGCTTAAAGAAATTGCTCACGAGTCAAATTACGCCGCGCGAAGCTATAAAGATAGCGCTGCTATGCTTGACGATGCATCTTTCGAGAAAATCACATCAACCTCAAAAATGGAAGCGCTTCTGGCGTATGTTCTAAGTGGTCAATATCTTGGATACTTGCCACGCCATGCTTGTCATGACTGGTTAGAAAAAAATGAAATGTGGGCGCTTGATCCTCATACATTTTCTTATAAAGTTCCCATCAAGGTGGTTTACAAAAGATCTCATGATGACCCCCGAATCTCGCTGTTTTTAGATTCCGTCATAGAACTTGCTGGCAAATAATCCAACGCTCCTATTAAAATTAGCCTGAATCGACCAATTTTTCACAGGTGCTCTATCTCCTGTTTTACTTCTCAGACCGAAAAGATGTGCAGATTCTATACGCTCTACAATATATTTGTACCCGACAATGTTTACTAATTTTCAAAGCTAACAGCTGAACTATGCAACGATATCCATGAAAACATTTGGAAATACAGGTTTTTGAATGCGACTAAAAATCCGCTACCTTCGGGCGTGGCGGTTCAAGTCTGCCCACCGGGGCCACTATATTCCTAGAGAAGAACTTTAGAATCGAACGATGTTTCAGCCTTCGTTTTTTTGTGTCTGAAATTTGCGAATACTGACGATAAACAAAGAAACACGACGGATTCGCTTTCTAAAAATAACCGGCGTTACCTTCGGGCGTGGCGGTTGTTCTTAAATCAGCGCCCACCGGTACCGCTACTCTACTTTAAGAAGAAACTAAGAAATCGAACGCTGTTCCAGCCTTTGGTTTTTTTAGGACGTTGGAGAGCAAACTAAAAATAGCTATCATTTAATTTTACTCTCCCTCCCTGTTAATCCCACCCTATATATCTCCTGAAATATTGTCTGCTGAAGCGCTGGCTACACTCCCGGTGCGGCATACAGAGAATCCCTTTACATGACTATGATCTTGTATTTAAAGTAAGCTTTTAAAACCGGAACCCTGAACCTATGACTGAAATAATCCTGATCGCTATAGTCGTCTGTATTGGCTGGCTGCTGATAAGATCTAAGAAACAAAATAAGCAGTTAGCTGAACAGAACCGTTCTGAAGGTTCTGAGTTTTTGACTCTGAATGCTGACAAACCGGAAGTATCGACAACAGCCAGCGGCCTGCAATATGAAGTTCTGCAATCAGGCAGTGGTTCAGAACATCCGAACGCCTCGGATAAAGTAAAGGTTCACTATCACGGCACCCTGATTGATGGCCGGGTGTTCGACAGTTCAGTTGACCGTGGCGAGCCAATCAGCTTTGTCCTTAATCAGGTCATTAAAGGCTGGACAGAAGGTGTTCAACTGATGGTTGTAGGGGAAAAACGTCGTTTATTTATCCCGGCCGATCTGGCCTACGGGAATGGCTCAGCGGGTATTATTACTCCCGGCTCCACCTTAATTTTTGAGGTTGAACTGCTGGCTATCAACCCCTGATTCCGTTCATATACCTGATAAAGCGGGTGCTGCAGCTTAAACTGACTCCCGCTATCTGACCTTTTTTGAAAATTCAGGGCTTCAGGTAACAACTAGCCTCCTGAATCACCACTCAACCTCATCAAATAACTGAAGAACTTTTCTCTGAACGTATTCTGAAAATGGTTTTCCGGCACGAAAACCCGGCCCATTCAGCGCACCGGATCATCAACCGGGCACTCATTAAGAATACCAATCATATCGGAGATCGCAGTTTTACTCAGACCCGCCTGCTCCCTGTGGCTCAGGCTATATTCCATAACCATTCGGCGGATACCTGCTGCCTGTTCACGCATAGCAATTACTTCATTACTGAGTACCGGTTTACTGATCAAATACCCCTGGATTTCATCACACAGCAGCCCCTGCAGAAAACGTAACTCTTCTTCAGTCTCGACACCTTCCGCAACTACTTGCAGCCCCAGACTATGTCCCATCGCGATAATCGCACTAACAATTGCCTCATCATTCGGTCGTTGCGTTACTCCGGTAATAAAAGACCGATCAATTTTCACCTTACTCAGCGGGAAACGTTTCAAATAACTCAATGATGAATAGCCGGTACCAAAATCATCCAGCGAGAGTTTAAAACCGGCCATACTAAGTATTTCGAGAATAGCGATGGCAGCATCAATACTCTGAATAACCGCAGTTTCAGTTATCTCGATTTCAATAGTACTGGCCGGTACGCCGTAGTCAGCCACTAACGCTATAATCTGTTCACCAAGATTCGGATCTCTGAACTCTACCGGTGACAAGTTAACCGCTACTGTCACCAAACCATGTCCTTCTTTTTGCCAGTTGAGAATCTGTCGGCACACCGTGCGAAAAACCCAGTTACTGATCCGATTTATCAACCCGGTTCGTTCCGCCAACTCAATAAACTCATCCGGGGGCACCAGGCCCAATTGAGGATGTTGCCAACGAATCAGGGCCTCCATACTGTTGATATTACCGCTACGCAGATCAACCTTCGGCTGGTAATACATCACCAGCTCACCTCTTTCGAGCGCCTGATGTAGTTCTGCTTCCATCTCGATCTGCTTTTTCGCCCGCTCAGTATTTTCATTAGAGTAAAAACTGAAATTACTGCCCCCCTGATTTAGCCGGGCCTCGCGCATGGCGTTACTGGCATTCTTCAACAGAGTTTCCGGATCTTCACCATCGGAGGGAAATACACTGATCCCGGTATTCAGGTTTAAATAGTATTCGCCGCCCTCAACCTCAAACGGCTCCATAAAGGCTACTAAGATTCTCTGCAGCACATTAGTAACTACATCCAACTGTTTTACGTCCGTCAGTACCACCGCCACCTTATTACTTTCCAGATGTTGCAATACAAAAGACATTTCATCCTGATCAGTGGTCAGCTCGACACAGGCGTGACGCAGGGTTTGTTTTAGCCGGGTCAAAACAAACTTTACCAGCTTATCGCCTACTGCAAGCCCCAGAGTGTCATACACCCGTTGCAGGGTATCCAGATCAATGACCATCATCGCTACCCGGCTATTATCCCGGCGGGCACGACTAATCCCCTGATCAATGCAATCCAGAAACAACGCATTTGTAGGTAAGCCGCCTATATCGTTGGCTACAGGTCTGACATCCTGCCGGACTTCCTTGCTTGCATGGGCTGGAATTTCTTCGCCTGCAATATCACTGGTAACAATTATTTCCGACTCTGCCGTTAGCACTTCAGTCACTGCCTGCTGAACTTGTGAATCCAGAATATCGCCTAGTTCAGCATCACTATCATTCGACTCAGGTGTCCAGGGGACAACCCGGTTACGGCCATTATTTTTTGCTACGTATAAAGCATTATCAGCTTTCTCTACTAACTCCTGAGGAGTTTCAGCCCCACCAGCCAAGCTGGCTACGCCAAAACTGGCAGTAATCCGCAAATTACCGGGGATGTTTTCATCTCTGGACTCTTCAATCGCCAAACGAATGCGTTCTGCGATGGTAATGCCAATTTTCACATCCGCTTCCGGCAGCACAATACAAAACTCCTCGCCGCCGTAGCGCCCCACCAGATCATGAGCCCTGGAATGTTCTGATAACACTCTTGCTAGCAGCTTAATTACTTCATCCCCTACGGTATGACCGAAATTGTCATTCACTAGTTTAAAGTGATCAATATCCACCATGATGCAACTGAGCTCTTCATCGTCCTGATTGGCTTCAGCCAACAAAGCTTCAAAGCCCTGAAACAGAGAACGTCTGTTCAACACCCCGGTCAATGGATCGTGGGTTGCCAGCACCCGTAGCTCTTTATTTTGCCGGGTTATTTCTTTCTTACTGCTTTCCAGCTTATCCATTGCCCGGTGCAGCTCGGCATTTTTCTGTTCAGCTTCCGTAATATCATTAAAGGTAATCAGTGCTCCCCGTACTTCCCCCTTGTTCGCATTGATCGGTGAGGCATTCACACTGAATGTATACCCTCTTTCCAACCCTTTCTTCAGGCGAATATTTATATCATGAACAGCTCCCAGGCCTTCCAGCACGGAAAACCACGGCAGTGTAAATTTACTGGAATCATGCTCTTCGCCATAGATCTCCCAGTTCAGGGTAGCACTGTCCTTACCCACCAGGTCGCCCGGTTCCATACCCACTACCCGGGCAAACTCAGCATTAGAAAAAACGATGAAGCCTTCATTGTCGATAATCAACAAACCTTCTGACAACGTATCCAACGCCTGACGTACCCGGTCCGGAATAACCTCATCCGGATTCAACTCGTGCATTGCCCGTTTCAGAAATAACAGATATGCCAGAAATCCGACACCACCGATGAAGATAACTAATAATGTGAAGGAGCCATTAAACGAAGCAAACGTTCCCCCAAGCAAGGGCTTAAAAGTAACTTCCACATTGCCCCAACGCCCGTCATCATTAAAAACAGCAACCTGTACCTGAGTTGCAGTTGAGCGTTCGCCAGCTTGTAAATCCCAGTACTGACTATGCCCACCAAACTCCGCTAACAGGTTACCTTCAGCGTTACGTACTGCTGCAGAAGTCATTTTTTCACTACGTTCCACTACCAGTCGGAGAATATTTTCCACACTTTCCAGCCGACGTTCATCGAACCCGGATGACACCTGAATTGCCAAAGATTCAGTTATAACTTTCCGTGACTCAAGTTCCGCTTTACGGGTATCCGGTACCAGGCCCAGCAAGTCCGTCACCAACAGGATGGAGACCGTTAACATGGTCAGGCTGAAACTGAGCCGAACCAGCGGGGAAATAACTAATCTGCGCATAGTCTATTCATCGCCTTTATCAGCCGGCGCTCCCTTCTGGTTAAAAATATTTTCGACCTGAATATCCTGACCATTGTCGCCAGAGACCTGCGTTCCTGTTTTACTCTGTTTGTTTCCTAACACTGGCAACGGATCAAACTGCTTCCATAAAGGTGCCACAGACATAAAACTGGCAATCAGTGAACCTGACTTAAACACCCAGCTAATCACCCCGACAGACAAACTCATTGTCACTCCGATCACAGTTTCATGAACAACAGTATTATTTTGCTGCCGCTCCTCGTGATCAGCATCCAGATCCCGGTTCATCTCAGCCAAACTGTTAATAAAAGCTGTATTTTCAACTTGCGATTGCAAGCGCACATATTCAGCGGCACCGGTTTTATACTCGGCAATTTCAATATTCTTTAAATCGAGGGTTTTCAGTGGTACCTGCTGTTCAAACTGATAACCGGCGCCGCCCGCACCGTCACCCCGTAACTCTTGCTGTTCGTTGGAAAGTACATCCGCCAGCAATGCAGCATCCACTGGCTCCGGTATCAGAATGTCAGAAGCCGGAACCTGTTGCTCACCGTTGCTATCAACCAGCGCTTCTTCTGTGCGGGTTTCTCCAGCCTCAGCAACAGACTCTTCAGACAGTTCATCAATCTGCACTGACGCCGCCTGAACCTCTGGTTCCTCAGTGTTTTCTGAAACAACGTCAGAAATCTCTGGAAGGCTTTCCGGTACAGACTCTGTCGGCTGTGGACTTGAAATAACTGCAGCCGTCTGCACACTGGTTACTGATTCACTGGTGCTATGACCATCGGCATAGGACACCCGCACTGAAATCTGCGAACCAACATCTCCGTCTCCCAGTACATAACCTGTACCGGTCGCACCGCCTATATCACTGCCATCCCGCAGCCACTGATAACTGAAACCGCCCAAACCATCTGCATCAGAAATACCGCCGGTGTCCACGGTTAAAGTCTGATCTTCAGTGACTGTGCCACTGGTTGTTGGTAGCCCCACCGGCAGGTCGTTTACGTTCACCACCGCTGCTGTCTGTATGCTGGTAACCGACTCGTTAGTACTGTGGCCATCGGCATAAGACACCCGCACGGATATCTGCAACCCCACATCGTCATCACCCAACACATAACTTGTACCGGTCGCACCACCTATATCACTGCCATCCCGCAGCCACTGATAACTGAAACCGCCCAAACCATCTGCATCAGAAATGCCACTGGTGTCCACGGTTAAAGTCTGATCTTCAGTGACGGTGCCACTGATCGTCGGCAGGCCCACCGGCAGATCGTTTACGTTCGCCACCGCTGCTGTTAGTACGCTGGTCACCGACTCGTTGGTACTTTGGCCATCGGTATAAGACACCCGCACGGATATCTGTGACCCCACATCGTCATCACCCAACACATAACTTGTACCGGTCGCACCGCCTATATCGCTGCCATCCCGCAGCCACTGGTAACTGAAACCGCCCAAACCATCCGCATCAGAAATGCCACTGGTGTCCACGGTTAAAGTCTGATCTTCAGTGACGGTGCCACTGATTGTTGGTAGCCCCACCGGCAGGTCGTTTACGTTCGCCACCGCTGCTGTTAGTACGCTGGTCACCGACTCGTTGGTACTGTGGCCATCGGCATAAGACACCCGCACGGATATCTGTGACCCCACATCGTCATCACCCAACACATAACTTGTACCGGTCGCACCGCCTATATCACTGCCATCCCGCAGCCACTGATAACTGAAACCGCCCAAACCATCTGCATCAGAAATACCGCCGGTGTCCACGATTAAAGTCTGATCTTCAGTGACGGTGCCACTGATCGTCGGCAGACCCACCGGCAGATCGTTTACGTTCGCCACCGCTGCTGTTAGTACGCTGGTCACCGACTCGTTGGTACTGTGACCATCGGCATAAGACACCCGCACTGAAATCTGCGTTCCAACGTCCCCGTCTCCCAATACATAACTTGTACCGGTCGCACCTCCGACATCACTCCCATCCCGCAGCCACTGGTAACTGAAGCCGCCCAAACCATCCGCATCAGAAATGCCACTGGTGTCCACGGTTAAAGTCTGATCTTCAGTGACGGTGCCACTGATTGTTGGTAGCCCCACCGGCAAATCATTCACGGCAGTCACTGTAATATCACTGCTGGCGGAAGCCGTGCTGAAAGCATTAATGCCGCCAACGCCAGGGCCACCATCGAAGGCAATTTGAAAATCATCAATGGTGAGTTTTTTTGTCGGGTTGGCACTTTCTCCGTTATCGACATAAAACCTCACCTGCAGATTACTGGCGATATAGGCTGATATATCGGTACTGATGGTGCCGGTACCAAAGTTATCCCCCACAGAGAAGGTGTCGATGGCCGTGAAGCTTGCTCCGCCATTCGATGAGACCTGCAAATCCACCTGCTGGGCACCGGCCAGATTATTGTCATAACTGAACGACAGAGTGGCAGTTGTTGCACCGCTCAGATCCCCTTCCCGGTAAATCCAGTCCCCGGTGGTTTCAGAAAAAATTTCCAGCGATTGTACGATTACGCGAAAGTTACCGGTAAACACATCAACCGGACCGTCACTGTCATTTTCCATCCAGTCCGCTGTCCAGGTGGCTGTACCATGGCTAGTACCGTAAGAGGGCGGATTGCTAAACTCATCCCGCAGGGTTGCAATGCCGGAGGTCAGATCCGCAGTACCGCCGGCGGTACCTGTGCTTTGATCCCAGGCATGAAAGGTAATGCCGTTGCTGACGGTACCGTTCCAGTCAGCATCGGGCACAAAACGCACCAAGGTATTGGTATCGCTGGCCAGTAAAACCGCGGCAGAGCTGCTGGGTGAACCAAAGGCCGACCAGCTACCGCCGGCATTAGTCGTGTATTCCCAGCTACCATTGGTATTATCAACAGCAATAACTGCGATCCCGCTGGCATCCGGATCCGGATCAGTCACCTGCCCAGTAATCAGGGCAGACACCAGTGTGCCGGAATTCGCCACCGGATCTTCGTTAATAGTCGTCAAATCATTAGCGCCGGCCAGAACCGGTGCCGTATTTGCCAAAATGCCCTGCCAGCTTTGCAGTCCTTCAGCATTGAACGCAATACTAGCTTCCACACTGCCGCTGCGGTACTCCAGATCCCAGTCGCCTCCCAGACTCCGGCTACCGGTAAGATCATCGGAAGCGGCGACATCAGCACCGGAGAGTCGGGCTAATGCATCAACCAGCTGTTCACCTTCAACACCTGCAGCCAGATCACAACCGTAGATAAGTAAGTCGGCTCCCGGGTGTAAGGCATCGCCCCACCCATTAAGAATCCCGGCCTGTTCAGCCAGACTGCCTGTATTCAACACGTCATTGCCAAGAGTGATCTCGCCAGCCTCGCCATGAGAAACTAAATGTATGGCGGCCACATCCTGATACCCTGATAAGGTCTCGCTGATTACTTCCAGGCCACTTTCCTGAGCATCAATCAAAATCACTGAAAAATTACGTGATGCATCTTCCGCAAGACTATCAATCAGTTGCAGATAATCCGGCGTCCGACTATCGATAAATACCAGCTCTGGCTGCTCTGCGGTCTGCTGTTCCAGCAAACTAACTGTGTCATCCAATAAAGTTTCCAGTGCGTCTACACCGCCACCCACATCCATAGCACCCGCTACTGGATCTGCCGAATAGAGAATTCGAGGTTCCAGCACTTCAATAATCGAGTTGTTACGGCCACGCTGTCTGTCAGTCTGTTTCATATTGCTTCTCCCCTTATGCAGGTAAAGCTTCACTCAACGGCGAACTAATGCCAGCGAACAAGCCTGTGGTTCAAAGGAAGTATCAGGAAACAACGATGCAAGCCTTTCTCCGGGCTTTACGGATGCACCTGCTGCAGGAGTCAGAGCAACGTCCAGCCAGTATTGTTGGGACTCTCTGGTACGTGGAATAATTTCAGTAGCAAAGCCTCTGGCGGCCAGTTTTTTCCGCCATGCGGTAGCAAACGCCAGTTGGTTGTACGCCCCCAGAGAAACACGTCCCATTTTGTCTCCCTTGGTCAGTACATAATGGTCTATCCCCGTTTGCTTCAACCGATTCAGTAACTGCCCAGCTTTCTGCTCACCGGTCTGCTCAGCTGCCAGCACCAGATAACCGTGATCCACTTCAACGGTGGTGGTTTTCAGCCTGGTTGTCACTGCATGCTGCTGCAGCTTTGCAGATAATTGAAATGCCTGGTTTTCATCGGCCATCGGACCAGCGCTATAACAAACCTCTGCAGTCGGCTCCGGAGCTAACCGGACACCAGCTTTTGCAGGATCATGGCCAGAAGCGGATGATTCTGAGGCTTGCGGTACCACACTAACCCGCAACTTTTCTGGCTCACCGACCAACGCTTCGTTTTCTTCCTGAACCGGTAACAGGAAACCTAAGTTACAACGCAGACCGGTAGGAATTTTATAGTCAGGATTCGCCAGACTCAGTCGTACCCCATAAGTGCCACTGGCAGCATCGGCAACACGGTCAACCCGTTCTACCATCGCGATATGCGTTGCCGAACCCGCTAACTTCAGGGTTACCTCGGCTCTCATCCCCTGAACAATCCGCCCCATATAATCCACAGGTACAATAACTTCCACATGCAAAGGATCTAACTGTGCAACCCGAAGTACCGGTTCATCTTCTACATACTCGCCAACCGACTTGAAGCGTTCCATCACCACACCGTCAACTGGACTGCGGATCGTTCGCTGCTGCAGAACGGCTAAGGTCCGCCGATACTCCAGACTGGCGATACGTTTATTATCTTGCTCCTGTTTAACCTGCAATGCGGCAATCCGGGCCTCAGATTTCAGGCGATCCATATCATGGACGGAAATGGCAGATTTGCGGTACAACTCCTGATTCCGTTGATGGGTCAGATTACCGAAAGCTGCATTCTCCTGGCGCCATTTAATGGCGGCATTCTGCCCGGCACGCACCTTTGCCAGCTCCAGCGCAGCGCGCTCCACACTGGATTCCAATTCAACCAGCACGGCACCTTTAGCGATCAAATCGCTACGACCGGCATGGATCGATTCGACAATTCCAGATACAGCACTGCCCAGATCAACTATTTCGCTGGGCTCAATAACGCAATCCAGCTCGGGTAATTCCTGTTCACTACTATTCAACAACAGAGCATCACTTGCTGTAGCACCCGTCATACAAAACAAGCTGACGAAGAGTGCTAACAGATATTTACAATTTAGTGCTTCCATACAAATCACCTGACGGTTGATTTATCGAAGTCCCGCTCAGTTATACACAGCGGTTGTTTATCCTCTGCATCCTTTCTCCGAATCCGAGCAGTAACCCGTTCGGAATATTCCTAAAAAGAGAGCCTGCTCAGCAACAGCTGGCGGGCACTCCGTATCCATTGACTGACCAGTGGCTCGGAACCATGATCAAAGCGCACGTAAGCCCGCTCTCCGATTCCGGTAATGACCAGATCTTCCGGCAATCCGAGATCCACCTGAAAAACCTTTTCCGCGGCTGTAATCCCATCATCACCATTCAGCCTGACAGCAATATTACCCCCACCAGCAGCCCCTAAAGCCCGACTAGGCAAAAGGTTATTACCTGCTGGAATTTCCCGGATAATATGAGCGGTGACCGATTCACCCAGCCGTTCAGCAAAACGAACTTCCACCCGAGCTACCTGTTGGCGTAGCAAGCCAATATCTGACTGGGGCACTATGGTCCTGACAATCAGCCTTTCCGGGCTGACCACATAACCAACTAAATCACCTTTTCGCAGGTAACGGCCTGTGAAACGATGGGCTTCAGGCACCACAAAAACTCCGGTAACTTCACTTCGCAGCAACAGGCCAGCTGACTGTTCCTTAAGTAATGCCAGCTCAGCTTCAACTGTGTGCAATTCGATCCGGGTTATCTCAGACTGCACCCGTTGTTCAATCCGCTCTGCAGCACTGCGTACCGACAGCTCACGTTGCCGGGCCTGTAACTTTAAAATCTCCGTATCCAGCGACGGAGCCTGAAGTTGCACTAAAGGTGTGCCAGGTTCTACCCTGCTACCGGAGGCCACCAGCACTTCAGCAACAACCCCTTCCGTACCGGCATAGATCTGTGCCTGATCCGATACCCAGACAACCCCTTCGGCTTTGGTACTCAGTGATACAGGGCGTAGCATTAGCCCTGCGGCCAGCACACCTATCACCAATACAGTAATGCTCACTGCCCGGAAGCGCTGACCAGTGAGAGCAGGGCCTACCAAGAAAAACCGTAACGCCCGATACAAAGGTAAAAGTAACTGAGATGCTACCGCCCAGGCTCCCAGAGCAACACCGATAAACAGATATTCCTCCGCCAGGAACAAGGCGATCATTACCAGTAATACCAACCGATAAATCAGTGCTGCCAAACCATAAACCACAAACCAGGGAGCTTCTCCATGGGCTGTCACCGGAGAACGGGCCTGTGTAATACCAAACAAATATCGCTGAATCAGATAAAGGTAATAGCGGCCGGAACGGGTATAAAGGTTGGGGATTTCAATCAGATCCTGAAGCACATAGTAGCCATCAAAACGCAGCAGCGGATTGGCATTGAACAATAGAGTCATAACACTGCTGATCAACAGGGCGTCGAATGCCAAATCCTTCACCATTCCAGGCTCAACTGACAACCAGACAAACAACGCCAGAGCAGCAACAAATAACTCCGCAACCACCCCAACTGCTGAGATCAACGCCCGTTTGTATTTACTGCGAAATGCACTGGCAGCAGACGCATCCATATAAGGAACAGGTACCAGCACCAACAGGGTAATGCCCATTTCATGAACTTCCCCTCCCCACATTTTTACCGCAAACGCGTGACCAAACTCATGTATCGTCTTGATCACGATGAAGGCAAGCAACATCATTACCAGATTCGTAGGCAACAACACATCTTTGCCGACCTCTGCCAACAAGGCCTGGTGATGACTCAGAGCTAGCACCCCTGCCACGCACGCCACCAGTAACCAGATAATCACGCCTGCACGGCTGAAAAGAGGCCTGACCCAGGGCATGCAGGTATTTAGTAACGCGTCAGGGTCCATCAACGGTACCCGAATCGCCAGCGGATTCAGTACCGCTCTCTGGCGGCTGTGCTGGTGCTGATTCTGGAATCTTTTCAGGAAGTTTTCTGCCCCATGGGGCATCTCACTGCTGAGCATGTCGATGGTAAATAGTTGAGTAAGAATCTGAATAATCTCACCCTGACTCAGGGCATCACTACCCTGTTTTGCCAGCGTTTCATTCCATATATCTCCGATACTCTGTTCACCGTCCAGCCGGGCAACAAAGTCATAGGCCGGAGCACTGAAGCGCAAATGCCGTCCGCTAGACATATCACGCAGTACATACCAGCGCTCACCGCGGTAAACGTGGGAATAGATGCTGATATGCTGGCGTAGCTGAGGGTGTAACTTAGCCAGCACAAGCCATCGGGAATTAGACGATGTATTTATCAATGCTTAATACCTACCATCCTAAGTACCAGACCCATAGGCGTACGCGATCAATGAACGAATGGGTCCAGATCCAGAGCAGATTACGCTGCCCCATATCCACCTTGGCAACTCCCTGCATACCTGGGAGTAACAAGTGTGAATCAGATGCTGATCCGGTTTTATCCAACGATGCTTCGATCCTGAAGTAGTTACGCTTATCACTGGAAATCGCTACAGGTCCAACTTGCTCAATAACAACGTCGAAAGAAGCGCTTGGTAAGGCGTTGACGATCAACTTACCGGCTTTCCCAGACGTTAGCCCGGACACTTTCTGTTCATCTACTTCCAGCACCACCCGATAATCATTAAGGGGAGCTACTTCATAGAGAACTTGTCCGGTTTTCACCGGAGTACCAAGAGACTGACTGAGATCACCACTTACTACAATCCCTTCGACAGGGGCGAACAACTGCGTACGTTTAATTCTTTCTTCAACCAGCTGAAGCTCGGCAGCCACCTGATCAAGCTGGGCACGCAGTACACTGAGTCTGATGCGCTCTCGCTTCGCCAACGCTTCCTGATATTCTTTTTCCAACTTGATGCCTTCGTTCTGCCATTTCTGGTGCTCCAGCTGTAACTTCCGATCATCCAGAGAGGCAATAAGTTCTCCCTTCTGTACCAGATCACCGGCTCTTACCAGCGCCTGCTTTACATAACCGTCTAACGGAGCGGCCAGTAAATGTCGTACCGTGCCCTGAATACTGGCTGGCGCCGTTACCAGATAAGTGCCATTTGTAACTGAAAGCCCGCTGATCAGCGCTGCACTAGCCAGCAACACCAGTTTCAGTTTTAACCGGGTCGGACCAAAAATACTGGCTATACCTTCCATCAGGGCACCCGCCCCCTTAGCCCAAAAAGAACGATGTTCACGTATTTTCTGTTCCAGAAACGGGCCTAGCAGACGGCCCAGAGACTCGCAAAGTACCAGCACATCATTATCAAAAGGCTGGTTATTACCTTTTTCCAGAGTGATTGCCCCCACCGCGCCATACTGACCCGTCAGGGGCAAGGTGCACACTGCGCCGTTATCCTGTCTGGAAGACAGCTCCGCATGGGCCCGGGTAATAGCTGGCTCTGCGCTCGACCCTACCGGCTGAGAAATAAGCATATTCTGATCAGACGCCTCTTCCATGGCCGCTTCAATTCTGCGCACTAACTGGGTACGGGAATCAAATTGATTGATATTGGAGATAGCTTGTAAACGAATCTGTAAACCCTGACGGAAACCGATACTGACACGCTCACAACCAAACTGATCCGCCAGTTGATTAGCGACTACGACCGCCGCACTCCTGTCATCAGGGCACGCCACCACAGCAGTCATAAGGCTAAGAGAAAAAGCGCCGTACTCCCGTCTGGATGCACACTGTTGATAAATCAGCGTTTCCATCCACAGGCTACCCCACTGCAACAGCTGCAACACTGCATTTTGCTGGGATTCAGAACGGGTGGATATCATAACTGAGACAATCCCAACTGGTTCACTGTCAACCAGCAAAGGACAAGCAATCAGATCACAGGAACGATTATTACTGGGACCATATTGTTGTTGTGCACGCAGAACCCCGGACCTATCAGCCAACGCCCGGGCAGCAATCTCAATTAGCTGGGGTTCTTCTGCGCTGTTAAGCGGCCAGACCGTTAATGCAGAGGTCTTGTTTTCTATATCTGCTGGCAGATAAATAGCACCACTAATCAGACCGGCAACCATCTTACATTGCCAGGCCAGCCAGGTTTGGGCGAGATCTGCCGACAATGATGGCAAACCGGTAACCGCTTCAATATTTACTTTTTGTTTCTGATCCACAGTCAAGGTAGCTACATCAGAAGGCGTACTACTGTTGTCCTCTGAAATCCCTTGATGTACAGCTTGGGGCTCAGCGAGCATGTGTATAGACATAGGATCTCCGTTTCTATTAACAAACGTAGATCACTATTCAAGCGCTCGTAACACAAAATGGGTACATTAGACTATTAACACAGCTCAATCCAAAACACATACAAGTGTTTGAATTAGAAATATTTACTTAATAAACTAAGCAGATTTTTTTACGATGAAATTCACTTCTGCGCTTATTAAAAGGTAGGGTCGTATTCTGTAGATTGTAAGTGCCAGCTTTCACAAAAACGCCGCTCAAATCTGGCTAGCTTAAAGAATTCAGAGCAGCGTCTTTCCGCTTAATTGATGGCATTGAGATCAATAGTGCAAATGGTTATTTACTGGATCAGTTTCTGACCGTTCATACGAATAAAAGAACAGATAGATGTGGTGGCAAACGTGCCAACCGATTAAACCTGCATAAAGAAATAATTGTATTGCCCGCCATGCGGTTGAGACGGGTTCATCGTCGTTGTTCACTTTTCTCAGTGATAAGGGAACGGCTTTTAATACAAGTGGCTAAAAAAGAGGCCTAATTCCGCTATACACTCTAATATATCAGCAACTTATATTTATATTATGTTTACACAACGGAGCATATTACTGACGCACCAGCTTTAACGGAGAGTTGTCACTTTCTGAATTATCAAAAGGAATCTCTAATATTCCTATCATCAAAAATAGTGGAATTAATGACTATTAGTTCCTAATTATATTGGCCAAAAAATGCAGCGGAAATATTTCCCGTTACCTCTATTACCCCTGTTATTCCCGCTCAGCTTTGTGCCAAAGTCAGATATTAAAAGGGCACTACCAGCGCCCTTAAATTCAGGGGTAATACTTACTGGTTTTATTCCGATTTGTCGGGCACTTAGTTAACTGCAGCTTTAATCAGATCTTAACCGGCGATCCGGGGGAGCTCTCTAATCAGAGAATCTTTGTACCTGTCTCTTCGACTCCTGCTTTACCTCCTAGCTGACGTTCAATTTCTTCCTCTATCATCTTTTCAATCTTCATCCGCTCTTCATAAGGCAAGCCCTGCAGGGACTCTTCGGTCAGCCCCATTTCATCAAGCATCTGATAACGGATTAATTCTGCCGGGCTCATAGCGAGCAAACGCATTAACTCATCCCGCGGATTAGCGGCATTCGTCTCTTCGGTATTCTCGACTTGATGAGTTGCAGCAGGCGCCTCTTCCTGTTTGCTTTTACCGGTTTCTGCAAGTTTGGTTACTTGCTCAGTAAGTAAATCCGCAAAGGTAGATGAAGTTGCAGCTTTATTATTACTGGCAGAGCCCGAAGCTATGGACTGGGTAACTGAATCGATCCTGATCATGTCGCTCTCCTGATATTTTATATTGATCAATCAGAGGCAAGTTCCAGGCCAAATCCACAAGCCCATATAATCAGTATTTCATCTGTAGAAGCGGCAACAACAAGCCGATAACAAGATAACGGCATGCAAAGAACTGCAGCCCCTGCCCTTATGTCACATGTAACTGAGCAAACAAACATTTTACGATAAGCCAGGGTCATAACCTAAGCTCTCCCTAAAGAGTTACACCCGTCATCAGATGCACTCCCCTATTCAATGCTTAGCCAGATATGTCCGCGGCTTGAAGTCATTCGGTGAGCTGCGCGGCGGTTCTTCGTTGTACTCCGTCATTCAGCGTCAGCTTGTCGTGCAAAGTAAAAATCCGTTTAATTTATAAGGCCACTCTCATTATTCAAATGAGACTAAGAGACTGAATGCTGCTTCAGCCTTAAGTTTTTAGCCGCAGCAAATACTCGCTGCGGCTCAGCCGGGACCATTACAGTTCGTTAGCGAGCTTTTTATAGCCCTCAACTAAAGCATGGTTTGCGGATACCACTGACTCAGAAAATGAAGAATATTCTGGCGGGACTTTATCGATCAAATTCAAATCGAAGTCAGGCCCAATAGCAGTCATTGGCGGAACATGGAACGTATCCGGTAAATCCCGGCCATCAATTACACAGTTGTGCCTGATCACACAGCCTTCACCGATCTCTGTACGGAAAACCACGCTGTTAAAACCAATGAAGACATCATCCCCAACACTACAAGGTCCGTGAACAATGGAACGATGTGCAATAGAAGTCCGGGCTCCCACGGTCACTGCAGCCCCAGCTTTGGAATGTATAACTACTCCGTCCTGAATATTAGAGCCTTGTTTGATTAAAATAGGCTCCATATTACCCGACTCATCGACTTCATCTGCGCGAATAACCGCATAAGGCCCAACAAAGACATTATCTTCAATAACCACTCGTCCGCAGATGATGGCAGTTGGGTCAATGAAAGCATTTTCCGATACTTCCGGATAGTAACCGGCAGGACATTTTCTAAGCATAATTTCTCCTGATTATGAATGCTGTTTAACTCAATACTTCTTTGCCTGTTAGGGTTATGCCGCACGTTTTAATAATGCGGATAACCTTAATAACTGAAATAACCGTTTTCGTTTTATCGCACCGAATAACCCATAGCGGCATAACAGTCGCAACCGAAACGGAAGCCTATGTGAGAACTTATATAACCCTAGTTCAGTGCGGTAAAACTTCATTATTTTTGAATAGATAAACCACAGGTACGCAGCTATCTGTCAGTCTGTGACTTATGTTAATTATTCACAGCTAACAGGTGCGGTTTCATTTAGTCGGGGTGACTTATCTGGAGGCGTAGCTGCCTGATTTAGATACGCGATCACTGCGTCCAGAGAAAAATCCCCCAGACTGTCACCGTTCAAATGACGTAAGCTGACCATTCCGGTCTCGGCCTCTCTAGCGCCCACGATTGCCATGAAAGGCGTTTTTCTGAGCGTGTACTGGCGGATCTTATGGCCAATTTTTTCCTTACTACAGTCAGCTTCCACGCGGAAACCTGCCTGCCTGAATGATTGGCAGAGACTTTGCGCGTAATCATTAGATTTATCAGATATGGCAAGTACCGCCACCTGAACCGGTGACAGCCAGACAGGCAGTTTGCCGGCGTAGTTTTCAATCAGAATCCCTGTAAAGCGCTCCAGCGAACCAAACAAAGCCCGATGTAACATTACCGGTACCTGGCGTTCGCCCTGCTCATCCACGTACTCAAGATCAAATCGTTTCGGTAAATTCATGTCTACCTGTAAAGTACCGCACTGCCATTCACGGCCAATAGAATCACTCAGCGTAAATTCCAGTTTCGGACCATAAAAGGCACCTTCACCTTCATTCAGCTGATAGGCCAGTGACTCACTTTGCAGTGAAGAGATCAAAGCCGCTTCCAGCACATCCCATGTAGCATCGTCACCAATACGATTATCAGGCCGTGTGGATAATTTGACCTTCACGTTATCAAAACCAAAGTCCCGATAAATTAACAGCACCAGCTTAATAACCCTGACACATTCCTCCTGCATCTGAGCTAAGGTGCAGTAAATATGCGCATCATCCTGTGTGAAGTGACGTACCCTGAGTAAACCATGTAAAGAACCGGACGGCTCATAGCGGTGTACCTTGCCAAATTCAGCCATACGTATTGGCAAGTCACGGTAACTTTTCAGCCCATGGCCATACATCAGTACGCTGCCAGGACAACTCATAGGCTTAAGCGCCAGAGTTCGGCCATCCGGCGTATCTTGTGTGTACATTTGGTCACGATAGTTTTGCCAGTGTCCTGACGTTTCCCACAGGCTTCGGTCCATCAGGTCAGGTGTGTTTACTTCTTCGTAACCTTCGCTCTGCTGCTGACGGCGCATATATTCAATAAGCTGCTGAAACAGTGTCCATCCTTTAGCGTGCCAGAACACAGCTCCCGGGGCTTCATCAGCAAAATGGAACAGATCTAATGCCTTACCTAAACGCCGATGGTCACGCTTCTCAGCTTCTTCCAGCATCGTCAGATGCGCGCGTAACTCTTTTTTGCTTGACCAGGCAGTCCCATAAATCCTCTGCAACTGTTCCTTATCTGAATCCCCTCGCCAGTATGCACCTGATGTTTTAGTCAATTTAAAATGTGGAAGAAAGCGCGTATTGGGAACATGTGGCCCCCGACACATGTCGATATATTCCTGATGGTAGTAAAGCGCCATTGAAGCAACGTCGGGCATATCTTCGACTAACTGAACTTTGTAATCTTCCTGACGGTTTTTAAATACTTCAATCACCTCATCCCGGGGTAAAACCTGCTTCTCAACAGTGTAATTAGCAGCGATCAGAGCCCGCATTCGTGTTTCAATGGTTTCCAGATCTGCCGTCGTAAAAGGTCGCTCTGACCATATGTCATAGTAAAAACCATGTTCAATAACAGGTCCTATAACCATTTTGACGTCTGGAAATAATTGTTTAACTGCCTGGCCCAGCAAGTGTGCGCATGAATGACGAATAATCGCCCGCCCTTCGCTTTCATTTGGGGTAATAATACGCACCCGTGCATCTGTAGTTATCGGATCACAGCTATCAAAAAGCTGGCCATTCACCTCTCCTGCCAAAGTATTTTTAGCCAGCCCTGCGCCGATGCTTTCAGCAATATCCATAACGGTCACGGGTCCGTTAAACGTACGAACTGATTCATCAGGAAGTGTTATAGAAATTAAGGCATTATCGTTTTTCATTATCTGATCTTATTAATTATGTACGTGAATAAATGAGGCTGGCACAGCAACAGTTTTACTCTGCACAGCATCAAATTTGGCACCGTTTTTCAGTTAATGCTTCTTCTGAAACAGGCGGGCAGTTGCAGGCAACTATGCGGCTTAAAACATGGCAACACTGGTGAGTTAACTCAGGAAATGCAGTGGTTTTGCAACTGATGGCAGCGCCGATACCTGTTGGCCGTCATACACCTGTTGGCCATTCACCCAGGTTGCACAGATTTGGGCAGAGAACTCGATACCATCGAATGGCGTCCACCCGCAGTGATACAAGGCACGTTGATGCGACGCAGCTGTCACCTTATTCGGATCAACCAATACGAGATCTGCGTAATAGCCCTCACGAATAAACCCGCGTTCTGAAACCCGATAACGAATAGCCGGGTTATGCGCTACTTTTTCAACCACCTGCTGAATCGTTAAGCGCTTTTGGCGTACATGTTCGAGTAAGCTTAATAAGGCATCCTGAACCAGAGGCAGACCTGCAGGCGACTGCAGATAAGATGTTTGTTTTTCAGCTAATGTATGAGGCGCATGATCTGTCGCGATAATATCGATCTGATTGCTACTTAAAGCCTGAAACAGTGCGCTGCGATCCTGCGGAGACTTAATTGCCGGATTACACTTAATCAGATTGCCTAACTGCTCATAGTCTCTATCCGAAAACCATAAATGATGTGCACAAACTTCCGCGGTAATATTCTTTCTATGCAGAGGACCCGGCTCAAAAAGGCTTAGTTCTTTTTCCGTGGTTATATGCAGCACATGCAGTTGGCTGGCATACTTTTTTGCCAGCTCAACAGCATAAGAAGATGATGTATAACAGGCTTCTGCATCCCGAATAATGGGATGGTCATGAATTGTAATATCACGCCCGGACTGCTGATACTTTTTCAAGTTCTCAGCAATAACCGGCCCACTTTCACAATGGGTTGCAATCAATACAGGACTTTCCCGAAAGATGGCTTCCAGTGCGGTTGGATTTTCAACCAAAAGGTTACCCGTAGAAGCGCCCATAAAAACCTTCACACCGCATGAACGGCTAGGGTCCAGTGCTTTGATCTCATCGAGATTATGTTCGGTAGCTCCTAAGTAAAACGCATAATTGGCGACTGAATTCTGGTTGGCTATCGCACGTTTTTCCTCAATGGCTTCAACCGTTGTAGTGGAAGGGTTTACATTCGGCATTTCCATGTAACTGGTAATACCGCCGGCAACCGCCGCACGAGTCTCAGTAGCAATACAGCCTTTGTGTGTTAATCCAGGCTCGCGGAAATGTACCTGATCATCAATCATTCCGGGTAACAGCCAGCAACCTTTCGCATCGATAACAGTGTCGGTCTGCTGTGCCGGAATATCATCAGCAATGTACTCAATCCGCTGATTCTTTATTCGAATATCAGCTTCACGCACTTCACCCTCGTTGACGATGACTGCATTTTTTATCAGTGTCGTAGCCATGAACTAACTTCCCACCCCAGCAATTCTTTGTATTTCATAGCTATGATTTATTGTCAGATAAAGGCCGTCTTACCGGGAATTATTTCTAATGAATAAAACACCTGGCGATACATCCAACTTTTATCTTCCCGTTGTCATTCTGTTTCTTTAAGTAGATTCATTTTGAAGAAACCAGAATACTGCATTTATGCTATATTATAACATAACAATATCAAGCTATTTCCATTCAAACATAACTCAGCATTGAGTCCTATCTGAAAAAGAAGGAAAGTTTAAGGTGAACACAGAAGAAGCGACTGTCAGACTGACAGCAGGCACGAAATACTCAGAAATTATCTTCGTCAGGAATGACGTATTTAAGCGTTATATTCACAAACATCCGGCCGTTTCTTCCACTCAGAAGGCGGTACTCCGGCACCACGTCTGAAAGCCGAAGCAAATTTAGCCGGATTAGCATAACCAACAGCCAGTGCTGTTTCTGTCACCGATACATTAGCGTTAAGCAACACCTTGGCCCGCTCCATTCGTCGGGTAGTCAGGTAACGATAAGGAGTACAGCCTTTTTCCCGCTTGAAAAGCCGGGTAAAGGTAATAGGTTCCATATCCACAGATGCTGCCAGTTCATTCACATGCAGGTCTTCATCCAGACGTTCATCGATTAGATTTAATACACTGACTAACGGATCATTATGCAGATTACTTAGCGCCGATTCCCGACTATGGGCTTTAGATAATGTAAGTAAACGGTGTATCACTAACGATAAACCGTGATAAAAAAAGCTGGAAAATGATCCGTTCACATCGGCATCGTGTAATAAAGAATGCATCACTGAGGCCACCAGTTCGTCGTCAAACAACTGTCCCTGTACTGACTTCAGGTCATGCATTTGCAGCTTATATCCTTCATAAGCCGGTACTTCATTAATATCAAAAGCAATTGTGATCGAATGCATTTTTGGCGTGTACCCAACAGCTGCACGGCCAGGCAAAATCAATCCGACACGTCCAGGCTTCCAGACATCGTTCAAGCTGCATTGATCATTTTTGCGTAAGGTTGCCCCGCCACCAGCGGTACACAAACACAATACGGTATAAGCCAGTTCCAGCCCCTTCTCTTCAGAATGATCAATCTCAGCACGGTTAACTTTTGCATGCGCAACAACAGTCGAGCCAGAAGTGCTAGAAATAATAATATCTTTTTCTGAACAAAATGCTTTCAGCCTGTTTACGTAAAGTTCCCGATGGTAAAACCAGCTATCCATATCTCTGCAATGCCATGTCTGTTTTGGATTGGTTGCTGACCACTTTGGAGTGGTTATTATCGCAACGCAAAATACAATCATTCTCATAAACTTTCAACTGACAACTGAAAGACTCTTATCCACATCACTCCATAAAGACAGCAGAGTTCAGTAAATGAAGTATAAATTTTCAGATGTTGGCGCCCCCACGCTGGCAGTCGCATTGCTCACGTCCTTCAACACCCAGGCACAGTCAGATGAAACAGATGTCGGTTCACAGAACACTGTCATCATTACGGGAGAACACGTTGACCGAAGCCTGAACGACACTGCTTCCAGTGTGATTGCGCTGGATAAAGGTAAACTGGAAAGCTCCCCCGGCCTGCTAAATTCTGATGACCTGCTGGATAACATTCCCAATATTGTTTCAATCGAACCGGGTAATGAAGCGCCATCAGTGCGGGGACTCGACGGCACAGGACCAGCATCCGGCGCCAACGCATTTCTAGCCGGCACACGCCCACGGCTGAATTATCAGATTGATGGCCGTACACTAGGATTCAATGAAGCTATTTTTCAGACAAATTCTCTCTGGGATGTAGAATAGGTAGAAGTGTTTCGCGGCCCGCAAAGTACCCAACAAGGCCGTAACTCTATTGCCGGGGCTATCATTATTAAAACTGCAGATCCAACATTCGATTGGCAGGGCAAAGTTCGTTCCATCGTTGGAAGTCAGAATACTAAGGTCAATTCTTTTGCTGTTTCAGGCCCTCTTGTTGAGGATGTTCTGGCCTTCCGCCTGGCAGCTGATAAGCAGTCCAGTAATACAGCGGTAAACTTTACATCTTACGCGCAGGAACAGAATCCTGATCTTTATAAAAATGAGACCGTAAGAGGTAAATTACTCTTCACCCCCAATGACGATGTACGCTCATTGCTGACCTTTGGCCGCACCGATGGACAAGCACCACAGTCCGAACATGTCGTAGCGCCCTATTCTCAACGCACCGCAGAATTCCCCAATCAGCCTACCTTTCATTCCCGGAATACCTACGGCATTTTAGATACCCGCTGGAAGATTTCCGATAATGTCAGCACGGAGCTGAATATGTCGTATACGGATTTCCAAACCGTCCGACACGCCTTAGCCGGACAAGGGAACCTGACCATTAATGGTGATGAAACAGTCTTACAGCCAACTATCCGGCTGCAAAACGATGACCAGAGTATCTCCGGGTTTGCAGGGGCTTATATATTCAATACTGAGCAAAACGAAGTCATTGATATTTTTGGCGGCGGTGCATTCCAGGATCAAACCGATAGTCAGGCAGTATTTGGTGAAGTTAACTTGCTATTAAGTGATGAGCACAGCCTGACCCTCGGCGCACGCTACGAAAAAGAGCAGCGGAAAAGATCAGGTAACGCCGGACCGGTAACATTAAACTTTGATGAAACTTACCGGGAGTTTTTACCTAAAGCGACGCTATTCTGGGATTTACATGATGACTGGACAGTCGGTTTTACCGCAGGTAAAGGCTATAACGGTGGCGGTGCAGGTATTACTTTAAGCCCGCCATTTTTAGCGTACACCTATAAACCGGAATATGTCTGGAATTATGAGGCCTTCTTACGCGGTTCAATGCTGGACGGACATTTAGATATCACCGCAAACATCTTCCATAACGACTTCAAAGACATGCAGCTGCCTTTCAATCTGGCCGCTGATTCGACGGTTATCCGCAACGCTGAAGAAGCAACCACATCAGGTATTGAAGCTGGTGCTCGCTATCATTTCTCACCAGGTAATGAAGTCTTTGCGAACTTAGGGCTGCTACAAACCAAAATAAACAAATATTCAGATGCATCAATACAAGGCAAGGATCTGGCACGAGCTCCCGCTTTCAGCCTGGACGTCGGTTTTATCACCACTCCTCTGCCTGACTTCGAAATCAGCGCCAACCTGAAACATTCAGATGCCTATTATTCCGATGCTACTAACTCTCCCCGTGGCAAGGTTGATCCATACACAGTCGCTAATACAAAACTGGCGTATACGATCCAGAATAATCTCAAGATCCATCTAGCCGTCAACAATATTTTCGACAATGAAGATACAGTTTTAATCAACACCAGTCGGAGCAGCGCAACAATTCTGAATCCTCGTATGATCACCGCAGGTATCGAATACAACTTCTAAAATCTGGCAGTAACTACCATCAGGGTTTCCAGCACATAACGGCAAATTAATCGCCTGGAAGCCCTGATAAGACACAACATACATTTCCGGAATCTTGCTAGCTATTAAGCGGTGAAAATGAAAAACAAGCTCACACTCTGGTCAATGCTCGCCAGTATTTATATTACACAATACATCGGCCTGGCTTTTATTATGTCAGCAACCTTTTCCATTCTCAGAGAACAGGGAGTGGAACTTGATAAGCTGGCGCTGTTAAATCTTGCTGCTATCCCTCTGGTATTTAAAATACTTTACGCCCCCCTCATCGATAAGTATCGCTGTTACTTTCAGGGTAAATATCGCAGCTGGCTGATATTCGCTATGACAGCTATGTCAGCACTGCTGGCAATTACCAGTATGCTGAGCTTGCAAAATCATTTCACCTGGCTATTCATAATTCTGACCGTTTACGTACTGGCTACCGGAATACAGGATGTTTCCGTCGATGGTTTGTCCTGCAAACTGTTTAACAAAGACCAGCGTAAGTTCGCCAGTAGCATACAATTTTCAGGAAACTTACTCGGCAATATTATCGGTGGCGGCCTGATTCTGATTTTTTACCCATGGTTACAATGGCAAGGTTCATTACTGTTACTGTCGGGTCTGACCTTTATTTCACTGTTACAGATAATCTGCTTTCAAGAACCAGAAGAAGCCACTTCAAATACTGCCGATAAAAGCCACCTAATGACTCTAACGTTATGGCATGAAGTGCGTTTGTTTATTAAACAGCATCGCTACTGGCTTATTTTTTTAACGGTATATCCCATGGGTTTCAGCAGTGGCACGGCAATATTAAATTCTCTACTGGTTGATAGCGGCTGGGAGTTACCCGAAATAGGCTTTGCCGTCAAAGTTTACGGCTCTGCTATTGGCTTTGCTTCAGCATTACTCGCCACCTTACTCATTAGCACTTTAGGTCGCGCCAAAGCGTTAACGACTATTACCATCATTCAGGCCACAGGGCTTATATGCATTGTACCGGTCACCTTTGGATACACTGACACACTTACTGTTTATGTTGCCATTACCGCTTACTACATCGGCTTTCCGGCAATACTGGTCACGCTTGCCACAATCATTATGGATAAAGCCGCCGTCACACAGAACAAAGCAACACTCTTTACGCTGCAGTTCAGCCTGGTCTCATTGATGGGATTTCTATACTCAGCTCTTAACATGACGTTAGCCAACCTCTGGGGCTACAGCATAATCGCAATTGCCAGCGTAACACTCACCTACGGCGCGGCAGTGTTTTCCTGTTTTGTTCTCAGGCAACAATCTACAGAACAACAAATGCCTGCGGGACATACCGGCTTAGAAAAATCCCTCTGATCAAACCTAAGCATTATTAGTCTCAACACCACTTACTGATAAGACAAACAGCCATGCATACCCCTATTCAAGATATTGACCACAAGATAGATATTATTGATCACGTTAATCAGGACCACACAGAAGAACTGTTAACAATCGCGCACGCACACTCACCTGATCTCAGCATTGAGTCGGTAAAGATCACCGACATTTTTAAAGAAGGTTTACAGGTCAGCATCACCCCGCAAACAGGTAAGCAGGCCAGTGATGTTTTTATTCCTTTTGAAATTGAAGGGGATCTGGAAGAAAAGATTTTATATTCAGCTTATGCAGCTATAGCCAAGCAAGGCAGTGATTTCAGCAGTTCACGTAAACGTTTTTTTGAAGTCACTCACAAACAGCAGTTGAGTAAAAACTTCATTCGGATAACTGTACAGTCCAGCATGGCATTGCCCGGTTATTACCCCGGCTACGCCTATGGTTTTATTTTAAAAACCATCCAAAAGCAGCCGAAAAACTATCAGGATAAAACCACCAAAAGCTGGCTACAGAAAGCCACCAGCCGCTTCTTTATCTGGCTAATGAAACGCTTATCCAGTAACAGCCGCCAGAAAATGCTCACGAATATGAATAAAAATGTTCGTCTTTATACCTTACGAAAATCCTGGAAAAGCAACGACAGCAACGGAATTATCCATCACGGACTGATTGATATATTCACCCATGGCGACAGCCCTGGCAGCATCTGGGCCAACAATTTGAATGCCGGCGATATTATTGCAAGCCGGTCAGAATCTAAAGATAAGCACCCACACTTAGTCACTGGCCAGGCAGTACTCATTGCTGATGAAACAGCATTCCCTGCGCTTGCAGGTATTCTTGAACATTGGCAAAACCCTGTTCCGCCATATGTCGTAATTATCTGCACATCAGCAGACGAACAAAGCTATTTTGACGAAGTTGAACTGCCAGAAAATACAAAAATGCATAAAATTATCTGCCCGGCAGAGCAGCAAGCAGAAGAAGCTTTATCGATTTTAAAACATTTAAACAGCCTCGATGTTGTATGGGCAGCACTGGAAGCAGAAGCAGCCAAAACAATTCGACGCTATTTTCGTAATGACCGCAATATTAGCGGTAAGCACAATCACACCAAAGGTTACTGGCGCTTACGCACCACACAAAACGACTAGAAGAGTTATACCCAAAAGCGGCTCAGCTACTGACCTCAGTGATAAAAATTATCGCCAATGTAGCTGAACCATTAATACCCATAACCTTGAAGATATAAGCCGATAGCGCTGCTGTTAACGCACCACAAAAACGGATACTTTTGCGTGTGAAGCGATATAGCCAGCATGTGCAGGGAAAAAATACTCCATCATCCCCGGGACATGGGTAGACATGACAACCAGATCGATATCGTAATCATCGATAGATTTCATAAGTAACTTGTCTATTTCTGCGCCGGGATCAACAGAATGAATTTCATGGGCAACCGTTTTAATACCATGAGTAGTCTGAAATCTTCTACCAGAGCATTCAATGTCAGTGAACGTTTCGACTCTGTGCGAACCGCTGCATCAGGAAGATTACTGCCAATGCTGACAGCATGTAATTCAGCACCATGTGATTTAGCAACTTCAGTCGCCATAGATAAAGCACGTTGCTGCGCGTCAGTTTCGGTAAAATCCAGTGGGATCAAAATTTTCTTATACATTTTGTCCTCCTTATTTACTTGGATTCTGATATTTCCTTTATGCTCCCCTCACCCTAAGTATAGCAATCACTAAAATTCTCCCATTGAACATCCATTGGTATAATCGAGTTCAGGAGCTTAACGGCGGGTAGCAGACCTATTACTTTTTGAGTTTAGCTGTAAGGAAACCAACATAATCTCAGCATCATCTTTCTCTTTTGCATCTATCAGGTTACAGCCTGGATTTTCTTTAGTAGATTAAGCACTCGTCAACTTTCCGGTTTCATCGCAAAGCAATCATGAAAAGCGCCAAATTTGTTCAGGGCTCTACGCTCAAGCATGTCTCAGTCATGACGATCAGCAGCACCATAGGTTTACTGGCGCTGTTTGCTGTTGATCTGGTCGATATGTATTTTCTCAGTTTGCTCGGTCAGGAAGAATTAGCGGCTGCTATCGGCTTTTCCGGCACACTACTATTCTTTTTAACGTCGGTTGGTATAGGTATTCAAATTGCGATGGGGGCACTGGTGTCCCGGGCTGAAGGCGTCAGCAACCGCGATTTAGTCAGCCAGTATTGCTCCAGCGTACTGCTATTCAGCCTGATTGCCTCAGTAATGGTTACGCTGCCAGCATGGATCTGGCTCGAAGAGCTTCTTATGTTCCTCGGCGCCCGTGATGTAACCCTCAGTCTGGCACTGGATTACAGCCAGATACTATTACCAAGTACCCCGCTACTTGTATGTGGTATGTCTGCTGCAGCCACCCTGAGAGGATTAGGGGATGCCCGAAATGCAATGTATACAACCCTTGGTGCGGCAGTGGTTAATGCCCTGCTGAATCCGCTGTTTATTTTTACCTTTGGGCTGGAGATTCAGGGTGCCGCTATTGCATCAGTACTCTCCAGAGTAGCCCTGGTTGGGATTGCTCTGTACGTCGTTATTCGCCGGCATCATATCCACTGCCGGCCAGACTGGCAGCAAATGCGCAGAGACCTGAGCACAATTCTTCCAATTGCAGTTCCGGCAGTTCTGACTAATCTGGCAACCCCTATTGGTGGCAGTTACGTACTGAAAACCATGGCAAGCTTTGGCGACAGTGCTGTTGCAGGGGCAGCGATTCTGGGACGGGTTACGCCGGTAGCTTTCGCGCTTATTTTTGCTCTCTCCGGAGCAATTGGACCTATTATCGGCCAGAATGCCGGAGCTGATCGCTATGACCGGGTGCGCGCTACTTTACTTAACGCCCTGCTAATCAACTTTGTATATATACTGCTTGTCTGGCTGGTTCTATATCTGACGGGCGATTCAATAATCGCCGCATTTAGCGCCACTGGAGAGGCAGCCTATCTAATTGATTTTTATACGACCTGGTTAGTTATAGGCTTCAGCTTTAACGGGGTTTTATTCATCGCTAATGCCGCTTCAAATAACCTGAATCATGCCACTCAGGCAACCTTGTTTAATTTTGCAAAAGCTTTATTTGGAACGATTCCACTGGTGTATCTGCTATCCCAGTGGTTTGGAGCAGCTGGTGTCTTGGCCGGTGAGCTCGCAGGCGCTGTCGTATGGGGCACTATCGCGCTGGCCGTTGTGATGTGGCAAATCCGTCAGTTAGAACGCCAGCATACTCATATAAGCTGCCGCGAACCGGAAGTATCAGAAGCGATGGCTTCACCCTTCAGCTCTTCGCAATGCCAGTTAGGCTGTACCTATGTGAAAGGCAAAGGTGAAAAATGAAGCTTTATATAAGTGATATGTTCCTAGCTGTTCACACGGGGTTACTTTACTTTCCATCTCGCCTTAGCAGCTCTTTAAATGCCTCTTTAACAAATATCTATTTAATCTATTTTCAAATCTTTGACGGTCTCAAGCAACCAGGTTTTGAAACGTTGACAGTTAACATTGTCGCGGGCGTCTTTTCTGATCGCGATATAATAACTGTCGGTAATCATGGGCGTTTCCGAAGCTTTAACCAAACGTCCGCTATCCAGTTCGATCTGAATCAGATAACCCGGTAACACAGTGATTCCAAGGCCATGTAACGCAGCATCCAATAAAAATTGAAAATGTTCGTACTGCTGGCTGGATAGCGCTGCCATTTCACTATTATTCAGACCGACTGATTTCAGCCATTGCTGGGTGGCAGACAGATCACTGGGGGTATCCGGAGCCATATGGTGCAAAAAGGGATAACGAAGAATATCAGCCTGCTGGACAATTTTGCCGTGTTTTTTCAATAATTCAGGCGCGCAAACAGCAAACATTTGCGGACGCAGTAAAAATTCACAATCAAACTTAGGCCAATAGCCTTTACCGTAAAGAATGGCGATATCAAAACCTAATTTAGCGCCATAAAGATTTTGTATATCGGTCGCAAAATCCAGTTCCACATCAGGGTATTTCTGTTGAAAACCGGTGAGCAACGGTAACAACCAACGCGTCGTTAGCGAAGGCTCTGCACCGACCCGTAACTGTTTCTTCCTTGCAGACTTGAGCTGAGCTGTTGCCCCGTTCAGCAGGCTTAAATACTTAATCACCTGAGCGGCATATTCCTCACCGGCTTCAGTCAGTACTAGGCGCTGCTTTACCCGCAGAAACAAAATGCACTCCAGCTGTTCCTCTAAACGTTTTATTTGCCGGCTAACTGCACTCTGAGTCAGGCATAGCTCTTGCGCTGCCAGGGTGACGCTCAGATGCCGGGCCGTCGAAGCAAAACAACTTAACGCAATAGTCGAAGGTAAATGACTGTTGATCATAGATCATTACAATTTGGAATAATCTATGAAGCATAAGTCGATATCTACCGGTAAACAAGAGGAATATCTTTAGCCAAACAGACACCTAGAGAAACATTAAAATGCAGAATAATATCGAGAAAAAGCAACGAACGGACCTGGCCGCCGCTTATAATTTACTTCATCATTATGGCTGGAGCGATCAGATATTCACTCATATTTCAGTCAAGCTTGAGCGCTCTGAAGCAACATTTTTAATCAACCAGTACGGTTTACTCCCAGAAGAAATCAATGCGTCTAACCTATTGGAAATCGATCTTCAGGGAAGCAAACTCAATAATACGGACGCTGATGTAAATCCCGCTGGCTTCACTATTCACAGCGCTATCCACAGTCACTGCCCTAATGCTCACTGCGTCATTCATACACATACAATGCCGGGTATGGCAATCTCAGCGATGGAAGCCGGATTATTACCTGTTAATCAGACCAATATGGCATTTTACGAAAAAGTTTCTTACTACGATTACGAAGGTATTCCGCAGGATCTGACTGTAAGAAAACGGATCGTCGAAGCCATGGGCAGCAACAACTGTATGATACTGCGTAATCATGGATTGCTAACAACAGGCCGCAGTGTCGCTGAAGCGTTTTTCTATATGTACTACCTGAATGCAGCCTGCGAAATACAACTCAATGCCCTCAGCACAGGCCAGCCTCTCACAACTCCCTCAATAGAACATTGCCGCTTCACAGCCGAGCAGTTTGCTGATCCCTCTTACCATGACCAGAGTGTCAAATTATTCTGGGATGCCCAGCTACGAAAGCTGGACAGATCCGCCAGCCAGTTTCGAAACTGATTTATTAATACACTTCCTGAATCACTTTCCTGGTGATTCGGGGATCCACCATTCATCGCCTCTCACTGTATGGACATATTCCGGCCATCGGAATCCATGAGGAGCTTCATAATCGCACAAAGGTGCAATCCAGTTATCACCTCCGATTCCCCCTGTACGCTGTTGAAACTCCTGCTGAGCCTGCTGTAACAAATCAGATTGGGTCAGTAAGTCGACAATAGTCATACCGATAGTTTTACTGGCGCAATTAATCATAGGATCGATAGTTTCCCGAATACCTCCTAAAGCGTTCATCACCCAGGCTGGATATTTGCTGCCATTTTTCGGTGCGTTTAGTGTCGGACGAGCAATATACAATCGTACCGTCGGGGCATGCCAGCAATATTCGGTATAATCATCTGAAGTGAAGTTTTTCTGCCACTCAGGCAACTGTTTTCGCAATTCACGCTCAGCATCCTGCGGTGAAATAAGCGTTTCACAGGCATCCATAAATGGCTTTTCCATGTCAGGGATACCTAAGTTACGCTGAATCTCCCGCGCTTTATTAACCGCTTCACCCTGATTAAATTTAGGCGGACCAACTAATTCCAAATTCCGATAAGTGAGATCCGCAAGGGTATGATTAGCCAATCCCGGCCGCGATTTACATACCCAGTCACGGCGCCAGCTACAATGGGAAATACCTGCGGCAGCCGCTGCATTCTTATCCAGCACCTGCATCACGGTTTCCGCCATTTCTATCGTCGGTACCCGCATCATGTATTGAATCTGAGCAACCTGCGCCGGCAGATTATCGGCCGTTGCCTGCCCAGCAGTGAGAATACACTCATTCATTGACCAACCAGTACCTGCTGAAACCATAGATTCACGCAGCATTTTAGAGCTAGTGTACATCTGTATCAGTGCGTCATTAGCACCAGGGGCCCTGGCCGATGCATGGGAAGCAGCTATCGGCGAATCTGCTTCGCCATGTTGCGATAACCAGTTCTCAGGATCAGTACATTCGAACGTATAAATCGCAGAATACGCCGCACCACAATGAGTATCCCAACGGGTAGTGTTACACAGCGGGAACATATAAAAGGGATGAAAACTGATCGCTGCATCCAGATCATCGTAATACCCTTTAGCCGCATGAATCGGCTTTGAACCACGAACCTTCTCCGCCGGCTCACCAAAAAACTTTAAGGTGCCGGGAATATTTTGTTGTTGCATCACCGCTTTGGCAGCCAACAAACCTCCTAAAGCACTGATACCCAATGCCGAATGCGGATCTGTATGACCACCTGCATGTTCACTTAAACCGTCACGGGGACGTTGTTTTGTATCTGCAGCCTGACAATTACCCGGCACCGCATCGTATTCCGCATAGCTACCGATCACCGGACCATCACCATTACGCCATACTGCACAAAAGGCCGTTGGCATGCCGCCACTCCCTTCTTCCACCTCAAAACCTTCTGCCCGTAAGCGTTCAACATACCAGGCACAGGATCGATATTCCCGCCATGCTGTCTCGGCATAATCAAAAATAACCTGATGCCAGTCAGACAGTTGTTGTTGATGCTGATCGACCCAATCCAGAACATCATTCTTAGATAACTTAATCATACGACACTCCCAAATCACACTCTAAGCATCTATATAGTCTATTCTGATGGCAGTACACAGGCATCGAATGAGGCCTGCATCTCCGTCTGATCAAAGCTACCGGCAGCACCTATTACAACTAACTCAGTATGTGGTTTCCCCAGCCACCCCTGACTACGGTCCCACTCCTGACGATTACCAACCATCTGTAAAATTAGTCGCGTATCAGCCAACTGCCGGCTATAAACAATGCCCTTAGCACGGTAAATATCGTTTGGAAATTGTTCGATTACAGCGCGTAATTTGTTGATACACACAGCTTCTTCAGTACGCCAGCTCCAAGTTTGAAATAGCTTACTATGATCCTGCTCCTCTGCTTCCGCTGGTCCTTCTGAAAGCTTGCGCAGTGACAAAAAACTGCCTTGTTCAACGCTGCGTTCTTTAACTTCGCCTGTGAATAAAATATCCAACGGTACATTCGCATAACAGGTTTCAATCACACGTGCCGAGGGATATAGCCATTGTTTATGGATTCCATCGAGCATTTCAGCGGAAATACAATCGACTTTATTAATGAGAATAATATCTGCGGCATCGAGTTGCGCCATAGCCAGCTGTTTTACCTGGCCTTCAATCTCATTAATAGACTCGGCATTAACAAGGGTTAGCACAGAGTCAATCTGAAAGCGGTCGCGAAGCTGAGGGTAACGCATCGTGTTGATTATCTTAGTGGGATCAGAAACCCCACTGGTCTCAATGACAATATACTCAGGCGGACCATCTGGCTGATTCAGAAGGTTTTGCAGTTCATAAACTAAATCATTCTGAATACTGCAACAGATACAGCCATTACTAAGACTGATCGTATTAGCTTCCTGTTTTTCCAATAACTGGCTATCAATATTAATTGCGCCGAAGTCATTCACCATGACAGTTATATTAAGACCGTGGTCACCATTGAGTATATGATTCAATAAGGTCGTCTTCCCTGAGCCTAAAAAACCACTGATCACACAGACTGGGATAGCAGGTTGCAGTTTTTGATTATTCATAAACAGACTCGCTTTCAATCAATACATTTAACAGTTGGTGCAAAATCAGAAGTTCGGTAACGATCGCCAGACAGCCCGATTATCAGTATTTTCAAGGCATCCCAGAGCATCCCAAGTACACTGTCCCTCAAGCAAGGTCAGCTCAACACGGGTTTTATGCAACACACCTTTAAGATCAATTTCGAATGGATTCTGATCAAGCACAATCAAATCCGCAGACTTACCCACTTCAATAGAACCGGCCGTTTCTTCCAAGCCCATCGAATAAGCACCATTAAGTGTCATGACACGAATGGCTTCTTCCAAACTTACCGGCTCGCCATGAAATACATCATTTGAAGCACTCATGGGGTTTTGTCGGGTAATCATAGCTTCGAAGCCAACCCATGGATTGATATGCGAAACCGGCCAGTCAGTACCCATAACAGCAATGCCACCTGCGTCCAGTACCCCTTTAAAGTTATACATTCGGGGCCAGCGTTCTTCACCCACATTAAGCCTTGCATCAGCAAAAGGAGATGGATACCACCCAACTGGAGAAAACTCAGCCGTCACATTCAATTCAGCAAAACGTGGCAGATTTTCATCAAGGAGATTGGTTGAATGCGCGCATTGATGCCTGATCCCCTGACCGCCATTACGCTTACGCGCTGCAGCAACCGCATCCAAAAACAGATCAGAAGCACCGTCACCGGTACAATGTGCAATGACACGAATACCTTTGCGGTCCATGTCCGCAACCATATCGGTAATATGTTCAGGAGTCAGATTAAGACCACCCCGCCATTTTTTCTCACCCGGCCAGGGGCTAGAAAGATAAGAAGAACGGGATTCGTGAGTACCATCGAAGTGGAACTTAACTGCATTGGCATTTAAACGGTTACTGCGATAGTAATGCCGTTCACCGGCCAGTAATTCCCAACGGCGCTTCACCGGGAAAATATCATCCTGCCAGCTAATTGCCGCTTCTACCCTGGCGCTCATCAAACCCGCATCATCCACTGCTTTCAGAGCGTTAAGACGATGCTCACAGACATGCACGTATTTGGTACCAACAACTCCCCGCCCAGCCTGATAGTTAAGACCATCCCGGTAGGCACGCTCTAATGCATGTGCCGGTGTGGGCGGCATTGCCTGATAAACCAACGAGTAAGCACCATCCACCAGTATACCGGTAGGTTCACCGGTCAGCGGATCACGCTCAATATATCCATTACCCGGATCTGCTGTATTAGCATCAATTCCCGCTAGCTCTAACGCTTTACTGTTAGCCAGCATACATCCCCAGGAACGGTCATGAATCGCCACCGGACGGTCAGCAATGAAGCTATCCAGCCAGAAGCGGTCAGCAGAAATTCCCGCCTGCTTAAAGGTATAGCGCACAAAAGACTGACCGTAGATCCAGGCATTATCAGTATGCTGTTCACCATACTCAACAATTGCCTGCTTAACCTGCTGTGGCGTAGGGTCTTCCATACCGACATCAAGAAAGCCTGCATACCCTGGTGCCAACGCCAGATCCGGATGGGTATGCATATCGTAAATACCAGGCATTACAAAACGGCCCTGCAAATCAATCATAGCAGTTTGCCCACCCGCCATAGACTCCAAAGCTTCCCGGTTACCAACAGCTACAAACTTGCCTGCCCGAATCGCGACTGCTTCCGCCCAAGGTTGGTCTGGATTCACCGTATATATTTGGCCGTTGACTAACAGCAAATCAATGTCGCCCCCAGGAACTGAGCAGTTGGATGAACTGAAGTCTTGTATGGCTTTCATCAAAAATTCCTCAACAAAAAATGCCCTGACTATCTCCACCCGCGTAGGTAGAAAACTCATCATCAGAGCCGTTTAACTTAAGCTTTTTCTAGCATTTCATTTATTATCAGGCACAGGCCGGGCTGTACCTCAGGCATATAGCAGCACTAGTCCTGATACTTCACTGCAGGCAATACACACAACATCTCATACAGCAGATTAGCGCCCAGCAAGGAAGTATTACCGGTAGTGTCATAAGGCGGAGACACCTCGACCAAATCACCACCAATGACATTCAAACCCCGACTGCCACGGATAATTTCCAGGGCTTGCGGAACAGTTAGCCCGGCAATTTCAGCGGTACCTGTGCCAGGCGCATAGGCCGGATCGATACCATCAATATCGAAGGTGATATACACAGGTCCACCAGCAACCTGTTCACGTACTTCATCCATTAAGCCTGCCAGAGATTTATTCCAGCACTCTTCAGCCTGCACCACTCTGAAGCCCTGCTCTCTCGACCAGTCGAACTCTTCTGAAGAATATCCAGTGCCCCGTAAACCTATCTGGACCACCCGGTTACCATCGAGCAAGCCTTCTTCCATCGCCCGGCGGAACGGCGTGCCGTGGGCAATTTTTTCACCAAACATATGGTCATTGATATCGGCGTGGGCATCGACGTGAATTAATCCGATCGGGCCATGCTTTTTAGCCAGTGCCCGCAGTATCGGCAAGGTAATAGTATGATCCCCCCCCATGGTCAAAGGGATACAGTCATGACTGGCTATCTCTGTATAGGCCTGTTCAATAATTCCCATGCTTTTTTCAAGATTAAAAGTATTGATCGCCACATCCCCAATATCAGCAACCTGAATACTTTCAAATGGCGCCGCACCGGTTGCCACATTGAAGGGTCGCAACATCCGCGATTCATCACGGATCTGGCGAGGAGCTAAACGTGCTCCCGGCCGGTTAGATGTACCTATGTCGAACGGAATACCAACAAAACAGGCATCCAGACCCTCTGCAGTTTCCCGGGATGGCAGCCGTAACATAGTTGCAGGACCACCAAAACGCGGCATTTCATTGCCGCCTAAAGGCTGATTGAATTTCTTTTCAGTCATAAAAACACCTCAACACTACAGCTTTGATAATCAGTCAAAAAAATGATCTGTAGATAATTTTGAAAATGAAAATTTTCCTGCCGTAACGTCCTAGCCAAACAATAGATTAGGCAACCACAAAGCAATCTCAGGAAACATAAAGACCAGTGCCAACCCACCAATTTGCAGCGCGACAAAGGGCAGGGCTGATTTATAAATATCCATAATTGTGATCGATGGCGGAGCAACCGAGCGCATATAAAAGAGATTGAAACCGAAGGGCGGCGTCAGATATGCCGATTGCATACTCAAGATGAACAGCACCGCAAACCAGGTTGTGTCATAGCCCAACTCTCTGACAATTGGGATAAACAGAGGTATGGTGATAAACATGATGGCAAAATCATCCAGGAACATCCCCAGTACGAAAAAGCACACCACCATAGACAGCAACACAAAGGTCGGAGTTAAGGTTGAGTCTTCAATAAACTCGGCCACCAACATACCTGCACCAAGCCCGGTATAAACCTTACTGAAGAACACTGCGACTAATGCTATCCACATCAGCATGCCCATCAGACGAGTCGTCGACAACAACACATCGGTCATCATTTCGCGGTTAACCCGACCATGCAGCGCGGCGATTAACAGAGCGCCACCGGCACCGATCGCGGATGCTTCTGAAGGTGTGGTAATCCCCATGATGATGCAACCTAATACGGTAACTATCAGCAAACCAGGCATTATGAGGTGCTTCAGCGAGCGGAGTTTTTCCGCCAGATCGCCCCGGTCTTCTGCAGCAATAGCAGGCCCTAAAGACGGATTAGCCCGGCAGCGTATCAATACATAGGTGATATAAATAACCGCCAACATCAGACCCGGCACCATGCCTGCGGCAAATAATTTACCGACCGATTCCCGGGCCAGAAACGCATATACGATCATTAAAATGCTGGGAGGGATCAGAAAGCCTAGTGCACCACCGGCCATAATAGTTCCGGTGACCAGTTTTTTATCGTAACCACGTTTCAACATCGCTGGTAAGGCAATGATTCCCAGGCTGACAGTCGCCGCACCGGACACGCCAGCCATTGCAGCGATAAGAGCACAGATAATTACTGTTCCTATACCTAACCCGCCGGGGATTCCCCCCAACAGCTTTTGGATCATAGAAAACAGATCGTCGGTTATTCCCGAACGTTGTAACACCAGCCCCATGAAGATAAACAGTGGCAGTGATACCAGCAGGAAATTATCCATAGCACTGAAAGCTGAATTAACCAGCAGGTCAAGACCTGCAGGGCCCCACATAAAGTATGCCGAACCTGCGCCGGAAATAAGTAATGCCCATGCTAACGGCGTGCCTATCAGCATAAAAAAGAGCATAGATAAAAACATGATAACCGTGACGGTCATCGGATCCAGGCCATCCATCAATGACTCCTGATATATTTATAATTGGGTGGAAAAACGCGGATACGATTAACTATCAGATGCAGCGAGTCTGCTGCGCGGATCATCGATCTCGATGCCGAGCATCTTAGTTATGCTGCGAATAAGTTCAGCGAATAACTGCAAAATAAGCAGGCCAACAGCGACAGGTACTGTTGCTTTAAAAGGGTAAACAGGAGGTTGCCAGGTACTCTTTGAAGAGAACTCTCGGATCTCCCAGGAGGCGATCGCAAAATCCAGCGACAACTTGAAGAACACTAGCATGCAGAGAATAGTCAGCAGCAAACCAAAGGTATCCAGTAAGCCTTTGGTTTTCGTACCTAAATGGCTATAGAGGACATCACTGCGGACATGCGCCTGCTCTTTCAGTGTATAAGCACCCGCCAGAATACAGAATGAGCCATACAACATAGTGCTGCTTTCATGTGCCCATTCGGTTGGAGCCCCCAGCAGATACCGGGAGCCAATTTCAAACAACAGTACTCCGAGCATCAACAGGGTTAGCCAGCGGATCCCCCGCCCGACTAAGTCGGACAGGCCATCCTGGAATTCCAGATATTTGGAAATCATGCTTACAACCGACCTTGCTTCTTAGCATTGTCGCGTAAAATCGCAACTGCTTTAGCATTCCGATCAGAACGTCCCGCCTCTTCATTCCATACTTTCTGCGCTGCGGTGGTGATACGCGTTGAATCTTCATCAGAAAGCGCACTTACAACGAATGTATCCTGCTTGAGGATCTCTTCATCACTACCAGTGAAGACCTGATGGGCATCCTCGGCCATTTGTTTCGTGGCACGGGTCAAAACATCTTTATGTTCATCAGACAAATTATCCCACTTGCTCTGATTCATCATGTATGTCTCGGTCCAGCCCGGCGTCAACATATTCAGTGTCGTATAGTACTTAGCTGTTTCATTCAGTTTCAGTGAAACATAATCGAATGGCCCGCCATAAATAACACCATTAATAACTCCGGTACTCATACCTACATAGAGCTCCTGAGATGGCAGATATACAGACGGAATTTCAAGCTCTTTAAGTACTTTTGCAGCCTGTGGAGATGCCCGGACTTTCATTTTTTTCAGATCATCAAGAGTATTCACCGGATCTTTCGTCAGCAGATCATAACGGCCACCAAAACCGGTTGTAATATAATGCACACCTTTTTCGGCATACGCTTCACTCAAAAGATCTGAGAATCCCTGGTTAAAGAACAGGTCTTTGGCTTCATCAATGGTAGACCAGGCACCGGGCAGACCTGCCTCAAGATTACCTATGTCCATCTGGCCGGACCAGTAAGCTCCGACGCCATGCGCCATATCGATTGTGCCCTTAGACACACTATCGACCATTTGATCACTGCTGACCAACTCACCAGCACGGAACAACTGGATACGCAGAGAACCGCCACTCCACTCTTTGACATTCTTCACAAACGCTTTATTAACCGAATCCATTTCAGTCCCGAAATAAGTCTGAAAACGCAGACGTACTTTGTCTCCTGCGATGGCATTTGATTGAATAAATGTGGAACACACCAGAGCGGCACAGGTACCTATTGCGCCCTGAATAAGCTTACGACGATTCATAATCGACTCCTTAATAATTATTATTGCGGTCTACTGCCTGTGTGCTCTTTATTACCATTCAGGCTGTTCTACTTACCCTACAAAAGGATCCTGAAACTGGATAGCATATAGTTTTCATAAGATCATTCCTTTAAGTCATGACCTATATCACTCACTAGTACAGACTCATATATTCGCGGACCTATACTCCATATCCAGCGACGATCCAAACTTCAAAATTGTCGAAAATTCATATATGTAAGTTGATTTTTAAATCAAGAGCCTGATTTCTTAATCCTTTAAAAACTGCAGAAAACCTCTTATTCTTAGGCTAAAAGTCTTTGATGTAATTCACTGAAGGTGCCTGATGCGTCGTCACATCCCATCGACAACAGCGTTAAGATGTTTTGAATCCGCAGCCAGGCATGAAAGCTTTACCCAGGCAGCAGAAGAGTTATGTCTAACCCAAAGTGCCGTCAGCCGGCAGATCAAAAAACTCGAGGACATGCTTGGCTGCCCATTGTTCGAAAGAGTAAAACAGCGCCTATATCTGACTAAAACTGGCAAAGAATACGAGCAGAAAATTTGCAGTATTCTGGAGCAACTTGATATAGCAACCACAAGCATCAGGCAGAAGATAAAAGGCCGGCTGAGAGTCGGCATCGAAGATTCTCTGATGACCCATTGGCTAATCACAAAATTGAATGACTTACAGCTGCAGTTTCCAGATATTGAAACTGAGTTTATCAGCGATTTGCATCTACTCTATGATCTGCATGAAGGCTTCGATATTGGGATTTTAATGGGCGATGGACAGTGGACTGATCTGGAAGCCTATTATCTAATGCCAGAACAGCTAGTCGCTATTTGCACTCCAGAATTGCTCACTAAATACGGTTCCGTTAGCAGCATGAAAGACATATTGAACTATCCCTTTCTTCATCATACTGCGACTTCTTCCGGAACGGTCATGTGGCTCACTGAAGCGGGTATGACTGAACCGGAAATTCAGGCTTTACCCGGTCCCCGCTTCAGTAATTTCAAATTGTTAGTTAAGGCCGCTAAAGAGGGGCTCGGTCTGACCATTGTTCCTAAGTTTTTAGTGGCGGGGGCGCTACGCAGGAATGAGCTGGTAATGCCGTTCGCAGATGCGATGATCTGTAAAGAAAGTTACTACGTGGTGATTCCAAAAAACCTGGTCAATGAGCATAAAGTCCAGGCATTTGCCGAATGGCTACTGAGCTGGAAATCTGCACCGATCAATCCTAGATAACTTCTGGATAAATATCTGCTATCGCAGCAACGTCCTTACCCAGTCAGAAAAGACCCTCGCCCGGTCTGACAGTAATGAATCCTTCAACGTCAGCAAATAATACTGACTGGAAGATCGTAATCCTTGGTCTGATAACTGTATCAGACTCCCAGACAATAAATCCTCAGCGACTTCCAGATCCTGAGCCAGGGCAATTCCCAATCCCTGCTTGGCAGCAGTCAGCATCGTCACAACATTGGGTAGAAACAGCTGTTCCTGAACAGGACTCAGACCCACACCAGCATCGGTCAACCACTGATTCCAACAGCTACCATCATCGGAATGCAATAAGCGATAAGCTGATAAGTCCCCAGGCTTTAACGAAATAGAAGCACCGGATATAAACCCCGGCGCACAGACCGGATAAAAATGCTGCTGGCGCAACACTTCTGCCTGGTAGGTTCCGGTCGCCGGCAAACCATTAAAAATCCCCACCTCAATATCAGCATCAATCTCGTCACCGGGTTGCAAAGCCAGCAGTTGCAGCTGTATTTCAGGATATCGCTGAATAAAACTCCCTAAAGCAGGCACGAGCCAGTTAGCCGCAGTATCGGCACTGCAACCGACCGTCAGCCGACCCTCAAGACTTTGCGGGTCCAGCGCCAGAGTTGCCTGTACCATATCGTCAAAAATGCGGTGCAACTCATAATAGTAACGCTGTCCCTGAGGGGTAAGTTGCAGCCGATTATGCTCACGAATGAACAATTCAATCCCCAGCCGTTCTTCTAAAGCCCGTACCTGATGACTCACTGCACCATGAGTGACTCCCAGCTCCTGAGCGGCCAGACGCATACTCAAAAGCCGCCCGGTAACTTCAAAAGAGCGAAGCGCATTCAAGGGCAACCCGCGTTTATCAAGCTTCACCATCATATAAAAAAACTCACCAGGAACTATAAAATTACTCGATTGTGTATATTTTTATACAGATCTATTTTCTATCTGGCAAAGCTACACCGATATAAAGCCCCAGAGAGACGACAAGATGGCAAATCCAATCGATAAAACCAAGCTAAAAAAATTGGCCGACATGGCCAATAGATCACTTTATGAAAACTCAGACCCTGCATTCGTTTCTTTCTTCAGCCGTACTATCGAAGAAGGTGTAGAAACCGTTAGTAACGGTTTTAATACCCTGGGGATGTTCCGGGCTCCTCATAGCAAAAAACTCAACGGTGTTGATATTGCTTTAGTCGGCTTACCCTGCGATCTGGGCGTACCTAACCCCCGACCTGGTACTCGGAAAGGCCCTGAAGCGGTGCGTTATTGGTCACTGGACAGAAACATGGTGCATTACGCTTCAAAAATCTGCCCCTTTGAGATCTGTAATGTCATTGATTACGGTGACGTCGAACCTAAAACAGACCAGTACAACCTGGCTTCCTGGCTTGATGCTTTCGCCACGACATATCTGGATTTTAAAGCTAATAACGTAGTTCCCCTCAGCATAGGCGGCGAACATACCTGCACCTATCCTATTCTCAAAGGCCTTTCAGACAACGGCAACCAGCCTTTAGCCTTAATTCATCTGGATGCCCATGCGGATACAGCCACTAATTTTGGCGGTACCCGTGTATCAGATGCCACTGTATTCCAGTGTGCAGCAGTCGATGGATTCATTGATCCAGATAAAACGATACAAATTGGCCTACGCGGTCGTGGGGTTCCCCGAGCTGACTTCTCCCATAAATCAGGTATGCGAGTACTCTATGCTGATGATGTGCAGGACAAAGGTATTCCCTGGGTTCTAAAACAAATTAAAGACGTCATTGGTGATAGCCCCGTATATTTATCAATAGACACTGACGTCTTCGACTGTAGTTGTATGCCAGGTACCACATTGCCCGAACCTTTCGGCCTGACGGGCACTGAAGTGCGCGACATTATCCGGGGTTGTCGTAATTTGGACGTAATCGGTGCTGATCTGATGGAACTCAGTCCACCTTATGACCCAACAGGTATGTCCGCCTGCCTAGCATCAGGTATCGCCTTTGAACAGTTCTGTATATTAGCTGAAGCACGTGCCCGTCGCACCGGAGTAGAAAATAAAACCCACTGGCCCGTCTAATAAACAACATTAACATTCTGCTCTCTGAACATATAAACACTAAAGCTTTCAGATTCAAAAGTTCCTGAAAGCACTCGCAAATACCTTCACGTACTTAATCTAACGATTCAGTACTCTATTTCCACTGGAAATACAGAAAGCGGAGCTTGGTAGCTACCGCTTTTTTGCCTGCAACTGCTCTTTCAATGTATATAAAAGACTGCTCGAAACAATTGTTGTACCGTAAATACTTCGAAAGAAAAACACACTGTCGCTATCTGAAAAAATACTTCGAAGCCTTCACCCTCCAGCTTTTCACTATTTAGAATGTTCAGTCCTAAAGAGCTCAGTTGTTCTATCAACCAATTCCAGGTATCACTTCAGAATTTTATTCTGAGCGAAGCTCCCACACCGCTATTTTCAGAAATATTGATCCGCTCAACCAATGCCCTTACATCCATCTAAACTGCAATATTTTACAAGTCACCATACAAACAGGCTTCTATAGTGCTGTCATCTAAAAGAACCTATCTCAACAAACGATGACTCCTATGACTAAATACAGTTTCCTTGATGATTACAGCGAAGGCTGCCATCCAAACATTCTCAACGCCATGGCCAGTACGAACATGATTCAGCAAACTGCATACGGCCACGATGAATATACTGATAAAGCCAAGGCGCTAATCAAGCGCGACATAGCTTCAGAACAGTCAGAGGTCTATCTGGTGGTAGGCGGTACTCTGGCGAACATCATTATTATGTCGTCCTGCCTGCGTCCTTATGAAGCAGTTGTGTCTGCAGATACAGGTCATATCATGGTACGGGAAACAGGTGCGATTGAAGCGACCGGTCATAAAATTATTGGCATTGAAAACCAGCAAGGCAAGGTCAATGTCGACCAGTTGCAGCAAGTGCTGACTGATCACTCCCATGTGCCTCACATGGTCAAGCCTAAGCTGGTATACCTGTCGAACGCTACCGAATTAGGTACCCTTTATAGCAAGCAGGAACTGACAGATATTTCTGAATTTTGCCGCTGTAATAATCTCTATCTGTTCCTGGACGGTGCTCGTCTTGCAACTGCACTCACCGCAGACACGAATGATCTGACACTGGCAGATATCGCTCAACTGACCGACCTGTTCTCGATGGGTGCTACCAAAAATGGTGCTTTAATCGGTGAGGCGATCATCATCAATAATCCCTCTATTGCTGAAGACTTTGCATTCAACGTTAAGCAACGCGGGGGCATGTTATCTAAAGGCCGCTTATTAGGCATTCAGTTCGTTGAGCTGTTCAAAGACAACCTTTACTTTGAGCTGGCCAAACATGCTAACAAAATGGCCAGAAAACTCTCCGAAGGACTGATTGCCAAAGGCCTGGTACTGGAAGCCGAAACAGAAACTAACCAGATTTTCGCCGTCCTGCCTGATACATTAATTGAACGTTTGCAGGAAAAATTTAACTTCTACGTATGGTGTCGTAAAACATCAGACAGTTCAGTCGTCAGACTGGTCACAGCCTGGGCTACCCCGGAAGAAAAAGTCGACGAACTACTCGCTCTGATCTGATCCCTTCTTTTACAAAAATATCTTTGATAAAAAAGCACAAAAAACGGTGCTCAGGAGCACCGTTCACTGCAAGGCTTTGCGAGATAATCAGAATTTTTCCTAAGTACATTCGTAAATAGAAGGCTAAATCCAGTACTACCTGAAGCCGGAGCTATTTAGCGATATCCACAATCACCCGGCCTTTAATCTTACCGTCAACAATATCAGTGGCTTTCTCAATAATCTGATCAAAGCCAACTGTTTCAGAAAGAAGTTCGAGCTTTTCCAGGTCAAGATCCTGCTGCACACGCGCCCAGGCTTGCTCGCGTACTTCTTTCGCCGCCATTACTGAGTCTATACCCAGTAAAGACACGCCTCGTAAAATGAACGGCATAACGGTTAATGGCAGATCAGCTCCCTGTGCCAGACCACAGCTGGTTACTGCCCCGCCATACTGAGTCTGAGCAATAACATTCGCCAGGGTATAACTACCAATTGAATCTACCGCAGCGCGCCAGCGCTCCTTACCCATAGGACGACCTTTCTCGGACAGCTCAGCCCGATCAATAACTTCACTCGCGCCTAACTGACGCAGAAAATCTGCATGTTCTTTCCGGCCCGTTGATGCAATCACTTCATAGCCAAGCTTAGCCAGAATCGATACCGCGACACTGCCTACGCCGCCACTGGCCCCGGTGACTAAAACAGGCCCTTGTTCGGGTGTAATACCGTAACGCTCCAGTGCCAATACAGATAACATAGCTGTATAGCCTGCAGTACCTACAGCCATACATTGCTTAGCTGTCATTCCTTCCGGCTTCTTAATTAACCAGTCACCTTTTACACGGGCTTCCTCAGCATAAGCACCATAGTGTGCTTCGCCGACACCCCAGCCGTTCAATACAACAGCATCTCCTTTCGAAAACTCCGCATGGTCACTCTCAATAACCGTTCCGGCAAAATCAATGCCCGGTATCATCGGCCACTTTCTCACCACAGGACCTTTACCTGTGATAGCCAGGCCGTCTTTATAATTGATGGTTGAATATTCAACCGTCACCAATACATCACCTGGCATCAAGTCATCTCTGCTCAGCTGTACACTCTCGGTTAATTGCTGATCGCCATCTTTTGAAATCTGTAAAGCTTTAAAAGTATTCATAGTTTATCTCTGGACAGTGCCGCGTTTTCAGTTTTTAAATCTGCCTGGAAACTCTTTACCAAACTGCGGAAAGCAGTATTTGATAAGCGAATTCTATTTGTATGACAAATAATAAAATATTTTAACTAAGGAATGATTGTCAAGCCCGACCAAAGGTTGATACTGTTACCTTAACCACAAAACAGTTAGCAACGCTGCTATAGACTCTACTTCGTAAAGTAAGGAATTTACTTTGTCGTCACCGAAACAAACATCGCCAGCCAGTCCAACTCAGTTTGGCAGTATTGTTACTACCAGCGCGACCAAACAAATTGCTGAGCAGCTACGTCAGGCAATTCTCAGTGGCGAATTAAAAAAAGATGACCGTCTGCCTACTGAATTTGAACTGGCAGCACAATTTAATGTTTCCCGCCCAACCATACGGGAAGCTCTCAAACGTCTGGCCGCGCAAAACCTGATCCGCTCAAAGCGCGGGCCAGCAGGTGGTACGTTTGTGAATGGTTTTGAGATGAAAGACGCCACAGAGTTTTTAGCATCTTCAACGATGCTGATGATCAGTATGGGCTCGGTTGAAATGGATGACATCATTCAGACCCGTAAACTGCTCCAAACCGAATGCTGCAAACTTGCTTTGCAAAACTGGTCTGAAGAATACATGACCGGATTAAACCAGTGCCTGGCCCATCAGCAGAATACGGATTTATCCGACAGTGAATTTTGCGCCGCAGACGTTGCCTTTCACCGTTACATCACCGATGCAACTGAAAACCCAATGCTACAGATGATCATCTATTCCATCATAGATGCGCTGGTTCCTATTATGAATATGACCATAGTGCGCTTGCGCAGCCGGCAAAAAATTATCGCTTATCATCAGCGGATTTGTGAGGCTTTTACCGAGCAAAATCAGGAGCAGTTAATACTCGCATTAGATGAATTACTGGAATACCTGTCTGATACATTTAATAAGCAACATAGCAGTTAACATAGTTAAAATACGGTCAGATGAGTTACATCTGTTAATGAAGGCATCCAAACATCTGACTGAAACATACTGCTAACCTAGTCCGAAAATAACACCGGATCATTCTTCTACCGAATCATCCAGCAATTCAATCAGTAACTGATGCCCTTTATCCTGAGCATGATTCAGCGGGGTTTTACCTTTCTTGTCAGCTATATTCTTATCTGCACCGGCTTCCAGTAATAACTTAACAGCACTGGCATAATTTTCACTGCCATCGCCAAGAATGGCGGCTTCCAATAAAGCAGTCCAGCCCAGATTATTCACTCTGTTAAGCGGTGCACCAGCAGCAATTAGCATCTGCATAATTTCAAGCTCGGCCTGATGGGTCGCATAAATAAGCGCTGAGCCCTGATACACCGACGTCACTAATGTAGGATCCGCTCCGGCCTGCAGTGCCAGTCTGGCAATTTCCGGATTCCTTACTGATATTGCAATATTCAGAATATCCCGACGTTTATGATTCATTGCATTCACATTGGCTCCCTGTTCCAGCAACAGCTTCATCATCGGTAAATTATTCTGCTGTGCTGCAATCAGTAGCGGTGTATAGCCACTCTTATCCCTTGCCTCCAATACTGATGCATCTTTCTGGAGAATTGCTTCAGCGGTATTTAAATCTGCCTGCTGAATACTGCGGAAAAAAGTTTCATCCGCCAGTCCTACATTCGCCCATAGACAGATTCCAATCGTAAAACACACCAAGTTTTGAATTTTCATTTCATCAACCGTTTTTCTTTCTAATTGCTATTGCTGAACGTCAAATATGTGACAATTTTTACTCTATCTAATTCCCCCTGAAAGCGTTGTATTTACTGGAGTTACCAGAGTTGGAGCTACATTTCGCAAGACGTTGGATCTAATTGCCAATAAAAAAATTACCTGATTATCGTTGCCACTCTACCTCTTACGATAGATACATTTAGTCGGTTTTAATCACCGGCTTCACCCTAGGAGCAATACATGAAACATAAAAATAATATCGCTAAAGCTGTATCCCTTGCCGCAGGTCTACTCTTCTCTGCCAGCGCGCTGTCAGCCAACTGGAATATCGCAGTAGGTGACGGTGGCAGCAGTGCTCAGGAAGCGCTGGGACTGAAGTTTATTGAACTTCTGGAAGCAAAAACCGGCGGTAAGCATTCTGCAAAACTGTTCCTTAACGGTCAGTTAGGATCAGAGCAGGATACGGTCAACGACGTTGCTCTGGGCACTACTGATTTCTCTATTCTTGCGAGCAACAACTTAACGCCATTTTCACCAAGCCTGGGGATTTTGTCTCTGCCTTACATCTTCGAAAATCTGGATCAGGCAATCGCTGCAACTGAAGGCTCTATCGCCGACGAGCTAGTCGAAAACACTATCCGTGATTCCAACACCCGTATTCTCGGCTGGACTTACTCCGGTTTCCGCGTACTGAGTAACTCTAAAAAACCCATCCAGAAAATCTCTGACCTGGAAGGTGTAGTTGTACGGGTACCTAAAAATGAGATCATGATCGATACCTATCAGTCCTGGGGTATAAACCCAACGCCAATGGCATGGTCTGAAACCTTTACAGCGCTGCAACAGGGAGTTGTAGATGGTCAGGACACGCCGTACACCACTATCTACGCAATGAAGTTCGGTGAAGTACAAAAGTACATCGCTGATCTGCACTACCTGTTCCTGTTAGAGCCTCTGATCATCTCTGAATCTCTATTCCAGGATCAAGATGCAGCTACTCAAAAAGCTATTCTGGAAGCAGGTAAAGAAGCGACTAAATACAGTATCTCCTGGCTGAAAGAGAAAGAAAGCATCATCAAAGATGAGTTGGTGAACAAGTACAACATGCAGATCGATACCCTGCAGGATGAAGCTGAATGGGCCGCGCGTGCTCAGAAAGCTGTATGGCCGAAATTCTACGAGAGCGTAGGCGGCAAAGACAAAGTGAATGAACTGTTACGTTCACTGGGTCGTGCGGAAATTTAAAGCTCTACCCCGTATGCCCTGCGAGGCATACACCTTGCTTATACCTCTATGCTCGCCGGTCGACTCAATGGGCAATTGATCAGCATATTCAGACATGCAAACCGGCGAACAACTTATTCTTTTCGATTACGGGCATCGATCTCCTGAGTGCCCCATTGATCGAACAAGCCGTTAGTCTTTCAGACTAACGGCTTTTTTATTGTCCGCCTATTTTCTTCGGGCTCACCGATCCACAGCCAACATAATACTGACGTTCAATGAGCAACAGCTTTGAGTGCTATTGATGAAAGTGGTCACAAGAGAGAAAGAAAAGGAACAGAGAGTAGCAAGGCTGGCGTCAGATACTCTCTTCAGTGTCCTGAGCAGCCGCTGAAGACTTCTTAACGCTGTTTTCGATCATAATATCCACTAACAGGTCTGTTATCTGGTCGGCATCCAGCGGGCGCCCAAAATAGTGCCCCTGAAATTCATCACACCCATGCTTACGCAGGAAGTCCGCCTGTTCAGCCGTTTCTACCCCTTCGGCAATTATCCGTAAACCTAAACGCTTACCCATGGATATAATCGTCAGGGTAATTTCTGTCGCGGCATCGTCATTGCCAATTTCACGGGTAAAAGACTGATCGATCTTAAGCCGGTCGAGCGGAAAATGCCGCAGACTGCTCAGTGACGAATAGCCCGTACCAAAATCATCTACCGCCAGATCAACGCCCTGCGCTTTCATCCGCTTCATGATCGTCACGGCCTGATCCATATCCCACATAAGCGAGCCTTCGGTAATCTCTAACTCAAGATCACCGGGAGACACATTCAACTGCTGTACCGTTTGTGCCAACCGGCGCTCTAACTCCGGATCAGCAAACTGCAATGGCGAAACATTAATTGCCAGACGAATACGCGGCAAACCCGCATCATGCCAGTCCTGCAACTGCTCGCAGGCAGTCTTCAGCACCCAACTACCAATCATCGGGATCAGGCCTACATGTTCAGCAACAGGAATGAATATGCCTGGTGGGATACGCCCTAACTGCGGACTATTCCAGCGTAGCAACGCTTCTACACCCACCATCCGGCCGGTATCCGCCCGTACCTGCGGCTGATAATAAATTTCGAATTCACCACGATCCAAAGCATGCACCAGTGCCTGTTCTACCTGTGAACGCAGCTCTAGCTGTAAACCCGCACCCTGTGAATAAATACACAGGCTGTCGCTATCATCGACCCGGGATTTAAACATCGCCGTATAAGCATTACGAATCAGCCCAGCTGCATCAAAACAATCTTCCGGCCACACTGAAGCACCTATGCGAGGAGTCAGTAACAGATAGGACTCGTCATTCATCTTCAAGGGCTGCTGCAATGACGATAACAAACTAACCGCGGCGTCTTTAACGTGCTCTATTTCTTTCAGATCAGTTAACAGAACAGCAAAGTCATCACCGTTCAGATGCGCAATAAAATACTCTTCACTGATGATTTCCCGTAACCGTTTACCAACAAACTGCAGCTGTTTATCATCTACCGGACATTCAAGTGCAGTACTGGCCGAACCAGACCAGTTGAAATGTATCACCAGCAGACCCACACAGGTTTGTGCACCTTCCTGCTCAGCAATTGCCTGGCTCAGACGCTGGCGAAGCATCACTGAATTTGGCAACCCGGTCGCCACATGGTGCTGAACCTGATGCGCCAATTGTTGCAGTAGCTTATGTTTAAGACGGGCATCAATCCCCAGCTGCCAGACATTCCATAACGGCCAGGGTAAAGCGACAATAATCAGTGCGGCTGCCGGCGCAAACCATAACTGCCAGCCAACCAGTAAAGTCAGGCTCAGAACCGGTAATCCCAGCAAAATAGTCAGGGTAAAAATCAATCCTGCCCGTAGCGGTAATAACACGACAGCCAGAGTTACCAGGCAGATAAATGCCAGTGTAACGCCTACATACCAGGCAGGGGTAACCTCACTGATACCTTCTCCCCGCAGCAGCGCATTCAGAATATGCGCATTCAACTCAACACCGGGGATACGTTCATGGGCCGCTGCTGCTGGTGTAGACAGGGCATCGCCCAAACCTGTTGCGGTAGCGCCAACTAAAACGTATTTCCCCTGAATAGCTTCGGCAGGTACCCGGTCAGCAATAATATCCGCCCAGGAATAGGTTTGCGGACGCTCTCCGGTTTTAGCGAAAGGAATCATAATACTCTGGCGGCGTAGCCAGTAATCCGAGCGGATTACCGGGGTGTTTTCCACATTAATCAGTGTTTCTAACTGATCGGTTTCACCATTGACCCGCAACATAGCCATAGCCAATGCTGGCCAGCGGGCATCACCCACCCCGCTGTACAAAAAGAAGCGACGGCATAAACCGTCAACATCTAATTCAACATCTACGTGCCCAATGGCTTCTGCACTGATGGCAAGATCAGGTAAAGGCATCACTTCACTGATCAGTGAACCCGGCATCTGAACACCGGGGGCAATGCTCAGTACACTGCGTCCACTGCGTAGTAGTGCTTCAGAAAAGACATCATCCGCCTCTGGGTCATCTTTCTGTGGCTCGACAAATAAAACATCGATACCAATGACGGCCGCATCCATTTCAGTAAGCTTATACACCAGCTCAGCGTGACGTTTGCGCGACCAGGGCCAGCGACCAAGCTGCTGCAAGCTATAATCATCAATCGCAACAATAACAACCTGATCACTCATACTGACAGCGTGCGCTGGCAGCATCTGGTCATAAATCATCAAATCCAGACGTTCCAGCCCGCGATTAAATGTCAGCCCCAGGCCACTGAATAACAGTAACAGGAACAAACATACCGCATATAGCCGGCTACGATGGGATTCTGACAATCGCATAGGGCTAAAGCAACATCAAAAGCATAGCTCCAGCGGACAACCACAGTGGTGTGTAATCCGGAATCGGCAGAATCCGTTGCACTGTGCCCCACGGGCCAAGATAACCATCAGACTCAATACTGCGCACCCTCAAGTACCGAACCTGCCCTTCTACCGCATCAAAGCTGATACGGGCTTCATTCTGCTGCTGATCCAGTAACAGATTTTCAAATGTTTCTTCCGTTGCTATCTGAACCTGATAACTCTGTTCTTCTGAGCCGGCACGCCATGAAGCAACCAGTTTACCGTCTTCAGAGGCTCCTACTTCAGCTTCAACTTTCTCCGCCGCAGGTTTCACCTGCCAACTACGGGAAATACCCACGGGACCTAACTCACCAGTCGCGGTAATGCTGGTCAGACGCCAGTAATACTTACCCGGGACAGCTAAATCAGCGGTATCAAATCGGGTATCGCTAATGTCACTCTGATCAACAATCGCCTGATCGAAAGCGGCATCAGTCGCAATTTCTAACCGGTAACGTTGGGCTTCTGCTGACTGAGTCCATTGTAATACAGCTGTTTCACCACGTAGCACCTGATCCGGTACCGGCTGTAACTGCAATGGCGGCTGGGGATGTGCATCGAGTAAAAACGGCTGCACACTATTAAGGCCTTCCAACCCTAAAGAATCGATAGCACGAACCCGTAGATAGTAGGCTCCATCGGCAATATCCGGTAAAGCCGCTTTGGCATATTCACTGATTTGCGTCCACTGAACTATATCGAATGCTTCATCAGCAGATACTTCTACACGATACCTTTCTGCTTTCTCGATCACAGGCCAGCTGACTAGCTCACTGATATTACGAATCGGGCCGTTAAAAGCGGATAACTCCGGTGCAGGCAGCAGCTTGCGCGGTTTAATCGGCGCTTTGCCTTCGGCAACCTGGGTACCAAAACCACGTTTTACCAGAGTGTGTTTACCGGCGCCGCTGACCTTTACTTTGCCGTGTAGTACTTCGATGTTGGAGACCTTACCGTCAGCACCGACCAGTGCCCGGTATTCCGTACCCCGTACTGCGCTAATCGCTGAAGGTGTCTGAATTTCGAACCGGGAACCCGGACCTGAAGCAGGTGTAACCCGGGTATCCATACGTCCCTGAATCAGGTTTAAGCGGGAATCAACCATGCCGGTTTTACCGTGCGCACTCAGGTGATCAAACCGAATCAGACTATCCGCATAAAGTGTCAGAATGCTGTCATCCGCAAACCGGATTGCTAATGTGCTTTCGCCGCCAGTTCTTATCTGATCACCAAGATACACTTCATCGCCAGCTTGCAGAGTTACCAGATCACCAGAACCTGCACGCTGTAACTGAGCGTCGCCTAACAACTCATCGATAACTGCCGGTACCGGATTACTGCGAACCCACTTAAGTGGAATACGCAGTTTAATGCCCGGCGGCATTTGCTTTGGATTTTCAATACCATTAAGTTTACGCAGCGCTTCAAAGCGAGAAACCCGGTCCAGATACTGTTCACTCAGGTTCCAGAGGTTATCACCCTTAGTGGTCGTATAAATCCAGTCCTGAGCATAGGAAACTGACGTAATAGAAGACAGTACTAATAATACCGTTGCAGCTAAAATACGGCGGCCAAGCATCGTTATATCCTTCTGTAACTGTGCGATTTCAGCTCCCTGATACTGCTGGACACTGGCACAAGCTATGTATTTAGAGCGACGATATTAAGTTGCTCTGATCACATCAACAGCCTCCACTCTAGCAGCACAATCCCAATTGGCCTACCTGAGACAAGACTGAATATGTCGTTTTGTGGATCAATTTTGATATTCTACAAGAAGTTAGCCTCAGACTGTAGATAAGCGAAGCATAGTGCGGCTTTGAGCATTAAAACCCATCTGCGGGGAACATTAACAGGAATTTACCCCTGTAAATGTTAAATATGTTTTTAACTTTAGCGATAATACTCAACTAAATTTATCTATTTGGTTGTTTAACCACGAGCATTGTTAGCTGATGTAATCATTAATTCTGCTTTAGTATTTTTCAGAGCCTTTATAAATAATTAGCTCTAAGGGTAATTACTTTAAGTACCTCGTTAAGCCTGTTACCTATTCTGATGGGCTACAGCCTTTCACAATAATGAATCTTACTTATAATCAAACAGGTTATATCCGTTTTTGAGGATTCGATGTTCAAACTGAAAAGCCTACGCAAATCAGCAAGACTGCCTGACTTAACTATACAACGCAGATATCCTAAACCGCTTAGGCTTAAAGCTCTTTGCTACAGTTTGCTTTGGCTTTCTCTGATGCTACCCAGCACATCCACTTTAGCTAAAGAATCTCTCACACTTCGAATGCTAACCTGGCAAGGCTACGCGCCAAAATCACAGGTTGAGCAGTTCAAGTCAGATATCAGTCAAAGATACGACGTTAAACTCAATTTTGAGATCAGTTATGTCACATCATCCGACGATTATTTTGATGCCATACGTGCCAACAGAGTGGATATTATTGCGCCCAGTCACAACGTACTGAATGATTCACGCTATAAGTTTCTCGACAGAGCGCTGATAACCCCCGTCAATCTGGACAACATTCCAAACTATGCCAGCCTGATAGCGCGCTTAAAAACACTTAATTACGTCACGGCTACTGACAAAGTCTTCTTTATTCCCCTGACCTACGGCCCATATGGTCTGGCCTATAATCAACAAAGCCTGCCAATTGCTCCTACGTCCTGGAAAAGCTTATGGAATACAGTTTATGCAGGGAAATACACAATCAATTCAGATTACTACGAAGCTAATATTTACATCACGGCCCTCGCTGCCGGCCTGAATATTGAAGACATTAGCAACATAGACAAACTTAATACTCCCGAAATCAAACAAATGCTTAGCCAGCTTGCCAGCAATGCTAATAAGCTTTGGAGCGGTGTAGATACCGCCAGTGACCTGAGTGGACACCAGCTGGCGACGTCCTGGGGGTTTTCTTTTCCGGAATTAAGTCGCCGCGGAGAAAGCTGGAAACTGGCCTGCCCCCAAGAAGGTACAACTATTTGGATTGATGGACATTCACTCAGCAGAACCTTGAAAGAACGCCCGTTACATAAACGTATCGCCGAAGAATGGATAAACTTTACGCTAAGCAAAGAATTCCAGAAAAATGCTATTTACCAACGGCTCAACAGTTTTCCGGCCAACGAAGAAACCTATAGCGCCCTGAAAAAAGCCAAGGCCCTGCCTCATAACGAAGCCTGCATCGACTTTACATTTAGATGGCCAGAACTGAATAGTCGTCAGCGTAACTTCATGAAAAGTATCTGGCAGCAGGCACTGAAACAGGCGAACTCACCGGCTAAACTCAGTGATGATTCCGACGTTCTAAAAGCACAATAACGTCTACTTCTGCTATGCTCGCGGCATTACTTTTTTGCGGAGCCTGTGGCCATGAAATCTTCAACTATTCTGATAACCGGCTGTAATCGCGGTATTGGCCTTGAACTGAGCAAACAGTTCGCGGCGAATAACTGGCGGGTATTAGCCTGTTGTCGGCATCCAGACAGCGCTGATGAATTGCAGGCACTGGCTGCACAACACAGCAATATTGAAATATTCCCACTCGATGTTACCGATTATATCCAGGTAGCCGAACTGTCAGAACAACTCAAAGATACCACTATTGATATCCTACTCAGCAACGCAGGCCTTTATGGACCGAGCAATTACAGCTTCGGTTCTGTAGACCCCCAGGCCTGGCGTGAAGTATTAGAAGTTAATACTCTGGCTCCGTTGATGTTATCTCAGGCATTTGTAAATCAGGTTGCAGCGAGCGAGCATAAACTGATTGCTATCATCAGCAGCAAAGTTGGCAGTATCGCCGACAACCAGGGAGGCGGTGGATATATCTACCGCTCTTCAAAAACAGCCGTTAATCAGGTTGTGAAAAGTATGTCTATCGACTTAGCACCTATGGATATCAATGTTGTAAGCCTTCATCCTGGCTGGGTACAGACAGAAATGGGCGGTCCGAATGCACTCATCAGTACCGCAGAGAGTGTTACAGGATTACAGCAAATTTTAACCCAGGCAGGGCCAGATCAATCGGGCCAGTTCTTCGAATTCAGTGGTAACACCATTCCCTGGTAGTAATCATTTTTTAGCTCCCTTGATAGCCCTTATCCACAGGGTCGTCTGATAATAAAAATCATCAGACAAGAAAAAGCCACCATCCCGTTAAGAATGGTGGCTTTTATATATGGCTTAGATGCTTTCCAAATTACCTGCCGTTAATAACTGTTGCAGGATATCCAGATCGGCATTGCCACCGTTATTGGTCAGGTCAATATTCTGTAAACGAATGACCATGTCGTCCTTAGTACTTTCTTGCGACACTGTATTACCGGCAACATAATCACCATCACTGTTTATATGCACCAGTGTATCGTTACCAACTTTTTCAAAGTTAAGATAAGCATCCAGGTTATTAGCCGTCTCAGCAGTATTCAGCAGGCTAGTCAGATCCAACACATCGCCATCGCCCTGATTAAAATCAAGAATAGTATCTATCTCAACACTGCTGCCTACATCACTGGATAGGTAAGTAAATCGGTCAGCTCCTGCCCCGCCGGATAGCTGATCGGATCCCAGGCCTCCGAAGATAATGTCATCGCCGGCATCCCCCCAGATGATGTCGTTACCACTGCCACCAGTCAGGGTATCGGTACCCGCGCCGCCATGCAGCTGATCATGACCAGCATTACCGTTCAGTGTATCGTTACCAATACCGCCATCAAGAATGTCGTTACCACTGCCGCCATTAAGCGTGTCATTACCGGTACCGCCGGATAACAGGTCATTGCCGTTATTGCCATTGAGGGTATCGTTACCGCCTGAACCATCGATATTATCGTTATTACCGGTACCGTTCAGCGTGTTATTACCCTGATTACCCGCCTGAATATTAGTCGTCTGGGCAATGTTCACAGTAATATTTTCAGTTGCAGTACTGGTCGTTCCGTTACTCTCAGTTGAAGTTGCCGTAACTGTGAGATTGATATTACCGGTAAAACCACTCACCGGCGTTAGCATCAACCCAGCCAACTCAGCCTGTGTCAACGTCCAGACGCCACCACCATTGTTAGTACCCGCACTCAGTGTCGCACCTGTTGGTACACCGCTGACCTGAATAGTCAGAGTTTCAGAGCTGTCTGTCAGACTTGCCGATATTGCTAGTGGTACTGAAGCTTCATTTAGAACGGCACCACCTGACTGCGTTAATTGATACCCGGTAACATTCAGACTTGAATTCACCGCCTGATCCCGGCCATTCATAACAATAAATCCAACCTGATAGGTCCCCGGTACCGTTGCTGCTATTGATTGCGTACCAGATGCACTGCCCGAACCCGCACTTGTCCAGACTTGTTCAGAAGAACTCAGCTGCACAATACTGGTATTACCATTTGGATCAGTAATTACAGCAAAGGCCAGATCGTTAAAGCCCTGGCCGATCTGCCCACCGTTGTTTTCTCCATTATTAAAAGTCCAGTCAAGCGCAAGAGAATCCCCGGCCTGCAACTGAGCTTCATAAGAAACATACTGACCGCGGGTTGCATTCACATTACCGTTATCCGTAACTGCACCGGATGGCGGATTAAAGGTATCCAGGACCCCATTATTCAAGCCAAGACGGCTTTCAATATTATTTTGTGTCACATTTTCAGACGTATTTATCTGCGTCAGCGGCTGATAAACGCCCTGTACATTTGGTACTACCCACAGGTCAGGCGTGTCAGCACTTCGACTCATAGTTAACGAGCTTCCAGCACCGTTATTACCGACAATATCCGCATATGTGTTGTTCGCCACAACTACTGATGGCACTCCAGCGCCGGACTGGGTGAACTCTACCGTATAAGTATTGGCATCCACCTGGACGAAGTTCGCCAGTGTGCCACCGGTTGGCGTGATATCACCGATCGCGAAGTCGCTGACGTCTTCGCTGAACTGGAAGGTCAACACCGTGGTCTCGCCTACCGACAAGTTCGAGTCTGCGGCCGTAATCGCCAAGGTTGGGGCAACCGTATCCACTTCGTAGTTCGCGGAGGTATTACCCGTACCGGTATTCCCCGCCGCATCGGTGTAGCCGTTGCTGACGGTGATTTCGTTGCTGGTGTCTTCGATATTCACGTCTGGCGTGAAGATCGCGGTGTACACCAGTGGGTTGCCAGCATCAACGGTCAGGTTGGTTAATGTGCCGTTCGGTGCAGCCACATCATTCAGGTCGAAGCCGACCGGCGCTTCACTGAACGTGAAGGTTACCGTGCTGGTGTCGCCGATGTTCAGCGCCACGTCGTCCATGGTAATCGCCACAGTCGGTGCGATGATGTCGGCAGAAATTGTCAGGCTGCTGCCCGTGCCATCGTTACCGGCGATGTCCGTGTAACTGTTGTTGGCTACTGCCACGGACGGTGCATCCGCGCCAGACTGGGTGAACGCTACCGTGTAGGTATTGGCATCCACCTGGACGAAGTTGCCCAGTGTGCCACCGGTTGGTGTGATATCGGCCAGCACGAAGTCGCTGACGTCTTCACTAAACTGGAAGGTCAGCACCGTGGTCTCGCCTACCGACAGGTTCGCGTCTGCGGCCGTGATCGCCAAGGTTGGGGCAACCGTATCCACTTCGTAGTTCGCGGAGGTATTCCCGGTGCCGGTGTTCCCCGCCGCATCGGTGTAGCCGTTGCTGACGGTAATTTCGTTAGTGGTGTCTTCGATATTCACAGCGGGTGTGAAGGTCGCGGTGTACACCAGTGGGTTCGACGGATCGACTGCCAGACCGGTTAATGTGCCGTTCGGTGCAGCTACATCATTCAGGTCGAAGCCGACCGGCGCTTCACTGAAGGTGAAGGTTACGGTGCTGGTGTCGCCGATGTTCAGCGCCACGTCATCCAGGGTAATCGCCACGGTCGGTGCGATGATATCTGACGTCAGGCTTAAGCTGTTGCCGGTGCCATCGTTACCCGCGATATCCGTATAAGTCGCGTTCGCGACGCTCACCGAAGGCGCGTCTGCGCCGGACTGGGTGAACTCTACCGTATAGGTATTGGCATCTACCTGGACGAAGTTGCCCAATGTGCCACCGGTGGGCGTGATATCGGCCAGCACGAAGTCGCTGACGTCTTCGCTGAACTGGAAGGTCAGAACAGTCGTCTCGCCTACCGACAGGTTCGCGTCTGCGGCCGTAATCGCCAAGGTTGGTGCCACCGTATCGACTGAATAGTTCGCCGAAGTATTACCCGTGCCGGTGTTCCCTGCTGCATCGGTATAGCCGTTGCTGACGGTAATTTCGTTAGTGGTGTCTTCGATATTCACAGCGGGTGTGAAGGTCGCGGTGTACACCAGCGGGTTCGACGGATCGACTGTTAAGCCACTCAGTACACCATTAGGTGCTGTGATATCGGTGAGATCGAAGCCGACCGGCGCTTCACTGAACGTGAAGGTTACCGTGCTGGTGTCGCCGATGTTCAGGGCATCGTCGTCCATGGTGATCGCCACGGTCGGTGCGATGATATCTGACGTCAGGCTTAAGCTGTTGCCCGTGCCATCGTTACCGGCGGTATCGGTATAGGTCGCGTTCGCGACGCTCACCGAAGGCGCGTCTGCGCCGGACTGGGTGAACTCCACCGTGTAGGTATTCGCATCCACCTGGACGAAGTTCGCCAGTGTGCCACCGGTTGGGGCGATGTCACCGATCGCAAAGTCGCTGACGTCTTCGCTGAACTGGAAGGTCAGCACCGTGGTCTCGCCTACCGACAGGTTCGCGTCTGCGGCCGTGATCGTCAGCGTTGGTGCCACCGTATCGACTGCATAGTTCGCCGAAGTATTTCCGGTGCCAGTGTTCCCTGCTGCATCGGTGTAGCCGTTGCTGACGGTAATTTCATTGGTGGTGTCTTCGATATTCACGTCTGGCGTGAAGGTCGCGGTGTACACCAGCGGGTTCGACGGATCGACTGTTAAGCCACTCAGCACACCATTAGGTGCTGTGATATCGGTGAGATCGAAGCCAACCGGCGCTTCACTGAAGGTGAAGGTTACCGTGCTGGTGTCGCCGATGTTCAGGGCATCGTCGTCCATGGTGATCGCCACGGTCGGTGCGATGATATCTGACGTCAGGCTTAAGCTGTTGCCGGTGCCATCGTTACCGGCGGTATCGGTATAGGTCGCATTCGCGACGCTCACCGAAGGTGCATCGGCGCCGGACTGGGTGAACGCTACCGTGTAAGTATTGGCATCTACCTGGACGAAGTTGGCGACGCTGCCGCCAGTAGGTGTGATGTCACCGAGTGCAAAGTCGCTGACGTCTTCGCTGAACTGGAAGGTCAGAACAGTGGTTTCACCTACCGACAGGTTCGCGTCTGCGGCCGTGATCGCCAAGGTTGGTGCCACCGTATCCACTTCGTAGTTCGCGGAGGTATTACCGGTGCCTGTGTTACCCGCCGCATCGGTGTAGCCGTTGCTGACAGTAATTTCGTTAGTGGTGTCTTCGATATTCACGCCTGGCGTGAAGGTCGCGGTGTACACCAGCGGGTTCGACGGATCGACTGCCAGACCGGTTAATGTGCCGTTCGGGGCAGTGATATCGGTAAGATCGAAACCAACCGGCGCTTCACTGAAGGTGAAGGTTACCGTGCTGGTGTCGCCGATGTTCAGGGCATCGTCGTCCATGGTAATCGCTACCGTGGGTGCAATGATATCTGACGTCAGGCTTAAGCTGTTGCCGGTGCCATCGTTACCGGCGGTATCGGTATAGGTCGCATTCGCGACGCTCACCGAAGGCGCATCCGCGCCGGACTGGGTGAACGCTACCGTGTAGGTATTGGCATCTACCTGGACGAAGTTGCCCAGTGTGCCACCGGTTGGGGAGATATCACCGATCGCAAAGTCGCTGACATCTTCGCTGAACTGGAAGGTCAGCACCGTGGTTTCACCGGTGGATAAGTTGCTGTCCGCTGCCGTGATCGTCAGCGTTGGTGCCACCGTATCGACTGCATAGTTCGCGGAGGTATTACCGGTGCCGGTGTTCCCCGCCGCATCGGTGTAGCCGTTGCTGACGGTAATTTCGTTGGTGGTGTCTTCGATATTCACGCCTGGTGTGAAGGTCGCGGTGTACACCAGTGGGTTCGATGGATCGACCGCCAGACCGGTTAATGTGCCGTTCGGAGCGGTGATATCGGTAAGATCAAAGCCGATCGGTGCTTCACTGAAGGTGAAGGTCACGGTGCTGGTGTCGCCGATGTTCAGCGCCACGTCGTCCATGGTGATCGCCACGGTCGGTGCGATGATGTCGGCAGACATTGTCAGACTATCGCCCGTGCCATCGTTACCCGCGATATCCGTATAGGTCGCGTTCGCGACGCTCACCGAAGGCGCGTCTGCGCCGGACTGGGTGAACTCCACCGTGTAGGTATTCGCATCCACCTGGACGAAGTTCGCCAGTGTGCCACCGGTTGGGGCGATGTCACCGATCGCAAAGTCGCTGACGTCTTCGCTGAACTGGAAGGTCAGCACCGTGGTCTCGCCTACCGACAGGTTCGCGTCTGCGGCCGTGATCGTCAGCGTTGGTGCCACCGTATCGACTGCATAGTTCGCCGAAGTATTTCCGGTGCCAGTGTTCCCTGCTGCATCGGTGTAGCCGTTGCTGACGGTAATTTCATTGGTGGTGTCTTCGATATTCACGTCTGGCGTGAAGGTCGCGGTGTACACCAGCGGGTTCGACGGATCGACTGTTAAGCCACTCAGCACACCATTAGGTGCTGTGATATCGGTGAGATCGAAGCCAACCGGCGCTTCACTGAAGGTGAAGGTTACCGTGCTGGTGTCGCCGATGTTCAGGGCATCGTCGTCCATGGTGATCGCCACGGTCGGTGCGATGATATCTGACGTCAGGCTTAAGCTGTTGCCGGTGCCATCGTTACCGGCGGTATCGGTATAGGTCGCATTCGCGACGCTCACCGAAGGTGCATCGGCGCCGGACTGGGTGAACGCTACCGTGTAAGTATTGGCATCTACCTGGACGAAGTTGGCGACGCTGCCGCCAGTAGGTGTGATGTCACCGAGTGCAAAGTCGCTGACGTCTTCGCTGAACTGGAAGGTCAGAACAGTGGTTTCACCTACCGACAGGTTCGCGTCTGCGGCCGTGATCGCCAAGGTTGGTGCCACCGTATCCACTTCGTAGTTCGCGGAGGTATTACCGGTGCCTGTGTTACCCGCCGCATCGGTGTAGCCGTTGCTGACAGTAATTTCGTTAGTGGTGTCTTCGATATTCACGCCTGGCGTGAAGGTCGCGGTGTACACCAGCGGGTTCGACGGATCGACTGCCAGACCGGTTAATGTGCCGTTCGGGGCAGTGATATCGGTAAGATCGAAACCAACCGGCGCTTCACTGAAGGTGAAGGTTACCGTGCTGGTGTCGCCGATGTTCAGGGCATCGTCGTCCATGGTAATCGCTACCGTGGGTGCAATGATATCTGACGTCAGGCTTAAGCTGTTGCCGGTGCCATCGTTACCGGCGGTATCGGTATAGGTCGCATTCGCGACGCTCACCGAAGGCGCATCCGCGCCGGACTGGGTGAACGCTACCGTGTAGGTATTGGCATCTACCTGGACGAAGTTGCCCAGTGTGCCACCGGTTGGGGAGATATCACCGATCGCAAAGTCGCTGACATCTTCGCTGAACTGGAAGGTCAGCACCGTGGTTTCACCTACCGACAGGTTCGCGTCTGCGGCCGTGATCGCCAAGGTTGGTGCCACCGTATCCACTTCGTAGTTCGCGGAGGTATTACCGGTGCCAGTGTTACCCGCCACATCGGTGTAGCCATTGCTGACGGTAACTTCGTTAGTGGTGTCTTCGATATTCACGCCTGGCGTGAAGGTCGCGGTGTACACCAGTGGGTTCGATGGATCGACTGTTAAGTCACTCAGCACACCGTTCTGTGCAGCCACATCATTCAGGTCGAAGCCGACCGGCGCTTCACTGAAGGTGAAGGTCACCGTGCTGGTGTCGCCGATGTTCAACGCCACGTCATCCATGGTGATGGCCACGGTCGGTGCGATGATATCGGCAGACATTGTCAGGCTATCGCCTGAACCGTTGTTACTCGCGATGTCTGTATAGCTGTTATTGGCAACCGCCACCGAAGGCGCGTCCGCGCCGGACTGAGTGAACGCTACCGTATAGGTATTCGCATCCACCTGGACGAAGTTGCCCAGGGTGCCACCGGTTGGCGTGATGTCACCAAGCACGAAGTCGCTGACATCTTCGCTGAACTGGAAGATCAGTACCGTGGTTTCACCGGTGGATAAGTTGCTGTCCGCTGCCGTGATCGTCAGCGTTGGTGCCACCGTATCGACTGCATAGTTCGCGGAGGTATTACCGGTGCCGGTGTTCCCCGCCGCATCGGTGTAGCCGTTGCTGACGGTAATTTCGTTGGTGGTGTCTTCGATATTCACGCCTGGTGTGAAGGTCGCGGTGTACACCAGTGGGTTCGATGGATCGACCGCCAGACCGGTTAATGTGCCGTTCGGAGCGGTGATATCGGTAAGATCAAAGCCGATCGGTGCTTCACTGAAGGTGAAGGTCACGGTGCTGGTGTCGCCGATGTTCAGCGCCACGTCGTCCATGGTGATCGCCACGGTCGGTGCGATGATGTCGGCAGACATTGTCAGACTATCGCCCGTGCCATCGTTACCCGCGATATCCGTATAGGTCGCGTTCGCGACGCTCACCGAAGGCGCGTCTGCGCCGGACTGGGTGAACTCCACCGTGTAGGTATTCGCATCCACCTGGACGAAGTTCGCCAGTGTGCCACCGGTTGGGGCGATGTCACCGATCGCAAAGTCGCTGACGTCTTCGCTGAACTGGAAGGTCAGCACCGTGGTCTCGCCTACCGACAGGTTCGCGTCTGCGGCCGTGATCGTCAGCGTTGGTGCCACCGTATCGACTGCATAGTTCGCCGAAGTATTTCCGGTGCCAGTGTTCCCTGCTGCATCGGTGTAGCCGTTGCTGACGGTAATTTCATTGGTGGTGTCTTCGATATTCACGTCTGGCGTGAAGGTCGCGGTGTACACCAGCGGGTTCGACGGATCGACTGTTAAGCCACTCAGCACACCATTAGGTGCTGTGATATCGGTGAGATCGAAGCCAACCGGCGCTTCACTGAAGGTGAAGGTTACCGTGCTGGTGTCGCCGATGTTCAGGGCATCGTCGTCCATGGTGATCGCCACGGTCGGTGCGATGATATCTGACGTCAGGCTTAAGCTGTTGCCGGTGCCATCGTTACCGGCGGTATCGGTATAGGTCGCATTCGCGACGCTCACCGAAGGTGCATCGGCGCCGGACTGGGTGAACGCTACCGTGTAAGTATTGGCATCTACCTGGACGAAGTTGGCGACGCTGCCGCCAGTAGGTGTGATGTCACCGAGTGCAAAGTCGCTGACGTCTTCGCTGAACTGGAAGGTCAGAACAGTGGTTTCACCTACCGACAGGTTCGCGTCTGCGGCCGTGATCGCCAAGGTTGGTGCCACCGTATCCACTTCGTAGTTCGCGGAGGTATTACCGGTGCCTGTGTTACCCGCCGCATCGGTGTAGCCGTTGCTGACAGTAATTTCGTTAGTGGTGTCTTCGATATTCACGCCTGGCGTGAAGGTCGCGGTGTACACCAGCGGGTTCGACGGATCGACTGCCAGACCGGTTAATGTGCCGTTCGGGGCAGTGATATCGGTAAGATCGAAACCAACCGGCGCTTCACTGAAGGTGAAGGTTACCGTGCTGGTGTCGCCGATGTTCAGGGCATCGTCGTCCATGGTAATCGCTACCGTGGGTGCAATGATATCTGACGTCAGGCTTAAGCTGTTGCCGGTGCCATCGTTACCGGCGGTATCGGTATAGGTCGCATTCGCGACGCTCACCGAAGGCGCATCCGCGCCGGACTGGGTGAACGCTACCGTGTAGGTATTGGCATCTACCTGGACGAAGTTGCCCAGTGTGCCACCGGTTGGGGAGATATCACCGATCGCAAAGTCGCTGACATCTTCGCTGAACTGGAAGGTCAGCACCGTGGTTTCACCTACCGACAGGTTCGCGTCTGCGGCCGTGATCGCCAAGGTTGGTGCCACCGTATCCACTTCGTAGTTCGCGGAGGTATTACCGGTGCCAGTGTTACCCGCCACATCGGTGTAGCCATTGCTGACGGTAACTTCGTTAGTGGTGTCTTCGATATTCACGCCTGGCGTGAAGGTCGCGGTGTACACCAGTGGGTTCGATGGATCGACTGTTAAGTCACTCAGCACACCGTTCTGTGCAGCCACATCATTCAGGTCGAAGCCGACCGGCGCTTCACTGAAGGTGAAGGTCACCGTGCTGGTGTCGCCGATGTTCAACGCCACGTCATCCATGGTGATGGCCACGGTCGGTGCGATGATATCGGCAGACATTGTCAGGCTATCGCCTGAACCGTTGTTACTCGCGATGTCTGTATAGCTGTTATTGGCAACCGCCACCGAAGGCGCGTCCGCGCCGGACTGAGTGAACGCTACCGTATAGGTATTCGCATCCACCTGGACGAAGTTGCCCAGGGTGCCACCGGTTGGCGTGATGTCACCAAGCACGAAGTCGCTGACATCTTCGCTGAACTGGAAGATCAGTACCGTGGTTTCACCGGTGGATAAGTTGCTGTCCGCTGCCGTGATCGTCAGCGTTGGTGCCACCGTATCGACTGCATAGTTCGCGGAGGTATTACCGGTGCCGGTGTTCCCCGCCGCATCGGTGTAGCCGTTGCTGACGGTAATTTCGTTGGTGGTGTCTTCGATATTCACGCCTGGTGTGAAGGTCGCGGTGTACACCAGTGGGTTCGATGGATCGACCGCCAGACCGGTTAATGTGCCGTTCGGAGCGGTGATATCGGTAAGATCAAAGCCGATCGGTGCTTCACTGAAGGTGAAGGTCACGGTGCTGGTGTCGCCGATGTTCAGCGCCACGTCGTCCATGGTGATCGCCACGGTCGGTGCGATGATGTCGGCAGACATTGTCAGACTATCGCCCGTGCCATCGTTACCCGCGATATCCGTATAGGTCGCGTTCGCGACGCTCACCGAAGGCGCGTCTGCGCCGGACTGGGTGAACTCCACCGTGTAGGTATTCGCATCCACCTGGACGAAGTTCGCCAGTGTGCCACCGGTTGGGGCGATGTCACCGATCGCAAAGTCGCTGACGTCTTCGCTGAACTGGAAGGTCAGCACCGTGGTCTCGCCTACCGACAGGTTCGCGTCTGCGGCCGTGATCGTCAGCGTTGGTGCCACCGTATCGACTGCATAGTTCGCCGAAGTATTTCCGGTGCCAGTGTTCCCTGCTGCATCGGTGTAGCCGTTGCTGACGGTAATTTCATTGGTGGTGTCTTCGATATTCACGTCTGGCGTGAAGGTCGCGGTGTACACCAGCGGGTTCGACGGATCGACTGTTAAGCCACTCAGCACACCATTAGGTGCTGTGATATCGGTGAGATCGAAGCCAACCGGCGCTTCACTGAAGGTGAAGGTTACCGTGCTGGTGTCGCCGATGTTCAGGGCATCGTCGTCCAGGGTGATCGCCACGGTGGGCGCGATGATGTCGGCAGACATTGTCAGGCTATTGCCCGTGCCATCGTTACCCGCGATGTCCGTGTAACTGTTGTTGGCGACTGCCACGGACGGTGCATCCGCGCCGGACTGGGTGAACTCTACCGTGTAGGTATTGGCATCCACCTGGACGAAGTTGGCCAGTGTGCCACCGGTTGGCGTGATGTCGGCCAGCACGAAGTCGCTGACATCTTCGCTGAACTGGAAGGTCAGCACCGTGGTTTCACCGGTGGATAAGTTACTGTCTGCGGCCGTAATCGTCAGCGTTGGTGCCACCGTATCGACTGCATAGTTCGCCGATGTATTACCGGTGCCGGTGTTACCCGCCACATCGGTGTAGCCGTTGCTGACGGTGATTTCGTTAGTGGTGTCTTCGATATTCACGTCTGGCGTGAAGGTCGCGGTGTACACCAGTGGATTCGACGGATCGACCGCCAGACCGGTTAATGTGCCGCTCTGTGCAGCCACATCATTCAGGTCGAAGCCGACCGGCGCTTCACTGAAGGTGAAGGTTACGGTGCTGGTGTCGCCGATGTTCAGCGCCACGTCATCCAGGGTGATTGCCACGGTGGGCGCGATGATGTCCGATGTCAGGCTTAAGCTATCACCGGTACCATCGTTACCCGCGATGTCGGTATAGCTGTTGTTGGCAACCGCCACCGAAGGCGCGTCCGCGCCAGACTGGGTGAACTCTACCGTATAGGTATTCGCATCCACCTGGACGAAGTTCGCCAGTGTGCCACCGGTTGGGGAGATATCACCGATCGCAAAGTCGCTGACGTCTTCGCTGAACTGGAAGGTCAGCACCGTGGTCTCGCCTACCGACAGGTTCGAGTCTACGGCCGTAATGACCAGGCTTGGGGCAACCGTATCCACTTCATAGTTCGCCGAGGTATTACCCGTACCGGTGTTCCCCGCCGCATCGGTGTAGCCATTGCTGACGGTAATTTCGTTGCTGGTGTCTTCGATATTCACGTCTGGCGTGAAGGTCGCGGTGTACACCAGTGGGTTCAACGGATCGACTGTTAAGTCACTCAGCGCACCGTTCTGTGCAGCCACATCATTCAGGTCGAAGCCGACCGGCGCTTCACTGAAGGTGAAGGTTACGGTGCTGGTGTCGCCGATGTTCAGCGCCACGTCATCCAGGGTGATCGCCACGGTCGGTGCAATGATGTCTGACGTCAGGTTTAAGCTGTTGCCCGTACCATCGTTACCCACAATATCCGTATAGCTGTTATTGGCAACCGCCACCAAAGGCGCGTCCGCGCCGGACTGGGTGAACGCTACCGTATAGGTATTGGCATCCACCTGGACGAAGTTGCCCAGGGTGCCACCGGTTGGCGTGATATCGGCCAGCACGAAGTCGCTGACGTCTTCGCTGAACTGGAAGGTCAGGACCGTGGTTTCACCGGTGGATAAGTTACTGTCTGCGGCCGTAATGACCAGGCTTGGGGCAACCGTATCCACTTCATAGTTCGCGGAGGTATTCCCGGTACCGGTGTTCCCCGCCGCATCTGTGTAGCCGTTGCTGACGGTAATTTCGTTGCTGGTGTCTTCGATATTCACGTCTGGCGTGAAGGTCGCGGTGTACACCAGTGGGTTCGACGGATCGACTGTTAAGTCACTCAGCGCACCGTTCTGTGCAGCCACATCATTCAGGTCGAAGCCGACCGGCGCTTCACTGAAGGTGAAGGTTACGGTGCTGGTGTCGCCGATGTTCAGCGCCACGTCGTCCATGGTGATTGCCACGGTCGGTGCGATGATATCTGACGTCAGGCTTAAGCTGTTGCCGGTGCCATCGTTACCCGCGATATCCGTATAGGTCGCGTTCGCGACGCTCACCGAAGGCGCGTCTGCGCCGGACTGGGTGAACGCTACCGTGTAGGTATTGGCATCCACCTGAACGAAGTTGCCCAGCGTGCCACCGGTTGGCGTGATATCGGCCAGCACGAAGTCGCTGACATCTTCGCTGAACTGGAAGGTCAGGACCGTGGTTTCACCGGTGGATAAGTTACTATCCGCTGCCGTGATCGTCAGCGTTGGTGCCACCGTATCAACTTCATAGTTCACCGAGGTATTACCCGTACCGGTGTTCCCCGCCGCATCGGTGTAGCCATTGCTGACGGTAATTTCGTTGGTGGTATCTTCGATATTCACAGCGGGTGTGAAGGTCGCGGTGTACACCAGCGGGTTCGACGGATCGACTGTTAAGTCACTCAGCACACCGTTCTGTGCAGCCACATCATTCAGGTCGAAGCCGACCGGCGCTTCACTGAAGGTGAAGGTTACCGTGCTGGTGTCGCCGATGTTCAGCGCCACGTCATCCATGGTGATGGCCACGGTGGGCGCGATGATGTCGGCAGACATTGTTAGGCTGTTGCCCGTGCCATCGTTACCGGCGATGTCCGTGTAACTGTTGTTGGCGACTGCCACGGACGGTGCATCCGCGCCGGACTGGGTGAACTCTACCGTATAGGTATTGGCATCTACCTGGACGAAGTTGCCCAGTGTGCCACCGGTTGGCGTGATGTCACCGATCGCGAAGTCGCTGACATCTTCGCTGAACTGGAAGGTCAGCACCGTGGTTTCACCGGTGGATAAGTTACTGTCTGCGGCCGTGATCGCCAAGGTTGGTGCCACCGTATCCACTTCATAGTTCGCCGAAGTATTACCGGTGCCGGTGTTCCCTGCTGCATCGGTGTAGCCGTTGCTGACGGTAATTTCGTTAGTGGTGTCTTCGATATTCACGCCTGGTGTGAAGGTCGCGGTGTACACCAGTGGGTTCGATGGATCGACCGCCAGACCGGTTAACGTGCCGTTCGGTGCCGTCACATCTGCCAGATCAAAGCCGACCGGCGCTTCACTGAAGGTGAAGGTCACCGTGCTGGTGTCGCCGATATTCAGGGCATCGTCGTCCAGGGTAATAGCCACGGTCGGTGCAATGATGTCTGACGTCAGGCTTAAGCTGTTGCCGGTGCCATCGTTACCCGCGATATCCGTGTAGGTCGCGTTCGCGACGCTCACCGAAGGCGCATCTGCGCCGGACTGGGTGAACTCTACCGTATAGGTATTGGCATCCACCTGGACGAAGTTAGCGACGCTGCCGCCAGTAGGCGTGATATCACCGATCGCGAAGTCGCTAACATCTTCACTGAACTGGAAGGTCAGCACCGTGGTCTCGCCTACCGACAGGTTCGCGTCTGCGGCCGTGATCGTCAGCGTTGGTGCCACCGTATCGACTTCATAGTTCGCCGAAGTATTTCCGGTGCCAGTGTTCCCTGCTGCATCGGTGTAGCCGTTGCTGACGGAAATTTCGTTAGTGGTGTCTTCAATATTCACGCCTGGCGTGAAGGTCGCGGTGTACACCAGTGGGTTCGATGGATCGACCGCCAGATCGGTTAATGTGCCGTTCGGGGCAGTGATATCGGTAAGATCGAAGCCAACCGGCGCTTCACTAAAGGTGAAGGTTACCGTGCTGGTGTCGCCGATGTTCAGGGCATCATCGTCCATGGTGATCGCCACGGTCGGTGCGATGATGTCGGCAGACATTGTCAGGCTATCGCCCGTGCCATCGTTACCCGCGATATCGGTATAGCTGTTGTTGGCAACCGCCACCGAAGGCGCGTCCGCGCCGGACTGGGTGAACGCTACCGTGTAGGTATTCGCATCCACCTGGACGAAGCTCGCCAGTGTGCCACCGGTTGGCGTGATATCGGCCAGCACGAAGTCGCTAACATCTTCGCTGAACTGGAAGGTCAGCACCGTAGTTTCACCTACCGACAGGTTCGAGTCTGCGGCCGTGATCGCCAAGGTTGGTGCCACCGTATCGACTTCATAGTTCGCCGAAGTATTACCCGTACCGGTGTTCCCCGCCGCATCGGTGTAGCCATTGCTGACGGTAATTTCGTTAGTGGTGTCTTCGATATTCACGTCTGGCGTGAAGGTCGCGGTGTACACCAGTGGGTTCGACGGATCGACTGTTAAGTCACTCAGCGCACCGTTCTGTGCAGCCACATCATTCAGGTCGAAGCCGACCGGCGCTTCACTGAAGGTGAAGGTCACTGTGCTGGTCTCACCGATGTTCAGTGCCACGTCATCCATGGTGATTGCCACGGTGGGCGCGATGATGTCCGATGTCAGGCTTAAGCTATCACCGGTGCCATCGTTACCCGCGATGTCGGTGTAGCTGTTATTAGCAACCGCCACGGACGGCGCGTCCGCGCCGGACTGGGTGAGCTCTACCGTATAGGTATTCGCATCTACCTGGACGAAGTTCGCCAGTGTGCCACCGGTTGGCGTAATGTCGGCCAGCATGAAGTCGCTGACGTCTTCGCTGAACTGGAAGGTCAACACCGTGGTTTCACCTACCGACAGGTTCGAGTCTGCGGCCGTAATGACCAGGCTTGGGGCAATCGTATCCACGGCGTAGTTCGCCGAGGTATTACCCGTGCCGGTGTTCCCCGCCGCATCGGTGTAGCCATTGCTGACGGTAATTTCATTGCTGGTGTCTTCGATATTCACGCCTGGCGTGAAGGTCGCGGTGTACACCAGAGGGTTCGACGGATCGACCGCCAGACCGGTTAATGTGCCGTTCGGGGCCGTCACATCTGCCAGATCAAAGCCGACCGGCGCTTCACTGAAGGTGAAGGTTACTGTGCTGGTGTCGCCGATATTCAGCGCCACGTCGTCCAGGGTGATCGCCACGGTGGGCGCGATGATGTCGGCAGACATTGTCAGGCTATTGCCCGTGCCATCGTTACCCGCGATGTCCGTGTAACTGTTGTTGGCGACTGCCACGGACGGTGCATCCGCGCCGGACTGGGTGAACTCTACCGTGTAGGTATTGGCATCCACCTGGACGAAGTTGGCCAGTGTGCCACCGGTTGGCGTGATGTCGGCCAGCACGAAGTCGCTGACATCTTCGCTGAACTGGAAGGTCAGCACCGTGGTTTCACCGGTGGATAAGTTACTGTCTGCGGCCGTGATCGCCAGCGTTGGGGCAACCGTATCCACTTCGTAGTTCGCCGAGGTATTACCGGTGCCAGTGTTCCCCGCCGCATCGGTATAGCCGTTGCTGACAGTAATTTCGTTAGTGGTGTCTTCGATATTCACGTCTGGCGTGAAGGTCGCGGTGTACACCAGTGGGTTCGATGGATCAACTGTCAGACCGGTTAATGTGCCGTTCGGGGCCGTCACATCTGCCAGATCAAAGCCGACCGGCGCTTCACTGAACGTGAAGGTCACGGTGCTGGTGTCGCCGATGTTCAGCGCCACGTCATCTAGGGTGATCGCCACGGTCGGTGCGATGATATCTGACGTCAGATTTAAGCTGTTGCCGGTGCCATCGTTACCCGCGATATCCGTATAGGTCGCGTTCGCGACGCTTACCGAAGGCGCGTCTGCGCCGGACTGGGTGAACACTACCGTATAAGTATTGGCATCCACCTGGACGAAGTTGCCCAGCGTGCCTCCGGTTGGGACGATGTCACCGATCGCAAAGTCGCTGACGTCTTCGCTGAACTGGAAGGTCAGCACCGTGGTTTCACCGGTGGATAAGTTACTGTCCGCGGCCGTGATCGCCAGCGTTGGTGCCACCGTATCGACTGCATAGTTCGCCGAGGTATTACCCGTACCGGTGTTCCCCGCCGCATCGGTGTAGCCGTTGCTGACAGTAATTTCGTTGCTGGTGTCTTCGATATTCACGTCTGGCGTGAAGGTCGCGGTGTACACCAGTGGATTGCCAGCATCGACGGTCAGGTTGGTTAATGTGCCGTTCGGGGCAGTAATGTCTGTAAGATCGAAGCCGACCGGCGCTTCACTGAAGGTGAAGGTTACGGTGCTGGTGTCGCCGATGTTCAGGGCATCGTCGTCCATGGTGATCGCCACGGTCGGTGCGATGATATCGGCAGACATTGTCAGGCTATCGCCCGTGCCATCGTTACCCGCGATATCCGTATAGGTCGCGTTCGCGACGCTTACCGAAGGCGCGTCTGCGCCGGACTGGGTGAACTCTACCGTATAAGTATTGGCATCCACCTGGACGAAGTTGCCCAGCGTGCCTCCGGTTGGGACGATGTCACCGATCGCAAAGTCGCTGACGTCTTCGCTGAACTGGAAGGTCAGCACCGTGGTCTCGCCTGCTGACAGGTTCGCGTCTGCGGCCGTAATGATCAGGCTTGGAGCAACCGTATCGACTTCATAGTTCGCCGAAGTATTACCAGTACCGGTGTTACCCGCCGCATCGGTGTAGCCGTTGCTGACGGTTATTTCGTTGCTGGTGTCTTCGATCGCCGCGTTCGGTGTGAAGGTCGCGGTGTACACCCGTGGGTTCGATGGATCGACTGTTAAGTCACTCAGTACACCGTTCGGTGCAGTAATGTCTGCGAGATCAAAGCCGACCGGCGCTTCACTGAAGGTGAAGGTCACCGTGCTGGTGTCGCCGATGTTCAGCGCCACGTCGTCCATGGTGATCGCCACGGTCGGTGCAATGATGTCTGACGTCAAGCTTAAGCTGTTGCCCGTGCCATCGTTACCGGCGATGTCTGTATAACTGTTATTGGCAACCGACACTGAAGGCGCATCCGCGCCGGACTGGGTGAACGCTACCGTATAAGTATTGGCATCCACCTGGACGAAGTTGCCCAGGGTGCCACCGGTTGGCGTGATGTCGGCCAGCACGAAGTCGCTAACATCTTCGCTGAACTGGAAGGTCAGCACCGTGGTTTCACCTACCGACAGGTTCGCGTCTGCGGCCGTGATCGCCAAGGTTGGTGCCACCGTATCCACTGCATAGTTCGCCGAAGTATTACCCGTACCGGTGTTCCCCGCCGCATCGGTGTAGCCATTGCTGACGGTAATTTCGTTAGTGGTGTCTTCGATATTCACGCCTGGCGTGAAGGTCGCGGTGTACACCAGTGGGTTCGATGGATCGACCGCCAGACCGGTTAATGTGCCGTTCGGGGCTGTGATATCGGTAAGATCGAAGCCGACCGGCGCTTCACTGAAGGTGAAGGTTACAGTGCTGGTGTCGCCGATGTTCAGGGCATCGTCGTCCATGGTGATCGCCACGGTCGGTGCGATGATGTCGGCAGACATTGTCAGGCTGTTGCCCGTGCCATCGTTACCCGCGATATCGGTGTAGGTCGCGTTCGCGACGCTCACCGAAGGCGCGTCTGCGCCGGACTGGGTGAACGCTACCGTATAGGTATTGGCATCCACCTGAACGAAGTTCGCCAGTGTGCCACCGGTTGGGGAGATATCACCGATCGCGAAGTCGCTGACATCTTCGCTGAACTGGAAGGTCAGCACCGTAGTTTCACCTACCGACAGGTTCGCGTCTGCGGCCGTGATCGCCAAGGTTGGTGCCACCGTATCCACTTCGTAGTTCGCCGAGGTATTACCCGTGCCAGTGTTACCCGCCGCATCGGTGTAGCCGTTGCTGACAGTGATTTCGTTAGTGGTGTCTTCGATATTCACAGCGGGTGTGAAGGTCGCGGTGTACACCAGCGGGTTCGACGGATCGACCGCCAGACCGGTTAATGTGCCGTTCGGGGCCGTCACATCTGCCAGACCAAAGCCGACCGGCGCTTCACTGAACGTGAAGGTTACTGTGCTGGTGTCGCCGATGTTCAGCGCCACGTCATCCAGGGTAATCGCCACGGTCGGTGCCAATGTATCGACAGTAACCGAAGCTGTACCTGGAGCAGAAATAAAACCTTGCTGATTTGTCAAAGTTGCTGAGACATTTAACTCCGACCCACTAGCAGGTACTGCAAAGCCGGTACTAACCTGGCCTAAAGCAATATCGGCAGCACTGACAATCAATGTTTGAGTAGTCGTACCATCCGTCACAGTAAGTAGATTACCGATTGCTGCTCCGACGGGTAAACCAATTACTACATCTACTAAACCGGATAACTCATTACTATTTAAAACACCATCACCATTGGCATCTTCACTTATAGTAACGGTGGGCGCACCAGTCGCCGTAAATACCGGCTGCAGATTATTAATATCTACAAACTCAGTATTATCTCCTTGCGCAGCATTAGGATTAGCCGTCGACTGACTTTCAAAGCCGGAGGTCGCTAAAACCGATTCGCCGCTACGGCTGATCTCTCCCAGAGAATCAAAACCACCCGCGCTGGCAGGTCCGTTACCGCTCTGCGGACCAGCAGCAGTTTCTTCAAGTAATTCGGTAGGGTCAGCACCCGCCAGAATCAACTGCTCAATCGCGGACAGTTCACCATTAATTTCAGACTGGTCAGATAGCCTCTGAATATTCAGCCTGACTTCGCCAGTTTCCGGATCAATCACAACCAGAGCAGAGCTATCTGAGGGTATACGCTCGTCAGCACCATTAAGATTCACCACTACAGCACTGTTATCTGCAGCGATAATCTTTTCACCAGGAAAAACCAGTTCTTCAGCCACAGCAACTCTGAGTGTGCCCTCTTCGGACAGCAAAACAACATCACCTTCTACACTGAGAATAGTTACATCAATCCTGGTATTTTCCATACCGACCTCACTTGAATACCTAACAGGTATATCTGAACAGTTATGACAATTTCCAAAAAGAATGCATAAAGCATTCCGAACGATAGGAAACTCAAATAAAACAACTATATAAACAACGCATTAGAAAATAATATCAGGCAGCAGCGGCAATGCGTTGTAGCACGTGTCATTTTGAGACACATTTTTACTACAAAAGTGCTTGATACAAGATGAATAGAGCCATCAAACGATGAGTTTTTACCCGTTGATAATGCGCACAGATATTAACAAAATTCCGACCTGCACAACACATAATCCACAACGTCCATCTTCTCTTGAAAAGCACCTGAAAACATAGGCTTTCATCTAACCACTGAAATCTGAATCTTGTCTGAAAACAACGACAACTAACAAATGATTCAGGAACTTAAAACAGACCCAGACAAATCTGCACAGCAACTGAACTATTACGAATAATCATTCACTCTGTTCACTCATAATCAGGTCATTTATTAACCTCTCAAACGTTAGCCTAACGCCCAGCCGTTATAACCTGTTAAGAGTAAATATAAGGTTAACAGCTAACCCTCTTCCATCTTTGTATACGCCACTTCATACTGTTGAAAAATTTAGGTAAATTAGCGTCAGAAGACGCTTCTTTCTATTCATATTCTGAGGTAATCCGTACTAATGCCTTTGATCTTCAAAATTAAAAAGGCCTTTCTCCGACATTTTATGGATTTGCGGTGGTACAGCATTGTGCTGGCTATCACCTTCTATATCGGGCTTAGCTGGGGGTTACTTCAGCTTGCAGGGGAGCAGGCTCTGCTCAATGGGGCAGACTTCATTTACTGGATGATAGTGACAGCTTCGACTGTTGGTTACGGGGATTATTCGCCAACGACCGCAGCGGGTAAATACATCGTATCTCTGTTTGTAATTCCGTTCGGCTTAGGGCTGTTCGGTCTGGCTGTCGGCAGACTGGCCGCATTTGTTTCATTCCAATGGCGTAAGGGGTTGAAAGGTTTGAAAACGTTAGATTACACCAAACATATTCTGATCATCGGTTGGAATAATGACCGTACCCTGCAGCTTATCCAGCTACTGCTGAGGGAAATTGAATATCATCATGACAATCAGCGTGTCGCTCTATGCGTGAAAGCTGACATAGAAAATCCATTACCGGATCAAATTGGCTTCATCAAAGTAAACAGTTTCAACAATGATGAACAGATGGCCCGCGCAGCATTACAGGACGCCAGCTGTATTATCATCGATAATCCTGAAGATGATCTGACGATGACGACAGCGCTGTACTGTTCTGCTCAGAATCCTGATGCGCATATCATTGCCTACTTTAAAGAAGAAAGCCTGGGTAAGCTCCTCAAGGCGCATTGCCCAAATGTTGAATGTATGCCTTCGGTTGCCATTGAAATGTTGGCTAAATCGGCCATGGATCCAGGTTCAAGTGCACTGCACCATCAGCTGTTGGACGTACATAGTGGAATGACCCAATATTCCATGCAATACGGCGCAGACAAAGCCGTCACTGTTCGGGATATATTCCTAAAACTGAAAGAACAGTACTCCGCTACGCTAATAGGAATTTCAAGCAGCGGCTACGACTCTATTGAATTAAATCCCGCACTGGAACAATCCGTTTCGCCGGGAAGCACTCTGTATTACATAGCCGACGAACGGATTAACCAGCTTAACTGGAATACGTTTTAAGCCATACAGCTAAAGGATTAATGCATGCTCACATCACTCGCCGGACTCACCAACTTTGCGCTCTATTTTGCCGTCGCTATCGGCTTATTACTGGCGTTCAAATTTATTTATGCACTGATCACCCCTTACGATGAATGGAAACTTGTAAGAGAAGAACAAAACGTTGCTGCCGCCACCGGGTTCACAGGGGCAATTATCGGTTTCTCTCTGGCACTGGCGAGCGCAGCGGCAAACTCAATCTCACTACTAGACTTTGCCATTTGGGGCGTCATCGGACTGGTTGCCCAAATTCTTGCATTCATGATTCTTCGCTTTGTATTCATGCCAAAACTGGTACAGCGTATCAAAGACAACGAGATTTCAGCTGGCATCATGCTCGGTGGTTTGTCGGTTGCGGTTGGTTTATTAAATGCGGCCTGCATGACTTACTAAAGGACACAGACATGAAACGGACCCAAGCCATAAACCTGCAACGGATGCGTAAGCGCTTAAAGCCGCGCCTTAAACCGCTGGTTGTCGCTGTATCTTCAGTCATGTTGGTGTCCTGTAGCGACGTAGATGTTGAAGTCTATGAAACGGTTGCTCAGTGCATTGCCGAGAATCCTCTGATGCTTCAGGACTGTGAAGCTGCTCATCGCCATGCCCAGTCAGAATCTTTTCGTACCGGGCCTAAATACCAGACAGAGCCAGCCTGTGAAGAAGAGTTTGGCGACGAACAATGCATCCCTTACAACGTACTAAACAATCAGACCTGGTTCATGCCTGTCATGGCAGGATTTCTGTTCTATAACGGTAATGACTGGGACGATGATGATTACATCTCAAGCCCGTTATATAGCTCAAAGTCCCGCCGCTCCAAAGTGTTTGGTAAATGGACCAGTGCCGATGGCATCGTTTATGGAAAAAAACGCTTTGGCACAATCAGCGTAGATAAAAGCAGCTTTAAGTTAAAACCTACGACTACCCGGACGCTTTCCCGGGGAGGATTCGGTCTGAGTGTCGCTTCCCGTTCCAGCCGGGGAGGCTGATATGCAGCGTCATCTAAGCAAGGAACGCCCTGGCTGGCAAAGCAGAGCAGCTGAATTTGGTTTTACGTTTCACACTATGTATGGCGAACCATACTGGGATGAATCCGTGTATTACCAATTCAACCTGCGTCAGATCGAAAATCATATTGAAGACCCTACAGAAGAACTCCACCAGATGTGTCTTGCAGCGGTGGACAAAGTAGTCGCCAGCGAAGAACTTATGACCAAGTTTCAGATTCCCAGCACCTACTGGGACTGGATCAGAAACTCATGGTTACGTAACGACCCAAGTTTGTATTCCCGTATGGATCTGGCATACAACGGACAGGGTCCGGCAAAACTTTATGAAAATAACGCCGATACGCCAACCAGTTTATACGAAACCGGCTTTTGGCAATGGCTCTGGCTGGAAGATAAAATAAACAGCGGTGACTTACCCAAACAGGCTGATCAGTATAACTCTCTTCAGGAAAATCTCATCGGACAATTCCGGGAAATTCGTCAGTCCCGCCTGGATTCAACACTGCACTTTGCCTGCGCCAAAGATACCGATGAAGACCGCGGCACAGTGCAATATCTGCAAGACTGCGCCAGTGAAGCAGGCATTCGCAATACATTCACCTATATAGAAGATATTGGCCACGGTGTAGGCGACGTTTTTACCGATATCAACAGCGAACAGATTCGCTGGATGTTTAAACTCTACCCATGGGAATTTATGTTACGGGAAGAGTTTGGCGACTTATTGCAAAAGTCTGCAGTCTCCTGGCTGGAACCGCCCTGGAAAGCCCTAATATCCAACAAAGCGATTCTGCCACTGCTGTGGAAAATGTTTCCTGAGCATCCGAATTTGCTGGCATCATATTTCGAAGAAGATATGCCATCATCCGGGCTAACCCGTTATGTGCGGAAACCTATTTTTGCCAGAGAAGGCGCTAATGTCAGCATACATATAGATGGCAAACAGACCGAAGCATCGGAAGGCCCTTACGGCGAAGAAGGTTTTATTTATCAGGAATACGCCCCTCTGCCCCGCTTTGCAGATAATCACACTCTTATCGGCTCCTGGCTGGTTAATGACAAACCCGCCGGCATGTCTGTGCGGGAAGATGCCAGCCAGATTACTCAGGACTTATCCCGTTTTGTACCACACATCATTCTCGACTGAACTCCCACTTTAGATGCCCCTTCAAGCTTTAGTTACCTGTTGTGACTGACGCCATTGTCCTGGGTTTGCACCAGTTAATCGCAAAAACTCCCGGTTGAAATTAGATTTCGTCACATACCCAACGGCGAGCATCACCTGGGTGATGCTTTGCTCAGTGCTTTTAAGTAACTCACAGGCAGCGCGTATTCGGTAGCCATTCACGTATTGAGATACATTTTTCTGCGTTTGCTTGTTGATCGCCCTGGAAATTTGTCGCGCAGGCACTCCACATTTGCGCGCCAGCATATTCAGATTTAGCTGTTCATCCTGATATAACAACTGAGTTTGCATCTGAAACTCTACCTGAGTGAATATAGCCGCCAGATTTACATCATCTGTTACATCTTTAGCCTCTGAGCATGGCAGTTCAATACCTTCATCAGACTGCCCAACATTATTCCCCGCTAAACTGGCCGCAAAACTCAGTAATAACAGAGCAGGTAAATTAGCCAGGGCAACAATCAACCCTGCACTGTTACCCTCGTAAAAACGGAAATCTATCGATACTGCGCTATCAACTAAGACAAAAAACACCATCATCACAGCAGTCACCTGCAGAGCCCGATAGCTGGATATAGCCTCAGAAAAGCGCACCGCCTTCAAGGAATTGGGCCCCGCTAACATCAAACGAAACAGCAACACCGCATAAAAGCTGAAAATCCCGATTAACGTAATATCAATCCACGCCGGATAAAAAGCGATTAAACACAGAATAAGAAATACCGGAATACTATGTTGCCAATCTGCGGCAATAAGCTGACTGTTTGCCTGCGATAAACGACGAAAACTCAGCCAGGCCAAAGGCCCCCACAAAGACGCCAATAAAGACTGCAAGGGCAAAACACTCAACATGTCATAACCCCAACGCAGACCAATTAACACCGACGAAACGGCATACAAAACCAACAATGCAGTAAATCCATGATCCGCAGAGAGCCACTTTTTACCTCCCTGAGAGGTATATAGCTTTTGCAATAACAAAATGCAGATCACAACAGTAATCACAAAAGGAACAGGGATAAATAACATATACGCCTCAATAGAACAGGGAGCTAACAAGCCCGTAAACATAGCCTGAAACAGGTTTCAGGACGACCTGAATCATGAATCAGGACGTACAAAAGCATCAATACATGAATACTACAGGCTGATTCAATCAATCAGGTAGCAGCTATTATGTTCAAAAAAATAATGCTGATTAGCAGTATAATCATCATGTTTAATCCGCCACTGATGGCAAGTGGATTTCAGCAAACAATAATCTATGATCCGGCTGATACAGCATTCACAATTGGAATCTGGTATCCATCATCCCAAACAGCTCCCACAAAAATTAACACGCCGTTTCGTCAAAAACTTGCTCTAAACGCGCCATTACAAACAGGCCATTACCCGCTAATAGTTATGTCTCACGGCTATGGTGGCTGGCTGGGCAGTCATGCTGCCACCGCAAAAGCGGTAAGTGACGCAGGGTACATAGTGGTAGCTCCGACCCACACCGGTAATAATTATCAGGATGAAAGCTACCCTCCGTCCCGATGGATGCAAGATCGCCCCCGGCATATCAGCCTGACGCTAGACTATATGACAAAGCAGTGGCCTGACCGACAGCAATTAGATACAAAAAAGATAGGTATTTTTGGTTTTTCAGCAGGAGGATATACCGCACTGGTCAGCAGCGGTGCTATACCGGATATTCGCGAAATTCAGCGCTACTGTGCGGACAGAAATATTCCACTAACGGAAACAGTCTGCCATTTGGGAATACGCTCAGATACAAACCTATCTCACCACAACTTTAGCAATGCGCTGAGTGACTCAAGAATTACCGCTGCCGTTGTAGCGGCTCCCGCATTAGGATTTGGCTTCACGAAAGAAAGTCTGGAAAACATCCATATTCCCATACAGATCTGGGCTGCACAGAATGATCAAAACGTGCCTTTCGTCAGCAATATTCAACCCTTAGAAAACATGCTGAGCAGCAACGCTGAGTTCATAACGATTGATCATGCTGGTCACTTTATTTTTATCCCACCCTGCAATCCCGAATTAAGCACCGCCAATCCAGCTGTCTGGAAGATGGTATGCACTGACGACCCCAAAATTAATCGCACATCTTTCCATAATGACTTCAACCGTCAACTAATCAGTTTTTTTGCTAAGCAACTGTAATAAAAAGGCGACCGGTAACGGTCGCCCCAAAAACACCTGCCTGAGCATTAAAACTCGTAACGGGCCGTCATGTAAAAGGTACGGGGATTACCCACATTAATCCGGTACGCGTCTCCGCTGCCATTAGCAAGAAAGTGCTTTTTGTCTGTCAGGTTTTTAATACCCGCCTGTAACCGCAAAGTCTGCTCATTACCTAATGGGATGTAATACCAGCTAGCGGTATCAAAAATCGTGTAAGAAGGTACCTTAAAGGTGTTGGCATCGTTACCGAAACGCTCACCAACGTGTTCCATTCCCAATCCAAAACCAAGTCCGGCCCAGTCTCCCCCCTGAACTTCGTAAGATCCCCAAATCCGTGCTTTGTGTTGCGGGATGCTGTAAGGACGATTTCCTTCATTAGCCGTAGACGTACCACTGACGCGTACAATCTCACTGTCCATATAAGAATAAGAAGCCAGTACATTCAGGCCCGGAACAAACTGCATAGTACTGCTGATATCCAGGCCGCGAGTTTGCTCTTCACCATTAAGATACGCCACCAGATTTTCGTATCTGAGCACATTCTCACGCGTCAGATCATATGCAGCTGCAGTAAAACGCAGTTTGTCATCCATAAAACTGGTTTTAACCCCCAGCTCGATCTGCGATGAGTCTTCCGGTGCAAGTGATTCAGACGACGCAGCAGATCCCGCTGTAACACCAATATAGTTAGGCGTAAAAGATTCACTATAAGATGCATACACCGCAACCTCGTCGGTAATATCGAACATCAGCCCCGCCTGAGTACTGATGTTGTCATTATTGGTTTGAGTACGGCTGACTTCCGGCGTTGCCAACTTATCAAACCCTTGCTGGCCAGAGTTACGGGCCCGGTAATAAGTCGTGCTGGTTTCATCAATTTCAAACCGGTCATAACGGATACCTGTCAGTAGGTTCAACCTGTCTGTTAGGTGTGCCAGGTTTTGCATCGAAAGACCAAATTCATCAATGGTTTCTTCGCTGTCGTTTAGCAGTGTCTGTGCCAATTTCTGATTAGCAGGCTGTACAGAACTGTTAATATCTATCACCGACAGGTCATACACATATGCACCAAAACCGCCGGGAATCAGCGCCGCCGGAGTATCCGTTAGTGCTGCACCATCGGCATCCTTTACCTTCCGGCGGGTAAAATTCCCTCCCAGATACAAAGTATTTTCGATTCCACCAATCTGATAATCCCCACTAAGGCTGTTAGACAGGAACAAATCACTTTCTTTAACATTCGGGTTAGTATCGGAAATACGTACTAACTGCCCGTTAGATTGAACAGAATTTCGATTCAGCCCCGCCAACGCAACATTCAGAAAACCACTACCCGCAGGTACGGAATTCAGACCGGCAACCGGTCGAGTCTGATAATCATCAAATTTCTTTTCGTAATAGCCAAGCTTCAGACGGTTCGTCCAGCCATTATCCAGCTCGTGATCCCAGTCGAGCTGAATGCGGCTATCTTCACTTTCCCGCTTATCGTGCTCACTGCCCAAACGGCGCTCAATGGGAATATCCGCAATGCTGATATTGCCGCTGGCATCTGCCACCGCTACGGTACCCCGGTCAATTGGCAGCTCCTGTTTGGCGTAATTCAGCCGCAAAGTATAGGTATTCTGATCATCAGGTGTGTAGCTGATAGATGGAGATATGCTGAAACTCTGTCGTTCGGAAGGGAAGGTCCCTTCTGTAGTTGTTACTTCCCGAAAAGTTTCGGTCTCTTCTCCAGACATTATCAAGCGATACTGCAGGTCTTCCGATAGCGACCCTGTGCTATCAAGTACCAGTTTTTGCTTTCCGTATTCATCTAGCTCCAGCTGAATAGAGTTTGCCTGTTCCACTTCCGGTTTCTTGGTAATGATATTCACCAGACCACCCGGACTTACCTGCCCGTGCAGTACCGAAGCAGGGCCTAAAATGACTTCTGTGCTTTCAACATTTGCTAAATCAATGTTGTAACGGTTACTAACCGGATTCCCATCAACAAACAAATGGCTGCTGGTAAAGCCGCGGATATTTACCTGGGTCTCGGTTCCCCCGAACCCATGAGCCCGGGTGACACCTGCCGCATTCACCAGCAGTTCATTCAGATCATTTGCATTCTGGTCCAGTACCAGTTGCTCCGGCAATACCTGAACTGTCCGTGGCAACTCATCAATATCCGCAGGAAATCCTGTTGCAGATGAGGCTTCATCAAACTCATAACGGCTTAGTGCAGTACCATATATCACCGCCACATCAGCTTCGTTTGCTACATTTTTGCTATTCTGAACAGCAGCATCTACAGGCGTAATGATCAGCTGCTTGCCATCATTAATCTGAAACCGAAACCCGGTATTTTTCAGTAAATGTTCCAGCGCCTGCCCAACAGTCATATCCGCATCAAGTGCTACAGCCTCTTCCTGAAACTGCCCGGCAGGCATCAGCACAATCAAACCTGCCTGTTCGGCGACATTGATTAAGGAGCGCTGCAAACTCTGCACGGGTACAGCATTCTGCAGTTGATGGATTAACACATCCTCTTGCTGTGCCGAAACCTGAGACGAAACGCCCAGAATTATTGCTGAGCACAGCAATGAACGCATAAAACTTTTCCGCAAAACAGCCTTTCGCAAAGAACCTGATGCAGATGAAACATTTACAGAAATCTGGCTGGGTGCCATGACCTGAAACTCCTGACAACAAAATAAATATCAAAAATACAAATACAAACAATTCGCATTACTTAATATTAAGTACGTTGCCGAGTTACAGTTACCCAACCCTATACAGAAAAAAATTTAACGGTGTAATAAAACCAATGACTCTGAGAACGCTACGTGCCTGATCCCCAGTATTTTCTGCAACATTTCCAGTGTTGTCGACAGATCATCAAGGGGTAATATCCCACTCACTCTGGCATCCAGTAAACGGGGATCAACGGAACGGATTACCGCTGAATAATGGCGGTTAAGCAAGGTAACCAGTTCACTGACTGGCATATCCTCAACACTGACAGTCCCCCGCCTCCAGGCAGGCCAGTACCTTGTACTTCCTGCCTGCACCTCTATTACTCCCTTACGATAGAGCAGCTCCTGACCTGCAGTTAGCCTTACCTGATTAGCGCCAGCCCCGGCATCCACAACACCTTCGGTCAGAGTCACTATTACCTGTGATGCACTCAGACTGACGTTAAACGCAGTGCCTACTGCAGTCGTCAGCGTATCCCCGGCCTGCACCTGAAAAGGCCGTAACGGATCATTAGCCACTTCAAAAAAAGCCTCGCCCCGATGTAACGTGATCGTTCTGCCGGTTGGAGTCATTCCCACGTCTACTGCTGAGCCACCACTCATATAAAGACGACTGCCATCTTCCAGCAAATACATGTCCTGCCGGCCACTGGCAGTCATATAATCAGCATCATTAAGAGGCACTAATGCAGCGCCGGGTATAAATACCATCAACACCAACATTACAAAGCACAACAGAGCTCCTGCTCCATAATAAAATTTCCGTGGCCGCACCCTGTCTGCAAAACCGGCAACATTTACACTTTCGGGCAACACAGTCGCAGCAGCTTCATCTACCCGATCAATATTATCCCAGAGCAATAACACCTCCAGGTAACGACTTTCATTTTCCGGATGACTATCTTTCCAGGCAGAAAAAGCTTGTTTAAGGCGAACATTATCCGGGTCAGTCTGCAATTTGAGAAACCAGCCCAGTGCTTCGTCCTGACTGGCTGTGTCGTCTTTATGACTGGCTTGCGCAGAAGCGTTTATCTGTGACATTTGGCGTCCCTTAATTCAGATCTTTCAACAACGCGTGACGACATTTCTGCAGCGCGTTTTTTAAATGCTTTTCAACCATAGTTTGCGAAATCCCCAACTCCCTGGCGACCTCACGTAGTGGCATTTCCCTGAACCGGGCCAACAATAGCGTTTCTTTACTGCGGGGCGGTAACTGCTCAATAGCTGCATGTAAGCAATCAATTTCCCGCTGCTGAGTAATCTTTTCCAGCATTCCCGGGTCATCAGACACCCATTCTTCCAGTATCTCATCAGATTCAGTTTCAGGCTGGCGCTGGCTGGCACGCAAATAATCCACAGTAACATTACTGGCTACTTTGTGAATGAATGGCTTTACCTGACGAATGGTATCCAACGCTGGCATACGAGATAAACGAATAAATGTTTCATGCAGTAATTCTTCAGCGATATGGCGATGCTTTACCTGCCTTTGAATCTGTAACAGTAATGACTGCCGGTATTGCCGATACCAACTGTCCAACGCGCCGCCTTGCTGGCTTACCTCTTCAGGAGGCTTATCCAGCACGACATTATATGATTGACTGCCCATTCGCTTATTACCAAACCCAATACAGAGTTGCGATACAACATCGCAGCGGCGCACCCAAAAGTAATAGACTCGGTTACCGGGCGCTGTGATTTTTTAAATTCGGCGCACAGGATACAAGAGAGCAATTCACAAATCATCAAAAATGATAACCATTAGCATATGCAACAGATAATCAATTCTTTTAAAATCTTCAAAATTTAACACTTAACCGACATTCAATGTGCAGATCATGCCCAAACTGGGGTTTTATCATTGAGTATTATTAAAATCGGCCGTTAATATGAACATAGAATGAATAGAATATACGTAAATAATAATAATTATCCGGCTCTCACCTCTGCGTTCTTTCAGTTGTAGTGCCCAGAAATAGTACCCAGGTGTACAGCTGATGGCCGGACCATAAGCAGAATCTGCATGACAAACACAACAGATGAGCACGTAAAGCAAAAAGTTACGCATAAAGATGTAAAAGCTGGTGAGGCATTAAGCTGGGATATCTTTTCCGCTGGCGGATCTTTACTGCTATCTAAAGGGCATGTCATTAAAAGTGATGACCAGATAGGTCAGCTGATCGCCCGGGGAGCTTGCTACTACTGCTCCCCTGAAGAAGTGACAGCAACTAAACAACAGGGCCGTGATCCGAACGAACCCGCGGTGAGTTTTCTCATCATCGATACCCTGCTCAATCATCTTAACGGTGCGTTTAGTATCCTGCACGAGCCAGACGATTCTACCTTTATAAACCGGATAATGCGTATTGCACTGGACATACAGTACGCCTGTGATGAAAACACCGATGCAATGGTAGGCAGTATTCAGCTTAATCAGGTAGCGCCCAACTATCTCGCGCATCCTCTGCACAACGCAATCCTCTGCGAAGCAGCCTGTCGACGTCAGGGTAAAGGCCCTCTGGATCGCTTACCTATTCTCGTCGCCGCCCTGACTCAAAATATAGGGATGCTGGAAATTCAGGAAAAAGTTTTTCATCAGGAAGAAGCACTAACAGCTGAGCAGAAAAATATTATCGATGCACATCCGGAACGTGGGCATGAGTTACTCGTACAGCATGGTGTTACAGAAAAACGCTGGCTCACTGCTATTTATCAACACCACGAACGTATTGATGGCAGCGGCTACCCAAACGGCATCAGCGGTGAAGAACTGAGTGAAGACGCCAAGTTGCTGGCAATCACCGATAACTACACCGCCCTGATTCGTCCCCGCTCTTACCGTAGCCGGATTCTTCACAAAGACGCACTTCGCCAAATACTGCAACAACGCGGCAGTTCAATTGACGGGGATCTTGTCACCCTGTTAATCAATGCTATTGGTATCTACTCACCAGGCAGCCTCATCATCCTGAACAGCGGAGAAATAGGCATAGTTACCCGGTTGACCAAGAAACTTGATGAACCGCTGATTCGCCTGATCAGTAACGCACAGGCGGAATCTGTTGAAATAGGTGATGAAATGGCAACAGGTGGCGAGACCGGCGTCATCGTCAAGAATATGCTCTGTGCTAAAGAACATCAGCACCTGCTAAAAGATCTGGGAACAGTCTGGCCAATGCAACACCCCTTAGCCAGAGATGAAATGTAGTTATCAGATCGCTCATCCCCCCTCCCCTTAAGATGCTTAAAAATCGTAAATATACCCATCAAATAAGCCTGCACATCACTTCTGAGCCCCTCCCCCAAGCGGAGAAAAAGCAGATGTAAAAAGCCCGCACAGGTAAAACCAGTGCGGGCTTTTTTATCAGTGTTAGTTAGCCGCTATAGTTAGCGGCTCTTCCACTAAGAGAATGAAGACTTAGCTCAAAACTCTTCCCATTCATTACCCGCGTTCTGTGCAAAATCAACCGGACGGCTGGTTTTAGCCTTCACCGGTGATTCAACAACCCGCTGTTCATTGGCCGATCCCATCAGCTTACTCAGCGCTTCGCTCTGAGGTACCGCAGCCGTCTGATCATTTCCACCTACCGAGAAGAAGGCAATCAGATCCATCATCTGTTGTGCCTGCTGGTTGACCGACTCACTCGCCGCTGCGGTTTGTTCCACCAGCGCTGCATTCTGCTGAGTGCCTTCATCCATTGAGCCAATGGCAATATTTACCTGCTCGATACCACTTGCCTGCTCCTGGCTGGCAGCAGCAATTTCAGCAACGATATCGCTTACTTCTTTAATAGATTTCACAATCTGTTCCAGTGATTCTCCGGACTCACCAACCAGGCGGGTACCTTCCTCCACTTTCACAACACTTTCGTTAATCAGATCTTTAATATCTTTTGCTGCACTGGCGCTACGCTGTGCCAAACTGCGCACTTCCGATGCAACCACAGCAAAACCTCGTCCCTGCTCACCGGCACGGGCAGCCTCAACCGCTGCATTCAGTGCCAGCAGGTTAGTCTGGAATGCGATTTCATCAATAACGCCGATAATTTCAACAATTTGCTTACTGCTCTGATTAATCGTCGACATTGCTTCAGCAGACTCACCGGCAACCCGGCCACCCTGCTCGGCCTGATCTCGCGCACCACTGGCAAGCTCGTTTGCCCGACGCGCATTATCAGCATTCTGTTTCACTGTGGCAGTCATCTCTTCCATACTGGAAGCGGTTTCTTCCAGGCTCGCAGCCTGATCCTCAGTACGCTGACTCAGTACCGTATTACCCTGGGCAATTTCACCGGCACCGTGATTTATTTGCTGACCACTGGAACGGATATTCATCACCGTACCACTCAGTTGATCCATAGTGGCGTTCAGTGCCTGATCAAGCGCCTCAAACTCGCCCTGGAACTCGCCTTCCATACGCTCCTGCAGGTTACCTTCCGCCAGCTCAGACAGTACCCGACGTACCTCCTTAATTGGCACCACAACAGTATCAAGCATCTGGTTTACACCATCACTGATGGTTTTCATGAAACCGTCGTAGCTTGTGGTATCTAAACGATCATCCAGCTCACCGGCAACTGAACGGGCAATCAGTGCTTCGATCTGTTTCTCGGCATCCAACTGTTCAGTGATATCGCTCCATTCAACAACAGTACCTAAACGCTGGCCTACTTCATTCACAACAGGATTAGCAATCAGGCTGAAATGACGATCTCCAATCTGAATATTTTTGCGATAAGTAGAGGTAACTTTCTCTAACACCTGACCTTGCTGGTCAGAGCCTTTAAAGAACATCTCGAACTTAGCACCCTGCAAAGCATCCACATCGAAGTCTGGTAATTCCTGACGTATCGCTTCTTCAGCATTACGCATCATGCTAACGACAGCAGGGTTAACATAAATGAGCTCACCGCTGTTATCCGCCAGCATGACATTACTGGATACGTTATCCAGAGCAACTTTCACACGCAGAGCTGCTTCAGCTTTTGCCCGGCTCTCATTCAGTTCACAGCCCAGTTTAATTTGCATACTGGTCAGGGCACGCAATACATCGCCAGTTTCATCCTTCTGGCTCCGGTCTACCTGAGTCGTGAAATTGCCACCGGAAATCGCTTCGAACATATTAATAGCAGTACTCAGTGGCTGAGTAATGCCCCGCACTGTCCGCCAGTAAAGGAATAAGGCTAACCCGATAATCAGCATTACCACACCCAGCTCAATGCCCTGAGTTATGCGCAAATTATTTACCCGGTCAGTAAGCAAGTAATTCAATTGATGTTCAGATTCATCAAACAGAGCAAATACATGATCAATGACCTCAGTACCCTGAGAGAAGTAAGCAGTACTGGCAATGCTCATCCGTTGCGACAGTACCTGCTCATCAACAAGTTTCAGGTATTCTGTCGCTTCACGCACAACTTCATCCACATCACCTTTAAGAAGTGTTTTCAGCTGAGGGTTCGCTTTAAACAGTGACTGATAACGGTCTTCCATATCATGAACCGTTTTTTCAGCCTGGCCGTGCATGACCAGAATTGCATCGCGTTGGGATTCACTCATAACCCCGCTGGCAATCGCAGCACTGCCTGTTCCGCGCATAATACCGAGTGTATTCGTCAGTGGTAACAATTCATTCACTGTCAAAGTAATCAACAATGAAGAATCCTGGTTTGGATCAACAACCATTCCCGACTTATCCGAAATATGTACGACAAAATCAAATAGTGAATTGATAATGGCACTATGGCTGGCAAAACTTTGCTGAGCATTCAGACTACTCAAACGATTTTCCAACGCAGACCATTGCGCTTTAAGCGACTGCCACTCAGTGCTTAACTTCAGTTCAGAACCGTATTCAGCATTCACTGTATCAATGGCGGTAATACTGCTGGCGATACTATTTTTCAATTCTGCCAGCCGCCCTGACTGACTGACATCCCCAGCAAGATAGGCAGCGGTTCGTCCGCGATGCTCAGCTATATTTTGCTGCAAAGTACGTAATGGCAAAATAAATTCAACGCCGTGTACTTCATCCTGTGCTTTAGTAATTTCATGGTTTTGATCGACCACCACCATGAACAGCAGCGCCAACAATGGAATCAACACCATTGCCAGAGAAAATGATAATTTCTGGAACAATCTCCAACGGGAGAAAAAATTAAAACGCTGCCAGCGACGGGCTGCATGTAAAGTGGCTTTACCGGCATTGATATTGCGGTACAGAGTATCTGCTTCGTCTATCTGCTGGCGGCTGGGTTTAGAACGCACAGACATATAGCCACTGACATGGCCATTTTCTTTAATCGGTGTCACGTTAGCCTGAACCCAGTAATAATCACCGTTTTTACAACGGTTTTTTACCATACCGATCCAGGGCTCCTCTGAATGGAGAGTGTCCCATAAATCCTGAAATGCAGCAGGCGGCATATCCGGATGCCTAACCACATTGTGGCTTTGGCCAATCAGTTCATCTAGCGTGAATCCACTAACATCCACGAAGTCCTGATTACATTCGGTTATGACTCCCTTCAGATCAGTCTTGGAGACCAGCTCCTGACCTTCCTGCATTACGACTTCCGTTTCAGTAACCGGCATATTGATCTTCATGCACACTCTCCCATGCGTTTTCCCAGCAATCAGTCCAGACTTATTTTTTCTGCTTCCGTATCCCTGAAGGAACATCGTCCAGAGCATCTTTTACGATATGATCAGGCTTCACCTGAACCCGGCTTACTCCGGTCATCCCGGGTAAACAACGGTTCACATCCGCATACAGCATAGGAGGGTTAACGTCGCTTTGAATAGCAACATAACCATTTGATTGACCATTTTGAGGGGAGAAGTTTATTTTTACTGAGTTTTGTTAACTTAGCCTTACAAATCATCAAGGTAAATCAACTCATTCTGATGACGAAAAAGTCCATTTACAAAGCATCCTTCAATTCTCAGCACAGCATTACCAAAGCAAAACAAAATAAAACAACGGGTTTCGTAATCAAGAACCATCTGGTAATAACACTTTATATGCCTGCAACGCATCACTGACATCCTGACGGGGATTACTGGCCATTCGCTGATAATGATCCAACGTCTGTTGCAGATAAGCCATATGCATATCATCACTGAAATCCCACATGCTATCCCCAACCAAACTTATCGGCTGGCCGGCATTTACTGCCACATGCATAATTTCATAATAATGCTGTTTTTCCTTAAGCAAACATTCACTGACCATCCCCAGAGAGAGCCCTGCCAGTGCCTGCCGAACTTTATAGTTGTGATATACAGGACAAAGCAAAAACTCCAACGGTAAATGTGGATGAGCCTGTCGAATTGCAGACACTAGCTCTATCAGTAAATCACCACCCACACCGGCAATAATAATTAACTGTGGCTGCTTATTCTTTGCATGTTTTTCCAATGGTAAGTCAGCAACATCCATACAATGTACTTGCCAGTTCTGATCCGCGTAATACTGCTGAAGCCTTGTTTCCAGTTTTGTCATTAATGCAGGCACTACATCCACAAAATGAACACAGTCAGCGCGACCGCCATCCAGTAATAACTGTCCCAGAAATCCATGATCACAGCAGCAGTCCCAGATATGCGAATACCGCTCACGAACCATTAAATTTAGTTGTTGAATACGCAGGCTGATTTTCACCGGGAATTACCATTAAACAATACAAAAAGGCGCGTCAGTTTAACTCAGTCAGGCGGGCACGTCATAAACCGATTCAAAGAAGGTATGTAACAGCACACCCATCAAGCTGCAGAGTAAACAAACCAGTAACAGGCATTCAACTTTAGTCGATACAATTTGACTTTAATCAAAAATTGAGCGGCAAAATCATGTCACAATTATCTAATACGTATTGTTTTATAAGAACTTTTTAAACTGAACACGAACAAACACAATTTGAGTAATAAACGTACAATCAACAATTTAAATGCACTATATATAATGTATTATTTTGCTATGTAGCACGCTAAGTAACGTTGGTACCTCACGACCAGCCAAACCTATGCAGTCCAACACAATCAACATGTTGTTTTCATAGATTAGGGCAATTCCCCCTCCCTAAGGAGCTGTTATGTCATTTTTCAGAAACCTTTCGATCCGATCAAAACTACAGATCATTATATTGCTTCCCTTAAGTATTCTGTGCCTGTGTATGATCAGTATTCTGAGCGATAAATACACTGTCGCAGAAGATTATGAGGAAACCGCACATTTGATAGAGCTATCTGTCGCGGCAAGTGAGCTGGTCCACGAGATCCAAAAAGAACGGGGCGCTACCGCTATTTATCTGGGTAGCCAGGGTAAACGGTTTAAAACTGAATTGGGTAATCAGCGTCGTCTGACTAATACAGCGATGAAGGCCTACAGACAGGTTGCTACTAAAACGCTTGACGAGTACCAGGAAGACTCATTACAGCAGCCATTAAATGCCATAAGTTCTGATCTGACCCAGCTAGAGAGCTTACGCGGAAAGATTTCATCATTGAATGTGCCGGCGCCTCAGGCAATTGGTTTCCTGACAGCCCTGAACGGCAAGATGCTGGCAATTACATCAGACCTGTCTGGTATGGTTGACGACGTTACTATCTCGAACCGCGCTTCCGCCTATTACTACATGATGCAAAGCAAAGAACGCGCAGGCATCGAGCGTGCAGTATTAAGCGGTGTATTCGTTAGAGACACAGCCACCGCTAAACAAAAAGAAAAGTACATTTCCCTGGCTGTTGAACAGAACGCACTGATGCAGGTTTTCCAAAAATTCGCCACTCAGTCTAATCAGCAAACAGTAAACCGCTTATTGCAAAACCCTGCTGTGGCAGAAGTTAACCGGATGCGTCAGGCAGCCTGGGCAGCTGATAGCGGCTTCGGAATTGATGCTAATGCCTGGTTTAAGCAATCAACCGCGCGTATCAATCTGCTGAAGCAGGCAGAAGATGTGCTTTCAGGTGGCCTGATTACACTTGTGACAGATAAACAATATGCGGCTAATAGTACACTCTACAGCGTACTGGCTGCCGCTTTACTGATCATCAGTGCAACCATTGCACTGAGTGTAATGACGCAACGTCAGATAGCACTGCAGTTAAAAGACATTATTGAAGGCCTGACCCAGTTAGGCGAGCACTCCAACCTGCGGGTTAAAGTTACTCCGCGCAGTGAAGATGACCTGGGCCGCCTGGCAGTCATTTTCAATAACATGGTTGATGGCATCCGCAAACTGGTAGATGACATTCAGCAAGCCGGCCACAGTATGCAAAACACTGTTGATACCATGCAGAATGTATCCTCTGATGTACGCACCCAGATGGTCAGCGGTCAGGATCAGACCAACATGGTTGCAGCAGCCATGTATGAAATGGCAACTTCAATCCAGGAAGTCGCCACTAACTGCTCTATGGCTGCAGATCAGTCTAATGCAACCAACATTTCTGCAGAATCCGGCAAGCAGTTGCTGCAAAAAACCCGTGAAGACGTTAACACTCTGGACGGCACTTTACTTGAGACCCGAGACATTATTGGGCAGGTCGCCAGTGATAGTGAAGAAATCGGCAGTGTACTGGATGTCATCAAAGGCGTTTCTGAACAGACAAACCTGTTGGCACTGAATGCCGCAATCGAAGCAGCCCGAGCCGGTGAACAGGGCCGCGGCTTTGCAGTCGTCGCTGATGAAGTCCGTACACTGGCACAACGCACCCGCGAATCAACCATTCGTATTGAAGAAATGATCGACAAGCTACAAAACGGCAGCCAGAAAGCCGTTAACGCTATGACTCAGAGCCAGGAAAAAGCGGTCGCGACCCATACAAGTATTGGTTCTCTCGTAGAGCAGCTCACCGCCATCATCGATCAGATATCTACAATCAATGATATGAATACCCAAAATGCGGCAGCAACTGAAGAGCAGTCAGCCACTGTTAATGAAATTAACGACAATATTCAAGAGATTCAGCAACGTTATAATGACAGCGCCGATAGTATGACTCAGCTAAGCAGCAGCTCTGATGGTGTACAGGACACATCTCAACAGCTCACTGCCAGCGTACAACGTTTTCAGGTATAAACGGGTAACTTATTGAATACGCACATGAATACCCAAACTGGGCTATTCATGTGCTTAAAATACCAGATTTTATTGGGCAACATTACCTGTACACTTTGCGCGGGTATTGAGTCATTCCTTCAGACACTAACCAGTACGGTTAACCTGACGTGGAAAATTCCTGATAGCGTTTCTAATCTGAATAGATACACCGAACAGCTAACTGCCAGGCAGACGCTCTTCAAACGGGTTACAGCGGAGTTTACGTAACCAGATGTCGTCCCGACATAAACAATACCGCAGTATGGATACTGATCAGTTTAAACCGATAAATATTACTGACACATACGGATCATCAATTGCGGCAGAGAGAACTACCCCTAATCTCCCTGATATGGATATTGGCTTTACAGCTTTTACTGGCTGGGCTTAGCCATGCCCGCGAACCGCTTGCTCCGATTCAGCTACCTCAAACAGTCACACCAGAGATGTTGCTCGGTAAGCAACTCTTCTTTGATCAAACTTTATCTGCAGACAGCAAGACAAACTGTGCAAGCTGCCATCTGTTTAACCATGGCGGTAGCTATCCTAAAGACAAAACGCCGATGCATGACGGCAGCAAAAGCCGATATAACTCTCCATCTATTTTTAATTTATCGCAAAACTACCCGCTTGGCTGGGAAGGTCAGTTAATCTCCATGCAAGAACAAATGCACAGCCTGGTCGACCAACAAGTCAAAATGGGACTGAGTTGGAGCACAATCGAAACCCGGCTACAGCAACAACCTGAATATGTAGAACGTTTTGCAAAGCTTTATCCACAGGGCATCACCCGGGAAACTATTACTCAGGCGCTGGTGACTTATGAAATCGCTCTGACTACCCCAGCTCCTTTCGATGCTTACTTGCTGGGCGACACTAATGCGATCAGTGAAGACGCAAAACTGGGCTATGAACTGTTCAAACGTTATGGCTGTGTTTCATGCCATCAGGGTGAAAAAATCGGCGGAAACTTACTGCAAAAAATAGGCGTTATAGAACCCTACGCTTATGATCCGGATGACAGTTCACTGGCAAGTCTGGGGCGCTATAACACCACCGGCAACAAAGCTGACATTCAGGTATTTCGTGTTCCCAGTTTACGTAATGTTGCCGATACTCCCCCCTATTTTCATGATGGTTCCGTCAGTACCCTCGAACAGGTTGTCAGCCTGATGTCCCGCCACCAGCTTGGACGGGAAATTCCAGAAACTGATATTAAACTTATCGTGGCATTTTTAAACAGCCTTAGTGGCTCGCCTCATCCGAAATTAATGCCATGAATAACCTGCAAAGCAGAATAATAGTTAGTATTTTAGTGGCCATTCTGGGCCTGACCCTGTTATTCCTGTTTGTTCAGGACCAAACCAGTTCAGAACGCCACCAGCAAGCTGAAATCAATCAATATATCAGCAAGTTAGAACAACTGGATGCGAAGCTTGAAAAGCAAATTCTGTTGATGGACAGCTGGTATTTCCGTAGTTATGACGATCTGAATTCAGTTTATTCACAATACAAAGCTAAGCTGGCTTCTCCACCGTCGCTGCCTGAAACCCTGGCGCCCTGTATTCCAGAATTACAGGCTAATCTGGAAAAGAAATTTCCACTTATCGAACAGCTAAAATCAAATAATGCCTTACTGCGGAATTCATTGAATTATCTGCCAAACCTGATTGAACTTATGTTCAAAGGTTTGGAAGACGCCAAACGGCAACGCAAAATTTCGGCTGAAACCAATACTTTGTTTCGTAATTATTTGCAGAATGAAGTGATTCAGAGCCTGACGAATCAATTGGTAGATTACCGCCTGGAAACTCAGCAGGTGGTGCCTTATAGCGGATTACTGCCTGACGAGTTACAGCCACTATGGCAGAACATGCTTAAACATCTGAGCCGGCTGAATATGCACCGGGATAATAATATCAAACTCAGTCAGCAGCTGGATAACGTAGCCATGCAGCCCAAGATTGAGGCGTTTAATAAACTTTTTTCTGAACATCTGGCCTTCCTTGATGAACACCGTGAACAGCAACAAACCTGGCTCGCTGTTTATGTATTAGCTGGTCTGCTTCTTATCAGCGTGCTTATCTATGCTTTACGCCACTACCACGAACAGCACTATTTCCACAAAACAGAATCAATGACCGATACCCTCACCGGTCTCGGTAACAGACGTTTACTGGAACATAAGCTGCCCGTACTGTTCAATGAAGCCAAACGCAACCATACCTCACTGGGGATTCTGTTTATCGACCTTGATGGTTTTAAAACAGTTAACGATACGCTTGGCCACCAGCGGGGTGATGAACTGCTTCGACATATAGCTAACGAGTTACAACTGTCGTTACGGGAAAATGACCTGGTCATCCGTTTTGGCGGTGACGAATTCGTACTGGCTATCGCTAACGCCAATAAAGATATTCTCGAGCGTATCGCTAAAAATACTTTACGGCTTTGCAGTACCCGCCTCGAAGAAAATATTCAAGTCAGCGCCAGCATTGGAATCAGCCACTTCCCGTCTAATACCCGTAACATGCACGAACTGGTCGGGCTTGCTGACAAAGCTATGTATCAGGCGAAGCAGGATGGTAAACAATGTGTTCGCTTTTATGATCCGGAACTGCACAGTTAATCGACCTGGCGCCTGATCAACAACCTTAACAACTTGTCACGAGTTACAAGTTGTCTCTGCCCGCAAAAATTTCTCCGGCAATGTTTGCCAGTCGTTACCGTCAGATCGTATTATCAGTGATCGCTGCTCCTGAACACTGTCCAGCTCGCACAAAATAAAAACACAGAGATCTCCTAAGGAACACTGCTAATGAATCAGGCGTTGTCACTCGCTCCGGCTAAACTTAATCATGCCATTGGTGCCATAATCCTGGCGGTGTTTGCTCTGTCCCTGGGCGATGCACTTATCAAAGCTCTGAGCTTGTCATTCCCACTCTGGCAGCTGTTTGTCATGCGTAGCATTGTTGCCGTAATTCCGCTTATTTTACTGATTCACTTCATGCCAAAGGAACAGGGATTCCGTGCTCACGCGAGAGGCTGGGTGGCCCTGCGCAGCCTGATGCTAACCTTACAATGGGTCGCCTATTATGCCGCCCTGCCCAGCATTGATCTTTCAGTAGCCGGCGCAACTTTCTATACATTGCCACTGTTCATTACTCTTTTTGCAGCCTGTTTTTTAGGCGAGCAGATTCGGGCACTCGGATGGCTGGCTATTGCACTCGGCTTTAGCGGTGTATTAATCATGCTGCGCCCCGGTGCAGATGATTTTAGTCTGACGGCCTTATTACCTCTGGTTGGCGCGATTCTCTATGCACTTTCAATGGTACTAACCCGGGCAAAATGCCAGCAGGAAAGCCCGCTGGTATTAGGGCTGAGCTTGCACCTGACTATTTTTGTAGTCGGCGCTGTAGCCAGCATAGGTTTTCCCCTACTCTGGCCTGAAGCACTTGAGAGCACCGGTAATCAGTTTATATTTGGAGCCTGGACGGAGATGGGAATCGTACAGTGGCTGGCAATGAGTGCACTGGCAGTGGCAGCTGTGGTCGGTGCTGTTGGTGGTGCATATGCATATCAGAATGGGCCAAGTGCCACCATAGCAACCTTCGACTACAGCTACCTCGCCTTTCTGACTCTCTGGGGAATTCTGTTCTTTGCCGAAATTCCTGATGGTTACACTATAACTGGTATGGCACTTATCGTAGCCGCCGGTGTACTGGCTGTCCGGCAAAAATAACCAAAGCACAACAGATGTTATACGCATAAAAAAGCAGCCAACCGACTGCTTTTTTTGTTTTCCTTACTTTGCCTTACCCTTAATCCCGGAAAGACGGATCCTTTTTTTCCAGCATTGCTTTCAACTGCTCGAAATGCGCATCCCCGGCACCTTTGAACTCATCCCAGCTGGCAGCAGTTTCTTCAGCAAGGTCATCCGGTAACACGTTCAGTGGCTGTCCGGTTGAGTACGCCAGCACCATCGTCTTGCAGGCTTTTTCCAGATAATACAAACTCTCAAATGCTTCCGCGACGGTTTCGCCCACAACGCTAACGCCATGGTTCCCCATCATCAGGGCTTTCTTACCTTCAAAGGTATCCATGATCCGCTTACCTTCTTCATCACTTGTCGCAATCCCCCCGAAATTAGTATCGTAAGCAATGCGGTTAAAGAACCGTGCCGTGTTGTTATCCAATGGCAAAATGCGCGGGTCTTTAAGCGTCGACAATGCAGTCGCATATGTTGAATGCACATGCAAAATAACCCGCGCCTGAGGAAATGCTTTATGTACATTACCGTGGATTGCCCAGGCCGATGCATCCGGTGCTTCGTCGGTTTGCATGATGCTCTCGTCTTCGCTATTCAATAACTGCAAATTACTGGCAGTAACATTGGCAAAATGCATCCAACGACGGTTCATCAAAAAGCTTTTGCCGTCCGCAGACACCGCTGCACTGAGATGATTAGCAACCGATTCATGCATATCAAGTTCATGAATCAGCCGAAATGCGGCTGCCAGATCGATTCGTAACTGCTGTTCCTGAGACATAGATTCCTCACTCCCGCAAAGCGGCCGTCACCTGTTTAGCACAGGAATATTTTATTGTTCGTTTAGGATTGTCCTACAATCTACATTAAACTTTTTCACAGCTCTATATACACAGCCATTTTTTGCAAAACATGTCGGGAGCGCTCAAGCATGTCGCCGGCAGGCAATTTATTAGAATAAACGTCTGCCTGGCACTGCCTTCCAGACATAAAAATATCTTCCGATATATAAGAGTAAAGCTTTGTAACTCACTGGTAAGAATTATCTATACACTGACAAGCTAAAGACTAAAAGTCTGATCAATAAACACACAATTCATGATTATTTAATCCTTTATACCAACAACCTATGGCAATGCCTTGAATCTATTGCTATAAAAAAGTCTGAACATAAACAATATGTTCAAAATGTGCTTAAAGAACTTAACAGTCTATATGCGCGAAAACTGTTGTTATTCCAAGTCGCAGGATAGGCTGTCATAAACAACAAGAGAACGGTCATGCTTAACCCATACGATTTTGATTCTGTCGGCCGACATTTAGCGCCAAGCGGTCGTCTTCGGGTAGCAATTAATCTCGGCAACCCGGTACTGGCACAACGTAACCCTCATACCAATGAACCTCAGGGTATTTCTGTCGAACTCGCCAAACGTCTGGCGAAACAGCTCGGCCTGGTGATGGAAATTATCGAGTACGACGCAGCCGGGAAGGTTGTCGACGCACTTGATAGTGAAGACCCTGCAGACCACTGGGATCTGGCATTCCTTGCCCGTGATCCGCTGCGGGGTGAAACCATCGGTTTTACCCGCCCTTATGTCGTCATCGAAGGCTGTTATATGGTTCGCAAAGACAGCGAAATCGATAACAACCTGGATCTCGATCAGCCCGGTATGCGCGTCAGCGTAAACAAAGGTGCTGCCTATGACCTGCATCTCAGCCGTAACCTTGTTCAGGCCGAAGTTGTCCGTGCCGAATCAGGTGAGACTGCAGTCGGTCTGTTTGTTGAACAAGGTCTGGATGCTGCGGCTGGCGTACGTCAGTCACTCACCCAGATTGCGGCTGACAATCCGGACCTGAAAGTGCTGGACGAGAACTTCATGACAATCGATCAGGCCATGTGCGTACCAAAAACCGTACTCTGCGGGAACAACTGTATCGCCCAGGAATACCTGCAGGATTTCATCCGCGAACAAAAACGCAGTGGTTTCATCCGACGCTGGTTAAACAGCAATGGACAACACGAAGTAACGGTTGCTGACTGAACATTGAATATTTAAGCCATCTGAATAGATGGCTTTTTTATTATGTAACTGTCTTTTTACAGGCTGGAAACAGACAAAAAAATACCCGCGGTTAACGGGTATCGATAAACCTTGTTCTGCAAACTCTTAGCTTTAGTTAAATACTTTAGCTAAGGAACTCGTCTTACGGTGCCAGCCGCTCAATTTTCCAGCTGCCATCCGCCTGTAAGTAATACTTAAAACGGTCATGTAAACGGCTGCCGCCACCCTGCCAGAACTCAATCGTTGTCGGCACTATTCTGTACCCACCCCAGAAATCCGGCAGTGGAATCTCACCTTTAGAAAACTTATCTTTCATCGACTTAAACTGCTGCAGCAACATCTGTCGCGAAGACACTGGACGGCTCTGCTGAGATGCCCACGCAGCTAGCTGGCTCTCCTCCGGGCGGGAAGCAAAATATGCCAGTGACTCGCTGGTCGGTACTTTTACTGCCTCACCACATATCTTTACCTGACGCTCTAGCGCATGCCACGGAAAATGCAGGCTCACTTTTGAATTAGCGGCAATATCGTCCGCCTTACGTGAACTATAGTTTGTGTAAAAGACAAAACCGTTATCATCCGCACCTTTCAGCAATACAATCCGCTGTGACGGCTGACCATCGCCATCTACTGTCGCCAGCGTCATAGCTGTCGGATCCTGCATACCGGCATCAACTGCCTGCTGCAGCCAGATATTAAACTGCTCAAAAGGGCTCACAGCCAGCTGCTCGCGGCTCAAACCATCCTGTAAATATTCTCTGCGGATGTGATCAATGTTCATGCGAATCTTTAACCTATTATCTGCGGCTTAAAAAGCCAGCCATCTACGAACTTTCCACTTCATTGGCATCATTACAACCAGATTACAGATGCAACAATGACCCGGCTATGTCATACAAAGTGAAGACATTCTATGACTACTAAATTTCCGGGTATTCTATCCTGCTTATCTTTTATATGCTCAATAAATCCCTCTTGTAGTTCATGGTTACTACTTATGAACATACAAATACAGCAACTATTTATACACCTGGAAATTCTTACTTATTGCACTCAATTAAATGCACTGACATTTATCGACATTTCATTCACATCGCCACAATTACCCTACAGGTATAAGTCTTAATGGAGGGTATTCCATGAAATGTGCATTGTGTAGTAGTACTGAAGGTCATGAAAACCTTTCGTATCAAGACAGTAAAACCACCAAACCGCTACTTGTATCTATGTGTAACCATTGTGGGCTAATTCAGCAAAACCCCATACCCAGTAAAGCAGAACTTTGCAGATACTACAGTCACGATTACCGTCAAGACTACAAACATAGCTTTGAGCCAAAGCCTAAACATGTCTACCGTGCCGGGACAACGGCTATGCAGCGTATCCATTTTTTAACAGATAACAATATTTCCAGCGGAAAGTTGCTGGATATCGGTGCAGGAGGTGGAGAGTTTGTTTACCTGAGTAGCAAACAAGGATTTAACAGCAAAGGATTGGAACCCAATATCGGTTATGCGGAATTCGCCAACAAGCACTACGGCAACCAGATAACAGCTGGTAACCTAGATGATCTTCAAGGGAGTTACGATGTAATAACTCTTTTCCACGTTCTGGAACATTTAGCCTCTCCAATTGACGCATTTGCAAAGCTGCATGCTGCACTTAACCCGAATGGGAAACTGCTGATCGAAGTCCCCTGGATTGAAACAAACGATGCATCACCTAAGAACATATACTTCAAAGCCCATCTCTATTATTTCTCAACAGAAACGCTCATTGCCTGTGCCAGCCATTACTTTGATGTCGTCAAAATAGACACTCAATCGAACCTGAAGATTATTTTCAAAGCAAAAGCGCAACTTACAGAAACTACACTGCCCAGCCCGCAATCAGTAGCAGCCTTGAAAACCAGAATGAAAAACAAAGGCTGGGGTGAATATTTATTTATCGGTGGAGGACTTCTGAAACCTGTAAAACAACTCCGTCGAATACTGAAAGAAAGACAAATTAAAGACGGCAGCCCAAAAAATATTTTGGATAACCTCAGCCTAAAGCAATCTTTCCAAAGTCATGACAATAACAATTTACAAACAAAGGCTTACGAATAGGTCTTAACAGCATAATCTTATCCATATATATCTATGACTAAGCCCTGAACTACGACTGCCTGGTAGAGAATAAGCAGGTACTACCAGGGCTCTGAAAAACCATTTTAAAGCTCATCGAGTAAAACCAGACTTCTTACTTACTTCAGCGAACTATTCTTAGTATGTTCGTAAATCAAGAGGAAATGAGTCAATTCAAGTATCAACACCGTCTCCCCAACACAAAAACCTTATCGGAAACGAGATACAAAAAAGCCGGTTGTTATCCACAACCGGCTTTTCAGTTTAAGCATATATCACTATAAATATTAGCCTTTTGCGACAGCCTCAAACGCCTGCTGCAAATCAGCAATCAGATGCTGACTGTCTTCCAGACCCACTGACAGACGTAACATGCCATCGCCAATGTTCATTTGCTTACGTTTCTCTGCACCCATTTCCCAGAAAATAGTATGCGCAACAGGAATAATCAGGCTACGGGAGTCGCCCAAACCTGTGGCTTTCATAATAATTTGCAGAGCATCAACAAACTCTAAGCAGCTATCGGCATCTGACAGTTCAAAAGAGAGTAACCAGGCGCCGGAACGAAACAGTTCTGTTGCCAACTCATTTGCTGGATGGCTCTTGAGGAAAGGATAATGCACCTTCGCTACCTGCGGGTGATTTTCCAGAAACTCTGCCACTGCCAGCGCAGTTTCACTGCTCTTACCCAGGCGCAGTGCCATAGTCTCCAGCCCAAGGCTGATCTGATGTGCAGTCGCAGAACTCATGGTTCCGCCCATATCACGGAGACCTTTTTTACGAACCTGCATCAGGCCCCACATTTTTGAATCGCCACTGCGATAGTTTTCAAAAATGTTCGGATAGTTTTCCCAGTTATACAAACCGGTATCGATTACCACACCGCCCAACGCCTGTCCCTGACCCGCAGCTGATTTAGTCAGCGAGTGAATCACCATCGAAGCACCAACAGCTTTAGGTTTAAACAGGCAGGCAGACAGAATAGTGTTATCCACAATGTAAACCAGTTCTTCCTTATTACAGAACTCACCGATCTTCACCATGTCAGCAACCTGCGTACCTGGGTTAGCAACTGACTCAACAAATACCATCCGGGTATTGTCCTGACGGGCGTCAATAACGTTTTGTACGTCAGTGCCATCAACCCGGGTAATTTCCACACCGAAGTTCGCCAACGTATCCAGCAAGCTGGCAGTATTACCAAACAAGAACTTAGAAACGATCAGGTGATCGCCAGCTTTTAGCAATGTCAGAAATACTGCGGTAATAGCAGCCATTCCCGTCGAAAAGCCAACGGCACCTACTCCTTCTTCAATACTCGCTAGCTTAGCTTCCAGCGCAGCAGTACTGGGGGTGCCCTGCCGGGCGTAAGGAGAGTTACCTTTAATTCGCCCCTGAAAAGCGCCGATCAGATGATCAACACTTTCAAAGGTATATTGAACAGATGGGTGTACAGGGCTGTGAATAGTGCCATTGGCATTCGCCATGCGACGGTCAAAATGCACTACATCCGTCGTATATTGATCAGTCTGCGCCCCAGAACCGGCGGCATTGTCTTCGCGCTTTGCCATAAAAAACTACTACCCATAAATAAAATATTCATACAGAGTATGATGCTAATCTATCCGCCGCCAAGACTCCACGAAATCCGCCAGCTTTTAGCCTTTTCCTGACCTGAACACAGGGTTATGCCTACCCTTGAAGACAAACAGACACTGTTGAGTATGTTTTTGGCATGCTGTCTGCTCTCTCAATATAAAGTTGCAACACAACAATCATAAATCTGTGACACACTTAAATCAGGCTGACTGATATCAAACGCTCAGACATACAGCACTTAATTTTCTCAGCCCCACACACTTAGCACAGGACGGCTTACATGCATCACATCATGTTCGACATTGACGGTACTCTGGTGCAATCCTGCGACTTTGACGAACATTGCTATATAGCCGCAATTAAAGAAGTTACCGGGCATACTCTCAACGGAGACTGGAGTACATATCCACAGGTTACAGACTCCGGTGTACTGCTACATTTTTTACAACAGATAGGCTTGCAGGATAAATTCACAGAAATACATCAACAGGTAAAAACACTCTTCACGGAAAAGATTGCGGATCACCTGCAACAAACACCCTTAACAGAAGTGCCAGGCGCAGCAACATTTATCAACTATTTGCGGGATCAACAGCAGGTCAGACTATCACTGGCAACAGGTGGCTGGAATGAAACGGCCCGGTTAAAGCTGGCCGCAGCGGGTATCGACATTACCGGTATTCCATTAGCATCCAGTAATGACCACTATGCCCGAACAGAAATCATGCAGCTCGCGCTGCAGCAAGCCTGCGAAAACAGAACACCCAGCAGTCTGAGCTATTTTGGTGATGGCGAATGGGACCGCCGCGCCTGCTCAGAGCTGAACTTTAATTTCATACTGGTAGGTAATCGCACCTGTCACCACCAGCAAATCAGTGACTTTAGCGACTTACAGCAAGCACTGACATTTCTGCCGCTGTGAATATCTTCACAGATTTCATTCAGGCCTGCCTAAGAGCCCTGTTATCAGAACCTTACTTTAGAAAATAATACGCCGAAAAACTCAGCCCAAGCACCACAATCGCACTTTTAAGTATGTCCTGTGGTAAGCGGCGTGCATAGCTAGCAGCTCCGACACCACCCAGCGCAGACCCACACATCATTACTATCGACTCTGGCCAGGAGACCAAGCCACCGGCGACAAAAATTGCAATGCTGAGCAAAGAGACGGCCGTAATCATCAGGTTCTTTATCGCATTGGATTCATGATAATCGTGATAGCCAATGATCTTGAGGATCGACAGAATAATAATCCCCAGTCCCGCACCAAAATACCCACCGTATATAGAGAAGGTAAAAATCGATACTTTACCCATCAGACTATCTTTCATGTCTTCACCGTTACGGCGCTTACTGATGAAAGCATTAATACGGCTACCAAAGGCATACAACAGCGTGGCAATCAGTAACAAATAAGGCGTCAGGATGACAAAAATTTCACTGGGGCTAAAGATCAGGATCACAGAGCCCAAACCACCACCAATAACACTGACTGCGATAATCAACAGCGCTCGCCGCCCCATATTTCGCAGTTCATGCATATAGAAAGGAATCGCCGCGGCATAACCCGGCATGGTCGCCAAAAAGTTACTGGCATTGGCAACACTCGGTGGCAACCCCACACTGATGAGCACAGGAAACCCCACCAGCGTTGCACCGCCAACCACTGCATTTATCATCCCGCAGACGATACCAGCAGCAAACAGATACGCTATAACCAGAGGCGTCATGCCCCAGAATTCCGCGTTTAACCATTCCATGTATTCAGTTTCCGCCTATGTAAGAAACGCTGAACTAAAAACGGCTATTTAATCGGATTACAGCTATAGCGTCACCCGAGAATATCTAAGGTAAAAAAACACAAAAAATGATGATCAAATTCAAAACTGCCAGTTCAGCTTTGCAGTAACTCACTGGCCTGGCTAACAACAGTATTCAACTTATCTCCAGAGCCATTCATATAATACACGCTGGCCGCCAGATAACGGTCACGCCACTCTGGGGATACTGCATAACTATTTTCAAACGCCGCTTCAGTGAACTTATAATCATGGTAACCGGCGTTTTGCTGCATGGTATGAAACCGACCTAATGCCCGATACAGATTTGCATCACCGCCCTGCTGCAAAATATGCAATAACTGACGTGATGCAACCGAGCGATTCTCACTGATACTGGCAAACAATTCTCCGAAAGTTTGCTGAGCATCATCTCCCACAGGAATGGTTTCCAACGGTTCCATATTATCGATCATGATGCCCTTTCGCCGATCGCCTAATAAATCCCGGAATAAAGTAACAAAAGACATAGCCTGCAACAGCAACATACGTTTCGTCCGGTCATCATCAGAGCGCTTATAACCGTAATACATAGCGTTGATGGAAGTATTGGCATGCACACTGGTAATGCCCGATACCCGTGCGAGTAACTCACCGGCACTAAGAATAATCCCGTCCCACAAAGTTTGCGGTGCAATGCTTTGCTGCAACATGTCCACGACCAGTGAACCGGTTTCGTCCGCCCTGGCAGAACGCAGCGCATTGAGAACTTCCGGTACCAGTAACGGATCAGGCTTGCCTTCTTCCCAACTCAATGGAAACAACGTGGCAAAATGTACATTCGCCCGCCACGGCTTATCGGCAGCATGATCACTGGTCGAAGGATTACTCACACCCTCATGATTCAATAAGGCATAAACAGTAGAACGCAGCACCGGTTCCGCATAAGCATCGCCAAACAAGCGCAATAAGCGATAACTGTTGCTGACGGTGATCGTCTTATGACCAATATCACGAAAATCCCTGGCACCGTAATAAAACAGCAGCGGAAACAGCTCATCTAGATCGGCTTCACCGGCCAGTTGGCTGATCGCGATATCAGCCCCTTCGCCATCCCAGCTATCCATAGCCCGTACAAAATCCCCCATAGGATCATTACTGCTCGCTTCAATAGCATCAGCAAGCTGCCAGTCACCATTAAACGTATCGTGCCGCTGAGCTTGCTTGAAGGTGTCCGCCGCCCACAGCATTCCCAACCACTGTTCAGATTCATCTAAATGTCGCAACGTGTTATGCACCGACGACAGCATCATCACTGCATGATATTTAAAACCAACATCCGGATAAGGTTCCACATGATGCACCGCCGCCATGGTCAGGCTTGCCAGTAAAGAGCGGGGAAAAATCCCCTGATTAATCTTGGTGACCAGTAAAGGTAAGAGTTCTGCCCGTGGCGTTTCTACTAACATACGTGTCAGCCGTTCCACACCGGACACAGGAATTGAAAATGCCTGCGCACGGCCCGACATCATGGCCGAACCAACTGCACTGCCAAGCGTTGATCCCAGTATCAGGCCAGAGGGGGCTAATTGCAGAAAGCGACGTCGGGAAAACATAACAACAACTCCTTGAAACCAAAGCGGTTAGTACCGATAGGCTTCTTATATTTATTGTATTGAAGAAACCCTGCACTGCAGCACGCAAAATCCAAAATGCAAACTTCTCCGAATATCAATATAGTGCAGTTAACGGCGTGGACCAGCTCTATCCCGTAAAACAGGGCATAGATTTAGCCCCTTACCAGCCTGTTGAATAGTTGCAAAGGATGTCGTTTTGACCCCGGATGACGTAAAACAATATTGCAGTCGCTTACTTGGCAGCGAGAGCAAACTCAGCGGTGCACCTGCCAATATTCTTACTTATAAAATTGGCGGTAAAAAGTTCGCCTATTTCAAAACCAGTGAACCGGAACAATGGCGTTTCAGTGTAAGAGTGACGCCCGAACAGTATCTTGAACTGACGGATCAGCCCGGTATAAAACCTGCCCGCTATATGCACCGATTTCACTGGATCAGCATCGTTCATGTCGCTCAGCTGCCGGATGATTATCTGCAATTACTGATCGAAGACTCCTATACCCGGGCATTTAACACGCTGAGTAAAAAAGTCCGGGAAGCAATCATTAACAACGAATAATAAACTGCTGTCGGCACAGTCATTGCGGACTATAATACGCCCCTAATTTACACGCTTCCGGTAAACGAAAGACTGATCCAACAAGGACGATTAATGCAAATCAGAATGCCATTGCTGGCTGCCGTATGTGTCACCGCTATCTGGGGACTGAATGTTGTTGCACTGAAGATTGGTGTGACTGAAATCCCGCCCAGCCTGTTGAATACACTTCGTTTCGCCCTGCTAGCAGTGCTACTGTTGCCGTTTGCCAGAATCCCCTGGAGTACTCTGCCAAGCGTCTTATTAATCGGTTTACTGATGGGCGTGGGACACTTCTATCTGCTGACCTTAGGCGCCAGTTATGTCAGCAGCAATACCACCGTTATTATTGTCATCACCGGTGCACCAATTTCGTCATTACTGGCCTATCTGCTCAAGATGGAAAAGCTCAGCCGCAAGCAAATGACCGGTATTACCATTGCGTTTTCCGGCACGGCGATACCATTATTGCTAAGTGGTTCGGTAGATTTAACGCTTGGTACTCTGATCATTGTCGCTTCAATGACCTTCTGGGCAATGACCAATATCATCATCCGTAAACTGGACGATATTCCCCTGCTAAGCCTGCAGTTCTGGATCGGGATTATCACAGCACCTGCCTGTTTTTTTGGTTATTACCTGGCAGGAAACAGCATGGATATTGTCTCGCAAATCACTGTACCGGTGATCATTACTGTTGTGTATATGGTGATTTTTTCATCGATTATCGGCTACTACCTGTGGTTCGCAATCATCAACCAGCACGGCATAAACCGCATCGTCCATGTCACCCTGTTGCAGCCACTCTTTACCATGGTCTTCGCCTATCTGTTACTCGATGAAGTACTTTCCGGCCCTCAGTTACTCAGTGCCGGCGTAACCCTTGCAGGTATGGGCATTTACTACCATAAAAAACGCTGCGATAAAGCTGCTGCTCAGGCAGCACTTAACGCTGATAGCGGGAAGGATAACTGACTTCTTCTAACAGCCAGTCGGCAAAGTAACGCGCCCCTTCGGACAATGCTTTGCCGCTGCGATAACACAGATAGTAACTGCCATCAGTATCAATTGTGTCGGTAAAAGGCGCAGTCATTTGCTGCGCTAAAACACCATGCTGCATCAACTCGTCGTACATCAGACAAACTCCCAAACCATTAGCAGCCATAGAAACCGCCGTGCCGTGGCTGTCCATATACTGCAAACTACGTGACTGGTGCATATCCAGCTGATGCCCTTCACACCAAGCCTCCCAGCCCTTTGGCGTGCCGATAACGTCCAGTAATGTCAGCGATAAAATATCTTCTGGCTGCCGTAGCCAACGGGCATTTTCCAAGCTGCAGTAAGGCCGGAGTTTCGGTGTAATAAGCCGCTCGGACGTGAACCCTTCCCAGCTTCCCGAGCCATAGCGAATCTCCAGTTCTGCCGTTGAAATTTCAAAATCACTTGACCAGTTGGTTCCCAGTTGACGAATTGAAATCTGAGGAAAAATAGCCGTGAAATGATGCAGCCGCGGCCCCATCCAGAGCACGCTGAAAGCACTGTTCACACTGACATCCACCGTCGCGCTCTCCCGGGGTGAAAAAATCTTCGCCGCACCGATATTCAACTGCTTCAGATTCTCTTCCACCAGCGGTAAAAACGCTTTCCCGGCATCACTGAGCTGCACGGTGCGCTTCACCCGAATGAATAACTGCTGGCCCAGATGATGCTCCAGCAACTGCATTTGCTGACTCACTGCAGACTGGCTCATATGCAGTTCTGCCGCGGCCCGGGTGAAACTCAGACAGGTACCAACAGTTTCAAATGTCCGCAGCCAGTTCAGCTGAATTTTTGATGTAAGTAATTTATCCATAAGCTCAGCTTATTAATTATCGAGTTTTAAATCGTTTGTTTGGAGATACAGGGATATTTAGCATGGAATCATCCGGTCAACAAGTGGCGAGATGCTGTATCAACCCACCCGACCATGCACCACAAACAGGATTAAAATAACAATGAAGAACACCACTGATGTATTAATCATCGGCGGCGGTATCGCCGGCGTCAGCACCCTCTACCACCTGACTCAGATGGGCTGGACAGACGTGATGCTGACTGAAAAACTTGAGCTGACTGCCGGTTCTACCTGGCACGCTGCCGGTAACCTGCCGCACTTCAGCAACAGCTACAACATCATGAAGCTACAGCAATACAGCATCAGCCTGTATGCCAGACTGCAGCAGGAAAACGAAGGTGGAGTTTCCCACCACCAGACTGGCGCGGTACGCCTGGCACACACTCAGGACCGAATGGATGAGTTCGAGCGGGTTGTTGCCATGGGCGAAATGGCCGGCCTGCGTCTGGAAATGGTTGATACCGACCGCCTGAAAGAACTTTATCCACACCTCAACACCGAAGGCCTGCTGGGCGGTATGTGGGATCCGGACGATGGTCACATCGACCCGACTACAATCACTAACGCCATGGCAACCCGTGCCCGTGCTGCTGGTGCAACTATCGTGCGTCAAAATCCGGTAGAAAGCATTGAGCAACAGCCAAACGGCCGCTGGACAGTCACCACAGCGAAAGGCGTCATCGACGCCGGCATCATTGTTAACGCGGCCGGTTTCCGTGCCAACGAAGTGGCATCCATGGTTGGCCATCACCTGCCAATGTGCTCAATGGAGCATCAGTTCCTGGTAACGGACAACATTCCGGAACTTGAAGAGTTGGATCATATGATTCCAATGCTGCGTGACCCTGATGTGTCTTACTACCTGCGTCAGGAAGGCAAAGGCCTGATCCTCGGTCCATATGAGCCAGGCGGGATTCCATGGGCAGTAGACGGTGTGCCTAAAGCATTCGGTCAGGAACTGTTACCCGCTGATCTGGAACGTATTGAAGACATCATGTGCACGGCGATGGAGCAGGTCGAGATTATCGGCAAAGCCGGTATCAAAACCGTGGTTAACGGCCCGATCACGTATACTCCAGATGGCCACCCACTGATTGGCCCGGTACACGGCTATGACAACTACTTCGTCTGTACCGGTTTTAACTTCGGTATCGTTCAGGGCGGTGGTGCAGGTCATTTCATGGCCCAGTGGATTGTTGATGGTCATCCGGAACTGGATTTCTTCGAACTGGATCCACGTCGTTTTGGCGACTACGCCAACCACGAATACACCGTTGCCAAAGCTACAGAAGTCTATGCCAACGAATACCAGTTGGGTTTTGCAAACGAATACGCAATGCGTCCGGCTAAGCGGGATCAGAAAACCGTACCGGCATTGCTGCGCCAACAGCAGAAGAACGCAGTCTGTGGTGCTTACTTTGGCTGGGAACGTGCCAGCTGGTTTGCACCTGCCGGCCAGCCTGCCACTGAAGTTCACAGCTTCCGTCGTGGTAACTGGTTTGAAGCGGTTGCAGAAGAATGCCGCCTGGTTCAGGAAAAAGCCGGCGTTATCGATCTGTCACCTTTCACAAAATTTGAGATCAGCGGTGCGGGTGCTTACAACTGGCTGGAGTCGATTTCCCCTAATCAGACACCACAGGAAGTCGGTGCTATCACCCTGTCTCACCCGCTGAGCCGTAACGGTGGTATCGCCTGGGAATATTCCATCACCAAACTGGCTGATCAGCACTACTACATCATGGCACCGGCTGCGGCTGAATTACTGGTAGAAGACTGGTTGCGTCAGCGTTTACCTGCCGATAACTCAGTACAGCTGGATAACATTACCCGCAACTACGGCACCTTAGTACTGGCAGGCCCTGAAGCCCGCAAGATTCTGTCCAAACTGACAGATACACCGCTGGATAACGACAACTTCCCATGGTTTACCGGGCAGCAAATTGAAGTAGCTGGCGTGCCGGTTCGTGCCCTGCGTATGAACTTCGTTGGCGAACTGGGCTGGGAACTGCACCACCCGATTGAACATCAGCTGGCACTTTACGATGCCCTGATGGAAGCCGGCGCAGCGCACGGAATTGGCGACTTCGGTCTGCGGGCTATGGACAGTCTGCGACTGGAAAAAGGCTATCCGATGTGGGGTCACGATCTGAATCTTGAATTCAACAGCCGCGAAGCCAACCTCAGTTATTTTGTTAAAACTGAAGGCCGCGAATTTGAAGGCAAAGCAGCGCTGGCAGAGTCCCGCGGTGATGACGAGCACCGCCTGGTATTGCTGAGCATCGACAGTACTGATATTGACGCCAGCACAGGCATGGAACCTGTCTACTGCAACGGTGAAGTCGTCGGCCAGGTCAGTTCCGGTGGTTACGGCCACCGTATCCAGCAAAGCCTGGCACTGGCATACGTACGTCGTTCCGCATTAAACGCAGAGTTGAGTGTGAAAGTTCTGGGCAAGACCTATCCGGCCCACCGGATTAAAGGCTGTGCCTACGACCCAAGCAACGCCCTACTCAAAGCATAAACCGAGCAACTCCTGATTCCCCGGCCTGGCCGGGGTTTTTTAGCCTTTTTTGTAACCTAAAAATAAGCCCAACAGCCCAACCCGGAAAGAGGAAAAAACCGATCCAGACGCGAAGTTGAAAATAACAATAACACCGGATTCAGCCTGTAAAACGGCACTGAGTCTGAACTTTATAATATGGAGTACCTATGCACTACCAGAAGACTAAAACTGTACTGAAGCATACTCTGATGGGCGCAGCACTGACCGCTGCCCTGAGCACAACGGCACAAGCCCGTGACGAAATTACTGTTGCCTACTTTCTTGAGTGGCCAACCCCTAACCTGTTTGCTCAAAGCACCAAGGCTTATGAAGAAGCCATGGACGTTAAGATCAATTGGGTATCTTTTGATTCAGGCACCGCTATGTCTGCAGCAATGGCATCCGGCGATGTGCAGATCTCATTCTCACAGGGCATCCCACCTTTCGTAGTGGCGGCATCTGCTGGCCAGGATCTGCAAATCATAGATGTAGCCGTTGCTTACTCTGAGAACGATAACTGCGTCGTCCGTGAAGACCTGGAAATCGACAAAACCAATGCCAAAGAACTGGCGGGTAAGGAAGTCGGCGTGCCAATTGGTACAGCCGCTCACTACGGTTTCCTCAAACAAATGGAATATTTCGGTGTTGATACCGCCGGTATGAAAGTTGTTGATATGGCGCCACCTGATGCCGCCGCTGCTTTTGCGAACGGTAATCTGGATATGGTCTGCGGCTGGGGCGGTGCTCTTAAGCGCATGAAGGAACACGGTAACGTTTTGCTGACTGGTGCTGAAAAAGAAGCCATTGGCATTAAAGTTTTCGATGCGACGGTAATTCCATCCAGCTTCGGTGATGAATACCCGGAACTGATTGCTAAGTTCCTTGACGTAACTGCCAGTATGAACAGCCGTTACAAAGCACAACCTGACACTATGTTGCCAACCATTGCTAAGGCCGCCGGTATGGACGAAGCCGCCGCAAGTGGCACGCTGGCAGGTTTCAACTTCCCAGCCCGTGATCAGCAGCTGAGCCAGGCATGGTTAGGCGGCGATCTGCAGGTATACCTGAAAGAAGTCGCTGATTTCTTCACTAAGCAAGGCACGATCCCACAGGCCCGTGCGTCTTACGACGACGCGGTGAACGCATCTTATCTGCAAGCCAGCAGCCAGCTGTGATCGTCCGGTACAGCAACTGCATTCGGTGAACCGAGCGTAGTTGCTGCACCCTCTGTTGAATCTGTAGAAGTGAAATCACCATGTCAGGATTAAAAATAAACGCCGTCTGCATGACCTTCGACCTGCCTGACGGCAGCGCCGTTGAAGCCCTGAAAGATATCAACCTCGAACTAAAAAAAGGTGAGCTGATGTCGGTGCTTGGGCCCTCCGGTTGCGGTAAAAGTACACTGCTCAACATTCTCGCCGGTTTTCTTGCACCAACCTCAGGCCATGTCATTCTCAACCATGATGATGCACCTGATACAGAAGTGCTTGGACCCGGCCGTGAACGGGGCATGGTCTTCCAGCAAGGTGCGCTATTTGAATGGATGAGCGTCCGGGAAAACATCGGCTTTGGCCCCCGTATGAAAGGCACTAATGAAAACACCATCAATGCCCGGGTAGATGAATTACTTGAAATCGTTGGCCTGCACGACTTCGGTGAAAAAATGATTTATGAGCTGTCCGGCGGCATGCAGCAACGAGTCGCACTGGCACGCTGTCTTGCCAATGACCCGGATGTCATTTTAATGGACGAACCATTGGGCGCACTGGATGCCCTGACCCGGGAAAAAATGCAAAGCCTGGTACTGGATATCTGGAAGAAGACCGGTAAGACCATCATTCTCATCACCCACTCTGTGGAAGAAGCTCTCCTGCTGGGCGAACGCCTACTGGTAATGGCACCCCGCCCTGGTCGCATCCACAAAGAATATCAGCTTCCATTTGCAGAACTGGGCGCCCGCGCCGATCTGCGTGAAGTTAAGAAGCATCCTGATTTTGCAATCAAACGGGAAGAAATTCTCGGCATGATCTGGGATATGGAAGAAGAAATCATGGGCCGTAAGGAGGCTTAGTATGTGGCAGGAATTTCTCGCTCTCAGTTCCGACACCCTGTCTCTGGCGGTCGGTATCGCTATCATCTTTTCCCTGTATGTTGGTATTAGCGGTTTTTGTTACATGGCGTTCAGCCTAGTATCACAATTCCGCCCACAACATGCAGACTTCACCAGCCGTAAAACTGTCACCTTTGGTGATGAAAGCGCGGTCACAGCTAACCGGGTCGCTTCGGTTCTGGCGGTTATCACTATCTTCCTTATCTGGGGTGTATTCACAGGTTCAAAAATTGTGCCCTTACATGTACCGGGTCCTTTCAGTGGCAACACCAGCTTCACCTATACAGCTGAAAACACACTGGGCAAAACAGCCACCGCTACCGTACATGTACAGGTAAAAGACGCCGAAACCCCGGCGCATAATTTTAATCTGGATACAGCTCAGGGATTCGCCAGTGACGATCAGCTGATCGTGCCGGTTTCCCGTAGCAAGCTGCTTAAAGCACAAAAAAATGATCGGGGCGGCGACCAGCAGGGCTATAAAATCACCCATGTGGATCATCAGCAGATCAGCCCTGGCACGACGCTTAATGTCGATCACGGCACCGTACGTATGACCGCTAAAGGTAGCTTGTCATTTACGCCGAATGCAGGCTGGCAGATGGAAGCAATCTGGCTACCTGCACCGGAAGCAGTGGTTGAAAAAATTATCAGCATTGCCGCCGAAGGCTATCAGAATGTCAGCTTGGCACAGAACGTAGGCTGGTCTATGACCCGGGTCATAATAGGCTTCCTGCTGGGCTGTCTGTTCGGTATTCCACTGGGCTTCGCCATGGGCCTGAATGGCTGGCTACGCGGCTGGTTCGATCCGATCGTTGAGTTTATGCGCCCGGTACCACCACTGGCACTGATTCCATTGGTTATCATCTGGTTCGGTATCTGGGAACAGGGCAAAATCAGCCTGTTATTCCTGGCATCCCTGTGGATCATGACCATTGCTGCCCGTGCTGGTGTGTCCGGAGTAAACATTACTAAGGTGCATGCGGCCTATTCACTGGGGGCTTCCAAACGCCAGGTTTTAAGCAAAGTTATTCTGCCCAACTCCCTGCCGGAGATCTTTACCGGTGCCCGGGTTGCTATGGGTGTCTGCTGGGGAACCGTAGTCGCTGCCGAACTGGTTGCTGCTGAAAAAGGCGCCGGCAAGATGATTATTGCTGCATCCAAATTCCAGCAAACCGATATCGTTATTATGGGTATCGTTATTATCGGCATCATCGGTTACAGCATCGAGATTCTGATGCGTAAAGCCGAAGACCGACTGGTGCCATGGAAAGGTAAGAGCTAAAAAAGATAACTACCAGATATTTGTATAACAACAGATAAACGATTGCCAATGGGTAAAGGGGCTCTGCTTTGCAGGCCCCTTTTTATACTTTCTGTTATCTATTTACCTTTGTTCTTACTATCAGAACGGCCACCAAAGCTCTCCAGCAGCCATTCTTTAACCAGCAAGGCATCATCACTGAGTAACACGTTATCACTATGGACCAAATACATATGCCGGCTGGCTGGCAAAGGTTCATTTAACAGGCCTACCAATTCGCCACTGGCAAGCTCCCGCTCGATCAGTGATCCTTCCAGCAAACCTATTCCTACATGATGGCGTACAGCATCCAGTACATTAACGCTGGTATTACAGTGATAAACCCGCTCAAGATCCGGATTAATATTTAGCAACGGATAGACTTTGTGCCAGTCCGGTTGCTGCTGGTTATAAATCAGACAGCAATCTGCTGATGTCATCGCTTTAAATCCGTTATGTTCAGCGTCTGATACATTCTGTAATTTTACTTTAAGCAACGGATGGCTATGCAAATACGCCGTCGAGCAAACCGGCATCAGGCAAACATCCTGCAGTTTTTCGCACACAAGCCCGCTAGTAGGTGTACTTAAATGCCTAACCGCCAACTCGTTGTGTTCACCATTCAACGCTTCCGGTAAAACAGAGACATTGGTCTGTAATTCTAACTGTGGATAACGCTGAAAAAATGCTGCTAACCGGGGTGCAAAGCATTGTTGTGCAAAGCCCGGAGGCAAAGCGAGTTTAACCTGACGCCGCCGTGACTGACGGGATATTGAGTGACTCACACCCAGTAATTCATTTAACTGATGGTCTACTCTTTTAAAGTAATCTTCACCCATACGGGTCAGGCGAATCACCCGAGTGCCACGTTCAAACAATGCAGCGCCCAACCAGCTTTCCAGAATCCGGACCTGTTGGCTGACTGCACCAGGTGTTATCGACAATTCTTCGGCTGCAGTTTTAAAACTCATATGCCGGGCCGCGACACAAAAATAATGTATCGCTTTAATTGGTGCTGTATCCATAAGAGAGATTTTCTATTCTATATCCGGGCTATTTATCATTTGTCAGAATTACATCATTACTTCAGGATAGCCAGCAACTTACTTACACACCGATATCAGGAACGGCTTAAGACAATGAATCGCATTCTTTCCAGCCCTTGGTTTGTAGTTGCTGCAGCAGCCATCATTCTTGCAGTAAACATGGGCATTCGCCAGACAACCGGAATCATGCTGCCGGAAATCAGCCTGGATCTTAACTTACCCCGGGCCGAACTATCTTTTGGCTTTGCCGTACAAAATCTACTGTGGGGCGCTGTTGCACCTTTCGCGGGTTTGCTGGCTGAACGCTATGGATTATTTCGGGTAATGTCAGTCGGCGCCCTGCTCTACGCAGCAGGTATGATTCTCGCGGCGCTGGCCGAAAACGGCTGGATGTTCTTTGCCGGTAACGCCTTATTAATTGGTGTTGGTGTGGGCGCAACAACTTATCCGCTTGCCCTGGCAGCCGTCGGCAAACGCTTCGCTGAACACAACCGCACTTTTGCTTTAGGCATTGCCAGTGCTGGCGGTTCGCTCGGGCAGTTTCTCTATGCATTTGCACTGGGGCAGATCGACGCGGAATATAACTGGTCAGAAATATTTCTGATATTTGCCTCCAGTATCATTCTGATCATGCTCTTTTCCCGGGCTTTGTTACCGCCTAAAAATCAAAATTCTTCTGCAGCCTCCACTGATGTTCCTACGAACTCCGCAGTTGCTTCATCAGGCGTCAACTGGCGGGATATTCTTGCCGCTTTTAAAGTACGGGATTATCAACTGCTAAACCTGGGATTCTTTGTCTGCGGTTTTCACATCGCATTTTTATCAGTGCACATGTCCGGAATTGTTGCTTACTGTGGTTTACCGGCATCAGTAGCATCTGAATCCATCGCACTGATCGGCTTAGCAAATGTTGCCGGAGTTATTCTCGCTGGTTGGGCGGGAGATCGCTGGCACAAGCCCTGGCTGTTATCGTTAATTTACTGGCTGCGTGCCTGCCTGATTATGCTTCTTTTGCTGATGCCCGCTGATGAAACCCTGTTCTATCTCTTCTCTGTCATCATGGGGGTATTATGGTTATCCACAGTGCCTCTCACCAGCGGCATTGTGGCGAGAATCTTCGGACCTAAAAACCTCGCATCGCTATTTGGCTTTGTTATGTTCAGCCATCAAATCGGTGCTTTTTTTGGCAGTTGGTGGGGCGGGCTGATTTTCGATGCGACCGGCTCATATGATCTTGCGCTGATCATCAGTGCGGCACTGGGTTTATTCGCTGCTTTTATACATCTGCCAATTACGCCGGCACGCTTACAACAATACCAGCCTGCAAACTGATCGCCGGCTGTTTAGCTACATCCGAAGCGCCGGCAGTATGTAGTTGTAAAGTTCTGTCAAAAACAGCCTCAAAATGTGTAATGAAATTTTTTCCTGACTTCCCGGTCACATCTACACTGAAGTAAGCTTTACAGCCAACAATGCTGTTTTATCTTGCCCGTTTTCCTTACCTATTTGGAATCTGATCTATGCGACTGTTACTCACCCTGACTGTTACTTTCCTGCTCAGCGCCTGTATGGATACCAAACCACCTCAGTTACAAACACAGGTAACAGCAGTAACTTACACGCCGGATGCTATAGAAATGTCTGCACGCTCAATGCAAAGTGGCGAAATTCGTGCGTTAAACAGGCACCTGGAAAATATCTATTACACCGCCCAGCAGCCGAATGCTCCTGTGAACATTAAAGTCACGGCACTGAAACGAAAGGAAGACTGGAAGCGCGGTTATTTGCCGCTTGGCTGGGTTGTGCGTGGTACCGCTAATATTCTGGCCCGGGCAGATGGTGCGACTTCGATGCAAACCCACCTATGGGTAACGGTAAGTAATGAACATCAAAGCCGGGATTACTACATTGAAGGCGGCCACTTTACCAAACACAAACAGGCATTTTATAGCAATGACTTCCCCGCGCTTGCAGAAGAACTACAGGAAGAAATCGATGATGATTTTTAAGTTTTAAAGCAGCAGCCTGCCTATACAGGATGCAATATACCGGGCTGTTATCAGATCCAGATGAGGCCCGCCAGTATTCTTATACACAGTAATATCCTCCGCTGTTAAACGTCCCAGAACCTGCCCTTGTTTACTAAGCCCCGCATAACTAAAACAGATCACACAGACTATATGTAGCGCTGATCACTCTTTCCTTCATCGACACCACTCAATCACCACAGTGTTCGACAGTCAGCCACGGCTTCTCTGGCAACCAATGTAAAAACGACTAACTGATTACTCAACTGGTTTCTGTTATAGCCTCTATAATCATTACGACATACATCAGTATCTGCGCATTAACCACTTGATCGGTATGGATAAACTGCTAATCTCAGAGAAAATCAGTAGCCAGATAAAAATTATGCGCGCACTTCCTCCCCTGAATGCCTTACGGGTATTCGAAGCAGCAGGTAAGCAACTTAGTTTTACGCAAGCAGCACATACTCTCAACGTAACTCAGGGAGCCGTGAGTCGTCAGATAAAACAACTTGAGGATTACCTCGGTGTGCCGCTGTTTATTCGTCTGCACCACCGTCTGGAACTGACAGACGCAGGTCGTCAGCTACTTGCCAAGCTGGAACAGTCATTCAACCTCATGGAAGGCGCTGTCCAGGAATTACGTGACCCTAATCAGCGTCAGAAACTGAATATTCTGGTGCCGCCTACCTATGCAACACGCTGGCTGGCACCGCGGCTAAGTGATTTTCACAACCGTTTTAAAGAACTCGAATTATCAATTCAGGATCAGACCAACGATCAGATTACCTTTGACTGCCAGATTCGCTTCGGTCAGACAGCCCGTCCTCAGCATTACAGCGAGCTATTAATTCTCGAACAGCATATTCCGGTATGTGCACCACAGATGCTTGAACAGGCAAAACAGCTGGAAAATCAGAACCATAACTTATTGCACATATTACATCAGGGTAAGCGCTTGCCGGTTTGGAACAACTGGTTACAGGCCGCCGGATTACTCGACCTGATTGACCCCGCCCGGGGGATGGAATTCAGTACGCTTGATCAGGTCATCAACACTGCTAAAGGCGGCGCTGGCTTCGCCATTATTGATAAACAGATGATCCATGAAGAGCTGGCTGATGGTAGCCTGGTTCAGTTCAGCAATATTGAAGTATCCGGCCCTTCCGGTTACTGGCTGGATATAGTCAATGACCGTCAGGGGCTGGCTAAAGTTATTCACTTCACCGACTGGCTACGCGACGCGACGCTGGCTATTTCGTAATCAATCTGAAGCGTGTATCCTGCCCGGCATCTGTACTGATACCTATAACCGCAACCCGGATAACCGCACGCTCGTGAAACTGATCGCCAGCCTTCCCTGGTATGACCTGACTGCCACTCAACATCAGCTGGATAATTTCTGGCAGACGATGCGTGCCTGTCTGTCTGTGGAAATCGCTGATCAACTGGCGGGTCAGTCCTATGGTCAACGCTCAGAAAGTAGCGTTATAGAGTTACCTGAACAGCTAGACCGACAGACGCCATTGGACCAGCAATGGCAAAGTCGCGCATTACTCATCAGCCAATGCTGTGGTCCTGATCTGTTTACACCACAGGCAAGCGAGCTGGTTGCCGTGGCACGTCCGGTATTCAGTGATCTGGACTGTCGCCCTGGCAACTATTTCAGCCACATTGTTACAGCTGCATCGCCACGTTCAGGTAAACGATTGGTGGTGAACTCCCCCAGCTCCCGCTCAGGCTGTAACGCGCTACTCGAATGGTTTGACGCTCAGGGTTGGCAGGCCGATCAGTATCTGGTCAGTGGCTCACATGAAGCTAGCCTGCAGCTTATCCGGGAAGGTCGTGCTGATTATGCTGCAATAGATGCGCATTCCTGGAATCTGCTCAGCCAGACAGAAGCTGACAATGGTGTCGTTATTATCGACCAGAGCAGTGAAGCCCCTGCTCCACCCTATGTAACGCACCGAGCAAATCCGCTTTCAACCGATATATTGCTCTCGGCGCTGCAACAGAGCGTGGCTTTAAATGGCCAGCAACTGGGGATTATCGATATCCTACCCACTGATATCGAGGTTTATCGCTGCATGCAAACACCATCAGCCACTGGCTGGCGCTGTAACACTCCTCTGACAGATCTGCATGTGCATTGCACCGCAGACAACCTGCCCTGGCAAATTTCCTGCCTCTGAACTGACAGGCGGCTATCCTTAAAGGCAGTTTGCTAAAAGGAGAGTCAGTATGTTGAATATAGAAAACGTAAATCACATCGGCATTCGTATTCGCGATAAAGCACGGTCGGTCAGTTTCTACGAGTTACTCGGTTTTCAGTTCATGACAGATACCGGCTTTGACGAAGGGCATCCAGTCGTTCTGCGACATCCCAGTGGCGTTGTTCTTAACCTGCTTGGTGCTCCGAAAGTAAGTGGTGAAGGTAATATTCTGATGGACGTGCCTGAAAAATATACCGGCATTACCCATGTTGCCCTAACAGTCACTTCCCTCAGCGATACCCGGAAATTTATGACGGAAAACAACATCGAGATTACCGGCAGTTTTGAAATCCCACATATGGAGGCGATCTTTATCCGCGACCCGGACTGTAATGTCATCGAACTGGATGACTTTGTTGATAATCAGCAAACAGGCACTGCCGGTTTCGATCAGCACATCTGAAATATATTATTTACAGCTGCCATATAACGAGGAACCTCAAGCTAACTGATAAAACAGCTCTTAGTTAAAAACTCCTGGTTACATGGCAACCTTACCGACGACGACAAAATTTACCGCCAGCACGACAAAAAACGCTATGTGAAAGAAAACATTCACTTTTTTTAGGGTATTTTTGTAAAGTTATAGTAATCTCAATCACGCTGTATGACTGCTGCAGGTGCCGTCACAGTTGAGTTTAGTTTGACCAAACGGAAAACCCGCTTATGATTCTCAAGCCCGATCACGACGGCATTTTTACCATCTCGTTTCTGCTCTTGCCGGAATACGCAATGGTCGGGTTACTCTCCGCCATCGAACCCTTACGTGTCGCTAATCGCTTTGCGGGCCGTGAAATCTTTCGCTGGCAACTGCTTTCTGATGACGGTGACAGTGTTAACGCCTGTAACCAGTTGGCAATTCAGCAAACACAATCCATCCAAGATGTTGATACCCCGAAAAACCTGTTTGTGTGCGCCAGCTACAATCCTGAGAAGTACATTAACGAGACGACTCTGGCCTGGCTGAAAAAACTCTATCGTAAAGGCTCAATACTTGGTGCGATGGATACCGGCTGCTATGTACTGTCCGCTGCAAACCTGCTGCGCAATCAGCGTTTTACACTGCACTGGGAAGCTGTTCCTGCATTTCAGGAAGATAATCCCGGTGTGGAAATCAGTAACGAACTCTTTGAAATTGATAAAAACCTGATTACCTGTGCTGGCGGCACCGCTGCAATCGACATGATGCTGCACATAATTCAGGCTGAATTTGGGCACGATCTGGCGATTAATGTCTGTGAGCAGTTTATCCAGAGTGGGATCAGGCAGAAGTCAGCCAAGCAACGAATCGGGCTGGCGGCCCGGTTAAAAATTCATCATCCCCGGCTATTAAAAGTACTGGCAAAGATGGAAGCGAATATCGAAAATCCGTTATCGCCTACTGAACTTGCAGAACATGCTCATTTGTCGGTACGCCAGCTAGAACGGCTATTCCGCAGCCATTTGGACAAGTCACCCACCGGCTATTACATGCAGATTCGCCTTGAACGGGCACAGCAGTTACTGCGTGAGTCGCATCTGAGTGTCGCTGAAATAGGTATTGCCTGCGGCTTCAGCTCTGCACCACACTTCACCCGCAGTTACCGTAACCAGTTTCAGCTCAGCCCCAGCGAAGACCGTTGACAGCTATGCTGTACAATAAATGCTATATCTCATAAGAGATGTTCAGCACACGAAAGGAGAACAGATATGATTACCATCGCACGTTTTTCTTTTCCTTATGAAGCACATATCGCACGCGCCAAACTGGAATGTGCAGGCCTCACCCCTTTTATCGCTGATGAACACACCATCAATATGCAATGGCTTTACTCCAACGCGATGGGTGGTGTACGGCTTCAGGTACCTCAGGCTCAGGCCGAAGCAGCACTGGAATTACTGGCAGAAGAAGACGATGAAGCAAACCTGATTGCTGAACAGGGCTGTGATACCACTGCCTGTCCAAATTGCCAAAGCTATAATACTGAGTATTATCAATTCGGCCGCCGCTGGACCTTTCTGTCAATAATCCTACTCGACCTGCCTGTATTTCCCATTCACGATGGAATCAAGTGTCGTGATTGCGGTGCTTGTAGCAAAACCGCAAAGCCTGACTCAAAATAACTATTCCCACCCAGACCGACACATCGTTGCCACTATCTGAAACAACCCAAAACTGTATACAGAGCTATATACAATTACATACCGCAGAGCCTGTAAAACCGTCACTTTTAAGCGTTTTTTTAACGATCTGAATACCAAAGTCGTAGAAGCTAAAACTAAGCCTCTGAACAACTTGACTGCAACCACAAGACCCGCTAAATTCCTGCTCCAATAGTAAACAGGATTTAATTTTGGCAACTTTCGCTTCTTTCGATAAACGCAACGATAAACCGGGGAAAACCTCTGGCGATTCGGCGTGCGTGTGAAATAGCGAAAAACTGCAAGAAATCACATACGAAAACCGGTCGCAGGCGCACCGGTTTTTTTTTGCTTGTGTGCGGCGGCCAATAAAACCCAGGAGTTGAACATGTACCGCGGATCCTATGTCGCAATTATTACCCCATTACGCGACAACCAGCTGGATGAAGAAGCCTTACGCAAAATGGTTAACTGGCAGATCGAACGTGGCACCAACGGCATTGTGCCTGTCGGTACCACAGGTGAGTCGCCAACCCTCAATGAACAAGAACACAAACGTGTTATCGAAATCGTTGTGGAAGAAACTGCCGGCCGTGTACCTGTTGTAGCAGGTGCTGGTTCCAACAACCCTGTAGAAGCGGTTGAATACGCCCGCCACGCACAAGACGCCGGTGCAGACGCACTGTTGTGCGTTGCTGGTTACTACAACCGTCCAAATCAGGAAGGTCTGTACCAGCACTTCAAACTGGTTCACGACAGCGTTGATTTGCCAATCGTTATCTACAATATACCGCCACGTGCGATTGTTGATGTCTTGCCTGAAACAATGGCTCGTCTGGCAGAACTGCCGCGGGTAGTGGGCGTAAAAGACGCTACAGGTGATCTGTCACGTATTTGCCAGGAACGCCTGCAGATTAGCAAAGAATTTTCTTACCTGTCCGGTGAAGATATGACTGCACTGGCGTATAATGCCTCCGGCGGTCACGGTTGCATTTCAGTAACTGCTAACGTTGCACCAACACTTTGTGCACAAATGCACAAAGCGTCACAGGAAGGTAACTTTGCTGAAGCGCTGGCCATTCACGACAAGCTGGCACCGCTTCACAATGCTATGTTTGCTGAGCCAAGTCCAGCTGGCCCTAAGTATGCAGCGTCCCTATTAGGCCTGTGTACTGAAGAATGCCGCATGCCGGTTATGCCACTGTCTGAAGAGACAAAGCGTACCCTGGAAAGCCTGCAGCACCTAATGGGTTAAAGCACAATTTACGTGCTGTAAAAGACTCTGGGTTATCGCGGTCAGATTTATTGTTAAATACATAAGTCTGATCGCGAACCTACTTAATCCCAGCCCGAATTCCTTTTAGCTTCTCTTAGCTAACAGTCATTCCCGACCACACCCGTATCTGTCTGATTTCTTCTGCATCAATTCCCAACGACTCAAGAAAATCCTGATGGGCTTCCGGCATCTGTTGTTCAAACTGAACGTGCCAGTTATGTTGTGCTTCGCTATCCATTCCACTAGCTTCCAGTACCGCTACCCAGGCGTCTTTATCCAGCGCACGGGTTTGTGCCTGCATCGCAGGATCGCCAAGCAAACCTAAAAGTATCTGCTGTTGCTCCCGCAATTCGGCTATTTCCTGATTAAGATGCCGTAAACGCTGTTGCAGGATATTTCCCGCAGACTGCGGTTCACTTTCCAGTAGCTGGGCAATTGCTTCCAGTGTCAGGCCTGCCTGGCGATAGCGGCAGATATCCTCCAGCCGCTGTAGATCTTGCTGACTATACAAACGGTAATTTGCAGCACTGCGACCACTTGGCTGCAACAGACCAATTTTGTCGTAATACAGTAAACTGCTGCGGGACAAACCAAACTGACGGCTCAACTCTCCAACGGTATACATAGCTATTTCCTGTTAACTGGCTGCAAATGCCTGAATATCTGGCTCAACCCAGGCAGCCTTTGCTGCATCTGAAAACAACACCTCTCTTCGATAATGCCTCAATAATAATTGCTCTGCATCTGTTACCAGATCACTGTTCATTTCAATAAATGTTAACCAGTCAGAGGCCTTACATTCTGCCTGTCGAAGTACCAGTATCTGTAACAATGCAGTGGTAATGGTGTAATGAAACTTATCAGCGGCATCAAGACTGCCAGCATAACGACGGATACCTGTTACCAGTTTATCCAGTGCTACGGAGATAACGTTGTTCTGCAAATACAGCCAGGCAATTCTGATATGACCACGATGATTAAAATGTGTTGGCGACAGGCTGCAATCTTCAAACTGTGCAACAAACTCACTGTCTTGCAAAATAATATCTGACATTTTTCTCTATCCTTTCCGGTAGTGTATAAAAACCGGCAGCCTAAACTATGAAGTTATAGTCAGGTAAAGGCAAAATCGGGTAAAACAATAACAATCAAAAAAGCCGGTGGCCGGCAGTACACCGATAAAAAATGCTTCACACGCGATAAAGTAATAACTACATGATTTATGACTCAATGACGTCTATTTTCACTCCCATTGGTCTTAGGAAAATCATATATACGCTGCAATTCTGTTACCTTATATATCACGTAACTACCTAGTAGTTTTCCAAATAGAACACACAAATAGTATTTAGTTTTAATTACTAGCGTTACTAAAGGCTGAAACTGTAAAGCATAATATTTGGTACATTTATTAGCCGTCTCCAATAACTTTTGTAACGCTTTCACGGCTACAACCCCCTTGATACCCGAGATATTAAAGAAAAAACTGGTTCATTAAAAACCCAGAAAAACCAATATTACAGCCCCATAAAAATCCCATAATCATGTTTACCTTATGTTTTATTAAGAATATAAAGTTTCCATTTTAAGCAACTAAACATTCATGTTTTTGCATTTAACAAGCAATGTGTTTATTGCAGGATTGGACACAGACTTGGCATAAACAGCGGTCAAACTGCTGCAGGTCTCTGGAGACCAACACGACTATCTGAGGTTTGTATGAAATATAAAAATAACATCGCCACCGCCGCCTCCCTGACCGCCGCTCTGGTCATTGGCAGCTGTACCAGCAGCTTTGCAGCTACCGAATTTAAAATTGCCGGTGGTGATTCCGAAGGCAGCTCACAGCATGCATTTGGTCTGAAATTCGTTGAACAATTAGAAGCAAAAACCAACGGAGAATACTCCGGTACTTTGTTCATGAACAGCCAGCTTGGCAGCGAACAAGACACCGTAGTTGAAGCCGGGCTGGGTACTCTGGATTTCTCAATCCTGGCCATCAACAACGTAACGCCTTTCTCACCAACTGTCGGTATTTTCACTTTGCCTTACGTGATTCAGAGCCTGGATGAAGCAGAGATGCTAACGCAGGGCGAAGTTGGGGCAGAACTGGTTGAGAATACGGTTAAAGACGCAAGCGTTCGTATCGTCGGCTGGGCCTATACTGGTTTCCGGGTTCTGACGAACTCTAAGCAACCAATTGAAACCTTAGAAGATCTGCAAAAGGTCATCGTTCGGGTGCCGAAGAACGAAATCATGATCGATACATATAAGGCTTGGGGTGGTAATCCGACACCTATGGCCTGGTCTGAAACCTTTACTGCTCTGCAACAGGGTGTTGTGGATGGTCAGGACAACCCATATGTAACGGTTGATGCGATGAAGTTTGATACCGTACAAAAGTACGTAACGAACATTCGCTACATCTTCTCTATCGAACCACTGATCATGAGCGAGAGCGTATATCAGGATCAGACGCCTGAAGTACAACAAGCGATCATCGAAGCAGGTAAAGAAGCGACTAAAGACAGCGCTAAATTCCTGACCGCTAACGAAGCTCGCATCAAACAGCGGTTAATCGAAAAAGGTATGGTCATCAATGACCCTGCCAACGGCGAAAAAGAGTGGATTGAAAAGGCCACTATTGCGGTATGGCCTAAACACTACGAAAGCATCGGTGGTAAAGACAAACTGAATCGCGTACTGCGCCTGCTGGGCCGTGACGAGGTTTAATACTGCATATACCTGTTAGACTTCATAAGTAACAGATTGCCCTGTCGGCTCATGCCGACAGGGCTTTTTTCGGTTACTCTAGTACTAAACCCAGTTATTGTATTGTGAGCTTCATGAAACGCACTAGCTTTTCTGGCCAGGTTGCCGACATTGATCTGAAATTATTACGAGTATTCAAAACCGTCGTAGAATGCGGCGGTTTCTCTGCTGCCGAAGTAGAACTAAATATTGGCCGTTCGGCCATCAGCCGGCTGATGTCTGACCTGGAAACCCGTCTGGATATGCATCTGTGCCTGCGGGGACGCTCCGGTTTTCAACTCACCGAACATGGCGAGTTGGTATATAAGACAACCCAGGAGCTATTGATCGATCTTGAAAAGTTCCGCGCTAACGTCAACGCACTTCACCGTCGCTTAGTCGGCGAACTGACACTCTGCCTAACCGATAACATGCTCACTGATGCCAACTCACCAGTCACAGAAGTCTTAGGTACATTCCACCAACAAGAGCCTGAAGTAAAAATCAACCTGCAGGTTGCCTCTCCTAACGAAGTAGAACGGGCAGTGATTGAAGGCAGAGCAAATATGGGAATTATCCCTCAACACCATCTGCTTCCCGGGCTTGAATATCACAATTTGCATACTGAAACATCTTTGTTTTATTGCGGTCAGCGCCATCCATTATTTGCTGTTCCCAACGCTGAACTTGATATGCCACTTATCAGTAAGCATGACTTCATCGCCCCCAGTTATACGCACTTAGTGCTGCTGAAAGAACAATTTCCACAACTAAAAGCTGCTGCTAGCTCCTATCAGGTAGAAGGTATTGCCACGCTGATTCTCAGCGGGCAGTACGTTGGCTTTCTACCAGAACATTTCGCGGCTATCTGGGTAGAGAAAGGCCTTATGCGGGTACTATTACCAACGACACTAAACTACCAGGTCCCTTTCAAAATTATTGTCCGTAGGGATGCCAGACCTAACCTGTTACGTACAGCATTACTGAAAGCATTCAGTGCTACCTAAAAGTTTCCAAACCTGTAAACCTTAGATGCAATAACTATCATTTAACGGAATCTATCTCCCGCTTACAATAAAATTTTTATTGTTAAGATTAGGAGCTCCAATGTCAGTCACACAGGACAAACGTTTCAGCCCACTGGCATCCGAGTCAGTACCACGCTATGCAGGCATTGCTACTTTTATGCGTCTGCCCCACTACAGCATTGCAGAAGCTACTGATGCCGATATAGGCCTGTACGGTATCCCCTGGGATGGCGGGACGACTAACAGGGCTGGTGCCCGTCACGGCCCACGTCAGATTCGTGACTCATCCTCACTGATGCGTAAAGTGCATCCGGTACTGAATCTCAGTCCCTTTAAACTGGCCCGTTGTGCCGATTTTGGCGATGCACCCGTTAATCCTCTGGCGATTGAGCCAACACTGGAAATGATCGAGAACTTTGTTGCCGAGATGGTTGAGCACAACATCATTCCGCTCGGCGCCGGTGGTGATCATCTGGTGAGCCTGCCGGTACTACGCGCGCTGGCCAAGAAACATGGGCCCCTGGGCATGGTGCATTTTGATGCCCATACCGATACTTGGGATCGCTATTTTGGCGACTGTAAGTACACCCACGGTACGCCTTTTCGCCGCGCCATCGAAGAAGGTTTGCTTGATCCGACCCGTATTGTGCAGATAGGTATCCGGGGTGGTTTGTATAGCGAAACAGATGATGACTGGGGGCTAGAACAAGGCATCCGAGTCATGCGAATGGAAGAATTTACTGAACTGGGAGTAGCCGGTGCTCTTAAAGTCGCCAGAGAAGTCGTTGGCGATCAGGCGACCTATATCAGCTTCGATGTTGACTGCCTGGACCCTGTGTTTGCACCTGGCACAGGCACCCCGGAAATCGGTGGCCTGACCACTGTAGAAGCGCAACAGATGGTTCGCGGACTTCGCGGCCTCAACCTGATCGGAGCAGACCTTGTAGAGGTATCTCCACCTTTCGACCCAAGCGGCGCCACGGCTCTGGTGGGAGCAACTCTTATGTGGGAGATGCTTTGCCTGCTAAGTGAAAAAGTATCGTTGGACAGAGCTGAATAGTTCTATGAATTTAAGGCTGGAGGAAAACTTCCACCAGCCTTAAGTAAGAAAGGCCCGCTAAAGGCTGGATACTCCTGCCCTGATCTGTGATCTGAGAATAATCAACTCGGAAAACTCATAAAAGAAGCACACTTTCTGATCGGCAACTGTTACACCACAGTTTTCAGGTTCATCCTCTTCAACGAAAATACTGAAGCTTTCAGCAATATCCTCAACCGGATTTGTTGCCGCATACTCATGCACAAAGTGATTCGTATAACGCCGGTAAACAGTCGCTGCATCCTGAGTCTTAGCAAACGTCAGCATCCCCTTATTCCAAAAACGTTTCACAAAAAGATCAATATAGGAATTATCCTTAGCACAGCCTTCTTCCAGCTCAATAGTCGCTTCACAGGACATATAATCCGCATCAATCTGTTCATGATTAAGTGTCAGAATATGGCCAAACTCATGAATCAGTAAAAAAGCTAAATCCTGCATATCCTGCCGGTCATTCAACTCAACAGACTTCTCATCGATTGATAGCTGCCAGTCACGCAGTTCGCTGTCTACCGCAATGACCGAAGCACCGCCATCATTCTCCGGCCCGTTAACATAGTATTCCTGTACTCTGTAAAGCTGCTTCGCCGGTATAATTGCGGCAAAGACCTGCCAGATTTTCTCTGCCCGGCGGTGATCAATGTCTTCTGGCTGATAACTCTCAGCTTCTTCAATCTGCCCGTCATTTACGAAATATAAGATATAGGCTGAATCATCACTGACAGCAGATTCTGCCCAGGCTGAAGCACCGCTCTGTATTAATAAAACGAAGCTGAGTAGCCCCGCTAAAAACAATCTATACATGTATGTTCCTGTCTTAATTAACCTGTCAGCGGAGAACATCCCGTCACACAAATATAGTCATAACTTCTTACAAGAGAGACCATCAGATAACTTGTGAAGTATAGCGAGCGTTTCTTAACAGTCCGATATATACACAAGCACCCGAGTAAAAATTACGATTCATATCATCGCCGGATAAGTTAGCCAGACACCTTCATGAGGCAAACTATTGCCACCACGCATGTACATAACTCAAACTAACTAACAGCAATGGCAACACTATCTGTTGCGCAAGGGCTGATAACGTAGCCCTGTCACCTGTCCGCCAGTCAAAGACACTAACCGAACCCGGTAATCAGCTCCTGTGGCACGATAACTGCTTTGTTTATATTCATTAATTTTCAAAATTATGCGTCGTAGCAGGTAGTCGCGACTCTACCCGGGGAAAAAGGATGCAAATCAGCAATCAAAATAGCGTCAGTAATACCACTGCACAGGCTTCAACGACTAAAACACCTCAACAGGATTACATCTTCGATACTGTGGATGAAATGATGCAGGCCAGAAACAGCCTGCCAGAAGGCACGACAACCGGTATACGTATCAGCAGCGGCCAGTCAATTATGCACCTCTTGCCATTGCCAACACCCATCGAAGCTTCACGGTTTAACAATATAGAAATGCCCGGGCAGACACTCTATACCCCGGAAGAATACCAACAAAACATGCTCGGGAAGGCCGGACAGCGAGACACCAGCGCTATTATTTACCTGGACGGAAAAGCCGTCGCCATGCATGACAGCCAGGGGGTTACATCCCACAATGCTATTGATACCAGTTCGTTGCGTAACGGCGGCGATTTCAACAGTCTGGTTAGCCAACTGCAATCCCAATATGGCAACCGGGTTCGTGTTGAAAGCTTCGCTCCCGGCAATGGGCCTACCAACGCCGAAGCTTTTCAATTGTTCAGCGGCAAAGATTACCACCAGCACATTGCAGAGCAGGTAGCAGGCATGCGTCAGAAGACCGCAGATAACCAGCGCCGGCAACTTGAATATCAGCAACAGCAATTCGCCTGGAAAAATGCACCTCAGGACAATGTATTCAAAGTAAACGGACAAATAATCGCCAGCGTGGGTGAAGATGGCACAGCCAATATCAGCACCGGTAACCTGCTATACACGATTGATTCGATGGGTAAAGAGCGCGAGGTTGCTAAAAAGCTATTCGCTCTCACAACGGGTCACACGGTCAGCGGAGACGATTTACAAACTTTTTTCGATGAACACTTTGCAGGCCAGAACAGCAGAGAAACGTTCAGCGGTGAACAGCAGCCAACCCGTGAAGATATCAGTAAACAGGCCAACACCCAGTATCTCTCTACCTACCAAGCGATGCAGGCACAGTCCTGACCCAAGGGCGGCGGTGCTTATCCACAACCGCCGCTTTTAAATGATTAGGTAAGTTTTATCCGTTTGTATAAACATACGCCTGATAACTTTTACTTAGCGACTTTTAATTAATAACTTTCACGTTACAACTTTCACTTAACAACATATTACCTACAAACGTAGCCATCATGTTCCGGCACAAGTACAAACTTACCCACATGCTGTTTAGTCAGAAACAACTGTTGTGCAGTAACAATCTCTGCCAACGGAAATGTAGCTGCCAGCAAAGGTTTAATTTCGCCTTTTTCAATGTAAGAAATCAGATTCGGAAACACCGGTTCATCCCAGGCAGTTGTGCCTATCAGGCGAACATCTTTTAAATACATATCACGCATATCCAGGTCGACCACTGGCCCGGCAATCGCTCCGGAAGAGACTAACCGCCCACCCCGCTTCAGCAGTTTGAGCATGGTAGGAAAATTATCCCCGGCAACATTATCCACCACAGCATCCACTGACTGTTCACCTAATATCGCCAGTAAATCAGCATCCCGTGCCAACAACTGGTCCGCACCCATTTCAGGTCCAAGCTCAGCCAGGGCCGCATGTTTATCAGCCCCCGCCACAGCAATCACAGTTGCACCACGGCGTTTTGCCAGCTGCACTGTCGCGGAACCAACGCCGCCAGACGCACCGGTCACCAGCACCACTTCGCCGGCCTGCAGCTGTGCCCTGTGCAGCATATTCTCCGCTGTACCGTAGGCACAGGGAATCGTTCCCAACTCGGCATCACTCCAGTCGCATTCCACCGCAAAGACATCACTGGCAGGTACTTTCACATACTCCGCAAAGGCACCGTCAAAGTCCGACCCCATCCAGACATTGTCCAGACAGCCATAACCATGCTCACGCATACAGGCACGCACCAGCACCCGTTTAGCTAATAGCACTGCATCCACATCTGCTGCAACATCAACCACCTCACCGCAACAATCAGTGCCCTGTATAAAAGGAAATGGCGTTTCTTTATTCCAGCCACCGTCACTTTCCTGGGCTGTCACGCCATCATCAGAAACACTGTTTGTCGATTCAGTCACCGATGATGAATACCAGCCGAGTCGGGTGTTGATCTCAGTATTATTGATGCCGGCAGCAAGTACTTTCAGCAACACTTCACCGGCTTGCAGCTGAGGCATAGGTACATCTTTATACTCCAGACGCTCATAACCACCATTACCTGTGGTCACCACTGCTTTCATTGTTTTCGGCATCATATGCTCTGACCTGTTAACTTACGGATTAGCTGAATATAACAAAAAAGACCGTATCCACCTTACAGCGGATACGGCCAACCTTGATATAACTTTTTGTAAAATCGGCAGAGATCAGGCAAGCACCAACTTAGCTTTAGCTACTGACCGTTTACGTAACCAGAAGCCATAGACAACAAGCCCGGAAAAACACCCAGCGACAACAAATACCCAGTGAATCCCCAGCATAATCAGTACTGACCCCAGCGCGACAGCCCCCAACTCACTTCCCATACTTACCGAGCGGTACATCCCCATAGCCTCACCCTGGCGTGCACCACTCACTTCGTTAGATACCACCAGAGAGGTTGCCAGTTCACTGATGGTCATACCCACACCGGTAAACAGAAGCGTCACCGCGAAGCCTTCCAATGTAGTCATCAGTGGCAGACTGAGCATTCCACCAGCCATCAGACCATGCCCGATCATCCCCAGTACCGAAGTCTTCATTCGGGCCTTTAAACGTGCACCTAACCAACTGCCAAACATCATCGGAATACTGATACATACAGCGCTCCAGGCAATCTCCCGTGGCCCAAAACTAAACACATCGATGGTGTAAACATTAAAGTACGAGAAGTACATACTGATCGCCATGTAACTAAACAGAGTCAGCATGAACAGCGGCGCCAACTTAGAATCCATTAACAATGCCCAACGGGAACTCTCCTGCTGCCGAACGCTGGCCGCTTGTTGCTCTGCCGCATTAGGCTTAATACCCGGTAACCAGACCGCAACCATTACTAAATTTACCAGTACCAGCATCATGCCGAAGATAAACGGCAGGCTGTAATCGTTCCAGGCATACGCGGCATAACCGCCTGTCAGAGGGCCAACAATCCACCCCAGGTTCAGTGCCATGTTAATCCTGGAAAACAATTTTGGCTTGGTCTCCGGGGTACTGATATCTGCGGCGATGGCCTGAGCTATGGCAACATTACTGTTAAAGAAACCTGCTCCCAGGCGACTCAGCACCAGCAACCATAAATCACCGGTATTAATCGCCACAATCATGCCCAGATAACCAATTGCGACACCCGTCAATGTCAGTAACAACACTTGCTTACGGCCAACTTTATCGGAATAACGGCCAAACACCGGGGCACCAAACAGCTGTCCGACTGGATAGAGCAAAATGACCGCCCCCAGCCACCAAACCCTGGCAACCTGATCCAGACCGGTCAGTGCTGTGAACAGATCTTTCTCCGTATCTAAAAATAACGGCGTCAGGACCGGTGCCGGCATACTAAAACCAGCCACAGACAACAAAACCGTCAGGCATATCGCCCACTGTAATGAGGGGGAATAACGCATGAGCCACTCCTTAATATTTGCCACATATTATTAAATAAACTAAATACTTTATTTATTTTGAAATCAGCAACTCATTAAGTAAAGCTTTTTATTGATTAAATAAATCAATCCCGCATAATTGATTTTATGAATGACAGCAGCGATCGTATTCTTTACATACTCAAAACCAAGGGCCCGCAAACCGCGGCAGCACTCGGGAAATATCTGAAAATCACCTCGATGGGGGCACGTCAGCACCTGCAGGCATTAGAAGAACGTCAACTGGTGAACTGGCAGGATATCTCCAGTGGTCGCGGCCGGCCGTCTCGCTACTGGCAACTGACGCCAGAAGCCTGGCAACAATTTCCAGACAGTCACGGCGAACTTGTCATAACGATGCTGGACTCAATTCAAAGCGTATTTGGCGATACCGGCCTGAAACAACTGATCAGCCAGCGCGAGCAACAGCTGGATCAGCAATATCATGCGGCAATGCAGGGCCGTCCGGAAATTCATCAGAAACTCGAAACGCTGACGCAACTGCGTAACAGTGAAGGGTATATGGCGGAATGGCAGGAAGACGAATCCGGCTACTGGTTCATTGAAAACCACTGCCCGATTTGTGCGGCAGCACAGAATTGTCAGAATTTTTGTCGTTCAGAACTACAACTGTTTCAGTCACTGTTTGCTGATCAGGCTAAGGTTAGCCGTGAAGACTATATTCTCGACGGCGCCCGACGCTGTTCATATCGTATAAGCCCTTTATAAGCTCTATAAAGGGCTATTTTTATAACGACATTTTTAATACAGTACTTTTTATTACTGTACTTTAAATTCAACTTTTACAGATATGCATAACGGTTAACGATTGGTGCAGCTATATCCCAGCGACCGGATACACCCGCCCGGATAATGACCCGGTTACCCGGTGCAATAGCGACACTGTCGCCAAACTGAGTGTGAATAACAGCCTCCCCCTGCTGAACAATAAACTGCACATCCTGATCATAGTCATAAGCAAACTCACTAACATCACCACTTTCCCACAGATCCCAGCACTGACAGGCAGCCTGTTCTTCGGCGCTGATATTATGTACTTCAATCATGTTCTCAGACATTCGACACTCCTGCTTGAGTCGCTTTTGGATTTATAGTTTTATCTGCGGCGTCCTGACGGCTAAAAAAGTCCAGATGCTGGGCAGTTAACATAGGTTTTTCCAACAACATATCACTGGCTTTTTCGGCCAGCATAATCGTTGCGGCGTTAATGTTTGCGCTCGGTACTGAAGGGATAACTGAGGCATCAATTACCCGCAGATTTTCCACCCCTCTAACTCGCAACTGGCTATCAACAACAGCCATAGCATCGTCTGCAGCCCCCATCTTGCAAGTACCACATGGATGGTACGCACTGGCAGCATCATCACGGATAAACTCATCCATCGCCTTACCTTCACGAATGTGGATACCCGGAGTATCTTCACGATAATGATAAGGTTTGAACGCCGGTTGCCGGGCGGCTTCCAGCCCCAGATTCATGGCCTCACGCATAACACGCCAGTCTTCTTCTGTAGCCATGTAATTAGGATCAATACGCAACGGATCGGTCACCTTATTACTGCGTAAGCGGACATTGCCCCGGCTGGTAGGTCGCATCGGGCCAACACCAATTCGGTAACCATAAGTCGTCGGAACAGGTATCCAGTCTTTATCAAAAAATACCGGAAAGAAGTGGAACTGAATATCCGGATGAACCGTCTCCGGTGAACTGTTCAGGAAAGCGCCTACATGACACTGATTCACTGCTGCGACGCCTGCCTTAGCCCCAAACCATTGCATACCGGCCCACAACATTCGGTGCGGCTGTAATTCCCGGTTCAATGAAACCGGCTGTTTAGTTTCAATCTGTATGTGGCATTCGAGATGATCCTGCAGGTTCTCACCCACCCCAGACAGATCCACTTTGCAGTCAATATCATGCTCAGCCAGATGCTCAGCTGGCCCGATACCGGACAGCATCAGCAATTGAGGAGAACCAAATACCCCGGCACATAGCAGTGTTTCTTTGTCAGCAGTAACATCTAGCGTCTGCCCCTTATGCTGCACCTGACAACCGGTGGCAATCGAGCCCTGCAAATTTATCTGCAAAATCTGACAGCCGGTCCAGACCGTAAGATTATTCTGTGCCGGCATATTATGCAGATAGGCGAAAGCAGTGCTATTACGTACACCATTCTTCACGCTCATTTCAAACCGGGAGACACCTTCCTGCTGATAGCCATTTACATCATCTGTCAGGGGCCAGCCAGCTTCCTGACCGGCTTCAAGAAAAGCAGCATTTAACGGGCTTAATTGCTCCTGACGCTGTACCCCAACAGGCCCATCTATACCGCGATAACCACTGTTAACAGTGCTGTTTTCAATCTTTTTAAAATAAGGCAAGCAACTCGCCCAGTCCCAACCTTCCGCACCTTCCTGCTGCCAGCGATCATAATCCAGTGGATGGCCCCGCAACCATGTCATGCCATTAATAGATGAAGAGCCGCCTAATACCCGACCACGTGGCTGCTGTATTTCACGATTATTCAAATGCTTTTGCGGCTCAGTATGAAACCACCAGTTATATTTTGAAGTCGGTTTAAAGGCTGAACGCAGCCCTGCTGGCATTTGTAGAATCCAGGATTTGTCAGAACTGCCTACTTCAAGCAGCAGGACCTGATGTCCGGCGTCGGCTAATCGGCGTGCCAGCACACAGCCTGCAGAACCGGCACCGGCAATTATGTAGTCATAACCTGTTTGCATACTTTTATCTCAACAGTTGATCTAAAACCGGCCAACGCGGTTCAGACCCTTTCAATTTAATTGCTCATCACTATAAATCCCACTTATCTATAAATATATTTAAATTGAAATAAGCATTGTTTAAATATAATTTATGCAATTCGTTAGCCTAAGTCTAAGCAGCAGCTAACCATTACCTAATACTTACAGCCCTGATTACTGAGTCTGCTATGCGTCACCTCGATCTGAACCTGTTAAATACTTTTAAAGCCATTGCGGAATGTCATAGCCTTACTCAGGCATCTCTGCGATTAAACAAAACCCAGGCAGCGATTAGTATTCAGCTAAAAAAACTTGAAGAACTCACTGGCTGTAAACTGATCGAACGGGGTTATCACAAAGCAGAACTGACTCAGGATGGCGAAGTACTTCTGCAATACGCCCGGCGCTTACTCAGCCTCAGCAATGAAGCCATTAATGTGCTGAATGCGGAAGAAGTCCGCGGCACTGTTAGATTTGGAATCCCTGATGACTACGCCAGTCTGATCCTGAAAGATGCTGTGCAGGCCTTTGCTCACCGCTACCCGGGCATTCGTCTGGAAATTCGCAACGATATAAGTCACAACTTATTCAAAGGGCTGGAAAATGGTGAGTTGGATCTGGCATTAGTGACCCAACGCGAAACAGATGCCGGGGGGGAAGTACTACGCCGTGACCCGCTTGTATGGGTTGCTGAACAAAATTTTACTCTGTCGCAAGATGCAGCCTTGCCACTGGCACTTTATCCACACGGTTGTAACTTTAGGAAAAATATTCTGGATGCTCTGAGCAGCGCGAGACAGGATTATTATATTGCCTTTGAATGCAGCGGCGTCACCGGTGTAAAAATAGCCATCGACAGCGGTCTGGCAATTGCAGCAACCGCTCAGGCACTGATTCAACCCAACTGGCGCATCATCCAGCAAGATGAATATCAACTACCCCGCCTGGATGCAGTCGTTATTGAGCTTCGCAACGGCAAAGCAGAACCTAGCACGGCGGTTAAATGCTTCGCCGAAAATATCCGGGAGCTGCTGTGTGATGTATAAGAAAAAACAGCTAACACTGCTGTAAACCAGGCCATTAAAAAGCATCAGTAAATCCCATCACAGCCATCCAATTTTTCAATCTGACATCCTAACATAAACGGCTAGACTGCAAAGCTCATGGGGTGTTCACCACATCAGAAAAATTCTTTCAGACATCAGTAAGCATTACGCATCAGATCATTATTTTTACTCATGAGATATGAGTTTTTTGCGCTTGGCTGAAATAAGAACTGCCCCTACCGTTACAGACTTTAAAGTCCTAAACAGGTATTCAGGAGCAGGGACGATCATGAATCAGAATTATTTCAAAGGCGTACTACTGATTCTGGCTGCAGGTTTATGTTATGCCTTCCAGCCAATCTTTGCCCGGCTCGCTTATGCGGATGGTGCTAATGCTATTGCGCTGATGTTATTACGCTTCTTATTAGCCGCCTGCATTCTACATTTATTTGTATTCCGGCGGCGTAAGCGTCAGCCAGATAAAACCGCCACTCGTATATTTCCGGTACTGGCTACAGGCTTACTCGTCGGCAGCGGCGCTATGTGCTATTTCACCGCGTTAGAACAGTTGTCAATTGGACTGGTTACACTACTGTTCTACCTGTTCCCCCTGTATATATTTATTTTCTCGGTAATCCTCCGCCTGGAGGCTATGTCACTGCTAAAACTGTCAGCCGTACTGTTAGCAGTAAGCGGCGTATATATAAGCGTTGATATCAACAGTGAACTGCCGCTCGGCGGGCTGATACTGGGCATTTTGGCGGGTGTGCTCTATGGCACTTATATTATGTTGAACAACCACTTTTTGGCCCGTCAGGATACTTTGACTTCACTGACATGGATCACCAGCGGCGCCTTCATCTGCTTTACTATACCGGCACTTGCCGGACAGGCAGAATTTCCCGACAGTTTACAAGGCTACAGCGCAGTACTTGGATTAGTCATAGTCAGTACACTTATGTCCCTGGCCTTATTTCTCACCGGTACCCGCCTGATCGCTCGTGCTACAGATACATCAGTGTTAGCAATGGCGGAAATTGGTACCACAATGTTGCTCGCCTGGCTACTGCTGAATGAACAGGTCAGCAACCGTGAACTGCTCGGTGCGGGGGTTATTTTTATAGCCGTAATAATTATTTTGGCTGCCGGGCGTAAACCAGCAAGAGAAGCCATCTGAGGTACAAAACATACTCATTCTGACAATCCGATAACAGTGCTACTTGACCGGATTTACCGTTTTCGGGATAGTTCTTGGCCAATGGAATCAGTATCTTCCGAAAAAGGACTCTTATGCGCTTTCTTCTTATTACTCTGACTGCTCTCATACTGGCAGGCTGTAATGCTGTGCCAGTAAAAAATGTGCAGGAAATCAAAACTGTCGCCAAACTCAATAAAAAAATAACCACGCCAGTTAATATTCCAGTAGCGTACTATGCTGAAGAACAAGAACTGACCAGGATTATGCAGCTGAACTCCGGAGGTGGGGGCCGCTGGATATTTCCGACCGGCCAGCAATTCAAAGAAGCACTGGATCTAGTATTACCAGGAATATTTGCCAGAGCTGAACCTTTAAAACTTGGCGGCAAACCCAAATATCTTTTCAGGTTTTCAGGTAAACCAGAATTCGACTCTATGTTTGGTACTGCGACAGTCACTCTATCAACCAGTGTCACTAATCGCAGCGGTGATATTATCTACGAAACACAGACTGAGGGTTCTTCCAGTACCGGAGGTATCGGTGGAGGCTATGAAACCATCTTCATGAACGCCTTTGCACAGGCAATTAAAGAAGCTACAACCCGCTTTCTAAATCACACCGGCAGCGTCCGCCTCGCAGAAACTCAAAACGCAGCACCGGCTCCACTAGTAACAACTGACAACGTCCTCTCATTACTTGACGGTGTTCAGCCTGTAGGTACCGGAACCGGATTCTTTATGAATAAAACAGGTCAGATACTGACAGCCTCCCACGTTATTAACGGCTGTCTGCTGACCCAAATAAAACATGAGGACAAAACCTATAACACTAAACTTGCTGCACAGAGCCGGATTCTGGATACCGCACTTCTGGAAATAACCAATGATGACTTCCAAGCACCTGAAGCATATGCCCGGATCAGCACTGACGGAAACGTAACTCTTGGCACTCAAGTATTCACCACAGGCTATCCGTTATCCTCTGTACTTTCTGCTCAGGCCAATCTTACCCTGGGCAACATTAGCTCTCTGGGAGGACTTAAAGGAGCAATTGGTGCCTTTCAGTACTCAGCACCTATTCAGTCAGGAAGTAGTGGTGGGCCAATTGTTGATTACAATGGCCAGCTCATAGGCCTCGTTACCAGTACTATCAACGAAGACAAAGTAAAATCTGCTGGCGCTACAACCCAAAATATTAACTTCGGGCTGTCAAACAGTTATATCATTCAATTTCTGAACAATAACAACATAACGTATTCAGGTAAAAAACCAGCGAAGGGATTTGAAAAAGCTTCACAGCAAGCCGTTGCTTATACAATCCCCGTACTCTGTTACAAGTAAGGACACTGACATGAAAACTAACGGCATTAAACTTATAGCAGCCTTAGTCATTTCACTGGGGCTTAGCCAGACAGCTCTCTCTGATGGAACAAATAAGCCCGCCACAGTTAAAAAGTATCAGCATGAGGGGAATATATATCCGCCAGTTTTCTTTGAAACCAATATCACAGCACTACCTATTAAAGACAAACTGGAAAGTTATCAGGCTTTTACCCGGCTGGATGAAAAAGCTGTCGGCTCCCCTATTAAAGTGTTGGCACTCAATAGAGCGCAACGTAAACAGGATGCTGCCGGCTTTTCATCCGCCATGCTCTCAATCACTACGTTAGGCATCATTCCGGTAGTTTCAAGTAAGGTTTATCGAGTACTGTACTTGGTCATAATTGGTGACGAAGTTATCTCATCGCATCATTACGAAATGACCTCTTCTGAAGTGCAAAATCTCTGGACCCTGGATAATAGTCAGAAGCTAAAACCTGAAGAAGAAATTTTCCTTGAACAAAGCATCGATCAGTTTCTAACAGAAGTCGCAGCTCACAAAGAATTGGCTGAATTGTTTGAGGAATATTATCTATACGCACCATCAGAGGTAACTACTACCGACTAACAAGTAACTTATATGACTAACCGAATCCGTTTCATTTCTGCTGCCTGTCCCGGCTGGGACCAATACCGTAATGACGGCTGTAGGTACGGGAAAAGTGAGCACTGGATTTAAAGCCACAGCGGCTAGCGATGACGGCAACGTCACCGCCCGACTGATATAGCAACCGACGGGCCGCTTGCAAACGCAGTTTCATGTAATAAGCACTGGGAGTCATCTCACAATGCTGCTTAAAAAGCCGTTCTAAATGCCTGACTGACACATGTACCTGATCTGCAATCTCACTACTGACAAGTGGTTTCTCAAGGTTTTTCTGCATCAGGTTTACAGCCCGATGCAAGCGTAGATCAGCGACACTTTGTAACGTTTTAGCGCTGTTAAGCTCCCATTTTCCGGGTAACATCATAGCTTCTGCAACAGCACCCGCCACCATGCTATTGAAATGCCGATCGATAAAGCTCAGCATTAACTGCCCGGGAGCAATACCGCTGGCACTGCTCACACAATCATTACCCTGATCCGCCAACACATAAGGTTTATCGGACACCTCTATTTGTGGATACAGCTGCTGAAACTGCTGAGCTGCAGGTCCCTGCATACTCACAACCCCACGGTTCAGCAAGCGGGCCTGTGCAAGTAAATGGCTACCACCGCCAATACCGGCAAACACGGTTTGTTGCCGGTAAAGTGTCTGCAGCCACCAGGCCAATACTGGATAATTTTCCTGCCAAAGCTGCTGGCCAGCGCAAACAAATAAGTTCGCTGGCACCTCATACTGATAGTCCTGACTTGGCAAGGTTAATCCGTTACTGGCGAGCACCGGTGCAGCCGACGCACCTAATAAGCGCCACTGATAACATTCCCGACCAAGAACCCGGTTTGCCAACCGTAACGGATCTATAGCAGCTTGCAGCGCAGCCATTGAGTAACCCGGCAACAATAAAAATGTTAACCGGTACTGGCCGCCAGATTCAGGACGTAGCATTGGCGATGACTTCCTTCACGCCTGATCTTTGCGCAGCCGGATTTCAGCAAACACCGCTGCAGGGTCCGCTCCAGACATACCTAATGCCTGTTGTAATCCAACCACATCTGCACGCATAAAAGGATTGGTCTGCATTTCCTGCTGAACGTTAGTTGGCAGTGTCGGCAATCCCTTCGCCCGTAAAATATCAACTTCATCACAACGCATCAGCAATCGCTGATTGTCAGGCTCCAGAGCAAGCGCAAACAGAGCATTATTCTGAGTATATTCATGGCCGCAATAGATAGCCGTAGTGTCAGGTAAATCACGTAATAACTGAATGCTTTGCCACATTTGTGCTGGCGAACCTTCGAATAAACGGCCGCATCCCATCGAAAATAAAGTATCACCAACAAAAACAGCTTCAAGCTGCTGCGACCAATAACACACATGCCCCAGAGTATGGCCTGGGGTAGCGATTACCTGAATATCAATACCACCCAGCTGTAAGACGTCACCACCTTCGACCCGCTGATCGATATCAGGAATCACATTTTCATTCAGACGCGGACCAATCACCTGACAGTTATAACGTTGTTTTAAGGCTTCATGGCCATCTATATGATCCCAGTGATGATGGGTCGTGAGGATATAGTCCAGTTGCCATCCCCGCGCCTCAAGTGCCGCTTCTATAGCATTAGCATCAGGTGTATCAATCACCGCGGTGATATTGCTGTCAAAATCGTGTAACAAAAAACAATAATTATCCTTCAGGCAGGGTAACTGCACTATTTCGGCATTCAGCATGATCAGGTTCCGTGGTAATTTTTTATTCTAATTTTAAAGATCTAATTTAAGGCTCGGAGAAATCGCCCGGGAGCAACAAACCATCAACACGCTCTGCTCAGCTTTCTCAGCATCGTTAAGAACACTGTCTCTGTGATCAGCTTCACCTGCCAGCAGGTTCACTTCACAACTGCCACACAACCCTTCTTTGCACATCGTTTCAATTTGATGTCCGGCACCCTGCAGAACTTCCAGAATGCTTTGCTCTCCGCTTACTTGTAGTTTTTCACCGCTACTGGCAATCTCGATTTCAAATGCCTGCCTAACCATACCTTCCGCAACGGGAGCTGCACTGAAGCGCTCAAAACTGACATCAATTAATGGCAACGTTTCCGCCGCATTCAGAATGGCCTGTAGCAACGATTCAGAACCACAGGTGTACACCTGAGTAGCTTGCGTCTGGACTGCGAATAACCCAAATAAATCAAGTCGCTTTGCCGCATCCCCATAGCTGTAATGAAACTCTACCGACGTACCGAATGTATCTTCCAGCCACTGCCGAAATGCAGCCTGCTCAGGGGTGCGACACAGGTAATGTAATCTAAAAGGCTTGCCTGCCTGCTGCAGTTGTAATGCCATTAGCATGATCGGCGTAATGCCAATCCCACCCGCCAGCAACAGATAATTTTCACCGGCCATATCCAGTTGAAAATGATTACGCGGTGCATGAATATCCAGCTCATCACCCAGCTTCAGCTGCTTATGAATATAATCAGATCCACCCCGTCCTTCAGGCTCATGTAAGACAGCAACCCGATAATGCTGACTCTCTGCTGGGGAGCTGCACAGCGAATACTGGCGAACCAGGTCATTATCGAGTAATAAATCAATATGAGCGCCGGCACTGAACGGAGGTAATTCCCTGCCGTCTGTGGCTTCAAGGGTATATGCACAAATCTGTTCGGCAACGTTCTCAACAGCGGTAATACGGGTCGTTATTGGCTGAGAAGTCATACTTCACCTCCGGGCAGCCGGTATTCGTAGCGAATTCGCCACCAGCTGACATTTTTCTTCGTGGTGTTATTAAGGACGGGGAGCACAGCCGGTGCTCCCCGTAACCTATCTGACGAATGCTATTACGCAGTCAATCAGGCAGGTTGGTGCTTACATGTCTTCAGGGTCGATGCCTGGTACTTCAGTAATGCCCAGCTGCTGCTTCCAGTCCACCGGATAAACGGCGTAGAAAATTACGCACTTTTCGTCACATTCGTACTTCACATCCATGCCTTTTGGCATGTACAGAACATCACCCGGCTCACACTGATAAGCAACGCCATCAGCGATCAGGCGGAAGTTACCTTCTTTAACAAAAACGGTTTCGTCTACTTCCAGATTCCATGGCACAGACACGTTGTTCAGGAAGTTAACGCCACCAGCCATGCTTTCGCTGACTTTAGTGTTTACCCAAGGTTTGATATAGGTTCCGCCTGGCTCTAACTCAACCAGTCGGTGCTCGATATCAGAAAACTTAAATAACGTTGGTGTAGGCATAACAAATATCCTTTTTTGAATTTATTGGTTGGATTCAGTTGTGGTGCTTAACATGGTTTAACAACAGAACTCAGGGGTTAACCGGTTCATTCAGTTCAATCACATAACCGTTTGGATCTTCGACAAATCCCAGCATGCGGGTGCCGTGGTTCATCGGTTTAGCCGGGCTGCGAATGGTGACGCCTTCTGATTCCAGATACGCCATCGCTTCTACGACGTTATCCACGTTGAACGCTAAATGACCGTAGGCATTGCCTTTGTCGTAATCAGTTTTCTGATCCCAGTTGTAGGTCAGTTCCAGCGTTGTTGTTACGTTCTCCGGACCGAACCCCACAAAAACATTGGTAAAACGGCCATTCGGGTATTCGGTATTACGCAGTACTTCCATACCTAAAATACGGCAGTAGAAATCCAGAGATTTTTCCAGATCCCGCACCCGGATCATGGTGTGATCCAGACGGAATTTATTGGCTTGAGACATCATTCACCCCACTCAAAAACCACAGGCAGCTCGATACCTGTATCAATAGAATGGCCGGGGATTCTGGCCCCCGACCGACTTATTTATTCACTCAGTGCAGCGACTATCTGCTCCTGAAAATTACGTACACTCCGCTCCCAGTGGGGTGACAGCACACCGCCAGTTTGAGCAACCGTAGATTTACGTCCTTCCTGTAAACGGATACACATTTCATGATCTTCAATGTGTACATCAACCCAAAGTTGCTTTAACTTTTCTGTCGCTTCCGCATCTAGCTCGGTGCCATCCGTCATATAAATAGCCCGACGCTGCAACGTTTTATCTGGCCCCAGAGGAACATTCAGATGCACGCCCATCTGGTCCGGAAAATAACGGCCAAACACAAAGTTAGGGAACAGGGTTAAATAGCGGGAGCTCACGGCTAACGTATTACCGCTGCCATCGCCGCCTTCTTCGTTATCATCAAGGTCGACTGCACTGCCCTGGCAATGGCCGTCATCAACAATGTAGTGATCAACTAATGGCTGGTCAGTCGTGGAAGCATGTACAAACTGCACGTGATACGGCTCAATGAAGTTCTCCATCAGGAACTTCCAGTTGGTATTAACAACGCCAAGATCAATAACACCCACCAGCTTTGCCTGATCGAAATCCATCCCCTGCAAGCGGTTCTTTACAGGTGCAATGAAGTCTTCGAACGGCTGTGCATCACCGCTAATATTGACGAATATCCAGTCATACCAAACTTCACAGTTCACGGCTGTCAGACCATGTTCTTTCGGATCAAAGCCTTCCGGGATCGACTTAGGATCATCACCACCAAAGTACGGCGTAGTCCGTAACTCACCGTCCAGACCATATGCCCAGGCGTGATATGGGCACTTCAACATACGGCCCACATTCATTGGCTCATCGACCAGCTTCAGGCAGCGATGACGGCAAACGTTATGGAAAGCATTAATCTGATTTTCACGGTTACGCACCAGTAAAACAGGGCTGTCACCGACGTTAACAGGCATCGCGTCGCCAGGGTTTGCCATCTCATGTGCAAAGCCAACTAATACCCAGTTCTGCGGGAACAAGCGGGCTTTTTCATCCGCCCAAAAGGCTTCACTGGTATAGGCTTCCGGTGGCAGACCGCGCTTTATCTCGCCCGGTGCGTTGAAGGCTTCCAGACTGGCATTCGCCAGGTCAGTTGCAATCAGGGACATGATTGTTTTCTCCGAACATTATTGTCGTTATATCGGGGCGCTGTAATCACATTACTGCTCGTATTTACAAACGCGTCATAAGGTCTGGTCAGGCACTCTGGCATTATTGCCGGAGGCCTTAGCTGGCGATTAAAAATCTATCAGGGAGGTTACGCAGGAGCCCAATTCAAATAATGCACAGGTCATGAGCCTGACTAATAGCACGGTAAATCTGGGTGTAAAAAACATGTATTAAAAGCTAATAAAAACTCTAAAATTTCAACAAGATAAAAACTATTTTTCTAACACTTACCTGCCTGCATCCAGCATTCACACACTTGCTTACTTCGGACAAAAAAAGTCGTTATTCAACTGTTATTAGATAACCTCATGCCTCGTGCGAAATTTGCATTGGGCGTGTTTCCCGGTACTTGTTAGCGTGTTACATCTGGTCAGTCATAGCTGGCGAAACCGGAAACAACTGAACGCTGAAAACAGCGTGTCAGGATGATCCTCTTTATCTCAATACAACAATAAAAGAGCGGTAGCAGGTCTCTGATAGCATCAGTCGCCCGTACCGGGAGAGATTATGAACAACAAAAACAGCAACACAGGTGTTGCCGAGTCGGGGCTATTTACCGGCATTAACCCTTCTATGGGGATTTTGGCAAAAGGCATGGTTGTGGCATTTCTGGTGTTTACCATTATGAATGTCGATTATGCCGGTGGCGTTTACGCCGACATCAAAAACTGGATTCAAACCACACTCAACTGGTATTACGTCAGTCTAATCAGTGTGTTCTTTTTCCTGAGTATCTGGCTAACCACAGGTAAGATGGGCAGCTTACGACTGGGTGCAGACGACGAACGTCCCGCTTTCAGTTTCTTCTCCTGGTTCGCCATGCTATTTGGCGCAGGTATGGGAATTGCGATGCTGTTCTGGAGCATTGCAGAACCTATTTTCCACTTTCAGGGTAATCCGTATATCACTATGGCCGGAATTGAAGCAGGTACTGCTGAAGCCGCTCAGGTGGCTATGCGTATTTCCTTCTTTCACTGGGGATTCCACGGTTGGGCAATCTATGCCATCGCCGGTCTGGCTATGGCTTACTTCGCTTTCCGCAAAGGCCTGCCTCTCACTATTCGTTCGGCGCTTTATCCAATTCTTGGGGATAAAATCTACGGACCAACAGGACATGCCGTTGATCTGTTAGGCGTGTTTGCCACCATTTTTGGTGTTGCAACTTCATTGGGACTGGGCGTTTCACAAATGAACGCAGGTCTTAACTACTTGTTTGGAATGGAAATATCTGTTCTTAACCAAGTCATTCTGATTGCGGTCATTTCAGTTGCAGCTACTTTTTCTGCTGTTTCCGGCGTTGCTAAAGGTATTCGGATACTCAGTGAGCTGAATATTAAACTCACTGCAGTTTTGTTCCTGTTCTTCCTGTTTGCAGGCCCAACAGTATTCTTACTGGGTTTTTATGTAACCAGCGTCGGCGATTATCTGGCGAACATGATACCTATGGGTTTCTGGACAGATCCAAATCCAGAAAGTCAGTGGCAGGGTTGGTGGACCGTATTCTACTGGGGTTGGTATATCTCCTGGGCACCTTTCGTTGGTATGTTCATTGCGCGCATTTCCCGCGGCCGTACCGTACGTGAATTCCTACTCGGTGTGATCCTGGTACCCTGTATGGTCAGCTTTTTGTGGCTGACACTCTTCGGCGGTACTGCATTACATATGGAATTATATGGTGATGGCGGTATTGTTACTGCGGTTAACGACAACCTGACAACAGCATTATATGTGACTCTGGAAGCATTAAATGTTGAATGGGCAACCTGGGCAATGGCCGCGCTGGCTACCCTGATGATTCTGACCTGGTTCGTTACCTCGGCAGATTCAGGCACGCTGGTTATCTGTACCTTATTGTCTATGGGCAGTGAAAACCCACCACATAAATTCCGTGTTATCTGGGGTTTAGGTGTAGGTGCTGTTGCAGCTGTACTGCTACTGGCTGGCGGACTCAAAGCATTACAGGCGGCGTCAGTCGCTGCTGCTCTGCCATTCTCAATCGTGATGATTATGATGGTTATCGGTTTGCTCAGTTCGATGCTGACTGATTCTGAATATGTACCTTCGCAGTCAGTACAACCTGTTGATCAGGACGATCTCAGCCTGAACAAACCAGTCCAGGCTGGATAAATTTGCGAGGCATTAAAAAGGGCTACCAGTAGCCCTTTTTTATTGCCTGAGATGCTGACCGACTCTGATTATATTCCTTCTCAGAAAGCAGCACTTTCTGAACAGGACAACCTAAGCCTGAAGAAATCTGCACAGGCACTGCTAATACAATAGAGGTATAAAAAAAGGGCTACTGAGTAGCCCTTTGTCGTTACATTACATGGCTAAGCCAATGCACAAAATCCCTCACCTTGGCAATATTCAACCGATCATCCGGCACAATCAGATAGTAAGAATAACTGTCCAAACTTTGCTGAAACGGGCAAACAAGCTTACCTTCGGCAACATCATCCGCAATTAGCTCCGGACACACCAGCGCGAAGCCCTGCTTCTCAATTGCCGCTTGCTGACGCACATTGGTATCACTGTAATACTCATTACGTAAAGGGGATAAACCGTCCACTCCGGCTAACTGCAACCATTCTTGCCAACTGGTGACATCTGCTTCATGCAATAACGCAAAGCGCTGAAGTAATTTTGGATCAGCAGGATCATCGATGCCTTCCAGTAATGAAGGATGGCATGCCGGCGTCAGGTTTCCTGAAACAATCAGACGAGCATTAACCGGTACCTCCGCCACGTGCAGCCATTCGATAGATACATGAACATCTGCGTTAGAAAAATCCGCGGAATCATTACTGTGAAAAAAACGAAAATCATAACTAAAATCCGCTGCACGTAATCGCGACGACAGCCATTTCAGTGCGAAATGCGAGCGTACCGAAATACCGATAGGTGTTAACGCCAAATTCGCTTTTAAACTGCCCACACCGCGCCGTAGCAGCGCCATAGATGCAGATAAATCTTTATACAGAATCTCACCTTCCTCAGTCAGTGCAATACCAACCCCGGAACGGTCAAGCAACTTGGTATTAAAATAATCTTCCAGGTTGCGGATCTGATGACTAATTGCCGACTGAGTGACATTCAGTTCTTCGGCAGCCTTAGTAAAGCTCTTGTTGCGAGTTACCGCTTCAAAAACTAACAGGGACTTAAACGGTAGTAGCATAGCTTCTCACCCTTCAAACTTTGCCAGAAGGTTTCCTCAGAAACCCCGAAGCCTATGACTTTTCAACCAATAATCATATTTTTGGCATGACTACCGTCAACTATCTGAATACACAGATTCGTCACAGGATTCTTGTTTATTTTTATAATTAGAGGCACGTTTTATACTACTGCCTGAACGCCCTTCCCGGATCATAAAGAAAGCCGTATGCCAGCACAATCATTACAAATCCCTGGGATTTCGGCTCTACTTCCAAACTGCAACATACGCCTAATCTGCAACGCAGGCAGTTCGTAGCCTGAGCCTCATACACTTACTAAACCCGGCAGTGAGTCCAGCTAATACCCTATGAGATCTTTGATTTTTCACTGCTGGTCTCTACAGGTAATTTGTAGCCTTTTGTGCAAGAGGCACGGACCATGCAAAACAATAAATATACGGCTGATCTGATTCTGTTACTGGTTGCAGCTGTCTGGGGATTCTCCCTGGTAGCACAAAGTATGGGACTGGAATATTTGGGACCATTCGGTTTTAACGCCGGACGCTTTTTACTTGGCGCACTGGTACTGATTCCGGTTTGTCTGTTTTGGCATAAGGCTTCAATTCCCAATTGGCCCGCTATGCTGAAAGGCAGTATTGCAGCCGGCTTTATATTGTTTATGGGAGCATCTCTGCAGCAAGCAGGTCTGCAATATACAACTGCAGGTAATGCCGGCTTCATTACCAGTATGTATATCGTTTTCGTGCCTGTTTTTGGCCTTGTTCTTGCGCAAAAAACCGGCATTAATACCTGGCTGGGTGCCGGACTGGCTGTCACAGGTCTTTATTTACTCAGCATCGGGGAAAACTTCAGTATCAATCCCGGTGACGCCCTGGTACTGGCAGGTGCAGCCTTCTGGGCTGGGCACGTATTACTAATTGCTAAACTGGCCCGTCAGTTGAATAACCTGATGCTCTCTCTGCTACAGTTCATTTTCTGTGGCCTGCTGTGTACAGTACTGGCAATCAGTTTCGAATCGGCAAACTTTAGTACAGGTAATTTGTTAGCCGCCTGGCAACCCTTATTATTCGCTGGTGTTTTAACCGTCGGAATTGGTCATACTTTGCAAGTCGTCGGGCAACGTTCTGCCCCGGCATCTCACGCGGCTATCATCATGAGTCTGGAGGCGGTCTTTGCGGCTCTGGGAGGGTGGCTATGGCTAAATGAACATCTGGATACCCGACAGTTTACCGGTTGTGCGCTCATGCTGGCAGGTGTGTTGTTATCGCAATTACCATTATCCCGTCGGACCAAAGTAACTACTGATAAAACCGCGCCTGAAAACGCCTGATAATTTAATTACGTTATTGCATGATACGGCAGACAACTCTGCCGTATTTAACTAACATAGCGGTTAAAACACTATCTGTTAAATCGCCGTCTTCCGCGTGTTCCAGCGACGTAAAACATCTTCCTCAAACTGACCATTGATCGATAAACCACAACTACACTTTATGAAATAATAAGTACCATAACCATTTTGAAATCCTGCACTGCACGTCACCTCTTCACCACAACACGGACAAGGTAATTCCTTTTGTGATGGATTTTCCTCTGTATTCATAATCTGCCCTTAAGCTTTTATTCTGCGAACTTAACAGTTCCTAACAGTTGAGCTTAATCACCAGAAGCCATAGCTATCAGCACCAGCCTGGAATGTCATCCAGACCAGTTAAAGCAAGATTTTGCATCAGGCCGACACACAGGTCCGAATCAGTCATCCACTTGTGCAAAATACTCCACCAGTTTGTCCAGCATTACCCTCAATGCTGCTGGCTGTTTTTTACGGGAATGGTACACACCATAAATATTCAGTGTCTGAGGCTCATAGTCCGGCAACAGCTGTACCAACTGTCCACTGCGAATATGCTCGATAACTGAGTGACGCGGCTGCATCGCAATTCCGACACTGTTAAGTGTTGCTCCCAATACCACCATAGAGTCATTCGCAGTAAAGTTGCCGCGGACAGCGACAGCGCTGGGCTCTCCATCCCGGTTAAATGACCAGAGGCTGTTACCAAAATAGGAGTACGTCAGACAATTATGTTGTGACAATTCCTGCAAGCGCACTGGAGTGCCATGTGCTTCCAAATATTCCGGCGTCGCACATATTACCGAGCGGCATACACCCAACGGGCGGGCGATAAGATTCGGATCTATCTCCTGACTGATACGTATCGCCAGATCAATGCGTTCAGCGACTAAATCGATTACCTGGCCACTTATATGAAAATCCACAGACGTCTGTGGATAATCTCGTAAATACTGTTTGATCAGCGGCGCCAGAACATCCTGTGCCAGATACTGTGAACAACTGATACGCAGCAGCCCTTGTGGTCCACTCAGATCAGCGTCACTCAGCGCAGGTAAATAGTCAGCAATATCCAGTAACTGCCTGCAATGCTGCAGTGCCGTTTCGCCCGCGGACGTCAGGCTTAAGCGCCGGGTAGAACGGTGTAGCAAGCGACTACCTGCCCAATTTTCCATTTCGCTCAGATAACGGGTAATCATCGACCGGGACATATCCAGCCGTTCTCCAGCAGCAGCCATAGTGCCTTGTTCAACAATAGTGACAAACACTTGCGCAGCGGTTATTCGGTCCATATTAAGCCTCCCCTAAAGCAGTTAAGACAACCTTGGCCTAAAAATATTCGTTCGATATAAGCAACAATTACTGCCGATTAAACCCGTATTCCAATCGATATAGGAAATATAAGCTTAATTAAAATCTGACGCTATAAATCTGGAGAACTACATGAAAGCTTCAAGCAAAGCTACATTCAGCCGCCGTCGCATGCTGGCGGTACTGGGTGCAACTGTACTCGGTATTGCCGGCCTTAGCGGTTGTGCTTCAAACACTGCAACCCCATCTGCTGCACTCACTGTCGACGTATACAATCCGAAAGAAACTGCTATTTTCCCAGCCAGTTCCAGCATCATCAGCGGCCCTAGTGAAGCAATTCTTATCGACGCTCAATTCCAGAAAAATGATGCGCAAAAGTTAGTTGATATGCTTCAAGCCGGCGGGAAAACCCTGAAAGCGGTATACATCAGCCACGGTGATCCGGATTACTACTTCGGCCTGGATGTTATTCGTGCAAATTTTCCGGAAGTAAAAGTCTACGCAAGCCCAACAACTCACGCGTATATTGCCGCCAGTATGAAACCAAAACTGGCCTATTGGGGGCCAATCCTCAAAGATAATGCACCATCTGAACTGATCCTGCCGGAACAGTTACCCGGTGATACCCTGACAGTAGACGGTCAGGAAATTAAGGTCATCGGCCTGAACGGTAACGATCCAAAGCACACCTTCGTTTGGGTACCATCAGCTAAGACCGTCACCGGTGGCGTTATCGTGTACGAGAATCAGCATGTTTGGATGGCAGACAATCAGACCGAAGAATCTCGCCAGAAATGGCTGCAAACGCTGGAAAATATCAAAGCACTGCAACCAAAAACCGTTGTACCTGGCCATTATCTGGCAACACCCCGCCTGAATACCCGTTCTGTAGACTTCACCCGGGACTATGTTCTCAACTTCGAAGCGCAAGCTAAACAGGCAAAAGATGCAGCGGACCTGCGTGAACGCATGATCAGGCTCTACCCAGACTTTCCTCAGGACGTAGGTCTGGATATCAGCACGAAAGTTAGAATGGGCGAAATGCAGTGGCCCCAGTAATCAGAAACAAATTCTGACTTCAGCGACAGCCCGGCAATAGCCGGGCTTTGTTCGTCTCAGACTCTTTTAAATCCAAATTTTTATGAAATAAGAAATCTTATTAACAGGGTATACAAAGTAAAGACGCGCTAATTCATTCAATTAAAAGCAATAAGCAGGATAAGACCAGAAACAAGAACACGCACAAAAAGACAATACATTGCTAAAAATGTGCACAATCTGAAATTTATATTGTAGACACTATTTTCCACAAGGTTTATCTTAGCCTTAACTAATGTGCCTCACCTGGCAGATTAGACATGGAATACAACAATAAAAAATACAGGTGCATAACATGGCAAACCAAGACGACGCTGCACACAGCGATCTGGTCTTTGGACTGGATGATAAACCCAGCTTTTCCGTTTCCACATTTGCAGCACTGCAACACGTGCTGGCGAGTTTCATCGGTATCATTACCCCTACCCTGATCGTTGGTGGCGTACTTGGCTTAGGCAGTGAAGTGCCTTACCTGGTAAGCATGGCGTTGATCGTATCCGGTATAGGTACCTTCATTCAGGCACGACGCATAGGACCTATCGGCTCTGGTTTGTTATGCGTTCAGGGCACCAGCTTTGCCTTTCTCAGTTCAATTTTAGCCGCAGGCTTTATCGTTAAAGGTAACGGTGGCGGACCGGATGAGATTCTATCGACCATTTTTGGCGTCTGCTTTCTTGCGGCTTTTGTCGAAATATTCCTCAGCCGTTTTATTGAGAAACTGAAACGCATCATTACGCCAGTCGTAACCGGTACCATTATTACGCTTATAGGCCTGTCACTGATTAAAGTCTCTATGACAGATATCGCGGGCGGTTTCGGTGCGCCGGATTTAGGCGCTCCGGTTAACCTAGCTCTGGCAGGGTTAGTACTGATTACTATCGTGATCTTTAATCGCTTTCAGATACATATGTTGCGTTTAAGCGCCGTAATCATTGGCCTGACCGTCGGTTTTGTGGTCGCATGGTCCATGGGTAAAGTAGACTTCAGCGGCCTCATCGATCTCTCACTGATCGCTATTCCTGTGCCATTTAAGTATGGTTTCAGTTTCGATTTTGCAGCATTTTTACCTATCGCTATTATCTACCTGATTACCGCTCTGGAAACTACCGGTGACCTTACCGCCAACAGCATGGTTTCTAAACAGCCGGTAAAAGGACCAGTCTATATTCGCCGCATTAAAGCCGGTGTACTGGCTGACGGTGTAAATTCAGCAATTGCTTCCACACTCAACAGCCTGCCAATGACGACTTTCAGTCAGAATAACGGTGTTATTCAGTTAACAGGGGTTGCCAGCCGCCATGTCGCAGTATTCATTGCCGCTATTCTGGTGATTCTCGGTTTATTTCCGGTTATCGGCGGTGTTTTACAGCAAATGCCTAAACCTGTGCTTGGCGGTGCCACACTGATTATGTTCGGTACCGTTGCAATGGCCGGCGTAAAAATCATTGCGGAAGCAGGTCTCAACCGTCGCAACATGCTGATTACAGCAATTTCAATCGGTCTTGGGCTAGGCGTAGCCTCAGTACCGGAAGTGCTGTCGGCAATGCCTAAAGATTTGAAAAACATCATAGGTTCACCGCTCACAATCGGGGCGCTTTCCGCCATCTTGCTTAACTTCATTTTACCACTGAGAGAATCTGATGATGTCACTGAAGAGCAATCAGCGGAGAATCTGACAACTGATGATAAGACCGCCTGAGACCCGCATTTAGCTGAATAAAAGCAGCACTTTAAAACAAATCAGGTAAAGATTTTCACCAATGTCCCGCTGTTTTATCCACAAAGCGGCGGGATTTTTGTATAAAATCACATACTCACATACATAACCGGACGGACATTCAAGCAACACAAGATCTACTTACAACACCGTTATGGCAGTCACACACGCCCAATCCCTGCCACATCAAAATTTCAGGCGCTATTCACATGTAATTGTGAGACAAACTTCTAAGGAGAATACTTTGTCTAACGCCTCAAGAATCTGGATAAAAAATCCTCTGGCCACTCTCGACTCAGCCTCCGCTGGCGGCATTGTCGTTCAGGGAACAACCATTACTGAGCTTATTCCAGCCGGTGGCCAACCAGCTACTCCCGTCGACAAAATTTTCGATGCCAGTCAGCATGTTATGCTGCCCGGTCTGATTAACGCCCATCATCACTTCTACCAGACATTGACCCGTGCTTTTCCTGCTGCGCTAAATAAATCATTATTCAGCTGGCTGAAAAGCCTATATCCGGTGTGGGCCAAGCTCGGCGAAGAGATGATCGAGATTTCCACCCAGGTTGCACTGGCTGAGCTGTTATTGTCTGGCTGCACTACCGCCAGCGATCACCATTACCTGTTCCCGGAAGGGCTTGAAAATGCCATTGATATTCAAATGGCTCAAGCAGCTAAATTGGGGGTTCGTGTGCACCTTACCCGAGGGTCTATGAGCCTGGGTGAAGATGACGGCGGTCTGCCACCACAAAGTACAGTGCAAACAGAAAATGCCATTCTGGCAGACAGCGAACGCTTGATTCAGCAGTATCATCAGCCAGAAGCAGGCGCTATGAGCCGGGTCGCGCTGGCCCCCTGCTCACCTTTTTCTGTTAGTGAAGATCTTATGCGCGCAAGCGCAGCAATGGCGGCCAAACACAATGTACGCCTGCATACGCATTTAGCGGAAACTCACGACGAAACGGACTTCTGTATCCAGATGTTTGGCCTTCGTCCGGTGGATTATCTGGAGAAAGTTGGCTGGCTGACCGACCGGGTCTGGCTGGCTCACGGTATTCACTTTAATGATACTGAAATCGCCCGACTGGGTGCTGCCGGCACAGGTATCTGCCATTGCCCGTCATCCAACATGCTGCTGGCATCAGGGCAATGCCGTACGCTTGAGCTGGAAGCAGCAGGCAGTCCGGTAGGGCTGGGTGTCGACGGTTCTGCATCCAATGATGGTTCCAACATGATTCAGGAAGTCCGTCAGGCATTTCTGTTACAACGACTGCGTTATCCGGCTGCTGAAATAACTCACCAGAAAGCTATCAGTTGGGCGACTGAAGGCTCGGCACGATGCTTAGGCCGTGACGATATTGGCAAGCTGGAAGTAGGCAAGCAGGCAGATATAGGCCTGTATAAGCTGGACGAACTGCGCTTTGCCGGTGCCGGTGATCCGTTAGCCGCTCTGGTTCTCTGCGGCGCGCAACAGGCCGACCAGGTAATGGTTGCAGGCCAGTGGCGTGTAACCGACGGGAATATCAACGGCTTAGATCTGAACGACCTGATCCATCGTCAGAAACAGTTAGCCCAAAAACTAGCTGCACTGTAAAACAAAAAAGCCAGCTGTTAACAGCTGGCTTTTTCTTTCCGCTAAGAAAATTAAGCCGCAACTTACGCCGCAATAATGCCGCCATCTTTACGCTGCACAACCATGATAGTTGAACGTGGTTTGCTGTCACCGCCTGCAGGGAAGTGTGAAGGCTTGTCCTTTTCGCCTGGGTGTTGCACACCAATGAAAACCGTACGCTGATCAGGGCTAAAAGCCAGACCGGTCAGCTCAGATGCTATCGGGCCTGTTGCAAAACGACGTACTTCTCCGGTTTCAGGATCAGCAACCAACACCTGGTTGTTACCCATACCTTTATAAGAGCCTTCATTAGAGTACTTTCCGTCAGTCATAATCCACAAACGGCCGGCATCATCAAAACCTAAGCCGTCTGGGCTGTTGAACATGTTCTCATCATTGATGTTGGCAGAACCCGCATAAAAGTCTTTATGGATAGTTGGGTTACCGGCCACCAGAAACAGATCCCAGTCAAATGTAGTCGCAGTGTTATCAGATCCCGCTTCACGCCAGCGAACAATCTGACCATACTTATTTTCCGCACGTGGATTAGGGCCACCAACAGGCTGGTTGTCCTTTTTACCGCGCTTGGAGTTATTCGTCAGTGTGCAACAAACTGTTTTAGTTTGCGGATGTACTGCTACCCATTCAGGGCGGTCCATTGTAGTCGCACCAACAACAGAGGCTGCCTCACGGGCATAAATCAGTACTTCAGCCTGGCTGTTAAAGCCATTGCTGCTGTCCAGACCATTCTTGCCATACGTCAGCTCCAGCCAGATGCCTTTACCTTTTACGTCACCATCAACTGATTCAAAGCGGGCAACATACAAGGTACCCTCTTCTAACAGGCTGCGATTAGCTGCTTTGTTATCTGGCTGATACTTGTTTTCAGACACGTACTTATAGATGTGTTCACCGCGCTCATCATCGCCCATGTAAACGACAACATGACCATTATCAGCAACTGTTACTGCAGCATTTTCATGCTTGATGCGGCCCAAAGCAGTACGCTTAAGCGGTGTAGAAGTCGGATCCATCGGATCAATTTCCACAACCCAGCCGTGACGATGTGGTTCGTTAGGTTCTTTGGTCATGTCGAAACGGTCATCAAACTTATACCACTGATAACCACGGTCTTCAGCTTTCAGGCCATAACGCTTCTGATGCTGATCCAGCTCAACGCCTTCTCCCGGTGCAGCAAAGTAACCGTTAAAGTTCTCTTCACAGGTCAGGTAAGTACCCCATGGCGTTTCGCCATTAGCACAGTTGTTAAAGGTGCCCAGTACTTTCGTGCCGCTAGCATCATCACTGGTTTTCATCAGGCCATGACCGGCAGCAGGGCCAGTCAGCTGCATTTCTGTATAGGCAGTAATACGGCGGTTATATTCTGAATCAGGGTTATATTCCCAACCATCAGCAGTACGTTTGATTTCAAAGACAGATACACCGTGCGCCGCCTGAGCTTTCCTGACGTCATCAGCTGTCATTGCCTCACCTTTGTGAGCAAACAACAGCTTATAGTTTGTATATTCGTTGTTAACAGCCAGCAGAGCACGGTCTTCTGATAATGGGAAGAAACTCATACCGTCAGTATTATCACCGAACTGTGCAGCCTGAGCACTGCTTGGCTGCTGGCCGTTTTCATTAAACGCAGGTGCGCCTTTCAGGATCGGATCACCCCATGAGATCAATGGACGAGCCACATAGCCTTCCGGTACTTCAAAAGTATCAGCGGTGCTGGTTGCGATTTTCGCAAAACCCAACAACTTACTTTCTGGCTGAGTGGTCGCTGCGACTGCCTGGGCTACAGGATTAGCCGCAAGGAACATGCCCATCGCCGTGGCACCACCCTGCAAAAAACGTCGGCGGCTTACACCGGCATCGACAATTTTGCTGAAATCCGATTCCTGATTTTTCATTGTTATGGCCTTTAATACTTGTCATAAGTGGTTTTAAGGTGAATCAGCCTAAAACCCGCTGATGACAGTTTAATGACTGAAATATAACAGTTTGTAGTCGCAAGCAGGATTGAGAAATACGGATAACAGGCAGTAAGAATTTAAGGCGACTTTACTTCACAGCCCTTCAAAACCAGCTGACAAATCAGATCTGCAGCGGCTCTGTAGTCTTCTTCTTCCAGAGTTTCTTTGCCGGTTACCCGGCTGATCTGCCAGTCAAAATCGGCATAGGTCTGAGTCGATGCCCAGATAGTAAAAAGCAGATGCTGAGGATCCACCGGCGCCATCAGGCCACGGTCTATCCAGTCCTGAATACGCTGGCTACTTTGCCGGGTCTGCTGCAGCATTTGTTCAGCCACATCTTCCGGTAAATGCGGCGCACCGTGCATAATTTCACTGGCAAACACTTTTGATGCGTAAGGCTGTTCCTGAGAGATTTTAACTTTGGCCCGGATATACTCCGTCAGCGCGATACGCGGATCATCATGTTCGTAAAACGGATCAGACGCGGCCAATAAAGGCTCAATTACACTCTCCAGCACACTGCTGTAAAGATTCTGTTTAGTCTTAAAGTAATAATAAATATTCGCTTTGGGGACGCCGGCCAATTCGCCAATATCAACTGTTTTTGCAGCAGCAAAGCCCTGCTCAGCAAACACTTTACTGGCCGCCTGGATAATCAGTTCCCGGTTACGTTCTCTTATCTTTGCCATACAGCTGTCAGGCCCTCTCCAAGCGTAGCTTGTTGATAATCCGAATATTCTTGAACAGGCATGTTAGCACTCGCCCGGCATAGCGCTCAAGCAAGCTACTTCTCACCTGATGGGATAACACATTCCTCTCAGGCACAGATCTCACCTGACTCCTACACTTAATACATAGGGTTATGCACAGCGTAGTTCACGATGTGAAACATCGTTTCTTGACTTAGAAGTCAGCTTTTACTTAAATTGAGTGTATACAATCCATTCTCATAATAAATACAACAACAGAGGAGCCTGCCTTGATACAGTTCCTGCTTAACGACGAGCTAAAGTCTGAAGACAATCTCGATCCAAATACTACCGTGCTGAAATACCTGCGCGAACAGCTGGGTAAAACCGGTACCAAAGAAGGCTGCGCCTCCGGAGACTGCGGCGCCTGTACCGTTGTACTAGGTGAGCTGCATGGTGAAGGAATGCGCTATAAAAGCATCAACTCCTGCCTGACATTCGTTTCCGGCTTAAATGGCAAACAGCTAATTACGGTAGAAGACCTGAAGCATGCCGGTGAATTGCACCCGGCTCAACAAGCCATGGTCGACTGCCACGGCTCGCAGTGTGGTTTCTGTACTCCAGGCTTTGTTATGTCGATGTTTGCATTGGGTAAGAATGTTGCTTCTAAAAATGCTTCTGAACCGAGCAAACATGATATTCATGAGGCACTGGCGGGTAACCTCTGTCGCTGCACCGGTTATCGTCCAATCGAGGTCGCCGCTGCCAGTATGGCTGCACAGCCTGATCAGTTTGATCAGCACCAGGCCCGTACGATTCAGCGTTTACAAAACATTGAAGCCCAGCAAACTGAACAGAGAACGGAACTGCAGGGTGCTGGCCGCAAAGCCTTTAACCCACGCTCAGTTAACGAACTTGCTTCTCTGCTAGAAGAACACCCTCAGGCAAAACTGCTGGCAGGTGGTACTGACCTCGCCTTAGAAGTTACCCAGTTTCACCGTGACATAGACACATTGATTTATCTGGGCGAAATATCCGAGCTTCAGAAGATAACTACAACCGATGCGTTTATTGAACTGGGTGCTGGCGCATCATTAACCGACTGCTATACCAGCCTGACAGAAGAGTATCCGGATTTTGGCGCTCTTCTACAGCGCTTTGCTTCGCTGCAAATTCGTAACCAGGGCACGCTGGGCGGCAACATTGGTAATGCCTCTCCGATTGGCGATTCACCACCAGCGTTAATCGCACTGAATGCTCAGGTCGTACTTCGCCATGGCAATAATAGCCGTACCTTGCCACTGGAAGACTATTTCCTAAGTTACAAAGTAACGGTGCAGCAACCGGGTGAATTTATCGAAAAAGTTCTTGTACCCCGGGCTCAGGAAAACCAGGAATTCCGTAGCTATAAAATATCTAAACGACTGGATGACGATATATCAGCAGTGCTCGGCTGCTTTAACCTGAAAATTGAAAATAATGTCATCACGGAAGCACGGGTTGCTTTTGGCGGCATGGCTGCAATACCCATGCGCGCCAAACAGTGCGAGCAGGTTTTACAGGGTGGCAACTGGAATAAACAAACCATCAGCCTTGCCAAAGCTGCCCTACTGGAAGATTTCCAGCCTATCTCCGATTTCCGGGCCTCTAAGGAATACCGCCTGCTCACCGCTGCAAACATGCTCACCCGCCTGTTTGTTGAACTTGAATCCCCTGCTGTTGAAACCCGGGTAACTGCTTATGTCTAATCACAATCATCAGACTCTTTCTCAGGAAGAAATGCTACAGCAGGCTAAACAGAACCTGACCACAGGTGTTGGCCGCAGTGTTAAACATGAAAGTGCTGCCAAGCAGGTGACCAGTGAAGCGATATATATCGACGACCGGTTGGAGTTTCCAAACCAGCTACATGTATATGCCCGTCTTTCTGACGTTGCCCACGCGCGGATTACCAAAATTGATGTCAGCCCTTGCTACGACATTCCCGGGGTTACCATTGCCATTACCGCAGCCGATGTACCCGGGCAACTGGATATTGGTCCGGTACTTCCCGGTGATCCGTTACTGGCGCAAGACACTATCGAATTCTATGGCCAGCCATTACTGGCAGTAGGTGCCTGCGATCTGGAAACAGCCCGTAAAGCCGCCATGGCAGCGATAGTTGAATATGAGACGCTGGATGCCGTGCTTTGTGTTGAAGAAGCACTGGAAAAAGAATTCTACGTTAGCGAACCCCACCAGCATAAGCGCGGCGACTCCGCTACCGCACTCAGTAAAGCTAAGCACACACTCGAAGGTTCCGTGCACATAGGCGGCCAGGAGCACTTTTATCTGGAGACTCAGGTATCTTCTGTTATACCAACAGAAGATGGCGGCATGATCGTTTATACCTCCACCCAGAACCCGACTGAGGTACAGAAACTGGTTGCTAAAGTACTCAACGTACCTTTCAACCAGATACAGATTGATATGCGCCGTATGGGCGGTGGTTTCGGCGGAAAAGAAACCCAGGCCGCAGGCCCTGCCTGTATAGCTGCAGTCATTGCCAAGCTGACTGGCCGCCCGGCTAAAATGCGCCTGCCTCGCATGGAAGACATGCTGATGACCGGTAAACGGCATCCATTCTTTAACCAGTACCAGGTTGGCTACGATGATAATGGCCGCATCCAGGGCTATGAAATGCAGCTGGCAGGTAACTGTGGTTATTCTCCTGACCTGTCTAATTCCATTGTCGACCGGGCGATGTTCCACAGCGATAACGGCTATTACCTGGGCGACGCGACTATCACCGGTTACCGCTGTAAAACCCATACAGCATCAAACACCGCCTACCGGGGGTTTGGTGGGCCACAAGGCCTGATCATGCCGGAAATAGTGCTGGATGAGATCGCCCGTAATCTGGGTAAAGATCCATTAGAGATCCGCAAGCTGAATTTATATGGCGAAGAAAGCCGTAACGTCACCCACTATTACCAAACGGTGGAAGACAATCAGTTACCGGAAATGCTGGCAGACTTGGAAACCAGTAGCGATTATCAACAGCGTCGTAAAGAGATCCGTGAATACAACGCTGACAGCCCGATCCTGAAAAAAGGCCTGGCACTGACACCGGTGAAGTTCGGTATCTCTTTTACAGCTACCTTTCTGAACCAGGCTGGCGCGCTGATTCATATTTATACCGACGGCAGTATTCACCTGAACCACGGTGGTACTGAAATGGGTCAGGGCCTGAACACTAAAGTGGCTCAGATAGTCGCGGAAGAATTTCAGGTAGATTTCGACAGCATTCACATCAGTGCGACGAATACCGATAAAGTGCCGAATACGTCACCAACAGCAGCATCATCAGGCGCAGACCTGAACGGTAAAGCCGCTCAGAACGCAGCTCAGACAATCAAGCAACGGTTAGTCGAGTTTGCTGCACGTCATTATGATGTGACTGAAGAGGATGTCAGCTTTAAAAATAATCTGGTGCAAATTCGCGATACGCTGGTGCCGTTTGCTGAGTTTATCCAGCTGGCATATTTCAATCAGATATCGCTCTCGAGTACTGGCTTCTATCGCACGCCGAAGATTTTCTATGACAGAGATAAAGCCCGCGGCCGCCCTTTCTATTACTTCGCATACGGCGCGGCCTGCACTGAAGTAGTTATCGACACGCTTACCGGAGAATACAAAATCCTGCGGGCAGATATTCTTCATGATGTTGGCGCATCCCTGAATCCGGCAATCGACATCGGTCAGGTTGAAGGTGCTTACGTCCAGGGTGCGGGTTGGCTAACCACTGAAGAACTGGTATGGAATGATCAGGGTCGGCTGATGACCTCTGGACCAGCCAGCTATAAGATTCCGGCCATCGCGGACGCACCGGTAGACTTTAGGGTCAAACTGGTGGAAAACCGTAAAAACCAGGAAGACACGGTATTCCATTCTAAAGCAGTCGGTGAACCGCCATTTATGCTGGGCATCTCAGTGTTTTGTGCCATTAAAGATGCTATTGCCAGCCTGGCTGACTACAGCATCAGCCCAAAACTGGATGCACCGGCTACCCCTGAGCGGGTGCTCTGGTCAGTACAGGCTACTCAGAATCAATACCAGGCGAATGTAAACAACACAGAGTCGAGCTCTAAACAGCCGGCAAGTGAGCATATATATGAGTCATAAATGGATTCACGCCCTCGCCGAACTGGATAGCCAGGGCACTGCAGGCATTCTGATTACCGTCATAGAAGAACGCGGTTCCACACCCCGTAATGCCGGTGCAAAAATGGTCGTCACCACTGATGCTCAGTTCGACACTATTGGCGGCGGCCATCTGGAATATAAAGTCATAAAGCTGGCCCGACAAATGCTGGAAGACAATCAGCATGAGCCACGTCTGGAGCGTTTCTCCCTCGGTGCCAGCCTCGGTCAGTGCTGTGGCGGCGCTACCACGGTTTTACTCGAACCTATGGGCACCGACGTAAAAGAAATAGCCGTATTCGGTGCCGGACATGTTGGCCAGGCACTGATCCCGGTACTTGCCAGCCTGCCCTGTCGGGTCCGGTGGATTGATGCCCGGGAAGACATCTTTCCGGAACACATTCCTCAGGGTGTGGAGAAAATTGTTAACGAATTTCCGGTGGACGAAGTCGAAGAACTGCCGGCTAACAGTTACTTCATCGTCATGACCCACAACCATCAGCTGGATCAGGAAATCAGCGAGAAAATTCTCACCAGAAATGACTTCAGCTATTTCGGCTTAATCGGCTCAGCCACTAAGCGTAAAAAATTCGAACACCGTTTGACGGCAAAAGGCTTTACCCCCGAACAACTAACTAAAATGACCTGCCCAATGGGCATCCCAGAAGTAAAAGGTAAATTGCCGGCAGAAATAGCCATTTCAGTTGCAGCAGAATTCATCGCCCTATATAACCGGAATTTCGGCAAAGGGACGAACGCGAACGACGCAGGGAAAATAGATACAGCAGCTAAAGCAAATACACTTCAATCCAATAAAGTCGTCAGCCGCCTGGCAGTCTGATTATAAAGAGTAGAGACAAAACATGACTACAAACAGCCATGCGTATCGCGCTGCCCTGATCCACAGTATCGCAGACCCTGCCAAAGTTGGCATTGAAGCCTCCTACGAATACTTTGACGACGGCCTGCTAATTGTTACCAACGGCAAAGTACAGGCTGCAGGCGACGCTGAGACACTACTGGCAGAGCTATCACCTGACACCCCCGTGACTCAGTATGAAAACGCCTTACTGTGCCCGGGCTTTATCGACACGCATATCCATTATCCACAAACCGGTATGATCGCTTCTTACGGCGAACAACTACTGGACTGGCTGAACAATTATACTTTTCCGACTGAGCAGCATTTCAGCGACGCTGAACACGCCAGCGAAGTCGCTAATATCTTTCTCAATGAACTGACCCGCAACGGCACCACCACCGCTCTGGTATTCGGCACTGTGCACCCTGAATCGGTTGATGCTTTCTTTACTGAAGCAGAACAACGCAACCTGCGGATGATCGCCGGTAAAGTTATGATGGATCGCAACGCGCCGGACTACTTAACCGACACTCCTCAGTCCAGCTATGAAGACAGCAAAGCACTGATCGAACGCTGGCACGGCAAAGGCCGCCTGCATTATGCAGTCACACCACGCTTTGCTCCGACCAGCAGTGATGAACAGCTGACCATGGCCGGCCAGCTGCTGAAAGAATATCCGGATCTGTACATGCACACACACCTGTCTGAAAACAAACAGGAAATTGAGTGGGTGAAAGAATTATTCCCGGAACAGAGTGGTTATCTGGACGTCTACGACCACCACGAACTGCTCGGCAAACGTTCTGTCTTTGCCCACGGTGTACACTTGTGCGACAGTGAATGTAAGCGACTGGCGGAAACTGAATCAGCTCTGGCATTCTGTCCAACATCCAACCTGTTTCTGGGCAGTGGATTATTTGATCTGCCAAAAATGGAAGCTGAAAAAGTTAAAGTAGGATTAGGCACGGATGTCGGCGGCGGCACCAGCTTCTCTATTCTGCAAACGCTTAATGAAGCTTATAAAATCATGCAGTTACAGGGCCATAAACTGAACCCGTTTAAGTCGCTGTATCTGGCTACTTTAGGCGGTGCTGAAGCGCTTTGTCTGGAAGATAAAATCGGCAGTTTTGCCAAAGGTAATGAAGCTGATTTTGTCGTACTGGATTATCATGCAACACCGTTAATGGAATACCGGATGCAACAGGCTAAAACCATTGAAGAACGTCTGTTCGTTCTGATGATGCTCGGTGATGACCGTGCCATTCGCGAAACCTTCGCAATGGGCGCCTCTGTGTTCCAACGCTAATATCCGAATCACCAAAACTGCTGATAGCTCAGTTATCAGCAGTTAGTTTCCTCTCCCTGTATTCCTCCCGGCAAAATATTCTGATTGCGCCAAAATGTGAAGAAAAAACGAAGTTCACCATAATGTCACCCTATTCTCTCGACTCTTCTGGAAAGATTCAGCACACTTCACATAAATAGCGTGCTACAACCGCAGGATTAGAGCCGCTAACTTTCTTACGGGTCGTTCTCAGCCAGGATCATATTATGACAACAGCTGAATATTACATGGAGTCTCGCTACCCGCAGACCAGCCACCAGCAAGCACTCTGCTCGCGCGGGTTTATGCTTGCCCTGCTGATATTAATAATCCTTACCAACAAAGCTCTGGCTGACACTACCGACACAAAACATTTCCATCTACAGTCTGATATGTCTGGCCAGGTGATGACACCTTTTATGCAGGTGTTAGAAGACCCTGATAGCGGTCTCAGCTTTGCTGAAGTCCTGCAACCTTACTGGCAAAACAAATTCACTCCTATTCGCAACGAGCAAACGGCACATGGTGTTTCCAGCTCTGCCTGGTGGATTCGCATACAGGTCGCGAATGACACCCCCGAAAAGATAAACTGGGTCGTTGAAGCCCTGCATAATATTACCGATTACATCGATGTTTATGAGATTGATGCTAAAGGCAATGTCAGTGCACAACAGCTGGGCGACCATCGTCCGTACGCCATTAATAACTTACCCAGCGAAGCTTTTTCCTTCCCACTGAGCACTCCTGCAGGAGAACACAGTACCCTCTATCTGCGCTTTAACTTTGAATACGCAGGGGTTGTTAACCTCTACCTTGAGGCTTCTACCCCCGAGGCTTATGTACAAAAGCAGCATATTCAGGGCATCTGGCTGGGGATTTTTCTTGGCGCAGCTGTACTGGTCATCATTTATACACTGTTCCTGATGCTATCCATTCGGGAGAAGCCTTACTTCTGGTATTTACTCTACGCCTGCTCAGCATTGGTAATGTATCTCGCACTGACAGGGCTGGGTTACCGCTATCTATGGGGATTCACGCCAGCACTGGCTGATGCAATTCCACACATAGCCATCGTGGCGTTTTACAGTCTGGCCATTCAGTTCTCCCGGAGCTTTCTGGATACAGAAACCCGGGCACCCCAACTGGATCTGTTGCTGCTGTTCTTACTGGGCATAACTGCTTTCAGCGGCATTTTACTGCTTATTAACGTTCGTGAAATTGCACTTAACCTGCTGATGCTTACCGGTATTGCGCTGGGGCTTTTTCCCGCGATTGGTATGTATCTGTGGAGTAAAGGTCATCATCAGGCACGGGGCTATACATTGGCCTGGAGTATCTGGTCACTCACTGTAATCTGCAGCATTTTGCGCTTTCAGGGCATTATTCCCACCAGCAATTTCGCCATTAGTGCGACCCGTTTTGGTATGATTCTCGAGACTATTTTACTGGCATTCGCGCTGGTTGACCGGGTCAATATTTTACGAAAAGAAAAGCTTGCGGCTGAAAACCGCGAAAGAATCGCTGCCCAGCAAGCGACAGATCAACTGGAAACGAAAGTGAGGGAACGCACACTGGAGCTGGAGCTGGCACGACAACATGCCGAAAATCTGGCCAGCCTGGACTCACTATCAGGCTTGCTCAACCGCCGGGCATTCTTTCAACAGGGCAATGTAGAAGTACACCGTGCGCATCGCTATTCACAGCAACTGACGGTGATGATGCTGGATATTGACCACTTCAAAGGTATTAATGATCAGTACGGCCATGCGACAGGGGATCGGGTCATCAGTACGGTTGCCGATATTCTCAATAAAATACTCAGAGAATCCGATGTTAAAGCCCGGATTGGCGGAGAAGAATTTGCGGTAGTACTGGTACAAACACCACGTAACAAAGCTCTGCACCTTGCAGAACGTATCCGTGAAGAAATACAGCAAACTCAGATTATTAACCAGGATGTTTCTGTAAACATCACCGCCAGTTTTGGTATTGCAGAGCTCAGTACCGATGTCAGCCCCAGCACTTCGCTGGACCAGTTACTTGCCCGTGCAGACAAAGCGCTGTACTGGGGTAAAAATAACGGCCGTAACAGAGTGACAGGGTACATAGCTGAAACAACTCCGGAAGCAGAAGCCGAACCTGGCTAACTGTTACAGAGGCTGAGACTTAGGCCGAAGAGCTGACCCAATTTAAAACTATTTACCGCTCACCACACCGGCAAATATTGCCCTTAAGTCATCTGACGACACTTCATCATCCAACTTAAGTTTATTCTCAATATGATCCAGGTGATGCTGCATCAGTTGCAGTGCCAATGGCTTGTTACGCTGAAGAATCGCATCCAGAAGTTCGAAATGCTCGTCATAGGAGCAGTGGGATTTAGAACCGCTTTCATACTGTGCAATGATCAGTGAACACTGCGATACCAGACTACGCTGAAAGCTTAGCAAAGGTGGATTATCGGCCATTTCAGCCAGTTGCAGGTGAAATTCACCTGACAAACGAATACCTGCACCACGGTCGCCCTTATCGAAACATGCCTGCTCTTCCAAAACCAACTGTTTGAGTGCATCAACCTGAGCATCCAGCGCGTTATCCACAACCAGTTCAGTGATTGCTTTTTCAACAACACGGCGGGCAAACACAATCTGCCGGGCTTCTTCAATACTCGGACAAGCGACAATTGCACCTTTATTTGGCCGCAAATTGACTACTTGCTCATGACCTAAACGGGATAATGCACGGCGCACAATCGTCCGGCTGACACCAAAAATTTCGCCCAGTGATTCTTCATTCAGCTTTGTTCCAGGTGCCAGTCTTTGCTCAAGAATGGCATCAAAGATATGCGCATAAACAATCTCATCCTGAGTTTTTCCTGCTTTCCGGGATTTTTTTACCGAACTTTTTACGGAATTTCCCGCTGAGTCTTGTGTTGAAATCTGAGTCATAAAATCTGCTATATCCGGACCAAAAACTGAAAACAATTGCTGTCTGATTAACCGCTCCGAAATACATAAACCAACGGAGAAAATACCAATGCATATTTGGCCAATCAGATTTATCGCTTAGCTTTCAAACAATTAACAAGGCCTAAAATAAGCCTGTTACAACCTCTGTGCCAGTGAAAAATAGTACACAAAAGCGACTGAACTGTACACACACATGGCTGCTCAGGATCAATGCTTCGGCGCAAATATCACCACTGCAAAACAGAAGATTTCAGCAAGTGAAAAAGAAAAACCTGACCCGAGAGTTGATTTTTTTGTATACAATCTTACTATTGAATTCAGTACATAAGTTGTACCGCATGCCAAGTTGCTGCACAACGAGCGCCATTTATAAAAATAACTAGTGGCTCTCTAACCTGAGGAGTAAGTTGTGGAAAATATTCAGCAAGACCAGCAAACATTGAGAGAAGAACGCGGATTTATCGATCGCTACTTTAGGCTCAGTGAACATAAAACTAATATTAAAACTGAGCTTATTGCCGGTTTAACTACCTTCGTCACCATGGGTTACATCATCTTTGTTAACCCAAATATCATGTCTGATGCAGGCATGGATCACGGTGCTGTTTTCGTCGCAACCTGTATCGGTGCTGCGATCGCCTGTTTCCTGATGGGCCTTTACGCTAACTGGCCTGTAGGCCTTGCCCCCGGGATGGGTTTAAACGCTTTCTTTACCTATACCGTCGTCGCCGAAATGGGCTATGAATGGCAGGTAGCACTGGGCGCGGTATTTATTTCCGGCATTCTGTTCGTCATCATGAGTTTTTATAAAATTCGTGAATGGCTACTCAATAGTATTCCTACCAGCCTGAAATTCGCGATGACCGCCGGTGTAGGTTTATTCCTTGGCCTGATCGGTCTGAAAACCGCAGGTATCGTGGTCGACAATCCGGCGACTCTGTTGTCGATGGGTACTTTCCTGGAACCATCTACCTTACTGGCAGCAGTTTGCTTCCTGATGATCTCAATACTCGCCTACCATAACATCTTCGGTGCAGTGCTAATCAGTATCCTGGCAGTTACCGGTATAGGTTTGAGCATGGACCTGGTGCAATACAACGGTGTTTTCTCCGCGCCACCAAGCATCGCACCAACACTGCTGGCCCTGGATATAATGGGTGCGCTGAATATCAGTATGGTCAGCATCATTCTTGCCTTCCTGTTCGTTAATATGTTCGACACCGCCGGTACCCTGATGGGCGTGGCAACGAAAGCAAAATTAATCCGCAAAGACGGCTACATTGAAAATCTCAGTAAAGCGTTAAAAGCAGACAGTAGCTCCAGTGCAATTGGCGCCCTGTTCGGTTGCCCACCAGTAACTAGTTATGTGGAAAGTGCGTCCGGTGTTGCTGCCGGTGGCCGTACCGGTCTGACAGCTATCACAGTAGGTATGTTATTCCTGGCGGCAATGTTCCTGGCGCCTCTGGCGGGTATGATTCCAGCTTACGCAACTGCCGGTGCACTGATCTATGTCGCCATGCTGATGATGACCGGCATGAAGCAGATCAACTGGGATGACACTACTGATGCAATCCCGGCAATTGTCACCGTTATTATGATGCCGCTGACCTTCTCTATTGCGAACGGTATTGCGATGGGTTTCATTACCTATACCGCCATGAAGCTGTTTACCGGTCGCCGTGATGAAATTTCACTAAGCATCTATGTACTGACAGCTATCTTTATCAGTAAATTTATATTCCTTTAATAACAGATACTCCGTCAGTGGGTGCGCCACTGTACGGAGTTGTGCCCTCTGTTATTATACGAATGGCCCGTGGCCGAAACCCTTGCCTTCCCCCGTGGAAGGCTTTTTTCGTTACTGCTTAATCTTATTTATTATCCCGGACAGGAATAGCTCTGATGAACATCGAAACCTGGTTACTGTTTTGCTCTGCTTCCATGTTAGTAATTCTGGTCCCGGGACCTCTGTCCCTGCTGATGGTTGCGAACAGTATAAATTACGGACTGTTACGTAGCGCACCAGCCTTTGCCGGCGGCGTGAGCGCTTCCTTAATTCTGCTTACCGCATCGGCAACCGGCTTAGGCGCGCTGTTGCTCGCCTCTGAAAGCCTGTTTAGCGCCATTCGTTATGCCGGCGCAGCTTATCTTATTTACCTCGGCTATCAGGCCTGGCTTAGTGCCAGACGGGCAGAATCTGCCGGCAGTCTGAACAGTTCTCAACCCGGTTTTTCCAGCATGTTCTGGCGGGCATTCAGTCTGGGTATCAGTAACCCAAAGGACATTCTGTTCTTTGTTGCATTTCTGCCGCAGTTTATCGATCCGGCCAGTGCCTTTTTACCGCAACTGATCACTATGATACTCAGCTGGTGCGTTCTGGATCTGGTCTGCAAGCTGTTTTATGGTGGCGGCGCACAACTGCTCGCACCCTGGTTACAAAAAAGCCGTGGCATACAAATATTCAACCGTATCAGTGCCGGTATATTTGTTACTGCCGGTGGTGCTGTTTTGTTGAAATAGATACTGAAATAAAGACACAAAAAACCGGCTCAGTGAGCCGGTTTCTGATACGTATAAATTAAAAGCTAATAATTAACAGGCTTAACTGCCCCGATAGGTTGAGTAGCTATACGGCGAGATCAACAGCGGCACATGATAATGCTCGTCTTCATCCGCAATACCAAAGCGTAACACCACTTCATCCAGAAATGCCGGCTCCGGTAACGTCAGTCCTTTACCCCGATAATAATCACCTACCCGAAACACCAGCTCATAAACGCCGGCAACAAAATCATCGCCCTCTAATATCGGGCTGTCGCAACGGCCATCATCATTAGTGCGGCGCTCAGCCAGCAACTGCCGCTCACCGTCGACCCGATAAAGAGTCACTGGAATATCATGACCCGGACAACCATGTGCAGAGTCCAGTACGTGGGTTGTTAAGTAGCCCATCAAGAGTACCTCCTGTTAAATACGTCAGATACGGATATAACTCCGCGCTTACTAAGTCGTTACTGAATAGCTAAACTATAATGCTTTTGAAACAAAAATAAACCAGCTTTGTATACAATCAAATTCATTTACGGTCTAATCAACTGTTTTATAAGCAGTTTATTACTCGTTTCAAATAATGAAAAGCAAAGGGATCATATACCTTTGCATATAAAACCATAAATTGTATACAATGATTTCATTCTGACCTTCAGGTCAACTTGTTATCTAGTTTAATATAGAAGGAATGTCACCGTGAATCATGCATATCCCCGAGATCTGATCGGTTACGGTAATACCCCTCCTGATCCGCAATGGCCAGGTCAGGCGCGCATCGCCGTATCCTTTGTCCTTAATTATGAAGAAGGTGGCGAACGCTGCATTCTTCACGGTGATAATGAATCCGAAGCTTTTCTGTCGGAAATTCCTGGCGCAGTGCCGTTTCCGGAAGCACGCCACATGAGTATGGAATCGGTCTATGAATACGGCAGCCGCGCAGGTGTCTGGCGGATTCTGAAACTGTTCGCGAAACATAAGATACCACTGACAGTTTTCGCCGTGGCAATGGCCGCGCAGCGCTACCCGGAAGTTATTCAGACAATGCATCAGGCCGGCCATGAAATCTGCAGCCACGCTTATCGCTGGATCGATTACCAAAAACTCAGCAAGGAAGAAGAGCAGGAGCACCTGTATAAGGCAATTAATATCCTGCAGGACATTACTGGCCAGCGTCCATTAGGTTGGTATACCGGTCGTAACAGCCCTAATACCCGCGACATCGTTATGCAGGAAGGCGGCTTTCTTTACGACAGCGATGCCTACGATGATGATCTGCCATACTGGGTCAATAATCAGGGTAAAGGCCATCTGGTCATTCCATACACTCTGGACAGCAATGACATGCGCTTTGCTACCCAACAGGGATTCAACAGCGGAGAACAGTTCTTTCAGTATCTGAAAGACAGCTTTGACAGCCTTTACGAAGAAGGTGCTGAAGCACCTAAAATGCTGTCTATCGGCCTGCACTGCCGGCTGATTGGCCGCCCGGGCCGAATCGCTGCTCTGCGCCGCTTTATTGAATATGCCCAGTCCCATGAGCAGGTCTGGTTTGCCCGTCGCGTCGATATTGCCCGCCACTGGCATGTTACTCACCCTTTTCAGGCTAACACTTAAACGGAAGCGATCTGTCATGACTCAGCAATTTCAACACTGCAACCCGAGCCAAATGGACCGTGCTACTTTTGTCAGCACCTTTGCTGATATTTATGAACACTCTCCCTGGGTGGCAGAACAAACATTTGATCAGGGGTTACCAGCAAATGCTGCCAGCGTAGAGCCACTGCAGCAGCAGATGGCCAGCGTGCTGTTATCCGCCAGCCAGGAAGCTCAGCTGGCGCTGATCAACGCTCACCCGGATTTAGCAGGCAAGGCAGCTGTTGCCGGTGAATTAACAGAATGTTCGACCTCAGAGCAAGCCGGTGCCGGTATTAACGAGTGTACCGCAGAAGAATTTAAGCGCTTTACCGAGCTCAATGATGCTTACAAGGCCCGTTTCAATTTCCCGTTCATCATGGCGGTAAAAGGCAGTAACCGGCACGAAATTCTGGCGGCTTTCGAAACCCGCATACATAACTCGCCGGACACTGAATTTGCCCGTGCGCTCGAAGAAATTAACAGGATAGCTCTGTTCCGCCTTAGCGCTATGTAATAAGGCAGACCAACACCACAGAGCAAATACTCTAAGCAGGATAATAAATAATGAGCAAAGAATTTTTAAAATACATCAATCTGGCGGACGCCCGCCTCGGCACTAAAGCTGTATTTGTCACCGATGACTGGTTTGCTGATGTAAATCGTATGTTTCAGCCAGAAGCAGCGGTCTGGAAAGAAGGTGTATTTGACGATAACGGCAAATGGATGGATGGCTGGGAATCTCGCCGTAAGCGCTTTGAAGGCTATGATTTCACCGTTATTCGCTTAGGTGTGCCAGGCGTTATTAAAGGTGTAGACATTGATACCTGCCATTTTACCGGTAACTTCCCACCATCAGCGTCACTGGAAGCCTGCTTCTGCCCGGAAGGCGATCCGGGTGAAGATCAGCAATGGGAGGAAATTCTGTCAGCAGTTAGCTTGCAGGGTAACAGCCAGCACCTTCACGATATTAATGATGACCGTGCGTGGACTCATTTACGTTTTAACATCTATCCGGATGGCGGCGTTGCCCGTTTACGAGTATACGGAATTCCGCACCGTGACTGGTCCGCTCAGAGCAGCGAAGAACAGGTTGATCTGGTGTCATCATTAAACGGTGGTCGCGCCCTCGCCTGTAGTGATGAGCACTTCGGCACCATGAGTAATATTCTCAACCCAGGCCGTGGCGTGAACATGGGAGATGGCTGGGAAACCGCCCGTCGCCGTACCCCGGGTAATGACTGGGTCATTGTTGCACTTGGCCACCCGGGTGAAATCGAGCGAATTGTTGTCGACACCCTGCATTTTAAAGGGAACTACCCGGACAGCTGTTCAATTCAGGCGGCCTATGTAAAAGGTGGCACCGATGAGCAAATTGAAACCCAGAGTTTATTCTGGAAAGAACTGCTGCCATCACAAAAACTGGAAATGCATCAGGAACATGAATTCGCAGAACAGATAACAGCGCTGGGCCCAATTACCCATGTACGCCTGAACATCTTCCCGGATGGTGGCGTTAGTCGGTTACGTTTATTCGGTAAAGTCGCCAAGTAATATCTGGCGAACATAGCGACAAAAAGAGTACCAACGACAAGATTGCCAGGTGGAAAATGCTGCTCCCATCCTGGCAAACCAAGCCCGCCCAAAAATTATTGAAGTGGCGGCAACCATGAGGTGATTATGTTAACACTGAAGCCACAACCCTTAACCGCCGAAGCTTTTGCACCTTTCGGTGATGTCATAGAAACCCGTGACCGGGATTTCTTTATGATCAATAAGGGCAATACCCAGCGCTATCACCGTCTCGCGGATGTCAGTCTGGGCAAAGCAGAAGATACGGCGATTATCAGCATTTTCAAAACCCATGCTTATACGATGCCAATGCCAATCAGTATGTTGGAGCGCCACCCACTGGGTAGCCAGGCATTTATTCCTCTTAACGGTGAGCCGTTTCTGATTGTAGTAGCGCCTTTGGGCGAAACGCCTGATGTCAGCAAAATTCAGGCATTCATCAGTGACGGGCAGCAAGGTATTAACTATCACACAGGTGTCTGGCACCACCCGGTAATCAGCTGCGCAGCTGAAGACAGCTTTCTGGTCATAGACCGTACCGGTGAAGGTCATAACTGCGACGAATACGATTTTCCGGCAGAAATTAGCATCCAGCTGCTACCCGCCTGATGCAGCTGCTACAAACGGTTACTTCGGTTAACCGGAACGGAAATAAATAATAAAAATATTGGCAGGTTGAGAAATACCTGCAACTTAAGATGAGGAGTTAATGATGGATCCCCATATTGTTGAGTGGTTAAACCTGGCGGTTCGCTGGGTACATATGATCACCGGCGTTGCCTGGATAGGTGCGTCCTTTTATTTTGTCTGGCTGGAGAACCATCTGGAACGCAGTAATCCCCGCGAAGGATTATCTGGCGATCTCTGGGCGATTCATGGCGGCGGGATTTATCATCTGGAAAAATACAAACTTGCACCACCACAAATGCCGGAGAAACTTCACTGGTTTAAGTGGGAAGCCTACGCAACCTGGTTATCAGGTGTCACTCTGCTGGCCGTGGTTTACTACCTTAACGCTCAGTTATATCTGGTTGCACCAGGCTCAGACTTAAGCTCTGCTGCTGCTATTGGCATCGGTGTTGCCAGCCTGATTGCCGGTTGGTTTATCTACGACCTGCTATGCGACTCACCACTGGGTAAGAAACCTGCACTGCTCGGCGCAATACTCTTTGTGTTACTGATTGCCGCAGCCTGGGGACTTTCACAGATATTCAGCGGCCGTGGCGCTTTCATTCATGTCGGCGCGATCATAGGTACAATCATGGTCGGTAACGTATTCCGCACTATTATGCCGGCGCAGCGGGCGCTGGTAAGTGCGATAGAAGCCGGACAGCAGCCAGATCCGTCTTTGCCAGCAAAAGGCTTACTGCGTTCACGCCATAACAACTACTTCACGTTGCCGGTACTGTTCATCATGATCAGTAACCACTTCCCAAGCACTTATGGCCACGAATATAACTGGTTAATTCTTGCTGGCATTGCAGCAATCAGCGTACTGGTACGCCATTACTTCAACACCCGCCACCTGACGCAAAAGTTTGCCTGGACCTTACCGGCTGGCGCGCTCGGTATGATCTGTCTGGCATTTGTTGTTGCCCCTAAACAGAACCAACAGGACAGCGCTAATGTCAGCGCACAGGTGGTGCATGAAATCATCAGCGAACGCTGCAGTGTCTGCCACTCAAACACGCCAAGCTACCCGGGCTTTACCAGTCCACCAGCAGGTTTTGTATTAGATACTATTGAACAGATTTCACAGAAGTCGGCACAGATAACTGCTCAGGCAATAACCACTAAAGCAATGCCACTGGGGAATATTACCCAGATGACCCAGGCAGAAAGAGATCAGATTGCCGCATGGATCAGTGCCGGCAAACCTGAGTAACAGCGTTTAAACCAGAAGGCGATAGCCAACTTATGGTGCTTCTTAACAGAAGCACCTTTTTTTTCGCTTCAGATAACCTATCTAAAACAGCTTTATTCATACGCAGTAAAACCCTGCAGCCAGCCGGGGAAAATCTTTAACAACTTCTTCCTGCTACGTGACCCATCAGACAAACCAAGAAATGCATTACGGCAGGCCGAAAACGTAGCCGGTGATAAATCCCGGCTCCACAAACCTCCAGCCTCAACCGACTCACTCTCTCCCAACACGAGTAAATCATTTGCCAGACGCCACTTTTCTGCCAGAGGAGTCGCAATCACTGCTGCAAAAACATCTTTATGTAGCAGCAAAGACATTGCGCCAACGTTAGTTCGGGTAAAGGTAATTCTGTCTCGATTGTGTTCAACACCATGCTTCAGAAACATATCCTGAGCGAGCTGATATCCGGTTATAGAATAAGGGGATAAAAATGCTATACGTACATCATGTAGTGCCTTCAGATCAGGTACTGCTGTAGAGCCTCGCACCAGCACACTGCTTGAAAGAGCTAAATCGTTAAGTACCTTAACCTTTAACAACGGCTGGTATGATGTGCCAAAGTCATGCTCTAACGCGGTAAAAACGAGCTCGGCAGTCAATGGTTCAGGAAATTCTGCTGCCGTTTTAACTGCTGATACCGGGCAACCATTGCTATTCAGATAATGGCTAAAATCATTCAGCCGACGGCCGGATATTGCCCCACCTTCTGCGGAGTTAATAAACAGGGTCAGAGGCTCCGCAGCAGATACTTCAACAGAAAGACTACTCAGGCACGCCAACAGACAAAGCACAGCTTTACTCATAACATTCACCGTAATCTACAACGCTAAGATTTAACCGAAATATTATGCGAACCGGACTTTTCCACCTATGCGCCAGATCAGGCAAAATCTTTTTGATGCTACTTATTAAGTGAACCTGGATTAATGCCACTGATTTAGCGGTCACATATACCGCCAGAGAATTATCATTCAGAACCAAACGATATAGTTTATTGACGGCTGGCTTCAGCCCTCAGACCCAGGATTTTTCCAACGGTACGGTTCCAGTTTGCGGCACATTCAGGCCCGCATCTGCCGGCCCAGCGAGGCAAAATAACATCCGCAGCAACCTTATCCCGAATTATCAGATCTGATGCTGCAGGCTCAGCCAGTGTCATGCCGCCAACCTCACCCAGCTCACAGGGACCTGTGGATAAACACGCCAGTGCTATCGCGTCTTCTGTTGCAGTTTCCTGCCACATACGCTCGGTCAGTGTGGCAACTTCCTGTTGAAGCAGAGCTTTTTGAGGCTCACTCAGCAAATTCCATTTAGCTATATTCATTGCGCCAAAGGCTAAGCCCCACCCAACCCGTAACGTAAAACCATGCGAGGCAACTTTATATAGCTCACCGGTATAGGCCGACATAGTGCCGGTTATAACACAGTCGAAAACACCTTTTTTCATTGCCTCAGAAACATCATGAAAAGGGGCACTGACCGGAATTGCGCCTACCCCTTCAACGAAGTCCCCAAGGGTCGTTAAATACACCCGAATACGTTTACCACGCAGGTCTTCAATACTGTTAACCGGGCTGTTGCACCAGATCATCTGACTGGGAAAGGGATATAGCATCATCAGCTTAGCATTGTATTTTTCTTCAAAAGCACGCGCCAGTGTTGGAAAATAAGCATTCGCAACCTGCTTTTGAACGGCAATATTCTGCACCAATGATGACAAATCAGCCCCTTCAAAAATCTCACTTTCAGGCACTACATAACCAGGTAAACCAAACGCGAAATCAAACACCCCATTCTTCACCAGACGCATGATTTCATAACCCCGCAACCCCAGCTCTGTTTGCGGTTTTATTTCACCAATTATCTGGCCATCAGATACGGAAGCCATATGCTGATTCCAAAACGGCCCTTCATGCTTCTGGTAATTCGTAAAATATCCCCAGGTACCAACCGCTTTAATGATGATAGTGTCATTAGCCAGCAACTGGCTACAAAACAACCAGCCTGCCAGCAACGGTATAACAAGATATTTTTTACTCAGTTTCATAGCAGTAACGGCCCTTTATACTCACGGTAACTCTGGATAATGCCGGGCTCAGTCAGATATCCCGGCTTATCCAGAGTAGCTATTATCAAGTCAGTTAGCCATTGCCGAAAGCCCCGTTAACTGCTCATCAGCGTTGGCAAATACAGCACAATCGATGGGAATACAGAGATCAGTACTATGGCAACCGCGATCATAAAAAAGAATGGCAACGCAGCTTTTGCGACATACAGAATATTCTTCCCGGTCAGAGCCTGAATAACAAACAGGTTAAAACCTACCGGCGGTGTAATTTGTGACATTTCCACCACCAGTACCAGAAAAATACCGAACCAAATCAGGTCAATATTCGCCTGTGTGACCATAGGCAACACCACTGACGTGGTAAGTACGATGACGGATATTCCATCCAGAAAGCAGCCCAACACCACAAAAAATACTGTCAGACAGATAATCAGCTGTACTGTCGATAATCCCTGCTCAGCAATCCAGCCCGCCAACGCGTTCGGAATGCCAATAAAGCCCATCGCCAGCGTCAGAAAATGCGCGCCGATCAGTATCAGCCCCAACATGCATGAGTTCTTTACCGCACCGGCAACGCTGTCGATAAAGCCCTGCCAGGTAAAACTGCCCAATACTGCAGACAATAAAAAAGCTCCCGCCACACCAAACGCTGCGGCTTCTGTCGGCGTCGCCACGCCCTGATAAATAGACCCCAACACGCCACCAATGAGCATAACAATTGGTATCAGCTTGGTCAGCGCCTGGAATTTGTCCCGGGTGCTATATTCGACCTCATCTGCCACTTTTGCAGTTCGCCCCTTGAGAACAGTCCAGCCGATGGTAAACGCCATAAATAAGCAGATCAGTACCAGACCGGGAAACACTCCGGCCAAAAACAGACGCGCAATAGATACCTCCGCTGATACGCCATAGACGATCAGAATAATTGACGGCGGTATCAGCAGTCCCAGCGTACCAGAACCTGCCAGTGTGCCGATCGCCATAGTGTCATCATAACCACGCTTAGACAGCTCCGGCAGTGTCATTCTGCCAATGGTTGCAGCCGTCGCGGCAGAAGATCCGGACACCGCTGCGAAGATTCCGCAGCTGAGTATATTTACATGCAGCAGCTTACCCGGCAGCTTTGATAACAGCGGTGAAAGCCCTTCAAATAAATCCTGTGACAACCGGGTACGGAATAATATTTCCCCCATCCAGATGAACAGAGGTAAAGCCGTCAGCGACCAACTGGTTACAGCACTCCAGGAAGAAGTTCCGAGTAACAGTCCGATGCTTTCATTGCCAATCAGGCTCAAACCAATAACCGAAAGTCCGGTCAGGGTAAGTGCCACCCAAACGCCACTGGTGAGCATTAGCAACATGCAAACCACCAGAATAATGCCTGTCATTGTCATATCCATGTTCTACTCTCCACTTTCCAGCGCAGCTTCATGGCTGATATAACCCGGCGTGTTACCACGCAATGCAGTGAAAAAATTATCTGCTACTGCGATCAACAGAAACAGTGATCCCAATGCCATTGGCATTTGTACCAGCCACAACGGCATCACCAGATAGGTGTCAGTTACATCATCGTAGGCATATGACTCATACACCGTATAAAGGGTGTACCAGGCAGAATATCCAACAATCAGTAAAGCAACGCTGATGTTCACCAGCTCCAGCCAACGGCGGGTAACGCCTCTCAGGCGAGACAACAAAATGGTTACCCGGATATGCCCACCAGCATTAAAGGTATAGGCCAGGCCAAAGAAAATTGTGGCTGATAACAACCAGCCGGCGAAGTCTTCCGAGGAAGGAATAATCACACCGAAAATACGGGCAACAATTTGCGCCAGAATTAACAGCGTCATTACCACCAGACAGCTGCCTGATAAAACAGCAGAAGCTAAATAGAAGTAATGTCTTAGAGTTTGCATATTATTATTTTTACCCGACATCTTTACCTGACCTGAGCATCCGTAAGGCGCTGTACTTCATTCTGCTTACTTAAGAAAACTGTTAGCAAAACACCAGTGCCTTACATATTCAGGCCATAAAAACGGAGTGATGTTTACCCGTGAGTGCAGCACGGGCGACATCAGTTAAACAGCATGATTAAAGTGCTTTGTAAGTATCAAAGACCGACTGGCCAGAACTTCCGGCTTCATTCAGCCATTCGCTGATCATAGTATCGCCGATCTGACGCATTTCAGTTTCAAGCTGCGCGCTTGGTGCAGTAACAGTCATGCCGTTCTCTGCCAGAGTATTGGTATGCTCTACCGCCAGTTTCCGCCCCAGCGCCCAGCCATTTTTTTCTGCATTAGCTGCAGCTGTCAGAATGACTTGCTGAGTGTCGGCATCCAGTCGGTCGAACATCTTCTTGTTGGCAAACACCATGTTCTTAGGAATCCAGGCATGGATAGTGGTGAAATTAGAAATGTAATCCCAGCTCTGACTGTTCACTCCTGTGCTGGGAGAAGTAACCATGGCATCAATAGCATTGGTGGTGAATGCCTGTGCAACATCACTGAAAGGGATATTTACCGGGGTTGTACCCATCAGATCTGCCAACCGTGAAGTCGTTGGGCTATATGAACGCATTTTCAAACCGCTCAGATCAGCAAGGCTATTAACTGCTTTATTCGAATAAAGGTCCTGAGCCGGCCATGGAGAGGTATACAGCAGGATCAGGTTCTCTTTCGCCAGCGCTTCGCTCAGTGCAGGCTTCGATGCCTGATAGAGTTTTTCTGCACTGTCGAAATCAGTTGCCAGAAACGGAATGTTATCCAGCTTAAAGATTGGATTAATATTACCCAGGCGGCCGATAAATACTTCGCCTATCTGTACCTGACGGGTTTTAACCGCCCGGTGAATTTCCGGATGCTTAATTAACGAGCCACCGGAATGAACATTGATGGTTAGCTTGCCAGCCGAGTTGGCACTCACTTCTTCAGCAAAGCCGCGTGCTACCTGAGTCTGATGCGTACCATCGCCATAAGGCGTAGGCATTTCCCAACGGGTTTCAGCATAACTGCCGGCTGCCGTTCCCAGGGATAATACCGACGCCAGCATTAACGCTGCTTTTTTGGTTACAGATTTCATTATTATTCTCCAAAGTTAAGGTTAATTAGCGATACCAATGGCATGTGCTGATTACCTATATGGCAAAGCTTGTACCAACTCTGAAAAATATTTTTTATCTGTTCAAAAACAAAAAGTTATCAACAACCGAAGAAAACATAAAAAGCATGACTGAGTCACTTTTGACACTGCATATCTATCGCCACTGAGTCACTTTTGACTCAGTCATCCAAAAAAGTCTGACGCTCAAGCCCATACTTCTTCATTCTCAGGTAAAGCTTCTTGCGGGGAATACCTAATGCGTTAGCGGTTTGCTCTGCATGGCCGTTATTCGCTTTCAGTGCAGCAAAAATCAGCTCCCTCTCATAGCTTTCTACCCGCTCATCAAGACTGCCATCAGTGAATTCAACTACCGGGCTGACATTATCAATGGTGAGCCCCAGCGCCCAACGCTCAGCTGCATTCTGTAATTCCCTCACATTCCCCGGCCAACTTTGCATGCTCAACTGCTGCAGTAACAAAGCAGGTACCGGTCGGCTGTCCCGGCTAAACCGCTGAGCAGCACGGTCCACAAAATGAGAAAACAGTAAGGGTATATCTTCTTTCCGCTGATCAAGACAAGGGATTTCCAGGCCCGCTACATTCAGGCGATAATAAAGGTCATCCCTGAAGTCACCGGCATCAGCAGCTTCACGCAGATCTACCTTTGTAGCTGCCAGTACCCGAATATCCACTGCGATATCGGCATTGCCGCCTAAACGCTGTAACACCCGCTCCTGCAGCACACGAAGTAAACGAACCTGGAGTGAGGCCGGCATACTTTCTATTTCATCCAGAAACAGCGTACCGCCACTGGCGTATTCTATTTTACCAGTGCGCCGTTTCTGGGCCCCTGTAAAAGCGCCCGCTTCATGGCCAAACAATTCGCTTTCAATGACCGATTCAGTCAGTGCTCCGCAATTTAGCGCCACAAACGGCTTTTTTGCCCGCGGGCTAAAGTCATGCAAACATCTGGCAACAACCTCTTTTCCCGTTCCTGTAGCACCATTGATAATCAGATCTACATCCACCTGTGCTAACTGCAATACCGTTTCACGCAGCCGCCGGATAGATTGCGTCTGGCCGACTAAGCGCTTATCAATTTCATGCTGGCCTTCGATCACTTTTCTCAATGAACGATTTTCCAGCACTAGCTGACGCTTTTTCCAGGCACGCTGAACAGTGTTCAGATGATGTTGCGGATCATCGGTTTTCTCCAGAAAGTCATAAGCCCCCATACGGATTGCCTGAATGGCAATTGCTATATCAGAGTGACCGCTAAACATGATCACAGGGATTTCCGGATCAATCTCCAGCACCTGCTCCAGTACTTTAAGGCCATCCATAATGTCCATGCGCACATCGCAGATAATCACCCCCTGCCATGCCACTGAGCAAACAGCCATAGCTTCCTGTGGGCTTTCAAATGCAACAGCGCTATACCCTTCCAACTGAAGGGTCTGAATCATTGATTCACGAACGATCTCTTCATCGTCAATAACGATTACCTGGCCATCAGTCATGGCAGTACTCATGCATTACTTCTCCGATACTCGGGTAACTGGATACAAAACGACGCCCCTGATGCCGGTGTATTCTCCGCCGTCAGTTTGCCGCCAAAGTTCTTAATTATGTTATAGGAAATCGACAGACCTAAGCCCAGATTCTGACCGCGACGTTTAGTGGTAAAGAAAGGCTCAAAAATATTATCGCTCAGGTCGCTGCTGATACCTGGCCCATTATCCCGGACATAAACATCCAAACGTTCATCACGCTTTGTACAGCTAATCTGAATGCGTTTATCCGCCTGCTCCCTGATAGCATCCAGCGCATTCGTCAACAAATTGAGCATCACCTGTTCAAGCTGAATAGAATCCGCATATACCAGGCTTGGCTGCGCATCAAAGCTTACGTCAATGTCGGTGAGTTTACGTACCTCATCACCTTCCAGCATCAGCAGAACGTTATCCACAACCTGCAGTAGATCCACGGCCACAAAGTTGTCCTGTTGTTTGCGGGCTAAGGATTTAAGACGGGTGATAATAATCGTGGCGCGCTTAGTCAGATTAGAAATCTGATTAAGATTTTTCTCAGTTTCTTCCAGCCGGCCGGACTGAATCAGACGTACGCCGTTATGCGAGTAATGCCCGATGGCGGAAAGTGGCTGATTAATCTCATGAGCAATACCTGCCGATAACTGTCCCAGTGCCGCCAGTTTACCCGCCTGCACTAGCTCTTCCTGCAAACTACTTAACTGATCACGGAAACTCACCAGTGAGCGCGCCATCGTGCCTATCTCGTCATGACCCTTCACCTGCACTCTGGCATCAAGATTACCATTGGCGATCGCCCGCATACTGGTATCAAGGCTGGTAATTCGCGCCACCATGTTTCGCCCGACATACAACCAGACAATTAAAATAGAAAACAGTAAGCTCGCTGCCACCATCAGCAGCATCCAGATACGGCTCTTTTTGATAGTTCCCTGAGCATTCTCTGCAGAGCTTTTCGCCGCCGCTTCAGTCTTATTGGTCTGAACAGCAATTAACTGATTCAGAGATCCCAGCTGTTCCCGAATCTGCGCTAGCAACGCTTCACCCTCGCCAAGAATCCCCCGTTCCTGGCTCCGAATGGTAAACATATTATTTTCACCGCGGGTCAGAAAGACAATATTCACAACTGTTTGCGTCAGCGCCTGTACTCCGTGTAATTGTTCAACAGCCTTAAGATCCTGCTTTATGCGGGTAATAATTTCATCTGAATGGGTCTGTGTGGCAATCAGTGAGTTCAGATCGGGCAGATGCTGGGCACGGTCCACCAGATTAATCAGCAGATTCACATCCGCTTTGATTCTGAATAAGCGCTGTAAATCAGCATTAATGGTGCTGATTGCATCCTTGCCAAAGTTATTCATGACTATCCAGGAATCCGGAAAATCCTGATTAAACTGACTAAATAAATTCTGCTGAACATTCTCTGTCAGAGTATTGATGTCACTCAGAAAACTCGACGCAACCCATCTAAGACGTTGGTTTTCCGACTCTTTCTGGCGTTGAATTTCCAGCTTATGGAAAACATTCCGATCGAGTTCCGCAAGGGTATTGCTCAATGTTTCGATTTGCCCAAACAGCGCTTGTTGTGCCTGATGATCCTGGGTGACAGCCGAGATTCGGGGTAACAGATCGCTCATAACCGTAATATTGAGGTTTAGTTCACGGTGTATCTGCTGCCTGGTTTGTTCATCTTTCGCCGCCAACAACGTTGGTGCCATCAAGGTGATAGTGGTGCCACGTTCCTTTAGATCCGCCATCAGACTCAGAGTATAAATATTGCCTTCTACGACTCGGTTAAACTCATCTCCCAAACGGTTATAAGAGATCCAGCTAACAATACTGGCCAACAGAGTAAGCGCACTCAGCGCGCCAAATGCAATAAACAGTCGACCACGGAGCCCAAGACGGTGACGAGGTTTCATAAACAGGATGCCTTGATGAATCTATGCTGCATGATAGTCATAACAGGGATTAATTAGAAACCCGGACATAGCATTCCTGAATAAGAATGCAGGTATCAAAAGCAGATCATATAGACAGGCGCATACAAAAAAAGGGATCCTAATAAGAATCCCTTTTTATCTTTCTATCTTTAAACAAAGCCATTACTCAAGAAAGGCTTCTAAGATATGTCAATCAGCGTAATCAGATTGCGCCTTTAACTTTGGCAACATCTTCAGGGCTTAACCACTGAGTCCAGACATCTTCCTGAGTTTTCAGGAACTCAATTGCACCTGTCTCACCGTCAGCCTGATTATCCAGCATGTAAACCAGTACTTTACCTACCTGATCGGAGTTGTAAGCGCGCTTCTTCAGATACTCTACGACGGTAGGGTTCTCCTTGGAAAACTCACTGGCAACAACTGTAAATACATCTGAAGCTGGGAAGCGGGAACGTTTAGGCGTATCACATTCAGGATCGGAGACGCAGTTATCCCAGTTGTCCTGTTCGTAACCGTCAACAAAATCCAACTTTTTCAGCTCATACTTTGAGATTACAGCAGAAGGCTGCCAGTAGTAGCCAAACCATGCTTCGTTACGGTCGTATGATTTAGCAATTGTACCGTCCAATCCAGCCCCGGAACCCGGATCAACACTGACGAAACCATTACCTTCCAGGTTATAAGCGCTTGGCTTGATCAAACCGTCATTCAACACCTGGCAGGACCAGCCGGACGGACAGTTAACAAATGCACCTTTGCTTGGGTCTTCTTTAGAAGGGAACAGATCTTTACGCTTCAGAACATCATCAACGGTATTTAGCTCCGGATGATTGTTCGCAACAAATTCAGATACATACCAGCCTTCGTAAGCATCCGGAATCAGCTTAGTGGTAATTTCCACTTTGCCGGCATCTTCTGCTTTACGTAACTGATTAATAACTGCGTTTGCCCAAAACTCAGGGGCAATGTGTGGACGTCCTTTAGCTTCCATTGACGCCAGACTGGTAATCGCCGCCCCCGGAACTAATGTAACGTTACAGCCAAAAGCTTCTTCCAGAATGAGTTTATCCAGGTTTGCAGCAAACTCTGCTGACGGCCAGGACATCTCAACAATCGATACGTCTCCACAGTCTTCTGCCATAGCGGTAACAGATGCACCCATTACGGCGGCAGCTATAAGGCCTTTCACGAATACCTTTTTAAGCATTTTCGAACCTCTTTTTTATTATTGAACATTTATTCAATATAAACTTAACAGGCTAAGAATCTTTAATAAAGTTTATAAGAATGATTTATGGCCTCTAATAGAAAAACTAAACGATAGTTTCAGTCGAAAATAGTGCAAACCTGCATATTTTCAAGTGCTACATTAGCCCACTTCCCATCCAGTTGATGTACAACTGAGACTAACTGACTCTTCTCTGGAAAGCACCCTCACAGGCCTTTATCTCTCACATACAACCAACAAAGTTGAACCATACCTGACATCACCTGCGATCAGCTTTAGGCCCAGAATTAAGCATCTCTCACCCTGAGCTATTAGAGCACCGCTCACTTATCCACAACTACGATAAATTTCTATTATCAAATGATATTTATTATTAACTTTATTATTGAGTTGCTTTCCCTATGATCAGCGCAATCCAATTTGAAGACCACTATGTCTGATTCAGGCTGCTAACGCAGCACCACCAACAAATGATCAGACGGTACAACGCCGGTCGCCAATATCAGCACTGCTGATAATAGCCACACCAACTGTTTCTACATCCTGGATCAGGGCTCAGGCCCATCATAAATACGTACAAAGACCTTCTGTGCTCGGCATATTCAGTAGCACCCGGTACTTTTTACATTGACAAAAAAACGACCGTTTCGCGGTCACCTGCAATAAAAATAACGACTTGTCAGGAGACAATCTCATGAGCAACACAAGCACTCTTTCATCTGGTGCCTACGAAGGCACTAAGAGGAAAGGCATGTTGGAAGGGGTCGACCTTCCTGTATTCTTGATCAGCGGTGGCGTTCTCGTGCTGTTCGCTATTATGGCGATGTACGATATTGAGCTCGTATCAGGCATGGTGAACAGTGCATTTGCGCTGTCTACTAAGTATTTCGGTGCCTACTGGCAAGTACTTCTGTTACTGACATTCGTGATTGGATTATTTCTCAGCTTCGGCCGCACGGGTTCAGTTATGCTAGGTGGTTTGAAAGCACCTGAGATGACAACCTTTAACTGGGTTTCTATCCTGATGTGTACCCTACTGGCAGGCGGTGGTGTTTTCTGGGCTGCAGCTGAACCAATGGCCCACTTCACTTCACCACCACCTTTATTTGGCGGTGAAACTGGCACTCCGGAAGCAGCTTATAACGCGCTGGCCCAGAGCTTCATGCACTGGGGCTTCCTGGCCTGGGCTATTTTAGGCAGCCTGACCGGCATCGTACTGATGTACCTGCACTATGAAAAAGGCTTGCCCCTTAAGCCACGTACCTTGCTTTACCCTGTCTTTGGCGAACGTGCACTGAAAGGACCTATCGCAATCATTGCTGATGCCAGCTGCGTATTAGCAGTTGTTGCCGGTACTGTTGGTCCAATAGGTTTCCTTGGCCTGCAGGTAAGTTTCGGTCTGGAAAAGCTGTTCGGCATTCCAAATACTTATACCACTCAGCTAACAATTCTGATTGGCCTGATGGCACTTTATACCCTCTCTGCAGTGAGCGGCGTAACTAAAGGCATCAAGGTTCTGAGTAACTTAAACGTAGCACTGGCTGTTGGCCTGATGGCTTTCATCTTATTCTTCGGCCCTACTGCGTTTATCATTGATAGCTACCTGCACTCTTTCGGTATCTACATTGATAAATTCGTTTCTATGGCGACCTTCCGTGCCAGCCCAGGCTGGTTAGACTGGTGGACTGTATTTTTCTGGGGCTGGTTCCTGGGCTACGGCCCGCTGATGGCGATGTTTGTTGCACGCATTTCACGTGGTCGTAGTATTCGTGAGCTGGTACTGACTATCTCGATTGTTGCACCGGTAATCACTTGTTTCTGGTTCACTATTGTTGGCGGGAGTGGTCTGTCTTTTGAGCTGGATAACCCTGGGATTATTTCTGAACCCTTTACCGGTTTTAACTTACCGGCGGCACTGCTTGCGATTACCGAACAGCTGCCTATGGGCTTCACTATTTCTGTACTGTTCCTGATCCTGACAACTATTTTTGTTGCGACTACCGGCGACTGCATGACATATGCAATCTCCATGGTAATGACCGGTCATGATTCACCACAAAGCTCTGTACGTGTGTTCTGGGGCCTGGCAATGGGTGTTATGGCTGCCATCCTGATCTCTATCGGTTCAGGCGGTATTTCAGCACTACAATCCTTTATCGTTGTAACAGCAGTACCTGTATCACTGGTACTGCTGCCATCACTTTGGAGCGCACCACAAATTGCGCGCAAGATGGCAGATGAGCAAGGCTTATAAGCCTAACTCAGGCTGATAATAAAAAGGCGCTTCAATTGAAGCGCCTTTTTTAATTCTGCAACTCAGCAACAACACGGCTGTCCGTTCTTGCTCAATACACTAATCACTCACTAAACCGTTAACATACTGCATTACTCTTTCGCCTTATCAACTAAAGATTAGCTGGCGGTCTGTTCCTGCCTGGATGCTGTATCGTCATCAGCACAACTCTGGTTTCGCCCCAAAGATTTTGCTTTATACAATGCCTGGTCAGCCCGGGAGATGAGTGTCTCTGCTGTTACCTTTTGTAAATCAACAGCCAGTGCGTACCCCACACTTATGGTGACTGACTTTTCTGTCAGCTTAGATGCCTGATGCTCAATTTTTAACTGATAAACCGCGTTTCTGAGTAACTCAGCAACGTCCTTCATGTAAGCAGAGTTTGGTGCAGAAAGAATAATCGCAAACTCTTCCCCTCCATATCGGGCAATCAGATCACCAGGACGGCGAATCACATTTATATTACGCAACGCTTTAGCCACATTGCGTAAACATTCATCGCCGCATGGGTGACCATAAAAATCGTTGTAACGTTTAAAGTAGTCGATATCTACCAGTAAAATACCCAGAGATTTATTTTCACGCTGACAATAAAGCCACTCTTTTTCCAGATGATCATCAAAACAACGCCGGTTAGCCAATGAAGTAAGGCTGTCTGTAGTAGCCAGTACTTCGAGCTCCCGGTTGGCTGTTTCCAGCTCCATCCGGGTAATATTCAGCTCCGCCGTACGAACCGCTACCTTCTGTTCCAGATCATCTTTCGCTTTTTGCAGATATTGCTTTTTAACTTGCTGACTCCGTACCACATAAGCCAGTAATAACAGTGTCATCACTAAAATAACCGTGAGAACACCCAATATTGCCTGACGCGTTTGATAGTAGGATGCCAAAGCCTCCTTTACATCTATTTCAGAGGTAATGCCGAAGCCTAAGTCGTGGTCCCACAACCAGGCACCAAATACAGGTACCCCACGGTAATCACGGTACCCATTCATATCAGACCCTGAAATGCCCTGCGTAGCACTGGCAGCCATGATCGTTAACGGCCACTGCTGCGGTAATGTATCCGGTTTAAAGCCAAGCAAAGTATTACCACCAGGGTCAGTAATACGAATATTCATAATGCTGTTACTGTCGTGACTAATTAATCGACTGTTAACTAACTGGTGTTCGAAACGACTTTCAGTAAGCAGCATGCCATTTTTATCAAAGGCGTATGTTTCCCCTGTATCTCCCAGCCGGGCCAGTCCAGACACATGATTAAACAAAGTATCGAGGTTGATCTGCAAAGCCAGTACAGCTTTCACCTGACCATTCTGCTTAACGGGAGACACAACAAAAATAGATAGGTGCGCGCTCTCTGCCGACACCTGCCCGGTGTCAGTGCTATCTGACGACAAAGTTGGTATGAACAGGGTTTCACCCTGAAATGCGCGATCCAGATAATCGGGACGCTGCATCTGTATCAGGTTTAATCTATGTAATTCTTCATCCCGCAAAGAGGCTATATTCGTCCGCTGCGGTGAAATTATATAAAACCCCAGATCCTTTTCCCGTTGTAAAACCGGCCCAATAAAGCTGCGTAACTCTGCTAATGAACCTTGATGATGCTCAGTACCGGAGCCTCCATGTAACATAGCCTGAACAGGGGAAGACATTGCCAGCTCGACAGCATCACGCTTACGGTACTGTATCCAGATCTGATAAGTGGTAACTGTGGTTTTAAGAATAGTCTGTAACGATGCGCGAATCTGCAGTTTGGTGGCTTGCTCAATATTGTTAATTGCAAATCCGGTAGCAGACGTAATAACAGCAATAAAAACCAGCGTCAGTGTAAAAGTAAATAATGAATACTTATTGATCGTTAGCATTCAGGTAGACTCCGTAAAGACTGACCTTCCTGCCAGTCAGAAATTAGCCTTACCCTGGCTATATCAACAATTGCAGTATAACGAGTTGAAGGGGAATCGCCTCTTAATTCTTGAATAATTTTCAAACACTTGTGTGAAAACAGCTCAGAAAAATCATTAAGTAACATGAACGATCAGCTCAGAACTACATGGCTTTCTGAGAAGAACATTCTCCATTTTTCCTGACCGACTATTAGAAATTGTGACGAGCTCTCCTCTGCCTTATCAATTCTGACCGAAAAGATTGTCCGCCAAGTGGGAAGCTGATAGCTTTTATACAAATACCGCACGACAATGGAATAAAGATGATCGACCAAGAGCTGGAAACACTCACCCACTTCTACAACCTGATTATTGATTTCTTCATCAATTACAGTTTTCAGGTCATTGGCGCCATTATCATCCTTATCCTTGGTCTGATAGTTGCCCGCTGGGTTGGCAATCTGACACTCAAACTCTGTAAACGACATAATGTCGACATCACACTTAGCCACTTTATCAGCAGCACCGTCAGGCTATTACTTATCGCCATGGTCGCCATTATTTGCCTCGGCAAATTCGGCATCAGTGTCGCCCCCTTTATTGCTGCAATCGGTGCTATATCGCTGAGTATTGGGTTTGCTCTGCAGGGTGTATTCTCTAACTACGGTGCGGGCTTCACCATCATAATCACCCGACCTTTTGTAGTAGGTAACACCATCCGTTGTAATGATGTTTGCGGAGTTGTAGAAGAAATCCGTCTGGCTTATACCCTGCTCTCAACCGAAGATGGCGAGATCATCACTATTCCAAACAAGCATATTGTCGGGGAAGTATTAGTAAACTCATTCGAAAATACCGTTGTTGAAGCAGAAATTGGCATCAGCTACAGCGCCGATCCGGCCCAGGCCATTACTCTGATCAAACAGCAATTAAGCAACAACTCAAACATTGTTGATAAGCCTTTACCGCAGGTGGGTATTGCCTCGTTTGGCGATTCCAGCGTGAATATCGCCTACCGCTACTGGGTGCCTACAAGACAATTATTTGAAACACAATTTCAGATCAACGCCGCGGTTTACAGTGCATTCAAAGCGAATAATGTTGAGATTCCATTCCCGCAGCGAGAAGTGACACTGTTAAGTCAGCAATAAAGCCAGGAAGCTAAATAAAATAAGGCAGCAAAATAAAATCAGACCTACATTTTCATCCACAGGCAGCAGTGCTCACAACGCAGAAAAACTATAGAGCACTGCCGTCAGTAACTTGTATTCGCCTGCTTACCGTTCCAAGACTTCCATTATTAATTACTTAAATTGAATGCTGATAATTCATTCCAGAAAAGCATTTCATTTTTTGCAACACTGCCATCCAAATATATCAATATACGCAAGACAAACTTTACACTAAACTTGCCCCATTACAGTCACTGAGCATCTCTATATAATGCTCCGCGACTCGGAATAATCTTTTATGGCTGACAGGCCGTAAAGCAGAATAATGAACGCCTGTTCACAGGCTAACTAAAGAGATACACAGACCATGTCTAATAACTACTTCAACACTTTGCCACTGCGTGAGCAGCTGGCTCAGCTGGCTAAATGCCGCTTCATGCACCTGAACGAATTCGATGAAGGCGTAGAAGCGCTGAAAGGCAAAAAGATTGTTGTTATCGGTTGTGGCGCACAGGGCCTGGCACAGGGCATGAACCTGCGTGACAGCGGCTGTGACGTTTCTTACACACTGCGTGCTGCTGCTATTGCTGAAAAGCGTCAGTCCTGGAAAAGTGCTACTGAAAACGGTTTCACCGTTGGCACTTACGAAGAACTGATCCCTACAGCTGACGTTGTACTGAACCTGACGCCTGATAAGCAGCACACACCTGTAGTTGAAGCTGTTATGCCGCTGATGAAAGAAGGCGCTTGCCTGTCTTACTCTCACGGTTTCAACATCGTTGAAGAAGGTATGCAGATCCGTGACGACCTGACAGTAATCATGGTTGCACCTAAGTGCCCAGGTTCTGAAGTACGTAACGAATACGTGCGTGGTTTCGGTGTTCCTACCCTGATCGCTGTTCACGAAGACAACGATCCTAAAGGCGAAGGTCTGGCTCTGGCTAAGGCATACGCTGTTGGTACTGGCGGTCACAAAGCTGGCGTACTGATGTCTTCTTTCGTTGCTGAAGTTAAGTCCGACCTGATGGGCGAGCAGACAATCCTGTGCGGTATGCTGCAGACTGGTTCTATCCTGTGCTTCGACAAGATGGTTGAGAAAGGCATCGATGCGGGTTACGCGTCTAAGCTGATCCAGTACGGCTGGGAAACTATCACTGAAGCCCTGAAGTACGGCGGCGTGACTAACATGCTGGACCGTCTGTCTAACCCAGCGAAGATCAAAGCTTTCGATCTGTCTGAAGAACTGAAAGTTATCATGCGTCCACTGTACAACAAGCACCAGGATGACATCATGACTGGCGCTTTCTCCAGCGGCATGATGGCTGACTGGGCGAACGACGATGCGAACCTGCTGGGCTGGCGCGCAGAAACTGCTGAGACTAATTTCGAGAAGACTCCGGCAGGCGACGTTGAAATTTCTGAACAGGAATTCTTCGACAACGGCATCCTGATGGTTGCTATGGTTAAAGCGGGTGTTGAACTGGCTTTCGAAACTATGACAGCTGCTGGCATCATCGCTGACTCTGCATACTACGAGTCTCTGCACGAAACACCGCTGATCGCTAACACTATCGCACGTAAGAAACTGTACGAAATGAACGCGACTATTTCTGATACAGCAGAATACGGTTGCTACCTGTACAACCACGCGTGTCTGCCTCTGCTGACAGATTTCATGAAGAGCATCGAAACTGACGTTATCGGTAAAGGCATGGACCTTGCTGACAACGGCGTAGACAACGCGCGTCTGATCGAAGTTAACGCTGCTCTGCGTGCTCACCCGGTTGAAGCAATCGGTACTGAACTGCGTGGCTACATGTCTGACATGAAGAAAATCGTATAAGACTTTCTCCACAGGCATGACTGTCTGAACCACAAGTTCAGATAAGCAAGCATACGAAGGCCGGAACGCTTCTTTTAGAAGTATCCGGCCTTTTTTATATCTACAGAGACCTTTGTAAAACGCCTAATGATATTCCCCAAAATACCCAAGCCTTTTGCAAAGCTCTTTACCTACATTTTATAACTGGCTATTACAGACTGCAGAGCAAATTATGACTATCCGTTTTGACAATCTTAGTGTCGACTTCGACGAGCGCTTCCAGCTCGAGCAGATCAACTGGAAAATCGAACCACAACAGCACTGGGTAATTACCGGTACCAATGGCGCGGGAAAATCAGCCCTTGCGGCCGTTCTTGCCGGTGTGGGAGATATTCTCGAAGGCAGCGCTGAAGGCATGCCAGCCAAAGTCGGCCTGGTTTCATTTGAAGCTCAGGCAGAACTGATTGCTGCTGAACTGAAAAAAGATGATGCCGATATCATGGATGTGATTACTGAAGGTACATCGGTAAAAGACATCATCGCACAGGTATCTGATAACCAGACTTTAATTGACGACTTAGTCGCTAAGTTTAAGCTTGAATACCTGCAAGAACGGGCATTTCGGAAGTTATCCACTGGTGAATCACGTAAGGTAATGCTGATTCGCGCCCTCGCCAGTGAACCGGATATGCTAGTACTGGATGAACCTTTTGATGGACTGGATGTGGATACGCTGGCCATGTTACAGGCCTATTTAAGTTCGCTGATCAAAACAGTACCTATGATTATGGTGTTGAACCGCTTTGATGAGTTTCCGGATTTTATTACTCATATTGCCTATATGGATCATGGACGTCTGCAGCTAACAATCGATAAACAGGATCAGCAAGCATATGACGAGCTGTATAAACTGCTACACCTGAAGACCACTGATTTACAGGTACCTGATGCAGATCCTGAAACCGCCATTCCAGCATTAAATCCGCAAGACCCTCTGGTAAAGCTAAACGGCATAAACATCAAATATGCAGATAAAGCCATTATCAAGAATCTGAACTGGACGATTAATCCTGGCCAGCACTGGCAACTCAGTGGTCCTAACGGTTGTGGTAAAACCGGTTTGCTGTCGCTGATTACCGGCGATCATCCACAATGCTATGTGAATGATATTTTCGTGTTTGGTTTTCAGCGCGGTAGCGGTGAAAGTATTTGGCAAATTAAGCAGTTCATAGGCTATGTATCCACTGCTCTGCAATGGGAATACCGAGTCAGTATCAGCCTGCGAAATGTTATTATCTCCGGTTTTTACGACAGCATCGGTCTGTACAGCAAATATACTGACCGTCAGCGCAGTATTGCCGATCAGTGGCTGGCATTATTAGGTATGACTGACCGTGCTGATCAGCCATTTAACAAACTTTCTTACGGTGACCAGCGCCTGCTGCTAATCGCCAGAGCCATGGTAAAACACCCACCACTACTGATCCTCGACGAACCTTGCCTGGGCCTGGATGATATGAACCGGCAGCTAGTGCTTAGCCTGATTGAAAAAATCTGTGCAGATAGTGAAACCACCGTGCTTTATGTAAACCATCACCCGGAAGACAAGATCAAAGGTATTGATCAATATCTGGCATTGGAAAAAAATCAATAACATCCCCCCCACTGCCTGCCCTAATGTGTCAGGCAGTTCCTCCTCCCGAATACCTTTCCTAATCATCTGTTTTTATTAGATATAACCTTCGAAAAAACACCTTAATAGGAATGATTTGCAATAATATTTACATTGTTTTAACATGCCAGCCGCTGTTTTTTACCATAGGTAAAACTTACCTGAATAGCAGCAAATACTGAACCAGCCAGCTGACGACATCATTAAAATACGTCTGTCAGCAAGCCATTCAAAGATCGGCGAAACACGCCGCAATTATAGCCAAAGGGCCTGGTCCCTTATTGCTTCTGACGATTGGATGGCTCTGGTATGCAAGGCCTGCAAAACTACTTCCGCGCCCGGATGAATATTCTTCGTGCGCCCCGAAAACCTCTGTCTGTTCAATACACAGCATTTCTAATCCACAGTTTCGTTGGCCTGAAACTCAGTCTGTTATTTACAGTTGTGTTACTCAGTGGTGCTTTAGCTGTTCTGTCTTTGGAAATCGACTGGTTACTGTATTCTGAATTCCGCGCCTCTCCAGGAGATGTGCGGCTCGGTGCTGGCGAATTACTGGATCGCTTACAGGCCGCATATCCGGAATTTGGTTTAAGCTTCTTTGAAACAATGAGTCAGCACCCTGGATTTGCATCCTTTGCAATGTTTAACGATGCTGCCGGCGGCTTCCGTTACGCCTGGATTGACCCATACACTGGCGAAGTTAACGGTGATACACCAGTCCTGACACCGGGCCGTTTTATTGGATTCCTTCACTCTACACTGTACTTACCCGTAATTGGTCGCAGTGTAGTGAACGTATTCGGTCTGCTCACTCTACTGTCTCTGATCGCGGGTCTGTACGCCTATCCAAAATTCTGGCGCTTCTTCTTCCGGTTACCCCGTACTCAGAATGCCCGGCTATTCTGGTCTGATCTGCATAAGCTCATCGGTCTTTGGAGTTTATGGTTTGTGCTTATCATTGGCGTTACCGGCACCTGGTGGTTTTACGAAAACCCACTTATCAGCCACCTGGATGCACCAAACCCAGTGGAACCGGCCAATATCAAGCCATTGCTTAGCTACGCAGACATCGACAATGTCTCAGGCACTATGCTTAGTGCTGCCAGCATGATCACAACCGTCAGAAAAGCATATCCAGACGCTCAGATTCTTGGTATTAACCCTCCTGAGCACAATGCCGATCCTTACACAGTCACCTTCGCCGGCGACGCCTGGCTGGTGCCGAACGGCCGGCAAAATAAGCTTTACCTGAACCCTTTTACCGCTGAAATTATTGCCAGCCATACTGTTGATAAGTACACACCGGCACAACGGGCTGATATGGCTATGCCGCCTCTGCATATTGGCAACTGGGCCTCAGGAAACGCCTTTGACTTACTGATCAAACTCATCTGGTTTCTGTTTGGAATAGGCATGACGGCACTCTGTATCAGTGGGTTGATTATCAATCTGAAGCGTACTGCCCGTGCCGCCCGTATTGTCTATTCCCGCAATACTCTTATTCGCCGACTGCATAAATCATGGCGTATTACACGCCCCTGGGGCAGACCTTTCGGCGTATTCAAATACATGAACGTTTTGCTAATTTTAGGTATCTGCGCAGGTTGTGGTATAGCCCTGACACTAAGCAGTCAGGGCACTAAAGGTGCGGGCTTCCTATACCAACCTCAGTCTGTGAGTAACTGGAAAGTATCGATGAATGCGGTGGCCGGCCTGTTGGAAAAAGACCTCAACCCTATCCGGCCAAATGCTTCGGTCAACTTCAATGTTGCGCTGCCCGACGAAGCCGCTGAAGTATTCAAATTTACCTATCTAAGGGTCGGAGAACCCCGCACGTTACGTGCTCCGGGAGTTCTGATTCATGGCCCTAAAGGATCACGTCATGCGGATATTCACCTGCCCCGCACACTAACCGGCAATGAACAGATCTGGTTAACTGCAATTGGCTGGAACGGCCAGGTATATCAGACCAGCTGGTCACTGAATGCCAACGGCAAGGAGACAATCGATGGACGTTAAAAACATTAGCCGTCTATTATGCACAACCGCTGCACTGCTAACGGTAATATTACCTGCGCACAGTTATGCTGACGGCGCTGATGTCAGTTGTGAAACTGAAGGTAGCCGCCAGATTTGCTCAGTTGAGTTAGACGAAATCAGCCCGGCTAATCTTTCAATTGAAGTTATGAGTCTGGACCTGTACCGCCTGAATAAAACCCGGACAGACCAACAGGGTAAATTTAACTTTATCACCCCAAAACAAGATTACTTCCTGCTAATTGATGCCGGCCCCGGCCATATTTTTGATGTTGGACCGGAGCATTACGCCAGCCACTAAGCAGACATTCCGCCAGTAAACCAAATAACAAAACTCTCTCAAGGCCCCACCCAGCTATTCGCCAGGCACTGCCCTGATCAGGTATACCACCTGTAATTTATAAGGAAAGCAGTTCTATGAAACCCCGAATGAACTCCTCTGTGCTGGCGCTGGCGATTTGCAGCGCGAATGCGGTACTCGCAGCAGAAGTAACCCAGCAAGAAACCGTTGTAATCAACGCAAAGGCCCTTGGCTATTCGGAAGAAGGGCCTGCAAGCAGTACCAAGTCTTCACGGCCTATAAGCGATTCACCATATTCAATTTCCATCATTAATCAGGCTCAGCTGAAAGATACCGGCGCACAAACTCTGCAAGACGCTCTGACGTATAACGCAGGTGTGCAAGCAGGTGAATTTGGCGTCGACAGTCGAACTGATACCGTGGTGATCCGTGGCGCTGATGTGTCTTATTATCTGGATGGGCTTCGCACAGACTATGGTTTCTATAACCGTGCCCGTATCGAACCTTATACACTGGAAAACATTCAGATATTAAAAGGCCCTGTATCTTCTCTATACGGCCAGGGCTCTCTGGGAGGAATTATTGCTGCTGACTCTAAAACACCACAAGGGGAAGAGCGTACCGAAATTGGGTTACAGGCAGGCAACCGAAACCGTGCCCAGATAAGTTTAGACACTCAGGGCAGTGTGGCGGGTCGTAATGATCTCAACTACCGTCTGGTGGCTTTAGGCCGTAAAGCAGATCAACAGGTAGATCATGTTGAAGATAACCGCCTGCTGCTTAATCCTTCTCTGCACTGGCAAATCAACGAAGCTACAGACCTGACGGCTATAGCCCTGGTACAACGTGACAAGTCCGGTTCAACCCTGCAGTTCCTGCCACAGGAAACAACAATTGGCCTACCGGAAAACCAGAGACTGCCTACTGATACTTTTCTGGGACATCCTGACTTTGATAAATACGAGACAGAAACTGATTCAGTCACACTGAAGCTTAAGCACAAGTTCAACGATACCTGGAAATACAACTCTAACTTCCGCTACCTGAGGGGCGAAGGCGATTACAACAGCCAGTACGCTATTTCTAAAACAGGTATTATCGATGCGCTGGTCGCCCAGGGCCTCCCAAGAGCTAATGCAACAACACTGATCAATACGCAATTCCCGGGCAATAATGTGCCGGTACTATCCGAAGCCATCAATCGTGAGCTCAGCTCATTGGGCTGGGATAACCAACTGACAGCTAATTTCGAAACAGGTGAAGCGGAACACGAGGTGACCCTGGGGCTGGACCTCAGCCATAACACGCTAAGAGAATCCCGCTGGAATGACCAGACCAGTCTGCTAACGGCCATCCAGACAAATAACGCTGCAACACTGGCAACCAAACAGGTTGACCCGTTTAACCCGTCACCAAACCTGCCAACAAATGTCGTACTGACTAAACGGCCAACCAATACGCTGAAGCAGCAAGGCATCTATCTTCAAGACAATATTCGAATTAATCAATGGGACCTGAGAGCTGCGATGCGCTGGTCACACTACTCCAGCAGTTTCGATAATGGCACCAGACGCTCCGGTGATAAACTGTCCGGCCGTTTAGGTGCATTGTATAACTTTGATAATGGTGTCTCGCCATACATCAGCGTAGCCACAGCATTTGATCCAACTGCAGGCTCTGACGGCAGCGGTAATCCGTTCAAACCACAGGAAAATATACAGTATGAAGCAGGAATAAAATTCCAACCGGACAGCAGCCTGTCGCTGAACACTGCTATCTACCACACCACAGAGGAAAACCGCCTGGAACGCGATCCGGCCAACCCTCTACTGGGCAGCAGGATTCAACTGGAAGAAGTGACGATTAAAGGCTTTGAAGCAGAACTGCGTAAAGACTGGAATCGTTTCAGCCTGCTAGCAAACTACACCCATGCAAAGACTGAAGTGACTAAAGACAGTACTGGCAAGTTCCTCGGTAATGAACTGGCGGGCCGCCCGAAAGATATGGCTTCCATATTCGGTAAATACCGAATTAATGAGGCACTGGAAGTTGGTTTAGGTAGCCGGTTTGTAGGTTCCAGCGACAACGGATACGGTACCCTTCGTACTCCATCCGTTACACTTTATGATGCGCTGGCAAGCTACGACATTGCTGACTGGCAGCTATCTCTGAACGTACGTAATCTGGCAGATAAAAAGTTTATTTCGGCCTGTAGTGGCAACAGCGCTTGCTACTACGGAGCGCGTCGTACCATTCTGCTCAATGCCCGTTACGAGTTCTGATACTTCACAAAACAAAAAAAGCCGGACTGCCTGAGCAGCCCGGCTTTAAGCCCCTGCAAAAGGCTTAAACTTTTTTCCAGATGTTCCGGTAAGTTTTAAATCGCTATTTTCAGTGCTAATCCGATTAACACCACGCCGCTGACTTTATCCACAGTCGCAGCGCCTCGCTGCATCTTCGCTAACAGCCCAGTCCTTGCCAGTAAAACAGTCAGCAGGATATACCAGCCAGAATCGATCACAGTTACGGTCGATAGCATGATTAGCTTATCCGTCAGCAACAAATCTGCAGATACAAATTGCGAGAACAGCGCGATAAAAAAAACAGCCAGCTTAGGATTCAGCACTGAGACCATAAGTCCGTCCCAGGCGGCCGCAGATACGGGCACTTGCTTCCCATCCAGTGCTAACTGACTGCCCTTTGAACGCAGTGCTTTAATACCCAGCCAGGCCAGATATGCGGCCCCCACATAAGTAATTATCTGGAAGATCTGCGGGGTTTCTACCACCAGTACAGCCAGCCCCCAGATTGTCAGCATGGCCCACATAGCCACACCAATAGCATGACTCAGGGACGCTATTACGGCATGGCGTGTACTGTTACTCAGAGCATGACGCAGCACGACAGCCAGACTTGGTCCCGGGGACATTGCCCCCAGACAACAGACTGCTACCAGTGATAACCAGGTCACTAAACTCATTACGCTGCACTCACATCGATTTTCAATAGCGGCAGTGTAGTCGCTTAGTCTATATGCGAGAAATGCATTTTCTTAATGAAAGGTTATGATTTCAAATCATACTCATGTGGTGAATACAGCGAAGCTTTAATTTGTGCAGCAATACACTCCCGCAACCAACGATGTGCCGGATCAGCATCATGCAATTCGTGCCAGTAAAGATAGTAATTAAATGCCGGTGCCTCAACGGGTAATTGCCGATATGTCAGGGGATATAATTCCATGGCATTACGGGCAATATGTGCCGGCGTGATTAATAACATATCGCTGTGTACCAAGGCAGGAAAAGCCGCAGCAAAGAAAGGCACTTCATAACGTACCCGACGCTGCTTACCCTGGCTTTGCAGTAAACGGTCAAAGAAAGAGTCTTTATCTCCGCCGCTGCTTAGCTGTAAGAAAGGAAACACCAGCATATCATCCAATCCGAACGCCTGACGTTGTGCCAGAGGATGATTCTCTGCCAGCAGACACACCGGAGAGTCCTGCCCTATATGCAAATGGCAAAGGCTGTCTGCGCTGTCCAGACTCACAGTAGAAACCAGGTCCAGTGCAAGCTGGCCAACTTTGTTCAGCCAGTCTGGTTGCCACATTTTATAAGCAATATCGATTTGAGGCGCTTCCTGAGCCAGCTGCTGGAGAATATCCGGAAAGATAAACTGGGCAACATAATCACTACAGGCAAAGCTAAATTTGCGCTGACACGCCGCCGGATCAAATAAAGGGGTCTGTTTAAGCTCACTGATCTGGCCGAGAATTTCCTGCACCTGTGGTAACAGCTGCTTTGCCCGGCTGCTAAGCAGGTACTCGTTACCATCCCGTATCAATAAAGGATCATCAAAATACTCCCGTAGCTGCCCTAACTGCCGGCTCATCGCCGACTGAGTCAGATGCAGCTGGTCTGCCGCACGGGTCACATTACGAGTTTGTAACAACACCTGTAACGCTTTGAGTAAATTAAGATTTAAATGATCCACATGCCCAGCCATCAGAGAAACAGTAGGTAGTCATCTTACCTTATTTGTCCGTTTTTCAGCACTGACCTTATGAGCCCGGTCTGAAAAGTACCTCACATATAAAGCTGATAACCACTACAAAATCACAGTAAACTGATATCAGGTAATACGAAATGGCTGGTAGCGCGCCAGCACTTCCGCCAACTCATTAAAGGCAGTGTGCAAATGTGATAACTCATCACGCGCCTGTTCTTCATCTCCCCTGCTATGCATAGCGACCAGTTTGGATGCCAACGCAAGGAAATCAGCCTGTGCTCTGGACAAGCGTTCCAGCCAAACTGGGTCAAACAGTTGCTCCTGACGGGCGCGGGTAATCCAGGCCCGGAAATGACAGTTTTCCACAGCCATAATCCCCCACGGATCATCCTGCATACGCGGGGCAATAATTTTCGCTTCGAAATTCTGATACCAGTGTTTAGTGGTTAAGCGCAGCAGCTGAATTTTGTTGTCTTCATTACTACGTACCATCTGTGCAAAACGTCGCCATTGAGAGTTTGGCGAATAATCTTTCAGCCACTGAGGAACTTCACTGGCAGGCATAGGCCGGGCAATTCCGTATCCCTGAGCTTCGTTACAGCCCATACTCAGCAGCATTAAACCATGTTCAGTGGTTTCCACCCCTTCGGCAATGACATCCCGGTTAAACGAGTCTGCGAGCCCCAAAACCCCATCAATAATGGCGTAATCGTTCGGATCGACCAGCATATCCCTTACGAAACTCTGATCAATCTTAATAGTTCCCGCTGACAGGCTGCGTAAATGCGCCAGTGAAGAGTAGCCTGTGCCGAAATCATCCAGAGCAATTTTAACACCGAGCTTATTCTGGCAATTACGAATAATTTCACTGATGACATCAAGATCACCTAACGCACTGCTTTCCAGTACTTCTAACTGCAGGCAGCTGGTTTGAATATTGGCAAACCGTGCTAACTGAGTGGCAAAGTTTTCCAGAAAACAATCCGATCTCAAATGATTAGAAGAAATATTGATACTGACTTCCAGCTCCAGCCCCTGATCTGTCCAGTCGCTCAATTGTTGCAGGGCTTCACTGATAACCCAGTCACCCAGCAAAATTTCCAGTTCGGTACCTTCAACTGCGGGTAAAAAATAGAATGGTGATAACAGACCTTTTTCAGGATGTTGCCAGCGTATGAGCGCTTCCACACCAAATACATCGCCGGAACGCATATTCACTTTCGGTTGGTAATACAGACAGAAATGACGCATATCCAGACTGGTGGCAATCTCATCCAGTAACTGGTTTTGCTGGATCAGCTGCTGGTCCTTTTCTGTGTTAAAGAAATGATAACGGTTACGGCCAGCTAATTTCGCCTGATACATCGACTGATCAGCATGGCGCATCAGAGTATCCAGATCGGCGTGATCATCCGGATAAAGCGTTACGCCAATAGACGCACTGATACTGATTACATGCCCGTCAATCATATAGGGGTGTGAAAGTAATCCGATAATGCGCTGCAGAATTGACTCACAATGTTCCAGCGACTGAATATCTCCCAGCAGCATCGCGAACTCATCGCCGCCCTGTCTGGAAACAGTATCCTCTTCACGCAAAGCTGTATTGATGCGTTTGGCAACTTCAATAATCAGTTGGTCTCCGACTTCATGGCCGTACTGGTCATTTACCGGCTTGAAGTCATCCAAATCCAGAAAACAAATTCCTAACTGCTTGTTATGACGCTTACTGTGAGCAATCGCCTGCCGAAAGCGGTCCGCAAACAGAGTACGGTTAGGTAGCCTTGTCAGCTCATCATAATGGGCCATAAGCCGGAGTTTATTTTCCTGCTCTTTATGCTGAGTAATATCCGATGCCAGCCCAACATAGTTAAGTACGTCACCACGGTTATTCCGTATTGCCGATATTTTCATCAGGATGGCATACGTGTAACCCTCTTTATGACGATTCCAAATCTCTCCCTGCCAGTGTCCGTCTCGACGCAAATTGCGCCACAAATCTTCATAAAAACTGCGCGGATGGCGGCCTGAGCTAAGTAGCCCGGGCTGCTGGCCTACCGCATCTTCAGCGCTATAACCGGTTAATTCTGAGAAGCGTGTATTCACATCAACTATGGTGCCGTGAATATCCGTCACCATGATAGATTCATGAGTATCATTAAAAATACGTGCAGACAGCTGCAGCTTTTCATCCGTCTGGTGCCGTTCAACCGCAATTGCAACCAGTTGAGCAGCAAATTCGATAAGCTTAATATCATCGTCTTCAGGAGAATGAGGCCGGGGATGGTAGATCGCAAACGTACCCAGAACTTTATTGTTGGCCCCCATCACTGGTTCAGACCAGCAGGCCTTCAAATTTGCCTGGGTCGTTAACGTTAAAAATGGCGCCCAGTTAGGATGATTATCAATATCGGAGACAATAACCCGTTGCTTAGTATATGCTGCACGGCCACAACTACCGACCATTTCACCTATTTCTACACCGTCTACGGCCTCATTATAGAAGTCTGGCAAGCTCGGCCCTGCCCCGGTAAACAGCTGATTAGTTTTCTCATCTAACAGCAACACGCTGCCTAAGCACCCAGGACTCTGAGTTTCAATTGTTTCTATTATCGCTTCCAGGATAACGTCCAGCGAAGCGCCTTCCAGCAACAGCTCAAGCACTTTGCTACGGGTCATATCCAGTGCTTCAATTTTTTTCTGGCGGGTAATATTGGTATTTATTCCAATCAACCGGGAAGGTTTACCATCTTGCCACTCAACTGCTTCAGCGATGCCCTGTAGCCATATCCAGCCACCCGCAGCCGTTTGAACCCGGTACTCTGATTCGCAGGCTTCGCCAGATGTTGCTAATAATGCATATTCAGCCAATATTTTCTCTTTATCCGCTGGATGCAGCCGTCTCTCCCAATCTTCAACACTTGCCTGATATTCCTCAGGTGCATATCCAATCATGCGGATATACTCATCGCTAACCAAAACAGTATTTGTCGCCACATCAATATCAAACCAGGCCTGATGAGATGCGCCCAGCGCCAGATTTAAGCGTTTTAAATTATCATTCAGAGTACGGGTGCGTTCATCAACGGTTATTTCCAGCAAAGAATGATTGTTTTTTAACCGACTGATTAACATAGCAATCAGAGTAATAAATCCGCAGAAGAAAACCGCCACCAACAGTTCCAGCGCTAACAGAAAGCTGTCCAGATAGCCCTTCGCCGGAGCAACCCGGAATATCCACAAACCATTCGGCACCTGAATATCAAAACTTTCAAAATCATCAATTAGCGGCTCTGCTGAACCCGCAATCGGTACTTCCTTACCATTCAGCGCATCCAGCCGGGATAAACGGTATGCAAAGCCACCAGCCTCCAATCGATGAAGTAATGCCTGTTCAAGTATTTCAGGAAAACGGATCAGTACAGAAGAGAACCCCCAGAAGATATTCTTCCCTTGACTGTCTGATAAGTAGATAGGCAAACGTCCGACAGCCCCTACACCGCCCTGCTTAAGTTCAAAAGGGCCTGCAAGCGTCAGTTGACCCGAAGCCCGGGCAAGAAAAGCAGGTTTGTCTCGGTTCTGATCCACCAGCAAATCGTAACCAATAACCGCCTCATTACCCGCCAGAGGAATAACTTGCTGGATCACCCCAGCTGGCGCAAGTTCCAATGCTGATGCACCGGTATAAAATGGCAACATTTCTGCAGCCAGCTTTTCAAAACCATCGGTGCTGCCATTTTGCATCCGCACCATAGCCGCCACAGGATAAGTAGCCGATAGCGCCTGACTGATATTCGCTTCAATCAGGCTGACATAGCTGGTAGAAAGCTTCTCCAGCAACATATGTTTTTGCTGATACCGGTAGTTTTCAACAAAATAAATGACACAGCCGCTGATGATTATGGCAACCAGTAAAATTAACCGTATCGTCAGCGAACGTTTGAGTTCGTAAAGCATTTATTACCTTCAGGTATATGTGTCTGGCTAAACATTCACAGACATAAAATGCTGTCCTTGCAATCACTTATATAAGATTAAGGAGAACACGCCTCCGGTGATTCTCACGAAATGCAGACTAACGTGTATTTTCAACTCTCGCCAGCAATCGGCTACCCAAGCTGACCAACAAAACGGGGGACTATTATCGATTTATGCACACAGCATTAACTGAATCTGAATAGTTTCTTGATCCAGATTAAGTAAACGCGTCTTTTTCAAAAAGCGATGCGCAAATTCAGATAGAGTTGATCGGCTAAAGAGCGTTCCCTAGGGATCCGGTGTTCAGATAAGTAGTCAGGCATGAAACTTAATAATAAAAACAAACTTCTGTATAGCATTCTAAGTCTGTTGGTATTGGGCCTGCTGTCTTCTGCCCTCGTCGCCTACCTGTACATCAGTAGTGCTCAGCGCCAGGCATTACAAAACGAACATCTGGTAAAAGCCCGCGCGACCACTGAAAAGCTATCTATCTGGCTGAGTGATAATCTTAATATTGTCAGCCATTATGCCGAGGTAATCGCTCAGCACCCCCAGGGATTAAGAAATAACCCTGCGCTACAGGAATACCTGCGCCAAAGCACCGCGACCGGACGTTTCGATTACATCAGCTATAGCCTGGAAAGTGATGGCTATATGTGGATCAACGACTGGATGATCCCTAAAAATTACAACCCACGCTTACGTCCCTGGTATATCAACAGCAAGCAGGCAATGGCACCGTCAATACCGGAACCTTACTTCAGCGTAGATGCTGTGCCTTATCGTTACCTCGCAGTCACCGCTCCGCTCTTACAAGACGGGCAATTCATCGGCATGGTACTCGGTGATGTCCCACTGGAGTTCGTAAAAAACACCGTAATGGATATAAAGCTGGATTTTGATGGACAGGTATTTATCACTAACCATCAGGGCGAAATTCTGATTCACAAAAACGGACAGATGGAAGGCTTACTGCAGACAACGCTACTGGGCGAAAATCTTTCCGCAAGTAGCCAAAGCTCGCTATCGGATAACAAAAACAATCAGCCGCCACACACTGATATCTCCCAAATAATGGAGACCGACGCTTATATATACACAGTTTCATCTATTGGCGTTGCCGACTGGCACTTAGTGCTGGCTCAACAGAAAAGTATTCTGAATAAGCAGTTATTCAAGTCCACCCTGAATTTACTCAGTGCTTTTGTTGGTATTTTCCTGATGACACTAACCTTACTGTTTATCTCTAACAGACATGTATTCTCACCGTTGCTTAATCTGCTGGAGCAGGATGCGAATACCGGACTGTCAAATAAACGTACCTTTAAAGAGCAGATCAGCCACCAGTACATTGATGCAAAAATACCAGGCATGCTGGTGATCATTAACATCAATAACTTCAACTTGCTAACCGCGGCCTTATCCGGCCCGGCGATAGCTCAGCTACAAAATGAAATTAAATTCCGGATTCAGCAGATACTGCCACCAGACATCCAATTGGGAATGTTCTCTGAAAACCGTTTCATCGTATTTTTCCCGAACCACTCGAACCAGGAAAAGCGTGACCAGCTTTTCAAACTGCAGCAGCTACACGAAGGTCTTGCCCATTTTTACACTGTCAAAGAGCAGCAAATCACCTGCACTTTCCGACAGGGAGTAAGTTTCTTCCCACAGCATGGTAGCAATATCGAACAACTGATCGACCGGGCGTTTTCTGTCATGGGCAATGCTAAAAAACATACCAACGCCGGTAACATTCAGGTTTACAGCCCAGATATCGACCAACAACTCAGCGAAGACCTGCGTATATTCAGTGCCATTCATAACGGCTTACGTAATCATGAGTTCAAACTTGCCTTTCAACCTCAGTACGACCTTAACCAGCAGGCCTACAAAGGCATTGAAGTATTACTCCGCTGGTATTCCAGCGAACTGGAAAGACAGGTTTCACCCGCTGAATTCATCCCTATTTCCGAAGCATCACATCTGATTATCAACCTTGGTGACTTCGTCATAAATGCAACCTTGCAGCAAATTTCGGAATGGCGAAAGCAGGATATTCACTTTGAAACAGTGAGCATTAACATTTCCCCTAAACAGCTTCTGCAACACAACTTTACAGATAAGCTACTCAGCGCACTGGATCGTTTTCAGGTGCCTGCTGAACAACTTGAACTGGAAATAACTGAATCCTTACTATTTGATGACCCTGAGCGCTGTATTGAGCTGCTTAAACAGCTTAAGTCGCTGGGCTTCGCCATTGCGATCGATGACTTCGGCACAGGATACTCTTCCCTGCAGTACCTGAAACTCCTGCCGGTAGATAAACTCAAAGTCGACCGAGCCTTTATAAAAGAATTAGAAACCAGCCCTAAAGATCAGGTAATTATCAGCATGGTGACTGAAATGGCAAAGGCACTTAGCTTCACCACACTTGCCGAAGGTGCCGAATCTGAAGCGCAGATAGATATACTGCGCCAGGCAGGCTATGACATGGTACAGGGGTTTTATTATGCTAAACCCATGTCTGCCACTAAGCTGATTCAGTTTATTAACACACTGCCAATAGCTAACCCACAACGCCATCCTGCCTGAAAAAAGATGCAATAACAGCTGCTTAGCGCTCCGGCGCTGAAGTACGCGTTTCGGGTAATCTCTATTTAAAGCTGTCGCTTACGCATGCTATGCTTCGCAGAACATCAGGTCTTACTTCAGTAAGATCATCTGCGCTACCCGGTATACATCAACCAGAGTGAAGTACATTAATGGCAGGACTAAAAGCAATCATTGTCGACGACGCCCGTTTTATTCGCGACCTTGTTACTAAGATTCTGCGGGACGCTTTCCCTGACTCACAGGTAAAATCCGCCGAGAATGGCGAAGCAGGTAAGCAGCTACTCGCACAGGAAACTTTCGACATCGTCCTTTGTGACTGGGAGATGCCTGGCATGTCTGGCCTCGAGCTATTGCAATGGACCCGCCAGCAGCCCAGCTATCAAACGGTGCCATTTCTGATGATTACCAGCCGGGGGGAACGGGAATACGTGCTGAAAGCAGTCAGCTCCGGCGTTAACGATTACATAGGTAAGCCATTCGAGCCACAGCAGCTGGTAGATAAGGTAAAACTCTGGTTGGCGAAAGGTGGTGAAACCAGCCCTGCAGCCCGGCAACGAGCCGCACAGTTACTGGCATCTGTGCAGTCTCCGGCAGCGAAAAAAGCAGCGCCAAAACCCAAAGGGATGGCACAACTGCGTTTTGGCAGTAACACTCATAAATGCGCAATTAAAGAGCTGACTCTGCAATACGCAAAAGTAGCGATTAAACATGACGGTCCGCTACCGGCTATCTTTGAACAGGCCGTTGTCGATATAGAACAGCAGAACGGCAAAGGAATCGCACGGATAAACGGCTTCGTCCGGGCTATTTCGGCACTGGAACCAGATATGAACTCCAGTTTTATCGACGTCAATATTCACTTCAGTGATAACGATGCCGACAAGCTTGAAGTACTGTCTCACTACATGTCGACGATGAAATAGACAGGCTAAATAAGCCGACCGCAATAAACGGCCCTTTCAGCAACACACAAAAAAGCACCGGTCACGGTGCTTTTTTATATCACATAAAGTATCGGTGTTAGCCGTCGAAATCGCGCCCAACTTCTTCTTCAGAAATTACTTCTTCTTCAGTAATCGAAGCTTCTACCCATTCAACAATAGCAGGGTGCGCCATCAGAGTTTCCACATAAGCTTTACTCAACGGACTGATTGCCGGCGCATAGGTATTAAGACGCAATGCAATCGGTGCATACATAATGTCTGCAATACTCAGTTCACCAAACAACCAGGGGCCCAATTCCTGATGCTCATACCGCAGTTCCTGCCACATCAGATCAATACGCCACACATCTTTAAGTGCCGCAGTTGAAAGATCCACCTGCCGGCGTGCCCGGCAATTCATGGGCATTTCTTCCCGCAGCGCCATAAAACCGGAATGCATTTCACAGCTGATAGCCCGCGCCTGAGCACGTTTTGCCACATCTTTTGGCCAGGCATCACCGGCAAGGTATGTCTCATTGATGTATTCACAGATAGCCAGTGAGTCCCACACTTTAATATCACCATCGATCAGTGCCGGAACTTTACCGGTGGGAGAGAATGCTTTGATCTGCTCAGCAAACTCAGGTGTAAATAAAGCTAACCGACGCTCTTCAAACTCAACGTTGCAAGCCTTCAGCATCAACCAGGCACGTAACGACCAGGATGAATAATTTTTATTTCCAATAATTAATTCCACTTCCGTTCCTCATTCTATCTGGCCGGTGCTTTCTACTGGTTATAGTAAGCCTGACACCGACGACTCCGTGTTGTTATCCGACTGCAAGCATTCTCGCCTCTTGCATTCAGGAGAACCAGCGAATAGTTTTGATGCCTCCTATCTTGATTGCTAATAAATACCTTATGGATATTGATGCATTACGCAGCTTCATCGCCTTCGTTGACACGGGTAGCTTTACCCGGGCAGCAAAACAAACTTTCCGCACCCAGGGTGCGGTCAGCATGCAGATGAAAAAGCTCGAAGAAGAAACCGGACGAGACCTGTTCACTAAAGATGGCCGCAACCTGAGCCTGACGGATGACGGCCGGAAACTGGTTAGCTATGCCAGACGTATTCTTGCCTTGCATGATGAAGCGCTTGGAGAGTTCTCTCATTCATCAGGTATGCCCCCGCTACGCATAGGTTGCCCCGATGATTATGCTCAGGAGATTTTCCCGGATCTGGTCGCTCTGTTATTAACAGAATATCCGCAGCTGCAAATACGTCTGTTATGCGATAACAGCAATGGTCTGCGTCAGGCACTTGATCAGGGAAAGATTGATTTAGCTATCCTGACCCGGGCGCCGGACAAAGAAGAAGGCTACCTTCTACGCCATGATAAAGGTGTGTGGGTGCACGCCGGTTTTCCAGAACTGCAGCAATATGCGGAATTGCCGCTAGTGCTCTATGAGGCTGACTGTAAATTTCACTCCAGCGCCGTTGATGGACTGGAGAAACAGGGACAACGCTTTCGGGTAGTCTGTGCATCCAGTAGCGCCACAGCAATTAAAAGCTTACTTCGTCGTGGCATGGGTATTGGGGTACTTGCGTCATCTACAATTGATGAAAACCTGGTGCCTTGTGACCGGCCATACCTGCCAACCTTACCTATGGTCGATATTGTCCTGGCTGTTGCACCAACTCCACACCCACTGGTGAGTACTGCAATGGCGCAAAAAATCAGTCAGAAAATGCTCAGTCAAACTGCTCCCTGAGGCGCTTCTGTTTCTAGTTGCGGCAGCAATTCACTCAATTGCGACATCACTACCCAAAGTGACGAAGTAAACTGCCGCCGTCACTTGCTCCGCCTAACCCCCTCAGCATAAAGTCCCCAAACCAAAGTCTAATACGTACCTTAAAAAACCTATAAATCACCGACGAGCCTTTGGCGTTTCACCTCGGAAAATGCATTTCACAATGCCGCATAATAATTACATCCCTGCTCAGGAGTAAGCTGATGCCTATACGCAGTCAGTTCATTTTAGCCCTACTAATAAGTATCGTGATTCCAGTCGCCTGTATCACCACACTTGCCATAATTGAATTCAGAAAAAGTGCTGTCGGTAACTTTGAACAGGCCAGTCTCAGCGAAATACGTCAGGTCGATAACGCATTCAGCCTCTACCTGAACGGCTTGGCAGAAGATGTTGCCTACCTCGCCAAAAAGCCTGAACTGCGCCAGTTAGATGGCAGCGCAGCCAAATACGTCGATAAAGCACCGGCACAAATGACGCCTATGCAGAACAGCGAAAAAGAAGTCGCTGTTTTCACCTTATTTGATACTTTTGGTCAGGCCCGCCCTGATCTGACTTATGTTTTTCTCGGCATGAGTGACGGCGCATATATTCAGTGGCCGACCGGTAAAAACGGTCAAAACTACGATCCAAGAAAACGCCCCTGGTATTCTTCCGGAGACTCTGCCAACGGCCGGATTATCCGTGCACCCGCTTACAAAGATATCAACACCGGTGCCCCACTGGTTGATTATCTGGTTAAATTTCAGGGTCAGGATGGACTGACAGGCGTCGTCGGTGTCGATGTTACCCTGGATAAACTGACTGAAATGATCAAGCAGGTTAAGTTCGGTCAATCCGGTTATGTAATGATGATCGAAGACACCGGAACGATCCTGGCAGACCCGGCTAACCCGGATAATAACTTTAAGCCTGTTAGCTCATTGGGAAATGACTTTACCCGTCAAATTGCTGCTGAGGGTATTTCTGAAGTAGAGATAGATGGTCAGAGCTGGTTCGCAACTGTTTATGTTTCGCCTACGCTTGGCTGGAAGTTTGTGGGCCTGGTACCTACCGATGAAGTGTTTGCAGTCATCGACGAACTGGCGGGCATTATTCTGCTGATGAGCCTGGTATTAGTGGCGGTGTTTGTCGTCTTCGCTGGCTGGTTTGGTAACCGTATTACTAAACCTATGCATGTCATCACAACCGGTTTGCAGGAAATAGCAAACGGCGAAGGTGACCTGACCCGCCGCTTAGATATCAAAGGCAAAAATGAATCTGCTCAAATGGCGGCGGCGTTTAACAGTTTTATAGAAACCATCAGCACCCTGATCAGTGAAATAAAATCTAACGCGAATCAGGTGGGTAGCTTTGCGAAAGAAGCGAATGAAGTGTCTACCGAAGTTAGCCAGGTCGCTGTTCAGCAATCACGTTCAATTGAAGGTGTTTCGACTGCATTTTACGAAATGGTAACGGCATCTAATGAAGTTGCGCAGCACTGTACCCTGACTGCAGACGCGGCAGATAACAGCCAGCTACAGGTTGAAGAAGGCCGTAAACTGATACTGAACACTTCAACACTGGTTAATGAGCTGGAAGCTATTATCGTTGATTCAAACGATGCCATGGCAGAACTGGCTGACGAGTCTCGCAACATCACCAGTATACTGGAAACAATTCGGGGCATTGCCGGCCAGACTAACTTACTTGCTCTGAACGCTGCCATTGAGGCTGCCCGGGCCGGCGAGAGTGGTCGCGGATTCGCAGTGGTTGCCGATGAAGTTCGTACGCTGGCACAGCGAACCTCAGAATCTACAGAAGAGATTGATACTCTGATAACCAGTCTGACTAAACGCACACAAGTCGTATCCGAAAAGCTATCAAGCAGTTTGGAAGGTTCGAAACAAACGGTTGAAACGACGGATCAGACCAAGTCTATCTTCGAAGCCATTGAGCAGTCGGTAGACAGTATCCGTGATTTAGCGACTCAGATTGCATCAGCTGCTGAAGAACAAAACCTTGTGACGGAAGAAATCAACAAGAATATTCACGACCTGAATGATGAGGCTAGTCGTGCACAGGGTATTGCTGAGGACTCCCGGCAAACGTCCGATAAAATGAGTGAAATTTCGACAGACCTTAATACTCTGGTAGGACGTTTTAAAACCTGATCAGACCTCATATCCATCACTTGGTAAGGTCACTTATGGGTGACCTTACCACCAATTATCTTGTACGCCGGCACACCCCGAATGAGCGTTTCCCGCGCAAAGTTAATACCGCATCCAGGACATTCGCAGGCTACATTTGTATAGTCTGTGACAATTCGCTCAATAAAACATTTTACCAATGCACCCTTGCCGCCCTTGCGGTAACGAAATAACGGCGCCCGGCATTTAGCACAAAAGATATCTACCGACTTTTCCGGCAGTTTTTTATTCGGCTTTGCCATGTATAACCTGTTATCTCAGTCGCAAAATTGGGCTAATTAATTCAGTCGCTAAACAAAAGGGAACTCACAAGCGAAAGAAAGCTAATAATAAATAGCTGAGTTCACTTTCTGAACGCTGAGATCTGTATTGTTGACCAAATCATACTGTATGCATATTAAGGAATACTCCGATAAATTTCATCGGAGGCCCCCAGCAGTAACAGAGGTGGCTGATACCCCACCAGCTCGGCACTTTTAAGATTCACTGCCATTCTTACCGGTTCAACAAACAACTGCGTTAACTGGTTCGGTCTAGCCCCGTTAAAGACCTTACCCATCGTCATTGCGTGAAAGTTACCCACGGCCCGAAAACCCGCCTGTGAAATACTCATCAACAGCCCCTGACGCACTTCCTTACCGCCGTTTTGGGAAAAGGTTGGAATTTTATGCTTATTCACGATAGAAATCAGCGCAGGTAGGCTATTACTGTTAATCCCCCCCTGAGTTGTTACGTAAATAGCATCGGCAGCTTTAACTAATGTTTTAAAGCACTTAATCACGCTGGATTCAGCCTTTTCTGTATCACTGATATCACTCTGCGTATAACAGGGCACCAGTGTAAACCCCCGTAACTCTGCCAGCTTCTCGGCCTCATCCCAGCCTGCGTAACTCCGTCCCTCAGCGCTATCTTCCAGTGCAATACCTAACCGCTGAAAACCCACCAGATCATGAAATACCCTTAGCTGACGGGTGTATCTATCAGGATCCACTCTGGCATGAATATGCCCGAAACCGGAATCTTCTACACTTTTGACAATGCCTGCAGACAAAGGATTGCTGGCAGAGATAATGAGCGTATTGGTGCTGTGCTGATGATTAGCAAGGTCCTGCCCGGCCCAGGTGCCGGCGGCGATCATTAAATCGATATCTTGTAGCTTATTAAGCCGCTCAAGTAGTTTCAGCTGTACAGCTTCACGTCGGGAATCATCCCAGCCAACCGTATAATGCCCATCTGCAACAAACTCGATATAGCGCCCGCTGGCTTCTTCACTCAGCCAACGCCAGAGTTCAGCGGTTTGCTCCCCTTGCTGTTCAGGTAAAGGCTTAGCATCCAGCCATCCCCGCTGCATCAATGCTTTAACTGTCGCGCTAAAAATCTTCTGATAATAAATATACTCTCCACCTTCCAGATAACCAATACGCCAGGGTTTACCGTCATTAGTGGTAGGTGCAGATGAAAAGTCAGGTGATGTATTAGCCCCTACGGAGCAGGAAAGAAAAAATACGCTGCTTAGCAGCAGGGTCGAAAAAAACCGGATTAACATGGACCTTTCCTCTAAAAAATCGGTATCTCTTGGTCCTTGCGCGGGCATAAAATGCCTGTAAATTGCCGTCCTGATTACTGGCCTTTGATATCAGTCACTGATAACCGGGACAATCGATACTGCAACTCCGGTGGCGGTTGCTTCTGACAACTGGTAAGTACCAGAAGCATCGTGCTCAACTCCAGTATAGGCAAGCATATAGAGACGGCGTAGAATAGCAGCAAAATTAATACCCAAAGCAGTGAATACTCAGAATAATGACTATCGAAAGCTCGATCAGCTTCTTTATTGCGATCTTTATTTTCGGCATTACGCCAGGACCAGGAATTTTTGCCATACTGGCCAAAGCCATGGTTCAGGGCGGCCGTTCTTGCTTCATGCTCTCTCTGGGAATGACGCTCAGTGACATCTGTTATCTGATCCTTGCCTGCATGGGCCTGGCGACTATAGCCGAACACTGGGGTGAAGTTTTCACTGTTATTCGCTGGGTAGGTGCAGGTTATCTGTTGTATCTGGGCTATAAACTTTTCACCAGCCCTGTCAGTGATACTGATACTGCAGAAATCCGCAGTAATCGAAGTGGAGATTTTCTGCAGGGTTTTCTTATCTCTGCTTCAAACCCGAAAGTCATTTTGTTTTATATCGCATTTCTGCCTACGTTCATGGATTTACAAAGTTTACAGACCACAGATATTGCCCTGGCATCTCTGTTAACACTATTTGCCCTGATGGCCGGTCTGATGCTGGTTGCCCACTCTGCTCACTGGGCCAGTGCTAAACTCAAATCCCGTCATGCACAGCAAAACCTCAATCGCAGTGCAGGCAGTATCATGATGGGAGCTGGCGTTTATCTCATCGCCAGCCGCTAATATCCGACTTTCAGATAAAGTTACCCTGCCGCGCATATTTGTATTTCGCTATAATAACGCGGCATTTTTTAACAGGCTCAAACCATGAATCAGCTGCACGTCCCGCAGGGTGAATTTTCCCTGCACCGCTACCCGGTAAGGGCTAAAGAAACCCTGCGTGCCTGGGATGCAGCGGATGAGTTAATTTTGCAACACCTTGCTGACGTCATCACACAAGACAACTCTCTGCAAAATATTCTGATTCTCAACGACGGTTGCGGTGCACTCGCAACAGCCCTGGCACCTTCAAACCCCGTGATTATGAGCGATTCTTTTATATCGCATCAGGCGATACATCAGAACCTTCGCAGTAATCATAGCGATGATTTTCAGATTTCCGTTATCGATTGTCTGAAATCACCGGCAGAATATTTACCAAAACCGGAAGCACCGCTGGATCTGGTTATCCTGAAAATCACTAAAAGCCTTGCCCAGCTGGAAGATCAGTTACACCGTCTACGACCACTTATTACAGAACACACCCAGATTCTGGCAGGAGGAATGGTAAAAGCTATTCATACCTCAACACTGGAATTATTCGGTAAAATTATTGGTCCGACACATACATCCCTGGCTAAGAAAAAAGCCCGGCTGATTCATAGTCAACCAGACCTTACTTTGACACCCGGTATAAACCCGTTTCCCAAAAGCCTGCCACTGCCAGATCACCATTTAGATATTATTAACCACGCCAGTGTTTTCTCCCGCGATAAGCTGGATATCGGCACACGCTTCTTTCTGGACAACATGCCATCCGGTGACCTGCCGTGCAGTATCATTGATCTGGGATGTGGTAATGGCTTACTTGGAATTGCTGCTGCTAAGGCGAACCCAAATGCAAAACTAACATTAGTAGATGAGTCATTTATGGCCGTAGCATCTGCCGAAAAAAACTTTGCAAGTAACCACACTGAAAGACAGGCTGACTTTCACGTTACTGACTGCCTGGCTGGAATTTCAGATAACAGTGCCGATATAATTCTGAATAACCCCCCTTTTCATCAACAAAATACGATAGGCGATTTTATCGCCATACAAATGTTCAAGGATGCTAAACGGGTTCTCAAAACCGGTGGCGAGTTGTTAGTCATTGGTAACCGCCATCTGGGTTATCATGTCCCCCTTAAGCGTCTGTTCGGAAACTGCACAACTCAGGCCAGTAATAAGAAGTTTGTCATTCTTCGCTGTATTAAACGCTGAACCATTCATAAGAAGCACAGACAAAGGCCTGAATCACAAGATCTCTCCTCCTCTATACAGCCTAAAAATCTTGCTGCCATATGCATAAATAGCAGTTATTATGTATATTGAAACACATGATTTACGTAGCTATATGCCGACCCATCTTAGGCCGCAGCTGAAGTATTCAGGTCAGGAAAAGAGTCAGAAAATTCTCTTTCACAGGATATAAACCTGACAAAAAAACACCGGATGTTTAAAACCAATTCTGGATTCTCTCGAGCTGTTTGTGCGGTTAAATATTTAAGGACAGCATTAGCAAACAAGACTCTGATCAGGATACAGAGACTATCTTTTTTGCAATATACAGCCGGACAACTATGTCGTTATCAAAAACACACTGGTCAGACTTTTACCGTTTTTCAGTGCAGAGACCACTACCTATTCAGTTGTCGCTTTTTATTGCATTGCTGAGCAGTACCTGCCTGTCTCAGGCACAGCAGGCAATCACCGCCGTTGATGAATACCTCGCCTATAACGATGAAGATTATGCAATCTCAGAATTAAACTATCTGGCTGATATCCCTCTTATTTCAGCAGCAACACGCCTGCCACAACAACGCCATGAATCACCAGCAGCGATTACAGTTATTGATCGGGCCGTTATCGATGCCTCTTCAGCACTAACCATTCCGGATCTGTTCCGTTTAGTTCCCGGCATGATGGCTTATAACACCTCGGCAAATACCTCAGCAGTTGCCTATCATGGTATGAGCGATAAGTTTCCTTCACAAATGGAAGTAATGGTTGATGGCCGGTCAATATACGTGCCGCTGTTATCCACCGTCATATGGGATACTTTAGGACTTACTGTAGATGACGTCGACCGTATTGAAGTTGTTCGTGGTTCGAACAGCGCTACACATGGTTCAAATGCATTTATCGGCGCCATTAATATTATCACCCGCTCCGGTCTGTCGAAGCCAGGAAGCAGCATAAAATATACACTTGGCAGCCTGAATACACAGAACTTTGAAGCACGCCATAAAGGCAGCTATTCACTGGGTAACTTCGCCCTCTCTGCCGGCAACCTGAGCAATGATGGCACGAGTAAATTCAAAGATGATGCGACACGAAAATACCTAAACTTCAATACCGTGATCACCCCAAATCTCCAAGACACTCTGACGTTTAATCTGGGTGTGAGTGAAGGTTATACCAACATTGGTGATATCGACAGTACACCGGATCTCACACAACGCACCTATCACACCAACAGCCAGCATATTAAATGGCAGCGCATACTTCAGGACGAAGCTGAAGTAGAAATCCAGTATTCACATAATTATTACAATCTGGAAGCACCACTGTTTGATGTAGCAGCGGTACAACGATCTCTCAGCCCGTCTCTCACATCCGCCCAGGCTGAAGCTTTTATTGCTGCAAACCCTGTTCGTCAGACCAGTGAAGTCGGGGATATCGAACAGCACGATATTGAAATGACCTGGCGGAAGCAAATATCCCCAGTCAATCAGTTTGTAATCGGTGGCGGCTATAAGTTTGATCAGGCCCGAAGTCTCGAGCTATTAGATACCACAGACTGGATCAGCGAGGAGCGCACCCGTATTTTCTCCAATTGGGAATACAGTGGTATCAACGACTGGGTTTTTAACGCCGGCGCAATGGTTGAACAGGCTACTGCAGGAAACAGCAAAACACGTATTTCCCCGCGCTTAGCCGCTAACTATCAGCTAACAGACACCAGTGGATTACGCAGTTCGGTCAGCCAAGCGTATAGAATGCCATCTTTGCTGGAAGCTAATATGCAAAACATCATCCGCACTCCCAGCTTTCTCCCGTCATCTTCACCGTCCATTTACACAATAGAAACACTGGCTAATCCTGATATTGAACCTGAGCGATTACGATCACTGGATGTTGGCTATTTTAAAAACTGGCCTGAATATAACAGTCAGGTTGATCTGCGAATATTTTACGAGCGTATAGACAACGGTATCGCCACTGCTTTTCAACCAATAGCGAACCCGGCAAGCACAGCTAGCGGTGATACACGTTACCGCACAGAAACGAATGGTGCAGAATGGAATAACAGGGGCTTTGAAACCCAGATTCGCTATCAACCCAATGTTGAATTCAACCCACTGATATTATTTAACTACAGCTATATTCACGTCCGCGGCTTTCGCAATAAAGGCCACAGCAACGTAGGTGACGCTGACGAGATTGATCGTTTAGAAAACCGTACACCAATGCATACGGCATCGTTGCTGGCCAGCGTGACACTTCCGGAAAACCTGCAATTCAGTATTTCACACTTTTACATGTCTGAAGTTAAATGGCTGGAAGGCAGTGGCAATGTGCCTAACCGTCAGTACAACCGAACGGATATAAAAATCAGCAAAGGCTTTAAATATCAGAGTGGCAGCGAACTGAAAGTAAATTTTCTTGTGCATAATCTGCTAGATGATCCATATCCGGAATTCTATGCCGATAACCTGTTTGACCGACGGGCTTATATGCAAATGGAACTGAGTTTTTAAGCAGTAATGGAATTTTGACCTTAGGTCACCGATCAATGTCAGAGTAAGCATATGGATAGGTGTGTACTGACCAGCTTTAAGCTCCGAAAAGGGCTAAAAATTTTGCAAAGCCTGCTCTGCTGGTTTTGCATTGTTAACCTGTGCGCTGCCAACGCAGCTGCAAAGGCTCTGGTCGTCCTGAGCAATGAACAGCAACCCTATCAAATCGTTAACCGTGAAATCATTTTACAGTCTGAAGGCCCTGCGCCCCAGAGCATTTCTCTGGAAAACTTACGTAAACTCCCCCCTGACTATTTACAGCAGTTCGATCCGCTGATTACTGTTGGCAGTGCCGCAGCAGACTATATCTTCAGTCAGGCCCCTGCCAACAGTAAAATAATCAGCAGCTTTATTCCCAAACCCAGTTTTCTGAGTTTACAAAAGCGCTATTCAGCCCGACAGCAGGCCATCAGCCATACGGCTATTTTTCTTGACCAACCTTATTACCGTCACGTTATCCTGGCACGGGCTATACAACCAAACGCCAAGAGCCTTGGCGTGATCCTCGGACCAACTACAGGCAAAGATCTGCAAGCCATTGAAACCGTCAGTAAGTCGCTTGGCTTTACACTCAACCATGATGAATTAGTCAACAAAGATAATCCTTTGCAAATGCTGCAGCCTATCATGGCTCGCTCCGACATTTTTCTGGCATTACCCGACCAGGCTATTTTTAACCGTACCACGGCCAAATGGATTCTTTTCATGAGCTATCAGCAACATATTCCGCTGGTAGGTTTCTCCCGTAGTTACGTTGATGCCGGCGCGATTGCTGCGGTGATTTCCACACCGGATCAGATAGGTCTGCAGACCGCTGAAATTCTTAATGCTTACAACCGTGAAGGCACCTTGCCACCAGCAAATTACAGTAATTACTTTTCCGTCATTACCAACCCTCAGGTAGCCCGCAACTTGAATATTGAATTGCCTGTTCCCTCTCAGCTCGAAGCCCGTATCAAAGAGGCAGACCTAAGATGAGTCTACTGAAAAACGGCTTTGGAAAAGGCATTCGACTAAAAGTATTCACTATTACTTTGGTGCCGCTGCTGGTAATGACTCTGATACTGGCGGGATATTTTATTTCCACCCGTATTGCAGATAACGAAACTGCATTGGTCGAAAGGGGAGCAACTATGTCTCGCCTGATGGCTGCTGCCGCAGAGTTTGGCATCATCTCAGAGCTGACTCCGCAACTTAAGGCCCTGAGTAAAGGCCCGATACAGGAAGCTGACGTTAAAGACGTAATATTCCTCAATGCTCAGGGACAACTTATCTATCGGTCGACTGATATCGATTTTCAGTTTATTCCGCGACCATCTCCTACGTACAACAGACAAAACGGCTACTGGCTGTTTGCAACACCGGTGATGGCGACTGGCATACTGATAGACGACTCACCAGAATATGCAGAACAGCAGTCACCACAAATCCTCGGCTGGGTTGTCATTGCGATATCCAGTGAACCCATGCGCCAGCGACAACTGGATATCATCGCCAATAGCCTCATATTGTTATTAATAGGCATACTGGTCACCTTCATCGTTGCCGCCCGTGTTGGCCACACGCTGACGGATCCAATAATCGATCTCACCCAGCTGGTTGGCAAATTGCAGCAAGGACAACTATCTGCCCGGGCCACAGAACAATCCAATGCGGAAATCGGTTCGTTAGAACGTGGCATAAACCTGCTCGCCGAAAGGGTACAGGCGTCTAATCAGTTACTGGAAAGCCAGGTAGATAAAGCAACCCAGCGTTTACGTAAAACCATGCAGTATCTGGAAACTCAGAACCATGCTTTACACAGAGCCAGAGAGCGAGCTGATCAGGCCAATATGGCCAAGGACGAATTCCTCGCGCGAATGAGCCATGAATTGCGCACACCGCTTACATCAGTTCTTGGTTTTACGGGTCTGCTCAAACAAACAGAGCTAAGTTTTGAACAGCAGGAACACTGCCGAATTATTAGCCAGACTTCCACCATGTTACTAGCCATCATTGATGACATTCTCGATTTTGCAAAACTGCAATCCAACGCTATCCACCTGGAAAGTATCCCGTTTAACCCGGAAGAATGCATTCATAGCGCGATTGAGATGCAGGCACAGAGTGCTGCAACCAAAGGGTTAGAATTAATTTATCAGGTCAGTGAGGACATTCCGCCAATTGTACTCGGGGATCCAATGCGTTTACGCCAGGTTGCAACAAACCTGATAGGCAACGCCATTAAGTTCACCGAAGAAGGCCATGTAATGGTCAGCCTTAAACGACTGGAAACAAACGACAATACATTACGCATCGAGCTTTCCGTACTCGATAGCGGTATTGGCATTAATCAAGACCAACAAGCGCATCTTTTCAGTGCATTCTCTCAGGCTGATTCATCTATAACACGTCGTTTTGGTGGTTCCGGGTTAGGCCTGGTCATTGTGCGTAAGCTACTGGAACTGATGGAAGGAGAAATTCGTCTTAGCAGTATGGAAGGGCAAGGTACCGAATTTATATGTACTCTTAATTGTCTGCCAGCAACACCTGCTGTGGCAGGCACGCCACCCCGCCCACTTAGCCATACGAAAGAACTGATCATCTTTGATCAGCACCGCAATAGCCTGCAGGTACTTAGCAAACTGGCTCACAGCGTCGTCACACAGATTATCCCGTGTCGAACTCTGCAACATCTGAGCAGCCAGCTGCAGCAAACATCCGGCAGTAACAGCTCTCTCATTTTCGGCTTAAGTGCGGATCCGGATATTGCACACCAGCAAAAACGCAGTATTCCAGAAATATTCAAAGGCGTTAAAGGTAACATTTTGCTTTTGGTGCCCTCACTTAACAATGATGTTACTGAGCTCACACAAATACAGAACCACCACAACATTACCGTGCTGACAAAGCCGTTACGCAAGATTAATCTGAGTAAGTGGCTGAGTCATTCAGGTACTCAGTCCGGCCGTTCACAGCTCACCAGTAAACTGCCAAAACTGACATCCGGCACTAAAGTACTCATCGCTGAAGATAACGACTTTAACCGCCTGCTGCTAAGCAGAATTATGGGTACCGCTGGCGCGTCAGTTATTGAAGCGATGAACGGTATGCAGGCGATACAGCTGGCTACCGAACATCAACCAGACATTATTCTGATGGATGTACATATGCCTCGTATTGACGGTATCGAAGCCACTCTTCAGATTCGTCAAACGTTACCGCAGATACCCATAGTTGCATTGACCGCAAATGTTGTTTCCAGCGAAGAACAGGCTTTAATTCATGCCGGTGTAAACCGTATCGAATACAAGCCTATTAACGATATTCGCCTGCTGAATACTATGCGTTTGTTGCTGAAGCAAGAGCTGGGCAGCTTACCGCCTGCAGCTAAACCTCATGACGAAAAAAGCGCCACAGATCTGAGCAATTACAAGCTCAATGCGGCAGACCTGCATGCCGAGCTTCTGCGTCAGCTGACCTCATTGCAAGAAGGATTTTCTGCTCAGGATATACATAAATTGCGCAATCATGCGCATCAGTTAACAGGACTTGCAGGGCTGTTCGAATTACCGGCACTGGAACTAGCCAGTATCGACCTCACACACGCGGTCAAAAAAGCAGATATTCGCAATAGCTGGCACTGTTTGTGGCGATTACAACGTCTTATTGAGCATCAGCAATATAACGATGAGACAGATGGAAGTTAAAGATAAGATTTAATCAGAAATCCCGGGTTACAGGTGTGTGTTTAATAATGTCCGTCAGCTTCTCTGCCTGCTCATGAATAAACGCCCGTCCGGCCGCATCATATAAACGCCCGTGCAACCCAGGCTTAGCAGGCAGTTCAGTTAGGCCTTCATCAAATTCATAGCAGCCACGACGAATACCTTCTAAAGCTTCATCATGAAAGATTGGTGATCCAAGAAACACCGCCCAGGCTTGCTGGCCTGTCGTGCCATCGTTTATACCCTGCAAAAGTGCAAGCACTGACTTCCTGCTTGGACGATATGTAGGCGTACGACCAAACACCAAAGCCACGATTAGCAGTAACAGAAAAATTAAGGTAACAAAAAAAATCAGAAGAAATTGCATACTTACTTAATGATAACGATCAAAAGGATGTTGCCGCAGCTTACCTGCCGCAATTAAAACAGCGCCTTTGTGGGTATTTTCAACATCATCCATTAGTTGCATATGCGGAAGCTTTTGCTTAGTTTTTAATGCTTTCCATTCCTTTAAGCGGGGAATATGCCGAGTCTTTTCGTACACTTCGCTGAAAACTGCAAAATCGTCGTTCATACAAAGCTGCGGATCTAAGTTATCCAGTAGCATACGACAACGAATTGAGCCTTCAACCACGGACATTTCTTCATTCATCAGTGTTTGCGCAATCACCTGTAAACTTTCAACTAAATATGCACGGTGTTCCTGAGCTTTTTTTGCGACAGTCTCCAGACGACGCTGGTTCTCTTCACGCTGGGATTTTTGCTGACCTAACACTCGCAAAATAAACCACAGCGAACCGGCACTCACCACCAGCCCTAACATTATTAACCCATACACCACAGTCTCAGACATCCACAACCTCTACCCTCTCTTATTCACTATAGAATGTATTATCCCCTAAAACCGACCAGAGCTATAGAGCTCTGGCCTGTTCTGAAAATAAGCGACGATGATTTTTCACAGCTCTGCTGTCAGCTGTAACTGTTGAATAAAACCTGCCCGATACCCATAAATATCCTGGCCTTTCCCCTTTCGGGCTAATTCAGCCAGAGACTGCCAGCTAAATGCCGATAATGACTGATGATTACGCAACTTCTGACCATATCCGGCAACAGCAGCCGCAAAATGGAAATCCTGACTACAGCTCTGTAAAAGCTGGCAATTTCTATCTGCACGAACGGCTAATGCCTGTTCCTGACTGTTACCACCTTGCTGTATTTTATAACGTAATCGAATATAGCCAAGCTCAGTATTATCAACCATGTTATAACGATCATCAGATGACTGATAACGTAATGCATGGGTAGATGGCTGGTCCTGTAAAATCAATTCATACAGCGCAGTAGCAGTCTGGCCCGCGCCAACCTCACCAGCATCAGTTCGCTCATCTAAAAATGCTTCAGCTTCCAACTGGCGGTTTTCATAACCAATTAAGCGGTAACTTTGTACAACGGCCGGATTAAACTCTACCTGTATCCGGGCATCCCATGCCAATGTATGAAAATTAGCCGCCATTTGCTCAATCAGTACTTTACGCGCTTCCTGAAGTGAATCGATATACGCAGCATTACCATCTCCCGCATTACTTAAGGTTTCCATAAGATGATCGTTATAGTTACCCTCACCAAAGCCCAACACACTCAGACTAACGCCTTGGCTCCGCTGCTCACTTATATAACGTTCCAACTCCTTTACACCGGTCATACCTAGATTAAAATCACCATCGGTAGTGAGTAAAACTCTGTTTACGCCCCCTTCAATCAGATGCTCTACTGCAGTGCTATAGGCCAGTTTTAAACCACCTTCACCATAAGTACCACCACCTGCATCCAAAGCATCAATCGCATTTAGAATTTTTCTCCGCTGATTACCGGGTGTAGCATCTAATACTTGTCGTGCGTTACCGGCATAAGTAATCAGGCTTATTTTGTCGTGTTTATTCAATTGTTTGACTAAAAGTTTTAGCGATTGTTTAACCAATGGGAGTTTCTTAGCACTCGACATCGAACCTGATACATCCACCAAAAATACCAGATTAGAACCTCTGTCACTGTTCATATCCCGGGCTTTCATAGCAACTTTCAGCAAGCTTGCTTTTGAACTCCAGGGACTGGCACCCAGCTCATACTCAAGAGATAAAGGTGTTGTTCCTTTAGGTTGTGGATAATCGTAGCTAAAGTAGTTCACCAACTCTTCTGTACGTACGGCATCTACCGGCGGCAAACGTCCCTCATTAATAAAACGTCGTACATTTGCAAAACTGGCAGTATCCACATCCAGGCTAAACGTACTTAATGGACGGGATGCTGGAGAATGCGACTGATTATTTTCGAATCGCTGATAATTTTCTGTAGAGATACCCGGCACCATCACTGGCATATAGGTACTATCAGCCTGCAGGCTGCGCTTCCCCATCTTAGATAGCAGTTGAACCTGCGGCTCTTGCAAAACCTCCGCAGAAGTTTCGATTTTCTTCTCAGATTGTTGGTACTTTTGCTGAGCACAACCAGCAATACCCGTAATAACGACCGCCGAAACCGCCAGTGCCAAATGTTTTGTTTTAACCGACATACTGAATTCCTCACATAAAGTATTTGCACCTATGCTAGGTTTTCAGCAAGCTATGTACTGATACCAGTTCAAGACAAAAACGGGCTTCTGATTCTTATAGTTTTATGTTATGGCAAATTTATACAGTAAAATTCATCGCCTCAAAGCCCAGGGCTGGACCTGGGACGAATTTCTTCAGCAGATAAGTTTAATTTATCCGCCAGGCATCGATGAAAAAACACTCTATGGGCTATATCGTCACCCCCACAGAAAAGCCTCACGCCATATTCGCCAAATATTAGAGCAATTACACGATCAGTGTTTTCCTTCCCCTTTCCCATCATCTGCTGAAGCCCTGATTGGCCTGTATAACCGACAGGTAAATAACCCTAAACAACCAGACCTTACTGCAGACCAGATGGCATTAAGCGCGTACTTAACAGAGGCATGTCAATATGGCCCCCTGCTCTATCGAGCACGCCTTTACTGGCTTTCAGCGAACATCCAGCTGGATCAGCTAAGTGTATTCCGTAAAAATGGTAAGCATGAACAGTTAAATCTGGCACAACAGCAGGGTATTAAAGATTATCAACAGAGCCTTTCCCTATTAGAAGAAGCAATCCTCACAACTAAAACTGGCGCCTCTATAGATGTATTCACGCTCTATAAGTTACGCCAGAATATGCTGGCCTGTTATCTGAATGCTTTATCGCCCGAACAACGAAGTGAAAGTAAAACCTTGCTTGAGTATCTTAAGGTCTGTGATTTTATTAACAGCACCAAACAAGTACTCGAGTCAGAACCCTATCAGTGGCTACTGGCGCGCAACGGTTTACGTTTTAGCTCACTGACGCAGAATGCACAGGATTGCCAGTGGTTTTACAGGGCACTGTGTACAGCGAACAAGGCTTTCAAAAACTTGAATTACAGTCCTGAAAATACTCCGTCTATTGCCAGCAGTGTTGAATTTCATTGGGCAATTGAAAACGCTTTAGACCTTTCAGACTTTTAAAGGGATTACTTATGTCACCTATTCGCCTGCTTATCGCTTTTATCATCAGCTTACTTCTGATCAGCTGTGCCGTTAACTATCAACAAGAAACACCTGTTAGTAAGCAGGAGAGTAGACAGGAGAATAAGCCGGCAGCCAGCAGTATAGAGTCAGAAACCAGGGAAGAAGCACAGGATGCAGTCGAACCTTTATTAAAACGGGCACCAGCTGATGAGGACGATGATATGTTACGTCTTGATTAGAGATTCAGACATCAAATCCAGAAGCGGCCGGGCGGCGCTTCTGAATCTGCTGAAAAATGAGGAGCCTGTCAGTAAGGCTTATAGCTCATCGATACGACGGCGCAGCTCGTCTACTTTACGGGAAACAACTTTCTCAAGGTGATCCAGCTCTTCAATAAGATGCTCTTTCTTATCTTTAGCTTTCTTCTCGCCTGCCACCAGCTGATCCAGCTCAGCAACAGCTTTCAGAAAATATGGAGAAGCTTCGGTTGTGTCGCGAAAAGGTACAAAACCGCTATCTGTAGGCACTGCTTTATGCGCCCGTTTAAACTTAAACTTCTTGCTCTTAGCCATCCACTCGCCCTGATGGCGATGCAGATAAATCTTCAGCACATCGATATCATTCTCGATGCGGGATGAGTAACGCTGGATCTCATACGGATCTTCGATACCCATTTCTTTCAATGTTGGAAATTTCTCAGCAGACATCACACCACTCCTTGTAAAAAATTGACAAACCTGGCTCATTATAGGGCAGTCTTAAATAATTCTTAAGAGAGTATTTCTAACCAATGACCCATAATGAGTTCATCTTTATTCACAATCCCATTACCTATGCCAAAATATCGATAAGTAAATCATCACTTACCCCAAGATACCCTTTATTTATGAGGTTCCGGCAGATAAGTAAGGTATTGCAGAAGTAATGGAAAATCAATTCCCCACTTATCATGAAGCGCTTCTTGCTGATTCTTCAGGCTATCTAAGGATACAAAAGGCATACGCCGGCAAAACAACACAACATTCTCAAACGTATCCATATGAAATACGACTACATGTGAAAAATATTGGCGTATTTCCAGTAAAATCTGTAACAGATGCGCCTGATTATCAGGCATAAGGTTCACTGTCAAAACACCTTCATAGCTGACTTTCTGCTGTAAATCAGCAATGAAAACCGGATCATTAATACATTCAGCCATTTTTTTATATTCAAACAAATCAACCATTACTAAACCGTAACACTGTTGACTATTTGCGACATATTCATCTGCACTCTCAAGACAGACCTTTACACTTTCCGGCAACGAAAAATACTCTTGTACTGACGCCAGCAATTCAGCATTTAACTCAACAGCCGTTAACTGCGAGCCTGGCAGTTTATATGACAAAAATCGTTCAAATGCAGCGCCTCCCATTCCTAAATTAAGAATACTATCAGGTAGTTCCCCCATCACAATTGCCATCAGCATGGCCTGCGAATAAGGAAATACGGGATACCATGGTCGATTCAGATCAACGGCAGCCTGCACGTGCTGATCACTGAAGCGAAGCCAGCGATAGCCTTCCTGCTGATATATCGAATAACCGTGATCTACAGAAACTGAGCGATACAACAACTCACCCGCCGTAAACAGCCTCTTATATTCAACATTTGAAATAAACATTTATCTGAGTAACTCTTTTTCATTCACAGGAATAACACACCGAATACCATTCGAACCATATAAATCAGGATTACCTGTAATCGGTTTAGCAAACCGGTTAGATACTCTGTGAGCGTCAGGCTTCTCATCCCAGGATCCGCCTTTAATCACTTTTCTATTTCCCTCAGGAGGGCCTGTTAACACACCGTTCCCATAATACTGACGATGGGCGTCCGTCTGATACCAATCCATCAGCCATTCGCTGGTTCCACCAATCATATCGTATAAACCATACTGGTTAGGTGGGAAGCTGCCACGGGGCCAGGTCAGATCTCGCCAGCAGCCATCAGTCTCAGTATCAGCTTTACCAGCCACAAAAGGATCAATTACCGCCCTGGAACAATCCACAACCTCACGTCCCCAGGGAAATTCTGTAGTGGCACCATCCCTTGCTGCCCACTCCCATTCAACATCATATGCAAGTCGAGCTCCCTGCCACTGACAATATTGCAAAGCCTGCTTCCAGTTCACACAATTCAGAGGGTAATTATCTCTGCCTGGTGCCCCATAATTACAATAATGGGTGCGCAGATAACTGAATGGTTTCGAACAAACACCCTCTTCAACGCAAGCATGATATTCAGCGACTGATACTTCATGCGAACTCATCCAAAAACTTTCAACCCGTACACTCACACCGCCAGCAGGACCCTCATCGGTATCACAACGAACATCTCCAGCAGAGCAACCAAGTTGATAATGACCTCCCGGAACCAGAACCTTATCGAAAGATGCCCCTGAGCTAACAGGCACTGTAAACAATACGGAAATAGCTAACAAAGCAGTTAAATATTTATAAAGTAACTGATACATAAAGCCCCCGATGATAATCATATACATACTGACATAGCCGATATTGAACAGGCTACAACTGTGGATTAACGGACATAAAAAATGGTGTACTGCACATAGGAATACATGCCCAGCACTTTTATATTCCGGGCATACATTAACTCCGCAGGTAATACGTCATGGAAACCCCAGCACAAGATGGCTTAATCCACTCTTTAAGTAACTACAATCTCGAAACCACTATAAGCCGCCTGGAATCACTGATCGCTGAGAAAGAAATGCAGATTATAGCTAAGCTAGATCATGCCGCATCTGCACAAAAAATAGGTAAAGAACTTCACCCAACAACTTTACTACTCTTTGGCAATCCTTATGCTGGAACACCACTCATGCAAGAGATTCAGACGATAGGAATCGATTTACCGCAGAAATACCTGATCTGGGAAGATCAGGAAAAGAAGGTATGGATAACCCATAATGATCCTGTGTATATGTCTGCGCGACATAATATCGAAGATAATGAAGCCATACTGAAAAAGATAACGGCTGCATTACAAACAATCGCAACGGCAGCAGGAAATTAGCAGGAATTAATTAGCTGGGGATCAGTCTTACCTACAAAGCAGATGAACAAAGATACTTATGACTGATTCTTCAGCATTATTAACAACTCGAACAGTTAGATATACATTCCTGGCAATGATGTGGATTGCACTGTCTGGTTGTAGCAGTTTTAATCAACAACCTTCTGATAACACGACACATGGTGAGATCTATACCGCACTCTATAGCTATCCAGTAAACGATCAAGAATACAGCCCCTTTAAACAGGTACGCGCACATTTCATCGTTAAGAAACCACCGACACTTGTCTTCAGGGTACTTAGCGATCTGCAGCTAACACCTTCATGGTTCAGCTATTTACGCACGCTGGATACGCTTGAAATTTACTCACCAAGAAGCTTTCTAACCCGGGCAACACTTGAAAGCCCATGGCCTTTTTTACCCAGAGACCTGATTAGCTGTGTAACAACTCACTTCGCAGAGCAGCAAATAACCATTAAGCTTAAAGACTGTTACGATAAATACCCACTGCAAGAACGCAGCTTGCGGATAACCGCTTCTGACTCACAATGGATTATCACTAAGCTTGGGGAAGATACACGAATTGAATACCAGGCCTGGACTGACCCAGGTGGTAACGTCCCTGCGTTTGTCTATAATTCTCTGCTTATAGACACAACCCAGGAAACTTTGAACAAATTAAAACAAATAATCAACGCCCGATCATTATCAGACTATAGCTACTGAGAACGACTAGTTCTCAGGCTTAAAACTAAAAAATGGCATCGCCCTGCTGATCAATCATCTGCCGTGCTTTACGCACCATCTCATCCCTACAAGCTTCAGCAGAAGGTAACAAATCGGCCCTAACGAATGTATGCGATTGCTCACCTTTCACAATCTGTCCATAGATACGATACTGACTACCCTCTTCCTGCGGAGTCGGAATGATTGTATAACCTTCATATTCAATAGGCGTAAAGCTTTCAAACTTAGGTTGCTCTGGTACAGAACTACCTGAAAATATTGATTTCAAAGCTGAAAAAAGACTCACACTACTCTCCTAATTATCAATAACAGGCTTTACACCTAAATAATCGTTACCATACTCCGACACTAGATAAATAGTATTTTATGGTTATTTTTTGTCGCTTATAAAACACTGCTACTACTTAAAATACGTATCAATCAAAGAACATGGTGCTTTAAAAACACTATAAAACTTTCACTTTACTGAGAAAGAGTTAAAAAAATTCCGCGACTTAAAAATATCTAAAACTAATGCTACCATTATCCCCAGCAGCAGCCCCGATAAACTACTAAAAAGTAAAACAAGGAACTTTTTAGGTTTCACAGGTCTATCGTCAGAAATAGCAGGATAGACAATTAATGCTGGAATAATTTTTGAAGAATCTATCTCTATACTTAACAATTGTTTTTGCCGCAAACGAAGCTCTAATAACCCTACTACAAATTTCTCGCTTTCACCGCGAGAAGATAACACACTTATTTCAGTTTCTAATGAGTTACTACCTTGTTCATATAGGGATCTTAAATCACTAATTATATTTTCATTCTGTTTATTACCAATAATAAACACACCAGTTTCTAAAGGCTGTACCAATCCAATAGTTTTAGCCACATCAAGAGCCTCTTTTAACCTTATCAACTCCATTTCAAGCAAGCCTAAATAATTCTGTAGGCGAATACTTGCTTCATATGAAACCATTTCATAGCGCAATTTTATTTCTGCATTTAAACTTGAAATCAACCTTTCTCGAGTATAATCTATCGTAAGCTCCGCAAACTCACCAGCCCATTTAGCAGACAAATTTGCATCGCCTGTCTGAAAGACGATATTAACTTTCTGGTTACTTCCATATACTTTTATGGATTTTTCAAATGCAAGCCAAGCATCACTCTCATTCTTATTACTTTCAATAAAGTAGTTATAAACATCGTCTCTTCTAAAAAATTTTCGTTGAAGCTCATTTGAATTAGAAAAACTCAAAAACTTAGAAAAAACATACTCAGAATCCACGCTTTTTATAATAGAGTTTTCATCAACTTTATCAACACCATCATTTAAAATAAAATCAAATCTATTTAACTCAAAAATTTCTTCTTCGTTTGGAGGAGATAAATATACAGATCCATTATAAACAGAAGGTACAAGTAAAATATATAAACCACCAGAAAGAGCACCAACTAACATACAAAGTATAATTATTATTCTTAACTTCCAAAGTTTTTCAGCAAGCTCAAAAAAATCAATCTCATCATCAAATCGTTCAGATTTAACGGTACTCATAAATATTATCCTTTATAGCAAGTCAACGAAACAATAAAATCAACATATTACATCTCAATATTTTTACTGTCTTGAAGCCAATCAACTAAATGAGTAGACGGTGTATAATCCGAAACAATTTGTTGTAATATATTTCTAGTTTTCAATGTATCCCCATTGTCCATGGAGAAAACTAATTGATCTAATAAGCTTTGCAAATAATCATGTGCAAGATAGTCTTCTTCAGCCCGTAATATTTTTTTATGACTAGTACCTGAAACATTATCACCAATTAAAAGTTCTTCATATAACTTTTCACCTGGCCTTAACCCGTTATATATAAGCTCAATGCCGCCGGAAGAAGAATCGGATCTCACTTCAGCTCCCATCAATTTAATCATTCTCTCAGCTAACTCAGTAATCTTTACAGGCAATCCCATATCAAGAACAAAAACATCACCACCACTAGCCATTGAACCCGCTTGTATTACTAAGCTTGCAGCTTCAGGAATTGTCATAAAAAAGCGCGTTATTTCAGGATGTGTGACCGTTACAGGTCCTCCACTCTCAATTTGTTTTCGGAAAAGAGGTACTACAGAGCCAGAAGAACCGAGCACATTACCAAAACGCACCATTGAGAAGATAGTCCCATTTGATCTAACAGCAAGATCTTGCAGTATCAGTTCAGCAAGGCGCTTTGATGCGCCCATTATATTCGTTGGTCGGACAGCTTTATCCGTAGAAATAAGAACAAATCGCTCAACCTTATTATCTCTAGCCGACTCAGCTATGGTTTTCGTACCAAGAGCATTATTAGTAATTCCTTCAAAAATATTATGCTCTACCATAGGCACATGCTTATAAGCTGCAGCATGATAAATAGTGTTTACAGAAAACCTTCTAATCACCTTCGATATACGTACTTTATCAAGTACAGAGCCCAAAACTGGGAATATTAATAAATCAACCTCCTCTTTAGCTAGAAGTTCGATCAACTCCTGCTCAATCTTATAAAGAGAGTATTCATTCATTTCGTATAAAACTAAAACTGAAGGGTTAGCCCTAATTGCCTGACGACATATCTCTGAACCTATTGATCCTCCTGCCCCACTGACCAAAACGACTTTATCAGTGATGCTTTCTTGTAGTAACCCGTCATCTGGTGGAACCTCATCACGCCCTAAAAGATCTTCAATCTCAATTTCTCGCAAGCTATCTAGCGATTCCCCTGAAATAATTTCAGGCATTGATGGCATAGTCTTTACATGTACAGGAAACTCTGCAATTCGCTCTAAGATAAGCTTTCTTTTCGCATGAGTTATTTCAGGTAGTGCAAGGAGTATATGAGTAATTTTATAGTCATCAATTAAATCTGAAAGGCGAGCCGGATTATAGACAATATATCCATTTACAGTCCCTCCCCAAAGAGTTTTATCATCATCTAGAAAACCTACAGGAAAATATTCGGCCCCACTACTTAATGCTGTTGTTAATTGAACTCCCGAGCCTCCTGCACCATAGACTAGAACATTCCGTCTCTCTAGATAATGTTTTAAAAGCCAATGATAATAACTACGAACTAATAAACGTGATCCGCCAACATATACTAAAGCAACCAAAGCAAATATAACCGGAACCGAGCGTGGAAAAGCCTGAATAGTCAACAACTCAGAAGCAGCCCATAATAAAATAGCTAATATTGCCACTCCTTTGGTAACAGCAAAAATAGCCTGCGCACCCATAAAGCGAACAACAGCACGATAAAGCCCAAGCTTCATAAATAATAAAACACCAACAAACGGCATTAAAATAAAAAGCCATACAGCCTGAAATAAATATGCTTCTGGCCACCAATCAGCAAGTCGCAAGGCATAACCAGACCACAACGCAAACGGAAGAGCTATTATATCTGCCAAGACCATTACCGCTTTCTTAAAACTACGCTTTAAGGTTAAAACACGATAATGAGACGGAGATGAATGCTGAGCAGTGAACTTGTCCATAAACTCTATTAATAATAAATAATAAATAATAAATAATAAATAAATTTACATCAAATCAAAAAAAAATTCGCTATCCTTTCACTCTATCACCACTTCCTTTTCCAATAACCGTCAACAGAATATACTTAAAATACTTTTTCAAGGTCATTGTTCTAATCATCTCAGAGTCGATCGCTGCCAACAGTTCAGGCGTAGACATATCAATCTCATTTATCTGCGCAAGTCCTGTTATACCAGGTCGCACAGCATAAACATTGTGCTTATCACGCGATGAAATTAATTCAGTTTGATTAAAAAGCCCCGGGCGAGGTCCTACAAGGCTCATTTCACCAACGAGAACATTCCAAAGCTGTGGTAATTCATCCAGCTTCGTTTTACGCAAGAAACGACCAAACTTAGTTATCGAAGAAATATTTGCTAAATGCGTTGCAACTGAAGCAGTATCTTTTTTCATTGTACGAAATTTAACTAAGGTAAACGGCTTCAAATTTTTTCCTACTCGCTCCTGCCGATAGATCGGTGAACCAGTATCAAACAAACCAACCAACGCAAGCAAAAGTAATATTGGAAAACCACACACCAACCCTATAAGCGAAAGTAAAAAATCAAATAAGCGAATCACATCAACACCTTATCTATGTAAGCTTGTTTTAGGAGAAAAACCTGAACGCAAAGATGATTCGCTAAAACATCTCGCTAACCCTTCCTCTACACTAATCGGCGGCTCCCAACCTAATAAGTTTCTGGCTTTAGAAATATCAACTTGCAGAGAACCTAAAAGCCGCTGTGCTATAGCTTTTTTACCTATTATTGTCGCTATCAGCAGTATTAATAACTCAGGCACCGAGATCAAACGTGGAGACTTGTCCATCGCATTGGCCACTGCCCGGAGTAGCTCAGTAGTAGACATATCATGACCATCTCCCGCCAAAAACACCTGATCAGCCGCTGCTGGATGATCTACACATGCGATAATAAGATCAACCAAGTTATCCAGTGCAACTAATGAGCGCTGATTATGGACAGAACCTAACGGAATCGGCAAACCTTTTGCGACTATCTTTATTAGACTGGCAAAATTACCTTTTACTCCTGGACCATACACTAGTGGAGAACGAATAATCACCACTTCCATTCCCGTCTCAATAGCTAGCTGCCGTAAGCCCTGTTCAGCTTCCCACTTAGAAAGACCATAGGCATCCTCCGGTGCAGGTATATCTTCAGCTGTAAACGGTTTACCGCACTGTGTCTGTTCACCATTGACTTTGATAGAGCTTATAAAAATAAAGCGTTTAACACCCGCTGCGGCAGCCTGACGAGCAAGGCTTATTGTTCCTTCGACATTAACCTTACGGTATTCAGCTAAAGGATCAGTCACCTCGTCTTTCATTATATGAGCACGAGCTGCTGCGTGAATAAGGACTTTTTGACCAGCGAGAGCAGAAGACCAATTGGTACTAATATCTAGCCCCTGTACTTCAAATACGCGCCCCCCACATACTTGGACGGGTTGTCTTACAGCTACGCTCAAATTTAGATCAGCTTTAGATTGCAAAGTTTCTGCAAGTCGACTTCCTAGAAAACCAGTAACTCCTGTTAAAAATACATTCATTAAAACAATCCCAACAGCACTAATAAAAATAGCACGACTTGATCACGAGGCCTGCGACGTAGTTCGCGAATATTAGTCAGCAAAAATTTACGCGTAATACAATAACCAGGTGCCCCCAGCACAACTAACTCAGCAATAGTGGCAACTTGTTCTCGATACCATTTATCTTTAACCTTCAATAATCGTTTTAGATATGCTTTACAATTATTATTTGTTCCAACTTGATTACTAGAATGTTGTCGATATAGCATCAGAGGTTCGTCATCTATAAACCATAAAAATTTTGCTTGCCGACAATACGCATAGAGTAACCAATCATGTAAAGTAACCTCATTACACGATAGATAGTTTTCAGATACAAACCTCTTTACTTCAGAAAATGCATATGCCGAGAACACATAGGTACAACCCGGTCCGGCCGCCTCAAACAAATAGTCATACTTTCGTTGTGGGTAAGATTTTTTAATCAACTCCGTCCGTCCATCTTCCCAAAAGGCAGTGACGTCACTTGAATAAACATCACAGATCCCAGAAGATATCCTAGACCAGGCTGTAACTAACTTATTATCCAGCCAAATGTCGTCCTGATCCGCGAACGCTATAAGATCAAAGGCCTCAGTACTTACGTCTTTAATTAATCGAAAGAAATTTCTCCCCGCCCCTCCGAACCTCTCCCCATAAGGAAGAACTTTGATTCGCTCATCCTTCTCGCTCCGACGCTGAACTATATCTAATGTTGAATCACTGGATAAGTCCACACTGATAAACAGAGTAATTTCAACACTCACTTGGTCAAGTATTGTATCTATTTGTTGGCTTATCCAATATTCGCCATTATAGGCTGCCATCAATACCGCGCAATGAGGGATCTCTCCGGTAAAATCTCGAGATGCTTTCTGAATACTCACCGGGAAAGCATACCTCTCACCAAATCATCAATATTTGTACTCCAGCTACTGGCTTTAATCCTAAAGATTTCAAAGATTTTATCCGATGAAAGCACCGAATTCTTAGGTCTTGTTACTGCTGTAGTATATTCTTCAGAAAACATACTCCAGTAAGAACGTGCGGTTTCCAACAAATGATAAGTGCCTAGAATATTCGTCTGCATAAAATCAGCAAAGCCATCAATCGAACGGCCTACATGACTTTCGGTCACAAGACGCATAATTATATCCGGCCGAAAATCCACAAAAATATCATCCCTCACCTGCTTGCCATAGATATCTGCCTGCACAAACCGATATCGCTCTGAGTCTGCAACGGAAGCAACCGAATCCAGATTACCGGCATAGGTGAGCTTATCCAGATTGAGCACTTGGTAATCAGTGTGATCAATTAAATAACGAATAACTGCCGACCCGATAAAGCCTGCGCCACCGGTAACGATGATGTTTTTCATTTCAACCTCAAAAATATCGAAGGGTTATTTAATTCCGTTCGAAAATAACATAAAGGGCATGTTGCCGGAGGATCTTTCCTAGAACTGGTGTGTTAACAGGCATATAAAAACTATTTACAGGAGAAAACCCAAAAGAAACAAAAACCTCTACTAAATTCTCCCATCTATAAAACACCTTATGATCTGGATCAGAATTAAAACCTTTCAAACACGGTACTCCAACTATCACCGTAGCTCCTTTCGCTGTAATTCGTTCAAATTCTGACAACAGCTGTGATGGTTCATCTATGTGTTCAATTACATTATCCAATATAATCGTTTCAAAAAAACCGTTTTCAAAAGGTATAATTCCATTATTAATAACTGCTGATTTGAAGCCTTTCTGTTGACAAAACTTGACATTATTTTCGTTAATATCGACTCCATGAGCATCAATGCGCCCATCACAGAAAGTTAGAAAATCACCTATTCCACAACCTACATCTAAAACACGACCACTACAGTATTTAATAAGCTTTGGATATAATAATAAATTTCTATATATTTTCCCTAGAAAACTTCTTTTAAGCAAGTACTCGTGGTATTCAGTATAGTTAGTCATTCTTCCCCTCATTTAAATTAAGTAAGCTCAAAAGCCCTTCAACTGATTTTTTTTGGGAAAAAGGCAGTGGTAATAAAGACTCATAACGATTTTGTTTATATTCATTTTTTAAAAAAGAAGACATTGTATCAACTAAATCATCGTCATTATTGAATAATGCACCATTAACTCCAGGAACAATCAAGTCACGAGCACCTGGAATATTTCTCATTATACAAGGGACGCCCAAGAATAAAGCTTCCATAACAGCTCGAGACACTCCCTCCGTCAAAGATGGCAAAACTAGAATATCAGAAGTACTTACAACTTCTAGTGGACTTTCGACAAAACCTAAGAAAGACACTATATCCTCCCCTCCAAGAGATTCAACAAGCTTCTTTAAGTCATTCTCCAAAGGGCCAGCACCAACGAGTATTAATTCTACATTTTTGTGTAATAATGCTAACTCGAGACCAGCTTTAATAAAAACATCAGGCTTTTTCAAAGATATTAATGAGCCAACGAAAACAAATCTAAAACTTTTTCTTTCTGCTAACGGCTGCCTATATTGAACTACTCTTTTTTCATCGAGAAAATTTGGCATATGATATATATCACATGTTAAACCATCTGAAATGGTTTTTTTACGCATATCTTCTGTCATGATAAGAGCAAAATCGAGTCCAGAGATCATTTTATATTGAAGCCAGGCCAAACTTTTCCCTAAAATACCAAATTTACTTCTATAAACGGAAGATAAGTCGCCTCTAATACTACTAATACGAATGTTATTATTTTTGGTTAGAAAATTAACAAAATCCGCCGAAAAACAAAAAGAAATAGAAATCAAAGAAAAATTAAGACTAACAGAAGTTATAAACTTCTTATACGCAAGAGCATACATTAATGGTGATTTAGATGGTCCTAAATTAATGTAATCAACCCCTGCATCTAACAACCAATGCGCTTCTCCCCCCTTCAAGCTCACTACTGTCACATCGAAATGCTTAGAAAGCTCGTTTGCTAACGCACAAGCCCCCCTAACAGGACTTTCAACTACTAACGCAGGAATAACTATCACAAAACGGATTGGTAAGTTAGCTGCTAATAACATTACAAATTGCCCCTGCCCGTTTATCCCACGTATGTTCTGACCTAAGCTGATTAAAAGCATTTTGTGCCAGTTCAAACCGCTGTTGTTCACACCGACGCAACTCTTGCAAGGCATTATTCCATGCTTCGATATTATCAGGAGAAACTAAGAGACAATTCACATTATCTTTTAAAACTTCTCTAAGAACAGGCAAATCAGACGAAATAAAAGGAGTACCACTCCCCATGTATTCAAACATTTTCATTGGAGACATCCAACGCACCGTATCACGTTCACCTGCCCCAACACTTACATTCTTTTGATAGGGCATGAGAAGGCAGTCTGCAACCATTGTGTAACGGGAAGCACGTGAATGAGAAACATGTCCAACAAACTTAAGATTAGGCAAGACAAATGTTGATTTACAAACAATCAAATCCTTTTCAGTTCCCCCAACAACAAAAAAACCTATATCTGGATTAAGCTCAGCAAGTTTAGCTACAACGTCTATACCTCTACCCGAGTAGAGATGGCCTACATAACCGACTAAAAAACGCCTGTCTGTTTGCGCTCCAAACAGCTCTTTCCGCAAGTCTAAGCTCTCTTCTTCACTACAATAATCTTCAAAAATATCTGCAGCGTCGTGCAATACCGTAACCTTATTCGCTGCAACGTTATAAATATCACAAATCACACTTTTTAATGCTTTAGATATTGCTACAAGATGAGCTTTTGAGGAGCAAACAGCTAACTTTTGTATACCCCCTCTAAATCCTTTTTCAATATCATGTAGTTCATATGCAACACGCTTTCGGCCCAAGATCGCTAGCAGAAAAGCAGCATAAAGATTTCTAGTATAGACCCGCTTCACCTCCCTCCTTCTAAATAATCCTTCAAAGAATACACAGAAAAACGAATAAAGAGCTATTTGGAGAGTAGCACCACGCACACTACCTAGCCAAACTCTCCTAAGCCGAAGGTTTTTACCAAAACTACCATAATGTTCACAAAGATGCTGTAGAAGGTCTTCCGTACTTAACGGGCTGCAAACATACAACTCCACAGACTCATTTTTTTGAGATAATGCAGCGGCCTGCCTTGCCACATGGACTGAATTTGCAGACACACTCGGATAAACCGAAGCTGATATATAAACAATAGAATTTCCTGACATTTACCAGATCCCGTATGGCTGAAGCCTATCTAAAACAACAAAATTAACATAACCAAAAAACAGCGAAAAACCAAAAACAAGAAGTGAACTAACTCCCCCTTTCCCTCTTAAAGCCATAATAAGATAAACTAATAAGATGGCCTCCAAAGGAGAAAAGACTGCTAAGCTTCGATATGAAAATATACCAAAATCTCTCAATAAAAAGCCTACCGACAAACCAAATACATACAGATCAAAAAACAGTCTTGAGAAACCAAACTGGCTAAAAATAAACTCCCGTCGCATCCAGACAGCTAAGACAAGAAAAAACCCGTATACAAAACGTAAATAATCTACACCTTCCAGTGCTGATGCGTAATTAGACCTTAAATATGACTCAACAATTCCAGTCGTAAAATTTTCTAAGACCCAAGCAGGAAGGCCAGTTAAACTTAAAGTAAAGAAAAACAACAAGAAAAAAACAGGCCAATTCGTAAAACATCTGCGTAAAACAACAGCAACGAGGCCTAAGATAGCAACGTAATGTACTGCTACCGCTGCAACCAATCCCCACCAACCTCCAACTTTCGATCCCGAATATAATCTTACCGCACTCAAAAGAACAATCGCTGTTGATAAGTTCATTCTCAAACCAGACATTGACGTAATAAATATACTATTTGCAAACAAGAGCAATAAAACCCAATTACGGGGCACATCCAATTTCTTCAATAATATAAATATACATATCCATGTCACAGCAGTCGTTATAAACAAAACAGACCTTTCAGGCAAAGAGAATTCATTAACAAACGTGTTAATGGCCCACATATACGGGCCTTTCTCACCAAAAGTTCCAAATTGATGGAAAAAACTATACACACCATCACTAAATGGTGGATATTGCTGGACCAATCTAGAGTACTCATCTTCATTAGAGCGTACGGCTAACATAATCGCGACAACGAAAAGAACCACTCCTCCTGATCTTTTAACTAAAATAAGAATAAGACCAATAAAGACGATAGCTAAAAAATATTCCGAATTTAGCATAAACTAATTGGTATATCCTACACCAGGAAATGTTTGACACCCCCACTCGTCAGCATCTGTGTAACCCAGAAAAATTGAAGATTTTTGAATAGTCAGCATTCTAAACCAACTATCCCATAGATCAGATTCATCCCAATCACGCTGATAGATAGTCCAATGTGTCTTAATCGTTTTGTGCTTCGGGTTTAATAGAAAAATGAAATATTTTGCCCGCTCAAAAAAAACCCCCACCTCACGAGCAGATAAAACATGAGAAATCCGGCGAAACAATCCATTAAAATTGAAGTTATTATAAACAGACTCACCAAAACCGCCGTCATTATTTTGTTCATTGAGCAGTGTGGTCAAAAGGCGATTCAACGCGACTTCCTTAATATTAAAATTTAATTTAGAGAAACAAAGCATAAAAGTAGCATCATAGTCATAACAGCCTCCTCCTCCAGGATAAGGAGCAAAATGTCCTTTATTATCCATACAAGCCAAAATACTTTTAGACCTTATTAAATCATCACCAAGATCATAACCAGCCCATTGATAAATCTCGTATTGATGATAACCATTTTGAAACTCTAAATAAGGACGGATAGCCTTCGACCAAAACCCCCTTTCATTGAGGTGCGCAGCATGGAAGGAAAACCACTTATCAAGAGCATATGAAGTCTCTTTACTAGAGTTGCCGCTAGCAAGTAAAACCGCTTGAAACATAGCTAAATTGCCGCTGCCCGCCACTCCTTCATGCACACCCATCCTGCATAGATGTGTATCAAGGTCATCCACTTGAAGATCACTAACAACGGATAACAACCGCTTAAGATACTCTTTATCCAGAATGTTCAAAACTGAAAGAGAAAAACACAATAATTGAAGAAACGGCTTCCCAGAAGTATTAGTTTGCTCGTTTTCATAATGACTAACCGCAACCTCAAAAACCCTTTCAGCAACCCCATCAATATCGACTAAGTCAAGACGTTGAATAGTATTCGCCGCAAAAACATAAAAACAACGGGCATAATCACTACACTCAGATTTTTGTGTTAACTTAACGTTAAGCCCTTTATCTTTAGTTACCGACCGAAGAAAAAACGCTAACTTCTCTCTAGCGTTAAAAATCTGTTTCTGAATTAAAACTTTATTTTCTGAAGACATTAAATAAAGGCCTCTCAATATATAAAACATATAAATAAGCTAGTAATAACAATAATAGCCATGATAAAGCCAGTACCGGATACGTAAACGGCTCTGCAGTAGAAAGTCTTGAAACGCCCAATAGCAAAACAGCCACGTATGCGCATACCCAATGCAACAAATAGATTGGATAAGCCATATCACCAATAGTTTTAAGCCAATAAGACCTCAAAGGAGTTGTCGAATCAATCGAGAAAGCGACAAAAACAATCCCTCCCATTAAAGGAGCGGAGAGTAAGGTTCCAAGAGTAGCACTCACCTCATAAACAACAAAAAGTATAGAAGCAGAAACAAATACGCAGCAACCAAACATCATATAAAGCCACCGTATTCCTACCTTTATCGCTGGTAAATAAGAAAGAAACGCACCAATAGCATAAGGAAAAAGGCTAACCAATAAAAAACTATATAGAAACTGACTTGCAAGAATAACATCAACGTCTAATACAACCCTTACCAGCAAATAAACCAATACTATCAAAACAGATAAAAACGCTATAACTAAGACGCATCTAAGCTTAGATGTAAGTAAAAAGAAACCTACAATCCACATCAAAAACTCTACTTCAAGAGCCCAAGAGGAAGGGCTAAGCGAGCTATCGATACGACCAACACCAAAAGTAGTAGTACCTATAAGAAAAATATTAGAAAATATTTCTCGAAACGTTTCGGGTATGCTGAGTGATTGATTTATAAATTCTGGATTTGCTTTAGAGCCAAATAGATAGATAACAATCATGGCAAAAAAAATGCTAGCAATGTATGAAGGATAAATTCGCATTACACGCCGTTTTATAAATACTAGAAAGCTAGCATCATATTGAGACCTTTTGTTTATGCTCTTAGTTATCAAAAAACCTGACAATACAAAAAAGCCCCAAACGGCAGGAGCAGCAATAAACTCTACTTTATGTAGATGACCTAACACTACAAAACAAGCAAGGAAAAATCTTAAAGAATCTAACATTGAAAGATACTGACCTTTTTAAGAAACAAATCTTTAAAAAATAGGAGAAAGCCAAATAAAAAGTAAAAAAACAATAAAAACAATTTAACTAATAATTTTTCACCAAAAAAACCATTTATGAAAAAGAAAAAAATCATAAAACTAAAACCGAACAAAAGTATGATTTTTTTATAAGAAAGATCTCTAAAAAAATCCCAAGACCCCAGCTTGGACGATTGCGCAACAAATAATAACTGTAACAACAAACGAACAATAGTAAAAAAACCTAGCACAAGAACATTCAACTTAGGATCATCAAAAGCGGTCACAATTAAAAATATGGCTGCTGAGGATATAGCTAAAGACAATAAATCAAAGCGGACAGCAAGCCAGTGCTTTCCTTCACCTAACAAAGCACTTCTTAATATTAAACTTGGAGAGCCTAAAAAAAATAGAGCAAAGAGGATCACTAAGCTCCAATACATATCTAAAATAGTTTTTCCGTCAAGATTACTATACGAAAGCCAAAGGTTTAAAATGTCAGAACCAAACAGAAGCACAAATGAATATACAAGTCCTGCAATAAAAACACAGCTTTCAATGGCTTTATTATAAAATGACAATTTCTTCTCTTTTGACTGATCACGAAGTGAAGCTGAAGCAGGTACAACCACTCTAGCAATCGAGCCTATAAAAGGAGTCAAGGCCAAAAAAATAAGAACCGGTATGCCTATAGCAGCCACGTTCTCCAGACCAAAATAAAATAATGTAAGATATACAGGTATTTGACGTGCAACCAGTGTAATATTTGATATAACAAATGATGCAGATGTTGTCGATAAAAGTACTGACAAATAGTTTTGAAAGTTGGACATTGATATTTCAATGCTTATGCCAGATTTTTTTAATGCATATATCAACTGAGCTATTGAAATCACAAGAGGTGGTAAAAAATATCCTATAACAAGCCAGACAAAACTATCTGTAATAGACAAAGCTATAAATACAAAAGCTAAACGTGATGCATAAACTAAAATATTAAACTTAGCTAACAGATCAAATCTGTGTATACCTGAAAAAATACCATTTGCAAGTTGAAAAGGTAATGCAGCTAGAACTAACACAGCCATTACAATGAAAGAATCAAGGTCCTCAAAATGATCATTATTTCCTTCCAGTACAACTTTATAATCGAAGCTCAGCAATAACAGAATAACTATAATTGCCAAGCACGATATACCAATAGATATAATAAAGCTTGATGACACAAAGAGTCTTTGTCTATAGATCGAAGTCGTTGCAGGAAGTAATCGAGCTAATCCTGACGAAAACCCAAGATCTAATGAACCAAGCAACTGTGAAACTTGCAGAATTAATACCCAGAGACCAACTTGCTCAAGTGTAAACTTTGCCATGAGTACTGGATAAAGAACCCCCATCATTAACAGCAATAGGATTCGTCCTATCCAAAGAGCAGCAACGTTATGAACCGAACGACGAGAATATTGGGCCGAGTTACCCACCTAACTGCAACCTTTTATCGACACCAAGTTCAATTGCTCTTTTTAATAAATAATCCGCTAGTAAGCTATACTGTTTATCTACATCTACTTTCACACCGTCATTTAATGAAACTCTACCTGGTTTAGCCAACAAATCAGTATATAAATTAACAGGAACAGAAGACTCAACAACGCTTGACATATATTGCATTAGTTTAGAATTATCACAGACAGGATTTTTCAAGACGGAAGTAATAACTTTCGATAAATTACTGTAGTTCTCTACTAGTTCAATACCCATAGAATCAAATGAAGCATAGGCAGGCGTTCCTAGCACAAGTGATTTTTTCCCCAAAATTGCCGCCTCTAAACAGGTACTACCAGATACTCCAATCACCAACTCTGATTTCTGTACAATAAAGTTCGTTGGCATATTAATCGGAGCCATCTTTACATTAGGTAACTCGAAAAGGCTCTTGTAATATGATACAGGCCTCATCCCCTTACTCCGAGGATGTTCTTTAAAAATCAATGAATAACCTATAGGCAAAGATTGAGATATGTAACGAACTAACTCGATTTGATTCTGGAATGCACGGCCAAAAACCTGAAGCGACACTTCAGGTTCATAATGCATTGGGTAAAAAATAAATTTACCATCTGAGTTTTCAATATCTACAAGCTTATCATTAAAAGTCTTCAGAGTTTTATTCCAACGAAGTGGATTTATAATACGCTGGTACACATTGAGTGCAAAAGAATCGATAGCTTGTGGATCGTATTCTTGATTAGTTATGAGTATTTTCATTTTCTGAACGAATGCGCGAATTATAAAATACAAGTTACTTACGTAGGCACTCTGCCCTGAAGAATCACTCAGCACCCCTTCATAAATAAGACCACTTTCATTCACTTTTTGTTTATAACTTTCCGCTACTTTACGACTTTCTTCACTTATCGTTTCGGGGGTATTAAATCTATCAACTAGGTGTGTTGATGGTTGAATCATATCATCATTAAGCGATATATAATTTTCAATTTTCGTAGCCTTCAACAACAAATACGATATAGATCTAGCTTTAGCGAATCGATATGCCAAGTAATCACTTATCGTTGATGACCCAAAGCCAAGCACTAGGTCTGGTTGAAACTCTATAATTAGTTTATCAATTGACTTCAAGTGCTCTTGTAGAATAATTTTCTTCTCAGTGTTGCTAAATTTTGAAGAATAATCCTGCGTATATTTACAATGTTTTCCCATAAAAACTCTACGATCTGCAATTACTGCATTCCACAGAGTAGGGTCACCAATTTCTAACTCATATTCATTAAGTAATTTTTCATCTATCTTTTTTAAATTAATATCTTTATATAAGTCCCACTCTTTCACAATAAACTTTTGATTTATAAATTCAGGAGGAGACCAGGATGCAAAAACTCGAGAGTCACAAATAAATGCGCCAACTTCAAGCTTTTCAGTTAAAAACTGCATGGCCTGAAGAATTTTAGTAGCTACTTTTAAATTATTTCCCTGAGTGACTATTAATACTTTCAAGGTAATATGCCTAATCGATCTAGATCTAATTTATTTTCTGTGTATATTCTTCGAGCTGCATCAAGGTCATCTACTTCATCAATATCGACTTCAAAATTTGGGTGTGATATTTTTAGCCCCCATGCATCATTTAGCTTTATAGTTCTCTGAGCTAAAAACTCTTTCGTTTTAAGTATATAAAATGCACCAGTATTAATAAGCTGAGGGTTACCATCAAAACGAACAAAAACTTCACTGCTATCATTTTCATCTTGGGACGTTATCGCATAACAAACATTCACGTTTGAATCAGATGCAGTAATACAATTAAGTGCTAACTCTAAATCTGCAGGTACTCGAAAAGGATGCGATGGCTGAAGCAACACCACATAATCAGGAAGAGATTCACCAACATATGTAGTCGTCAGGAAATGATATATCACATCTATATTTTTCACATCAGGATGCGACAGTTCCAACGGACGCTTAAGCGCTCGCCGCCCACCGCATTTTGTCACATGTGACAAAATACGGTCCGATTCTGAACTTACGTATACATTCCGGAATGATTTAACACATTTAGCAGTATTCATCGCGTAATCTATTAAACGGTGTTCACCAACAAACGCGAAATTTTTCTCCAAAATACGCTGAGAAGTCATTTTTGCAGGTATTAAAGCATCTACAATCATTCAGCCCACTCAAAACCAAATGATATTAAACTTCTTTTCAATTTATATTTCTCGCTATCAGATAAAGTACGATAAAGAGAATTAACATATTCATCACATACGCCACGAAGCATTAACATATACTTCTCTTCAGCACTGTGCTCTCCATTATCAGTTCTTGGCATTGACCTAGACAACTCTATTAATCGATGTTGTAACGTCAATGCAGCGTCAGAGCTTCCTTCTTTAAATAAACGATATAATTCAATAAAAGGCTCTGGAAAAACTGATGCTTCGCTTGTCGTATGAGCTTCGGCTCCCATTGATAGCATCTGAAATAACTGGCCACCTCCTGCGCCAATCACATCAAAAGATTCTGATTTATGCAGTAAAGCACCTGTTAACTCAGACAAGTTGTAGCCTCCGATTTTCATTCCACCAACATTCGAATGCTCTTTTACAACGGATATTACATTATCGCTGAATGGCTTTCCCCGCTTCGGGTTATGATATAACCAGACTGGCCAAGGAAGCTCATCTGCGAGTGTCTCTATAAGATTAATTAAGCGACTATCCCCCATCTTAACGTCATAAGGCAAAACATGAAGTCCATGAAAATTACAACCGTCCAGCTGAGACGCATACTCAAGAATATCAGGAATAGAAGTCAAACCTGTTCCCATAATTACCGGAACCCGGCCATTCACCGACCGATCTATTTCACGCGCAACTTCAACTTTCTGACGAAAAGACATATTTATATCTTCACTTGCAGACCCCAATGACCAAAAACCGCCTACACCGCGATCGATCAAAAAATCAGATAAGTTATGTATTCCATCAACATCAGGCTCTGACTTAGCCGTCATAGGTACAACTGTGACAGGGATTATTCCTTTTAGCATTAACTAAGGCCTCTTACTTACATTTATGATGGTTGACTAATATGATTAATTAATTTATCAACAACGAAATCCTCAGCATTCGCCATTGATTCGAAGGTAGCACCTCCGATATGTGGGGTAACAATTAACCGATCAGTTGCAGCCGCTAATTGAATTAACCGATTATCAGAATAGCAAGTCAAACTAGCCTCCCCACTCAAAACATCAATCGCGGCCCCAGCAATCTCATGATTAACTATCGCCCTCTCCAAAGCTTCTTCATCAACAAGTTCACCTCTCGATGTATTTAAAAATACAGCAGTATCTTTCATCATAGAGAACTCTGCATCGCTAAACATACACTCGTTGCTGACGTTATAATCGACATGAACGGTCACTACGTCAGAATCCTTTAAAAGAAGCTCTAATGGGATGCTTTCTACATCATCTCTTACATCATTGACTATCACTCGCATGCGAAAAGCTTTCGCATACTCAGCTATAATACTTCCAAGTCGTCCATAACCAATAATACCTATTGTTTTACCGGCTAACTGAGTTCCCTTAAACGCATCCCTACACCATCGGCCTTCAGTTACATCCTCTGCAGCACTTATAAGATTACGGGACACCGCTACTAATAGCCCCCATGTTAGTTCAGCTGTTGCTGTCACTGTCCTTAAAAATTCAGTTTCACCCTTGAGAGATATTACATCAATACACTTTTTTTCAGCGGCAGATAAATCAATATGATTTAGCCCCGTTGTAGCTGAAACAATTACTTTTAGTGATTCAAACTCATCCAAAAAGCGCTCATCAAGCATAAACCCAAGACGGACAATTAAGATATCAACTTGACCTTTAAGGCTAAAAAACTCATTACTACTGGGGTCAAGCTCTAAATAGCTGCCTAACTCTTTTAGTTTTTCTTTCGAATATTGAGAAAAATTTTCCGGTTCAAGATTTACGATTAACATATTTATATTTAGCTTTTTTGAAATGCAACTAAAAAGGCCTGACCATTCTTTTCATCACATATCCATCCATGTTTGCCGTATAACCTATTACGGATTGCAACAGCACCACCAAAAACTTTTGTCAAAAACACTTCAGCTGGTTTTGGAAGTAATGAAAATGGAAACTCAGGACTATGACTAACCATCGGCATTGGATACATACCAAATACAGTAATATTCTTTACTGACAAGCCTTCTAATGCTCGTAAATAAAACTCTGAACTGAAATCGCTACGATAAATATCAGGCTTCTCGACTTGAGAACCTTTCCTGGACCCTACAAGCTTAGACATTAACTTTAAGCCCGAGTTAATCCAATTAAAGTAGCGCTGAACATTGTCTGGCCGCTCTGGAACGACATAACCCAAAAACCAGCCATCTTTTTTTAGAACCCTAACTTGCTCACTCATAACCCTAGAAACATCTTCGAAGTGCTCAAGTAACCCAATACTTGAAGTCACATCAAAAGTCTCATCTTCAAATGGCAGCTCATTCGCATCGCCAGTTATAAACTCAGCAGAATGACCATTAGTTTCGAATACATCTTTCGCAGTCTCTATAACCGAAGGACTATAATCTAAAAGTGTGCACTCCCAACCATCTTCGGCAAAAAAGCTAGATAGACTTCCACGGCCACACCCGACCTCCAAACTCTTACCTTTAGTTTTTGAAAGCTCACCGATTAAAGAAGAAAAGACTTCGAAGTGATTCTTAAAGGCGAATTGAATCTGATTCGCTGGATTACCTCTTGACCAATGATTATATTTAGCCTCTTTCCTTGTTCGCCAACTTTGATCAAAATTGGAAGTATCACCTGATATTTTGTTTTTCAACCTAGCACCTTTTTCAAATAGCCTAATAAGTCAAAGTCTTTTGTATTGGGGGATCTATTAACACCAGCTTTTCCGCAATTCTCTCTCCACTTTCCCCATCCCCATATAGATAAGAGGGCTCATATCGCCCATGGAGTTGCTGCTTTCTAACTGCCGCTAATATTTCAGCCGAATCATATCCCACATCATGAACGTTAGCCGCCCTTTCACGAGCATTTTGCCGAGTACCAATATTAACTGCAGGTACACCCAAAAACGCAGATTCTCGAATTCCGCTAGAAGAATTGCCAATAATGCATTCGCTACCATTTATTAGTCGAGCGTAGTCTTCAACGGAGAAATTACGATAAAACCTTACACAAACATCTGGGTTTTTCTCCCGGAAAACCCGTAGACCTTTAGATATATCATCAGATCCAGCATCAACATTTGGCCATAACCACACAACTTGTGTCCCAAGGGCAGCAATAGCATTTAATGTTTGATTTATCTGAGAAAAACCGTCGCCAAACTCTGTAGTTACTGGATGCTGAAGGACAACGACATAAGGCTTTGTCTGATCAATAACATGTCCGCTACCACCGTTAGCCTCAAAAAAGCCCTCTGGCAAGCCTAGATTAAGAGATGCTATCGCATCAATCGCAGGACATCCTGTATTGAATACGTAGTCTTTATCTTCTCCCATCCTAACAACCCGTTCACGCGACAAATCAGTAGCTACAAAATGATAGTGCGATAGCTTTGTTATCGCATGCCTCACACTCTCATCAATCGAGCCCGTCAACTCCCCACCCTGAGTATGCGCAACTCTTATATTCATATAAGAAGCAGCCAAAGCTGTAGCCATCGTCTCAAATCTATCAGCTACTGTCAGTACGATATCAGGCTCAAGATTTTCAAAGTGAGTAGATAGCTCAAGCACCCCCAAACCAACAGACTTCGCCATAGTAGTGAGGTTTTCCCCCTCTACTATCGTGTAGATTTTAGCTGAAACTTCAAACCCATCCGCTTCAATTACATCAACAACCTGCCCAAACCTATATAATAAAGCGGATGCACTGACAATTAATTGCAACTGTAGATCAGGATGCGCTTGAATCGCACTTAAAACTGACTTTATTCGCCCATAATTCGCTCGACTTGCAACAACAACACATACCTTTTTCATACTAAACATTCCTCAGTGATAAAGCCGCCCTTTTCCACATCACATGCCATTTCCTTACCTACAAGCTCATCTAATTGAGTAGGTGGAAGACCAAAGCCTGAGGGCTTAACGGCTTCCAAATCTTCTATTGTCAAAACACTTCCTGCCATCAATTCTCTTCGAGCGACCAAAGAACGTCCAAAAATTATTCTCATACGCTGATTTGACTCAGCAAACTGCTCTTTATCAAAATCAGAAGTAAATGCTTCAGAAATTGCTGCAGCCCCCTCAACCAACATCTTCAATTCTCTAAGCTCTAATGAAGCTAACGCATCCGGGCCAAACATCTTCTTACTAAATGTAATATGCACTTCTACCGCTGAAGCACCAATTGAAACGGCAGCAAGCCCAGCATAAGCCGTACCAGAATGATCCGACAAACCAACCTTGCAAGATAACTTCTCTTTCAAAACAAGCATCTGCTTTAAACCCCAGCGACTAGGAGGCACCGGATACTCAGAAGTACACTGTAAAACCATATAATCTGTACACCCGTACATTTCTATAATTCGAACAGCGCTTTCCACTTCCTGAAGTGTACTAAGACCACTCGACAGGATTATTGGTTTTTTTGTTTCAGCCAAACGACGCAGAAACAACTCATTTGTTACATCGCCAGAACCTACTTTGTACCTTGGGCACCCAATACGCTCTAACATTTCGATAGCTTCAACAGAAAAAGGAGTCGCCAAAAAACCACACCCTTTCTCTTCACATCGAGCTTTGACAACTGCCCACTGCTCTTCAGTCAGCTCCATTCTTTTCCAATAATCTTTACGAGTATCATCAGCTGGTGAAAACTTCACTCGAAACTCATCATGAACCGAGCTTTCACACTCAGCAATATGAACCTGGAATTTCACCGTATCTACGCCACTATCTGCTGCTGCATCAATTAGAGACAAAAGAATGCCTAAACTGCCATCATGAGCCTGGCCAATCTCCGCAATAATCTCACACTTACTCACGACTCCTCCTCAATCACAGCTCTATCGCGCTCTAAATACCACTTAATTGTTAAATCCAAACCTTCATTGAGAGATGAAGGTGGAGCATAGCCCAATTCATAAACAGCTTTATCAATTGCAGCTAATGAATGCCGGACATCACCGTTTCTAAAGCTTTGATACTCAAAACGTGACAGACACTTACGACCTGTAAAGAACTCTATTTTATTCTTTATCAAACCTGCCAGCACATTAAGTGAATTCTGTTCTCCGAACGCAACATTATAAATACGCGAACCAGGCTCAGTACTTAGTGCAGAAACAATATTCACTTGGATAACATTTTCGATGAAACAAAAATCTCTGCTGGTTTCCCCATCCCCATTAATTGTTACAGCAACGCCTTCCATCATTGCAGTTATCCATCTAGGAATAACCGCAGCATAAGCTCCATTGGGATCCTGACGTTTACCAAACACATTAAAGTAACGAAGACCAATAGAATTAAAATTATAAGTGCGCTCATATACCCCAGCATAAAGTTCATTAACATATTTGGTTACCGCATAAGGCGATAATGGATTACCAATAGTTTCTTCTACTTTGGGCAGAGCGGGATGATCACCATATGTTGAGCTACTTGCTGCGTAAACAAAGTTTTTAACATTTTCTTCTTTTGCAGCCTGAATCATATTCAGGAAGCCAGTAACATTCACAGCATTTGTCGTAATCGGATCACCAATCGACCGAGGTACTGAACCAAGTGCAGCCTGATGTAACACATAATCAACACCTACAACCGCCTCACTACAGACATCATAGTGTCGAATATCGCCCTCGATAAGCCGAAACCTGCTCCACTGAATATCACTAACTAAACTTTTGACTTCATCTAAGTTTCGTTGATGACCTGTAGAAAAGTTATCAAGGCCTATAACAGTTTGTTCAAGCTTAAGCAAAGCCTCTAACAAATTGGAGCCGATAAAACCCGCGACACCAGTAATAAGCCAAATCTTCGGATCTTGCTTTAACTGTGCTTTCACATCATCGTAACGAGACATATTTAACCTTGTTTACTAGAATTAGAGACGCATATCCACTTCTTGCTTTGGCAATACATATTTCAAATCGTAAAGAACATGGGCTGATTTACCTAATTTGCGAATGCCCTGCCCTCCCATCTTTTTGAAGTCATCATGACCTACAGCCAAGATAACTGCGTCGTAGTAATCACACTTATGCTCGGTTACCAGCTCTAAACCATATTCCTTCACCGCTTCTTCAGCTGAGCACCAAGGATCCACAACATCAACATCAATGTTGTAGTCTTTTAGTTCATTAATAATATCGACGACTTTGGTATTACGCAGATCAGGGCAGTTTTCTTTAAAGGTAAGCCCCATCACCAACACTTTAGCCCCCTCTACATGGATACGTTCTTTTACCATCCGCTTAACCAACTGAGAAACAACGTACTTACCCATACCGTCATTAAGCCTCCTTCCAGCAAGTATCATTTCTGGATGATAACCTGCGGCCTGAGCTTTATGAGTCAAATAATATGGATCTACACCGATACAGTGACCACCAACCAAACCTGGACGAAAAGGCAAAAAATTCCATTTAGTACCCGCTGCCTCCAACACCTCTAACGTATCAATGTTTAATTTATTAAAGATAACTGACAGCTCATTTATTAAGGCAATATTTACATCTCGCTGAGTGTTTTCGATTACCTTTGCAGCTTCAGCTACTCTAATAGAGTTGGCTTTATGGGTACCCGCCTTAATAATTTTGGCGTACAGAGCATCTACAAAGTCGGCAACTTCTGGAGTGGAGCCGCTTGTAACTTTAAGAATATTAGTCACCCGATGCTCTTTATCACCGGGGTTAATTCGTTCAGGGCTATAACCGGCAAAAAAATCTTTATTAAACGCCAGGCCTGACACTCTCTCAACAACAGGAATACAGTCTTCTTCAGTTGCACCAGGATACACTGTCGACTCATAAATAATGACATCTCCAGCACCAATGATGCCGCCAAGCATCTCACTAGCTTTTATCAAAGGTCTTAAGTCAGGCTGTTTGTACTTATCAATCGGCGTTGGTACCGTAACAATGTAAACGTTGCAGGGTTTTAAATCTTGTAGCGAACAGGTGTAAGTTAAACGTTCAGCATTTACCAACTCTTCATTAGTTACTTCCAATGTTGAGTCTGTTCCTGCTTGAAGCTCATCAACCCGTGCCCGATTAACATCAAATCCAAATACATCAAATTTTTTACTAAACTCGACAGCCAACGGTAACCCGACATACCCCAAACCAATTACCGCGATTTTTGCATTTTCCAACGCCAGCATATGACCTTATTACTCCATTAAAACCTGACAACTCACCGGCCAGCGATACTAGCACAGCGGACACTTAAGAGTAAGCTCAAGAAACCTACTCATTCGATTTACTTGACCCGCAACAACGCTCTAGAGACAATCATCTTAATAGCATATTACAATGTGCTTAAAAGTCTTCTAAGAATTGATATACATTGCCACTTATCCCACGAGACTAACTCTCTATGCTAAAAATCTGGTCACTTACCTTTGCATTATTGTTATCAGTCTTATCCTCCGCCTTCGCTGCTGAAAGCTCTGGTGATGACGAGTATCTTTATTCTTCTGAAAAAATGGCGTCATTTCTTTTCATGCAGCACGCTATTGATAGGAAAGACCAGTTAGCGCAAAGCGCTGGTACATGGTCTAAGCAGCTCGACACCATGTGGCATAACATGACCAAAGGTCAGGGCGGGGATGGCTTTACAGAATTATTGTTAACCTTCGCAGCAATGATGATCGTGGCTCTGTTTGTAGAAGCTATAGTGGGTTACAAACTCAAGAGATTGTGTGAGCGGATTACTGAACAAAACTCTCTCGACTGGCGTCAAAGCTTAGGGTTGTTATTACTGCGTTGCGGATTCAGCTATATAGCGTTGGGGGTATTTAGCCTCGTTGCTTACATCATTCCACTTATTTTATATGACACTGAAGATATTTATCGGTTATCCCTGGTCGCCATTCTGAACATGGTTATCACCATTAGAGCATTTGCAATTATTGCGCAGCTAGTTTGGGCGCCGCATGCATCTGGCTTGCGACTGATGAATATGGAGTGTCATTTAGCAAAACGCTTCTACCTATGGTCTATAGGCTTCGTTGCTGCCTACTCTATTTCCACAACTTCCTGGCAACTGCTTTATCAATTTGGCGTTGATGCAATCATGTTTGCTCTGATCGTGCCGATAAACGGCTTGATAATGAACTGTATAGCCATACTATTTGTGCTTCTAAATCGCGAAACAATTACGAATTCTTTTACTGAAGGGCGTGAAGCATCATCGCTTTTCACCCAAAACGTTCGTCATATGTGGCCGACACTTATAAGTATCTGGCTATTAATCATATGGGTGATCTGGGCTGCTAACGAATTTCTTGGTTATTACAGCCAGGCAGATCAAATCACTCCAGCATGGTGGATTACGATTAGCTTTCCTATTCTTGATCGTATTATTTATGTATTACTAAACAAGCTAAAAGATATTTCCTGGTTACAGAGCCACTCATTCGAGCGCCGCTGCGATACTTTCATCAAACGTACACTAATTGCTATTCGGACAATTCTTATTTCTGCCGTGCTATACCACATTATTAATAGCTTTGGTTACGACACCTGGGAAATGTTGGCAGCATCTCTCGGTAACATGATCGATAAGTCTGTCGATGTAATTATTGTTCTGGTCATTGGCTATGCAATCTGGGAAGTAATTCAGTCAGCCATTGAACGCCACCTACCAGCAGATGCCTTTGTAGAAGATAACGGCATGGCCAGCCTCGAAGGTGAAGGCGGCGGTGCAGGTGCGACCCGCTCTGAAACATTACTACCACTAGTACGCTCCTTCCTACTGGTATTCCTATTGGTGTGTGTGCTGCTAACAGTACTGAGCATTGCCGGAGTTGAGATTGCGCCGTTATTAGCAGGTGCCGGTATCGTAGGCATAGCAGTGGGTTTCGGCGCTCAAAAGCTGGTTCAGGATGTTATCTCCGGTATTTTCTTCCTCTTAGATGATGCATTCCGCCGCGGTGAATATATCGAAGCTGCTGGCCTGCGGGGCACGGTAGAAAGAATATCCATTCGTTCTATTCGTCTGCGTCATCATCTGGGTGCCGTACAGACAATCCCCTTCAGCGAAATGGCGACAGTAACGAACCTTTCTCGTGACTGGATTACCATGAAGTTAGAATTCCGTCTTGCATACGATACCAATGTTGAACAGGTGCGAAAGCTGATCAAGAAAGTTGGTCAAAAAATGCTGGAGCATGAAGAGTATGGCCCGCACTTTTTGCTGCCGCTTAAGTCCCAGGGAGTTATCAGAGTTGAGGAATCAGCGCTGATCTTCCGGATGAAGTTTACCTGCGTACCCGGCGAGCAGTGGATTATCCGCCGTGAAGCGTACCGTTTAGTGAAGGAAGCACTTAGTGCGAATGACATACATTTTGCGCACCGTTCTGTACATGTTCTTCTGCCTGAGCAGCCAGAAGAGCTGGATAAATCGACGGACGCCGCAGCCCTTCAGCACCAGGCTATTGCTAAAGCAGGCGCAGCAGCACTGACCGCCAGCCCGGAGATTCGACGCCAGGACAAAATCGACGATGACAAAGCGAATGTCATAGGCGCCGATAATGACGCCTGATCAGGTAAAAGCTTCACATCACAAGCTTCTTGTGGTGTGAAGTACACAAAGCATCAATATATAGATTCAACGCAGTAAATTTTCATCTGGTATTAACATCCACCTCATCTAAGACTATCAATTACCATCTAGTCGATTGTAAGATAGCCCTTTTCATTGACCAACGAGCCAAATTCGTGCGCAATAAACTCGATAATTGTCGGTTACTTATTTATAGCCATGACTCATTTGGCCTCGGCCACCTGCGTCGTTGCCGCGCGCTTGCTCATGCACTGGTAGATCAATACAAAGGCCTGTCCATCCTGATTCTCACAGGCTCACCGATTATCGGGCGTTTTGACTTCAAGGCCCGAGTAGATTTCGTACGTATTCCCGGCGTCATCAAATTGCACAATGGTGACTACACCTCTTTGGGACTGCACATCGATCTTGCTGATACGATGGCACTGCGCGAATCAATTATTCTCCACACTGCAAAAACCTTCGCGCCTGATATTTTCCTGGTTGATAAAGAACCCTCCGGCTTGAAAGGAGAAGTTAAAAGCACCCTTGAAATGCTTAAAGAGACTAAGACTCAGTGCGTACTTGGCCTGCGTGATGTTATGGACGATCCTGAATTACTCGAAATCGAATGGCAGAAGAAGCAGGTCTGGCCTGTACTTGAAAACCTTTATGACGAGTTATGGGTATATGGTCCTCAACGCATGGGCAATCCTTTAGAAGGCTTGAGCGGCAATAACCAACACATCAATGACAAGATGAAGTATTCCGGCTACCTGCCACGCCATTTACCTGAAAACATTGATCCACAAAGCATCAATATTCCGGAACAACCGTATATTCTGGTTACCCCTGGTGGCGGCGGGGACGGCATTGAAATGGTTGACTGGGTTATGCGTGCATACGAGGCAGCAAAGCAGCCTATGCCAGCCTTGTTTGTACTTGGACCTTTCATGGCAACTGCAGAGCGCAATAACTTTCTGCAACGGGCAGAAGCTCTGGAACAAGTCGAAGCTGTCACTTTCAGCTCCCATTTAGAACATCTGATGGCCAGTGCTCATGCTGTTATTGCTATGGGTGGCTACAATACCTTCTGTGAAATTCTGTCGTTTGACCGCCCAGCACTGATTTTACCTCGCAGTAAACCGCGCCGCGAACAGCTCATCCGTGCAACTAAGGCTCAGAATCTTGGCCTCCTAACTTCACTGGATTTGGCGGGTACTCGCGACGTAAACAGCATGCATAAAGCTATTGCGAATCTGGTAACTCAACCCCCTCCTTCTCAGCAATCCTGCGCGACTATGCTGGAGGGCCTGAATTTTGTCGCACGTCGTTTCGGTGAACTAATCGATAACGAACAGGTTCCAAGTTAATAACTTTTACATAATCCACCCTGACGGAATTCCTATGGCTGCTTCAACTCCCCGTGTGTTGTTCTATGTACAATATCTGTTGGGGATAGGTCATGTCCGTCGCTCAGCCCTGATTGTTCAGGCACTAGCTAAATCAGGTATTCAGGTTGATGTGATATTTGGAGGCCGACCTGTTCCGCATATCAGTTTTGCGCCTGCCACTATGCATTTCCTCGATCCGGTCAAAAGTGCTGACAACGGATTTTCCGGCTTAGTAAAAGCTGATAGCTCTGAGTTTACCGATGCAGACAAACTCAGTCGCGTTACTAAACTCCTGCAAATATGTGAGCAACTTCAGCCCGATGTAATCATCACAGAAACCTATCCTTTTGGCCGGCGTCAAATGCGCTTTGAACTCACTCCTTTATTAGAGTGGGCCAGAAAACAACCTGAACCACCGTTAGTGGTTAGTTCAATACGCGATATCCTTCAGGCACGCAGTCCAAAGCGCGAAAACGAATGCATTAATTTAATTCAGCAGCAGTACGACAAAGTACTGGTACATGGCGATTCTGACTTCACACCGTTGCAAAAAAGCTTTGCTAAAGCGATTCAAATTCAAAGTCATTTACACTATAGCGGCTACGTTTGCCCACCTAAGCCAGCAGAAAAACCGCGGGAAGACTTAATTGTGGTTTCAATAGGCGGCGGAGCTGTCGGCAAAGAAATTCTGCAGGCCGCACTTCAACTGCATGCCAGTGGCTACGCGACGGACTGCCAATGGCTCCTTATTACCGGCCCGAATATGGCACCTGAAGATAAGCATGCTCTAGGTACATATAACAATAACAACCTGCAAGTTGTTGATCTCGCTGATGACTTCATCGACAGCCTGAGCCGTGCCCGCGTATCTGTTTCAATGGCTGGTTACAACACCGTTATGGATCTACTACAGACTGAAACACCTGCTGTCGTGGTGCCTTTCGAAGCCGAAAGTGAAACCGAACAGCTCGCCCGTAGCCAACTGCTTGAAAGCAAAGGCCTGCTAACCATTGTGCGGGAAAAAACCTTAACGGCAGAGACTCTCCAGCACGCCATCGAGCAGGCTCTTCGGCAGCAACACCAGCGACCCACGATTAATATGCAGGGCGCAGAACACTCAGCAAATCTGCTCAAAGAGTGGGCTGAACAACATATGCAAGCTTGCCAAAGAGAGACGTCAGCATGATTTGGTCAGCACTTGAAGAAGAATTACAGCACTGGCAAACGCCTGCTGAGCTCTGGTGGCGGGACGATGATGCCACCAGTGACACAACAGCATTGCAGCAGCTGCTGGCTCTGGCGCAACAGTTTCAGGTACCTGTACACCTGGCGGTTATTCCACAACAGCTACAGTCCAGCCTCGACTGTATCCGCGAGCCTGCTAACCAACCTTATAGCTACGTATTGCAGCACGGTATCAATCACCAAAGCCATGCAACAGAAGGTATGCGAAAAATTGAGCTCGGCGGTAGCTATCCTCTGAATACACTATGTAACGACCTGTCAGCCGGCAGGCAACGACTCGCCCAACATTTTGAAACTCAGTATCTGGATATGCTTGTGCCGCCCTGGAATCGGTTATCAGAGGACTTAGTTTCCCAACTGAATGTACTTGGTTATGAAAAACTGTCCGTATTAGGTCCTCGCCCGACCGTCAATACAAAACAACAAATTAGCCAACTGAATGTACATCTGGATATCATCAACTGGAAAAACCGCCAGTTTGCTGGCGATGACTCGGTAATCGGCAAACTGACCGAACACTTGAAGCTGAAACGTACTGGCCAGATTGATATTACTGAACCCTGCGGCCTGATGACTCATCATCTGGACCACGATCCGGCATGCTGGGATTTTTTGCAGCGCTTTTTTACCTGGTGCCATGAACATGAGAAAGCTCAGTGGCTTGCAGGCCCAGACCTGCTTAACCGTTAACCCGAATATCCCCAACCAATAAGGATTGACGTGAAAAAAATCGCCCTGATTCTGAAAGGCTACCCCCGCCTGTCTGAAACATTCATTGCCCAGGAAATAAGGGCTTTAGAAAAGCGTGGCATGGATATCACCCTGGTTTCACTCAGGCACCCAACTGATAAACAAATCCATCCTATTCATCGACAAATTCAGGCACAGGTTATTTACCTGCCTGAATACCTGCACCAGGAACCTCTCAGAGTATTAAAAGCGTTAGGACACAGCCTAAAACAACGTTCATTCGGAAAAGCCTTAACAGCTTTCTGGAAAGATCTCAGACGGGATACCAGCCGTAATCGTATCCGTCGTTTTGGCCAGGCACTGGTATTAACAGCAGAAATGCCGACTAATGTTCAGCAAATGTATGCTCACTTTCTGCACACACCCGCATCTGTTACCCGTTACTCCGCACTCTTAAACGGGCTTCCATGGAGCTGTTCTGCGCACGCAAAGGATATCTGGACGTCAGAAGAATGGGAGTTACGTGAAAAGCTTCATGAGCTGGAATGGCTGGCAACCTGCACCCAGGCTAACCATACCTATCTTCAGGGCCTCAGTGATAACCCGAATAAAGTACAGCTGGTCTATCACGGTCTCGATTTTGAGCGTTTTAATTATCCACAGGCATCCGTGTCTGAAGCAACTGCCGAAACAGTTAAAATCATCAGTGTTGGCAGAGCCGTACCCAAAAAAGGCTATGATGACCTGCTAAAAGCCTTCGCCATGCTCCCTGCTGACCTGAACTGGCACTTCACACATATTGGCGGCGGCTCTCTGCTTAAACCTCTGCAAGCGCAAGCTGAAGAACTGGGGCTTTCTCAGCGAATAAGCTGGTTAGGAGCCCTACCTCAGGAAGACGTACTCGAAGCCTACCGCAACAGTGATTTGTTCGTACTTGCCAGTAAAATTATTGCCGATGGTGACAGAGATGGATTGCCCAATGTATTAATGGAAGCGCAGAGTCAGGCACTGTGCTGTCTGGCAACCAATATATCCGGTATCCCTGAGTTAATTAGTAGCGGTAAAAATGGCTTGTTAGTTGATTCAGAGTCCCCAACACAACTTGCCGAAGCTTTACAAACATTGATCCGACAACCACAACTACGGGATACTCTTGGTAAAGCGGGACAGACATACCTGAGAGAAAATTTCGATGTTGAACAAGGTATCGATCAACTTGTAGATCTGTTCCAGAATCAGCAGAACAGCTAACCAGTAGGCTATAGTATGCAACGCATCGCTTTTTATGCACCGCTAAAATCGCCGCGTCATAAAAACCCTTCCGGAGATCGTCAAATTGCTCGTTTGCTGCTGCAAGCGTTAGCGCTCTCCGGATTTGATGCAGAACTCGTCAGCCAGTTTCGCAGTTTTGATAAACCTGGCAACCCAGCCCGGCAACAACGTATGGTTCAACTGGCAGAAAAGTTAGCCCAGAGAATCATTAATCAGTGGCATTCACGTGGCTATAGTCCAGATGCCTGGTTTACTTACCATCTATATTATAAAGCCCCGGATTTATTGGGCCCCTATATAAGCAAAACCCTGAACATCCCCTACATTGTGTGCGAAGCGTCCTGGGCAGCTAAACGCAACAATGGCCCCTGGCATAAATATCATCAGCAACTGGATTTAGCACTCAATACAGCCAGTAAAGTCTGCTCTATTAATCCTATCGATCAAATTGCGCTTGAAACCTATTACAGCCAACGAGTGCCATCACCACTTCACCGACTCGCACCTTTCGTCAATACGCTTTGTACCGAACCAACCCACAGTAAGCTGCAGGTAAGCAAGACCTATAATCTGGACATTACCAAACCATGGCTGATAACTGTTGCGATGATGCGCGACGGTGACAAGTTTCATTCATATCAGCTGCTAGCTGAAACGCTGCAACAGACTCAGGCTGACTTTCAGCTATTAATTATCGGCGATGGCAAACGCCGATCGGAAGTGCAGGAACTATTTAATAACAATTCCAGAGTCCAGTTTGGCGAACAGCTGGATAATAAGGAGTTGCTTGATATACTGCCGCATTTTGCAATCAATCTGTGGCCAGCAGTAAACGAAGCTCTTGGGATGAGTTTTCTGGAGTCACAGGCCAGAGGCTGTGCAGTCATAGCCGGCGATGAAGGCGGGGTGCATTCTGTTATCCGGGATAAAGAAACCGGCATACTCTGTCCACCGCGTGATCCTTCTGCTTTAGCAAAAGCTGTTGAACAGCTACTTGACCAACCTGAACGATTACAACGCTATCAGGAAAATGCCAAACGTTATGTAGCTGAACAGCATAGTTTGCAATACGCATCTACAGAACTTCACAAGATTATTACGCAAAGCATTACTGCGCATACCGATTACTCTCAGGAATTCTGAATATGACTGATTTCTACTTTCTGCGACACGCAACAACCGAATGGAACTTACAGAAGCGCCTACAGGGGCGAACCAATATTCCACTCGCGGATGAAGGTATCTCACAACTCAGTCAACGGACAATCCCAGCATCACTCAGGGATTTACGCTGGTTCTGCAGCCCACTGGAAAGGGCACGCCAAACAGCTTCCCTGCTAGACATCAACGCAGCTAGCGAGCAGGCTCTGATAGAAATGAACTGGGGTGACTGGGAAGGTCAGACATTGTCTGAGTTACGCAGCAGCCAAGCTGACCTCCTTGCACACGAAGAAGCTCGTGGATTAGACCTGACACCTCCAGCAGGTGAATCACCCCGGGACGTTCAGACACGTTTAACTGCCTGGGCAGAACTCATGAGCAATCAGGACAGCGAGAAACGTTTTGGCTGTGTTTGTCATAAAGGCATCATCCGCGCTGTATATGCCGCGGCAAGTCATTGGAACATGCTTGATAAACCGCCCCACAAACTAAACTTTAATGCCATTCAGGGCTTCAGTTTCAGTAATGGTGAATGGCGAATACTTGAGCTAAACATCGATATTTCTACTTAATACACTGCCATAAAAAATGCCGGCTACCTTACGGTGGCCGGCATTTATAATATCTGTCAGTTATGATCCATTAATTCTGATAATACTCACGATACCAATTAACAAAATGCTGCATACCTTCATCAATTGGCATTGCAGGCTTAAAGCCCACCAGCGCCATCAGCTTATCAACATTAGCGTAGGTACGCGGAACGTCACCAGGCTGCATTGGCAGGTATTCTTTAACAGCTTCTTTGCCTGCGGCTTTTTCGATCGCCGTTATGAACTCGCTTAGCTGGACAGGCTCATTGTTCCCAATGTTATATATTTTATAAGGTGCCCAGCTTGTTGCCGGGCTGTCTTTAGCATCTTCGGGATTAGCGTCTGGCACATTCGCTAAAACACGCACAACACCTTCGACAATATCATCTATATAGGTGAAATCTCGCTGCATTTTACCGTGATTAAACACTTTAATCGGGCGGTCATTGACGATAGCATCTGTAAATAAAAATGGTGCCATATCCGGACGACCCCAAGGCCCATAAACGGTAAAGAAACGCAAACCAGTCGTCGGCAACTTATACAAATGCGAATAACTGTGCGCCATCATCTCATTAGATTTTTTGGTTGCAGCGTATAAAGATACCGGATGATCAACGCCATGATCTTCTGAAAATGGTACCTCGTCATTCATCCCGTAAACTGAACTGGATGATGCGTAGACTAAATGCTCAACATTATTATGCCGGCAACCTTCAAGAATAGTCGCCATACCGACCAGATTTGAATCTACATAAGCCATCGGATTTTCCAGTGAATAGCGAACCCCCGCCTGAGCAGCTAAATGAACGACCCGATTAAATCTTTGCTCAGTAAACAGCTTAGCAATGGCCTCACGATCAGAGATATCCATTTCGATAAAACTGAAGTTTTCTATATCGGCTAAACGCTCTAACCTTGCATGTTTCAGAGCAGGATCATAGTAGTCATTCAGATTATCAATACCGATAACCTGATGACCCTGTTCACATAAGCACAAAGCCGTTGCAGAACCGATAAAGCCAGCCGCTCCCGTTACTAATATTTTCATATTCATCTTATCCATGTAAGTGCCTGATCCCGCTAATAACGGAAATTTCATCTATGGCATCTATTCTAGCTGCTGTGTTCCCTGGCTAACAGCTTAAAAATATTCCGCTTTGTTATAAATACCCCCAAGGCTAACCTTTACAGTGCAGGGAAAAGACTGTCATTATCAGGTAGCTGTTTTTTCCTTATCCTTAGGTCGCAGGGTGGAACCTCAACGAATGTATGCAGAACAACAGACTATGCAAGACCCAGCAATTGAAGAGCCGTTATTAGAAGTTCAGAATCTTGCTGTCAGTTTTATGGTTCATGGCAGTGAAATCCCCGCGGTTAAAGATGTTAGTTTCACTATCCCCAAAGGTAAGACAGTTGCGATTGTAGGTGAATCAGGTTCGGGAAAATCTGTTACATCACAAGCGATTCTGGGCATTCTGCCCAGTAATGGCCGTATCAGCCGCGGCAGCATTCAATATCACTGCAAACCAAAAAACAAACCTGCACAAACTGTCGATATAGCAACTCTGGCCCCAACCAGTGATGCAATGCGACACCTTCGCGGCGACGAAATCAGCATTATCTTTCAGGAACCTATGGTGTCCCTATCTCCGGTTCACACACTGTTAGATCAGATCGGCGAAGCATTGAAGCTTCATAAACAGGTTAGCAAAGCGGAAGTACGCACAGCAGTACTCAACATGCTGGAAAAAACCGGTTTTCCTGATCCGGAAAAAGCGCTTAACCAATACCCCTTCGAACTATCCGGCGGTTTAAGGCAGCGGGCAATGATTTCTATGGCGTTGATCTGCCAACCTGCTCTGTTAATTGCAGACGAACCAACGACTGCACTGGATGTTACGGTTCAGGCACAAATTCTCCAACTTATTAAGTCACTACAGTCCGAGTTCGGCATGTCTGTTTTGCTGATTACGCATGATCTGGGCGTTGTTGCTAATATGGCTGACGATGTAGTAGTCATGTTTCATGGCGAAGTTGTTGAACGGGGGCCGATCGATGCACTGTTCAATAATCCGCAACACCCCTACCTAAAAGCCCTTTTTTCAGCTATTCCAACATTCGATATGGCTGACGGTGCCCGCCTTACGTCTTTACGCCCTGTTGAACTTGATAGTCACTTTTTACAACAACAGCGTGACCCCTGGAGTCAACAAGAACGTGAGCAGGCCCCACATTTAAGTATTCAGCAACTGGGCAAAGACTATTACAGCCGCCACGGTAGCTGGCAGGGGAAGAACTCTGTTGTACATGCAGTACGGGATTTCAATCTTGATATCCCGGTAGGTGAAAGTTTTGGGTTGGTAGGTGAGAGTGGTTGCGGAAAAACAACACTCAGTAAAATGCTCATGCGTGCTATATCGCCGACACATGGAAGCATAGTCTATAACGACCGTGGTACTTCCCGTAATTTGCTGGAACTCGACGATTCTTCTTTAAGAGACTTCCGCCAAAAAATGCAGTTTGTATTCCAGGACCCGTTCAGCTCACTAAGCCCTCGTATGACGGTATTAGATATACTCTGCGAGCCTTTTGTAATACATGGCATTGGCGACTCAACTTTTCACAAACAGCGCGCAAAAGAACTGATGGCACTGGTTGGGTTGGATGCACGTTTCCTGAACAGATATCCACACAGTTTTTCCGGCGGCCAACGGCAACGAATCAGTATTGCACGGGCGCTTGCATTACAGCCGGACCTGCTGATTCTGGATGAACCTGTATCCGCACTGGATGTTTCTGTTCAGGCACAGATTCTCAATTTACTCAAAGATTTACAGCGCGACCTGAATCTGACCTATTTATTTATCTCACATAACCTGGCCGTGGTAGACTATATAGCAGACAGAATAGGCGTCATGTGCCGCGGCCAGTTAGTTGAAATTGCTCCCCGCCATAGCCTGTTCCAAAACCCTCAACACCCCTATACTCATGCATTATTAGCTGCAATTCCTTATCCCGAACTGGAACGGCCGCTAGATTACAGCCAACTTGATCGCCGTCACATGGAACCGACACACTGGCCTTGCCCTTATCGCCTGAGCGAAGAAGACGCAGGCATTCTGAAAGAAGTTGGTCCGCAGCACTTTGTCAGAGAGGCGACGCAGTAATGTTCCAGAATTTTCTTCCATATCTCCTCTTGATTGCCAGCTGCGCGGTAAGCCCTGCTTTTGCCCAGTTAAAACCGGTTCCTTTTCTGGCTGATCAGGTAGCGAATGGCAGTTTGCAGCCAATGCAGGAACGCTTGCCTTATTCACCCGCAAAACCTTCTTTTTTTGATAAAGAAGTCGGTCAGTATGGCGGAAAAATTCGTATGCTGATGGCTAAAGCGAAAGACATTCGACTAATGGTCGCTTTCGGCTATTCCCGGTTAGTCGGCTATGACGAGCAATTACAACTGAAAGCCGATATTCTGAAACAAGTTGATATTGAAGAAGGACGAATATTCACTTTACACCTTCGTCCGGGACTTCGCTGGTCTGACGGGGCTCCCTTTACTGCTGAAGACTTCCGGTTTTACTGGGAAGATATGGCTACTAACGAAACACTTTCTCCGTTTGGCCCGTCAAAAGATCTGTTATCGCAAAAAGAAAAACCTGTCTTCGAAGTAATTGATGAATACACCGTACGTTATTCATGGGCATCACCTAATCCATACTTTCTGCCAGCACTGGCAGGACCGCGTCCACTATTTATTTATATGCCCGCACATTATATGAAACAATTCCATGCAGATTATCAAAGTGCGGAAAAACTCACTCTTCTGACAGAAGAAGCACATAAACGTAACTGGCGGGGACTATTTGTCAGCAAAGGGCGCCAGTACAAACTGACTAATCCGGACCTGCCAAGCCTTCAGCCATGGATCAATACAACACGCCCACCAGCCGAACGCTTCATATTCAAGCGTAATCCCTACTTCCATCGTGTCGACCCTAATGGCCAGCAACTCCCTTATATTGACGAAATTGAGATAAACCTGGCCTCAACAGGTTTGATTCCGGCAAAAGCCGGCTCAGGTGACGTTGATTTGCAAGCGCGTTACTTGCGTCTGGATAACTACACCTTCCTTAAAGAAGGCGAAGAAAACGGCAACTATAAGGTTAATCTCTGGGAAACAGGCCGAGGCGCACAAATTGCCCTATATCCAAATATGAATGCGAAAGACCCTCAATGGCGCCAACTAATGCAGGATGTTCGTTTTCGCCGTGCAATATCCATGGCGGTAGATCGTAACGAAATTAATCAGGTCGTATATTTTGGCCTGGCAAAAGACATGGCGAATACCGTATTACCCAGTTGCCCATTATTTAAATCTGAGTACGCGACAGCCTGGAGTGACTTTAATGTCGAAGCAGCCAATCAGTTACTCGACGAGATAGGATTAACCAAACGAGATGCCCGTGGCATTCGCTTATTGCCCGACGGTAAACCGATGGAAATTCTGGTTCAGACCGCCGGAGAAAGCACCGAAGAAACCGACGTATTATCCCTGGTTGAAGACAGTTGGAAACGTATTGGCGTACAGATGTACGTAAAACCTACACAGCGCGAAGTTTTACGTAACCGTGTATTTTCAGGTGAGGCTATTATGTCTGCCTGGTATGGACTGCCAAACGGCGTACCTGTTGCCAGTATGAGCCCCTGGCAAATGGCGCCAACCAAGCAGGACCAGTACCAATGGCCTCAGTGGGGTCGCTATTACGAAACAGGTAAAGGCAAGCCTTCAACAATGCCTGAAGTCCAGGAACTTGTGACACTAAATAATGCTTGGGGTATGGCGTCCTCTGTCGAAGAACAGGCACAGATATGGAACCGTATGTTAGAGATCCATGCTGATCAGGTATTTTCTATTGGCCTGGTAAGCGGCGTTTTACAGCCAATAGTCGTCAATAAGAACTTAATGAATATTCCCGAAAATGCATTTTATAACTGGGATCCTGGTGCTTATTTCGGTATTCACAACATGACTGGCTTCTTTTATAAGGACGCTGAATGAATCGCTTCATATTGCTCTCACATAATCAGCGGAAAACGGAAGTATGCTGAAGTATCTGCTAAAACGTTTTCTGGTAATGATCCCAACACTGTTAGTCATCAGTGCGCTGGTTTTTATCATTATTCAACTACCGCCGGGCGACTATCTGGAAAGTCATATTGCCGAACTGGAAAGTCAGGGCGAAAGTATTGATCCGCAAAAAATTGAATTCCTGCGCCATGAATATGGATTAGATAAACCTTTATGGGAGCAATATTTAGTCTGGATAACCGGTTTTGTTCAGGGCGATCTGGGATATTCATTTGAATATAACTTACCGGTAGCAGAAGTCATCGGCGATAAAATGTGGCTTACTATTATCGTTTCCTTCTTTACCATACTTGTTACCTGGCTGATTGCGTTTCCTATTGGTATGTACTCTGCCACACATCCCTATAGCTGGAGTGATTACAGTCTGACACTGGTCGGATTTCTGGGACTGGCTACACCAAACTTCCTGTTAGCACTGGTGATGCTTTACCTGGCTAACAGATACTTCGGAACCTCTATCGGCGGCCTGATAGACCCGGAATTCATGGATCAGGACTGGAGCTGGGCCAAACTTAAGTCAGTACTGGAACACTTGTGGATTCCAGTACTGGTTATTGGCACCTCTGGTACAGCAGGTATGATTCGACGTTTACGTGCAAACCTGATGGACGAGTTACGTAAGCCCTATGTTGTAACAGGTCGCTCAAAAGGCTTAGGCGAGACCCGTCTGCTGATCAAGTATCCCCTGCGTCTTTCAATGAACTTCTTTATCGCGGATATCGGCAGCTTATTGCCGAGTATCATCTCCGGAGCAGAGGTTGTTGCGGTAGTACTATCTTTGCCAACGACAGGCCCCATACTCCTTGCCGCATTACAAAGCCAGGATATGTATCTGGCGGGATCCTTCCTTATGTTTCTCGCAGCGCTAACAGTAGTAGGTGTGCTTATTTCTGACATATTACTCGCCATGATTGATCCCCGTATCCGTTTACAGGGAGGCGCACAACGATGAGTCAGCACTGGGTCAGCGACAAACCTTTTGATCCCCATGCCACCAGTGCACTTAGCCCTGAGCAGGAAAAGTTTTTTCTGGCCTCACAATGGAAACTAATTTGGTGGAAATTTAAGCGACACCGTATCGCAATGCTGTCCGCAGTATTTTTAATTCTGACCTATAGCATTGCTTTTTTTGCTGAGTTTTTTGCGCCTTATGCACTGGATACACGGCATACCAATAAGATCTACTCTCCCCCTCAATCTATTCACTGGTTTGATGACGGCAAGCTTGTCGGGCCGTATGTACATGGCTGGTCTTACCAGCTAAATATGGACAAGCTCATTCGCGAGTACACTGAAGATAAGACAGAAAAATACCCTGTTCAATTTTTCTGCGAAGGCGATGACTACGAACTCTGGGGCATGTTCAAAAGCAATGCTCATCTGATGTGTGTCGATGCACCTGGCAGTTTGTACCTGCTGGGCACTGACCGTCTTGGCCATGACATGCTCTCACGTATTATATACGGCGCGCGGATCTCATTAACCATAGGCCTTATTGGCATAATACTCAGCTTCACAATGGGCCTCACTCTGGGTGGTCTGGCCGGTTTCTATGGTGGTTGGATTGACAGCAGTGTCCAGCGGGTAACCGAGATTATTCGCTCATTCCCAGAACTGCCACTGTGGATGGCTCTGTCTGCGCTGTTACCGCTGAACTGGAGCCCGTTATGGATATTCTTTGGTATCACACTAATACTCGCAATGCTGGACTGGACTGGCTTAGCCAGGGCTGTACGTTCTAAAATTCTCGCCCTGCGTGAGGAAGACTACACAACAGCGGCCATCCTGATGGGGGCTAAACCATCCAGAGTTATTACCAGACATATGCTGCCAAGCTTCTTTAGTCACCTGGTAGCATCAGCATCATTATCCATACCAGCAATGATACTCGGTGAAACGGCCCTGTCATTCCTTGGTCTGGGGTTACGCCCCCCCATTACCAGCTGGGGAGTATTGCTGAACGAAGCTCAAAACATCAATAATGTTGCAGTCTACCCATGGCTTATGTTGCCTGTTGTCCCGGTGATACTCGTTATTCTGGCCTTCAACTTTATGGGAGACGGTCTGAGAGACGCAGCTGATCCTTATCGAAACTGAGCTAGCATTCTCTAAAAGAAAAGCTCAAACAACAAAAAAGGCCTCTTATGAGGCCTTTTCATTATCAATAACAGTTATCTAATCGCTGCCAAATAAATCACGTGTATACACGTTATCAGCAACATCTTTGATATCGTCAGACAAACGATTAGCTACAATCACATCGGCAATACTTTTAAACTCATTCAGGTCTCTGATTACCCGGGAATTAAAAAACGTTTCATCTTCAAGTGTTGGCTCATACACAACTACTTCGATACCCTTTGCCTTCACCCGCTTCATAATCCCCTGAATCGCTGATGCACGGAAATTATCAGACCCGGATTTCATTACCAGACGATAAATCCCTACTACTTTTGGCTCACGGCTTATTATCGAATCGGCAACAAAATCTTTGCGGGTAGTGTTTGCATCAACAATCGCACGCACCATATTACTTGGAACATCTTTAAAATTTGCCAACAATTGCTTGGTATCTTTAGGTAAACAATAACCACCATAGCCAAAAGACGGATTGTTATAATGGTCGCCAATTCGCGGATCAAGCCCTACACCCTTAATAATTTGCTCGCTATTCAGGCCATGACTTTCAGCATATGAATCTAGTTCATTAAAATATGCAACACGCATAGCAAGGTAAGTATTTGAGAATAACTTCACAGCTTCAGCTTCAGTAGAATCCGTAAACAACACTTCAATATTATCTTTACGGGCCCCTGTCTGTAACAATCCTGCAAACACCTCAGCTCTGGAAGAGCGTTCTCCGACAATAATTCGTGAAGGATAAAGGTTGTCATATAAAGCCTTTCCTTCCCTCAAAAACTCTGGCGAAAACATCAACTGCTCGCAGCCAAGCTCTGCTTTCAAACGCACAGTAAAACCGACAGGCACCGTGGATTTAACAACCATCACGGCATTAGGATTCAGTGACATAACATCTCGAACAACACTTTCAACAGAACTGGTATTGAAGTAATTCGTTTCCGGGTCATAATCAGTCGGTGTAGCAATGATGACAAAATCAGCATTTTCATATGCTTTCTGCTTATCCAGTGTCGCTGAAAAGTTCAGGCTATCGTCCCGTAAAAAGGCTTCAATTTCGACATCAATAATAGGGGCTTGGCGACTATTAAGTAACTCTACCCTCTCAGCAACAATATCCAATGCAACAACTTCATTGTGCTGCGCCAGTAAAAGCGCATTCGATAAACCTACATAACCAGTTCCGGCTACAGCAATTTTCATATACTTAAACCTATTAAAAGCTTGATTCCAAATAACAAAGTCCGTTTCTGTGTAGCATAGTCATACCTCTGAAATTCTAACTATGGAACTTCACTTCAGGTTAAATGACCGTCCGGCTATCAACACAACTTCTAGAGTAGAAAATGTTACCATAGTTTCCCTGATTTAATCCGAATATCCCTGCAGATCTACTGATATGAGCCAAAACACTTCTTGCCAGAATGCCCTACTCGAATGGCGTGACAACCAACCTTTTTCAACTCAATATGAAGATGTTTATTTCAACAGTGAAAATGGACTCGAAGAAACGGATTACGTTTTTCTTCAGGGGAATAACCTTAAAGAACGCTTTCAAAACCTTACAAGCCATAACAATCAAAACTTTGTAATTGCGGAAACGGGCTTTGGCAGCGGTATGAACTTTCTCAGTACCTGGAAGTTATGGCTGGAATACGCACCTAAAAATGCCTATTTACACTTCATCAGTGCTGAACGCTTTCCCTTTAGCCGTGAAGACCTCCAAAACGCTTTAAGCATATGGCCTGAATTTCAACCGTTCCTGCCGGAGTTAATCCGTCAATACCCAATGCTAATCACTGGCTTTCACCGTCTAAACTTTACTGATAGCCGAATTAAGCTAACGTTGATGTTTGGTGATGCCTGCGCTTCCTATACCCAGTTATCAGGTAAGATAGACGCGTGGTTCCTTGACGGTTTTGCACCTTCAAAAAATGCAGACATGTGGCAACCAGAATTATTCGAAACGATGGCAAAGCTCAGTAAAACCGGCACAAGCTTTTCCACATTCACCTCAGCAAGCATAGTCCGCAAGGGCCTTCAGTCAGCAGGGTTTGAAATCAGAAAAATACCGGGATTCGGCCTTAAGCGAGAAATGCTAACAGGTAGTTTTCTAAACAAAACCAAAACAATATCATCCGGTACACCTTGGCTAAACGTACCTCAGCCTCCGAGCCATCAACGACACGCGACTATCATTGGTGCCGGCCTCGCTGGCTGCTGTACGGCCTGGAGCCTCGCTCAGCGAGGCTGGCAGGTTGAAGTCATAGATCGACATTCCAAAGCAGCACAAGCCGGCTCAGGCAACCACCAGGGCGCCCTATACGCTAAACTGCCCGCTAAACCTATCAGCAGCAGTCAAATCCATCTCCAGGGATTTGTATATTCGCTTAACTTTCTTGAAAACTGTATTTCTGCATCTGATATCTGGGACAAATGCGGCATGCTACAACTAGCCACTAATGAGAAGGAGACATCACGCCAGGCAACACTTGTTGATACGGCTCTTTATCCATCAAGTCTTATTCATGCCGTAGAACCCCTCGAAGCAAGTAGCATTGCAGGCCAGCAAGTTAACTGTTCTGGATTACATATTCCGAATGCCGGCTGGGTAAGCCCAGGAAAACTCTGTAATCTTCTGCTACAGCACTCAAATATCAAAACACGCTTCGATACTTATGTAGACCGGATAAATTATTCGGACAACGAATGGCACCTCTATGATGCAGATAACAACACCATTGCCCAATCAACCATCGTCATAGTTGCCGGTGCCAGTGAAAGTAAACGCTTTGAACAGCTAAGTCATTTTCCAGTGAAACCCATACGGGGCCAGGTCAGCCTGCTAAGCACTACACCACAAACACCCACACTCAATACTGTAATCTGTGGTGAGGGCTACATCTCTCCACCATTAGATGATCAATGGTGCTTTGGCGCCAGCTTTGACGTTAAAACTCCAACTAATGAGCTTCGTGACGAAGATCATAAAAGTAACTTTAAAAAACTTCAGCGGGTTTTGCCGGAACTGGCAGCTCACTTCGAGACTCATAGTAATAAGATTCACGGTCGGGTTAGCCATCGTTGCGCATCCGCAGACTATATGCCAATAATCGGTGCAGCCCCCGACTACAATGCCTTTATCAATGATTTTGCTAAGCTGAATAAAGACAGTAAATGGCACTTCGACTGTCAGGCAAAACACCATCCAGGCCTCTATGTAAACCTGGCACACGGCTCGAAAGGATTAATCACAGCTCCTCTTAGTGGTGAAATATTGGCAGACATACTCAATTTGACACCTATACCACTGGAAAAAAATTTGATAAATGTTATGAATCCAGGCCGTTTTATCATCAAGAATTTGAAAAAAGGGACGATATAGAGGTATACATATAAGAGAATCAACTAACGGATCCACACATGGCGCTAGTCATTTACGATCAAGGGTATCGCATCCAGACACCGGTGAGGTCGAATTTTCCACCGACAGGTGTTGAACAACTGACAGACTTGTCGCAATCCAAAGAGACTGCGACACAAGCTGATCACGAGCGTGATCTTATTGCCGCCACTCAGCATAAAGAGTCGCAGCAGAATAGTGCACGCGCGCATCAAAAAGCGGCAAATATCTACCAGCAAGCCCGAAGTAGCAACCCTGCAGAGGCCGAACCACGCAGCTATATTCCTGCAGCAATGATCATGTCACAACCTGTTCAGAGTGTTTTATCTGGCAGCCCTATCCGTGCAGCACTTTATAAGATGCAACAGTTACGGATTGATCACCTGATTGTACTTTCTGGCCAGGGCTTACTGTTAGGCGTGGTAACAAAGTTACTGCTGATGCAGGCACTCAGCAAAGCATCCCTGATGGGTAAAGAACTGGAAGATACAATCGACGGCTGTTTCGATACTAAGGTTGTTACAGCTACGCCGGAAACAAATATCCGGCAATTAGCGGTTACCTGTGTCGACAAGAAACTAACCTGCATACCGATCGTCAGTGAGGAAGGAGACATCAAGGGAATAGTAACCCGAACAGACCTGTTACAATCTCTGATCAACAATGAATGGCTGGATAGCCGGGGATTATAACCTTCCCGGCCACCTCTATTTACTTAAGGAAAAATCTAGTTTTCAAGCAGAGACTTAGGTGCAATCTGCTCTTTCTTATCTTCAGGAAAAATCCAGCGGAAAACCTTTTTAATACCAGTCCATATTTTTGGTAACAACCAAACGGCAAATAAAATAAAGACTAATAACGCGACAAGAAAAAATACCGGTTGAGTCAGTGCTGTCCATAACCCTGCTATGACCAGAATATCTTCTGAAAATGAAGCTAACCAGTTTGAAAGCGGTTCCGGCGATGTATTGATTAATACCCGACTACCGGCTTTCAGTGTATGGCTGGTAGCAGCCATTGTGCCGCCGACCAGCCCTGCAGCTAACATTGCAGCACCATTAACATCGCCCATTGCACCTGCTGCTAACACAGCTCCTGCCGGAATCCTGATAAAGGTATGCAAGGTATCCCATCCGGTATCAACACCAGGAACCTTATCGGCAAAAAACTCTACGCAATACATAAAGCCTGCGGCAATCAGCACCATTGGATCGGCTACTAATTCTAATCCGGGCGGCAGCGCCATATGCCCCATATTAGACATCAAACCAAGCATCAGAATAGCTGCATAAAGATTTATACCACTGGCCCAGCCAACCCCCATACTCAACGCAATCAAGGTTATTACCTGATCAAGCTGTTCCATAAGCACCTCGCACAATTTCAGAGAGTGTTACGGTAAACTATATTACAAGCGCCTGTATTCTGACTGAATAAGATAACTACTTCGCCACTGCTCAACCTTGCCTCAACCTGTGCTACACGGTCCTTCAGTGCCATTTCAACACTGCCATAATCAGTGCCGTCGCGGGTGACAAACTCTTCTATCAAGTTGAGTAAAGCATCCCTGGAAAGCTGATCATGAGGAATTATCATTTAGCCTTCCAGCTCAGTTAGCCGCTCAATCAATTGCGCTTCATCGAGCACGTCTATCCCCAGAGATTCTGCTTTTTCCAGTTTGGAACCTGCTGCAGCACCCGCGACTACATAACTGGTTTTTTTCGATACACTGCCAGCCACTTTCGCACCCAGATTCTGTAACCGCTGTTTCGCTTCATTTCGGGTTAATTGCTCTAAAGTTCCGGTTAAAACCCAGGTCTGACCATCCAAAGGTACCGTTTGCTCACTCACTTCAATGTTCGACCAACTTACGCCTGCATCCCGGATCGCCTGAATAACTTCAAGGTTATGCGGCTGACGGAAGAAACTCAAAATGTAACGCGCCACAACCGGACCTACATCCGGCGTCTGCTGCAACATTTCTTCATCAGCGGCCTGTACCGCTTCCAGGCTTCCAAAGTGCATTGCCAGTGTGCGCGCAGTAGCTTCACCAACTTCACGGATGCCTAACGCGTAAATAAAACGGGGTAATTCAGTTTGTTTACTGGCATCAATGCTATTCAAAACATTAACTGCTGACTTATCCCCCATACGTTCCATTTTAGAAAGCTGAAGATGCTTAAGATGGTACAAATCTGCCGGACTGTGGACTAACTCCCGTTCCACTAAGCCATCAATCAGCTTCTCACCCAGGCCATCAATATCCATCGCTTTACGGGAGATATAGTGTTTCAGGGCCTCTTTACGCTGCGCCGCACAACTTAAACCACCGGTACAGCGTGCAACTGCTTCGTCTTCAAGGCGCATGACTGCGGAATCACACACAGGACAGGTATCCGGCATAACGACTGGCTTAGTTCCTTCAGGCCGACGCTCTGACACAACGCTGACAATCTGCGGAATAACATCACCGGCACGGCGGATAATAACACTGTCGCCAGCGCGCACTCCTAAACGTTCCACTTCATCCATGTTATGCAAAGTCGCATTACTAACCGTCACCCCACCGACAAACACGGGTTCTAAGCGCGCCACGGGCGTAATTGCGCCAGTACGCCCCACCTGAAACTCAATCGCTTTTACTTCAGTAATTTCTTCCTGTGCAGGAAACTTATGCGCAATCGCCCAGCGTGGTGCCCGCGATACAAAACCTAGGCGCTGCTGAGTACGTAATTCATTAACTTTAAATACGATACCATCGATATCGTACGGCAAAGCTTCACGGCGTTCAGACAGATCTGCAAAGTATTCCATACATCCCGCTACACCATTTACAGCACGCATTTCAGGATTAATTTTAAACCCCCAACCCGACAGCTGCTGTAACACACCGGTATGCGTATCGGCCAAATCACCCTCAACGATACCTACGCTGTAGCAGCACATTTCCAATGGACGCGAAGCGGTTATTCTGGAATCAAGCTGACGTAAGCTCCCGGCGGCGGCATTACGAGGATTAACAAAAGGCTTATCCCCTCTGCTCAGAGCTAATTCATTCAGTTTCTCAAAGCCCGCTTTCGGCATATAGATTTCACCGCGAACTTCTAAACGCCGGGGATAACCCTCGCCCAATAAACGCAACGGAATACTGTTGATCGTCCTAACATTTTGCGTAATATTCTCACCGGTTGAACCATCACCACGCGTTGCTCCCCGCACTAACTTGCCGTCTTCGTACAGTAAACTGACAGCAATACCATCAAGCTTTGGCTCACAAGCATACTCAAGCTCGCTATCCAACAGTTCAAGGCGGTCCTTCAGACGCTTATTAAAGGCCCGCATGTCATCGGCATCGAAAGCATTATCAAGTGACAACATTGGCATTTCATGACTCACCTGCCCAAATGCGGCAAGAGGTACATCACCGACCCGCTGAGTTGGCGAATCATCAGTTATCAGCTCAGGATTATCTGTTTCCAGACTTTTTAATTGCTGAAACAGACGGTCATATTCCGCATCCGGTACGGTGGGCTCATCCAGCACATAATACTGATAGTTATAACGACGTAGCTGCGCCCGCAAACGCTCTGCTGTCTGACTGACAGAAGTATCCTGACTCATGAAATTTCCGGTGAACTTGATTTAAGACCCCAGCTGTGATTACAGCTGAGGTTTGAGTTTACGCATTTCAAAATGGCGAATGCGTTCACGATAATGTTCTTTAGTCTGAGTTCTCATGCTCGAGCGATTTTCATCCAGCAATTCACCGCCCAGATTTTTAGCGACAGCTTCCGCAGTACCCAACATACACTCGTATGCATTCATGACATCACGAGGCTCTTCCATCGACATAAAGAAAGTCACTCCGCGGGTATCCAGACTTTCCATATTATCAATATCAAAAATGCCAGGCTCCATCGCATTAGTCATGCTGAACTGAATAGCCCCCTGATCAAAACCATCTTCGTAACGGTTAAAGATCTGCATTTCACCAAAGTGCATGCCGCATGCTTTAACAATTTGCAGCAAGTTACGACCGTTAAAGCCGTCTTCTTCACGGGTAACAACTGAAATAACTAAAACTTTATCCGCATCCGGGACAGCTTGTACAGTACGTTTCTTTGACTCAGGCACAGCAACAACTGACTCATTAGCTTCCTGAATCGGCTCAGCTACCTCTTCTAAAAGCTCATCAAAAGTCTTTTCCTCTATATCCATAGATGGTTCTATGTACATAGGCTCTGGTTCAATATCAGTAAAAGTTGGCTCTTGCCGTTCTATTACCGATTGCTCTTCAAGCTGCTCAGACTCATACACCGCTTCACCAATCAGTGGTGCATGGCTAAGATCATCAGTATCATCCTGGTCTGCATTATAACGCGAAGCAGGCACCGTCATCTCTTCAGCGGCTATGTCGTCAACAATAGCCTCTTCAGTTACGAAATCTTCAATTACAAGCTCTTCAATTACTGGCTCTTCAGCGCTAAAAGAGCCGGCTGTAGCCAATTCAGCTCTTGTTTCCGGATCTGAATAATTACTACCAAGATCCATAGTCGCTTGCATTGGGCCTGAAGTATGAGCAGAACCATTGCCAAACAGCTCTGTTATAGGCTTCTCAAAGTCCAACTCGCTATTCTGATCATCATCTCCCTGATCAACGTCATCCACTGCCTTTGTCAGACGTGGAGAAATGAACTCCTCTACCCCCTGACTTAAATCATCAATGTCTTCTTCATCATACTGGTAGTGAGAAGGCCTGGAATCGACAGGTTCAGACTGCAGCTCGCGACTCGCTTCTTCGAATTGATAGACCGGCTCTGCTTCAGTTTCAGGCGTATCATAATGCATATCAGTTGATGCTGACTCCTCCCTCACTCGAGAAGCAGATACACCATCATAGTCATACAAATCTTCATCGACAGCCTCCAGAGGCTCAAACAATGGATCTCGCTCTGCAAAACTGTCAGCATCAAATGCAGGAGCACTATTTGCAACTCTCTGATCTTTAGAATTATTACTCTTGGATGCACTACCATCTAAAGCAGAAATTACCTGTGCATCACTTATATCTTCATTACCTGCACTGAAAGAAACAGGCGCTTCTGTCGCTGGCGCTTCTGAAACAGGGCTTTGAGTTTCGGCAATTAACTCTGGCTGCGCATCATATTCAGCGGCATAACGTACATCGCCAAGATTCTCGAAGTTAACCTCATCATCTTTCGAGGCTTCAGCAAACGCAGGTTCAGTTTGTATAAATTCCGACGGTAAGTCTTCAACGACAGGCTGATCAATGAAAGCGTCATCAACAAAAGATTCTTCAGTCACTTCAGAAGTATTAGCAACAATACGTGGCGCTGAAAGGCCATCATGGCCAGTAGTATTGAAGTCCTGCTGGGTATATTCAGTATCGTCGTTAGATAACGTCTGATTAACAGTCTCAAATTTTGGCTGAATATTGTCATCAAAATCGGCTTCAGAGCTAACTTCAGATGCCAACTCGCCCAACTCTACAGCAGGCTCTGCTGTATATTCATCGGAGGGTTCTGGGGGTAATTCAGATTCGACATCACTGGCAAGAGAGTCTGAAAACTCACGCTCAACAAAATCCGTATGATCAGGATCGTCAAGAACACGAAAGCCGCCATTAGGCAGCTCGGGGTTGTGGGTTTCGTCAGGAAGATCCACCAGGCTCTTATCGATCTGCATGCGCAATGTATTTCGATTGCTGCGCATACGTCGCCACCCGTCGATGATGATTAATGCAATGACTATAACGCCACCAATAATCAGCCATTCACGTAAACTTAGCTCCATCAATGAATCTAACCCTTAGCAATAACAATAGACTGTAAAAATAACGTCTATTTTATGATTGAGCATAAGCACCTGCAACACAACAAATCACAGATAAGTGATTGTTTAACAAAAAACAGGCGCAAAACCCGGCTTTATATATATGACCCTTTTTTTTATCTGATGTTCCAGGTCATCCGTCCCACCGAACCTTTATTACTTCGCAAGGCCCGGCAAGACAAAACAGAGCTTACTCAACAATATGATCGATAGACAGGTCTAATATATCAACTTGTTGCTGAACAGCAACAGGAGAAATGGTGCCGGTAAGATCACCAGCCTGCGGACGCAACTCACCACTTGAGGAAACCCGGGCAATGACTTCAACTTCAGCAACAGAAGAAAGCGTCATCTGAGGCTGCATCGCCATGCTGTCATCTAACACAACTTCAGCGGGTAAATCAGCCACGGTTAAACGCACTGCTGCTAATGGCACACGTCCACCAACAGGTCGGGCAAAAATAAATACCGGACTATCTGCACTTACCGAAGCAGCAATTTCAGGCTTGAGCGAAACTTTAATACGCAAAGATGCCGATTTAAGTTCAGGCAATTCAGGTACAGTTTCACCCAGCTCGATCAATGCCTGACGCGCAGACTCAATACCACTGCGTAATGACTCCTGCTGAACAGGCTCAGCATTATCATAAGCACGGCGCCAAAAGCCTAATGCCTCGCGATAACGCTGGTTTTCATAAGCATCAATACCTAATAATCCTAACGCAGTTACTTCATAAGGTTCATTCGCAAGAATATCATCAAGAATACCGCGAATCTGACCATTCATCTGATTCTCATTCGCTAGATATAACGCCTGTGCATATTGCCCCTGAACGCCTGCAAACTGCGGCGCATCCTCAGGTAAAAACTCCAGTACCCGGGCAAAACTGCGGGCTGCATCCTGATAACGCTGCATATTCATGTAGCTATTAGCTAACAAAAACCAGCCTTCCGGCTTATCCGGCTCAGCACTTAAACGGGCTTCAAGCTCTGTCACAGCTTCATTCATACTTGGGGTCTGTCCGTTAAACGGATCAGCCTCCCCGTTCAGCATGGCAGTCACATCGTCCACACGGCCATATTCGCCGTAAATTGCAATGGCGGATACTGGTACCAGAATTGCCAGTAAAATTGCCGTAACAAGTGTCTGAGATGTTAATCGCAACGGCTTACCGTTAAGAGCCTCAAGATCGGCGACATCATTAAGCAGGTTCTTTTCCAGCTCCAGCTTTAATCCCGCATGATCATCATTCGATAAATTACCTGCATCGAGCTCAGCATCAAGTTCCGTTACACGTTCTTTATAGATTGCAATGTTCTGTGCCTGACGATCAACCGCAACATCTTGCGGCTGGCTCAGTGCTCGGCGGGCACGAAAATAAGGTAACAGAACAAAACACATTGCTAACACTGTTAATGCGGCAATACCTAACCAAAAACTCGTCATGCGTCTTTATCCTGATCCTGTTTTAAAAGCGCATCCAGGCGTTGCTGCTCCTGAGGAGACAACCCAGATTTTTCTTGCTGTTTACCTACAGACTTCTTACGACGGGTAAGTGCAAAAATAACGGCAACACCTATCACCAGAAGTCCCGCAGGCGCATACCAAAGTAAATAAGTCTGACTGGATACACGGGGACGATAGAGCACAAACTCACCATAGCGCATCACCATGAAATCAATGATTTCATCATTATCAGCACCACTATCCAACATCCGGTAAAGCTCATCACGAAGATCTTCAGCAATAGGAGAGTTAGAATCTGCAATATTCTGATTTTGACACTTAGGACAACGCAGTTCAGCACTCAACTCCTGAAAACGTTCTCTGGTTGCGTTATCTTTAAACTCATATGTATCAATAGCGGCAACGCTTGCCTGGCTAATAAGCACTAACCAACCTGCAAACAAAACACCTAAGGCTTTACTCATGAATCAGCCTCCAACGCCTGCATCTGTGCTTTTAATTTTTGCCAAACTTTCTCATTAACCTCACCGATGTGTTTATATCGGATAATTCCGTCAGCATCGATAAGGTAAGTCTCCGGCGCACCGTACACACCCAAATCCAGCCCTAACCGGCCATTTGGATCAAATACATTTTTCGCATAAGGGTCCAGATACTTGTCCAGCCAGACTTTTGCTTTAGCCCGGTCATCTTTATAGTTAATCCCGTAAATCGTCACGCCTTCATCTCGGGCAATACGGTTCAGCTGCGCATGTTCCTGCTTACAGGTAGGACACCAGGTAGCCCAGACATTTATCAGTGCAGGACCCGTTAAGTCAGAAGCGGACATTATCTGATTTTCATCATATAAAGACGTTAGCGAAAACTCAGGAACAGCTTTACCCAGCAAAGGGGACGGGATAGATGTAGTATCCTGCCCTATGCCGCGCCACAGGAACAACGCCAGCCCGATAAAAATAAACAATGGCAATAAAACTAAAAAACGACGCATCGCAGAATCCTATTCTTAATGTCTTCAGACAGCCTGACGGCTAGCCAGCTCACGTTTTGCCTGACGGCTATAACGCTTATCCATAGCAGCTAAAATACCGCCTAAAGACATCAGCAGGCCACCCAGCCACAACCAGCGTACGAATGGCTTATACTGAACCCTTACAGCCCAGGCACCATATTCCAACGGCTCACCTAATGCCACATACAGATCACGGGTAAAACCCGGATCAATTGCGGCTTCGGTCATTACATTGCCACGGGCTGCATATAAACGTTTTTCAGGTAACAGCTGCGTATAAGGTTCACCATCTTCGAGGATCCGAATAACGCCCTGATCAGCTTTATAGTTTGGTCCCTGTACTTTACGGGCACCATCAAAAATAAACTCATATTGTGCAAAAGTTACCCGGTCACCCGGCGCCATTCGTAAATCACGTTCTTCATTATAGATAGACACCATCAGCGCACCGACTATTGTGACTGCAACGCCAACATGCGCCAGCATCATACCTACATAGCTACGGGACAAACCACGCATTCCGGACCACAGACCAGACTTCGCAGAAACCCGCTTATACAGATCCTGTAACCCAGTAAATGCCAGCCAGAAAACCAGCACCATAATACCGACAACCTGAAAGTTAAATTCCCCCTCATACAACCACTGCGTACCAATACCGGCAACAATACTTAATACAGCAGGTTTCCATAACTGACGAGCCAGCAACTCAATCTTAGTCTGGCGCCAGCGCGCCATAATACCTATCCCCATAAAGCCAGCCATCAACAACACCAGAGGAATAAACAGTGCGTTGAAGTAAGGAGGACCTACTGAAATTTTACCCCAGCCTAACGCATCGACAATAAGAGGATAAATTGTCCCCAACAACACCGTCATAGTTGCGATAACCAGCAGAATATTATTTATCAGTAACAGAGTTTCCCGGGATACCAGACTAAAACTGGATTCGCTTTTTACATCGGCAGCTTTCCAGGCATACAACACTAAAGAACCACCAACTGAAATCGCCAGTAACACCAAAATGAAATAGCCACGCGCTGGGTCCGAAGCGAAAGCATGCACCGACGTCAACACACCGGAACGTACCAGGAAAGTCCCTAATAAGCTCAACGAAAAAGCAAAAATTGCCAGCAATACCGTCCAGCTTTTGAAGACGCCTCGTTTTTCAGTCACAGCCAGTGAATGTACCAGTGCAGTACCGATCAGCCATGGCATGAAAGACGCATTTTCAACCGGATCCCAGAACCACCAGCCGCCCCAGCCAAGTTCGTAATATGCCCACCAGCTTCCTAACCCGATACCCAGAGTCAGAAACGCCCAGGCAACATTTGTCCAGGGACGGGACCAGCGGGCCCATGCTGCATCTAACTGGCCACTTAGTAGCGCAGCGATCGCAAACGCAAATGCAACCGAGAAGCCCACGTATCCCATATACAACATTGGCGGATGAATAATCAGACCAATATCCTGTAGCAGAGGATTAAGATCTGCACCATCTTGCGGAAATACCGGCAAATGACGATCGAACGGATTGGAAGTAAGAATAATGAAGAGTAAGAAACCTACGCCAATCATACCCATTACAGCTAAAACCCGGGCTACGATCGCCGGTGGTAAATTATCACTACGTACAGCAACAGCAACGGTCCAACCACCCAAGATAACGATCCACAGCAACAACGAGCCTTCGTGACCACCCCAAATTGCACTTATTTTGTAGTAAACCGGCAACGCTGAGTTTGAATTACCTGCGACATAAGCCACCGAGAAATCATCGACAACAAACGCAAAACCAAGGCACAGCAGAGCTATAAATAAAAACAAAAACTGAGCAACAGCCAATGGACGCGCATAAGACATCCACAGAGGATTATTGTTGGCAGAGCCAATCAATGGCACCGAAGCGAGAAGAAAACTCAGGCAAAGCGATAGGATCAGGGCGTACTGGCCAAATTCAGGAATCATTCTGCCTTAGCCTCTTGTGCACGCATCTGCTCTGGCATTTTGCCAGCTTTTTCTAATGCTTCTGCCACTTCCGGTGGCATATAATTTTCATCATGCTTAGCAAGAACTTCGGCAGCAATTAATTGCCCCTGCTCATTCATTTCGCCCTGCGCAACAATGCCCTGACCTTCGCGGAAAAGGTCAGGTAAAATACCTTCGTACACTACATTTACAGTACTGGCAAAATCAGTCAGGCCAAACTCAACCCGCAAACTTTCCGGGTCACGCTTCACACTGCCTTCAACGACCATACCACCAGCACGAATTCGGGTTTCAACCGGCGCCTTACCAGCCGCGATATCCGTCGGCGAATAAAACAAATTGATATTTTGACTTAGCGCGTACATCACCAGGCCAACGGCAACTGCTGCGCCAATTACTATAGATAAAACGATGAATAATCGTTGTTTACGCTTAGGGGTCATATTTGGCTTTGCTCCCGGCGCAGACGGCGTGCCTGCTCTTTATGAATCTGTTTTTTGGTACGCAGAGGTGCTATCAAATTCAGCACCACCACAACCAGGGCAATCGCGTAGCTCAACCAGACATAAAGTCCGTGGCCACCCATCGCCAGAAAATCACTAACACTCTCGAAACCCACTACAACCTCACTCGCACCGGTTTGCTCATTCCGCCGATGCTCTTAATATTAGTTTCGGAAACTTAACGGCTTTGCGCCTGAACCAATTCTTTCACCCAGCCACTGCGGCGCTCACGGGTAACGATTTCATTACGCAGCCTTAGCATCATGGCAACTGCAAAAAAGCAATAAAATCCCAGCACCATAATCAACAGAGGCATCCACATTTCAACTGGCATGGCAGGCTTTTCTGTCAGCGTGAAAGTCGCTGGCTGATGCAGAGTATTCCACCAGTCAACCGAATACTTAATAATTGGAATGTTAACCAGACCAACCAAAGCTAATACAGCGGTAGACTGCGCCGCAGTAGTTTGGTTTTCTATAGCTGAATTCAGCGCCATAACGCCAAAATAAAGAAACAACAAAATCAGCATAGATGTTAACCGGGCATCCCATACCCACCAGGCACCCCAGGTAGGTTTACCCCAGATAGCCCCAGTCGCTAATGCCAGCACTGCGATTGATGCTCCTATTGGCGCGCAACATCTGGCGACCATATCCGCCACTTTCATTTTCCATATCAGTCCAACAGCGCCGGCAATTGCCATCAACATATAGCAGGACTGAGCAAGAATCGCAGAAGGCACATGGATATAAATAATTCTAAAACTATTGCCCTGCTGATAATCTGCCGGCGCAAACGCTAACGCCCATGCAGTACCGCCCAACAACAGCAATAAGGCTGCCCAAGCAAACAAAGGCAACAACTTGCCAGTAATGTCATAACACCAACGGGGAGAGGCCAACTGGTAGAACCACCGTGGCACCCACTTTTTATCTGCCATATTACAACTACTTAACTGTTTAACAGTCTGTCAATTTGCCAGTTAACTACTGGCACTTATTCGCAACGCGGCAGCAATGGCAAACGGCGCCAAAACCAGCCCTAAAACTAAAATCGCGCCCAACAACGCCAAATAACCTGACAATGGTAAGCCCGTAATCGCTGCCTGAGCAGCCCCGGTGCCAAAAATCAGGACCGGGATATATAAAGGCAGCACCAGCAACGAGATAAGGACGCCACCTTTGCGCAAGCCTACTGTCAACGCAGCGCCAATTGCACCTATCAAGCTCAGGGTTGGCGTACCGAGCAGCAAACTCGCCATCAACCCCCACATACCTTCTACAGGCAGGAATAACATCACTGCCAGCAATGGTGATAACAATGTCAGCGCCAAACCTGTCATCATCCAGTGCGCAAATACTTTTGCCAGCACCACTAAAAACAATGGCTGTGGGCTCAACAAGGTTTGCTCAAGTGTTCCGTCTTCAAAATCTGACCGAAACAACCCATCCAGAGACAATAACGTAGCCAACAATGCAGCTACCCATATAACCCCTGGTGCTACTTCTTCCAAAAACGTCGGCTCAGGGCTTACACCTAATGGAAACAGACTGGCAACCATGAGAAAAAAGATCAAAGGGTTAACCAAGTCACTCTTGCGGCGGAAGGATAATAACAGATCCCGCTTCAGCACACCCCAAAAGAACATTTCACCAGCACCGCCGTTAGTCATATGTTTGACTCCGAAGTTCCGGTAGTTTTCCTTATGCACACAAATATTTGCCCAAGACAGGTTTTCATTTTACCTGTCCTCCGCGATTAGCTAATTGATCAAGGTTAATTTTTCGTAAAGTTCCTGCCATTGCTAACTCATGATGGGTGGTTAAGATAACCATTCCTCCCTGAACGGCATGATTGGCAATTAGCTGCTCAAGAGTAGCAACCCCCTGCTTATCAATAGCAGTAAAAGGCTCATCCAGAATCCACACTGGCGCAGTGCTTAAATACAACCTCGCCAGACTAACCCGGCGGTTCTGCCCGGCGGAAAGTGTATGACAAGGCACATCTTCAAACCCCTTTAAACCAACTTTCTGCAACGCCCAGTCAAGCTTTTCCACATTAATATGTGGCTGTATTGACGCATACCAATGCAAGTTTTCTAACGGTGTCAGCAAAGCTTTAACACCCGCCTGATGACCAAAATAAAGTAAATTTTGACGATACTCATCAGCACAGTCAGCAAGTAGCTGATCACCCCAGAAAATATCGCCTTCGTAATGATTAGACAGCCCACTCAACATTCGCAGCAAGGTTGTTTTCCCACTGCCATTTTGCCCTTCTATGCGAACCACATCACCCGCGGTCACGGTAAATTCAAGCCCGTCAAACAGTACGCGCTCATCCCGTTCACAAAACAGATTATCGACCCGAAGTGGTTCAACTGCCAATCTAAAAACCTCAGTTAAGCCTGAATATCACAGACATTTTTTTCACAATAAACACGGACTAAACCTATAATTTTTTCAGTATCCGCCGAAAGCAAGGCATTATATACAAAATAACTTCGTGAAGTGCACAGTTGCGGCAAAACTACTGCGCTATATCAACGCTCCGTGAGGCTACCAACTATGTTACCTCCCTCCAATATTCAAAATTCTGCGGGCACAACCAGTAACCCGCGAACTACTCAGGAGCTGGCAAACGCCCTTACGGTAGGTAAAGCGGCACAAGTTACCATCAAGCAGGTTTCTGTCAGCCCACTATCAGGCAATAATCCAAACCAACCCGCAACGGCCTCTTTAGTTATCCAGCTTGGAGGGCAGCAATATCAGTTAAAAATTCAACAACAGCCCGGAGAGTCTCTCACCGCACAGACCCAGGCTATTTTAACACGTACGGCGGACGGCAAAATCCTGCTCGACTTTTTACAGCAACCATTAACACCAGGGAAAACTGCGCCACCATCTGAGCAGACAGTTAAAACCAATGCCTCTGCTACATCGGCTGACCAGACAGCCCGCAATAACACTCCTGCAGCGCCTCAAGCGAAAACAACCAGCCAAGCTACTGTGAATCCCCATCAGACACTATCGACTGGCACGCAACGCAATTCCCCCATACAGGTAAACCTTGGACAGCCCCAACCTGCAGCATTGACCATAAACCGCCCTATATCAGGACAGACAATACAAGTTATTCCACAAGCACCACCTGCTGCTGCACCGCTTCAAACAGGCACAGCCCTTGCTTCAGTAACAACGCAGCCAGCAAGCCATACCCCACACTCTACTCAAAGCAACACAGCTCAACCTCCCGCTGCTCAATCAGGCATAACTAACGCTCAACCAGCAGAGAGTCAGGCAAACAACCGGCCTCTTCAAAAGTCATCGACTCCATCAGGAGCAGTGCCAACAAACAGCGCGCCAGTATCTCAGTCGCCAATAAATCAAAACAGCCAGAGAACGGCTCAAGCCACTGTAACAGCTAATCAAAGTAGCCCTACAGCCTCCTCATCAGCTCAAACAGTTCAATTATTAGCACAACCCAGCGCAGCACTAAGCAAGCAACTACCGCTGCAAAGGCCAGTTTTAGTTAACATTGAACAATCCACTCTACAAACAAACGGCAGCCAGACAATACAAGTGAAACTCGGTGACCAAAGCCTACAGCTTCGAAGCCCAATACCACTTAGCATCAACGACAAAGCAGTATTACTCAGAACCTCTGGTACACAGGCGGTACTGCAACCCATTAGCCCGGATATTCAAAGCAAAGAAAACCAAAAAATCATCAGCGAAACCCTACGGGAAGTTTTACCCAATCAGCAACCACTGGCCAATGTACTTAACCAGCTACAACAGATTGGTAAACAGAATAATAAACCGGAGAACAGTAATCTGAACAGATTACTGTCATCACTTATGAGCCTCTACAGCGTGCCTTCAGAAGGCGGTAAAGAAGCCAGCCAAAGTGTGCAGCGCAATGTACAAGACGGCGGTTTATTCAGCGAACGGCAGTTACTGAACAACAAACCACCTGCGCAGGACCTGAAAGCACAACTCGGTCAGCTCTTAAATGCTGCTGACAGTTTGCCGGAACAACCGCGCCAGCAAATGCTGGATCTGATAAAGTCATTACTTAACCGGGTTACTCAAAACCAGCTGGAAAGCCTGCAACAAAATCGCACAAACCCTGACGGGAGTCTCGAACGTTTATTTACGTTAGACTTACCGGTCCGGCAAGGCCAGCAGCTTGATAACGTAGAGTTAAAAATTAACGAGTATCGCCGCGAAGTTAACGAACAGGAATGGCAAAGCAGCTGGAAAGTTCGCCTGCACTTTAATTTAGAACAGCAAGGCACTGTCGATGCCGAGATATTACTGGAACAGGAAAACGAAGTAACCGCGCAATTCTGGTGCAGCCATCCATCAACAACAAACTTATTAAACGAAAAGCTCAACAGCTTTAACCAACATTTACAGGACCAGGGATTCGTTATCAACAACCTGAATTGTCATACGGGTAAAACACCCACTGCCAAAAATCAAGTACAGCAACTTATCGACATAAATACCTAGAGTAAACATGGCCAAAAAACCGACAGAGCAAAAACAGCTTAATCAGAAAGCCATCGCGCTGAATTATGACCGGGACTCTGCGCCAAAATTAGTGGCGAAGGGACGAGGGGTTATTGCCGAACAGATTATCGCCCTCGCTAACGAACATGACGTACATATTCATGAGAGCCCAGAGTTGGTAGAAGTACTGCTACGGCTGGAACTTGGGGATGAAATACCAGAAAGCCTGTACCGCGCAATCGCTGAAATAATCGCCTTCACTTATAATCTAAAACAGAATACAGCAAAGTCATAAATCAGCGTCGACCACGCACTTGTGGAGCTGCAACTTCCTTATGCAGTAAAGCCATCAATTCGGCTTCCGGACGGCCAATACCACAATTCTGTACAAGATCATCTACATCAGCGCCCATTTCCATAAGCCTCGCGGCCTGATTATACGCCAGCACACCCGGATCACGGTTAGCCAATTCCTGCTGTTTCTCGGCAGTAATGTTAAGACGACTCTCAATATCAACCAAGCGGTGCCCCATACCAATTGAGCTACTGGTCATCGCCTGAATTTCATTACGCAGAACGTTGATCAGCGCCTCGTACTGACGCTGATGCTGCTGTAGCTGACGATGAGCGCGTAAACTGTAAACAGTTGCAACAACAGCCAACAAAGCGACCACTGTGAATCCTATCCATATCATTACGTTCATCACTCTACCGACTCAACCAGGGAGGCTATTATAACGCCTCTTCCAGCTGTTTACACAAGGCAGGAATATCAACAATTGCACACTTATGTGTCATGCTGGTTCCCAACAACCAGGGGCGGCGGGTTTTATCTGTATTCAGAGTTACCTCATCCATACTGATAACCTGCGCCGTTATCATTTTGTCATATGTGAGCGCCCATGGTTTGCCCTGCAATAACAGGATCTCATCATAGGTTGCGTTATGTGGCTCATAGCTTTCAGGAATTAACCACATCGCCGTATCCACGACATCAATCTTAAAGTTCAGATCCAGAAAACTACCTAATACCCAGTCATACTGATCATCGAGTACCAAAGACATATCTGCAATATGCCGTGGCTCCAGTACATGCTCTAGCGGCATTGCTAACTGCAAACCATGCATTTCAACAATAATACACTGCATATCCACTGCCGGCGCTGGCTCAAATAAGGTCGACACTTCCGGTTCAAAACTTTCTCCAGTTGCCGGAATAGCTTCTTCCAGCTCTTCGGGAAACTCTATAGCGTCATCTACAGATGCAACAGAAGCTTCCGTGAATACATCAGACTCTGTTACTTCTTCGTCGACTTCAGCCTCTGCAGCCATAGCTGCAGCAAACTCAGCAGCCAATTCATCTTCGGATAACGACTCAGAATCTGCCAAGAATTCTATATCAGTAGCAGTTTCAGCGTCATCTTCACCTAAGTCAAAGTTAATCTCGTCTTCAACAACCGCATCAACCGTATCCAGAATATCTTCCGACTGCTCCACATCTGCGGACTCTACAGACAAGTCTTCTGATTCAGCACTAAGACCTATCTGATGATGAGTCGAAAACTCCTGAGCAATCTGCTCTATTTTCTGTATAACAGCTTCGGCAACAGAGTGATCAGAAACAATTTCAGCTAACTGAGACAGTAACGCGGCTATCTCATGCTCATCATGATGCTCTTCCTGCTTTGCAGGAACCGCTGGCTGCATACTGCTAATATCTTCAACATATGCATCCAGATCCGCTGACGCAGACAGCTCATCCCCTGAAGGTTCTTCAACATCTTCGACAACAGAATCTGTAGCAGGTAGTAAAGCCTGAGGCTCAGTCGCTATCTCAGGGATATCTTGCAGTGCTGCAACCTGCTCATCAGAAACAGTTTCATCAAACAAATCAGTATCGTACTGATCCAACTCTTCGTGTAGCAACTCTGCTGCAACACTTATCGGATCACTGATTGTGGAAATTCCATCTTCAGCGGTTACATCGTCAGATTCAGGAATGCCCACTTCAGGTGCATCAGCCAACTCCGATACCTGATCACTCAGCATATGCTCATCCGGCGTCTGTTGTGTAGCAGACAACCCTTCAGCATCTTCAGCTTTAACCGATTCAATAGCATGCAAGGCAGCATCAAGCGCTTCTTCGTTATCCGGAGTAATAAGATGCTCATCGGCAACCTCTGCCAATTCCGTATCTAGACCATCAGAAACATCACTAACCGCAATATCCTCAAACGCATCATCCATTAGCTGAACAGGCTCTGATAGTTCCTGCCCAACCATATCAGGCACAACTGTATTCGTATCAGACAAATCACTTTCCGATACATCTTCTACCTGCGACTGAAGCGCCACATCAGATATTAAACCTTCAGCCTGGATATTTTCTGCAATACCAGCAGACAAATCTCTAGTGTCATCTGATGATGAAATTGAAACTTCTGAAACCTGCTCAACCTGCTCAACCTGCTCAACCTGCTCAACCTGCTCAACCTGCTCAACCTGCTCAACCTGCTCAACCTGCTCAACCTGCTCAACCTGCTCAACCTGCTCAACCTGCTCAACCTGCTCAACCTGCTCAACAGTATCAATAGCCTCAGACAGCAATGGAAGCTCATCAAGCTCCGGCTCGGCAATAACTTCAACTTCCTCAGTCGGAATATGAGGCTCTTCAGTAACTACTTGTTCGAGCTCTCCCTGCGCGACAACCTCACTCAGTTCATCTTGTGCTTCAGGGTCTGTCAGTAATGCATCCAGATATTCCTGCACCATTTGTTGCTGGTGATTGCTCCATGGGGTATCTGTCATAGTTATGGCCTCTCTCCAAGCGCACGCAATATCCGGCCATAAGCTTGCACACCGGCACTGCTGTCATCCAAAGCAGAAGGTGTTACACCCTTCGAACTGGCAACCCGGAAGCGAGCATCAACAGGTACCACAGTACTGGCCATTTGCTCGGGATAACGCTGATGTAACTCACGCAGACAATTCACGGATGATGCTATCGAACGATCGTAAAAAGTGGGAATAAGTGTGAACTCGAGCTTTCGTTTACGCGCCCGGTTAACCATATTGATCGTCCGCAACATACGGTCCAGCCCTTTCAGCGCCAGATATTCTGTCTGTACCGGAACAAGTAGATGCCTGCAAGCCGCCAGTGCGTTAATCATCAGCACACCCAACACAGGAGGGCTGTCTATCAGTACAACATCGTAGCGGTCTTTCAGTAAGCGCAAAGCTTTAGCAACCTGAAGCCCCAGACCTTCCTGCCCTACAGCTTTTCGCTCTAGTGTCGCCAGCGCTGTAGTGGCCGGCATCAGGTCAATTTGTGGATCAGTGGTCGGCACAAGAATACTGTCGACACGGTTCAGTGAAATCTGCGACTGCATAAACAAATCGTAAACACTGTGCTCCAGCTCATCCGGGTCATATTTAAAATAACTGGTCATAGAGCCATGCGGATCAAGATCCACTAACAAAACTCGCTTACCTGCATCGGCCAATAAACCAGCCAAAGCGACCGCCGTTGTCGTCTTACCAACACCGCCTTTCTGATTTGCTATTGCCAAAATCTGCATTATTGTTCTGTCTCCACCGGCGTCGTTACTGGCTGTGTAAGCCTTTCAACCTCAAGCTCATTGCGAGGTATTTTACGCCTAAAAATTACTTTACCATCATCAGTTTCAACCCGCTCCATATCAGCGGGGGCTGCCCTGTCTTCTACTAAAACTGAGCTCACAGCATCTTCACTCACCTGCTGACTGCCAAATGCCGCCACTACCCGCTGCGTTTTACGGTCTCTGGATACGACAATAACAGCACGACGGTTAATCCGCCGACCATCCTCAGTGCCGTTATCCCGCACTGGCTGATACTCTCCAAACCCTACCGCAGCCATACGGTGAGGCTCAATACCGTTCAGCTCCAAAATGCGCACAATTGATGCTGCACGGGCGGCAGATAACTCCCAATTAGAAGGGAATTCATCTGTAGAAATATACTGATCATCCGTAAAACCTTCGACATGTATCGGGTTTGGATAATCTTTCAAAATCTCTGCCACCTGAGCAAACAAAGGGTCAACACTTATGGCGGGTAGAGCACCACCTTCAGGAAATACCAGATTAGAACCCAGCTCAATTGCTACCCATAAATTATTACTTTGCACTTTCAGATGACCCGAGCGAATCAGTTTTTTAAACTGCAGCTGGGTTTTATCTGCTATTTCACCCAGAATAACGCTATTTTCTGGCTTAGGCGGTACAATTTTAACAGTTGGGCTATTGTCATTTGACTCACCACCATCAAAAATCCCAATCCCGATGGAGTCAGCCTCAGCATCCTGATTAGCCGGACCTTCAAGCTGATCCGTCTGAAATCCCGCAAACACACCTGATAACGCTGAAGCAATGTCTTTATATTTTTCTTCATTCACAGAAGAGATGGCATACATCACAACAAAAAAAGCGAACAGAATCGTAATAAAATCTGCGTAGGAAATTATCCAGCGATCAGTATGGGAATTATCATCTTCGACTCTACGACGTGGCATCTGACACCTCTTAACGGTTAGCTGAGGTAGCCTTGCAAACGCTGTTGAATAATACGCGGACTTTGCCCTTCGGCAATGTACAGTAAACCTTCAAGCATCATTTCCTGATAATGAAAACGCTGTTGAATCAATGCACGAATTTTATTAGCAACAGGTAAGAAAAACAGGTTAGCAATACCAACACCATATACCGTCGCCACAAACGCAGTCGCAATACCGGCACCCAGTTCATCAGGGCTATCAAGGTTCGACATGACATGAATAAGGCCTAATACAGCACCAATAATTCCCAATGTCGGCGCATAACCCCCCATCCCCTCGATGACTTTCGCCCCTTGAATATCCCGGTATTCACGGGTAACCAGCTCGGCCTCAAGTGATGAACGAATAACATCAACTGCACGCCCATCAACTAATAACTGCAAGCCAGACTGAATGAAAGGGTCTGATTGCTGCTCAATTTCTACTTCAAGGCCCAGCAAACCTTTACGACGGGCTGTCGCACACCAGCCTACAATCTCAGTAATACCATGCTCAAAATCAACTTTATTACGCCCAAAAGCCCAGCCAAGCAGATATATACCACGTTTAAAATCACCGCTTGGTGACTGCACCAGAGATGCTGCAAAAGTACCGCCAATAACAATCAGTGCTGCCGGAATATTAATCAGTTGTTCCAGCTCACCACCGTCTAAATAATTGCCGCCAATGACTGCTAACAGCGCCAGGATTAACCCACCAATGCTGACCAGATCCATTAACGCCCTCCCTTATTTTTTAACAGCTGCCCAATATCATTGAGCTTAAGTATGTGGTCTGCCACACCTGCATTTATAACAGCTTTTGGCATGCCAAAAATAGTACAGGTAGACTGATCCTGAGCCCAAACACTGCTACCGGCCTGTTTAAGCAACTTGGCACCTTCGGCACCATCTGCGCCCATCCCGGTAAGCACAATTCCTAAAACATGCTTACTGTGTATCTTTGCGGCAGAAGCAAAGGTCACATCAACACTCGGCTTATAGGTTACCCGCTCATCGCTCGGAAACACTTTCACCCGATCACCACGACCTGGTTCAAAAATCATCTGGCTGCCACCCGGTGCAAGATATGCATGCCCCGGCTTTAATACGTCACCATCTTCAGCTTCTTTAATATTGATCTGACAAATACCATTCAACCGTTGAGCGAAGACAGAAGTAAATGTCTTCGGCATATGCTGAACCAGTAAAATTGGATAAGGAAATCCAGCTGGAATAGAAGGTAATATATCCTGAAGTGCCGCAGGACCTCCCGTAGAAGAGCCAATCACAACAACTTTACAGGTAGGAAAGCTGACTTTATTAACAAAATCATGTCCGCCGGATGTTGTAGATGAACCAGACACTGGAACGCCTGCTGCAGGACGTGAAGTTGCTTTCGGTGGTGTTTGGCGAGCTAAACTTGCTGCACTTGTCGTGCGTGAAGAAGGTACTGAGTCAGCCCGACTACTCAGAGAAGCAGATTTACGCGGCGGATGCGAACGATGCCGGTTCCCAAGTAACAGAACCCGTTCAACTACCTGCGCCGACACATCGCTTTCTTTTTCGATCCACAGCTTAGCGTCTTTTTCCAGGTAATCAGCGGCACCAGCTTCCAGTGCCTCCAGTGTTACCCGGGCACTTCGCCGTGTGAGAGAAGATAGCATCAAGATCTGACAGGGCGCATCTTTCATTATGCCCTTAACTGCTTCAATGCCATTTAACACTGGCATCTCCACATCCATCGTAATTACATCAGGATTAAGCTGAACAGCCTGCTGAATTGCTTCACGGCCGTTTTTAGCAGTTCCTACAATTTGAATACGCCTGTCCTGGCGCAAAATCTGGCTAATGCGGTTACGAAAAAAAACAGAATCATCAACAACAAGAACCCTAACCGCCATCCATTCCTCCGGCGACAAATAAAACTGCGAGCCATGCCCTGACGGGCATGGCATAACTCACTTAAGACGCGTAATGCTTAAGCAGATTAGGGATATCGATAATCAGCGCGATACGGCCATCACCGGTTATAGTTACACCAGATAAACCAGGTGTACCGTACAGGACACTACCCAACGGCTTGATTACGACTTCTTCCTGACCAACCAGCTGATCAACAACAAACGCTACCTGAACAGTACCAACATTGGCGATAACCACGTGCCCCTGATCCGGCAACTGATCACCCTGGTGACCATCTACTAACCAACGTTTAAGATGGAATAGCGGCAGAGCACGATCACGTACAACAATTGCCTGCTGACCATCAACCACGTTAATTTGCGTCAGATCCAGACTGAAGATTTCATTCACATTCACCAATGGTAATGCAAAAGCTTGCTCTTCAAGCACGACCATCAGAGTTGGCATAATAGCCAGTGTCAGAGGTACCTGAATCTCAATACGAGTACCTTCACCGAGAGTAGAGTCGATTTCCAACTTACCATTCAGCTGAGAGATCTTCGTCTTAACTACGTCCATGCCGACACCACGGCCAGACACGTCAGAGATTTGCTCTTTAGTCGAGAAACCAGCAGCAAATATCAGGTTAAAACACTCTTGATCGCTGAGTCGGTTCGCCGCTTCAAAATCCAGCATGCCACGCTCTACAGCCAAACCACGCAGCTTATTCGGATCCATACCTGCGCCATCATCTTCAATGACCAGCAAGATATGGTCACCTTCCTGCTCTGCAGATAACAGTACACTGCCTTCACGAGGTTTTTCACGGCTAACACGTTCGTCCGGCATTTCAATACCGTGGTCAATTGAGTTTCGTACTAAGTGAATCAACGGATCTGCAAGTGCTTCAACCAGGTTTTTATCCAGATCAGTATCTTCACCACGTAACTCCAGGCGAACTTCTTTGTTCAACTGACGGGAAAGATCTCGTACCAAACGAGGGAAACGGCCAAATACTTTTTTCACCGGCTGCATGCGTGTCTTCATAACAGACATTTGCAGATCACCGGTAACCATATCCAGCGAAGCAAGTGCTTTAGTTAACTCACTGTCTTCATTATCTGCACCCAGTCGAACCAGACGGTTACGAACCAGTACCAACTCACCAACCATATTCATGATCTGATCAAGCAGGCGGGTATCAACACGAACATTAGTTTCAACATTAGCTTTTTTCGCATCTGCCGCTTTAGCCGGAGTAGCTTTTGCGGCAGGCTTAGACTCAGCCTTAGGTGCATCAACAAAAGCGCCCTGACCTTTAGACTGAAGATCATCCAGCAGATTTTCAAACTCTCGTTCAGTAATCAAATCATCCTGAGCAGTTCTGGCAGATGCCGGTGTTGTCGCCTTTACGGGCTCTGCTGCCGGAGCAGGTGCTTTCGTCGCCTGCTGCACAGCTTGGTCTAGCAGTTGATCAAACTCGGAATCAGCCATTGAACTCGTCTTAGGCGTTGCAGGATCAGCACCTGGCACACCATTCGGCCCATGCAGTTCGTCCATCAATGAATCAAATTCATCTTCTGTAATTAGATCATTTTTCGCACTGACTGCAGGCACAACACCTGGCGCACCACTGCCATGAAGATCATCCAGTAACGATTCAAACTCATCTTCAGTAATCAAATCTGACCCTGCAGACACCGGAGCTTCTTCGGCAGCAGAAATTCCTGAAACCATTTGACTGAACTGTGCACCCAAATCAGCAGCGGGCTCAGCCGCGGCAGGAGCAGGTGCGACATCCGCAATTGCCTGACCGGCAGCCAGGGCATCCAGCTTGGCGATAAGTTCAGCAGGTGCAGGTTCTGGATTCTCTCCGCCGCGAACATCTTCAAACATTGCATTTACAGTGTCGAGGGCCTGTAATACAACGTCCATCAAGGCTGCAGATACTTGTAAATCATCATTACGCAGCATGTCGAAAAGATTTTCTGCACTGTGGCAGCAGTCAACCATTGGCTCAAGCTGTAAGAAACCCGCACCACCCTTAACGGTATGGAAACCACGGAAGATTGCATTTAACAACTCCCGGTCTTTTGGATTTTGCTCGAGATCAACTAACTGCTCAGACAGAAGTTCAAGGATTTCTCCCGCTTCTACCAAAAAATCTTCCAGTATTTCCTGATCAACATTTAAAGCCATTGCCTACCCCTGTTAAAAACCTAAACTGGAAAGGAGGTCATCCACATCATCCTGGCTGGAAGCAACTTCACTCTTATCTTTTGCTGCCAATTGTGGGCCTTCAGCCATTACTTTCTTTTCTTTCGCCAATGCTTCTGCTTCGGCCGTCATTCCATCAAAACCATTCAGACGATTAACTCTGGAAGCAACTTCCATCAAATTAACCAACTGAGATTCAATATCTGTTACCAACTGAATTACACGCTTTATCAGCTGACCAGTTATATCCTGATACTCTTGCGCCAATAAAATATTCGTCAGCCGTTCTTTCAATTCAACCAGCGCATCTGAATTATCACATGCATGCTGACAGGCAAGCTTATACAGGCCTTCTAACTCTGGCTTTTCTTGCTGAACTTTATCGAACTCATCCAGTAAACGCTGGCGACGATTAAAGCCTTCTTCAAGCTCCGACACCAGAGTCAAAGAGATATCTACGCTATCGATAGTCTTATGCGCGTTACTCTCAGTGAGTTCAATAACATAAGACAAGCGATCACTTGCATCAGATATTGAAGCAATGTGCTCTTTAGAATCCTGCAACATTGCACTACTGCTGACATCATCAGAGAAACTGACAATTGCATTGTGCAAAGAACGAGTAAGAGTGCCTACTTCGTGATACAACGCTTGATGGCGCTTCTCATTCAGATCATGGATCAGCGTCATTGCTGCGCCAACATCACCATTAGCCAAATGCTCTACTAATTTGTCAGCATCCTGCTTCAGCTCAAGCTCAAAGCCACCTGCGCCTTTATTATCTTCCGTCTCAGACATAGCAGCCCACCTAGCCTAGTCGTTCAAAAATCTTATCGATTTTTTCTTTCAGCACAGCTGCAGTAAACGGCTTAATTACATAGCCATTTACACCTGCCTGAGCCGCCTCAACAATCTGATCACGCTTAGCTTCCGCTGTAACCATCAATACCGGAATATGCTTCAGATTCGGATCAGCCCGGACCGTCTTAAGCAAGTCGATACCGGTCATAATTGGCATATTCCAGTCGGTTACCAAAAACTCAATGCTACCGCTTTGCAAAATCGGCAAAGCAGTCTTGCCGTCATCGGCCTCAACTATGTTAGTAAACCCCAGATCACGGAGCAGATTTTTAATGATGCGTCTCATAGTAGAGAAGTCATCTACTACAAGTATTTTTATGTCTTTCTTCAAGACTATCCCTCCATCAGGAAAACTATCTGACTGACTGCAGTTAGCCAGCGTTGTCTTACCCACAGACTGCCAGCTATTGCCAGTCTCTTAATCGACTACGCAAGCGTAACGCTGCCTGACTATGAATCTGGCTAACTCTGGATTCACTGACACCCAGGATCTGACCAATTTCTTTTAAATTCATTTCTTCGTCGTAATACAACGACAACACTAATTTTTCTCGCTCCGGCAATCCTTCAATTGCTGTCGCAATCGCCTGAATAAAACCAAATTCTTCATGCTCTTCTTCAGGACTTAAATTCTCTGCGGCGATGTTTTCGCCAGGACCGTCTTCCTGCGGCTCAATCAGTTTTTCAAAACTGAACAACCGGCTCTCCGCGGAATCTTTTAATAATGCGTGATATTCAGTGACAGTGATATTTAATTCGGCAGCAACATCCCCATCTTGGGCATCTCTACCAGTACGGGATTCAATTGCCTGAATTGCTTCGGAAACTCGGCGCCCATTGCGGTGCACAGAACGGGGAGTCCAATCTCCCCTACGCACCTCATCAATAATTGAGCCGCGAATCCGGATGCCGGCATAAGTTTCAAAACTTGCGCCTTTAGAAGGGTCATATTTTTTGCCGGCTTCAAGCAAACCCACCATGCCTGCCTGAACTAAATCATCCAGCACAACATTTGCAGGCAAGCGCGCCAGCAAATGATGCGCGATACGTTTTACTAACGGCGCATATTGCTCAATCAGCTCTTGACCTGACTTAAACTGTAACTGGTTATACATATTCGCTCTTCTGACTTGTCAGCGTTGATTAGCCCCTTTAACCAATCGCTCAACAAAAAACTCCAGATGACCACGGGGTGATGAAGACACTCCCCACTCATCTACTTTTGCCGCCAGCAGCTTATATGCTAACGAGGCTTTGCTCTTAGGAAACGCTTTTAAAACAGCACGTTGCTGTTGAACACCCTTGCGGACCGACTCATCATAAGGGATTGATCCCAGGTATTGAAGCGTCACATCCAGAAACCTTTCCGAAACGGTTAACAGCTTACTATATATATTCCTGCCTTCCTGCTCAGAACGTACCATATTGGCAAGTACTCTAAATCGACTCACCTGATAGTCCCGATTCAACAGCTTCATGAGTGCATAAGCATCAGTTATCGATGTCGGCTCATCACAAACGACGACAACCACTTCCTGGGCAGCTTTGACGAAACTTACTACCGTATCGGAAATACCCGCTGCAGTATCGATTATCAGCACATCCAGATCATCTTCGATATCGCTAAACGAGTGAATCAGTTCAGAATGTTCATGCGCACTCAGGGTTGTCATGGCCTGCGTACCGGAAGCTGCTGGCACAATATGGACGTTTTTATCCACTTCAATCAACAGATCGCGTAAGGAACAGTCTCCCGCTAACACATCAGTAATATTTTGTGTTGCCTTAACTCCAAGCAGAACGTCAACGTTTGCCAACCCTAAATCGGCATCCATAAGCACGACCCTTCGACCTATCTCACCTAATGCAAGACTCAGGTTTACAGATACGTTCGTCTTACCAACGCCGCCCTTACCACCGGTAACAGCAACAACTTTCACGGGGTGCGGACTAGTCATTATGTCTTCCTATCTGATATCCCATCAATCAACCCACTGCCCATTTTGTGAAAGTTTATCCTGACGACGATCCTGAGCCATGCGTTGATTGCGTGATACACGCTGTGCAGTAACCACCGCACGGCTCACCAAATCACGCTTATGAGCAACTTCTAAATCGTCCGGAACCCGCTGTCCATCGGTCACATAAGTGACAGGCAAGCCGTTATCCACAATCAGTTCAATGGCCTCACCAAGATTCCCGGACTCGTCTAACTTACTGAGAATACAACCATTAAGCCCCATACGGCTGTAAGTTTCATAGGCATTTTCAATAACATGCCGCTGACTTGAGCATGAAAGCACCAATAATTTTTTCATTCGGACGCTAACACTTTGTAACATATCCAGTTGAGCTTGCGTATGCGGCTCATGCGCACTCATACCAGCAGTATCAATCAACACCAGTCGCTTATTACGTAACGACAATAAAACTTCATCCAGGCTATGATTTTCATCTACAACCCGCACTGGAATATCTAAAATCCGGCCAAAAGTTAACAACTGCTCATGTGCAGCAATACGATAAGAATCTGTGGTAACAAGCGCGACACTTGAACTGCCATGCTTCAAAACATAACGCGCTGCTAACTTGCCGATAGTCGTTGTTTTACCTACACCCGTCGGACCTACAAAAGCAATCATCCCGCCACGTTCGACAAAATCACCACCGATAACAGGAATAGAATCACTCAGCTTAGCTAAGGTATCTCGCCAACTATCATCCAGACTTGCAGTACCATCCAGCTTAATTAGCTGTCGCCGCAAGTGAGGACCTATACCAAGCTTTTCCAGGCGATTCTCTACCCGGCGCTGCAGAACACTTTCTTCCGAAGCCTCTGGCTGTGGCTTTGGCATAACGGTTGCCCGTTCAGGCGCTGATACAGCCTCTTTAGGCTGAGAAACTTGCTGTATGAGTAATGATTTAAGCGTATCGATTTCCGCCCGCATAGTCGCAACCTGAGGATCAGGTGCCGGAGCGGTATAAGACGGTTCCTGACGGGTAGCCGGCTTAGACTGAGCAACATACTCATCAATACCAGGTGCAGGCGGAGGTGTTACTGGGTCCGGAGGTACGATTGACCCAGGCTGACGTTGTTCATTACGTTCGAAGTTACGGGCTGCCTGCTGGGCTTGCCGCTGCTTAAGAGTATCAAGAATGCCATCCAGGTCTGTATCATCAACCTGTTGATTTTTTGCTTTCGCCGGCTCTTCAGTACCCGCCTGAGCAGCTGCAATTCTGGCCTGAGCTTTACGTAACTCATCTGCCAGATTACTCTGCAACTTCGGGCTAGCTTCCCGGGCGCTTTGCTGCTGAAGCTGCTGTTGTTGTTTTTCCTGGGCTTGTTTTCGCTTAAAGGCTTCCTGCGCGGCTTCATACTCGTGCTCGTGAGCGGCAACAACCTCTACCCCTCCGGCAACCCGATGATTAGACACAATAACAGCGTCAGGTCCGATTTCTTCTCGAACCCTCTGCATTGCTTGTCGCATGTCCGGCGCAAAAAAACGTTTAACCTTCATAACCGTTCCTGTATATCGGCCATCCCTTAAAAAACTTTGATACTTCAACACTATTACTGATCACGATTCTGCCCCCCAACAGTGGCAATAATCGTCACCCGTTTATTCTCTGGAATTTCCTGATAAGAAAGTACAGAAATCTGCTGTTCACCATATCTGACAAACTTGGCTAATAAAGGCCTCACTGGTGCAGCAACCAGTAACACAGCCGGCCGGCCTGCGATTTCCTGTTGCTGTGCAACATCCGCAAGCGACATTTGTAACTGCTCAGCCATACCCGGCTCAATCACGAGCCCTTCACTATTACCTTGCTGCATAGAGCCAAGTAATAACTGCTCCAATTGAGGATCAAGTGTAATGACCGGCAACTCCGGCTCCGAACCATTAATATTCTGTACAATCAATCTACACAAGGCGACCCGCACCGCTGCTGTCAAACTCATAGGATCAGCACTGCGCGGCACAGCTTCAGCCAATGCCTCCGTAATGGTACGGAAATCCTTAATAGGCACCTGCTCCATTAACAGATTCTGAAGCACTTTCAGTATGATACTGACAGACAACTTGCCAGGTACAAGATCTTCTACCAATTTTGGTGACGTTTTTGCCAAGATATCCAGTAACTGCTGGACTTCGTCATGTCCCATTAACTCATGGGAATGTGCCTGAAGCAGCTGATTCAAATGCGTAGCTACCACGGTTCCGGCATCAACAACGGTATACCCAAGCGTCTGAGCTTGTTCTTTCTGGCTCTGCTCAACCCAAACTGCATCTAATCCAAAGGCAGGGTCTTTGACTGTAATCCCCTGCAAATTACCAAAAACCTGTCCCGGGTTAATCGCCAGCTCACGGTCGGGATACACCTCAGACTCACCGACAATTACTCCCATTAAAGTAATCCGGTATGCGCCAGGCATCAGATCCAAGTTATCTCGAATATGAACAGACGGCACAAGGAAGCCTAAGTCCTGAGACAACTTTTTTCGTACACCTTTAATACGATTAAGTAACTGTCCACCCTGCAACTTATCTACCATAGGAATGAGACGATACCCCACCTCAAGGCCTATCATATCCACAGGCATTACATCATCCCAGTCCAACTCTTTCACATCTGCATCTGGCTCCGGCATTGGCGGCGCTTCAGCCTCGGCAGCCTTCGCTTGTTCTTCCGCTTCCAGGTTACGCTTATAAATAAAATAAGCACCAGCACCACCAATCAACGCCAGCGAGAGGAAAGCAAAGTGTGGCATACCGGGAATAATACCCATAATAAACAGGATTGCCGCCGCAACCGCCAACGCACGATGCGAGCCAAACAACTGCCCCAACACCTGTTGCCCCATATCATGCGAGGCATTTACCCGCGTAACCATGATCGCTGCGGCAGTAGATAACAGCAACGATGGAATCTGAGCAACCAGACCGTCACCAATAGTCAGCAATGAGTAATAACGAGCCGCCAGATCAAAGGAAAGATCATGCTGGACCATACCGATGCCCAGACCACCCAGAATATTGATGACCAGAATCAGAATACCTGCAACCGCATCACCCCGAACAAACTTACTGGCACCATCCATTGAACCGTAAAAATCAGCTTCCTGAGTAACGTCCTCACGACGGGTTTTAGCCTGCTCCTGATCAATAATGCCGGCATTTAAATCGGCATCAATTGCCATTTGCTTACCGGGCATCGCATCCAGAGTAAATCGCGCACTCACTTCTGATATACGACCAGCACCTTTGGTGACTACGACAAAGTTAATAATGACCAATATAAGGAAAACAACCAAACCAACTACATAGTTACCGCCTATTACAACCTCACCAAAGGCCTCGATAACTTTACCCGCAGCATCTCCACCTTCATGACCATACAACAACACAACTCGCGTAGAGGCTACATTCAACCCCAAACGCATGAGCGTTGCTATCAGCAAAATCGTCGGAAAAACTGCAAAATCAAGTGGCCGCATTGCATATACGCACACAAGAAGAACAACAATAGAAAGGGCAATATTGAAGGTAAACAGAACGTCCAGCAGGAATGGAGGCATTGGCAATGTCACCATTGCCAAAATTACCAGCAGCAGGAAAGGCACACCCAGGTTGCCTTTACCTATACTGCGAACATTATTATAGATAGCCGCTCTATCCACTGCCTGCCTGCTTAGTCAGAGACGCCTACACATTAAAAAAGCGTCAAAAAAACATCATTAAATATAAAACCACTCGTAGAGTGAGTAAAATACCATTAATAAGCAGCAACAAACATCAATTTTTTGACGCATCACTTCCCATACTGAGAGATAATGCAAGAAATTCGCCAACTTACCGACAGTTACTCAGTTTCATCCCGTCGTAGCTCATCAGGAATAGGCAGTTTTTCAGACAACCTCTGAGGGGCCGGCCCCTCTTTCTTATTATGTCTCTTCAGCTGATACACATAAGCAAGCACTTCAGCCACAGCTTTAAATAGCCCGCCCGGAATTTCGTCATCAATTTCAGTAGAATAATAAATTGCCCGGGCCAATGCAGGAGAAGACAAGATAGGCACATCATTCGCTTCAGCAATTTCTCGAATCTTCAACGCCAGAAAATCACCACCTTTAGCTACCATCACTGGCGCATGACCACGATCCTGGTCATATTTTAAAGCCACAGCAAAATGAGTCGGGTTGGTAATTACTACATCAGCCTCCGGAACAGCACTCATCATCTGCCGCTGTGAAATTTCGCGCTGCAACTGTCGGATTCGGCCTTTTACTTCAGGCTTACCTTCAGTATTTTTCATTTCATCCTTAACTTCCTGCATCGTCATCTTGAGCTTTTTACTGTAGTCATGGATTTGAAAAGGGACATCAATAACGGCGATCAAAATCATCGTTGAGCTCATTGCAACAAATGCCCAAAGCACTATTTCTGTTGCACCAGCCATTGCTGTGCGGATATCTTGCGCACCCAAAGCAAACAATGACTCTTTAACATTGTCGAGAATAAAGAAAGATAGCGAACCAACAACTAAGAACTTAGCCAGAGCCTTAAATAGCTCAATAAGCGCTTTCATCGAAAACATGCGCTTAATGCCCGAAAGCGGATTAATCCTGCTCCCTTTCGGCATCATAGCCTTACCACTCATGTTCCAGCCGCCTAAACCTAATGGGCCCACAAAGGCTGCAACCAACATAATAAGGAAGAACAACGCCACAGCCATCAATCCTTCTCGCAAGGAATACCCAAGATGCTGGAACATAAGATTTGGATCAAAAGCAGCCTGCCGATCAAGCGCGAAGTTATAGCTCATCATATTCATCATGACATCAGCAACTGTTTCGCCCAGCATAATAGCCGCAAAGGCAGCGGCCAAGAGAGACACTGTCGTCGCCAATTCTTTTGAGCGAGCTATATCCCCCTTCTCTTTAGCGTCCCTTAATCGTTTGGGGGTGGGTTCTTCGGTTTTCTCCTGACCACTCTCTTCAGCCATTTACAGTCCTCCTACCCCAAGTACCTGCTCTATATACTGGAATGCGAACTCGGTGAAACGATAATACTGCCCCAGAAAGCCCTCGAGACTTACCCAGGTGATGATCAACCCCATTAACATAGTAAAGGGAAAGCCAACAGCAAATATATTTAGCTGAGGGGCCGCTTTAGTCATAATGCCAAATGCAAAATTAATAACCAACAATGCAGTCACCGCAGGCAAAGACATTAATAGTGCACTGGAAAACAACCAACTACCTGAAGTGACAAGAGCCATCAAACCGGAGGAAGAAATACTGCCTTCCGTAACAGGCAGAACATAAAAGCTTCTCACCAACACTTCTATCAACACCAAATGGCCATTCATCGCTAAAAACAGCATCATCACGACCATCAGATAAAACTGCGACAAAACAACCACAGATACGCCATTAGCAGGATCACTCACCGACGCGAAGCCTAAACCCATCTGAGAAGCTATTAACTGACCACCAAGCGCATATATCTGAAACAAAACCTGAATGAGAAACCCCATAGAGATTCCGATCAGGATTTGCTCTGCAATCCACAAATACGTTTGTAATGACAAGCCATTAATTGTTGGTAAATCGGGTAATAAAGGAACTATTACGACAGTAACAGCCAGAGCCAGCCCCATACGTATACGTGCAGGAACCATCCGCGTACCAATAATTGGCACAAGCATAAAAAAGGAAGCCACCCGAAAAAATGGCAGCATAAACTCCGCTACCCACTGTTCAATTTCGAGAAAACTGGAACCAAACACCCATCACCCCAGAAACAGAGGGATATTTGTAAAAATATTGCCGAAGTGATCCAGCAACTTTGTCAGAATCCAGGGACCCGCCCACATAATTGTCAGCAAAGTCACCAGCAAACGCGGCAAAAAACTCAGCGTTTGCTCGTTAATCTGAGTAGCGGCCTGAAAAGTCGCTATCACCAAACCAACTAACAGTGAGGGTAATACGATTACCGCGACCAATACCACAACCAGATAAAGCGCCTCACCATACAGATCAAGAACCATTTCCGGCGTCATAGAATCACCTACACAACTACAAAACTAGCGGCCAGAGTTCCCACAACCATAGCCCAGCCATCTATAAGTACAAATAGCATAATCTTAAACGGCAAGGAAATAATAACAGGAGATAGCATCATCATACCCATTGCCATCAAAATACTCGCCACCACCAAGTCAATCACCAAAAACGGGATAAACAACATAAAACCAATCTGAAATGCAGTTTTCAACTCACTGGTTACAAAAGCAGGCACAAGCACGTTAAATGGAATTTCTTCCGGCGTATTAACCGGTGGTGTCCGGGAAATATTCATAAACAGGTTAAGATCGTTTTCACGGGTTTGTGCCATCATAAACTGTCGAAATGGCACACTGGCAGCCTGAACGGCCTCTATCGAGGTTATTTCCTCATTAATATAAGGCTGAACTGCCGCTTCATTTACCCGATCGATAACCGGAGTCATAATAAATAAGCTAAGAAATAACGCTAAACCTACCATTATCTGGTTCGAAGGCGTTTGCTGCAGACCCAATGCCTGCCGCAAAATAGCAAATACAATGATGATTCGTGCAAACGATGTCATCATCATCATAATTGCAGGCAGGAAAGTAAACAGAGTCATCAGCGCAAGAATCTGAATCGTCACGCTATAGTCAGCAGAACCATCCGGATTAGTTGTCAGCGTTACTGCTGGAATAGCAGGATCAGCCGCTATAGCTAAAGCAGGGAACAACACACAAACTAAAACTAAGAAACCACGTATCGTAGTTATCATTCCCTTCATTCCTGCTTCACCCTGCTCAACGCCTGCTGTAGCTTCACAGCAAAATCGCCTTTCTGACCAACCTCAATAAGCGGATTATCATAACTGGCAAGCAGATTAACTCTGCCTGGCGCAACGCCCAATAGCAGCTGCTGCTCTCCAGCCTGAACCAGCACCACTTTTTCTCTTGCACTTAATGGCAAGGCAGCAACAATTTGCAAACTTTTATTTTGCCCTGGAAGGCCAGAATACCTGCGCAACAACCAAGCCAATGTAAAAATAAGCCCAATTACAACAATCAGACCAAGAGCAAGTTGTGAGATGGCGCCAGAATTAAACGGTTCTTTATACACCAGACCAGTAGACGGGTTTGCTGCTACTGCTCCTGATACTGTCTCAGCAAATAGCCAGGACGACTGCAAACTGAAAATCAGAAAGACAAGAGAACGCCAGACCACTAGCGCAGTTTCTCGATGCGTTCTTGCGGACTGATAACATCAGTCAGGCGAATGCCATAACGGTCATTAACAACAACAACCTCACCATGCGCCACCAGTGTTCCATTCACTTTCACATCAAGTGGCTCACCGGCTACACGGTCCAATTCAATCACAGATCCCTGATTAAGCTGCAACAAATTACGAATCGGGATTTCAGCATGTCCTACCTGCATAGAAATCGTTACCGGAATATCTAAAATCACATCGAGCTTAGGATCATTTACGAAGGAACCGTCATCAGTCAGCTCATCCAGTTCAACTGTCTGGGCAGCCTCACCTGTAGCCTGTTCAGCAAGCGCATCGCCCCAGTCTGCATCGCCGCCAACCTGCTCAGCCATTGCGGCACCCCAGTCATCGGCCATTGCACCCTGGTCAACATTATCTGTGTCATCACTCATGCCAGAACTCTCATCGTATTGGTAATTTCAGCAAACTTAACTGCTTTTCAGTTCAGTTATATGGATAGTCTTTACTTATTTAAATAACTATCAACGCTTTATTTGATTCAGAATTTTAACCGCCAGGTTTCCACGTGAAGTACCGAGATTACAAGTAAATATCGGCACCCTGTTAGCGGTTAATTTCAACTTATCCGGTATATCAATAGGTATGATATCACCAACTTCAAACTCAACCACATCACGCAAGGTTAATTGGCGCTCCGCAATTGACAGTCCCAACTCCATTGGTGCTTCCATAACTTCCTGTTGCAAGCTACTCAGCCATTGCTCATCCAGCTCTTCTTCTGCACGCTGGAAACCAGACACTAGTGTATCTTTTATAGGTTCCAGCATGGCATACGGCATAGTGACGTGAAACTCGCCCATGCCGCCATCAAGGTCTACCTGAAAAGAACTGACAACAACTACTTCTGAAGGGTTGATTACATTTGCCATTGCCGGGTTAACTTCGTGCCCATTAACCTCAAACTTGAGTGGCATTACTGGCTGCCAGGAGTCTTCCAGATCTCCAAAAAACTGTCCAATAACCTTATTGATCAGGCGTAACTCTGTTGGTGTAAACTCACGCCCTTCAATTTTGGCATGCCGACCATCACCGCCAAAAAAGTTATCCACCAGTTTGAACACCAGCTTGGCATCCATCACCAGCAAAGCAGTACCCCGTAACGGCGAAACACGTAATAGGTTAATACTGGTTGGAACGTATAGCGTATGTATATAGTCGCCATACTTCATAATCTGTACGCCGCCCACAGACACATCCGCATTACGGCGCAGTAAATTAAACAGGCTTATTCGGGTATGCCGGGCAAAACGTTCATTAATCATTTCCAGAGTAGGCATCCGACCACGAACAATTCGTTCGTGACTAGCCAGGTCATATACCCTAACCCCACCCGTATCCTGAGGCTCTTCTTCCTGAGTTTCTACATCTCCGCCATCAACACCATGTAATAAGGCATCAATTTCGTCTTGCGACAGCAGATCTTTAACGGTCATATATTAACCTTCACTGCATGATAAAACCGGTAAACAGTACTTTTTCAATGCCTGGTTTACCGATTTTCTCCTGCATTTCTGCCTGAATTTCCTGTGTTGCTGCAGCCTGTAAATCAAGTTTCCCCTGCAAAGTACGCAACGTTGAAAGAGACTGGTTACTAAACAGACGGGTAAGACGATTGACGATACGCGGCATATGCTTTGTCAGCGCAGCAACGACTTCATCATCACGTGTTTTGGTCTCTACATAGACCTGAAGGTAATGGGTTTTACCGTCATTACTGTTTATTGTCACAGTAAAATACGGATCCCCGGAAAGAATTCGAATCTTGCTATATTGTGCCTGTTTTGGCGCGGCAGGGGCTGCTTCAGCCGTCTCAACTGATTCATCATCCCCACCCAAAAACATCAAACCGCCTACAGCACCGCCTGCAGCAACTAAAATAGCGCCAACAATAATCAGGATAAGCTTCAGCTTACCGCCTTTTTTGCCTTCACCGGCCCCATCTGCTTCAGTATTTTCTTCAGCCATCAAAATTCCCAGCGGCATTCAGCCGATTTACCTAACAATAATGGGCTTAATATAACATACTGATTCAGCAGCGGAAGCCACCAAATTCCGCATTCCGCGCAGAAGAAATATATTCCTGAGATGGATTTTTTAAAATTCTACACTAGCTGAAGTTCAAACTGTCGTTTAAGCATAATAGTCAACCATTGAAATGCTTTGTTCTGCCTGACTAACGAGCACTTCAGACTCGCCGTCTACCTCACCATCGGCACCGTATCCCGCACTGGCGACCGCTTCACGCTCCTGAGCATTTTCCCGCTGTCCTGACCCCTGATCCTCTACCGAAGAGTCAGCCAATTCCAGGCCCTGCTCCGCAAACATTTCCCTCAAACGTGGCAGACTTTGCTCTAAGGACTCTTTGACACTGGCATGCGGCGTATTAAAAACAACACTTACCTGTTCATTTTTAATTTCCAGTTTCACATTCAGGCTGCCAAGCTCTGGCGGATCAAGACGAATTTCCGCCACTTTACCATTCTGCGATGCTAACCAGACAACTCTATCACTAACAGCTTGCCCCCAGGCAGGATTACCCGGCCTCAAGCCCTGCTGCATTTGTAACTGATGCGGTTCTGCTCCCACTTTTTCAGCGCGTGCCGCACCAGTCGCAGCCAATGAACTGGTAAGTGACTCAGCAAAACTCTCACCCCTGGCTTCAGCACTTACAGCCGCTGTTGATGTTTTATTAGCTGTCTGATTTGCCAGTTGCTCACTTAGCTGAAATGCTGAGTTTTGTAGCTTTGCCAAGCTATCTGATCCAGCAGCTCCAGCTAAGAAAGTTTTTTGCCCTTCAGGTGAGCCTTTATTGTCTCCAGCTTTATTGTCAGCAACCAACCCTTTCAGTAAACCATTTTCTTCAGCAGCACTTTGCCCAACACCATTCACAGACGGACTAACTGTCTGCTTAGCATCTGACTTAGCAATACCTGCTGCCTGTACAGCAACGCTTTCAGCACCCGGAGCCATCACTTTTGCCGCCTGAGACTCCACTGATTGCTGTGCAACTTGCTGCTGTACTACCTGAGTATTCTGTAATGACTCTGCAGATACATTACCTGTAGCTTGTGGCAAAGCCGTGGCTAAGGAATCACTTGGGGATGCGGTAACCTGTTGATCAGCTGCGGTTACGGCATTCCTACCTGCAACAGAAACCTGTGCATTAATCAGCGCCGGATCAACAATGCGCTCAGCCTGATCAGGACTATCGCCTACTGGCGTAATCGGCGCTACCGGGGTGAGTACCCCCTCATTCTGCTGCCGGACACCTGCTGTATTCTGAGCACCCTCAACAACTGCAGTTTGCTGAGCTACTTGCTGCTGAGTTTTTTCACCAGCAACTGACACTGAAACGTCTTTGGCTGCAACAACTTGTTGCTGTCCGGCAGCATCAGATGTTACTGGCGTTTTTTCCGTACCAGATGCAGCCACCAATTCATGTACAGCTTTACTTAAAGGCGCTTCATCAACAGGTACCCGTGCAATCTCTGCCACTAGCGGCTCAGTTGCCACCTGAGAAACAGCTGCACCCTGAGACACTGGAGCCCCAACCAAAGCACTAGTCGCAACAGCCTGAGTAGAAGCGGCGCTTTTTTCCTGAATCAATGAATACTCAGCGGTGACGTCTGCTTCCAGAAACTTCTTCAACTCGCTCAGCGCATCGCTACCATCAATATTCTCTTGCTTGCCAGAAACACTCTGAGGGGATTTTTCCTGTTCAATTGATGCCTGCTGATGCCCAGGCGGCAAACTCTCTCCGCTTACTGCCGGCACTTGCCCCTGAGAGCTGACGGCAGCAGACTGACTCGCCCGAGCCTGACTGGTTTGTAAAATCATGGCATTAAAGTCCCCACCAGCCCCCGCATTTGCTGGTGCGACGCCGGCTCCAACCAAATCTGGCATTGATCCGGTACTGATAGAAACAGGAAGCGATGAATTCATATGGCAGCCCTAATTAAACACTCAAAACGCTTATTACGTTTATTTATTAGTATTTAAAGCAGGATTAATGCCAAAAAAGGAAAAACGCCTAAATCAGGTTTGATTTATCGTTAAATGAAAGGAGTACGGACGAGCTGAGAACGCTCATCTATTTGTTGTTGTTGTTTTTTATCATCGGCCCGGCGCTCATCATCCCGCGCCTTTTCTATTACCGAATCAATCGCTTTAAAATGTCCATAAGCAGCCTTCCAGTGCTCACGGACCTTCTCAAGATGTTGCTGATCAGACTCAACCGCCTGACGTTGTTGCTGGATCGCGGTACGCAGCTTTTGCATGAACGCCTGATGGGTATCCAGTTGCTGAACACTCACACCAGCAGCACCATTTGCATAAAAATTATTGGCATATTCAGCATAATACTGCTCCAACTGCTGCATTGTCTGAATTCCTTTCTGAATTCGCCCCTGAGTATCAGCCAGCAACTGATCAGCCTGCTTACGCTTCCGCTCAGCCTGCTCCAATACGATTGCCAACCGTTTTGAGCGTTTCATCACTGAGCCTTAACTGAAGCAGCGGTGCTTTCACCGCCTTGTGGATTCGGAGACAAAACCATAGCCATACTTTGCAAACTGGTATTAAAGTCAAAAGACTCCTTTAATCCCTGCTGAAGAAACTCACGCATTAACGGCATTCGCTCAATCGCGAAATCTGTCTCAGGATCACTCCCTCTCATATAAGCCCCCACCGAGATTAAATCACTACTTTGTGATACTTGGCATAAATCTGCTTAAAGCCCATAGCCGCCTGCAAATGCTCGGGAGACACAATCTGCGGCATCGCCCTGCTAATAGACTGTTCAACATCGATCGCAGGATAATGCCCACGCTCAGCAAGTGAACGAGATAACACCACATGGCCATCTAAAATTGCCCGGGCAGAATCAGCGATAGGATCCTGCTGATCATCGCCTTCCGTTAACACAGTATAGAAAGCAGTTACTGAACCACCACCATGATCGCCATTACCGGCGCGCTCAACCAACTTAGGCAGTTTAGCAAACACTGAAGGCGGATAACCTTTCGTCGCCGGAGGCTCTCCTACCGCCAGCGCAATCTCACGCTGCGCTTGTGCATAACGGGTTAGCGAATCCATCAGTAAGAGTACATTTTTACCCTGATCGCGAAAATACTCAGCAATACGGGTAGTCAGCTGCGCAGCACGTAACCGCATCAAGGGAGAATCATCTGCGGGAGAGGCAACCACTACGGAACGAGCCATCCCCTCTGCGCCCAGACTGTGATCTATAAACTCCCGTACCTCTCGCCCCCGCTCACCGATCAAACCAACAACAACTATTTCTGCTTCAGTAAAGCGGGTCATCATCCCCAGTAATACACTTTTACCGACACCACTGCCGGCAAACAAACCTAAACGCTGCCCCCGGCCAACGCTTAGCAGGGCATTCATACAACGAATACCGACATCAAGCGTCTGATTAATTGGCTGGCGAGCCAGAGGATTAATAGTACGACCATGCAAAGGCACTCGGGTATCACACCCCAAAGGCCCACGCCCGTCCAGCGGCTTACCAATACCATTAATAACCCGGCCTAACAGACTAAAACCAACCTCTACATCACCACCACCCTGCTTTGGCAGAACTTTAGCCCCAGGGGCAAGCCCTTCCACAACATCTATTGGCATCAAATAAATACGATCGCCCGCAAAACCAACAACCTCAGCCTCCGTTGGTAAACCTTTTTCAGGATAAACCAGACAATAATCACCCATTGAAGCTTTAATACCGACAGCCTCAAGTGTAAGTCCAATCAAACGGGTTATGTGGCCTTCAGAAACAGGCACGGGCGGGACATAAGACACATTATGAAGTCGTGATAAACGCGTTAAAAGACGATTATCACTCATTATTTAAATCAGGCGCACCCTGGTGTGCCACCTCAATGAGATGTGCCTGTAACTGGCTGGCAACTGCCTGAAAACGTACCTCAGCTGTATGCTCGATCAATGCATTACTGGTCTTAACCTTGCAACCACCAGCCTGAATCGAATCATCCGCCAAAAACCGCCAGTTATCATGACTTTGCAGCAAAGGCTCAAGCAGCTCTACCTGCTCAGGATTGACAGATATATTAACCGTACCACTCTCTCTGGGTAGTTGCGACACTGCATCCTGAACGGCTTGTTTAACCGCCTCTGTGCTGGTTTCTAGTTCAGCATTAACAACTGCACGGCTCAACTCCAGCACCATATCCACCAACATTTTTTCGACGTCAGTATTGATTTGCTCCAACGGTTGCTCAAGCTGCAGAAACATTGCTTCTAACTTCGACACCTGTTGAGCAATATCATTATTACCGGCAGCTAAGCCTTCCTGATAACCAGCTTGTTGCCCCTCTTGCTGACCAACTTCAGTGCCTGACTTAAGTCCTTCCTTGTAACCTTCCTGACGAGCATTTTCTCGAATCGACTCAAGTTCAGATAAGGTAAGCTTTTCAGCAACAATTTCATCTTCAACAACGGCAACCTCAGGCTCCTGAGGCATTTCATGCAAAGCCACTACATGATGGCTCTTCACCACTGGCAATTCCCAGGGCTGCGTGATTACTGCTTCATCGGCGCGAATACGCACCATAGAACTATCAATAGCTTTCATCGGTTAGAGCATCTCTTCGCCACCGCCACCCAGCATGATTTCACCATCATCTGCGAGGCGACGTGCCACACCCAGAATCTCTTTCTGAGCTTCTTCCACTTCACTTACACGTACCGGACCTTTCGCTTCCAGATCGTCGCGCAGCAAGTCAGCAGCACGTTTAGACATATTGCGGAAAATCTTTTCCTGCAAACTGGTATCAGCACCTTTAAGCGCAACCACCAGTACATCGGTATTTACTTCACGAAGAATAGCCTGAATACCACGATCTTCAATATCAATCAGATTATCGAATACAAACATAAGATCGGAAATCTGGTCGCTGAGACTTTCATCAACTTCTTTGATTTTCTCCATAATGTCTTGCTCAAGAGAACTGTCAATGAAGTTCATAATCTCTGCGGTTGTTTTCAGGCCACCCAGAGATGCTGTCTGACTGGATGCACCGGCAAACTGCGCTTCCAGAATATCATTCAATTCTTGCAGCGCAGATGGCTGAATCTGATCCAACGCGGTAATACGCATCAGGATATCCAGACGCACTACATCATCAAAACTTGCTAACACTGCCGCAGACTGATCGGCAGAAAGATATGCCAACACCACTGCCTGAATCTGAGGATGTTCGTAACGAATTATTTCCGCAACCTGACGCGGGTCCATCCAGCGCAATGTTTCAAGACCGGATGTATTGGTATTCATCAGAATCCGGTCGATCAGCGTCTGAGCTTTCTCTAAACCTAAGGCCTGCCCAAGCATCTCTTTAATATAAATATCATTATTAATACCAATGCTTGTCTGGTCACTAATCGCTTCCATAAAGTCTGCCATTACCGCTTCTACCGCTGACTGTGGAATATTATCCAGGTCATTCATCGCAGAACCGATCAGCTGAACTTCTTTCTGCCCCAGATACTTGAGTATCTCTGCGGCATCAGCCTCCCCCATACTGATAAGCAATACCGCTGCTTTCTGCAGCTTATTCAACTCAATAGCTGGCTCAGTACTTTGATTTGGCTCACTCATCTTCGTTTACCCACTGACGAATCGCCTGCGCCACTTTGGCAGGGTCTTCAGCAATCATACTGCGAATGGCATTTAACTGATATTCGTATGTCTCATTAGGCGTCGGTGACAAAGCACTATCAATACCACTGAAAGTCACCTGATCAGCAGACATACCATCCATTTCCAATGACTCTAATTGCGCAGAGATCTCACCTTCAGGACTGCTCTCATCTGTTTTTTCTTTCTGACTGGCAACAGCCAGATGATTCAGAATTGGACGCAACAAACCAAACACTAGCAACAGAACAAATAAACCTGCAGCAGCCTTCCGGGCAATATCCCACACCCATTCCTGCTGCCAGATTGGAATTTCTTCATCAACAAACTCTTCCGGCGCAGCAAAAGGTGAATTCAAGACATTCACACTGTCACCACGTAACGCAGAAAACCCTACGGAGTCCCGAACCAGAATCGTCAGCCGATCCAGATCCTGCTGAGCCCAGGCAGTCTTACCAGCGCCAGCAGCTCCTCCCGCAGGAAGAAAATCATCAACGACTACAGCAACAGACAGACGCTTAACACGCCCCATCTGGTGTCGCGTGTAGCTTATCGAACGATCTAGCTCATAGTTACGCGTGGCCTGTGAACGGGCACTTTGTGGCGGTTCACTTTTTGCTATAGGCACACCATTAGCGTCGAGAACCACTTCAGGGACAGTCGTTTCTCCCGGAGGCTGGTTAGATAATGCCCCAGGAATTCCCCGTGCTTCATCGCTCCCAGTTGTATTCTCATCCAGGGTTTGCTCACTACGTAAAGAAGGTAAGTCCGGATTAAAAATCTCATCCGTTTGCTCAACAGCTGTAAAGTCGATATCAGCAGAGACTTCTGCCCGAAAATTACCTAATCCAACAACCGGCTGTAAGATACTGTTTACCCTGTTTAGCAATGTCTCTTCAATCTTACGGGTATACTCCAGCTGCTTCGCCGCCAACACCACATCAACATCTGCATCACGTGTATTCAGCAGTCGCCCTTTCTGATCAACAACAGTTACATCTTCACTGGAGAGTGATGGAATACTGGATGCAATCAGATTAGCTATAGCTTCAACCTGCACACGGTCTAACTTACGCCCTGCCAACAACTCAAGAAACACTGAGGCTGTTGGCTTACGCTGATCGCGAACAAATACAGACTGCTTAGGTAACGCCAGATGAACCCGCGCCTTGCGTACCGAAATCATACTGCTGATCGTACGGGCTAGCTCCCCCTCAAGACCACGGCGATAGCGGGCGTTTTCCATAAACTGACTGGTGCCGAGCCCTTGTTCTTTGTCGAGCAACTCGAAGCCAACAGTGTTATCACCACTGAAACCTTCAGAGGCGAGACGCAAACGTGCTTTATGTAACTGTTCATTAGGCACCAGGATCGAACGACCTGATGAATCAAACTTATAAGGGATACCGAATAACTGTAGTTGATCAACGATTTCATTCGCATCAGCATAGGCAACATTATTATACAGAACCCGGTAATCAGGTTCCTGAGACCACAGCACCACAGCAAAACCGATAGCGATAGTAGCCGCCAAGCCAATCATCAGCCCGAGCTGACGAACTAAGCTTAAACGATTGTAACCAAAGGTAACCCCTTTGCTGCCACCCGCTGCCATAGATGCGTTTTCCATTTAGTTGAGTGCCTTACACAACCGTTAATTTAAAAAGTGCCATTAAATTGGCATCTTCATAACATCTTCATAGGCCGACACCATCCGGTTTCGAACCTGCGTCATCGCCTGAAATGAAACAGATGCTTTTTCCATGCTGATCATCACCTGATGCAAATCAACACCCGGGTCTCCCCGCTCAAAAGACGTAGACAGAGCTTTGGCTTCTTTCTGCATGCCATTCACTTTATCCACAGCCCCTTTCAGCATTTCGCCAAAACCTGGTGCATCATCAGTGACACCAGCAACCGGCATCGCCATTGGAGCCTGCTGCATACCTTGTTGCGCCTGGGACTTCATCGCGCGCATCTGTTCTAAAACAGAATTTATGTCAGCTCTTTCGATCATACCCACCTCAGAAATCGGCAATATATTGACATTATATGCGTAGACTAGGTCTATTCAAGTAATAATCTTCCATATTCGCCAAAAAAACGTCATTCAATAACGTCAAAAAACTATACACATACACTTAAAAGCAAAAAACGGGCCATTAAGCCCGTTCATTTTTTGACAGATAGATATAACAAATTACACCCTCGGAGCTTCTCCGTATTTCAGACGCACATACATCAACGCCACCGTAATGGCATCTCCTAACGCGGTATGCCGCTCAAGTATCGGAATATCAAGATTCTTAGAAATTGTATCGAACCTGAGATCAACATTGCCGCCAATACTCTTCCACTTAAGAATGTCATGATATACATGCGACAACTCAATTGCCTTTCCCGGCAACCCAAAGCCATAACGGGGCCGCAAGAATTTATCTAACATACGAATATCATAATTGACGTAATAACCCAGTACGGGACGATTGCCTACAAACGCCAGCACCTGCTCCAACGCCTCATCCATCTCCACACCATCAACCAGATCTGCAGCTCGTATCTTATGAATTTTTATCGAATCTCCGGTAAGGCTTTTTGGCGGTTTAAGTTTAATATCCAGCCTTTCACTGGTGACAACTTTTTGACCTTTGATCTTTACAGCACCGATAGAAAGAATCTCTCCTTCTTTGACATTAAGGCTAGTGGTTTCACAATCCAGCGATACCACTTCATCTCCCTCATAAGGTGCGAACAGCTCTCCATGAGGCCCGGCCTTATGATCTATCCGTTCTTTAAACTGCCTGATGGTGCGGGGAATAATCATCCTGATTGCCTCCAGATTAACCTGCCAGATGATAACGCAACGCAAGATGCTTCTTAAAACCCTTCACTATATGTAAAGCATCACGCAACATATCACGTTCCATTTTATCCAATAACGCAAGATCAACGGTATTGGGCGTTTGATCTACATTACCTGATTCCGTGCGGACAACTTGTTGCCCCAGCCTTACCTGAATAAACAACGACAGCGCCTCACAAAGCTCACGACCATGTTTTTCTTTAATTTGCCCTAACTTTACTAACGCCTCTATTCGCTTAAAAGTATTGGTTTCAAGAATCCGATATTCCAGTGCCAGGGTTCGAATACCGTGAACAATCGGGAAGATCCCCCCTTTCTTCACATCCAGCTGACCTTTCTCTTTAAGGCTTCCAAAAAAACTCAACGGGGTATCAAACTCCAACGCTACTTTTGCAAAGTGAGCAAAAAACACTTTATTACTCTGCAGGTGTCGCATAAACCAGTTTCGTGAAGTCTTAAACAGTGCATGATTTCCCGCTACAGGGTGAGCATCGACTGCGATTGCCAGATTCATTTGCGCCAGCCCATCACAGTTTTGTGACCAGTCACTTAGCTGCTGAGTCCAGTCTCCAATTGACTTAACCCAGGCCGGATTCGATACCATGATATTGCCCGGACACTCAGGAAAGCCAAATGAAATAAGAGTGTCAGTAAAATGGCGCATAGTTTTATACATGTCTGGCCAGATTAAACCGTCCCGATAAATCAGGCCGTTATCCTGATCCGTTTTCATTATTTGCTCGCCTCGTCCCTCACTTCCCATTACCACCAGGCAAACATGAGGCTGCATATCCAGCGGAACAATCAGATCAAACAACTTAGCAATAATCCGTCCGTTCATTGCCGCAATCAGATCCATTACAAAACGCGCTTTTACACCCTGACCAACCACTGCACGAACCAGATCACTTAAGCCTTCAGCAGCCTCTCGCAGAGCAGCAATATTATCTGCACGCTCAATTCGCAAACCAATAACATGAGAATGACTGGAGAAGTAACTGAGCACATCAGTGAGCTCTACAACCCCAAGTAATTGCTGATCATCCATTACCACAACCCGCTCGATATGTTGCTGTGTCATAGTAATCAGAGCATTAAATAAATAATCATCCGAAGCAGTGGTTATAAGGCGGTAACTGGCAATCTCGGCCACATCTGTATCTAAAGGAAACCCATCAATAACGATGGCGTCCAGTAAATCAGTTCCAGTGACCATACCGTAACGATTACCTCTCTTAACCAACATGCAATCAGCCCGCTGCTGGCGCATTAACCGGGTAGCCGTTTCGATACTGTCTCCCTGCTGAATAATAAGCGGCTCACGGATGGCGCCATCTTTTATCTGCGCAAGCATGAATTCAGCCATATCCTGATCGCCACCCAACTCAGAGCGAATCTCAGTTTTCGCAGATAAACTCTGCTGAAAATAATCCGCAAACCGGCTATTTACAGCACACAGGTCCAAGAGGGCTTTGGTCGGTAAAATATGGCAAATAGTTTCTTCTTCCGCGATGAAGTTATGAATCGCGCGTCCTTTTATGGCAGACCAGCCACCAAAGTAATCTTCTGCGGTGTAGTGCACGAAGACATGGTCAACATCACTGCCTCCGACATCATTCTCACTGACAACACCTTTTAATATAACGTATACCCCTTCAGGCACATCACCAGCCGCCAGTATCGTCTCATTTCGCTGGTAATAACCAATATCAAGACTATTACGCAGCAGTGTCTGTTCAGGCTCATCAAGCAAGCTGAACGGCATATTCGTCATATTAAAAGAGGAAGGCATTAATACGGTCCTTATTATTTAAAACACCGGCGGAACCTGCCGGACAGAAAAAAGGGCACGCCTGCTCTCGCGGGCGCGCCCTTATCACTTCTCTCCAAAGGAGAGGCTAACTATTAGTGAGCGTGAGCTGCACCCGCACCACGTGGTACACGGATATTCTCAACCATGTTTTGAATTTCAACTGGCGGAGGCGGCGTCATCATAGAAACAACATACGCAACAGCAAAGTTCAGAAGCATACCCACGAAGCCGAAGCCACCAGTAGAAATACCCAGGAACAGATCTTCTTTCGCACCACCCATGAAGGTGAAGTAAACCATATAAGCTATTGTCGAGCCCAAGCCTACAATCATACCTGCAATAGCACCTTCCTTATTCATACGCTTATTGAAGATACCCATAACGATTACCGGGAATACCGAGGAAGAAGCCAAGCCGAATGCGAGAGCAACCACCTGTGCCACAAATCCCGGCGGATTTATCCCAAAGTAACCGGCAATACAAATAGCCACCACTGCAGCTATCCGCGCATACATAAGCTCCTGCTTATCCGAAATATTCGGATTAATACAGGTCTTCATAAGGTCATGAGATATCGCAGTAGAGATTACCAGCAGCAATCCGGCCGCTGTAGACAGTGCCGCAGCTACAGCACCCGCCGCCACCAAGGCAATAACCCAGTTAGGTAGCTGTGCAATCTCAGGGTTTGCCAGAACCATGATGTCGCGGTCAACATACACTTCGTTGGCATATGGTGCGCCATTCACAGCCACTGGATTTTCAACAGCATTAGTAACTGCACGCTCGCCATATTCACCGCGGTTTTCACCGTCAAAGGCGGGCTTACCTTTCTTACCATTGAAAGCAGCGCCAGCAGCGTACTGAACTTTGCCATCACCGTTATAGTCATGCCAGCCAAGCAGACCTGCATTTTCCCAGTTTTTGAACCACTGAGGCATCTGCGCGTATTCAGTACCTGCGTTATCAGCACCGTTAATAGTCTGAATCAGATTTACACGACCAAAACCAGCAACACCTGGTACAGAGGTATACAGAATAGCAATAAAGATCAGCGCCCAGCCTGCAGAAGTACGTGCATCTTTTACACGAGGTACAGTAAAGAAACGAACAATTACATGCGGTAAGCCTGCGGTACCTGCCATAAGAGCAGCTGTTAAACAGAACATATCAATCGTTGATTTCTTACCTGCTGTGTATTCAGCAAAACCAAGATCTGTAGATAACTGATCAAGGGTTGCCAGGACCGACAGACCTGAGTCCAGAGTTGCACCTAAACCAATCTGCGGCAGTATATGGCCGGTAATTTGTAATGACAGGAAGAATGCTGGCACAGTGAAAGCCAGAATCAGTACACAATACTGTGCAACCTGAGTGTAAGTAATACCTTTCATGCCGCCAAGAACGGCGTAGAAGAATACGATTGCCATGCCGATAAACACACCCGTGTTAATATCAACATGCAAGTAACGAGAGAATACGATACCCACACCACGCATCTGACCAGCTACGTAAGTGAAGGAAATTACGATTGTACAAATAACCGCAACAATACGCGCAAAATTAGAGTAGTAACGATCGCCGACAAAGTCAGGGACAGTAAACTTACCAAATTTACGTAAATAAGGTGCCAGAAGCATTGCCAATAGCACATAGCCGCCAGTCCAGCCCATTAGATATGCAGCACCATCACGACCAATGAAAGACACAAGGCCCGCCAGAGAGATGAAGGAAGCCGCAGACATCCAGTCTGCTGCGGTTGCCATACCGTTTGCCACTGGATGTACACCACCACCGGCTACGTAGAATTCTTTTGTTGACCCTGCACGGGCCCAGATTGCAATACCGATATAGAGCGCAAACGAGCCGCCTATAAACAGGTACGTCAGTACATCAAGACTCATAATACCGTCCTCAGATTCTTGTTATTGTTATTCGTGAACGTCGTATTTCTCATCCAGCTTATTCATGCTGAATGCGTAGGCCCAAATCAGACCAACGTAGACGAAGATAGAACCCTGCTGATCAATCCAGAATCCTAATGGGAAGCCGAAGAACGGAATTACATTGAGTTGTTCCACCAGCAAGATACCGCACACATATGAGACTACAAACCATATAGAAAGGTATGTAATGATAATGCGCAGATTTTCAGACCAATAGGCCTGAGCGTTCTCAGACGAAGACATTGGCACCATCCTTATTTTTGTTATTGGGTTAATAGAATTTCGTCATATAACGCTAACAAAGTGCCTCCGCTTAGAAAGCCCCGACTTTAGTATCAGGCTGTTTTTTGAGCACCCACCGGTTTCGCTACAAGCCAGTAACAACAAGGGATTCAGATGAATGTTTTGCAGTGCAGCGCAAAGCTGCCTGTAGACAAAGGTATAATTCTGCACGGTGCTTTTTTACTGCATTTTTACTGCCAGACTGTGTTTAAATGAAACTCTGACATGCAATAAAACTCGCTGTGAATGATTTGCAGGCGCCAAAAGTTTACCGGCAGCAGGCAGTATTTCCTCCACAGTACAGGAACCGGAAAACATGCTCTCTGGCGCATCAATTATTTTCATTTCACTGGCCTATGTATGCCTGCTTTTTGCCATCGCGTATTTTGGTGACCGCAGCCGTAAAGGACGTTCTTACGCCAGCAATCCGGTTATCTATTCTTTATCTCTGGCCATATATTGCTCCTCCTGGACTTTCTATGGCGCAGTTGGTCGCGCAACTACCAGTGGCTGGGAGTTCCTTGCGACATATTTAGGCCCTGTACTGGTATTTATATTTGCCTGGCGGATCATCGAAAAAATCATTCTTGTCGGTAAGCAACAAAACACCACCTCCATTGCCGATTTCATCTCATCCCGCTACGGTAAAAGTCAGTCACTGGCAATTCTGGTAACTGTCATCGCAGTATTTGGCACCATTCCATATATAGCGATGCAGCTAAAAGCTGTGGCCATCAGCTTCGATGCGCTGACACCAAATATTGCAGACGGTCTTAGTAAAGGCAGCGATACAGCCTTATTTGTAGCCTTGCTGATGGCGGTTTTTGCCATTCTCTTCGGTACCAGGCATATAGACGCAACCGAACACCACGAAGGCATGGTATTAGCGGTAGCATTTGAATCCATCATCAAACTAACCGCTTTCATAATGGTCGGCCTGTTTGCGGCATTTGAAATTTTTGAAGGGGTAGATGATCTGATCTTTAACATCAGTCATCAGCTTAGTTACAACGTAAACTTCCGCGGACCGCTGAGTAACGGCTTTATCATTGAAGTATTACTGGCCTGCGCAGCAATCATCTGTCTGCCACGTCAGTTCCATGTAACCATTGTGGAAAACACCCAGCTGGATAACCTGAAAACCGCCCGCTGGCTATTCCCTCTCTACATGGTGTTGTTAGCTCTATTTGTTTTACCAATTGCCACAGCAGGCATGAGCGTTTTTAACCCTAGCACTACCAACGCAGATACTTACGTACTCTTACTACCATTACGTTTTGGCCACGAGAACCTGGCTGTCTTCGCGTTTATTGGTGGTTTATCAGCAGCCACCAGCATGGTAATTGTTGCTTCTATCACACTGGCAACCATGGTGTGCAACGACATAATCATGCCATTACTGTTACGTATTTCCTGGTTACATCTGTCTGACAATAGAGACCTTGGGGCACTGCTTCTGCGGGTACGACGCATCACTATCGTCTGCCTGATGCTAATGGCTTACTTCTATTACCGTATTCTCGGCGACCAGACGTCTCTGGCGTCTTTCGGTTTACTGGCGTTTGCGGCTGCAGCTCAGTTAATCCCCGGCATTATCGGTGGTATATACTGGAAGAATGGCTCCCGCTACGGCGTACTCGCCGGATTAAGCGCTGGCTTCATTCTCTGGATCTACACCCTGGTTTTACCAACGTTGGCCAGCGTTGGCTTACTCGACAACAATATCATTGAAAACGGTTTGTTCGGCTATGAAAGCCTTAAACCCATGGCACTGTTCGGTATTACAGGACTGGACATTCTGACTCACGGCACTCTGTGGAGCGTCGGTGTTAATACCTTGTTATATTTCGGTGTCTCCCACTATACCTCGCAACGACTGGTTGACCGGATTCAAGCCAGCGCATTTGTTGATGCATATAATAAGGACCTGAACGAGCCTCAACGCACCACCAACACCCATGCAACCGTTGGCGACCTGCAAACCCTGGCTGAACGCTTCTTAGGCACTAACCGGGCACAACACGCCTTCACCGACTTTGCCCTGAAGTTCAGCCAGACACCACCACTGGCCGGCGAAAAAGCCAGTCACGAGCTAATCCAGTTTACTGAACGCTTACTCGCAGGCGCTATCGGTGCGTCTTCCGCACGTATAGTGCTGGCTTCAACCCTGCGTGGCAAAGACATGCAGATCGGCGATATTGTGACTATCGTGGATGAGGCTTCACAGGCACTACGCTTTAACCGCTCCTTACTACAATCCACCATCGAAAATATTTCGATGGGGATCAGCGTTGTGGATCAGCAAATGCGTATCGTTGCCTGGAACCGTCGCTATATTGAGATGTTTAACTACCCCGAGGGACTGGTCTGTGTCGGCCGGCCAATTGAAGATATTTTTCGTTATAACGCCCGTCACGGTGAATATGGTAACGGTGATATCGAAGCATCAGTTAAAGCCAGACTGGATGCGATTCGCTCCGGTGAAAACCAGTCTTATGAACGCCACCGCCAGAACAATACCGTGCTGGAAATTCGCGGCAATACCATGCCCAATGGCGGATTCGTTAATACCTATATGGATATTACTGATCATAAAGAAGTTCAGGAAGCGCTCCGCGAAAGTGAGCAGAACATCCGTATTTATACCGACAATGTGCCAGTGTTAATCGCATACCTGAATAATGATCAGTACTACCAGTTCGTGAATAAATCTTACGCCCAAACCTTCGGTATTGACCGCCACAATATTGCCGGCATGCACTGCACCAGCGTTCTCAGCAAAGAAGAATATCAACAACGCCTGCCTTATATTAAAAGTGCTGTTGCTGGTGAACGACAACGCTTTGAAACCCAGCTACCGACCAAAGATGGCTCGCCACGCTACGCAGAAGTCACCTATATTCCACACTTTGGCTATCAGGGAGAAATCCCCGGCTATTTCACTCTGTATCAGGACATTACTGAGCGACGCCTGGCTGAGCAGGCTTTACAGGAAACCAACGAAAATCTGGAACAACGGGTACAGGAACGAACTTACTCCCTGTCAGTAGTAAACAATGAGTTACGTAAAGAAAACACCGTAAGAGCACTGATTGAGGATGAACTGCGCCAGGCAAAGGCAAGTGCTGATGCAGCCAATCTGGGCAAAACCCGCTTTCTGGCTGCAGCCAGCCATGACGTGCTACAGCCATTAAATGCTGCCCGCCTGTTCACCTCAGCTCTCGCACAGCAACAGCACAGCGAAGCCACCACTCAGCTCATAGACAACCTTGACGGCTCCCTGAAAGCTGCTGAGACGCTAATTTCTGCTATTCTGGACATATCCAAGCTGGACGCTGGCGCTCTGGTGCCAAACCGTAGCCATTTCAGCCTGACAACGCTGTTTGAGAATCTAAACACCGAATTCACTGTACTGGCTAACGAAAAGGACCTGCTATTCCGTTTCGTTAACTGCCATCAGATTGTTCATACCGACCCCCAGCTGTTACGACGAGTACTGCAGAACTTTATTTCCAACGCTATACGCTACACCCAGAAAGGCAAAATTTTGCTGGGCTGCCGCCATACCGGGAACAGCATTCGCATCGAAGTGTGGGATACAGGTGTAGGTATTCCGGAAGACAAGCTCAGTGAAGTCTTCGAAGAGTTCCGTCGTATCAATAATCCTAAACATTCAAAGGTAGAAGGCCTGGGCCTGGGCCTGGCTATAACAGAACGTATCGCTCATATTCTTGAACATCCGATCAGCGTCCGCTCATGGCCAGGCAACGGAACAGTATTCAGCGTTAACGTACCGCTTGGCGACACCAGCAAAGCGATTAAACAACAACCGGAAAGCCGTGGCTGGACCCGCAGCAAAGGACTTGAAGGCGTCAACATCTTAGTTGTGGATAACGAACCAAGCATCCTGGATGGTATGACTGCATTGCTTCAGGGGTGGTCCTGCAACACCTTATGCGCGTCATCGAGCATCAATGCTATCAAGCTTATTGAAGAGCAAAACTTTACTCCGGATATTATCCTGATGGACTACCATCTGGATGACAGCCTGACCGGCACTATGGCTCTTAAAGACCTTTCCCGTCTTTGGCCAGTAAAAATTCCGGCAGTAGTTATTACTGCAGACCGTACAGACGAAGTACAAAGTGAAATCCGCCAGTCTGCTGCTCAGCATCTGAATAAGCCAATTAAGCCGGCAGCATTGCGGGCCATGATCAACAAACTCATATCCAGCAGCCGGCAACAGGAATCCGAACCGTCCTGAACGGCACAAAAAAAGGGCCTCCAGGCCCTTTTTCAATATTAGCGTTATAACAACAGTACTAAGCGAGTTCAGTCTTCGGTGGCTCTACACCTAACCGTTGTGCTGCGATAACTGCCTGAGTACGACTGTGCACACCTAACTTACGCAAAATAGCAGTTACATGGGCTTTAATTGTCGCTTCAGACACACTTAGCTCATAAGCAATCTGCTTATTCAGTAAACCTTCGGTCAGCATTGTTAATACACGGAACTGCTGCGGTGTCAGTGAAGCAAGATTATTGGCAAACACCTGATCTTCCGCTGGCACATCGTCCATATTATCTGCCAACGCCTGCGGCAACCATTCTTCACCCTGCAAGACTTTAGAAATAGCTTCAGCAATAATATCCAAAGGCGAAGACTTAGGAATAAAGCCAGATGCGCCATAATCGATAGCACGCTTCATTACCTGTGGCTCTTCACTGCCGGAAACTACGACAACAGGAATACCCGGGTTCTGACCACGTAAAAACACCAGACCAGTGAAACCATTCGTGCCAGGCATATGCAGATCCAACAAAACCAGATCAGCATCACTGTGCGTATCCACAGCCTCCTGAACCGCCGCCAGCGAATCAGCTTCTACAATTTCAACGCCGGAAACAGCTTGAGTCACCGCCTGTTTAAGCGCGGCACGAAACAGCGGATGATCATCCGCAATGATAATTTTCTGCGCTAACTGCATTCAACCTCTCCCCATATGCGTCATGTTACTTAGCATAGCAGTGAAAACCCTTTATCAAAGGCAGGACTCAGTCCTGTTCACACTGCTTATTTAACTAACATCTTATCACTGGCTACCCGCTAAACAAACTTCACCCGCAGGCTCTGGCGGATTTTATTGTTTAAGCTCAACAAGTTAGCCTTAGACTTAAGTCGAAGATTTACCAAATTTAAACCTTCATACATTTGTTTCCAGTATAAACAACAACGCCCCGTACAAAGACGGGGCGTTCATTGTTCAACACTTACTTACGGTTCATACGATGTTCAATCAGATCGTCGACCACCGATGGATCAGCCAGTGTTGAAGTATCACCCAAGGCAGCAAAATCATCTTCAGCAATCTTACGCAGAATGCGTCGCATGATCTTACCGGAACGGGTTTTTGGCATACCCGGCGCAAACTGAATTAAATCCGGTGATGCAATTGGGCCAATTTCCGCACGCACCCAGTTACGCAACTCTTTCATCAGCTCATCAGATTCTTCAAACCCAGACTGTAAAGTCACATACACATAGATGCCTTGCCCCTTTATCTGATGCGGATAACCAACAACAGCAGCCTCAGCAACAGCAGCATGTGCTACCAGTGCGGACTCAACTTCAGCCGTTCCCATACGATGACCGGATACATTGATAACGTCATCTACACGGCCGGTAATCCAGTAATAACCATCTTCGTCACGGCGGGCTCCGTCACCGGTGGTATACATACCTTTGAAAGTAGAGAAATACGTCTGCACGAAACGTTCGTGATCACCCCAGATTGAGCGTGCCTGCGCCGGCCATGAATCCGTTAACACCAGATTACCATCAACAGCGCCGCTCAGCTCATTGCCTTCATTATCCAGCAACGCAGGCGTAACACCGAAAAATGGTCGTGTCGCTGAACCAGGCTTCGCCGCTGTCGCACCAGGTAAAGGTACAATCATTACGCCGCCAGTTTCAGTCTGCCACCAGGTATCAACAATTGGACATTTTTCCTGTCCTACAACCCGGTGGTACCACTCCCATGCCTCAGGATTGATTGGTTCACCAACCGAACCAAGAATCCGCAATGAAGACAGATCAGCATCTCCTAACACATCTTCACCCTGCTGCATCAGGGCACGGATAGCAGTAGGTGCGGTATAGAACTGATTAACTTTGTGCTTTTCAATCACCCGGCCAAACCGACTGTTGTCCGGATAGCTTGGAACACCTTCAAACATAAGCGTTGTTGCGCCGTTCGCCAGCGGACCATAAACAATATAGCTATGCCCTGTTACCCAACCAACATCCGCTGTGCACCAGTAAATATCACCCGCTTTATAATCGAATACATACTCATGGGTCATGGAGGCATAGACCATGTAGCCGCCCGTCGTATGTTTCAGACCTTTAGGCGCGCCGGTTGAACCTGAGGTATACAGAATAAACAGCGGATCTTCTGCATTCATTTCTTCCGCCGGGCACTCAGCAGATGCAGCAGCTGTTAATTCTTCATACCATTTATCGCGACTATCGTCCCAGGCAACTTCTTTATCAACACGCTTAACAACCAGAACACTGCTGATACATGCGGCAGCAGCCGGGTTTTCCAGCGCTTTATCAACGTTGGCTTTCAGTGGAACGGCTTTACCACCACGTAACGAATAATTCGCAGTAATAACTACTTTAGAATTAGCGCCTTCAATACGGGCAGCCAGTGCTTCAGGGGAAAATCCACCAAAGACTATAGAGTGCACAGCACCGACACGGGCACAGGCCAACATTGCTACTGCAGCTTCAGGAATCATTGGCATGTATAAAGTAACAACATCACCCTTTTCAACACCCTGAGCTTTCAGAACATTAGAAAAACGGCTAACACGCTCATGCAGATCACGGTAAGTAATGTTTTCAGACTCGCTCGGATCATCGCCTTCCCAGATAATTGCGACCTGATCACCACGGGTTTCCAAATGACGGTCTAAGCAGTTATACGCGGCATTCAGGGTGCCGTCTTCAAACCAGCGGATATCTACATTGTGCGGATCGAACGACGTATTCTTAACTTTTGAATAAGGCTTAAACCAATCGATACGCTTGCCATGCTCACCCCAGAACGCATCAGGATCGTTAACGGATTGTTCGTACATCGCTGTATATTTTGCGTTGTCGATATGCGCAGAAGCGGCCATCGCTTCAGAGACCGGATACATCTTTGAGTCGCTCATGATCATGCCCTTAACTTGTTATTTTATATTCGTTATCAGCTGATAATGCATAACTGACAGCTATGCATCCATGCTCAGGATACAGAGTTTGCCTGCGCAACTTGCTCCCAACAGTAGGTTTATTATATAGACGCCGGGAGTTGGCGAGGCGCGAAAATCTGTTTCCAAATTAATTAAAAACTCTACTAATTGCATGCTTTATGCGGCATTGCCTCACATGCTATCGCCAGGAATTCTCAATGTTAATCTGATGTCTGATCAATGTATAAAGACTGACCTGTGGCCTAAATTAGACATTGGTCGATTCGAGGCAAGCCATTAGTCTTAGATACATGAAGGCCGAGCGTATCTTTATAGCCCTATATGAACAATAGGCTACAGGTTCTGCAAATGTTGCCATTTGCAGAACAAACATCTAATAACTAGCCAAGCATAGCATCAAGATCGACACCATCTTCACGCATTTTCGCCAATTTATAACGCAGTGTGCGTGGGCTGATTCCTAATTGCTGTGCAGCGTCTTTACGGCTACCTCCGGTCTCCCGAAGCGTATCAATAATTAACTGGTATTCATGCTGGCGCACACCCGCAACTAACGGATTAGCGTCACTTCCGGATGACAACTCAACATTCTGATCGAACTCAGCTGTCTGTATACTGGTCGGCTGAATATGTAAATCACGGGCATTAATTAATGCCCCTTGCTGTAGGATTAATGCCCGTTGCACCACATTATCAAGCTCACGAACGTTACCCGGCCAGTCATGGTTAGTCAGCGCCTGCTCCGCATCAGGCCCAAGAGAAACCGCTGTCCGATTCATTTTAAGTGAGTACTTACTAAGCAGGCGTTTTGCCAACGGCGCTATATCCGCCCGGCGTTCTCGCAGAGGTAGCCACTGCAATGGAAAAACATTCAGACGATAATATAAATCTTCACGGAATTTATTCTCACCGACATAGGCTTCTAACTTGCGGTTGGTTGTAGCCAGAATCCGAACATCAAGGCTAATCACTTTTCGTCCGCCAACTCTTTCAACTTCCTGCTCCTGAAGCACCCGTAAAAGCTTAGCTTGCAGACCCAAATCCATTTCGGATATTTCATCCAGCAAAATAGTCCCGCCGTTAGCTTGCTCGAACTTACCCGGATTACTGCTATAAGTACCGGTAAACGCACCTTTCTCATGACCGAACAAGGTAGCTTCCAGCATACTTTCCGGAATTGCTGCACAGTTAATGGCGATGAAAGGCTGATCCGCACGTGGCGAATGATTATGAATATATTGCGCCAACACCTCTTTACCCGTTCCGCTTTCGCCTGTAATCAGTACGGTTGAATCAGTTTCAGCCACACGGCGAGCGACCTGAAGCAGTTGTTTACTGGAGTTTTCTTCAGCAATTGGCTGAAGATTATCCTGCTTACGAATCTGCGTACCTGTATAACGCTTAACAACCTCGATGAGTGCATCCGGTTCAAACGGTTTCATCAGATAATCGACAGCGCCGCTACGGATTGCATCTACCGCTTTATTTACCTGACCATATGCCGTAATCAGCATCACAGGAAGACAAGGATGTTGCTGCTGAATTTTTTCCAGTAATTCATGGCCGTCCATGCCGCCCATGTTTACATCACTGACAACCATATCAACAGACTGCTGACCCAGAAGCGTTAATGCATCTTCGCCGGACTCAGCCTCAAGACAACTAAAATCTGCCAGCTCTAAAGTATCTACAAGGGCTTCTCTCAAGCTAGCATCATCTTCAACTACCAGTATCTGCGTTGCCATGTATATTCCCGTTACATTATCTATATAAAGTATGAAGAGCCGCCAACTTATACGCCGCTCATATCAGAATCTTTTGGGTAAGGCAGCAAAAATGCAGCCCGGGTCCCTTTTCCTGGTTCAGACACCAACACAAATTCACCGTGATGCGCCTTAGCCACTACCTGAGCGACTGCAAGCCCCAGCCCTGTACCATGTGATTTGGTTGAATAAAAAGGTTCGAGTACTTTCTGACATTGCTCCTGATCCATACCAGGTCCGTTGTCAGCTACCATCAGGCACAACCGCTCATCAAGTACAGACGCTTCGATACTTAACTCAGCACCTTTGCCGGTCGCCTGCAAACTGTTCTCTACTAGATTCATTAAAGCACCCAACAAGGCTTCTTTATTACACTGCAGCTGAATATCCGGTACTGAATTTATGCATTCGCAGTCTGCATCCCAGGTTACCAGCGGCACATCTAACGCATCTTCAATATCCCGAAACAACTCCACCAGTGTTATACGATCATCCAGGCGTGTCTCACCCCGGGCAAATACCAACATATCCCGCACCTGATGTTCGAGGTTTTCAAGACGGGATTTAATTTTGCCGGCAAACTTGATTTGTTTGTCGCCCGGTAAACCCGGCTTAATCAGATGACTGGCATACAGTAATGCTGCCGATAAAGGCGTACGAATCTGATGTGCCAGCGACGCCATCATTCGTCCCATTTCGGATAAACGCTGATAGTGCGCCACCTGTCCTTGCAGTAACCGGGTTTCTGTCTGATCCGTCAGCATAATCAACTGACCGGTTTCATTTTCAAGTGAACGGGTGGATAAGCTGACCCTTCGTCCGCTTTTTAAGGACACTTCATGACCATCGTCACTGCGCGGTGCAAAGCTTCGCTGAATGACTTCAATCCAGGGTACATCTAGTAACGGCGTCCCAAGAAACTCTTCTGCCGCTACATTAAACTCACTGATCTTTCCTTTTGAACCCACTACCACAACGCCTGCTGGTAACAAATTTAAAAGATTATCCATTCGACCACTAAGCCGGGTATTTTCAGCCAGCTGCTGTGCTTGCATCCCCTGACTTTCTGCTAAACGGTTCTGCAGCACTTCAACTTGCTGCCTTAACTGGGTATTTTCTGCATCAGCAGATATATTCTGATCAGCCATAACTACTTACGCTGTATTCCATACTTACGCATTTTTTCAACTAAGGTTGTTCTGCGAATCTGCAATTTGTCTGCCGCACGGGCAACAACATTATTGGTACTGTCCAGCGCCTGTTCAATCAATGTTTGCTCAATACCTTCCAGATAGGCTTTCATATCCATTCCAGCTTCAGGCAACCCTGCCCCTGAGATGACATTCTCTTCGGCAGACACTCTTTCAGAAGCATCAGCTTCAAAACGCTGTTGCATAAGCAGATCTGCTTCACTTTCAGATACAAAGCGAAACTTCTCCGGTAGCTCCTGAATGCCAATAACACTATCAGGATGCATAATTGTCAGACGCTCTATCAGGTTAGCTAATTCGCGCACATTTCCTGACCAGGGATACTGGCACAAGGACTCAAGTACCGCTGGAAGAATCCGAATCCGGCCAAAGCCCTGTGCTTCTGCACGCTGAATAAACAACTCACACAGCACGGGCAAGTCCTCTAAACGGTCTCGTAACGCCGGCATAGTGATTGGAAACACATTTAAACGGTAATAGAGGTCTTCCCTGAATTCACCAGCCTCAATCATAGCTTCAAGATCTTTATGCGATGCGGCAATGATTCTTACATCGCAATCGATGGTTTTAGTACCACCTATACGCTCAAAGCACTTTTCCTGTAAAACTCTTAGCAGCTTAACTTGCATGGTTAACGGCATGTCGCCAATTTCATCAAGAAACAGAGTGCCGCCATTCGCTAATTCAAAACGCCCTGCCCGGCTGGAAACCGCCCCCGTAAAAGCACCTTTTTCGTGCCCAAACAGTTCACTTTCCAATAACTCAGCAGGAATTGCACCACAGTTAATAGGTACAAAGGGACCACCAGCGCGGTCAGACACCTTATGCAAACAATTTGCGACAACCTCTTTTCCTGTACCCGACTCACCGCTAATCATGACACTTACATCGCGGCTGGCCACCTGTGCCATCAGACTACGGATATCATTCATAGCAGAGCTCTTGCCCGCCAGATCAGAAAAGGTTCCCATGAGTTGTGCAGCGTCATCTGACTGTAAGCTTAAATGCGAAAACAATTGCGCCAGATGCAGCTGCTGCATAATCTCAGCAAGACCAGCGTTTGCATCTATATCACCAACAAACCGCTGCAAAACATCTTCATTAATCGTGTCACGATAAGCCCAGCTGCCAACAGCAATCAAAGGCAGCTTTTTCGGCAAGCGTTGTTCAAGTAATTGATTAATATCTATTGGATGATCGCAACGTCCCAGTAATACAGCTACAACATCATCTTTGGTGCCACTTGAAGCCTGAAGCCAACTGACATAGTCCAGACTATTACACTGAATACCGGCAAAATTAAGCCCATTAGAAAGACTCTCCCGAAGAGCTGAATCATCATCTACATAAAGAAGCTGCATAAGCTATTCACACTGTTGCTGAACAAAACAAAGACCTACTCATTACCAACGTCAAATTTATGACATACAAGCAGTCTACACAAGTACTAATCTGTTATTTTTTTGACGCTAGATGTATTTACCACAAAACCCGGCTTCAACAAGACAAAAAAAAGCCGGTATCAAAACTGATACCGGCTTCCTTAAATAACTAAGCTCTGGCTAGAACTAAGAAACTTCCATTTGTGCCCAGCCCGACTTGATCGTCAACAGCAGATCCATAACTTCCTGCACTTTTTCAGAATTTACTTCACGATTTGCTTCAGAAATCGAACGAACCATGTAGTCATACAGAGCATCCAGGTTTGCTGCGATCTCACCACCTTTCTCATGGTCCAGGTAATCTTTAAGCGCCAGTACAATATCAGTGGCCTTATTCAGCTGAGTTGAGCGCCCCTGAATATCATTACGCTCAATAGCCCCTTTCGCCTTAGCCAGCGAACCTAATACACCGTCAAATAGCATAGTAATAAGCTGTTGTGGAGAAGCCGCATGCACTGCAGAGGCCAAGCCTACACTCTGATACTGACGAAGGGCATTTAAATTAACACTCATTTTTTTACTCCAATAATATCAGCTAAACACTTAGCTAGACTTAGCGGTAAATGGTAATCGATCCACCAATCCTGTCAATGAATCTGACGTTGTTCTGAAACTGGCCAGGATATTTTCCATCGCCACATACTGACTAGTTAACCGCTCATGCATAATGGCCATTTTACGATCCAGCTCAGTCTGGTCAGTCTTTATATCTTCAAGCTGATTATTAATACTGTCTTCACGGTTCTTGATAACACCTGTATTAGACAGAAAACCATCTATCAGCAAGGACATTTCACCGGCAAACCCGCGAGAAAACGTAAAACTAAAACTTCCTGAAGCGCCTTCCTGAACCTGTAAATTCAAACCGTAAGGAGCAGTATCAATTTTTGGCAATAATACATCACCTGCACCAAACGCAGCTTCACCAGCAATCGTACCGGAAACATCAGTACCATTCAGCCTTACCGAAGCAGTTGAGAGCCCGGTTGCATTCGTAAAATCGGTACCGGAAGCAGTGAACTCCACTTTTGTATTTGCGCCATACTGTCGAGATTGAAGCTTAAATTCACCGCCATCGATCACTACATCAATAGCCTGACCAGCTTCTTTCAATGTAGTTTCATTATTAATTAACGACTGTAGCCCGGCACGTAACTCTTCTTGCGAATTATAAGTACCCGTCAATGTTAATGCCGCAGACTCAGTACCGTTTACATTAACCGTAAATGTATAATCACCCGTACTCGTATCAACTGGGAAAGTCGACGTTAAACCCGCACCTGTTACAAAACCTTTACTCGGGGCAGTTGTAATATTTGCCTGATAAGTGCCCGCTGTCGCCCGGGATCCAAAACTACCCACTTCTACCGACACTGCACTATTTGTCGAACTTGTAGTCGTCGAAAATATTGCAGCGACATCTGCAAAGTTATCTTTAAAAGCAGCATCAAAATCATCAGTATCTATCTCAAGCGTTCCGTCCAGCTTGGTTAAAATACCTACATTACTCAGGGAATTAAAACTATCCACACCAGGCACAGATGAAGAAATCATACTGCGCATACGTGACAACAAGTTCTTAGCAGTACCGTCGTTAGCTAACTCGCCCCGCTTGGTCTGGTTAGTTTCACTATCTGTTGTCGTACTGGTCAACCCCTTGAGGGTCTTATAAAGCGTGTTGTAGCCCTCAATAAAATTATTAACAGCTGTTTTAGCAGTTTCTTTATCTTCTGTAATAGAGAAACTCAGCTTATCGCCCGGGCTTGCCTTATTAAGTGTTAAAGAAAGTCCCTGAATAACATCATCAATATCATTACTTGGACGCTTTACATTCAAACCATTGATATTAATGGAAGCGTCTTTAGCCTGCTGAGTTTCAGTTACGTTGCCGTGATTTGATTCATTAAAATTCAGAAAATCCAGGCTGGCATCACTGCCAGAAATACGTAATGCATTTTCCTCACCTGAAGGCGCAGATATTAATAACTGATAAGAGCCATCAACCAGCAGCACAGAAGCTTCTACATCTGAACTGTCTGCATTAATTTTATTGGCAATTTCCTGAATAGAGTCTGTCGCGGTCACTTCTATTTCAAGCGCAGTTAAGGCTTCGTTTTCTGCAAAGCTTGAAGGATTACCGGAGGCATAAGTCCACTCCCCCTGCGCAATCGTTAGCGTACCGCTCACACCTGCTGCTGCATCTTTATCAGCAAACGTCTGATTCGCAACTAAGGACTGCCCCTGCGCGACTTCCAGCACTTCCAGCTGATACGTACCCAGCTGAGCATTCGCATCCAGAGTATTCGCTGTAACAATATCAGTTGTAGGCAACGACACAGAACGTGCTTTAAAAGTGTCAGGATTAGACAACGGCGTCATTAAGTTCTGAAACTCAGACAAACTGCTTTTCAGAGTACCGTAAGCTGAAACCTGCGCATCGAGAGTGGTCTTTTTACTGTCCAGGCGGGATTGCTGTGGCGCTTTCTGAGCATCAACTAAGCTATTTACCAGACTAGCCGTATCGATTCCTGAGCCGGCTCCCAGTGCAGAAACAATATTAGTAGCCATAGTAAATCCCTCTCGTTCAGACGCTTAGCTTAGTTGTTACAGAATGCCCAGATATTCTACATGAATACTGCTTTAACGGAGCCATCATATAGGTTGATATCAGGCTTTATCGTTAAAGATCAGCCCCATTGCTGCTTCCAGATGTTTCGCTAGCTCAACAGCCTCTTCAGAAGGATACTGTCGAATGACTTCCTGAGTTTCGCTGTCCAATACCTTTATGATGGTATCGTTACTTTCTTCATCAACAGAAAACGCTAAATTACGTTGTTTACTGTCCATAAACTCATTCAAACGATCAGCCAAAGCAGCAGCTTCTTCATTAGTTAGCTTTTGCTGTGGTGCCTCGTTATTTGCAGTTTGAGCTGGCTGCTGAACAACAGAATCAGTTACCGGTTGCTGTGTTTGGGCTTGTTGTGTTTGCTGCAGTGGCTGCCCGGTTGCACTTGCAACATTAGCAGCATTGATTGATTCCACTGACATAATCTCACCTCCAAAAACAAAAACCCCCCGATGGCACGAGGGGTTTTATCGGTTAACGTAAAGCGTTACCTATTACTGTAGTAAAGACAGTACCTGCTGTGGTGCAGCGTTAGCCTGAGCCAACATTGCAGAGCCAGCCTGTTGCAGTACCTGCGCACGACTCAGGTTAGCAGATTCTGCTGCAAAGTCGGCATCAAGGATCTGAGAACGTGCTGCTGCAGCATTTTCAGATACGTTAGACAGGTTACTTACTGTAAAGTCCAGACGGTTATTTACCGCACCCAGCTCACCCCGGGTTTCGTTGATAGTTGTCAACGCATTATCAATAACACCAATTGCTTTCTGAGCGCCTGCTGCTGTTGAGATATCAACACTGCTGATAGATGAACCTGAACCATTACCACCAAAAGAAGTGTTCTGCTCAATTAAGCCAGTATTTGCTGCGCCACTACCACTCAACTCAATGCTAATTGGATTACCGTTTAACGATTTCAACTCAAGACCTGGTGCATTCGCGCCAGCCGATAAACCTAAGGTATTAAGTACCTTTTCACCATTCACATCACCGGCAGCAACGTTAAACGCTGCATTTGAATCCAGTACAATCTCACCCTGGTCATTAACAGACGCATGTACACCCGTTGTTGCCTGCGCACCGTTAATATCAGCCACGATCTGATCCAGATCATCTGCATCAGTTAATACAACTTCCTGGTCATTCAGACGAATCGTATCATTATCGGCAATTGCTGTTGCGGCTGTAGTACCGTTAGCTATACCGAAAGCTGTTTGAATATTACCTGCACCGTTAGTACCGTCAGCTAAGGTAATACTGCTTTCAGAGTATAAGAATATCTCTGTGCCATCATCACTCTTAGAAGCTGTTACACCAGTATTTGTAGCATCAGCATTGATTGCAGTAATAACTGCATCAATATCAGTACCGCCGGCAGCGATTGTACGACCATTGATAATAATATCATCCGTACCAGCAATTGCCTGACTTGTATCTGCAGTACCTGTAAGCTGGGTACTTGTCTTAGCTAAATCAACTTCGCCAGAAGACTCTGCTACTAAGCTTGCAACTACATTCGTATCACCAGTAGCAGCATTGATGTTATCGACCTTGCCTTGCAGTGAATCAGTGTTTTCATGATCAATAATAGAGCCATTAATAGTCAGCTCACCGTAGGCTAATGCCGTAGCGTTCAATGCTCCACCACGAATAGTGTCGTCACCTCTGGTTTCCTGGAAACCCAGGTTTGCCAGATCCCCTGATGTACCATTAACCCCAGCCTCCACAGTAATATCATTACCGTCATCCGACGTAAGGCCAATTTGACCAAGTGATGTTTGCTCTGCGGCAGATAAACCTGTAGCAGTTGTAATACCAGCAGCACCACCAGCACCACCAAATGTAATAGAAGCACCTGTACTATTAGACAAATTCAGCTTGCCACTATCATCGATAGACGCTGTTACTGCTCCCGCTGTTTGAGTATTAATCTCGCTAACTAACTCTTCCAGATTATTGGTAGCACCAAGCGTATACAATGAAGTACCGCCGTTAGTTTCACCTATCGAGATAGTTAACGCCGCAGCTGAAGTTGTAACACCGTTACCAACATCAGTTGCTTCAACATTGTTAAAGCCACTCGCAGTAACACCGTTTACATTGGTATTAATCTGACTGATCAGCTCATCAAAGTTTTTGCTTGAACCGTCAAAGGCGCCTATATTCTGACCGTTAATCAGTACATCGCCATCATCAATAGTCGTAGCAGTTAACGCCTGAGCAAGATGAGTACCAGCCGTGTCAGAAGAAGTAGAACCTAAACCTAAGCTCTTAGAGTCCAGCTTACCGATTTCAAAAGAAATTGTCTGGTTAGCTTCAGAACCTACCTGCAGAGCAATTTTACCCTGGGAACCGTCCAGAATGTTCTGGCCGTTAAAAGAAGTTGTTTCAGAAATACGGTCTAATTCTGCAACCAGCTGCTGTACTTCCGCGTTCATTGAGCCACGGTTACCGGAATCGTACGTGCCGTTGGCAGACTGGATAGACAGTTCACGCATACGCTGCAGGATGTTAGTAGACTCGTCCAGTGCACCTTCTGCAGTTTGGATAAGTGACACACCGTCATTTGCGTTACGAACTGCCTGGTTCAGACCGTTGATTTGAGAAGTCATACGGTTAGAGATTGCAAGACCAGCCGCATCATCTGCTGCTGAGTTGATACGCTTACCGCTGGATAAACGTTCACGTGCTTCGTTCTGCTCCATCTGCGCACTGTTCAAGTTACGCTGTGCATTCAGTGACTGAATATTGGAATTAATTACTAATGCCATGAGACCTTCTCCTCTCAACCAAGTCTGACTGGTTGTTTATTTGTCCAGTTTGAATCACATTCATCCGTGTAAAAATATGAATACGATTCCAGTATGTTTTAAGTTATCGACCGTCGGTCGTATTACTTGAAATTTTTTTTAACTTATTTTTACAGCAGTTATTTCACGATGTTAATACTCTGTGAAACCCTTATTATTGCTGCCTATAAGCTCGCTTCAGGTGTACTATATCGGTCACTAAGGAACAGACTTTAATCACATCTGCAAATTTTTATTACATAAATACTCAGGTGATAAAATGATCGACGCACTACGGAAAATTCTCCAGCTATCTGAACAGATTCTGGAGGCTGCTGAAGCCCAAAACTGGCAAGCAGTAGAAACATTACAACAGCAAAGAGAGTTGGCAAGCGAAGAAACTAAGTTAACGGATGTTCCGCAGGATAAAGACACTTCTCTGCAAGCAGAAGACCTGATCAGACATATCAGCCAGATTGACGAAAAGTCACTCGTGTTGATCGAAGCAAACAGGCAAGAATTGATTAAGGAAAAGCTGCAATCAAATAAGCGCAATAAAATGGCACGCGCTTATCAAAACCAGCCTAAATATTGAAAAAGGCAGAATGAAACATTCTGCCTGAAGGTATGAGTTACGCTTAATTAATAGAGTTAAGCCTAATTTATAAAGCTAAACCTAATTAATATAGTTAAACAAGGACAGAGAACTCACTCGACCAAAGGTAGCCTGAGCAGCCTGCAGCGTTGTTTGCTCAAGCGTAAATTCACTGATCACTTTCGACATATCCGCATCTTCTATGCTTGATATTGCCGTTTGTGTAAATAACTTGAAGTCCAGATTAGACGAACTGACGTTTTCCAAGGTTTTCAAACGTGAGCCTACAACTGTTTGTGATTCAGTGGTTTTATCTGCCGACATTTTGAATTGCTCTAACGCCCGGGCAACAGCCTCGTTTCTTTCCGTTCGCATTTGCTCGTTTTCAATCGGCTGAGACAGCACATTTGATAAAGCAGTAGCTGCATCCATCACATTCATTTTTTCAGGCGTAGCTGAGAGCTTTATTTCATTCGCACTGGCAATATCAGCAGGTTCATGAAGCTCCAGACTCAAACCGTGAATATTTATTTGCGCAGGCGTAGCCGCAATGTCACCCACCGCAATATTAGCAATATCATTACCGCTAGCATCTTTAACCGGTGCACCAGAGCTATCAAACACTGAATATTCAAAGTTATCAGGAGTCGGTTCAGTAACCCTTATAGTTAATTCACCCAGCCCTTTCGTTGCTTCCTTAAACGTATTTTCCGCCGCTAATGTCGCAAATTCCGTAGTACGTACGAAAGGCTCAACAGGTGGCACTTGTTGTGCGGCATTAAACACAGCCTGGCCAGACAGCTTTGTCTGTAACGGGCCATCAATTGATTCAAATAAAGCCTCACCTGAATCATTTGAAGGCACAAACAAATCAGATCCTACCTGAATCAGCCTCTGGCCATCATCACCCACATAATCATAACTGCCATCACCCTGCTTCACATAAGGCGCATCACCACCTTTGTTACCGGCAAACAGGTATTCACCCTGAGCATCCTGCGTATTCATCAGACCTGCGACATAGGTCACCAGCTGATCCAGCTCCTGAGCGATGGTACTTCTGTCAGCATCATTGATAGTGTCACTACCAGCCTTAATCGTCAGTTCCCGCATACGGTCAGTCGCTATATTAATTGAGTCAAGAATCGAATCTTCCTGCTCTAAACGACGCTGAGTTACATTGATATTGTCATCATACTTATTGTACTGAGAAAGCTCGCGTTCCAGCTTAACCACCTGCGCGGCACCAACCGGGTCATCAGATGGATTACGTAATCGTTTACCGGTAGAGATCTGATCCTGAAGATCTGCTATTCGCGATTGCGAACGTTGCATGTCATCAATTGAACGCAAAAATTGCTGTTGTGTTGAAATTCTCATGACCTGATTACCTTTTACTTAAACAGCCGAAAGTAATATCCGCTTTAATGACGTTTATACAGCTTGTAACAGACTGTCAAAAATAGATTGTGATACACGAATTAGCTGGGCAGTTGCCTGATAAGCCTGCTGGAACTGAACTAAGCGCGCAGCTTCTTCATCAAGGTTTACACCGCTGACGCTGGCTTTTGTATTAGCGGTTGTGTCCATGACAGCTTTACTGGCATCGGTTGCTATTTTTGATGTCGCTGTCGTTGTACCAACTTTTTCAATCAAACTGCCATACAAATCCTGATAGTCTGACCCACCGACAACTTTAGTGTTCTGCAGGTTAGATATTTTTAATGCATTACGGTTGTCTGATATACCGTCTTTATTAAACTCAAAACTAAAGCGGTCTCCTGATGAAGGCTGATTCGCAATAGTAATATCATAGCCATTAAGGCTAACAACCTGCCCAGGTGTAAACGCCTGATTAACCAGCGGTCCATTACCTGTATCCAAAGGCACAGGATTGGTTGGCTCACTGATGTCATACACGGTGTAACGAATGGGGTCTGCATTATCAAAGACAATTTCAACGGGCGGTTGTAACTGGCCGTCTACAGCAAAAGATGTCGCGCTTGTATCGGTAATATCGACCGTTGCCACACCCGTCCCCTGGTTACTGTCGGCAGGAGAAACCCTCACAGGTGAAGCCAGAGCCAACTGATTACCATCCTGAATAACTTTTTTAAGGTCTTCAGCACCTGTGCGCACAGCGTTAATGGAATAACGATCGCCATCAACAAAAGTACCATCAACCTTCAGCGTGACTTTTATGCCGTCAACAGCAAAAGATAAGGTACCCTTATTCGGATCAAGGTAATACTCACCTTCACTCACATCAGCAACACCTTGTGCCACATTGCCAACAGTGGACGCAACATTATTAGTAGCATCAATCATATTGACACTTGCACCGCCGATAAGCCCCGTACCGCTGGAAGCAATACTCAATGAGGTAACTGTACCGTCTATGGTTGCCGTAGAATCATCCAGATAACCTGAAGCAATTGCTTTAACTTGTGCAGGGGTATTAGCAGTTAAAGCAGCACCCGCCCCTTGTGTTGTGTCATTGGTGTACTGCTTTACCGTCATGACATCTGCATCGGTATTATCTGTAAATTCAACAGCTATGTTACCGCCTGTAGAATCAGTAATTTTGACGTCAGTCCCATCCATAGCAATGCTGATATTGGACATATCATGCCCGGCCGTTTCCAGGCCAGCCAGCGCAACATCTAACGCTGCTTTACTGTTAACAGCTGCAGTACCACCAGTCGGTAAAGTAATCGTCATTGTTCTGGCCGTACCGGTATTATCCAACACCTCTACAGTATACTGAGCGCCGTTAGCACCCGCTTCTGTAATGTCAGTAATGCCGACAGCAGAGGTTGCACTCACACCTGAAACGCCCGCTGTTCCATTCAAAGCATCAGCCACACCTTTGGCTGAATCAACGCCGGCAAAAGCAGTCGCCACACCGTTCAATGTTACTGTTAAATTTTCCGTGGGTGCCGTTACAGCTGTTGTACCACTGGTTAAAGCAGCAACTGTGCCAACGGAATTAGCCTCTACAGTACGATCGGCAGTAGAAGGCGTTAGCCGGTCAATATCAAACACCTTGCCATCTTCTTCCCGGGTCAGCGTGATTTGATTTTCTCCGCCATACGTTAACTCGTAACCAGACGCCTGCAGTAAATCTACGTTTTCAATCGACACGGCTGAAGATGATAAATCAGATCGGTTAGCAACATGCGATTGCAGGCGGCTTGCCTGAGCAGCAGATGAATTAACATCACTGAAGATGTCACCACCATAATTATTATTTACATCGATACCTGAACGGTGTTGCTGGTTCATAGTTTCAGATAATGCGATTGCAATACGGCCTAATTCATCCCGGGCATCATTTAACGACTCATCACGATAGCGCAATACACCGCCCAGTTTTCCGCCACTCAGCTGATCAGTTACTTCAGTGGTATTACCAGCAATAACAAGCTTTACAGAACGTTCATTAGGGATGGAGTCACTGGGAGTGCTGATCATCTGGTTAGATGATGGTCCAACCACCAGCGGCTGGCCATTGGCCAGAAAGACACTGTAACTTTTATTACCTTCTTCCAACACATTGATAGACACTAAGTCAGACAACTCATTGACTAACTGATCGCGCTGATCTTCGAGTTCGTTACTCGGTTTATTGGCTGCGACAGCAAGATTAATTTTATCATTCAGATCAGCAATATTTGATCCAAGCGTACTTACCTGGCTGGTGTAATCATCAATCAGAGTATTTACGTTTGCTTCCTGAATTCGCAGATTTGCGTCCAGGTTATTGAACCGCTGCACCAGCGCCTCAGTCTCAGCAATAAACAACTCACGATTCGGGTTTGAAACCGGATCATCTACTACGTTTTGTAATGAACTGAAGTACTTGTCCATTGCATCAGACACACTGGTGGTTTGCTGAGCCAGCAAATCATCTAACTGCGCCGTCAGAGAAGAGAATGTAGATGACTGGTTATAACTGGATAAGTCGCTCCACAATTGCTTGGTCAATAAATCATCGGCGAGGCGTTCAACACTGGTAACTTCAACGCCACCGTAAGCCGGTAAGCTATCAAAATTAACACGCTGGCGGGTATAACCATCAGTATTAACATTACTGATGTTCTGTCCGGTTGTAGCCAACGCATTCTGGTTAGCAATTAAGCCTTGCTTACCAATGTTTAATAAATTCATTTCAAACTCCTCGCCAGGAATATAGTGCCGTTACTCTGGCCTTTCGGCTGACGTACTTTATGCTATCGGCCGATAATTAACTTTCTTTGCTATTTGTGCCGGTGTTATTTACCAAACTGGTACTGCTATCTGCCCGGCTAATCAATTCACCACTAAAAATCCGGCTGATTTTATTTGAGTACTCGGGATCAGTGGCATATCCAGCCTTCTGTAACTCTTCAACATACGTAAAAGGATTAGCTGCTTGCTGCAAAGCATCCTGATATCGGGGGCTGCCTTTAAGAAAAGCCACATAGTCGTTAAAGCTTTCCTCATAAGAATTATAAGATCTGAATGAAGCTTGCTCACGCTGTGCAACGCCGTCACGGTACTCAAGAGTACTAACCTGAGCTTGCTCACCACTCCAGCGAGAGTCGGCTTTAATATTGAAAAGGTTATAGCTGCTGTTTCCGTTCCCTTGCTGAATTACGTGTTTTCCCCAGCCAGTCTCAAGCGCAGCCTGAGCCAACAGCACCTTAGGATCTACACCTAACTCATCAGCAATCTTTTCAGCGATAGGTAATAAGGACTCGACAAAGGCTTCGGGTGAGTCGAACTTACCCGGAAGAGACTCGCCAGCAGCAACAGATGTTGCTTTAGCAGACTCACTTACGTTTGGCACTGCACTGTCGGCCTTCCGAACAGACTGTTGTTGAGCCTGTCCTAAAATTGCAGAAGCTGCCGCGCTTGCAGTACTGTCGAAGGCTCTGCTTAGCATCTGCTCAGACTCACTAAGCTCAGGTTTCTCGCTTGATTTATCTGCACCAGGATCAACTTCGATGCCATAACCGGAGCTTAGCTGTTTAACAATAATATCTGCCAAGCCGATACCACCAGATTCCGACAAGTTCTTTGTCAGCTGAGTATCCGCCATGTCCTGATAGAACTTCACCTTTGAGGAATTCAAAGGATTATCCGAGCTGAATGCATCATTAGCCTGACGCATACTCTTCATCATCATGTTCATGAATAGCTGTTCAAACTGCTCGGCAACCGCCTTCAAAGCTTCCGGATCTTTCTCCTTCGCTTGCTGACGCAGCTTATTCATTTCACCAAACTCGGTATAAAGCTGTGCATTCTGACTAGCGTTAGTCTTCATCTTAAATCACCACTAACTCAGCTTTTAACGCTCCGGCCTGGCGTAGCGCTTCTAATATAGCCATCAAATCACCAGGGGCTGCGCCTACCTGATTCACAGATTCGACAATATCCTGAAGAGATGCACCAGGTGCAAACTCAAACATGTGCCCGCTGCCTTCATCTACTTCAATACCCGTCCTTGGCGTGACAATAGTTTCACCTTGCGACAGAGGATCTGGCTGATTTACGTCGATGTTTTCATTGATGGCAACAGTCATACCACCATGCGTAATAGCAACAGGCGAAACCCGCACATTCTGACCAATAATGATGGTACCGGTACGTGAATTAATAATGACCTTAGCTACTTCCTGCGCTGGCTGAACGTCGAGGTTCTCTAATACAGACAGGAAAGATACCCGCTGGGACGGATCACGTGGAGCCCGAACCCGGATAGATGTCGCATCAATCGCTTTAGCCATCTCAGGCCCTAACAGACTGTTAACCGTTTCAGACACACGACGTGCGGTCGTAAAATCCGGATGATTCAGGTTAAGCACCAAACTATCACCCTGCGCAAACGCGTTAGGCACTGTACGCTCTACTGTTGCACCACCTGGAATACGCCCCACGCTTGGCACATTTAAAGACAACCGTGAACCATCAGCCCCTTGCACACCAAAGCCCGAGACGACCAAGTTTCCCTGAGCTAAAGCATAAACCTGACCATCAGCACCTTTAAGCGGAGACATAATCAAGCTACCGCCACGCAAACTCTTAGCATCACCAAGAGTAGAGACCGTCACATCAATAACCTGACCCGGCTTAGCAAACGGAGGCAAGTCAGTATGGATCGCCACCGCTGCAATATTTTTTGATGCCGGATCAATATTAGGCGGAATTGCCACGCCAAAATTATTCAACATGTTTCTAAAGGTCGCTGAGGTGAACGTCGTTTTATCACCTGTACCATCCAGGCCAACAACCAAACCATATCCAACCAACTGGTTGCTACGCACACCCGCAACTGTTGATATATCTTTAAGCCGTTCAGCAATTGCGCCTGTACTTAACAGAAGCGAAACAGCCACTACTATCATTGATCTAAGCATCTGCCTTCTCCTGATTAAAACGGCCACAACTGACCAATAAAGAACTGCGATAACCACCCCATAGTATTGGAGTCATGCACTGCTCCGGTGCCACTGTAAGAAATACGCGCATCAGCAATTTGTGTCGAGTTAACCGTGTTATTAGCACTGATATCCTGAGGACGAATAATGCCGCTAACACGGATATACTCGTCACCCTGATTCAGGGTCAGCCACTTTTCACCTTTCACTACCAGTACACCGTTGGCCAGTACTTCATGAATGGTTACGGAGATATTACCCGTCAGGCTGTTACTCATATTTACTTTGCCCTCTCCATCAAAGTCTGTGGTCGAGGCACCAAAGTTTGCCGATATAGGGTTACCACCAATAGACAGGTCCTGGCCAAACAACGTAGGTTGCGCCAATGTCTGCGTATTACTTTTATCAATTTCCGTCTTACTGTTTTTCTGAGACGAAGTACTTTCCTGCAAGACAACAGTAATGATGTCACCCACGCGATGTGCCCGGCCGTCACCATACAAATTAATATTTGTCGCACTGCTAAAAATAGAACCATTAACCGATTTAGGCGTCTGTAAAGCCTGTGGACGAATAGGTGCAAAATGCGGATTATCCGGTTTAGGTGGCGTACTCACACACCCGGACAGCACCAAAGCAGAAACTAAGATAATCAACATTTTATTCATGATATTCACCCAAACTGGCTTACAGTTGCTGCGTTACAAACGACAGCATTTCATCTGCAGTCGAAATCACTTTAGAGTTCACTTCATAAGCACGCTGTGTCGTAATAAGGTTTACCAGTTCCTCAACAGCATTGACGTTTGAACCTTCAAGAGAACCTTGCAACAACGCACCGGTACCGCCTTCGCCCGGATTATTTAAAATAGGTGCGCCACTTGCATTGGTCTCCAAAAACATATTTTGACCAATGGCTTCCAGCCCCGCCGGATTAACAAAGTCCGCCAACTGTATCTGGCCAATATTTTGTGCCGCGGTATTACCTGCTGTAACGACTGTTACCTGTCCATCCTGACCTATAGTCAAAGTCTGAACTTCAGCAGGCAACGTTATGCCGGGTTGCAACACAAAACCTTCCGCTGTTACCAGTTCATTATCAGAATTAATTTGCCACTGACCATGACGTGTATAACCGGTGTCGCCCGTTGGCAAAGTGACCGGAAAAAAACCTCTTCTGCCATTGATCGCAACATCAAATGCATCTCCGGTATTCTCAATCGAACCTTCCTGAAACAGTTTTTGAGTACCAACAATCCGTACACCTGTTCCCAGCTGTAAGCCGGATGGCAACTGAGAACCTTCTGCAGATTCGGCACCTGGCTGACGCTGTGTCTGATACATCAAATCCTCAAACACGGCTCTGTCGCGCTTGAAACCAACAGTACTCACGTTTGCCAAGTTGTTCGAAATAACCCGCAATGCTGTATCCTGAGCAGACAAACCTGTTTTCGCTACAAATAACGCACTGTTCATTTTTTACCTCTCTGAGTAGCGTACAAACCGCTACTTTTTTATTCTTAGTCAGTAATGCTCGATAGTTAACGAACAATCACTTATTGAATACTATTACTGCATTTGCAATATACGTGCCGCTGCAGTGGAGTTTTCTTCTGCCGTCTTCATCATCTTCACCTGCATCTCGTACTGCCGTGACAAAGAAATTATCGACGTAAGCTCACCGACAGAATTAACGTTACTGGTTTCGAGAAAACCGGATACAACTTTGACATCATTTGCCGGCGGCAAAGGCACAGCATTGCCGGTATGCATAAAAGAATCCAAGCCTTTAAATAAAGTTCCGGGCTCAGGATTAACCACTTTTATCCGATCAACAATCGCCAGCGCTTCCGGCCCTTCACCTAATGGCTGAACTGTAATGGTTCCATCACCACCGATATCCAGTTTTTCAAAAGCAGGTAACGTGATAGGAATACCGCCATTCCCCATCACAGGGGCTCCTCCAGCGGTTACCAACTGATTTTGCGCATTAACCGTAAACTCACCCGAGCGGGTATAAGCTTCCTGACCATCCGCACCAATCACTGAAAACCAACCATCACCCTCGATAGCCACATCCAGATCCCGCCCTGTAGGCGTAAGTACTCCGGAACTAATGTCAGTCGCAGGGCGCTCGCTCATGGCATAAACCCTGGATGGCAAGCCATCGCCATATACAGGCATAGCTCTTGCCTGAGCCAAATCAGTTTTAAAGCCGGTAGTATTTACGTTGGCAAGATTGTTTGAGTGCGCATGCTGGGAGCGCATATTCTCGGTCGCCCCACTCATGGCCAGATACAGCACCTTATCCATTACTTACCTCTCTATGCATCAACACTAGCGGTGACAGATTGCCGCTTTTTACAATACATATAAAAAAGCAATTAGTGTGCCAACATAAGCAGAAATACCCAGCAGGTTAAGAACCGGCCGGGTATAAGGAAAATAAACAGAGTATTTAGATCTGAAGTATTGCCTGAGTAACGGTATTCAGCGTCTCTAAGGTCTTGGAGTTTGCCTGGAAGTTTCGCTGCGCTTCAATCAGCCGCACCAATTCACTGGAAAGATCCACATTCGATTGCTCTAAAGCCGCCGAACGTAAATTACCATTCAACCCGGTACCCGGTGGGTTCAAAATTGCATCGCCTGAAGTCAGGGTTGCAATCCACTCCGTATCACCTGAAGGCTGCAAGCCTGACTGATTTTCAAAGGTAGCAAATGCAACTACGCCCAGATTTTGCGTCTGTCCATTTGAGAAACTGGCGACCATTTCACCGGTTTCAGCGAATGTCACACCAATCAAATCCCCTTTGGTATAACCATCCTGTGTCGCTGCTTTTACAATAGACGCAGAGGCAAACTGAGTCGTATTTGTAATATCCAGGTCAATAACCGTAGTCGGATCAGCCGGGTCAGCACCCGTAATTGAAATACTTGGCGCAGTACCACCGATCGGTACATTCACACCGTTAACCGAACTAAGCAAACCATTGGTTGAGTTAAATGTCACCAATATAGGCCCGGTCTCTGAAGTACCGCCCGGCTCACCTGGATCTGGCGCTTTACCTATATCAAGAGTTTCTGTCCCGTTAAGGTAAGCATACATCCGGTAAACCCCTTCATAGGAGTTATCACCTGAATCAATGGTTGATATAGCCATTACTGGCTGAGTACCCGGAGTCGTGGTAGAACCATCACCAAAGTCCACTGCCAATATATCGTTCGGCACATCACCGGACTCTGGCTTATAAGTAACCACCAACTGGTTAGAAGCATTGAACGCAACGGATGCAACATCAGGATTAGCATCTAAGATTGCCGCCTGATTTGCAGCAATTTTTGAAGCAATTGTTTCCTGAGTATCCGCAGTATCTAACTGAATAGAAATACCACCGATTGTTATCGAAGGTGACGCATCCAAAGTCCCACTTGCAAAAGCAGCACTGTTAAATGCATACGTATGAGATTCGCTTGCTGCCAAGTTAGCCGATGTTATAGCAACATCCGTTATCAGGTTACCCGCACCATCACGCAACTGAATATCATCAACATCTGAAGCAGAAGCTTTAAAACGAATATCTAAAGACTCGCCATCTGCAGCAACTTGCACAGAACGCACACGAGTATCAGCATTTAGCAACGACTGAACTTCACTGCCAAAGTCGTTCATTGCGGTTGTTTCAGTAACAACACCGCCCGTCGCACCTGAAATACTGGTAGCAGGCGCAGACTCGGAATCATCGAACTGAAAATACACAACAGCTGAGTTAGCAGGATCATTAATTATATTGATTAAACGTGGCTGACCTGCTGGCAAGTTCGCATTGTAATCATCAATAATCGTTTGCGCTGATGTTTCTAACTGATCACCTAAGTCCGCATTCGTACCGGTAGTGGTGATACCCGTTAAGTTAACCGTGTAAGTACCAAGCGCAATATCCACACCCGTTACACCTGCACCAGAGCCAGTAATTGTCATTGCCTGAACCTGACCAGGAAAACGATAATCACCATCTACCAGCGTACCATCAGGATCTAGCCCAATACCGCTTCGTAACACATCCTTATCAATTGTCTGACCACTAATGACAACTGTACCACCCGCTACATTGGGAGGCGTTGCTCCAGAAAAGTTAAGCGTTTGCACTTCTCGAATAGGTGGTTGCTCAACCATATTGAACTTAATCGTATGCTCGTTACCAAGACTGTCAAACGTACGCACTGTAGTACTGTAAGAAAAGGTCGCTGGATTATCTCTGTTATAAGGCTGCGTCAAAACACCTGCATCTAAACGATCATCAACGTTAAAAGATAAATTAATATCTTCTGTCGCCTTTGGCGGACTCTCTTTCTGAGTCACTGCCAGATCACCAATCGGCAAGCGGTTACCATCACTATCCAACCCGTAACCCTGAAGCTTCTTACCTGACTTTGAAACAACAAATCCATCTTTATCCAGCTCAAATGCACCCGCTCGGGTATAACTCACACCTCCCTGGCCATCATCTAACTGGAAGAATCCAGATCCGTTAATTGCCAAATCCAGATTGTTATTTGTGAATTCAATGGTGCCCGCCTGAAAGTCCTGGGCGATATCCGTAACAATTACACCTGAACCGGCAACATTACTTGAACCCGCACCAACAACAGCCGTTGCATAAATATCACCAAACTCAGTCCGGGATGATTTGAAACCGATGGTGCTGGAGTTAGCAATGTTATTACCTGTCACATCCAGATCGGTTGTTGCTGCTTTTAAACCTGTAATCGCAGTATTAAAACCCGCCATGTTACTCTCCCGCCTTAACCAATCTGCTTGATGTCACTAAACGCAATAGATCCGGCGTCAGTATTCAATTTCATGCCAACACCGTTTTGCCCAAGGGTCACACTGTTGACGTTATACGACAGATAACTGTTAGCAACTTTATAGCCATCTGCGGTTGCTGCCTCAGCCACTACACGGTAATCCCCGGAAGCAGCATCACCGGCATTCCAGGCAAAATTAAGATCACCGGCATTCTTAGCGCCCAAATCCAGCGTTTCAATTTTCGCACCGTTACTGTCATAAATTGAAACACGTAGATTCGTTGTTGAGATCGGCAATTCAATAATGCCTTTCACATCTTTATTATCCGCAGTAATGGTTGCTACATCTGTTTTGGCATAAACGTTTTGCCCAACCATAGATGATGCCTGAAGCGCTGACTGACTAGACAGCAGCGAATTCGACAGGTTATTCATCGTTACATTCAGATTATTAATGCTCTCAACCTGACTCATGCTGGATATTTGTTGCATGAAATCGTTGGTTTCTGCCGGACTGGTAGGGTCCTGATTTTGCAACTGTGCGATCATCAGCTGCATGAACATATCACTGTCACTGGATGTCTGAGACGTCTGAGTCGACTGCGATTTATTCTGCGCATTAATCTGATCGTAGACACTAGATGTCGTTTGATTCGTATTAATAGTAGCCATAACTAATTACCTCTGAACTCTCACGTAGCCCGACACTATCAACCCTGACCCAAGGTCAGCGCCCGCTGCGTCATTTGCTTCGCAGTATTCATAATTTCAGCATTGATCTGAAATGAACGAGAAGCAGAAATCATATCTGCCATCTCTTCTACAACGTTTACGTTAGGATAAAAAACATATCCATCTTCGTTTGCCATTGGGTGATTCGGGTTGTATTCCTGACGCAACGGCGCATCACTCTCAACAATTCCCGCAACTTCAACCCCCTGACCAGCCTGCGTACCTAGCGGTACACCCGGCTGCATTTCATTTTGTCTTCCAAGCTCAAAAACAGCCTTTCGAGCACGATAAGTTTCACCATAACTACTGCTTACACTGTCCGCATTGGCCATGTTACTGGCAGTCGTATTCAGACGAACTGTCTGAGCACTCATTGCCGAACCGGCGATATCAAAAATATTAGACAATGACATAATTATTCACCCTTAATCGCGCTTTTTAATCCCTTGAATTTTTTATCAAGAAATTGAAATGAAGCCTGATAATCCAAAGCATTTTCTGTATAGCGCGCCATCTCAGTCTGAACATCGACAGTATTACCATCAATACTTGGCTGGCTCGGAATGCGATACATCATCTCAGCGGCAAAATCCGGATTAACCAGGCCTTCGCTATGCCCGCTCTTGGTTTTTGCCAACTCCAGCTGTCCCATCTGCATTTGCGACTCTTTACCCTGCAGAATAGCTTTGAAGTCCATATCGCGCGCTTTGAAATTCGGGGTATCTGCATTTGCAATATTGTTTGCCAACACTTCTGCACGCTGACTACGTACGTAGACTGCTTGCTCATGTATTCCCAGTGCTGATTCAAAACTTATTGCCACGCCGACACTCCTTTTTTATTAACTGACCACTTAAAAGCAATTCAAATGCCAACTATACAAAACGCAACAAAAACAATAAGTTAATATTAACCCAGAAGTACAAAGCGGCAATTAAATCGCCTTATATCCAGAAAGGCGGCAACCCCTGACAGTTGAGCGGCAAGCAAGCGGCAATTCCCTCCTCCTAATGCCCCTGCTTTCCCACAAATGCAGGCATTCCTCATAATCAAGACACAAAAAAACCCCGAATAACCTAGTTATTCAGGGTTTAAAGTAACAAATGAAAATCTGTTAAATGGCTTTGTAAATAATTCCTGGTCGACAATGAATCATTTCATAGCAATCACTCAGTCCCGATAAAGACTCAGAAGCGCCTAAAAACAAATAGCCACCTTTCTTTAAAGACTTATGCATCTTTCTTAAGATTTCTAACTTTAACTCTGTAGAGAAATAAATAAGTACATTACGGCAAAAGATAATATCAAGCTGACCTATGGTGCTATATGAACCTAAAAGATTCAGCTCACGGAAGTTAATTCTCCGCTTAAGCTCAGGCTTAATTGTCCAGATATCATCCCCTTTAGGTGCGAAAAATCGATTCAACCGCTCCTGAGACAAACCTCTACCTAAAGCCAACCGCTCGTAATCACCTGTTTTAGCTTGCTGAAGCACCCGTGTGCAAATATCAGTAGCAACTATTTCTTCACCACTAAAACTGCCTTTCCCGGACTGTTTAAACTCTTCAATCGACATGCTTATTGAATAAGGCTCCTGACCGGTAGAACACGCCGCTGACCAGATACGCAAGCGCTGCCTGCCACCAGCAGCCAACTCAGGCAACACCTGATTATTCAATATTGCATAAGGATGTATATCACGGAACCATAACGTCTCATTCGTCGTCATGGCATTAATAACCTGCTCGTTTAAAGCCCGGCTACCCGGCCGTTTCAACTGCTCGACCAAGGTAGCGAGAGTGGCGATACCACGCTCCTTCATCAGGCGCCCTAAGCGGCTTTCAACAAGATACAGCTTATGCCTGGCTAGCAGAATACCGCAGGCATTTTCCAGATAATCACAAAACTGGGTAAATTCCTGATCCGTAATCTTTAACTTAGAAGTATCCAGAACCTTTACTCCACCACCTATTAAAGGCCGGACTCAACCGCCTTCATACGATCTACAACTGCAGTTGCCAATTCATCAGCATCGAACTTGCCAATAAATGCATCAGCTCCCACCTTTTTAATCATGGACAGATTAAACCGACCACTTAAAGAACTGTGCAACACAACATGTAACTTACGCAAGCCTTCATTTTCACGGATACGGTTAACCAGGGTATAACCATCCATTTCAGGCATTTCGATATCCGACACTATCATCAGGAATAACGAAGGCACATCAACACCCTTATCAACCAACTGCTCTAATAATGTTAATGCTGCTTTACCGTTCTTAGCTGTCGTAACTTTAATGCTCATGCCTTCAAATACCTGTTGCACCTGCTTCAATGCAATATTTGAATCGTCCACGACCATCACGTGATATTCCTTCGCGTGATTTTTAACTTCCTCAGTAGCTATATCTTCACTCACAGCAGTATTGGTAGGAATCAAATCCGCCAAGATCTGTTCAACATCCAGAATTTCGATCAGGTTACCATCATGTTCAAGTACAGCAGTCAGATAATTCTGACCAACCAATTCAACTGGAGGTGGAGTAACGTTATCCCAATGCGTTGCCAAAATCCGGTCAACCCGTCGCACAAGAAACGATAAAGTACGGCGACTATATTCAGTAACAACAAGAAAGCAGCTGCGGCGCTCATCCGGACTAACAGGCTCTTCCCCTATAGCCTCGGACAAATCTATAACAGGAATAGTCTCACCACGGATATGAGCCATGCCTTTTAAGGACGTTGTTTGTTTAGGAATTCCCGTCAAATCCGGGCACGGAAGAACTTCCCGCACCTTAAATACGTTGATACCATATTCCTGATCAGTATTAAGGCCAAATAGCAATAATTCCAGGCGGTTATGGCCAACATCACTCACCCGCTGTCGCTGGTTTACACTAATCTTATTTACTGACATGATTGTTCCTACGTACTGAGTGGGGCTGCTTAGTTTACTCAAATGGTAAGTAATGGTTTAAATTATCCAGTGAATAACTCAACCATCACATTAATATGTACTTTTATAGCGATCTTCACTCTGGCAGTAAAGGCCCAAGCAACCCCATACCACGCCAAAATCAAACAACAAGCCGAAGATTACCTGCATTCTATCTACACTATTGAACAACCATTAGCGCGCACAACAGTTCGCCTCAAAGCTTTAAGCCCACAACTTAAACTGCCTCGTTGCAAGCAGCCAATCAGCTTCAAACACGCACCAACACGGGCCAGCAGGGTAAGTATCGCCGTTCAGTGCAGCCAGCCAACATGGCGTGTTTTTCTCACAGGTACTATCGAACAATGGCTTCCTGTTGTTCGTACAACCAGACCCATTAGCAAGGGCACCATTTTGGGGGATAAGGACCTGGTTCTAATGGAAACAGACATTCGACGCGTTAACAAACCCTACTATACGGACCGAACCGAACTGCTAGGCAGACAATTGAAGCGAACGCTTGGAATTAAACAACTCATATCTGCCTCATCTTTGAGTAAGCACTTAATGGTCAGGAAAGGAGATCTTGTTGTCATAGAGGCTAAAAAAGGCGGTATGGTTATACGTATGAACGGCATCGCGATGGATAACGGAGAACAGGGAAAACAAATCAACGTTAAAAACTCACGTTCAGGCCGTATCATCCGCGCATATGTTACCCGGGTTGGCGTAGTATCAGTTTCTCCCTAGCCCATTCGCACCTGCGAAACTTCACTGATATACTTGTTCTAAATCTCTGACATTTATTTAAGTTTTTTTTCTAAAGATTATCCGTGTCACGCCGATACACTCACTCATAGAAGAATGAGGTTCAGAAAATGGTTATTGATATCACGGGTTTATCGTCCAATCAGGCGACCCAATCTCGTGGCAAGGTGAGCGAACAACCTGCAACGGGAAATAAAACAACTGAAAACACTGCTACGGCCAGCAAGCCTGCCAGCAGCGTTAATATCAGTGATACCGCTCAGGCTATTCAGAAGACTATCGACAACAGCTCAGCTGATGACGGTATTAATTCTGATCGTGTTGCTGAACTAAAAGCCGCTATCGAAGATGGCAGCTATCAGGTTGATGCACTAAGCACTGCTAAAGGTATTTTCCAGATAGAAAGTCAACTTGGTTAGTAATATACGTTTATGCAAACAGTAACGCCTGCACAATTTAATGAACTCAATACCCTGAATCAGCAGGGTATTGTTGTTATCAGTAAATTAAGCGGCCTCCTTGACCAGGAATTCGCGGCGTTATCTGAACGAGACGTTGAGAAAATCCAAAGCACTGTTCAAGAAAAAACAGATACTCTTCGCGAGCTTGAAGCAAACAGTAAATCTCGAAATGAGCTTTTTGCACAGCTGCAAATCACCGCGAACAAACAAGGTCTCGATACATTTAAGAGCTCACTCCCTTCCGCACAACAAGCCGTGTTTCTAAAACACTGGAAACCTTTGGAAGAACTACTCTTAGAAGTAAATGATAAAAACCAGAGAAACGAGACCGTTGTTAATCGTAACAGCCGCAACCTTGATCGACTGATGAGCATCATTCGCGGACAGAACCAAAAGAACATGCTCTACGACAATATCGGCGGCAAAGGCAATTACTCTGCACAGCAGCGCTTAGGAAAAGCTTAAAATTTTTCCGTCCTTACCCCGTGACTCCTCACAGAAACATCAGTAGAATCAGCGACCTGCCTCCCCGTAGTTCAACCGGATAGAATAGGGCCCTCCTAAGGCTTAGATAGGGGTTCGAGTCCTCTCGGGGAGGCCACTATCCCACCTACGCTTCCAACAGTTACTTTATTAACTCTCCTAGCGGGCCGTGAGGCAGGGATTTAGCCGGCAGTTTTCTGAACCGCTCAAGCACACTCAGCTTTTTTTGCTGAATCTCCGATAGCTGGCCTTTACGCAACAATCCCAAATAACGATCTACCATTTTTAACCGCCCCTCCCGGCGATCTTCATCATCCCGCGCAGTCTCCAGGAACAGCTGAGCGAGATTCAGCATTGCTGAAAAATTGGTAAAATCAAACTCTACAGCCGCACCAAAAGATTTAATCGCCCCTCCTACTTTACCGCTCATATAATGCTTAATACCCAAGCGATTAGCTTTAAGACTCATTTCAGCATCTTTTGCTTTCTTGCTTCCAGCTTCAGGTACTGGCGCTATAGCCTTCTCCGGCTCCAGCATAGGCACTGCATCACCTGACAAGGCCAACACTTCACGATCAAGATTCAGCGGCGCTTCAAGACGATCATTAATCAGTATTGCCTCTTTCAGCAAACGCTCTCCCTCTCCGAAATCACCAGTACTTTCTGCAAACTGACTTCTGATTAAATGACTACGCACTTCCAGCCCCAGATCATTAGGAAAGCTTTTCTTTGCCCGCTGCAACAACACATCCATATCACGTGAGAGTTGATACTGCGTTTTTTCATCCGAGCCTTTGGCTTCTAACATAAAAACATTCGCCAGGCATAAATATGGCTCTGCTGAACGCAGGCTACTTCTTTTACCCAAAGAGATCGAACGCTTATAAGCAGACTTGGCAACCTCCATCACTTTCGTCTTTGTCGCCACACGGCCCAACTTCATTTGCCGGGGAATACCTAAAGGTGCTTTAGCCGTTGCTTCACGTAACATCTCACGCGCCTCACCTAAATCCCCCAGACGCTCATAGACTTCAGCTAAAAGATCATATGCAGCCACCATCAAAGGATGGCGCTCAATCAGCTTAAGCAACTGCTCCTGAGCCTGAGCCAGCTCATCTAACCCGCAATAGGCTTTTGCGAGATAAAAGCCTGCTTCTTTTTCGCCGTTTTCCTGATAAATCGATTCAAATAATCGCCGCGCATCCTCAAATCGTCCCAACTCTAAGAGCAATGAACCACGCACAATCTGCAGATGATCAAACTCCGGATGTTCACGATAAATCAGATTCTCGCAAATCTTCAAAGCCTGCCCAATTGACCCAGCCTCAACTGCTAAATCAACAGGACGCAAAGCCATCTTACGCCGCATAACCTGATCAATACGCTGCTTAAGCTCTTCCATTGTGAATGGTTTGATTAACAGGTCATCCGGATTACTATCAATAACCTGTAAAATGGCTTCCTGAGAAGAATCACTGGTCATACAAATCCAGGCAGCACTTGGCCTGATAAACCCGCGATAACGTGCTTCTTCCAGTATTTGAATACCCGTGACGGAATCACGTACATTATGGCTAAGCAGAATGATGTCAAAATCATTCTGGGAAACGAGCGGTATAACCCTCTCATTGCTCGTGACAGCTTTAATATTATGCATGCCAAACTCGCGCAACATGTAATACACCGTTGCACGCATATTGCCACTACTGTCGATCAACAGAACACTTGTGTCACTGTAATCAATTTGGCTATTTAGTTTTACATCGGAAACAAGTGGCACAGAAACGCTTTTCCTAAAATATATCAACACGCATGAATAACTCTAATCAGGTTATCAGAATGTCAAAAGCAGGTGGAGCGAAGTCGGAGGGGATTTTACCCAAAGCATCTTAAAATGGGCAAAAAAAAAGCACCGGTGTAGGGTGAAACACGCGGTGCTAAATACAGTTCTATGCTGTGATGATCATATTACGCAGCTACTCGCCAGCGCACCATGATCCATGTCAATATCTGTACCATAAAGCAAATTAGTTACACTTTTGACTAAGCGCCCGGACTTTGTAAATTCAGTAGACTACAAAAAACACAGGGAATAAGAATAATATTATGACTACAGCCTTTATTAGCCATGAGGATTGCGGCCTGCACAATATGGGCCCGGAACACCCGGAAAGCCCAGTCAGGCTAATCGCAATCCAGAAGGTCTTAAGCAAAACAGGACTGATTGAAGATCTCGCTCAGTTCGAGTCTGTTCACGTTACACCAGAACAGATTAAACGGGCGCACTCCAGCCATCATCAGTCAGACTTATTAAAACTGTCACCTGAGACTGGCATCAATCACGCCGATGCCGATACCGCTCTTTGCCCAGACAGCATGCATGCAGCAAGCCTGGCAGCAGGCTCTGCAGTACTGGCAACAAAGCAGGTTATCAGCAAGCAAGTAAATAATGCGTTCTGCTCCGTACGTCCGCCAGGCCATCATGCTGAGCATGGATTAGCGATGGGCTTTTGTTTGTATAACAATGTCGCAATAGGCGCGATGCACGCCTTACTGCAACCGGAAATAAACCGGATAGCCATCGTTGATTTCGACGTCCATCACGGCAATGGCACCGTTGATATATTCAAAGACATGCCTGAAGTCATGGTGTGCTCAACATTTCAGCATCCATATTACCCCGGACGTTTTCACGATATTCAGCGTGAGAATATCATTAACTGCCCCCTCTCAGCAGGCAGCGGAAGTCTGGCATTTCGACAACAATTAGAAGACGTCTGGCTACCCGCACTACAACAACATAAGCCTGACATGATTTTTATTTCAGCGGGATTTGACGCCCATGAAGAAGACCCTCTGGCTGATCTCAACCTTCGGGAAGAAGACTATTACTGGGCAACCAAACTGATCATGGATGTAGCCAACAGCTATAGCCAAGGGAGAATCGTGTCCATTCTTGAGGGCGGCTACAACCCTGTCGCACTCGCCTTCAGCGTGCAATCTCACCTGGAAGCTCTCAGCGGTAAATAATCGCTCTGAAGTTTTTCAACACAAACAAAAAAAGGCTGCCAATGGCAGCCTTTTCTACAAGCTTGTAGCATTAGCCAACAAACTTAATCATAACACCAGCAGCAACTGCCGAGCCGATTACACCCGCTACGTTTGGCCCCATTGCGTGCATGAGCAAGAAGTTCTGAGAGTTAGCCTCCAGACCCAGCTTGTTAGATACACGAGCAGCCATAGGTACAGCAGATACACCTGCAGAACCAATTAGCGGATTGATCGCATTACCACCTGCCATCTTATTCATGGTTTTAGCCATCAGAACACCGCATGCAGTACCGATACCGAATGCAACAACACCCAGCAGCAAAATACCCAGAGTTTCTACATCAAGGAACTTATCTGCAGACAACTTAGAACCAACAGACAAACCCAGGAAGATAGTAACAATGTTAATCAGCGCGTTCTGTGCCGTATCACTCAGACGATCTACAACGCCACATTCACGCATCAGGTTACCGAAACAGAACATACCTAACAGTGGAGCAGCATCCGGTAGCAGCATAGCAACCAGGATCAGCAACACAATCGGGAACATGATCTTTTCAGACTTAGCCACATGACGCAGCTGAACCATCGCGATCTTACGCTCACTTTCAGTTGTCAGAGCACGCATAATAGGCGGCTGAATCATTGGTACCAGCGCCATATATGAATATGCAGCTACAGCAATCGCACCCAAAAGATCCGGCGCAAGCAGACTAGCAACATAAATCGCTGTCGGACCGTCAGCACCACCGATAATACCGATCGCTGCGGCGTCCTGAATACTGAAGTCCATGAGACCCAGCGTCGTCAGACCAACAGCACCCAATACCGTCGCAAAGATACCAAACTGCGCTGCAGCTCCCAGGAACAGAGTTTTTGGATTCGCCAGTAGCGGACCAAAGTCTGTCATTGCACCTACGCCCATAAAGATAAGCAGAGGTGCTACTCCCGATGCAATCGCTACGTTGTAAAAGTTATACAACATACCGTTATTGAAGCCTGCATCCTGTGCAGCATAGACCGCAGCAGTATGTTCAGCAGCAGTTGAAGTCGCATAAGCGCTCTTCAGTTCATAAATGTCATTAGTATTAACATTTAATGAAGCAGCAATTGACTGAATGACTTCAGGACCACCCAGGTTAAGGGCATTTTCAACAGCCGCGTAAGCCAAACCCGCTTCCGGGATATTGGCCATAATGCCGCCAAAGCCTATTGGTACCAGCAACAGTGGTTCAAAATTCTTACGGATAGCAAGAAACAAGAGCAACAGGCCGACTAATATCATCACAACCTGCCCGCCAGAGATATTATATATCCCGGAGGCGTGCCATAAATTCAGTAGGTTTTCCATGTAACCAGCCCTTATGCCAAGCTAATCAGGCTATCGCCCACTTGAACAGTATCACCTTCTTTCACATCAACGCTGGAAACAGTACCGGCACGTGCAGCACGTACTTCAGTTTCCATCTTCATTGCTTCCAGAATCACCAGAACGTCGCCTTCCTGCACAGCCTGACCAGCTGCTACTTCAACCTTCCAGATGTTACCTGCCAACGGAGCTGGAACAGATTCAGCAGGACCAGCAGCCGGCGCTGCAGCTGCAACTGGAGCAGCAGGTGCCGCAGCAGTAATATCACCACCTTCAGAAACCTGAACTACGTAGCTCTGACCATTAACGTTGATAGTATAAGTCTGTGGACCAGTATTCTTAGGTGCAGCCATGGCTTGTGCGTCCTCTAAAGTTGGTGCCGGTTCAAAGGCATCCGGATTGTTTCGGTTTTCCAGGAATTTCAGTCCGACTTGTGGGAATAACGCATAAGTCAGCACATCATCAATCTGGTTATCAGCAAGGGTCAGACCTTTATCTGTCGCCAGTTGTTCCAGTTCAGCTTTCAGCTTATCCAGTTCAGGTTCAAGCAGGTCAGCCGGACGACAGGTGATTGCTTCTCCGCCATCCAGTACACGCGCCTGCAGGTCAGCATTATAAGCCGCTGGTGCTGCACCGTACTCACCTTTCAGAATACCCTGAACTTCTTTAGAGATGGTTTTATAACGCTCACCCATCAATATATTGATAACAGCCTGAGTACCCACAATTTGTGAGGTAGGCGTTACCAGAGGAATCATCCCCAGGTCTTCACGAACCCGAGGAATTTCCTGTAATACTTCATCAAACTTATCTGAAGCACCCTGTTCGCGAAGCTGATTTTCCATATTGGTCAGCATGCCACCAGGCACCTGTGCAACCAGAATACGGGAGTCAGTACCACGCAGAGACCCTTCAAATTTCGCATACTTCTTCCGTACTTCACGGAAATAAGCAGAAATTTCTTCCAGCAGATTCAGATCCAGACCTGTATCACGGTCAGTACCTGCCAGCGCTGCTACTACAGACTCTGTAGAAGTATGGCCGTAAGTCATCGACATAGAAGAAATCGCAGTATCAACACGGTCTATGCCGGCTTCAACCGCTTTCAGAATACTCATATCAGACAAACCAGAAGTTGCGTGCGCGTGCAGCTGAACTTCCAGTTGGGTCTGCGCTTTCAGACGTGACACCAGATCAAAAGCATCATAAGGCGTCAAAATACCTGACATGTCTTTAATCGCAATAGACTCAGCACCCATATCTTCCAGAGTCTTAGCGAACTCAACCCACATGTCTGTGGTATGCACGTCACTCTTGGTATAAGAAATAGTGCCCTGTGCATGCTTGCCAGTTGCTTTAACCGCCTTGATAGCAGTTGCCAGGTTACGGGGATCGTTCATCGCATCAAAGATACGGAAAACATCCACACCGTTTTCAGCAGCGCGCTCTACAAACTTTTCTACTACGTCATCAGCATAATGACGGTAGCCCAGCAGGTTCTGACCACGCAGCAACATCTGCTGCTTAGTATTCGGCATCACTTTTTTCAGTTCGCGAATACGTTCCCAGGGATCTTCACCGATAAAGCGGATACATGAATCAAATGTTGCTCCGCCCCAGCTTTCCAGGGACCAGAAACCAACCTTGTCCAGTTTTTCAGCGATCGGCAGCATGTCATCCAGGCGCATACGCGTAGCAAACAGCGACTGATGTGCGTCACGCAATACTACATCGGTAATGCCAAGAGGTTTTTTATCAGACATGGGTATAGGCCTTTTGTCGATTATTGCTCTTAAAATAAATTCGTTGCTTTCGCTAAAAAATTAGCGAGAACGATGTTGATGAACCGCAGCAGTCATAACCGCAACCAACTCATCATTATTATTAGCAGCTGGTGCAGCTGCAGGGGCTTTCGGTCTAGCTTTTGGCTCTGGGTCCGGTGCAATCTTGCTCACAACAGCTGACATGCTGTTAGTTGCAAACACCAGCAAGGTCAGGAATACGAATACGAATCCCATACCAAAAACCATAAGGCTTAAACCTTCGGACATTAGACTTTCCATCTAACGGGCGCTCCTCTGTTTCACCAAAAATCCCGCAACACCGTAAAGTGTTCCGGAACCAGATTCAGCCTGAACCTTATAGTTCTCTGCAAACGACAATTATTCTTGTAGTAAAAAATAATTGGGTAGCCTGCAAATTGGCTGAATTGTTAATAAACGGGCAATAATTAAACCCGAAAACTGCCCTACAGGCAACAAGTTCCCCGCACTTTAGCGACAAAAAGTTGCTTTTAAAATCTTGTAAAAAAACTACAAAAAACGCTAATTCCCAAAATCATGCAGTCAAAATGTCGCTCTCAAGAAAGCCATCAAGTACCCGGCCGATACACCTTCACATTACTGTAACCTTTATCTTGCAGACTCTGCGCATGCATCTGGCTCATGACCCCTTTATCGCAGTACAACAGGTATTCCTTGGTCATATCTAAAGCTGCAAAGCTGGTCTCCAGTTCAAAGAACGGTATTTTCAGCACTTCACATTTAGGCATATTCAGAGGCTTTCTCTCCTGCTCATGCTGATGTCGCACATCGATAATCACTTGCCCCTCAGCGACACGCGTTAATGCTTCAATCGATTCTTCGGCATCCAGGTCTTCGATGATTTTATCTATCGCGACTACCTGTGCATTTTCCAACGCCTGCTCCAGCACCTCATAATCGAAGTTAGCCTCTTCCTCTTCGATACGCTCTATCTTCGCATTCGTCGTCGGACGGTCTGAAATTACCCCACAGTACTCAGGAATACTTTTAGCCATATCATAAGCGCCAATCTGCTTAGTAATATCAATAATGTCCTGCTTATCCATAGTGATCAGCGGCCGCAACACTAACTTACTGGTCGATCCGTCAATCAACGCCAGATTAGGCAACGTCTGACTGGACACCTGGGCAACACTTTCACCGGTTACCATTGCATGCAACTTCATCCGGCTGGCAACTTTCTCGCCAGCCCGCATCATCATCCGCTTCAGCACTACGCCCATCTGGGTATGGTGTACATTCTGCAGAATCTCACCGACCACTTCTTCAAATGGTACGGTGACAAACTTAACCCGCGCAGCTGAGCCATATTTTTGCCATAAAGAAAGTGCAACTTGCTTCACGCCAATCTCATGTGCCTTACCGCCCAGGTTAAAAAACAGGAAATGGGTTTTGCAGCCACGGCGCATTGTCATATAGCTGGCAACCACAGAATCAAAACCGCCTGAAATCAGTGACAGAACCGCTTCCTGACTGCCTAACGGATAGCCACCCAGGCCTTTAAACTTATTCGCAATGATGAACAGATTCTCATCGCGAATTTCCAGTTTTACTTTTACATCAGGTGAGTGCAGATCAACACCTGCTGTATCACAGTGTTGCAAAAGGCCACCGCCTACATAGCGCTCCAGATCACCGGATTTAAAATCGTGCTTACCTGCTCGCTTAATTCGTACTACAAAGGTTTTGCCCCGTACGATGTCAGCATATGCTTCCCGGGTTAACTGGAAAACATTATCGAAATCACCCAGCGGATGCTGGTCAACTTCCAGAAAATGCAAAATACCTGGTGTTGCCTGCATAACTTCTATCATTTGTTCACGAAGCTGAGCGTCTGAACTTTTCACTTCTACTTCAATTTTATCCCACAGCGCCCGCACCTTAATGTCATCGCTGAGGCGTTTCAGAGTAATCTGCATATTGGACTGTAATCGCTGAATGAAACGCTTACGGACAGGTTTGCTCTTAATAGTAATTTCAGGAAATAGCTTAACGATAAACTTCATAGTGTTTTTTACATGTGGATTGGAAATGAGGTCGGCTATTATACATAGCCGCCTATATATTGAACAAAATACCGACAGAACTGCCGGTTAAAGAGAGAGGAAATAGCAATTAATCGACGGCAGAATACAAACTGACACAATTTCGACCGTTTTCTTTTGATGAGTAGAGCGCTTTATCAGCACATGCAATCCATTCCTGGCTCGTCTGAATGCCGATTTCCAGTGAAGCTAACCCGAGACTAATCGTATATTTCAGTTCTTCACCGTCGCAGGTTACAACAGATGATTCCACCGCCTTACGTAACCGCTCAGCCAGCTGAGCAGCGTCCTGTAATGAAGTATCGCCCAAAATAATCGCAAACTCTTCGCCACCATAGCGGCCAGATATATCGATTTCCCGGGCATTGTGCCGAACCAGTCGGGCTAAATGACGAATCACGTCATCGCCAACGGGATGCCCATAGTTATCATTAATACTTTTAAAATGATCTATATCCAGCATTAACAGACAGGAACGATGCTTAACCCGCTGCCAACGCTTGTATTCGCGTTCAAGACATTCTTCCCAGTGCGCCCGATTATACAGCTTAGTCAGACCATCAGTCTGACTAAGCACTGCCAGTTCCTGATTTGCTTTCTGTAAGCCCTGTTTATGCACAGCAGTATCAGTCACATCGTAGACAATCATGCAGATGTGCGTCACTTCCCCATCCGCCGTAAACAAGGGAATAAAGGTCACGTTCTGATACATAAACTCAGCACCACCGGTGACCGGACGGTAATTATCAAAACGAAACAGATATGGACGCTGCTCCCATATCATGAAAGCTTTATTTTGTAGTAAGAAAACCGAATCCACTTTTTTCCGAAACCAGTCGTCCGGAATATCTTCAAATAGCCCGGTAATAACCTGATGCTTAACCTCAGTGGAAGATTTACCACTGTGATTCTCCATAAAGTCATTCCAAAACTGCACTTTAAGTTCCTGATCAATGACCACCAGCCCCACATCAATATTGCGGAGTATTTCCATCAGGGAATAAAGTTTGTCGATCTGATGTTGTTCCAGAGCCATAATCAATCCAGCAAATGCAAAACTTTTTCACTCAGTTTTTGCATTGATTTTTCAGTAAATAACAGCAACAAGTCACACTTAATTGCATGACCTTCTATTCCATAGCTGATCTCAATCGCTAACGTCTTCTGCAAAGTCTTAATATTGTCATCCATCAGGTCTGATATATGACAATGCTGCCCAAGAACTACCGGGTGCCCCTGACTGAACTTAAAATCCAGTTGTTCGGAAATACCGCCCAAACACGCACCAATTAAAACATTGGCAACATCCATCAACAGTTCCAACTCTGCCTGCTCATCAACGCCTTCGCTGTAATTCATCAATGCGGCAAGATCAAGAAAACTGGAATCATTCAGAATCAGTAACGCTTCACCAGAGATACCGCCACCGATAAACCCCTGACAAACCCCTGAAATACTTTCATCCGCTTCAATGGCACTCAGCGCCATGCTTACTTCGCTAACAGCTATGTAATTCACATTAGGAACAGGCAGCATTACAAATACATTCAACAGCCGTGCTAATAAATCACCTGCACGGCCCATCGCGATGTTAGCGATTTCCTGATAACAATCACGCAAACGCGGCGACAGCTCTCCGGATACACTCAGTTTCTTAACATCCTGACTGGTATCTTCCGCTGCCACTTCAACAACAGGTTCAGGTTTGAAATCCCCATCATTAAACACACCGTACTGAAGCAGCACATGATTGAGCGTATTCTGATCAACAGGTTTTTTAATGAAGTCTAACGCACCTAACAGCTTTACCCGCTGATACGCTGAGGGTTGAATGTCACCGGAAATGACAATGACCATAGTCGGTAGGTCTTCACGCTGAATTGCTTCCAGAACCTGATAACCATCCATCACAGGCATATTCAGATCAAGCAGCAACACATCACCTTTTCCGGCACGGATTGCTTCCAACGCTTCGCCACCATGGGTTGCAAAACTTATATCAACAGCAAGATTATCAGGTAATGACCTGGCAATTTGCTTGCGCGCCAGCGCGGAGTCATCACAAATCAGTAAAGGCGTAGCCATACAGCACTAATTCCATTCTATACAACAGATTATCAAGGGTACGCCGGCACATAAATGCTTTAAAAACAGTCATTTTTAGTGCAAAAGGGAAAGCGACACAATGATCAAAAAATGTACATTTCGCTCGAGTGTATCAGCTCTCCCCAAGCCAGGTAAGAGCAGATTCAAACAGAAGTAACCAAATTGCCCAGAAACAAAAAAAGGGCTTTACGCCCTTTTTCTTTTCTGCTCAGCGGAATTTACCACTCGATTTTCTCGACACCTTCAAACGTCAACTCACTGCCATCAGCCATAGTAACGACACCTGAGGTATCCGGATTCAGCTCTAGTGCCTTGGCCGCCAAGTCATATTCCACTTCCTGGCCATCAACCGTAATAGTCCATGGATTGCTTGGATCACTGGCACCGTCCTGAGATAACTGAACAATATCAGTCCAGCCACCACCATTGCCTCCGGAAAAGGTATCGTTTCCATCAAAAGGATTATAAATGTATGTATCAGAACCATCGCCACCGGTAACAGTGTCACTCCCTGTTCCACCGGACAACAAATCATCACCCGATCCACCATCTATATTATCGTTACCTTCACCGCCTAATAACTGATCGTTACCAGCACCGCCATCCAGCAAATCATTGCCACTGCCACCACTGACATAATCTTTATCATCACCGCCATAAAGATGATCATTTCCTGTCCCCCCCAGGAGGGTGTCTTCCCCATCACCGCCATATAGATGATCGTTTTTATCCCCACCGTCCAGCAGATCATTTCCGCCCTCGCCATAAAGATGATCATTTTTATCACCACCGGAAATGTAATCAGCGTTATCCGTACCAGTAATATCGTCATTCTTTGAACTACCGGAAATAGCATTTAGTCCACTGGTATCAGTAATTTCACTGCCATAATTGGAATAATCTATTCCTGAGCTGGCAGAGCTTTCCTGCGCTGCTGAATTACTATCCCAGGCATTCCCCTGGGACTCAGCCTCATAAAGGCTGGTTACATCGGATTCAGATAAGCTGCCGTCAAATACTTTGACCTCATCCATCTGCCCTGTCATGTCATAATAGCCGCTGCTATCAATACCTGAACGGCCAAAATGGATCGTGCCGTTAGCGGAATCAATATTGGCATTTGAATTATTAGGCGATCCCTGAATCTGGGTTAAATTCTGCTTAGCGCCATCGATGTAAAGCTCATTTTGGGATACATCGCCATTAGTAAACACAGCTACCACATGATGCATCTGCCCATCATCAAAAGCACTTGCGTCAGCACCAAACAAATCCGAGCTCCAGGTATTAAATCCAATACTTCCACCCTTTGTATAAAGCCCATACTGGTGCGAGCCGGCAATAGCTTCCCAATTGCCATCCGGATTAATCTGAACCCAGAGCGAAACAGTAGTCTGACCTCCATTACTGGAATTCAGGTTCAGATTGTCCATTGCAAAGCTGGCATCGTTGATGGCTGCTGCAGCCCCTACCTGACCATCAGCAACAGCACTAACTGTACCGTTAACACCACTCGGCAGACCATTATCAAAATCCATCTCACCAAGCAGTTTTTCTGCTGAGACAGCAGTTGTCGCAGACGAACCTGTATTCGATCCTGTAACCGTAATCTGTATTTGCTGAGTATGCGTAGCTCCGTGCTCATCTGTTGCAGTCACGGGGATTGACAAGGTTTGTGTTTCATCAGTCTCTAAGGAACTATACGCATCATTACCTGGATCAAAACTGTAGCTACCATCAGCAGCTAAACTAAAACCATCTGGCGCAACAGCTCCTTCCTGCATGCTATAAGTGACACTGCTGCCATCATCTATATCAGTAACGACAAGTTGACCATTGACCGTAGCATCTGCCTGAACAGTTTCAGTTTGCGTCAACTGAATATTATCCAGGTACATACCCCGTCCATAATTCTGCGCCTCACCTGTAGCTACGAACTCAATAGTCATTGGCTGGCCAGTGCCAGTAAATGTTATTTGCCCGTCTTCCCAGGAAAGATCAGACTGACCACTGGCATTGTCGGAGAATGTATTTATTACTTCGCCGTTAATTTTAACCTGCATTTCGTTAACATTAGCACCGTAGCCAGCCCGACCTGCAAAATCAAAATCCAGGGTATAACTAGCACCATCTACCGTATCTACTGAACGGGAGATATGCGTAGCATCATCATAGTTATCGAGCTTATCGTCATTCAGCTCAATGAATTTACCATCACCGGTGCTGCCTGACCCTGAGGTCCAGACTTCTATTGCATCCGAATCAGTTCCCCAACCATCAGCGTTCTGTACAAAGCTATCGGCATCATTGCCGCTCTGTACATCATTAAACGTAGTGTTGAATAGAACTGTCGTATTCGACACTCCTGCCTGAGGTACATCCACAGAAATGGGCTGGACAACCGACATCACCGGCGCATCATTGGTCCCAGACAATACTATCTGCAACTGCTGCGTATCAGTTTCACCATTATCATCAGTAACAGTAACAGGAATTGTCAGTGTCTGACTGTCGCCAACAGCAAGATGCTGATAAGAGTCATCAGCAGGATCAAAGGTATAGGAACCATCACTGTTAAGGTTGAAGCCAGCGGGTGCATTCCCTACCAGAGAATAACTCAGAGATGCTGAATCATCGGCATCTGTTGCACTGAATGAGCCACTTAGCTGCGGTGCATCCTCAGCTACATTTCTGCTTATGTCAGCTCCCGCCACCGGCGCATCGTTGGTACCGTTAACGGTAATCTGAATCTGCTGCGTATCAGTCGCGCCGTTTTCATCGGTCACCGTCACAGGAATGGTCAGGGTCTGAACATCACCTGCATCCAGGCTATCGTAGGCCGCATCCTGTGGATTAAAGCTGTACGAACCATCACTGTTAAGCGTGAAGCCCGCTGGTACTGAAGCACCGCTGGTCACGCTGAAACTTAAGGTCGCTGAATCATCCGAATCCGTCGCCGACAACTGACCCGAGATCGCTGAATCACCTTCGCTCACCGTGGCAGAGACATCCGCCCCTGCAACCGGCGCATCGTTGGTGCCGTTGACGGTAATCTGAATCTGCTGGGTATCAGTCGCACCGTTTTCATCGGTGACTGTGACAGGAACTGTCAGCGTCTGAACATCACCCACATCCAGGCCATCGTACGCTGCATCCTGTGGATTAAAACTGTACGAGCCGTCGTTATTAAGGGTGAAGCCCGCTGGTGTGCTCGCACCGCTGGTCACGCTGAAGCTTAATGACGCAGAGTCATCCGCATCGGTCGCGAATAACTGACCAGAAATAGCTGAATCACCTTCGCTCACCGTGGCAGAGACATCCGCACCGGCCACCGGCGCATCATTAGTACCGTTAACGGTAATCTGGATTTGCTGGGTATCGGTCGCGCCGTTTTCATCGGTGACTGTTACCGGAATCGTCAGCGTCTGCACATCGCCTGCATCCAGGCCATCGTAGGCTGCGTCCTGTGGATTAAAGCTGTACGAGCCATCGCTGTTAAGGGTGAAGCCAGCTGGCACTGAAGCACCGCTGGTCACGCTGAAGCTTAATGAGGCCGAGTCATCCGCATCCGTCGCGGACAGCTGGCCGGAGATTGCACTGTCGCCTTCGCTCACGGTGGCAGACACATCCGCACCGGCCACCGGCGCATCGTTCGTGCCGTTGACGGTAATCTGGATCTGCTGGGTATCGGTGGCACCGTTTTCATCGGTCACCGTCACAGGAATGGTCAGCGTTTGCACATCGCCCACATCCAGGCCATCGTAGGCTGCGTCCTGTGGATTAAAGCTGTACGAGCCATCGCTGTTAAGGGTGAAGCCAGCTGGCACTGAAGCACCGCTGGTCACGCTGAAGCTTAATGAGGCCGAGTCATCCGCATCCGTCGCGGACAGCTGGCCGGAGATTGCACTGTCGCCTTCGCTCACGGTGGCAGACACATCCGCACCGGCCACCGGCGCATCGTTCGTGCCGTTGACAGTAATCTGGATTTGTTGCGTATCGGTGATACCGTTTTCGTCAGTCACTGTGACTGGAATGGTCAGGGTCTGAACATCGCCGGCATCCAGGCCATCGTAGGCTGCGTCCTGTGGATTAAAACTGTACGAACCATCGCTGTTAAGGGTGAAGCCCGCTGGCGTATTCGCCCCGCTGGTCACGCTGAAGCTTAAGCTCGCTGAATCATCCGCATCGGTCGCCGCTAGCTGACCGGAGATCGCTGAATCGCCTTCGCTCACCGTGGCAGACACATCCGCACCGGCCACCGGCGCATCGTTAGTGCCATTAACGGTAATCTGAATTTGCTGGGTATCGGTCGCGCCGCTCTCATCGGTCACCGTCACGGGAATCGTCAGGGTCTGCACATCACCTGCATCCAGGCCATCGTAGGCTGCATCCTGTGGATTAAAGCTGTAGCCGCCATCCGTATTCAAGGTGAAGCCCGCGGGTGTCGAGGCACCGCTGGTCACGCTGAAGCTTAATGACGCAGAGTCATCCACATCCGTCGCAGACAGCTGACCAGAAATAGCACTGCCACCTTCGCTCACCGTCGCAGACACATCCGCCCCTGCGACCGGCGCATCGTTGGTACCGTTCACCGTAATCTGAATCTGCTGGGTGTCCGTCCCGCCGTTTTCGTCAGTTACCGTCACAGGAATCGTCAACGTCTGAACATCGCCTGCATCTAAACCATCGTAAGCCGCATCCTGTGGATTAAAGCTGTACGAACCATCCGCATTCAGGGTGAAGCCCGCTGGCACGGACGCACCGCTGGTCACGCTGAAGCTTAAGCTCGCCGAGTCATCGACATCGGTCGCCGCCAGCTGACCCGAGATCGCACTGTCGCCTTCGCTCACCGTCGCAGACACATCCGCCCCAGCCACCGGCGCATCGTTGGTACCGTTCACCGTAATCTGAATCTGCTGGGTGTCCGTCCCGCCGTTTTCATCGGTCACCGTCACAGGAATCGTCAGCGTTTGTACATCGCCGGCATCTAAACCGTCGTAGGCAGTATCTAATGGATTAAAGCTATACGAGCCATCTGCATTCAGGGTGAAGCCCGCTGGCACTGAAGCACCGCTGGTCACGCTGAAGCTTAGGCTAGCTGAATCATCTACATCAGTTGCAGTCAACTGACCGGACACAACTGAGTCACCTTCTAATACAGTAGTACTGACGTTCGCGCCTGCCGCAGGTGCATCATTAGTACCACTAACTGTAATCTGAATTTGCTGAACATCGGTAGCCCCCTGCTCATCAGTCACGGTGATAGGAATTGTCAAAACCTGACTATCCCCAACACCTAAGTGTTGATAAGCACCAGCAGTAGGTTCAAAACGGTAGTTACCATCAGCATCCAGCGTAAAACCAGCTGGAGTATTCGCGCCTGGCGTGACACCAAATGTAAGGTTGCTGTCATCATCTACATCCGTGGCCACCAGCTGACCGGCAATCGCAGCTTCACCTTCCTGAACATTCGCAGTTATATCTGCTCCCGCAACCGGAGCATCATTCGTACCATTAACGGTTATGCGAATTTGCTGGATGTCTGTCGCACCATGCTCATCTGTCACTGTAACAGGTACAGTGACGACCTGACTGTCACCTGCACCTAAGCGCTGATAAGCACCATCAGCAGGGTCAAAACTATAATTGCCCTGTTCATCGAGCGTAAAACCAGCTGGCAGTGTTGCACCGTCAGTAACAGAAAAGGTTAGTACTGCGCCATCATCAGCATCAGTAGCCGTTAGCTGACCATTAATAGCCGTCGCGCCTTCATCCAGACTGCTGACAATATCCGCACCGGCAACCGGAGTATCGTTGGCACCGGAAATAGTAATTTTAATGAACGCTGTATCTTCTAAGCCACCGGAATCCGTTACACGAACAGGAATCGTCAACTGCTGAGAATCACCTGCACCCAAATGATCATATGCACCACTGGTAGCATCAAAACTATAATCACCGTTCGATTGTAATGTGAATCCCACTGGTAACTGATCAGGATCAACAGCCGTAAAAGTGAGTTGCTCACCGGCATCCTGATCCTGCGCTACCATGCTGGCATTAATCACACCCTGATCTTCTACAACAGTAACATCCGCTGCTTCAAGCACCGGCGCTTCATTTACATCAGTCAGGTTGACAGTAATGGTTTTGGTAAAGGTATTACCGCTAGAATCAATCGCGGTAATTTCAATTGGATATTCTGAGCGTGTTTCAAAGTCCAGCGTAACACCTTGCTTAACGACCAGCGTATTGCCACTGACTTCAAAGGTATTCGCCCCTTCTCCGGTAAGGCTAAAGCTCAGTTGATTCTCACCCTGATCATCGGTACCTAAAATAGTTGCTACAAAGTCACCGGCAACGGCACCTTCGGCCACATCTGAGTCTGATAAGTTGATATCACTGGGTGCATTATCAATAAAGGCCTGTTCACTCTGAAGTGCACTTGCGAGATTGTCGAAGTTAATATCGACCGGAATTTGAGCAGTAAAATCACTGTCGTTACTGGTGACTCGAATATCTAACCCAAACTGCTGACCACGAACGGGGGTAAAATCTTCCAGCGTAGCTAAACTGTCCCCCTGTAAAACAAACTGACTGGAATCAAGCGTAAAGCTAAAGTTACCGCCAGAAACAGGCAACTCGAGAACAGCTAGCTGCGTACCGGCAGGAATCACACCACCTTCAGGCAGCTCAGAGAAAGCATTGATGTCTGTAAAGCTAAATCCGGTTGAGGAAAATACCGGTGAATAGTCCTGATTTGCAGTATCAGCCTGATCGTCTTCCTGATCATCAATACGCCCCTGCAGATTCTGTTTGAACAGCTCTTCATTGTGCTGCTGTTCATCACCCAGATACTCTTCTTCCAGATCTCTTACCCGGCGATTGTTACCCAGCCCCTGGTTAAACAGGTCCTCGGTCGCTTTATCCCTCGCGTTTACAACACTGTCGCCTTTGCTTTCCTCAGCCATGGTTTACTGCCTCTGGTCTTAAACTTTTATAAAACTCAAAATATGCCCGAACAATACGCTGTAGAGACAATCACTTACAGCAAAAACTTCTGTAATCACTTGTGTCTCATCAGGATTAGTAGCAATATAAGTCGGCGTTATAAGAATGGAATTTAATGGGCTACACCCAAGATCCAAATAACCTATTTTCGGAATAAATGAACACAACTCATGAGTATAAAGAAGTCACATGTGTTTTCCGTAAAACGGCTAAGAACTCCGGGGACCTGGAGTCAACCCAGTGTTCTGATGTCTTCCCTGGCAATCAACATTCTCGCGCTCGCACTGCCTACCGTAATCCTCCAAGTATATGATCGTATAATACCCAATCAGGCCATCGGTACTTTTATATTCCTCATTCTGGGTATGCTTGGTGTCGTAGTAATCGACACTGCACTGCGTATTTTCCGCTCATCGATACTCAGTTGGCATGGCGCAAAATTCGATCACAGAGAAAGCCTGAAAGCGATGAACCGAATTCTCGATGCCGATAATCAGGCATTTGAGGACAACACCGCCGGCTATTACCTGGATAAGATTCAGGCATTGGAACAGATTCAGGAATTCTATTCCGGTCAGTCAGTGCTACTGATCATGGACTTACCTTTTGTCATTCTTTTCCTGGGACTGATTTGGGTCATTGCAGGCCCACTTGTAGCTATACCTATTACTTTGCTAATCGTATTCCTGCTGGTTGCTTTTATAACCGGCAGAAAGCTGCGCAAAGCGTTAGAAACTCGCTACACAATGGAAGATCGCCGTCAGAACTTTATTATTGAATCCCTGAAAGGCATTCATACGATTAAATCTATGGCGATGGAAGCACTGATGCTACGCCGCTATGAAAAACTGCAGCATCAGTCAGCGGAAAGCGTTTACGAATTAAGCCGGGTTAACAGCATTGTTCAGGGCATAGGTGCAACCTTCTCCCAACTGGCAGTCGTCATCTTTGTTGGCGTTGGCAGCCTCTTTGTAATAGAAGGTAATTTAACTGTCGGTGCGCTGGCAGCAGGCACTATGCTTTCCAGCCGGGTGCTTCAACCGGGCCTGAAAGCTATGGGATTCTGGACACAGTTCCAATCTCTACAGCTGGCACTGGAAAAAGTTAATCAACTCTATGCACTGCCAACCGAATCCAGCGGCGAACTAAAAAAAGACGATGGCCTCAGTGGAAAAATTGAACTACGAGAGATCAACTTTAGATATCCACATCAGGAAAACGACCTGCTACACAACCTTTCCCTGACAATTGAACCTGGCCAGGCAATTGGCATTACCGGTAATAATGGTACAGGTAAAAGTACCCTTATCAGCTTACTGTCCGGCTTCACCCAACCAAGTGAAGGCCAGATCCTTCTCGACAATCATCCGATGCTGAATTACAACACCGAATTCTTGCGCGGACAGATAGGCATCATGCCGCAAAAGGGCGTACTGTTTGAAGGCACCATTCTGGAAAACATGACTCTCTACCGGGAAGGTGAAGCATTAGAACAGGCATTAGAACTATCTAAAGTTCTGGGCCTTGAAGAGATTGTCGCCCGACTGCCTGACGGCCTGGACACTCAAATTGGCGGCGCAGCAGTCGATACCTTATCTGAGGGCGTACGCCAAAAAATCATCATGGTTCGCTCGCTGGTTGGCCATCCCAAGATTATTTTATTTGATGATGCAAACGCCAACTTCGACATAAAGAACGACAACCGACTATTGAAGGTTATCGGGCAATTAAAAGGCAAACGCACTATGGTCATTGTGTCGCACCGCCCTTCTTTCCTGAGACTTTGCGATAAGCAATATGAACTTCAGGAAGGTCAGCTCGTACCTTATATTGATCCTTATCAGGCACACATGACTACCCAGCAAAAACTGCAGACATCCTAGGTTATGAATCAGATGACTACGCCCCCTGTTTTTGAGCGCCCACCTATCGTATCGGAACGACTGGCAGAAGCACTCCGTAATGACAGCAATGATGAGTTTCATGACACATCCCCCTATGCTGCCTGCCTGCTTCCCTTGCTGCGAGAACTTGGCTGGAATAATTACGCCAGAGAATTGGTTGAAGCACTGCCACACTTCTCCGAACAAATAGACCTGATCGACCTGCGCAACATACTGGTCACGCTGGGCTATGACAGCTCACCATTAAAAACCGATATACATTCTTTACAGAACGAGCTTTATCCGGCCCTGTTCATATCCAACGGCGGAAAAGTACTACTGTTGCAAGGCAAGCGTGACGGCCTGATTTATTATTACGATGCGCAGACCAACCAATACGAGTCCACTCCTCAACTGCGCTTAAAAGGCACTGCTTACTTATTCACAGACAGCAACGCCAGCTATGGCAATAACCCGACTGACGTTCCGGGTGAAGACTGGTTCGGCAACCTGCTGCAGCGCTTCCAAAAGATGATCATTCATCTACTGGGTATGACCTTTATTATTAACCTAGCAGCCCTGCTCGTGCCTATATTCATAATGGTTATCTATGACAAGGTAATTGGTGCTAAATCAGCGGAGTCTCTGCCATTCTTAATTTCCGGGGTCACAATACTACTGATTACAGACCTCGGGCTTCGTTTTCTAAGAGCCAAACTGCTCGGGATAACCGCCGGCAGAATGGATTATCTTATAGGCAACGAAACATTTAAGCGTATGCTCTACTTACCGCCGCTCTATACAGAGCGCTCAACTGTTGCTGCTCAACTATCCCGCCTAAAACAGTTCGATTCGGTACGTGACTTCTTTACCGGGCCCAGTGCCGCTGTCGCATTAGAGCTGCCTTTTGTAGCCATGTTTTTGATTGTAATAGGGATTCTGGGAGGACCATTAGCACTAATACCTCTCGGCATGGTCATCGCATTTATCATTCTCGGCCTGATCTGGATACCGGTAATTAACACCCGCATCCTACGCGCAGGTAAAGCCCGCACTGATAAGCAACGCATTATTATGCAAACCGTTGCAGGCCGAAAAGAAATCAAAGCAATTGGTGGCGAAACAGTTTGGTGGGAGCGCTTCAGAGAAAACTCAGGTGAAGCAGTACTGGCTAACTATCAAACCTTCCTGTCGAACAACCTGATGAACAACCTAGCTCAGGGACTAATGACATTCTCAGGTGTCGCTGTACTGGCCATAGGTACCATGCAGGTTATTAACGGCGACATAACTATCGGCGCCCTGATTGCGATCATGGCCTTAGTCTGGCGAGTACTTTCACCATTGCAAAGTGCGTTTTTATCCTTCTCAAAATTCCAGCAAGCACTTAAAGCGATTAAGCAAATTAACCAACTGATGCGCCTACGCAATGAACGCAAAGGCGGAAAGTCAGGTCTTGTCCTGTCCAAACTGAAGGGCAACATTCGTATCGACAGAGTCAGCTTCCGCTATGGCCCAGACAGAGACCCGGCACTGCTTGGCGCTTCTTTTGAAGTAAAAGCAGGTGAGATGATCGCCATTACCGGTAACACTGGCTCAGGTAAATCCACGCTGATTAAAATGATTGCCGGTATGTACGCACCTCAGGCAGGCACGATTAGCATGGACAGCATGGACTTACGCCAGCTAAATGCGATGGACCTGCGTCGCGCCGTCGCCTATGTTCCCCAGCAAACACATATGTTTCACGGCTCTATTGCGCAAAACATTCGCCTAAATAATAGTCTCGCAACCGACGCCGACATTCACTCTGCTGCTCAGGAAGCGGGGGTACTTGATGAGATTCTCGCCTTACCTCAGGGCTTTGACACCCGGCTTGGCGACACTGTCATTGATCATATGCCACCTGGCTTTTTACGCTCTCTTTCTATGTGTCGCGCCTTTGTCAGCCCGGCCAAAATATTGTTACTAGACGAACCAGGCGCCTCACTAGACCTGGAGTCAGATAACCGCTTCATCGAGCAACTTAAACGCCTCAAAGGCAACCGCTCTATCGTAATGGTCAGTCATCGCCCAAGCCATATACGCCTGGCCGACAAAGCAGTATTAATGGAGCAAGGCACAGTGATACACATTGGACCGCCACAAGAAGTAATCGCCCTGACGCTGGAGAAGTCAGCATGAGTAAAAACAACAACGTGTTTTCCTCACACGGCGGCGCCAGCCTGCCGCGCGCCCGCGCCCGTTTTCTTGCCCAGGCAATCCAGCTGGAAGAACACGAACCAGCAGGCATTATTAACGCAGCTATTTATTTCACAGCTTTTATTCTGATAGCTGCAATCGTATGGGCAACCTTAACAAAAGTAGATGAAGTTACTTCCACCCGCGGTGAAATCGTACCCGCCGGACTCATTCATGATGTTCAGCATCTTGAAGGCGGCATTGTCAGTGAAATTCTTGTGCGAAACGGAGACCAGGTACAATCTGGGGATTTATTACTCCGCTTTGCACCTCCTGCGAGTCAGTCTGAGCTTCAGCAACTGGAAATTCGCCGTGCTGCTTTTATTCTCGAGAGTGAGCGCCTGCAAGCCATTCTGGATGATCGCATCCCATCATTTGGCGATACTGGCAACAACTATCCAGCCCTCGCTGACAAACAAATGACCATTTACTCCGCACAACTGGCAAGCCAGAACAGCGAACTCAGCGTCATTGACTCCCAGATTCGCCAACGAAATGAAGAAATCAAACAGCAGCGCAACCGTGCCCAGTCAATCAAAAAGAAAGTAAGCTTGCTCAAAGAACAGGTAGCTATACGCGCCAAGCTGGTGAAAAGCAACGTCGTATCTAAGGCGGAGCTGCTTACCAGTCAGACCAGCCTTGCAGACGCTCAAAGCGAAAGCCTCAGCATTGTCGATGGTATTCGGGTAGCTGAATCAGCGCTAACTGAAGCAGAACAAAGACGTATTGAGCTCAGCGCACGCTTTAAGAAAGATATTGAACTGGAAGCCGGCAGCGTTGGCGAAGAACTGGCTGAAATTGATCAGTCACTAATCCGTGTGCGCGACCGGGTTAAACGTCTGGATATATACGCCCCACTGACAGGTATTGTTCAGGACCTTTCTATTACCCGAATCAATGCTGTAGTTGATCCTGGCCAGGTAATCATGCAGCTGGTACCAACAGACGACGAAGTCGTTGTTGAAGCACGCGTACTGCCTAATGAAATTGGCCACATCAGTGTCGGACAACGTGCTGAAATCAAAGTAGACAGTTACGACTCCGCACGTTTTGGAACAGTTGACGGGGTTATCGAAAGGCTTTCCGCGACAACCTATCTGGATGATAAGAAAGACCCTTACTTCAGAGCTGAAATAAGTCTGACAACCAACTGGGTTGGTGACAATACCAAGCTTACACTGTCCCCGGGTATGACAGTCACCGCAGACATCAAAACCGGCAGTAAATCCATTATGGATTATCTGCTCAAGCCCATATCCCGCGGTCTGGACACAGCCTTTAGGGAACGCTAAGAACTCATATAAACCGCATGTATTAACATGCGGTTTTTTTTGCCCTAAAAACCTCTTCTTTATCTCCAACAACTAACACTTAACAGCCTGACGGCAATCACAAGCTACACCACCCACTCTGCATGACGAACAGAGCGGCACCAAGCCCGCCAGAACCCTAATAAACCAGCTGCTTATAGTAATATTCTGTTATAGGGCTACAGCCTTCTGCCAACCATGCAATTAGTGACAGCATATAGCGACAAATGCCTAGCAACAGACAACCAACTCAACAACACCACGACACCACGACACGACCACCCTCCCCCTCACAACCATAAGGACCGTGCAAAAAGGCAATCATCTATTTAGTGTGTTTAACCAAGACTTTTTTCTTAGCACACAAGAGCCTGAGATGCCCTCAGAGAAGCCATTCATAAACCGTACTAGAGGATTACCGGCATATACAAAAAGCGTAACAGGGAACATAGATAAGCCAGAGAACAAACACAGAAGAGATAAAGAAGTCATTTAAAAACAGGCAACTAAGCCAGATCAAATAATATCTGAAAGAATTAGACTGAAATGAAAAAGGAGACAGTGGCGCGCCCGGCACGATTCGAACGTGCGACCGCCTGGTTCGTAGCCAGGTACTCTATCCAGCTGAGCTACGGGCGCTTAATCACTGCAAAACTGTCTCAGAAAAAACAGACATAAAACAAACTCTTGACAGTGTCACTACACTGCAACTCGTTTGCTCTACATTTGAATAAACACAAAGACTTAAAACAGATACTTGGATTGGATGGCGCGCCCGGCACGATTCGAACGTGCGACCGCCTGGTTCGTAGCCAGGTACTCTATCCAGCTGAGCTACGGGCGCTAAATCCAAGTGTGTTGTATTCCCATTATGCCACTTAAACATCACATTTAAGTGGCGCGCCCGGCACGATTCGAACGTGCGACCGCCTGGTTCGTAGCCAGGTACTCTATCCAGCTGAGCTACGGGCGCTAAATGGCGGTGAGAGAGGGATTCGAACCCTCGATAGAGTTTCCCCTATACGCCCTTAGCAGGGGCGCGCCTTCAGCCACTCGGCCATCTCACCTCAACAACGGCGCGAATAATACAAGAATGATTTTCAAAAGAAAAGCATTAATTTCAAAAATTTACTCTTGATTACCTTCTTGCTTCTCTTTCTGAATACGCTGATAGATTTCTTCGCGATGAACAGACACATCTTTAGGTGCATTAACACCAATGCGCACCTGATTACCTTTCACACCCAGGACAGTAACAGTGACGTCGTCACCGACCATTAGCGTTTCACCTACACGGCGAGTAAGAATTAACATTAAATAATCTCCTTATTTAAGCGCCAGAGCGTCCTAATCTGTATTACTTACAACAGATTAACAGACCTCTGGCGTTAAACAAATAAAATGTGCAACAACAGCTACATAGAACTACTTAAACAGTGGCTGCTATTCACTAACTGTATCAACGGCATTCAAATCAAAGGCCGAGTGAAGTCCCCGGACAGCTAATTCCAAGTACTTTTCAGCAATTACGACAGAGACTTTAATCTCTGAAGTAGAAATCATCTGAATATTGATGTTTTCATTAGCCAGGGAATCAAACATCTTACTGGCTACACCAGCATGCGAGCGCATGCCTACACCAACAATTGATACTTTAGCTATCTTGTTATTACCAATTACCTCACGTGCACCCAGCTCTTCCTTAACCTTCACCAGAATCTCTTCTGCCTGGTTAAAGTCGTTACGATGCACTGTAAACGTAAAGTCTGTTGTGTTGTCTGCCGCCACGTTCTGCAAAATCATATCGACTTCAATATTGGCACGACTAACTGGACCCAAAATCCGCGAAGCTACACCGGGAATATCAGGGACACCCAGTATTGTCAGTTTTGCTTCATCACGGTTAAATGCAATCCCTGAAATGACCGGTTTTTCCACTGTATCCTCTTCCTCTGTAGTTATAAGCGTTCCTGGTCCATCCTGAAAGCTGTGTAATACCCGCAATGGCACATTGTATTTGCCAGCGAACTCCACAGCCCGAATTTGCAGTACTTTTGAACCCAGACTGGCCATTTCCAGCATTTCTTCAAAAGTAATCTCGTTGAGCCGCTGAGCGCCCTCAACAACTCGTGGATCAGTTGTGTACACACCGTCCACATCTGTATATATCTGACACTCATCCGCTTTAAGCGCAGCAGCAAGCGCTACACCTGTAGTATCAGAGCCACCACGACCCAGAGTCGTAATATTACCTAGCTCATCAACCCCCTGGAAACCGGCAACGACAACAACCCGCCCCATATCCAGTTCCGCACGCATCTGATCGACTTCTATGTCCTGAATACGTGCTTTCATGTGGCTGTCATCGGTCAGAATTTTGACCTGACTGCCCGTGAATGAACGCGCACCTACGCCACGAGCTTCCAGTGCCATACATAATAGCGCAATGGTTACCTGCTCACCGGTAGAAACCAGTACATCCATCTCACGGGGAGTAGGCTGCTCCTGCATTTCTTTAGCCATACCAATCAAACGATTAGTTTCGCCACTCATTGCAGAAACAACGACAACGACATCATGACCGGCCTGACGAAAGCCTTTAACTTTATCAGCGACAGCCTGAATGCGCTCTACCGAGCCAACAGAGGTGCCACCGTATTTCTGTACAAATAGGGCCATTTACCTATTTCCTTAATAGCCTTTCAGACTAAAAACTACGACAAATTCTTTTCGACCAACCCGGCAACATCTGCCAGAACAGCAGGCAAAGCTGCTGCATCGGTACCACCACCCTGAGCAAAATCAGGACGACCACCGCCCTTACCACCCAGCTTAGCTGTTAACTCACGTACCAGATCACCAGCCTTCACTTTAGCAGTTACATCTTTGCTTACGCCTGCTGCAAGGCTAACTTTATCGTCCGCCACTGTAGCCAGCACAACCACTGAACTGCCCAACTTATTCTTTAACTGATCAATGGTGTCACGCAGCGCCTTAGGCTCTATGCCTTCCAGCACTTCAGCAAGCACTTTCACACCAGCAACATCAACTGCTGCACTTACCAGATCAGCACCTTTAGCTGCTGCAAGCTTAGCTTTTAATTGCTCAAGCTCTTTTTCCAGCTGACGGGTTTTACCTTGCTGATCAGTCAGTTTTTCCTGTAGCTGCTCACTAACACCTGCCATGTAATCCAGAGCAGCCTTACCGGTAACAGCCTCAACACGACGTACACCTGCAGCAATACCACCTTCAGATACAATCTTCAGCAAGGCAATATCACCTGAGCGCTGAGCATGAGTACCACCACACAGCTCGACAGAGAAGTCTCCGCCCATGGTTAACACCCGCACCTCATCATCATACTTTTCACCAAACAGCGCCATCGCACCTTTTTCTTTGGCGGAATCTATGTCCATGATGTCAGTTTCGATCAGGGTATTAAGACGAATCTGCTCGTTAACCATATCTTCAACGACTTGTAACTCTTCAGCAGTTACCGCTTCGAAATGAGAGAAGTCGAAACGTAGACGGTCAGCATCATTCAAAGAGCCTTTCTGCTGCACATGAGAACCTAATACACGGCGAAGCGCTTCGTGAAGCACGTGAGTCGCAGAATGGTTAACCGCCGTCTTCTGACGTCGTTCAGCATCAACTTCAGGGAACAGAGTATCGCCCAGTTTAATAGCCCCTTGCTGCAGTTCACCATGATGCAGATGATTCTTACTTTCTTTTGTGCAATCCGAAACACTGAACAGACAGTTATCTGCCTTCAATACACCGCTATCGCCAACCTGTCCGCCTGATTCTGCATAAAACGGCGTTTCGTCCAACACAACAATGCCAGTGTCACCGCTATTCAATGAATCCACAGCCGCACCATTGCTGAACAAACCAACAACCTTGGCAGACCCCTGAAGATGCTCATAACCTGTAAAGCTGGTTTCACCTTCAAGGTTTAACGTGTCATTGTAATCGACGTTAAATTTACCGGCCGCTCGCGCCTGATTACGTTGTTGCTCCATTGCCTGCTCAAAACCAGGCATATCAATCGTCAGTTCTTGCTCACGAGCCACATCAGCAGTCAGGTCTACCGGGAAACCGTAGGTATCGTATAGTTTGAAAACAGTTTCACCCGGAATTTCAGTACCATCCAGCTTGGAAATAACGTTTTCCAACAGCCCCATACCGTGCTCAAGCGTTTTGGCAAACTGCTCTTCTTCTTTAAGCAACACCTTAGCTATTAACTCTTGCTGCGCAGCTAAATCAGGGTAAGCAGTGCCCATTTCAGCAACCAGTGCCGTAACTAGTTTGTAGAAAAATGCGCCCTGAGCACCCAGCTTTTTACCATGACGCACAGCACGACGAATAATCCGACGCAGCACGTAACCTGCACCTTCATTACTCGGGATTACGCCATCTAGAATCAGGAAAGAGCATGAACGGATGTGATCAGCTATTACTCGCAGGGATTTATTATCCAGATCATCACTACCGACAGCAGTCGCAGCTGCTTTCAACAGGTTTTGGAATAAATCAATTTCGTAATTAGAATGTACGTTCTGCAGTACAGCAGCGATACGTTCAAGCCCCATACCTGTATCAACAGAAGGCTTAGGTAACGGCGTCATTTCACCGTCAGCTGCACGGTTGAACTGCATGAATACCAGGTTCCAGATTTCGATATAGCGATCGCCATCTTCTTCCGGGCTGCCCGGAGGCCCACCCCAGATATCTGCACCGTGGTCATAGAATATTTCAGAGCTTGGTCCGCACGGGCCAGTATCGCCCATTGACCAGAAATTATCTTCATCCAACTTAGAGAAGCGCTCAGGATCGATACCAACTTCTTCTTTCCAGATCTTTTCTGCTTCATCATCACTGATATGCACAGTAATCCAGAGCTTTTCTTTTGGCAGCTCCAGTACTTCTGTCAGAAATGTCCAGGCAAAGTTAATTGCATCGCGCTTGAAATAATCACCGAAGCTGAAGTTGCCCAACATTTCAAAGAAAGTGTGGTGACGAGCGGTATAACCAACGTTATCCAGATCGTTATGCTTACCACCCGCGCGAACACAGCGCTGCGAAGTTGTAGCACGTGAATAAGCACGCTGATCACTGCCCAGGAATACATCCTTAAACTGCACCATGCCTGCATTGGTAAACATCAGGGTAGGATCATTGGCTGGGATCAGAGAACTACTTTCAACAATCTGATGGCCGTTGTTTTCAAAGTAGTTTAGAAATGCCTGTCGCAGTTCGGCACTTGTCATATTTTTCATACAGTTATCGCTCGCAACACCTAAAATAGCACCCTGATCGATTCATTTGCCTACGCATTCAATCAAAAGTAACAAAAAAAACAGTGTAAAAATGGCGATGCAGTATATAACGTGACAATAAATTGTTCGAATATTTTTAGTAACTAAGGCTAATATTAATATTTCTTTTTGATTTACAGGTTTTATTCTTCTTTTGCATCAATAGCATAGCGGGTTTGCTCTGCATCAAAACCTCGTTGCATCATGTAACGCATGCGTTTTGCATAGCCTTTTGCATCATAGTTTTCTTCTCCTTTAAACTTACGGCGATACACTTCCAACGCCTGAGAAAACCAATCCACCTCCTGCTCTTCCATAGCAAAATCCAGCATTTCAGCAGAAATACCTTTATCTCTCATATCGAAACGGATTTTCATAGGACCATAGCCCTGATTAATCCTTTGACGTAAAAAACTCTCTAAAAAACGCTCATCACTGATATAGCCACTTTCCTGTAATGAAAAGAGTACATTTTCTAGCTGACTCTCATCACAACATTTTGGCTTCAATTTAGTGATCAACTCTTTCATTGAGTATTCACGTCTTGCCAGCAAGCCAAAAACCGCATTTTTTATATCCGAATCAGATTCAAGTGTAGCCTGAGTTGCAGCAGAGCGATTAAAACTCATAACATTTTCCTTCTGGCAGATACAAAAAACCCTGCACAAGAGCAGGGTTTAATAAACATCAGCAAACTTTTATCTGACTTATCGCTTACAGATCCAGCTGAGGAGCTGCTTCAGCTTCTTCGCTTTCATCTTCTTCCGAAGCAGTTACCAGCAACTTAGCACGGATAGCAGCTTCAATCTCTGTTGCGATTTCAGGATTCTCTTCCAGGTAACGGGCAGCATTTGCTTTACCCTGACCGATCTTGTCGCCCTTATATGCGTACCATGCACCGGACTTATCAATCATCCCTTCTTTTACACCCAGATCAATTACTTCGCCCATATGGTAGATACCCTGACCATACAGAATCTGGAATTCAGCCTGACGGAATGGAGGAGCAACCTTGTTCTTAACAACTTTAACCCGGGTTTCGTTACCGACAATTTCGTCACCCTGCTTCACTGCACCGATACGACGGATATCCAAACGAACAGAGGAATAAAATTTCAGTGCGTTACCACCAGTCGTTGTTTCAGGGCTACCAAACATAACACCGATTTTCATACGAATCTGGTTAATAAAGATCACCAGAGTATTGGCATTCTTTACATTAGCCGTCAGCTTACGCAGCGCCTGAGACATCAGACGCGCCTGCAAACCTACATGAGAATCACCCATGTCACCTTCGATCTCAGCTTTAGGTGTCAGGGCAGCAACAGAGTCAATAACCAGAACATCTACTGCACTGGAACGAACCAGCATATCTGTAACTTCCAGTGCCTGCTCACCAGTATCTGGCTGAGATACCAGCATCTCATCTACATTAACGCCCAGCTTCTCAGCATAATTAGGGTCCAAAGCATGCTCTGCATCAATGAACGCACAGGTCTTGCCCTGCTTTTGAGCTTCGGCAATAACTTGCAGAGTAAGAGTTGTTTTACCCGAAGATTCCGGACCGTAGATTTCAACAATACGACCCATAGGCAAACCACCAATACCCAACGCGATATCCAGCGTCAGAGAACCGGTCGACACAGCAGGAATAGCTTCACGCGGCTGATCACCCATACGCATAACCGTACCTTTACCAAACTGACGTTCGATTTGGCCAAGGGCGGCATCAAGGGCTTTCTTTCTGTTGTCGTCCATATTAAAACCTATAATCTGTAGAGAAATTAAATACTGTACGTTTGCACAGCATTATTGTCGCAGCCGAATCACATTGCAAGTAATAATATGTTTTTTTATACAGTATTTTTATCCAGTAGTTTCACCAGGCCGCTAAGTGCCTGTTCTACGGTCTGAAGTCGCACGGAATCCCGGTCACCAGCAAACTGATATCGCTGAGCGACAGACTCAGATCCACTTCTCCAGGCAATCCAGACAGTCCCTACCGGCTTTTTTTCCGTACCACCACCAGGCCCGGCTACACCACTCACAGCAACACTCAGCTGTGCCTGACTATTAGCAATTGCGCCTGCAGTCATGGCTTCAACCACCGGCTGACTCACCGCCCCATGTGCTTCAATCACAGCCAGCGGCACATTTAACATACGGCTTTTAGCTTCATTACTGTATGTCACAAAGCCTGCATCAAACCAGGCAGAGCTTCCGGCCAGCGCTGTCATCGCCGTAGCAATCCCACCACCTGTACAGGACTCGGCTGTCGACAATATAACGTTTTGCTGTAAAGCCCGATCCGCTAACTGTTCAACCAGCTGTAAAATATTTTCCGTTCCCATCAGTCTTCTCTTTTCTACTTCAGACGAACAAGCTAGCTTTGCCCATGAACAAGGAATTCACGCAAAGCATCCATCTCAGATATACATGGCAAGGTCTCAACAGCAATCTCAGCAGAACACCATGGCCAGGGTAACCGCTGTGCCCAGGAAAATATCACCGACTGCTTGTCAGCCAGGGACAAATTCATTTGCTGTATTTCAATATCGAGACGCTCAATTTGCTGATCACCAGCATACCAGCGGTACCAACCTGCACCGATTTTAATTTCTGTTGATCGTTTGTCTTGCATGCAAACAAACCAGCGGCAAGTAACGTAACCCTGCTCATCAGGCATGCTTTCAGACAGGCTCTCAGGTAAGCAAAATGTGTAGATATTCTGGTGAGCCTCATTGAAACGCTGTACCAGAGTCGCTGTAATTTCTGCTTCACCACTAACTTTCGGAGGAAAATTAATGTTGTTACTGTCAACCTGCATTCGGAGTTCAGCATCCTGAATAAAGACCTGCGGCATCAGATGAGGTTTATTATTATCCTTAGCAATAAGGTATGCCTCTATATGCCGTCTGAGCTGCCCCATACCCATCAATACACACTCCTGCTAATTACTATTCATTTAACCGCTTGAGCATGACGCCCCAGCCTGGACTTCCAGATGCCGTCCAGCACTCCCACTTCAAGTAATGCTTCATATGCAATGTTGAAGGTTTCGATAAGTATTTCTGCTTGCGGATGCTGTTTACTGATAATCAAATACTCAGATATAGCCCTAAATGGCTCATCGGCCGTTACAACTGTCTGCTCAGCAGCATTGCCTATGGCTCTTTGTGCAGCACTCCAGCCCACCAGATCATTCGATACAACAAAATCCACCCGCTTTGCGGATAGCATTTCGAAACACCCATCCATATCACGTGCTTCATAACGGACCAGTTGTTTCTGCTCAATCATATATCTGAGTTCCGGCTCAGTCTGATATCCCAGTGGCTGGCAATATGACAAGCCCTCCAAGTCATTCGCTTCCGTGAAATCAAAGGCAGCATCTCTGTGCATAAACACCCGGATGGTCACCCTGTTCACCGCCCTTGAGTAGAGAAACTGCTCGGCCCGGTCTGCTCCCCAGGCATATGGAAAGGTTGCATCACTCTGAACATTCAGAACCCGCTGATAGCCGCGGTTCCAGGGGAAAAAAGATAACTCGGTATGATACCCCATCTCACTAAAGACCCGCTTCACCACCTCAGTAACGACACCACCTTCTGGCAGTTCGTCACTTACATATGGCGCATAGTCAGGGCCACTGACTAGATTTATGCTTCGATGCGACGCTGTCGCATGGCCAACCACAGTGGCCAATAAGATCACCAAACTAAAAACACGTATTACGACGAACCTGAAAATCATAGGAAATACACTCTACAACAGATCATTCAAACGTTCTGTTCGCGCTAAGGATATGAATTTATAACAAATTTCTATAAGCATTGCAGGCGTAAACCAGTCAGAGGTAACAGGTCCTACCTGACCTTCTCTGCTGTATATTTTTATCCTCATATCAAATACGAATCCTCATGGCGGATTCAGCAGCGATTTGGTAACCTGCTGTGCTCATTAATACCTCTCACATAAGACTCAGTCGCACGAATTATGACCGCACAAAACAACGCCGCCGTAAAACATACTCCAATGATGCAACAATATCTGAGCATCAAGGCTGAACACCCTAATCAACTGGTGTTTTACCGTATGGGGGACTTTTATGAGTTGTTTTACGACGACGCTAAAAAAGCATCGCAACTGTTAGATATCTCTTTAACAGCCCGAGGCAAAAGCGGCGGTAACCCAATCCCAATGGCTGGCATTCCGTATCATTCAGCGGACGGTTACATCGCTAAAATTGTTCGTGCCGGCGAATCTGTGGCCATTTGTGAACAGGTTGGCGACCCAGCCACCAGCAAAGGTCCTGTTGAACGTAAAGTCATGCGGGTAGTTACCCCGGGAACCATCAGTGACGAAGCATTGCTGGATGAGCGCCGGGAAAGCTTACTGGTAGCTATTAACCACCAGCAATCCCATTATGGTATCGCGATTGTAGATATCAGCAGCGGTCGGTTCAGCCTCTTAGAGATCCATGGTGATGAAGCTTTGTATGGTGAGCTTGAACGGCTAAAACCTGCAGAAATTTTGTATAACGATACTGCTTCATTTGGCGAACACCTTAACGGTTACAAAGGCTTACGCCCACAAGCACCCTGGCACTTTGAATTAGAAACAGCTGAACGTTTGTTATGCCAGCAATTCCAAACCCAGGACCTCAGCGGCTTTGGTTGCGCTCATGTTCCACTGGCTCTGGGAGCTGCAGGCTGCCTGTTACAATATGCAAAAGATACACAGAGAACCAATCTGCCACATATACGCCGCCTGATTCTGGAGCAACGGGATGAAAGCGTTATTCTCGACGCCGCCACCCGAAAAAACCTGGAAATAGATATAAATCTTGCCGGCGGCAAAGAAAATACCCTGGCATCAGTTATCGACAAGACAGCAACCCCAATGGGCAGCCGGATGTTACGGCGCTGGCTGAACCGCCCGCTGCGTTGCCGTAACACCTTGCAGGGCCGGCAAGCAGCTATTCAATGGTTGATGGATAACTACCGTTTTGAACAACTATCACCTGCTCTAAAACAAATCGGTGATATCGAACGGGTGCTGGCACGTATTGCTTTACGCTCAGCACGCCCCCGAGACCTTGAACGCCTGAAAAACGCCTTTCAAACGCTGCCGGAAGTGCAACAGTTACTTGCCGGTAATCGTCCGGCACGCCTTAGTGAACTCTCCGACAGCGCCAGTGAGTTCCCCGAACTCAACGAACTGTTACAAACAGCTATCATTGAAAATCCCCCGGTGGTTATACGTGACGGCGGTGTAATAGCTACTGGCTACGACAGCGAATTAGACGAGCTTCGCGGCCTCAGTGAAAACGCTGGCAGCTACTTAGTAGAACTCGAGCGCAGAGAACGGGAACGTACTGATATTGCTACCCTAAAAGTTGGCTATAACAGGGTACACGGTTACTTTATTGAAGTGAGTAAAGCGCAGGCTGTCGATATGCCTGCAGAGTACATTCGACGTCAGACACTCAAAAATGCCGAGCGCTATATCACACCGGAACTAAAAGAATTTGAAGACAAAGCGCTCAGCGCCAAAAGCCGTGCCCTCACCCGGGAAAAAGCACTCTACGAAGTATTAGTAGAACAACTGGCTGAACAACTTGCGCCACTGCAGGACAGCGCTCAGGCAATTGCCGAGTTGGATGTTCTCTGTAACCTTGCCGAACGGGCAGACAGCCTCGAATTTGTTGCACCTGTTCTGATAGACCAACCTCTGATCGAAATTCATCAGGGCCGTCACCCAGTAGTAGAGAGTGTTCTGAATGAGCCTTTTGTAGCGAATAACCTGACCCTTTCGCCACAAAGACAAATGCTGATAATTACCGGCCCTAACATGGGCGGTAAATCCACCTATATGCGTCAGACAGCCCTGATTACCCTGTTAGCGCATATTGGTAGTTACGTCCCTGCTGTGGCCGCTACAATTGGTTTAGTTGACCGAATATTTACCCGTATGGGATCTTCTGACGACTTAGCAGGCGGACGCTCAACCTTTATGGTTGAAATGACTGAAACAGCTAACATTTTACACAATGCGACCGAGCACAGCCTGGTGCTGATGGATGAAGTCGGTCGTGGTACCAGTACTTTTGACGGTTTATCCCTAGCTTGGGCGGCGGCAGAATACCTGGCTGATGAAGTCAAAGCTCTGACCCTGTTTGCCACTCATTACTTTGAACTGACTGTTTTACCTGAGTTAAGTAAAGCCGTATTCAATGTGCACCTGACAGCAATGGAACACAAAGATCACATTGTTTTCATGCACGAAGTACAGGAAGGTCCCGCCAGCCAAAGCTATGGTTTACAGGTAGCTCAGCTAGCAGGTGTCCCGCAGCACGTTATTCAGCGAGCCAAGCAAAAACTGGTACAACTGGAAGATGATACCGGACACAGTGAACACAAACGTCAAACGCCACCTATGCAGGAAGACTTATTTTTCGCACCTAAGCCCCACCCTGCTCTGACGTCTTTACAGGAACTTAACCCAGACGACCTTTCACCACGGGAAGCGCTGGAACAGCTATATGCTCTGAAGCAAGCAGCCATGCGGCAGTAAGATACAACAGAGCAACAGACACAAAAAAAGCTGCCAATGGCAGCTTTTTTAGTTTTATAACAGCAATATTTAAGCAGTCGCAATCGCGCCTTTACCAACACCTTCATACGCACGCACCAGAACTTCATGTTCAGGATTTGCTTGTTTTACCTGCTCAGCCAAATGACAGGCAATTTGCTCAACCGTAGTCTCCGTATCCATCAGATGACAGCGACTGGCTGGCAGTTTGATTTCAAACTCACCCTGCGGCGCGGTGTAGCTGTAGTGATGTAACTCGCCTTCGCCCGTTTGTAAATGACTACGGGTGCCAATATAAATATCACGAAAATTTTCTGCCCAGCGCGCTTCTTCTTCACTGCTGCGCTGACCGTCTAAGAAAATCTCAATACGGGAACGATGGCCGTGAGCAATACGCTGACAGTTACCATCATGCTGCTGTAAACCGTGACTGTAATGGTAGTAAGCCCCCTGAATACTCTCAGGTATAAAGCTAATCTCCAGCCCTTTAACTTCATCCGGAAACAGTTCCAGGAGCTGATCTTTACACCAACGGGCTAACCCTTCGGGTGTAATAGCATCCAGCTCGACTAATACTATCGCCTCGCGTGGCGAACGGCAGTAGAAGCTCTCACCTTCCGGGTACTTCCAGGCAATCTCTGTTTGCTGCGGGTCTTGCTGCAATACCAGATCATCCATACCTGTCGGTACGACCAGAGCATGATCAATGCAATCATCAAACCAACGTTTCACGGCTTTCTTTACGATACCAAAATCGCAAATCATCCCCTGTTCATTGAGGCTGCCATCCAGCACCAACTGTACCAGCCAGGACTCTCCCAACAGGCCTCGCTGGCCATCCAGATATGAAAAATCGACATTGGTTAAATTATCAACAAACAGCTTCACGTAGGTTCACACAGAATTGGTTATTAAATGGGCCGCTATATTAGCTCAATCTGAAAGCTTTTGCATGATTCAGACGTACAACTCTGAGGCCAGACTGAGGTATAATCCCGGCTTTATCCATTACAGCGGTAACCATTCAGATAATGCGACTCGACAAATACCTCAGCCAGGCAACCGGCCTGCCCCGCAGTCAGGTTAAACGCCTCATTAAGAGTCAGAAAGTACGGCTCAACGACAAGGTGAATCAGGACCACGGCTTTCAGGTTAAAACCGGTGACCTGGTGTTGCTCGACGGCCGGGAAATTCCACCCCCTGGCCCACGCTATCTGATGTTACATAAACCGCAGGACACAATTTGTGCTACAGAAGATCAGGAACACCCAACAGTGCTTGATCTGCTGGAGCTGGAAAACGTCAAAAATCTGCACCCCGCCGGACGTTTGGACATCGACACGACCGGACTGGTACTCATCACCGACGATGGGCAGTGGTCGCACCGCATCACATCACCACGTCACCGTTGCGACAAGGTGTATCTAGTTACGACTGAAGACCCTATCAGCCCGGAAACAGCGCCTGCTTTTGCAGAGGGTCTTATGCTGCGTAATGAAGAAGAACCTACCTTACCGGCTACGCTTGAGTTGCTTGATGAGCATCACGCCCGCGTAACCCTGCAGGAAGGCCGCTATCACCAGGTAAAGCGCATGTTCGCAGCAATGGGGAACAAAGTTGCAGGCCTGCACCGCGAAAGCGTTGGTGGCATTGTGCTGGATGAAGATCTGGAGCCAGGTGAGTTCCGTTTTCTGACTGCCGAAGAGGTTGCCAGCATCCGATGAAAGATTTCGCTTTTGATCTGTTACGCCCGGAACTGGCCCAGGCCACTGGCACAACACTTTGGATTGCTGATGAAAATGCACTGCAACCCGAATTGGCGATTACTCCCCGGAATAATGTAACTGTTATCAGTAACCGGATAGATCTTACCGATTCTCTGACGGAACAGGGTTGGCAATGCCGTTTCAGTGATTTTAATTTTTCAGAATACGCTGACGGTAGCATCGATACACTTATCTACCGGGTATCTAAAGAGAAACCGATTGTTCATCATGTTATCAATCAGGCAATACGGCTGCTCAGGCCCGACGGCAAACTGTTTATCGCCGGACTGAAAAACGAAGGCATCAAGACCTATCTTGATAAAGCTAAAAAACGCTTTGCCGGAAACATGCAAACCGAAAAGTCCGATAAGAACACCTGGATGGGCATTCTAACCCGACCAGACGCGTGCGATACTGACTCACTCGATGATCAGGATTACCCTGTGTTGCGTGACGTCGCCAGCGATGAGACTTATCACTATTACAGCAAACCCGGTGTGTTTGGCTGGAATAAAATTGATAAGGGCAGCGAGTATCTGATCGAACAGTTGGGGCGTTTTACTGAACGTCTAAAACAACCCGCAACACGGATTTTGGATCTGGGCTGTGGTTACGGCTACCTGGCTATGAATTGTGCCAGCGATGATTGTTTTGTTACCGCCACAGATAACAATGCAACAGCCCTGCAGGCCTGTCAGGAAAACTTCTCTCGACATAAGATTAACGGTGAAGTCATCCCGGCAAACTGTGCTGAAGGCATCGACAGCCGTTATCCAATGATTATCTGTAATCCTCCGTTCCACCAGGGATTCAGTGTTACCGGAGATCTGACAGATATATTTTTACGGGCAACCCGGCGCAGACTCGAAAATGACGGCATTGCAGCCTTCGTAACAAACCTGCACATTCCACTGGAGCGTAAAGCCAGTGCGCACTTTAACCGGGTTGAAACTCTCGCTGATAATGGTAGCTTCAAGCTGGTATTACTGGCGAAACCTAAACGTTAATTTAACTCATACTTTGTAGGACATAAGATGGCTTTTACCTATCTCAAGCAAACCTGGTTCTTCTTCAAGATGAATCTGCTTGCCATCATCAAAATACAGCTGCCGTTTATCATTATCCTCAATATTATCGGCACCATTGTACTTGGCTCACTGGATGGCGAACGCTCAGAAATAGATCCTTCTGTGATGATGCTGTCACTGGTCAGCCTGCTTTTTTTACCGCTTTACTGGGGAGCAACTATTGCCTACCTGAACTCAGTGGTTGAAGACCGTCCACTAACAGCCTTTCAGGCATTACAACTAAGCTTGTCACGCTGGGGCTCTATGTTCCTCACCTACTTCATTTCCGGTGCAGGCATTGTCTTAGGTCTGATGTGTTTTATTATTCCGGGGTTATACCTGACCGTTCGCTGGTCCTTCGCTGATTATCACTGTATGTTGGAAAAATCATCGCCTGTTGAAGCCATGAAAGATAGCTGGGATACCACCCGGGAGTACTTTTGGGATCTTCTGACCGGCCTTGTATGCCTGTTCGTACTGATCACTGGTGCAAACGTCGCTGTTAGCTGGTTATTCAGCACTATGGGGATTGATTCAATAGTTGTGCGATCGCTTCAGGATATTTTCTTCGGCTTCCTAAACTGCCTGTTTATGATTTACGGTTTCCGGGTATTCTGCGTTATGCGTGAAGCTCAAAACCAAGACTGACATCCATAAAAAAGGCCACACTTCGTGGCCTTTTTTAATCATTCTCTGCAACTAGCCTTCGGCCAGCAGCTGACGAATATCCGCTTCTATCGCATTGGCCTGCGCAGTATTTGCATGCGTCTCACCAATATAAACTGATCGCACACGTCCCTGCTTATCAAGCAGATAAAATGCTGGCCAGTAACGGTTTCCCATCGCTCGCCAATAGGCAAAATCATTATCCATCATCACCGGATGATGAAGCTCAAATTCCTTTATCTTCTCAGCGACGTTATCCCTGACTTTTTCATGATCAAACTCAGGTGTATGAATGCCCAATACAGTGAAACTTTCACCTGCAAAGGTTTTCTCCAAAGCATTTAACCAGGGAAATGAGCGATAACAGTTCCAGCAATCAAACGTCCAGAAATCCAGCAGCACAACTTTTCCACTCAAGTCCTGCAGACTGAGTGGCTCACTGTTTAACCAGGCCTGGGGATCAGTCTGAGTCAACGCCGGCGCTGGTACCCGCTGTTTAAGCTGTCCAGCCTGCAAAACACTGCTCATCATTAAGACGCCAAACGCCAGTAAGACAGCACGCATAAGGTTCGGCATAGATTTTTCCTCTCGTCGACATACGTCGGCTCACCCTCGCAAGGTTAATTCTGTGACTGCAAATAATGCTGTCAGTTCCGACAAGTCAATTTTCACTTGCAACATGTCTGATTTTATAGATAATGATAACCATTATCATTTAGTTAAAAGGAATTGCCATGACCGCTCTGGCCATTAATGCCTGGTTAAACACACCGCTGCCAAGTATCAGCCTGACAAACTCAATTTCAGGCCAGCTCATTGCCTGCTGGCAGGGTGAAGCAGTTCAGCAATTATTCGATGATGGTATCCTCACACTAACAGAGCTCCACAGCTCTGACCGCAATACACTGTCGCGCCTTTCCCACGACTTACTGCTCATGGCTTGTGCCAGCAGCCTGTGCCATCGCCAGGGCGATGGCTGCTTTAACTGTATAACAGGACGCCTGCTACAAAGTTATATGCAACACAACCGTAGTCAGAACAGCAGCAAACAATATGTACCATTAACAATGGCAGGCTAAATTAATCCTTCAGTACTGGCGAAAGTAACTGCGCAATGACCGCAGCAGATTCGGGAGTGCTGAAGTAATAGCCTTGTATTTCGTCACAACCGCATTCCTGTAAAAATGTTAGCTGCTCCCGGGTTTCAACGCCCTCAGCAATCACTGCGATATTCAAATTATTGGCCATAGCAATTATTGCCGTGACTATTTCAGAATCGCTTTTACCATTGAATAATGCCTGCACAAAAGAACGATCAATTTTTAGCTTATCCACATCAAACAGCTTAAGATAATTCAGTGACGAGTAACCGGTACCGAAATCATCAATTGCCAGACAGACCCCATGTTGACGGATACTGTTAAGTATTTCGGTCGCTTTATCCACATTTTCAATCAGTGATGTTTCTGTCAGTTCAAGCTCAATTCTGTCTGCAGTCACACCTGTAGAATGGATAATATTCAGAATTTCCTCATCAAGCCGGCCTAATTTAAATTGCTTGCCAGAGATATTAACAGCCATTTTCAGACGTTGATCAAACCGTTGATGCCAGTCTTTTAGCTGTATACAAGCGGCAGTAAATACCCAACGGGTAAGTGTAGAAATCAAACCGGCATTCTCAGCAATGGGAATAAACACAGCGGGCGAAATCCACCCTCTTAACGGATGATACCAACGCAACAAAACTTCAAAACCCGTTATACGATGATCCTGAGCGCAGACCTGTGGCTGATAAACAACTGTCAGCTCCTGATTCTCCAGCGCTGTGCGCAGATCCCTCTCAAGTAATAAATGCTCCTGTAACACCTTACCCATCTGATCGGTATAAAACATAAAGCTGTTTCGGCCACTCTCTTTAGCTTTATACATTGCGATATCGGCGTTCTTAAGCAGCTCCTCAGTATTTTCCCCGTCGAGTGGATAGACACTAATTCCGATACTGGCACTCACATAAACGGCAGACTCGCCACCAATATCAAATGGCTGGCCCAATGCTTCAACCATCTTTTTAGCAACCTTTGCCAGATGCTCAACTGCCTGCAAATCAGTAAACACCACGACAAACTCATCGCCTGAAATACGCGCAACAGTATCGACCTGACGGACTTGTTGCCTGAGAGTTTCAGCAACAGCATTTAATACCTTATCACCCGCGCTATGCCCCAGACTGTCATTTACTCGCTTGAAATGATCGAGGTCGATGAACATGACTGCCAGCATGGCATTATCGCGGCACGCCTTATCGATGGACTGCCCGAGGCGATCATCCAGCAAGGTACGGTTAGCCAGCCCGGTCAGGGCATCATAGTGCGCCATATAATGTAAACGCTTACGAGAATTGTCATATGCACTGATATCTGAAAAAACACCCGCATAGTGACTTACGATACCGTCATGGTCCCGAATAACATTAATGTTCAGCCATTCAGGATAAACTTCACCGTCTTTGCGGCGATTCCAGATCTCTCCTTGCCACTGGCCAGTTTCTAATATTGCATGCCACATCAATGAATAGAAATGCTGATCATGCCGATGCGAACTGAGCAGCCTGGGCGTCTGCCCGATAGCTTCTGAAATGGAATAACCAGTTGTTGCTACAAATGATTTATTTACCTGAATAATCTTTAAATTAAGATCGGTCACCATGACTGACATAGGAGTCTCAGCAATCAGTCGTTGGCAAATTTCAGGGTCGAATACAGCATCAATGCAATTAATCATAAAGATCAGGCACTCCGCTAAAATAATCGAGAAAATACTTCTGACCTTTATTCGAATTTATAAGAGTTCTGCGATTAAACAGTCCACTCCGGAAATTCGCCAGGCGCTCAAAAGTATCGTTTAAATTCACTCTCCAGTTACTATTCTCCTCCAGAAAAACTGCAACTTCTTTGCCTTGCATCAAAGCCTTGTCTGACCCCATTACAAGGTGCTGGAAACAATTTTATACATCTGCACATAATGATCATTTTTTGCACAAAACCTAACCATTCGTCTTAAAATCAATAACTTTACGATTACAAATCAAACTGTCATCTTGGGTAGCCAAACCCTTTATTCTGGCTACTTTCAGTGAGTAAAATGTGCTTCAGCCAGCAGTAACAGAGCAATGAAACGCCCTCTATGAAAAGAAAAATCCCCATCAGCCTTCCTCCCCGTCCGGAAGCACTTGTTACCATCGCTAAAGCTCTGAAGTCGAGTGATGTCGATCTGGATCAGGTCTACCGTGTACTCAGATCTGACGTCGCACTCTTCTCTTCCGTTATATCAACAGTTAATAGCCCGGCGATCGGTGCTGCAGCCAAAATTAAATCGATCGAACATGCTGTAAACATGCTGGGCCTGAAAAAGGTTTACTCAGTCGTACAAATTGCAGCATTAAAAAATAGTTTTCCGACACATATTCGTCTTGAACGTTTCTGGGATACTGCGACTGAAGTCGCTCAAATTGCTGTGATGCTTGCCCGGCGCTATAAAATGATTACCACTGATGACGCATACACACTGGGCATGCTCCACGACTGTGGCATTCCGCTGATGCTGACATATAAAAATGACTTTCTGAATGTGATGCGTAAGCTAAATGGCAGTGATTTACAGGATATCCACAAGGCTCAACTGAGATTCTATGGTGTCAGCCACTTTCAGGTTGGAGCAGCACTCGCACGCCACTGGTTCATACCTGAAGATACTCACTTAGCCATAACGGGCCAGGCTAACTATCTGGATGTACTAAAACAGAAGAAGGATGAACATGAAGACATGCGCATGCAGCTCTGTACATTATTGCTGGCAAAAGAAATCAGTACCGCCTACCGCACCTATTGGCGTCTCAATGATACTGAAGGTACTTTATTCGAACTGAAGCCCGTACTGGCATTTCTGGGCTTATGCGATATGGACTTTCTCGACCTGAAAGAAGAGCTCATCCCTGAACTGGATGAGCTCGCAGCTTGTTAATTAAGGCCTTCGAAATACAGCCATAGATTAAAAATCAAAGACACAAAAAAACCCGCCAATGGCGGGTTTTTTTATAGCAACTTAAGAATTACTTCTTAGCAGCTGCCTTCTTTTCTTTTTCAGCTTCGATCACTGTCTGAGCAACAGAGTTCGGGCAAGGCATGTAGTGAGAGAACTCCATAGAGAACTGACCACGGCCTGAAGTGATAGTACGCAGGTGTCCAATGTAACCGAACATTTCAGCCAGAGGAACGTCTGCTTTAATACGTACACCACTTGCACCAGCTTCCTGATCTTTGATCATGCCGCGACGACGGTTAAGGTCACCGATAACATCACCAACGTGATCGTCTGGAGTGAACACATCAACCTTCATGATAGGTTCGATCAACTGAGGACCGGCCTTAGGCATAGACTGACGGAACGCGCCTTTAGCAGCGATTTCGAAAGCTACAGCTGAGGAGTCAACCGCGTGGAAACCACCATCGTACAGTTCAATTTCAACATCCAGTACAGGGAAGCCAGCCAGAGGACCTTCGTCCATCATGCCCTTGAAGCCCTTCTCGATTGCTGGGAAAAATTCCTTAGGAACGTTACCACCAACAACAATAGACTTGAATGTGAAACCAGTACCTACTTCACCTGGCTTGATACGGTAGTCGATCTTACCGAACTGACCGGAACCACCAGACTGCTTCTTGTGCGTGTAGCTGTCTTCAATTAATGAAGTAATTGTTTCGCGGTAAGCAACCTGTGGCTGACCTACTTCCAGTTCAACACCGTAAGTACGCTTCAGGATGTCTACTTTGATATCCAGGTGCAATTCACCCATACCTTTCAGGATGGTTTCACCGGAATCTTCATCAGTTTCAACAATGAAAGTTGGATCTTCTGCAACCATCTTACCGATCGCAACACCCATCTTCTCAGTAGAACCTTTGTCCTTAGGAGATACAGCAATAGAAATTACTGGCTCAGGGAAGATCATAGGTTCCAGAGTACATTCATGTTTAGGATCACACAGAGTGTGACCAGTCTGAACGTTCTTCATACCAACGATAGCCAGGATGTCACCCGCCTGAGCAGTGCTCAGCTCGGTACGCTCATCAGCGTGCATCTCAACCATACGGCCGATACGCTCAGTCTTACCAGTGAATGAGTTAAGGATAGTGTCACCCTTATTCAGTACACCAGAGTAAATACGGATAAAGGTCAGTGCACCGAAGCGGTCATCCATGATTTTGAATGCCAACGCGCGCAGAGGCTCATCTGTAGAAACAGTCGCTACTTCACCAGTAGGCTCACCAACTTCATCAGTCAGAGGCTGTGCATCAACTTCAGTTGGGCTTGGCAGGTAATCAACAACCGCATCCAGGATCAGCTGAACACCTTTGTTCTTAAACGCAGAACCACAGTAAGTTGGGAAGAAGTCCAGAGCGATGGTACCTTTACGGATACAACGCTTGATGTCTTCGATAGAAGGCTCTTCACCATCCATGTAAGCCATCATCAGATCATCGTCCTGTTCAACAGCAGTCTCGATCAGCTTCTCACGGTACATCTCTACGTCATCTACCATGTCCGCAGGGATATCAACGATTTCGAAGTTTTCTGGCTTACCAGAATCATCCCAAACGTATGCAGTACGAGACAGCAGATCAACCAGACCTACGAAGTTTTCTTCGATACCGATTGGCAGAGTCATAACCATTGGGTTTGCACCCAATACGTTCTCAACCTGGTCAACAACGCGCAGGAAGTCTGCACCCATGCGGTCCAGCTTGTTAACGAAGATGATACGTGCAACTTCAGATTCGTTCGCGTAACGCCAGTTAGTCTCAGACTGAGGCTCAACACCACCGGAACCACAGAATACACCAACACCACCATCCAGTACTTTCAGGGAACGGTATACTTCAACTGTGAAGTCAACGTGACCAGGAGTATCGATGATGTTGAAACGGTGATCCTTCCAGTAACAGGTAGTCGCCGCTGACTGGATAGTAATACCCCGCTCAGCTTCCTGCTCCATGAAATCGGTGGTAGATTCACCGTCATGTACTTCACCGGTTTTATGGATCTTACCAGTCAGTTTCAGGATACGTTCAGTCGTAGTAGTTTTACCCGCGTCTACGTGGGCGAAAATACCGATATTACGGTAGTGTGATAAGTCTGCCATTGCTTCACTCAATTCTATGTGGGCGTAAATTGCGCGCTATTATACAGAACTTTGCGTCTATTTGGATAAGTTTTAAGCAGGACATCAGGCTTTTTTCAAAAAAAAACCATTTGACCAGCCAAGCGTTCACTAAAAATGTGAAAAAAACGCAGCTTTAATGAAAGTAACGTGAATTTAGCTGCTAGTTAGGCGTGATTAAGTATTTTTTTTGCCAACAGGTAAATATATAAACTCTGATTTTTCTCCAGCAAAAAAGGCAGTAAAAACTGCCTTTATTCAAGCTAAAAAAGCATCACTATTAACTACTGAGAAATCAGACCTCGTCGATCCATTATGGCTTCAATTTCAGGTAAACTCGCAGGATCATCTATCGTCGAAGGAATCGAATAATCCTCTTTATCAGCAATCTGACGCAGTAATTTACGCAGAATTTTACCCGAACGGGTTTTCGGTAAGCGTTGCACCACTACAGCCTTTTTAAAGCTAGCAACGGCACCTATCTGCTTTCGAACCATTGCAATCAGCTCGGCCTCAAGTTCTGCCTCATCAAGCTCCACACCATTTTTTAACAGTACCAATCCAATAGGTTGCTGACCTTTGAGGCTATCATTAATACCAATCACCGCACACTCGGCAACTGCAGGATGGCCAGCAACAACCTCTTCCATTTCGCCAGTGGATAAACGGTGGCCAGCCACATTTATGACATCATCAGTACGGCCCATAATGAAAACATAGCCATCTTCATCTTTATAGCCACCATCACCGGAACAGTAATACCCTGGATACTCTGACAAATACCCCTCTTTAAACCGGTTAAAATCCCCCCAGACAGTCGGCAAGCAACTTGGCGGTAAAGGCAGTTTAAGGGCAATACTTCCCTGTTCACCGTCAGGTAGTTGATTCCCTTCAGCATCCAGAATTTGTACATTAAAACCCGGCACAGGTACTGTTGATGAACCAGGTTTAGGATCCAGATGCTCAACACCTGTTAAGTTTCCACAAATAGCCCAACCAGTCTCCGTCTGCCACCAGTGATCAACAACAGGCTTATTCAGCGTCGCTTTCGTCCATTCATATGTTGGAGGATCCAGCCGCTCACCTGCCATAAAAACAGTCTCTAGCGAGCTTAAATTATACTCAGCCAGACAAACTGACTCGGGATCTTCTTTCTTAATCGCTCGAAAGGCTGTGGGTGCTGCAAATAACGCTTTGACCTTATATTCAGAGCAAACACGCCAAAATGCCCCCGCATCAGGAGTCTTAATAGGTTTACCTTCATAGACTACTGTCGTACAACCCGCCAGAAGTGGCCCATAGACAATGTATGAATGACCTACCACCCACCCCACATCAGAGGCGGCCCAAAACACTTCTCCCGGCTCCATATTATAAATAGCCTTCATGCTGTACTTAAGTGCGACAGCATGACCACCGTTATCACGTACAACACCTTTAGGCTTCCCCGTAGTACCGGATGTGTAGAGGATATATAAAGGATCTGTCGCTTTAACCGGCACACATGCAGCAGGCACTGTACTCTGCATTGCGTCATGCCAATCAACATCACGCCCATCAGTCATGCTGGCTACAGCCTGGGGGCGTTGCAATATTATGCAGGCATCAGGTTTATGCCTAGAACGCTCAATAGCCTCATCCAGAAGCGGTTTATACTCAATGATTTTGCTGATTTCGATGCCACAGGAGCACGAAACAACTACCTTGGGCGCGGCATCTTCTATACGTACGGCAAGCTCTTTAGGCGCAAAGCCGCCAAACACTACTGAATGAATAGCACCCAAACGGGCAACAGCCAACATAGTAATAACGGCTTCCGCGACCATAGGCATATAGATAACAACCCGATCACCTTTTGTTACACCGCTATCGCGCAAAACACCGGCACATTTTGCTACTTCATCACGTAGCTCTGTGTAACTATACTGCCGCTTCTGGCCAGTCACTGGTGAATCAAATATCAATGCAGTTTGATTACCACGGCCTTCTTCTACGTGATAGTCCAGCGCCAGATATGCCGTATTTAACTCACCATCCACAAACCAGCGATCGATGCCGTTATCGTCTTTACTGAGAATCGTTTGTGGTGCTTTATACCAGCTCAGTTGAGCGGCCTTTTCTGCCCAAAACAATTCTGGCGTTTCAACTGACTTTGAATATTCGGCGATATACGACATTTCAAGCGGCCTCTTCTCTATTATTGTTGTACTTTCTCACACAAATTATCTGCCGAGCACAGCCGGACCTGACTCAGACGTTACAGATACTCTAATAGATAAAGACAGCAAAGAAACTACGACATAAGGCTAAATTGTCGACCATATTGAGTAAATTTCATAATTAATCATGAAATTAATACCAAAAACAAAATCATTGTCGACAATAAATCAAAACCGCAAAAGTAAATGACATAAAAAAACGGAGCATATGCTCCGCTTTTTTATCAATTAGTAACGACTAAAATTTACATCATGGCAGGATTCGGTACATCCTGAGATGCTACTCTCAACGCGTCTTCCATAGAAACAGCGCCGTTAAAGAATGCTCTACCGACAATCGCACCAGCAATATTAGGCAACAGTTGTAAGCGTGAAATATCATCCAGAGACTTAACCGTACCGCTGGAGATTACCGGAATACGCAGCTCACTTGCCATTTCTGTTGTAGTTGCCAGTGTCGCTTCAGCATGATCAAGATCGTAATTAATATCGGTATAAATTAACGCGCAAATACCTGAATCCTGCAATGCATGCCCAACCTCTAAAGGTGTGAATGCAGTAGAGTCACGCCAGCCATTAACCATTACGTGATTATCTTTAACATCAATACTCGCAACTACCCGACCAGGGTAATGTGCGCATACTTCGCTTAAAAAATGACGATCCATTACAGCTGCTGTACCTAACACAACTCGCTTGGCACCGTGATCAAACCACCATTGAGCGGATGTCATCGTGCTGATACCACCACCTACCTGAACTGGCACTCCTGCCTTATCAATGATTTCACAAATAATATCTGCATTATGCTTTTCACCCCGCATGACACCATCTAAATCAACAAGGTGTAGATATGTAGCTCCTTGTTCTACAAATTTTAATGCGGCTTCAACTGGATCTACATCATACTGAATTGGACTTTCTAAATGTCCATGCTGCAAATTTACACACTTACCATCTAGTATCTCGATATCAGGAAAAATAATCATTCCTTGCCTCCAATTTGTTTTTAGCGCTCACTCGAAAAAACATAATTAAGCATAGACGAAAATTTTAAATTTCCCCATGAAAGACTGTCGGTAACAGGCATTGACGGTAGAAAAAAGCAAAATAAATCAATAATTTCGCTACTACTGTCTAAAAAATTTACAACGACTTGGTAATCATTCACAACAACATCAATTTTATGGATCTAAATTCACTTCACTCATTATTTAATCATTACGAGAATAATATCAAAATCATCTCTGTTAACATTTCTTCCTGGCCTGACAGACTGAATTTTCCTTAAACCACCAAAGCCTTTCTGGCCATAATAACGTTCTAAAACGTCGCTGGATTTTCAAACAGGTGAGCTTGAACAACTGAAGACCTGACTTTTCTGCAGACGAAAAAAAACCCTGCTACAACGTAGCAGGGTTTCTTAAATAGGTGCTTGGCGATGACCTACTCTCACATGGGGAATCCCCACACTACCATCGGCGCTAAGACGTTTCACTTCCGAGTTCGGTAAGGGATCGGGTGGTTCCATCTCGCTATGGTCGCCAAGCAAAAAACTGTAACAATAAAAATCCTGTATGCCTTCTTCAGGCTAATCCGAGTCTTAAGATGATGTACAAACTCTAATCCAACATGCTTTGCAGCAATGTATCTTCATCAATCACTTGATCCGTGTTGTGTAATCACACAACCAAACGCTTTTGGCGTTATATGGTCAAGCCTCACGAGCAATTAGTACTGGTTAGCTCAACGCCTCACAACGCTTACACACCCAGCCTATCAACGTCCTGGTCTTGAACGGCTCTTCAGGGGACTCAAGGTCCCAGTGAGATCTCATCTTGAAGGGGGCTTCCCGCTTAGATGCTTTCAGCGGTTATCCTGTCCGAACATAGCTACCGGGCAATGCCATTGGCATGACAACCCGAACACCAGAGGTTCGTTCACTCCGGTCCTCTCGTACTAGGAGCAACTCTTCTCAAATCTCAAACGTCCACGGCAGATAGGGACCGAACTGTCTCACGACGTTCTAAACCCAGCTCGCGTACCACTTTAAATGGCGAACAGCCATACCCTTGGGACCGGCTTCAGCCCCAGGATGTGATGAGCCGACATCGAGGTGCCAAACACCGCCGTCGATGTGAACTCTTGGGCGGTATCAGCCTGTTATCCCCGGAGTACCTTTTATCCGTTGAGCGATGGCCCTTCCATACAGAACCACCGGATCACTAAGACCTACTTTCGTACCTGCTCGACGTGTCAGTCTCGCAGTCAAGCGCGCTTATGCCTTTATACTCGATGCATGATTTCCGACCATGCTGAGCGCACCTTCGTACTCCTCCGTTACTCTTTAGGAGGAGACCGCCCCAGTCAAACTACCCACCACACAATGTCCGCGATCCCGATAAGGGACCTGCGTTAGAACCTCAATAGTACCAGGCTGGTATTTCAAGATTGGCTCCACTCGAACTAGCGTCCAAGTTTCAAAGCCTCCCAGCTATCCTACACAAGTAATATCAAAGTCCACTGCGAAGCTATAGTAAAGGTTCACGGGGTCTTTCCGTCTAGCCGCGGATATACGGCATCTTAACCGCAATTTCAATTTCACTGAGTCTCGGGTGGAGACAGTGTGGCCATCGTTACGCCATTCGTGCAGGTCGGAACTTACCCGACAAGGAATTTCGCTACCTTAGGACCGTTATAGTTACGGCCGCCGTTTACTTGGGCTTCGATCAAGAGCTTCGCCGAAGCTAACCCCATCAATTAACCTTCAAGCACCGGGCAGGCGTCACACCCTATACGTCCACTTTCGTGTTTGCAGAGTGCTGTGTTTTTAATAAACAGTCGCAGCCACCTAGTATCTTCGACCCCCAACAGCTTAGAGAGCAAGTCTCATCACCGTCAGGGGCGTACCTTCTCCCGAAGTTACGGTACCATTTTGCCTAGTTCCTTCACCCGAGTTCTCTCAAGCGCCTTGGTATTCTCTACCTGACCACCTGTGTCGGTTTGGGGTACGATTTCTTGTTATCTGAAGCTTAGAAGTTTTTCCTGGAAGCATGGCATCAACCACTTCGTCCAAAAGAGGACTCGTCATCGACTCTCAGCCTTAGGGAACCGGATTTTCCTAATTCCCCAGCCTACAGCCTTAAACACGGACAACCAACGCCGTGATGGCCTAGCCTTCTCCGTCACTCCATCGCAATAACAAGAAGTACAGGAATATTAACCTGTTTCCCATCGACTACGCCTTTCGGCCTCGCCTTAGGGGTCGACTCACCCTACCCTGATTAGCATTGGATAGGAACCCTTGGTCTTCCGGCGGGGAGGTTTTTCACCCCCCTTATCGTTACTCATGTCAGCATTCGCACTTCTGATACCTCCAGGATGCCTTACAGCTTTCCCTTCAACGGCTTACAGAACGCTCCTCTACCACGCAAACAAGTTGCGTCCGTAGCTTCGGTGTATGGTTTGAGCCCCGTTATATCTTCCGCGCAGGCCGACTCGACTAGTGAGCTATTACGCTTTCTTTAAAGGGTGGCTGCTTCTAAGCCAACCTCCTAGCTGTCTGAGCCTTCCCACATCGTTTCCCACTTAACCATAACTTTGGGACCTTAGCTGACGGTCTGGGTTGTTTCCCTTTCCACAACGGACGTTAGCACCCGCAGTGTGTCTCCCATAATTGCACTCTACGGTATTCGGAGTTTGCATCGGGTTGGTAAGTCGGGATGACCCCCTAGCCGAAACAGTGCTCTACCCCCGTAGGTGAGATATGAGGCGCTACCTAAATAGCTTTCGAGGAGAACCAGCTATCTCCGAGCTTGATTAGCCTTTCACTCCGATCCACAAGTCATCCGCTGGCTTTTCAACGACAGTCGGTTCGGTCCTCCAGTTGATGTTACTCAACCTTCAACCTGCCCATGGATAGATCGCTCGGTTTCGGGTCTAATCCCAGCAACTACACGCCCTATTAAGACTCGGTTTCCCTACGGCTCCCCTAAACGGTTAACCTTGCTACTGAAATTAAGTCGCTGACCCATTATACAAAAGGTACGCAGTCACGGAACAAGTCCGCTCCCACTGCTTGTACGTACACGGTTTCAGGTTCTATTTCACTCCCCTCACAGGGGTTCTTTTCGCCTTTCCCTCACGGTACTGGTTCACTATCGGTCAGTCAGGAGTATTTAGCCTTGGAGGATGGTCCCCCCATGTTCAGACAGGATATCACGTGTCCCGTCCTACTCGATTTCACTGTGTATAAGTTTTCGTATACGGGGCTATCACCCACTACGGCCGCACTTTCCAGAGCGTTCTACTAACTACAACACAGCTTAAGGGCTGGTCCCCGTTCGCTCGCCGCTACTAGGGGAATCTCGGTTGATTTCTTTTCCTTCGGGTACTTAGATGTTTCAGTTCCCCGAGTTCGCCTCTCAAGAGCTATGTATTCACTCAAGAGATACCCAGCTTACACTGGGTGGGTTTCCCCATTCGGAAATGTTTGGATCAAAGCCTGTTTACCGACTCCCCAAACCTTATCGCAGGTTACCACGTCCTTCATCGCCTCTGACTGCCAAGGCATCCACCGTGCACGCTTAGTCACTTGACCATATAACCCAAAAGGGTCTGATTCAAAGTGACTGATAAAACTTCATAGCCATCTACTTTATACAAAGTAAATAACGCTGAAGTAACGATACATTTACGCCGGATTAGCGCTTGTACATTTTTTACTTCTTAATTCTCGTTTTTTACAGGATTTAAATTGTTAAAGAGCGTTCTGTCTAAAAAAAGACAAAAGGTAATACACATGATTTTCATGTATTAGCTTTTGTATTCTCAAATACAAATCTTAAGTACTAACCACTCTCAAGGCATGAGAAATGGTGGAGCTATGCGGGATCGAACCGCAGACCTCCTGCGTGCAAAGCAGGCGCTCTCCCAGCTGAGCTATAGCCCCAGTACTTACTCTACAACTGATCAGATAATTCGTGTGAACGCTTGCTGAGAATCCGCTATCGTTTAAGGAGGTGATCCAGCCCCAGGTTCCCCTAGGGCTACCTTGTTACGACTTCACCCCAGTCATGAACCACACCGTGGTAACCGCCCTCCCGAAGGTTAAGCTAGCTACTTCTGGTGCAATCCACTCCCATGGTGTGACGGGCGGTGTGTACAAGGCCCGGGAACGTATTCACCGTGACATTCTGATTCACGATTACTAGCGATTCCGACTTCATGGAGTCGAGTTGCAGACTCCAATCCGGACTACGACCGGTTTTGTGAGATTAGCTCCCCCTCGCAGGATTGCAGCCCTCTGTACCGGCCATTGTAGCACGTGTGTAGCCCTACTCGTAAGGGCCATGATGACTTGACGTCGTCCCCACCTTCCTCCGGTTTGTCACCGGCAGTCTCCTTAGAGTTCCCACCCGAAGTGCTGGCAAATAAGGACAAGGGTTGCGCTCGTTACGGGACTTAACCCAACATTTCACAACACGAGCTGACGACAGCCATGCAGCACCTGTCACTGCGTTCCCGAAGGCACATCAGAATCTCTTCCGACTTCGCAGGATTTCAAGAGTAGGTAAGGTTCTTCGCGTTGCGTCGAATTAAACCACATGCTCCACCGCTTGTGCGGGCCCCCGTCAATTCATTTGAGTTTTAACCTTGCGGCCGTACTCCCCAGGCGGTCTACTTAGTGCGTTAGCTGCGCCACTAAGACATCAAGTGTCCCAACGGCTAGTAGACATCGTTTACGGCGTGGACTACCAGGGTATCTAATCCTGTTTGCTCCCCACGCTTTCGCACCTCAGTGTCAGTATCAGACCAGGTAGTCGCCTTCGCCACTGGTGTTCCTTCCTATATCTACGCATTTCACCGCTACACAGGAAATTCCACTACCCTCTTCTGTACTCTAGTTATCCAGTATCAGGTGCAGTTCCTAGGTTGAGCCCAGGGCTTTCACATCTGACTTAAATAACCACCTACGCGCGCTTTACGCCCAGTAATTCCGATTAACGCTCGGACCCTCCGTATTACCGCGGCTGCTGGCACGGAGTTAGCCGGTCCTTCTTCTGCAGTTAACGTCACAGCTAGCAGTTATTAACTACTAACCTTTCCTCACTGCTGAAAGTGCTTTACAACCCTAAGGCCTTCTTCACACACGCGGCATGGCTGCATCAGGCTTGCGCCCATTGTGCAATATTCCCCACTGCTGCCTCCCGTAGGAGTCTGGGCCGTGTCTCAGTCCCAGTGTGGCTGATCATCCTCTCAGACCAGCTACGGATCGTCGCCTTGGTAGGCCATTACCCCACCAACTAGCTAATCCGACGCACGCTCATCTAATAGCGCAAGGCCCGAAGGTCCCCTGCTTTCCCCCGTAGGGCGTATGCGGTATTAATCCAAATTTCTCTGGGCTATCCCCCACTACTAGGCAGATTCGTACGCGTTACTCACCCGTCCGCCGCTCGTCAGCGGGTAGCAAGCTACCCCTGTTACCGCTCGACTTGCATGTGTTAAGCCTGCCGCCAGCGTTCAATCTGAGCCATGATCAAACTCTTCAGTTTAATTTCGACACTGTAAACAGTGTCTTAAATCTAGCTCAAAGTTAAACTAACTTTGTAAATCTCATAAATGAATTCACTAGGTTGCTTATCTTTGATAAAGCTTTTGTGCTTCATCTCAACAAGCGCCCACACGAATTATCTGATCAAATTGTTAAAGAGCGTTGCTTAATCCGTCTCAGCAGTCGGTGTTGACCGTGGTTGCTGTCGTCTCAAGCGAGGTGCGTATTCTACTCAACACCCGGTGGAAGTCAACGCTTATTTTCAGAAGATTTTGAATCATTCCGCAGAATGTTTCAAAACCGGAAAAACAAACTTTCGTTCCGGTCGAAGCATTTCACTCGAACTTCAAAACAAGCTGTTTATCAGTGAGTTACTTTGTTTCTCATTGTGTCTGCTGTCTGCGTTGCCGCTGTCTTGCGTCTCAATGTGGGGGCGTATTATAGGGACCAACTGAAAAGAGTCAACAGCCTTTTGAGCAATAATTGTAATTAGTTTTTGCACTGCAAAAATCGCGGCTTTTTATGGTCAAACTTATAACTAAACTTAGCTATAACTACAGACATAAAAAAACCCCGCTTTCTAAAGCGAGGTTCTGGATAATTACTGCCTGACTGTAAGCGATATTTTAAATAACTATTACTCTATCGCTCTCATTCAGGACACGTAACCAAGCGGAATAACTGTTTGCCATAACAACACACTGGTAACAATCATACCGACCATAGTACACAGCCCTACCGTTAAAATTGAAGACGAAAAGAAGAAGGCGCGATCTTCAGGAATTTCCATGATAACGGGCACACCTACATATAAGAGATACACGGCATAACAAAGTGCTCCTAAACCAACCAGCACGTTAAACCATAACATTGGATACAGACCTGCTAATCCAGACATAAACAATGGCGTTGCAGTGAATGTCGTAAGTATCAAACACTCATTCATGTTTACATGACCACCGTATGTTTTTTCCATCCAGTGTATGGCGTAGGCAATAAAGGCTACGGCTACCCAGCAAGCAAAATAGAATGCTATGGCTGCAGATAATGCACTTGTCACTGTAAGCTTAACAAAATCATTACCCGTTAAACTCCAACCTACCTGGGTTGTACCTATAAACATACTTACAGCTGGTATCGCTGCAAGGATGCTGATTTGCGCCATAAACACATGCGCTATGCTATAGCGTTCTTTATGAATTGATCCCCACTCTTCTTTCGGGTGGTGAAACATGCCAACCATATGATGTATAAACATGATACTTCTCCTAATTTTGAATTTAAGGCGTATCAGTTGGCTATGACCGACTTTCGGTTTCGGTGTTAAGCGTACTCTCGCCTCAATTGCGCAGCTAGGTCAGTAACCTGTCGCCGCTCCGTCAGACACTCATCTTTCCTCTAGAGTCCGAATACTAATCCCATCGAATAATGATCTATTAACAAAACAACAAACAGCCACATAATGTAATAGATGCTGTATCTGAACATCGCCATCTGGCTACCTGCTACATCCCTGAATACTTTCCATCCCCAGTGCAGAAACCTTATGTTCAGTACGCTGATTCCCAGCAAATAGATCAAACCACTCATTCCACTCAGATACGGCAAAGCTGTTGTCGCCACCATTAACAGGCTATACAGCAATATCTGTATTTTTGTATATGCCTCACCATGTGTAACCGGCAACATTGGTATACCGGCATTTTGATAATCAGCTTTCCTGGCCAGACACAGTGACCAGAAATGCGGTGGTGTCCATGCAAATATAATTAATACTAATAATAGACTGTTAGCTTCAATACTGCCGGTCACTGCGACCCACCCAAGCAACGGAGGAGCTGCACCTGCGATACCGCCTATAACAATGTTTTGTGGCGTAGCCCTCTTCAGGTATACGGTATAAACCACCGCATAACCTAACAGGGCAAATAACGTTAACAGTGCAGTCAATGGATTAACAAAAATGGCCAGTATGCTTAAGCCAATAATTGAAATAACCACAGCAAATAACAGCGCCTGCCGTTGTGATAACCGCCCTTCAGGTAACGGCCGGCGTCGGGTGCGGTACATCTTTTCATCAATCTTATTATCCAGCACATGATTAACAGCAGCAGCACCGCCGGAAGCTAAACCGATACCAACGGTCGCCCACAGCACGATGTACCAGGGTGGCAGCTCTGTCCGGGCCAGAAACATACCCACTATCGCTGTCAGCAACATGACTGCAACGACTCTGGGTTTACAGAGTTCAAGATAATCACGCCATTGAAAACGACCAAGACTAATCACGGATTTAGACTGTGACATAGTGCACCTCCGTTCTGACTCTTTGATATAACCACAGCAAACTGACTAATAATAAGACCGCCCCTGAGTGATGCGCCATGGCTAATCCCAACGGCAATCCCCACAGGATATTCCCAACCCCTAAAGCAACCTGCGCAAAAACAACCAATAACACACAAGCTAACGGCCATCTCAGCACAGGATTTCGACACAGTATTGTCGTTAAAATCAGTAAATAGATGCATAGCAGTACTGCTACCCCTCTGTGCGTCATCTGAATCGCAGCCCTGGCCTCCAGCGGTAACATGCCGCCCTCATAGTTAGGTCCGACAGGCGCAGACACGTCAAAACCGGTTTTAAAATCCAAGCTGACTGCCTGCTGATCTGAACAACTCAGCCAATGTGGACAAGACCATCCTGCATAGTTTGAACTGGTCCAACCACCCAGAATCAATTGTGAAAACAGTAAAACGACAGCACCAGCCACCAGCAAACTGGATTTATTCAACGCTATAGGTTTAGCCTTATAAGCATTCAGTTTCTGATAAAGACGAATCAGCAAACTTAAGGTTAGTAGCCCACCTAATAGATGCAGCGTCACGACAACAGGCAACAGTTTCAGAGTTACCGTCCACATGCCGAATAGCCCTTGCGTAATCACCAGCATTAACAAACCATATGACAAATACTTGGGGTATCCGGGCATATAGCGCCGACGATAGGCAAACCAGGCTAGCAGCATAATCAGCAAACCCAGAATCGAGGCAAGATAGCGATGCACCATCTCGGTCATACCTTTGCTGACATCAACACTCGTTCCATAAGTATTTTCTGCAGCTTCTATTTGCGATGGAGTACTGGGCACCACAATCTGACCATAACAACCGGGCCAGTCTGGACATCCCAGACCTGCATTATTCAAGCGGGTCCATGCTCCCATCGACACAACAATAAACGTCATGAGAATTGCCAAAACGCAGATACGTCTTGGCCAGCTATTTTCAGGATTACATTGTTCCAGGGCCATACTCGACTCCTTTTGCTGTAATCAACCGACTTTAGATACTTTCAGTAACCGTTTCAGATCATCCAAAATATCCCGGGGAGACTGTTCCAAATGGTAACTCAACACCAGATTACCCAATGGATCTAGTAACACGATACTCTCAGCAGAACCTGCCACCAGATTCGCCAGACGCGGCTCGATGCGATCAGCATCCTTTCCTAAGGCAGTTTTTATTTTTTCTAACCGCTGCATCCAGCCCTGGCATTCCGTCTGACATTCAGGGCTCAGCATAACCAATTGCCATTGCCCACTGGGACTCAACTGCTCTCCCGGAGTTAACGGCAACAGCCCGGTATCATGACTAATAATCAGCGCGCCATTATTCACTTTACCAACTGGCTGCCACCAGCCGCCAAAATAGCTCAGCATGGCAAAAAATAACGGCAATACAGCTACACCAACGATTAACCAGAGACTTGATATTTTTGTCATTACTTATCTCCTTTATTAGCCGCAGTCACTTTGACTTGTTTCATCCAGCTAGCTGTACCGGAAGTTCGCCAAACAAACACAATTAAGCAAATCAGTAATGCAAAACTCATCATGAACCACTGAAACGCATAACCTATATGTCTCTCAGGTGGCATATTCACTCTCGACCAGCCTACCTGCACGCCTGCGACCAGAGGAAAGTCCATTTGCACTACCTGTGGATAAAGTTCAAACCCTAATGAATCTTTTATAGCTTGCAGATCAATCTGCTGGATACGCTGCGGCCAATACTCCTGCCACTGCGTTATTCCTAAGGAAAAACCTTTTACTGGCGTAATCAACCTACCTTGAATCTCTATATCGCCAGTAGGCAAAGCAATCTTGGGTAAGTTATTACGGTTCACATCTGCATTCAGCCAACCCAGATTCAGTAACACATATTCAGGAGACCCTTTCACTTCCAAAACAACCAGTAATTCATAACCAGCCTTTCCCTGACGAATCTTGTTATCCAAAAACATGAATTTCTGATCCAGCAAACGCCCTTTCAACTTTACCTTTATTCCATCTTCCCCAGCGTTAGTACCAATCAATCTAGGCAAATAAGAAAGTGTTGGTAAGGTTGCTTCCCAGCGGTCCAAAATCTGTTGTTTATATTCAGCACGCTCCAATTGCCAAAAACCTAATCCCAACATAACCGGTACCAGAATTAACAACACACCAAATACAACTCGCTTGCACCAACCCCAGCTATGTTCTTTACTCATATCAGTATCCCTTAAGCGGATTCCGTTTTTTTCACACGGAGTATCCAGATCATGCTGATAAAAACTGCCATTCTGATATTGCTTGCCGCGGTGCTTTACTCATTATTTTCCGGTTTGTATTTCCTCGTCCGTGATCAGGGCGCATCTCACCGAACGATACATGCACTATCTGTACGTATAACCCTAACCGTTCTGCTTCTTGCCTTACTTATTTACGGTGTTTACTCCGGCGAACTAATGATTCGCAGCCCGTTTCCTGTATCACCTAACTAATCAGAAAACATAAACAAACAGAAACAAACCAATCCAGACCACATCAACGAAGTGCCAATACCAGGACACGGCTTCAAAACCAAAGTGCTTTTCACTGTCAAAATGACCTTTAAGGATCCGTAACCAGATAATAATCAGCATTAAGGTTCCCAACGTCACATGCATGCCGTGAAACCCAGTCAAAATAAAGAAAGTAGCGCCATATATACCCGCATGAAGCGTTAAACCCAGTTCGTTATACGCTTCCGCATACTCAAGGGCCTGAAAGTAGACAAAAACAATTCCCAACAGGATTGTAATCAGCAACCAGCGCTTTATCGCACTCCGGTTATCTTGCTTCAGAGCTTTGTGAGCAAAGGTCACTGTCACGCTGGACGTTATCAACAAAACTGTATTCAGTAATGGCACATGCCAGGGATCAATAACTGCTTGCGGCCCCGGAAACAACTCCATATCAGGTGTAATAAAGAGCGGCCAGGTTGCTTCAAAGCCAGGCCATAACATGTTCGCAGTCCCTTTCTCACCTTCGCCGCCTAACCAGGGAACAGCTAAAGTGCGAACATAAAACAAAGCACCAAAAAATGCCGCGAAGAACATTACTTCTGAGAAAATAAACCAGCCCATTCCCCAGCGGAAAGAACGGTCCATTTGCGCAGAGTACAACCCCGCATGGCTCTCTTTGATAACATGACCAAACCAGCCAACTAGTATTAGCCCAAGCATTAATGTGCCGATTAACAGCATGACTAATCCCATGCCTCCACCTGCATCAGCAGATAATGCATTGATCAGATTGCCGGCACCAAAAGCCATAAGAAACAAAGCAACAGATGCAAGTATTGGCCAGCGGCTTTCTTCGGGAACGTAATAGGTTGCACTGCTCATAGTTGAACCTCCTCACTGCCTGACGCAGCGGCGAGTGCATCTTCAGGTGTAATATCGAATAAGGTATACGAAAGCGTTATAGTTTTAATATGCTCGGGAAGTTCGTCATCTAACACAAAGAGCAATGGCATTTCCCGCTGTTCTTTTGCATTCAAAGGCTGTCGTTCAAAACAAAAGCAGTTTACTTTTTGTAAATACTGAGCTGCTTCCGCCGGGGCAACGCTGGGAACAGCTTGAGCAATCATATAGCGATCAGTAGGATTAGAAGCAATATAGGCCGTTTGCTTCATTTCGCCGATATACACCTCAATGCTGGATTCACTTGGACGAAACCCCCATGGCATGCCAGCATTATTAACCGCGATCAGCTGTACCTTCACTCTTCGGTTCATATCACTGGCTACGGCTTCCTGGAGCGGACCGGTATTCAACACTTTGCCATTAATCCCAGTCACACGGCAAAACACGTCATACAAAGGCACCAGTGCAAACCCGAACCCAAACATCAGTACACAACTGAGTGTCAGACGAATAATCAGGCGACGGTGCGTTGAGGTAGGCTCAGCCATAAAGTCACCTTACTCAACTTTAGGAGGCTGACTGAAGCTATGATACGGCGGCGGTGAAGACAACGTCCACTCAAGCCCGTGCGAACCTTCCCAAACACGGTCAGTAGCTTTTTTACCGCCTTTCGCACAACAAACAATATTGTAGATAAACAACAGTTGTGAAAAGCCGAACAGGAAAGCCCCCACCGAAGCCACCATATTAAAATCAGCAAACTGCAGTGCGTAATCAGGAATTCGACGCGGCATACCCGCCAGACCAATAAAATGCATCGGAAAGAAGGTTATATTCACGCCAATAAAAGATAACCAGAAATGCAGTTTCCCCATAGATTCGTTATACATATTACCGGTCCACTTTGGTAACCAGTAATAGGTTGCAGCCATGATTGAGAAAATAGCACCGGGCACCAGCACATAGTGGAAATGTGCGACTACGAAATAGGTATCGTGATATTGAAAATCCACCGGCGCAATCGCCAGCATAAGTCCAGAAAACCCACCGATAGTAAATAGCACCACAAAAGCAACAGCGAACAACATCGGTGTTTCAAAAGTCATTGATCCCCTGAACATTGTGGCAATCCAGTTGAACACCTTCACACCTGTAGGTACTGCAATCAGCATCGTTGTGAACATGAAGAAAAGCTCGCCGATCAATGGCATACCGACAGTGAACATATGATGCGCCCAAACCACAAAGGAAAGAATCGCAATTGAAGATGTGGCATATACCATCGAGGTATAACCAAACAGTTTCTTACGGGCAAATGTTGGAATAATTTCAGACACTATACCGAATGCCGGCAATATCATGATGTAAACTTCAGGGTGCCCGAAGAACCAGAATACATGCTGGAACAATACCGGATCACCGCCACCAGCCGCATTAAAGAAACTAGTGCCAAAATGAATATCCATCAACATCATGGTTACCACACCTGCAAGCACAGGCATGACAGCAATTAGCAGGAATGCAGTGATCAACCATGTCCAGACGAACAATGGCATCTTCATGAACGTCATTCCCGGTGCACGTAAATTAAAAATTGTCGCAATGATGTTAATTGCACCCATGATGGAACTAATCCCCATCATATGTACTGCGAAAATAAAGAAAGTCACACTCGGAGGCGCATAGGTCGTTGAAAGCGGCGCGTAGAACGTCCAGCCAAAATTAGGGCCACCGCCTTCCATAAATAAAGTCATCAGCATCATGCTAAAGGCAAAGGGCAGGATCCAGAAACTCCAGTTATTCATACGGGGAAGCGCCATATCCGGCGCCCCAACCATCATCGGTACCATCCAGTTAGCCAAACCGACAAATGCGGGCATAACCGCACCAAATACCATAATCAGACCATGCATAGTGGTCATCTGATTAAAAAACTCAGGCTGTATCAGCTGCAATCCGGGCTGAAACAGTTCAGCCCGGATAGTTAAGGCCATGCACCCACCCACCATAAACATCACCAAACTGAATATCAGATACATGGTGCCTATATCTTTATGGTTAGTGGTATAAAGCCAGCGGGTTATTCCTTTAGCCGGGCCATGGTGATGATCCGTAGATGCCGTTTGCTCGAGCGTACTCATACCAGCCCCCTACTCTTCTTTCAGCTGCTTGATTTGCTGCGGTGTAATCATTCCACCAGCATTCCCCCAGGCGTTTCGCTCATAGGTAATGACCGCGGCAAGGTCGACGTCACTTAACTGCTCTCCAAATGCCTGCATTGCAGTCCCTGCCCTGCCGTGCACTACAATTCTTGCGTGCTCCAGCCCATCACCCGACATCAACGGTGTATTCACCAATCCCGGGAATGCGCCTGGTATGCCCTGACCATTTGCCTGGTGACACGCCATGCAACTGGTTTGATAAACAGCCTCACCTTTTGTGATCAGCTCCTCCATTGTCCAGGTCTGATCCGCGGCAGCTTGCTCTGCTTCCTGTGCCTGATTTTGTGAAGCTAACCATTGCTGATAATCCGCCTCACTTCTTGCATCAACAACGATTGGCATAAAACCATGATCCCGTCCGCATAACTCAGCACACTGGCCGCGATAAATTCCTGGTTCATCAATGACCGTCCAGGCTTCATTAATAAAACCGGGAATCGCATCCTGTTTAACCGCCAGTGCAGGCACCCACCAGGAATGAATTACATCATTAGCCGTGATCAGAAAGCGTACTTTTTTACCCACAGGAATCACCAGTGGCTGATCCACTTCCAGAAGATAGTTTTCACCTTTAGTTGCTTTGTTATTAATCTGATCCTGAGGTGTGGAAAGATTACTGAAGAAATCAATATCCTGATCCAGATACTGATAGCGCCATTTCCACTGATAACCAGTGACCTGAATATTAATATCCGCTTCTGATTTATCGTACATTTGAATGAGTGTTTGACTGGCAGGTACTGCCATCGCGACGAGTATTCCGAACGGAACAATTGTCCATAGAACTTCCACCCAGAGATGCTCATGAAAATGCTGAGCTTTAGCGCCCCTGGATTTACGGTGATAGATAATCGACCACAACATCACGCCAAACACCACTACCGCAATAGCGACGCAGACGTAAAAAATAATCATATGAAGATCAAATATTGCATGACTTATTTCAGTCACGCCTCTCACCAGATTTACTTCCCATTCCGCAAATACAGCTGGCGAAATGACAAACCCTGACAGCAGCAGGGCCAATCGGTTGCATCGCATACAGAGGTCTCCTTGCTACCGGATAACGGGTAAAATTAAACGGTTGTGCCTAAGGCCTTTCTTTGTTTTTTATTCTTCAGCAATTAACAACTTAGTCGAAGGAAGTATAGCAGCAGATATTCACAGGCAAGGCGACAGTCCGCCGATAACGGGATACAGAGTGGCAAGAAACACATGATAGGTTATGCCTCAGCCAGCATGGATAACGGGCCGCAGCAAAATAAGATAACGCCAGAAAAAAAGTGAAAAAAAATATCTTCACTGTTCAAAAAACAGACAAAAACAGGCTAAGAATCAACCCTTTTAAAAGCAAGTCAAAAGACTAAATATACTGTATCAACTCAGAACAACGGGCTTTAATTCGCTAGCCCAGGAAGACAACGAGTAACCAGTAGAGCATAAAAATAATAACAGCGATAAGCGCTAAACTGGATAGCAGACTCAACAGCAAAGATGGTAACGGTGAACGCAGCCTCTTATCACGCCCAGTTGATCCGGATGTACTTATATGCAGGCTGACCAACAAAAGTTTGAAACATAGCTGTGCTAATCGTTTAAACCTAAGCAACAATACCGATATAAGATTAATACTTAACATTTTACCTCCCAGCCAAAATCTTACAGGCCAGGTGCATAACGTTTAGTACTCAGCCGCTCACCTTCACCGCAACTTCAGCAGGCTATCATCTGAATAGAATATTCATTTTTGATATTTAAGGTATAGACGATATCCCAATAATACCGCCAGTATCAGCCCATAAATCAATTGTTCATAGAAGCTGGCACGAATCTGCCAAATGAAGTGCAACATCACCAAAAGACTGGCGGGATATATCCAACGGTGCAACGTTTTCCAGCGCTTGCCCAACCTTCGCATCATGGATTTAGTTGAGGTAATCCCCATAGGGATAAGGATAATTAAAGCCAGAGCACCAACAACAATATAGGGACGCTCTGTCAGTTCACGGAAGAACAAATCTGATCGCCAGCCAATCAGAAAAGTTGCAAACGCCAATAGATGTAGCACCGCATAAAATAATGCATAAAGGCCCATCATTCGGCGAAATTTAAGTGCCCAACCCCAGCCGAAAAAATGCCTCACGGGTGTGATTGCCAGGGTTATCCACAGAAAATTAATCGACCAGGTGCCCATTTCATCAACAATAAACTTGGCAGGATCCGTGCCCAGATCATTACCGAAGCCAAGCAATAGTAAGTTTGCCAACGGCCACAGTGGTAACAGAAACAATAGCCACCAACGCAGGCGCATCTGAGCGACAGAAGAGAATGGTAAATTCAGTACCATTTCTTGAGATCCATCCCCTTATACATTTGCGCAACTTCTTCGCCATAACCATTGTACGGTTTGGTATCAACAATATTCGGGGAAAGCAAAGAAGACGGTAAGCGACGTTCAGTCGCCTGACTCCAGCGAGGATGATCAACCTCTGGATTTACATTGGCAAAGAACCCGTATTCACCAGGGGCAATTATGTTCCAGCTGCTAGCCGGCATTTCCTCTACAAACTCAATCTTCACAATCGACTTTATAGATTTAAAACCATACTTCCAGGGTACCACTAAACGTAACGGCGCACCGTTTTGCGGTGGTAATGCGTTCCCATATACCCCTACTGCCATCAGTGTCAGTGGGTTCATGGCTTCATCCAGTCGTAAGCCTTCAACATACGGCCAGTCGATGGTGGAGAAAATACTATCCTGCTCAGGCATCTGCTCTTTATCAACTAAAGTTTCAAAACGAACAAATTTTGCTTTTGAGGTTGGTTCAAAGCGCTTGATCAGATCAGCCAACGGGAACCCTAACCAGGGAATCACCATCGACCAGGCTTCTACACAACGTAAACGGTAAATACGGTCTTCAAGCGCATGAGGTTTAAGAATATCTTCCAGATTGTACTTACCCGGTTTAGCCACTTCACCAGCAATTTCGACCGTCCAGGGATCAGTCTGGAAGTCCTGTGCTTTACGAACAGGATCACGCTTATCTGTACCAAACTCGTAGAAATTGTTATGCGTAATCGCGTTGTAGTAAGGCGCGGGCTCTTCTGTCGTAGAAAAAGCGTCATTTCGCACAGCAGCAGCCAACTGAGCCCGCATCCATTCAGGACCAGGATACTGCGGCAAATCGGCAGGAATATCGTACTCAAGCGCTCGCGCCAGAGATGGCAAGCCAAGGGAAGAAACCGCCGCCAGGCCGAGACCGGCTTTCATAAACTGGCGACGATTACGGTAAATCGATTCGGGGGTTATTTGCGAAGACTTAATTGAATCAGGCTTTTTTATTAGCATTTAACACCCCTTGGGAATTATTAACTCGACGAGCGCGTTTTACGCTTGCGTACTAACCATAATAACGGACCAGACAAACTGTATCCGAGAATCAGCAACCACAAAATAATCGGTGGGCTGATAGAAATAACCCCAATCACCAGCACAATTGCCAGCAGAATCATAAACGGGATTTTCCCTTTCGGATCAACGTCTTTAAAACTGTAATACAGAACATTACTGACCATCAGAACGCCAACAAGTGCCACATAAACAGCAATTAAATACGCATAACCGCTAACATCGAGATCAAACTCAACACTGGCCCACACTAACCCGGCAACAGCCGCTGCCGCCGCAGGACTTGGTAAACCAATAAAATAGCGTTTATCCACAGAGCCAATCTGCGTATTAAAACGTGCTAAACGCAATGCGGCACCAGCCACATAAATAAAAGCAGCAAACCAGCCTAACTTACCCGCCGAACTCAACACCCAGCTAAAGCTCACCAACGCCGGAGCAACACCGAAAGACACCATATCGGAAAGAGAGTCATACTCAGCACCAAAAGCACTTGAAGTATTCGTCATCCGGGCGACACGACCATCCAGACCATCAAGCACCATCGCTACAAAAATCGCAATGGAAGCATTAGCAAAATCTCCGTTCATGCCGGCAACAACGGCGTAGAAACCAGAAAATAATGCACCCGTTGTAAACAGATTAGGTAACAGATAGATACCACGGCTGCGAGGCTTAACGCTTTCCTGCGCAGTTTCAGGGCTTTCAGGTGGGTTAGCAGAACCGTTGTCTTCAGCGTGTTGATTATCGTGCTGATCGATCATGATATGTTTTCACCGCATATTATTAAGAAAGTCGGCACATTCTACTGCCGTGCCTGTATGAAAGCTAATTTCTACAGCAGTTCTAGTGAATTTACGGTTAAAGTCTAAATAGACGAACAACGCTCGAGATAATTTAAGCGAGTAGGACCCTATCAACAAAGCGACGGGGTAATGCATTAGCAACAGGGGTTTCCCGGGCTGAACTCAATACCCGGTCAAGCTGACCATCACCGTCAGTGTAATGCGCTTTATAAAAAGTAAGACGTTCGACCAAAGTGTCACGATCCACTTCAGGATGAAACTGAAATGCCCAAAAATCCCGGCCATCGACCCTAAAGCTATGCATACACTGATCGGTATACGCCAGTAACTGACAGCGTGAAGGCAATACTGCGGCATACTGGCGGTGCACAGATATAGCCAGAAAGTCACCAGTGATATCGTGAAACAATGGATCTTCTGCTGCCTGAGGTGTCAGTAAAACAGGCAAGCTACCCATTTCGAAATCTGCATCTTTATGCAGAATTTCCCCACCCAGTGCTAATACAGCCAATTGAAAGCCAAAGCAGGAAGCAAACACCGGCAAATCAGTGTCTGCACAGTGTTGGATCAATTTCAGACTCGGCTCTATAAATGAAAACTCTTCCGGCTTCAGCACATTAGCTTCACTGGCCCCGCCTACCCAAAGCGCATCATAATTATCCGCAGCAGTTTCCGGAAAAACCGGCGTATCGAATACATTCAAAACATCAATCTGGGACACATCCAGACCACTGAGTGCAGCAAAGCTCTGGAGCTCTTCTTCACGTACCTGCGGACTATCACGAATCTGTAATAATAGAGTTTTAAGCTGGCTTTTTTCGCGCTTATGCGGCGTGTTCGTGACAGACATAGAGTGACTTCCCGGTAGCTGAAGGTCACCTGATCATAGCGCGAAGCCTGAAAACTTAAAACCTTGGCAGCCAGCCTGGCGGCGACGGTAAATCAGGTAATCGTGCTTTAAGTATTGGTAAACCTTTTTCTGTAAGCTTAGCGGTTATCACTTGTTTCAGCGGGGCACAGTTATTCGCCAAACGCATAGTCAACTTACGGGCCAGTTTTGCCGGTATACGGTCATCAGTAAATAAACCCACCACCAAATTAGTGCCGTGATATATAGGGCGGGTCGCCAGCATATGCTTTCTTTGATACGCATCCAATAATCTTGCAGCACCGACGTCCTGATTTTTACCTGCCGCATTTACAACAGCTTTCGCCAGTATCTCCTGGCTTTTCAGGCCAAGATTAAACCCGTGCGCCGTTACCGGGTGCATACCTACAGCGGCGTCACCTATGACTGCGAATCTCTGGGCAACAAAACGTTTTGCATGTACTCCCACCAGCGGATATAAGTGCCGTGGACCACAAAGTTTCATGCTCCCTAACCGTCCCTTTAGACGCTGCTCGATATCCGCTTCGAACTCCCGTTCTGGCATTTTATGAATCGCTTCAGCTTCTTCACTGCCAACAGTTACGACCACTGAAGAACGATTCCCCAACATCGGCAGCAATGCCAACGTACGACCATAGTGAAAACACTCTATAGCCGTCTGTTCATGATCAGCACTATGCTCCATACGACAAACAATAGCGCTGCGGGAAAAGTCATTCATTGTCGCGGCAATGCCCATCTTGCGTCGAGTCTCAGAAAACCGGCTATCTGCTGAAACCAGCAAGTCACATTGCACCCGTTGACCATCCGACAACTCAACCCAGGCACGCTCTTCATCACTGCCAAGATCAGTCACTGAAGTATCCGTCAGCAATGTAATCTGCTGCTGTTCGTTAACATCAATAGTCGCCTCATAATACGCTTGGCGAATAGCGTAGTTAGGCACCAGATAGCCCAACGCGTCCAGATCCTGACGCTGGTTATCAAAATTAAGCGAGTAATCTGAATCACCATCTACAACGCGGGCTGCACAAATAGGTGCAATATCTTCAGCTTTTAGCTTCTGCCAAGCTCCGCTACGCTGCATAAGCTCAACTGATTGATGAGTAAGCGCAATTTCCCGACCATCTTCAGCAGGTACCTGTAAATTTGCTTCACTGTTTTTTTCAATCACCAATACCCGTAACTCTGACTGTTTCAGCGAACAGGCAAAACTTAGCCCTGCAGGACCGGCACCAATAATCACCACATCGTAATGCATAACCAGCAACCTCCTATTCAGTTTGCCGATTACCCTACTCTCACTATGGCTCTGAAACACCGACCTGCATCAAGCTTCTTGGAGAAAGCTATTTTTCCGGCAAGCAATCCCATTCTGGCAAATCACTTGCAGGTTGATACCAATCCGCTCCGGATGCCCGGAAAACATTTTGCTGAGGCTCAATTCCCGGATGTATATCCAGTGTACCGGCTGGAATCACCATGGCCTTACCGGACTTGGCCAACCAGGGCAGTGACGATCCGCAATGTTTACAAAAAGCTGTTGTGAAATGTTTAGTGTCTGCTGGCGTATATTTACCAATATGCTGGCGACCGCTAAGCCAACTAAACTGTTCAGGCCGGGCTAAAATATTTGCTGCATGCGCACTGCCGGTAAACTTTCGGCAACGTGAGCAATGACAGTACTGAAAAATCCCGAGATTACCGTCCAGTTGATAGGTCACTTCACCACACAGACAACTGCCAGTTACCTGATCTGCAGATTCTGTTTGCACGTCCGGCATAACATTCCTCCCCAAGTTATGATTTTAAAAAACAGCCTGGTAAAACCGATTAATGAATATAATCCAAAAATACAGAAAGATTACAGCACGACAATTATATGTTTGTCGCTTACCTGTTTGGTTAAGGCATAAAAAACCCCGAGGCTGATATCAGCCTCGGGGTTATCCGTTTCAGAAGATTGACTCATTGCCAGCTTTATCGAAAGACAAACTCCCCAGCTTCAACATCTATAGCAATTTCGCTGCCACTGCTAAAGTCGCCGGCCAGTAAACGCTGAGCTAAGGGGTTTTCAATCCATTGCTGAATCGCCCGTTTCAATGGCCGTGCTCCATATATCGGCTCAAAGCCAACATCCACAAGCTTGTCCAGCGCTGTAGAAGTAAGTGTCAGACTCAGTTCTCTTTCAGCCAAACGGCTACGCAAGCGCTGTAGCTGAATATCCGCTATACCTCTCACCTGTTCTTTACCCAGGCTATGGAAAACAACAACTTCATCAATCCGGTTAATCACTTCGGGTCTAAAGTGAGTACCCACCACCTCCATAACAGCATTACGCATAAGACTATAGTCATCATCGCTGCTGAAATTTTGAATAAGATCAGAACCCAGGTTAGATGTCATCACCACTATAGTATTTCGGAAATCAACGGTCCGCCCCTGACCATCAGTAAGACGGCCATCTTCCAATACTTGTAGCAGTATATTGAAGACATCCGGATGAGCTTTTTCTACTTCATCCAAGAGCAAGACTGAATATGGCTTACGCCGCACAGCTTCTGTCAGGTAGCCGCCTGATTCATAGCCAACGTATCCCGGTGGCGCACCAATTAGGCGAGCGACCGAATGTTTTTCCATAAACTCAGACATATCAATGCGCACCATGGCATCGGTAGTGTCGAACAGGAAGCTGGCCAATGCTTTGCATAATTCTGTCTTACCAACCCCCGTTGGCCCAAGAAACAGGAATGAGCCATTTGGACGGTTCGGATCAGCCAACCCAGCCCGGGCACGGCGTACTGCATTGGAAACAGCAGTTACTGCTTCTTCCTGACCAATAACCTGCTCATGAAGTGCATCTTCCATCCGCAATAATTTTTCACGCTCCCCTTCGAGCATTTTTGCAACCGGAATACCTGTCCAGCGAGAAACTACTTCGGCAACTTCTTCTTCACCGACTTTATTCCGCAACAGCTTATTTTCCTGCTCGGTATTATCCGCTTCGGCCTCAGCTTCAGCAGCGGCAACCAGCTGTTTCTCCAGCTCGGGAATTTTGCCATATTGCAGCTCGGACATAATGCTCAGATCACCGGCACGACTGGCCCGCTCTAACTCAATCCGCGCCTGATCCAACTGCTCTTTCACTTGCTGCGAGCCTTGCAAAGCAAGTTTCTCAGCATTCCAAATCTCTTCAAGATCAGCATATTCTTTTTCAATTACGCTGATAGCATCTTCAAGTTCCTGCAAACGCTTTTTTGCCGCCTGATCTTTTTCTTTTTTCAGGGCTTCACGTTCCATTTTAAGCTGAATGAGACGACGCTCCAGCCGATCCATGCTTTCCGGCTTAGAGTCCATTTCCATACGAATACGGCTACCGGCTTCATCAATCAGGTCAATGGCTTTGTCTGGCAACTGCCGATCAGTAATGTAACGCTGAGATAATTTAGCCGCTGCGATAATCGCAGAGTCTGAAATATCCACACCATGGTGAATTTCATAGCGTTCTTTCAAACCACGTAAGATAGCGACGGTATCTTCTTCACTCGGCTCATCAACAATGACTTTTTGGAAGCGGCGCTCCAGTGCAGCGTCTTTTTCAACATACTGGCGATATTCATCCAGCGTAGTTGCACCGACACAATGCAGTTCACCGCGTGCCAGCGCAGGCTTGAGCATGTTACCGGCATCCATAGCACCTTCGCCTTTACCAGCACCAACCATGGTATGCAATTCATCGATAAACAGGATTACCTGACCATCCTGTTTAGACAGTTCATTCAGAACCGCTTTTAAGCGCTCTTCAAACTCCCCACGGAATTTAGCCCCTGCAATCAGCGACCCCATGTCTAGCGATAATACCTGTTTATTTTTCAGGCCTTCCGGCACTTCGCCATTAACAATGCGTTGAGCCAGACCTTCAACAATGGCGGTTTTACCCACACCAGGTTCGCCAATCAGAACAGGGTTATTCTTGGTACGACGTTGTAGCACCTGCACTGTTCTGCGGATTTCATCATCACGGCCAATAACAGGGTCCAGCTTGCCTTCTTCGGCCTGGGCGGTGAGATCAATCGTGTATTTATTTAATGCCTGACGATTTTCTTCTGCGTTAGCAGAATTCACACCTTCGCCACCACGCAACTGCTGAACAGCATCCGTCAGACGTTGCTTATCGGCACCTGCCGCTTTGAGCAATTTACCTACGCCACTTTTATCATCCAGCATCGCCAACACAAAGACTTCACTCGCGATATACTGATCCTGCCATTCACGGGCTAGCTTTTCAGTCAGGTTGAAGAGTTTGCCTACATTAGGTGAAAAGCGAATGTCACCATCACTGTCGGACACCTGTGGCAGCTTGCTATATTCCTGCTGCACAGCACTGCTAAGCTGCTGCGTATTGACGCCTGCCTGTGTCAGTAAAGGCTTTATTGAACCACCCTGCTGTTCCAGCAACGCTTTAAGAATATGAACCGGCTCAATGTAATTGTGATCTTTAGCAATCGCCAGTGACTGAGCATCAGCCAGAGCGGATTGCAACTTACTGGTAAAACGTTCGGGATGCATTAGAACCCTCCTTAAAATTATCTGCACCACTGGCCGTTATGATATCCGGGCTCTAAATGGCCCGCGGGACGGCTGGTGAGTTATTAACTTAAGTAGGGGTTGGCAGGAAGAAATTCAAGCCAGCAGAGGAAATTTAAATTAGAAGAAGCTGATATATATCAACTGTCGATCCAGATCACACTGGCCATCCGGCCGGTGACACCGTCACGGCGGTAAGAGTAGAAATCGTCAGCTTGAGAGAAAGTGCACTGGTCGCCACCACTTACCTGTTCTATGCCTATATTTTGTAAACGTAACCGTGCCAGCTGATATATATCAGCCAGCCACTTACCTTCTGTCACAGAAGGTTTAAAAGCAGTATCCGAAGAAGCCAGTTCATCGCAAAACTGTTGGCGTACTTCTTCTCCGACTTCAAAAGCATCCGGACCAATTGCAGGCCCAAGCCAGACATGTAAGTCTTCCCGCTGATCAAACACCTGCAGGGTATTTTCCACTACACCATCAACCAACCCACGCCAGCCAGCATGCGCAACGGCTACCCGGGTTCCGTCAGCATTACTGATAAACACTGGCAAACAGTCTGCTGTCATGACCACACATACTTGCCCCGGCTTATCCGTCCAGCAGGCATCAGCTTGCGGCACGTCACCGTTACCGGAAGCCTCAACTGCAATAGTACTGTGCACCTGTTGCAACCACTGCACATCTTGCCAACCGTTCTCTGCTGCCAGTAGACGTCGATTTTCGACTACATCTAACGGGTCATCTGCAACGTGATCGCCCAAATTGAGACCCGCATATACACCTTTACTACAACCGCCCTGACGAGTAGTTGTAAAAGCTTTTATCTGTGCAGGCGCCAGCCAGTCTGGGCGAATTAGTTTCATTGGTCTTCTTCGTGAGCCTTAGCATCATCTTTAAGATTAACCAGCAATTGTTGCAAGTCTTCAGGAAGGTCCACTTCCCATGACATCAATTCACCACTGTCTGGATGGAATAACTCCAGACGTTTGGCATGCAGTGCCTGACGTTTCAGATCACGCAGATTCTTCTGTAAATCCGGCGAAATGCCTTTAGGTAAACGGAATCGTCCGCCATACATCTGATCGCCAATTAACGGATAATTGATATATGCCATATGCACACGAATCTGATGGGTACGACCGGTTTCCAACTTCAGACGGATATGCGTATGGGCGCGAAACTTATCCAGCACCCGATAATGGGTAATAGCTTCTTTACCTACACCGACAACAGCCATCATCTGACGATTACGGGAATGACGTCCCAGAGGTTCGTCAACAGTACCGCCACCAGTCATGACATTATTCACAACAGCTTCGTATTCACGACCCATACTGCGTTCTTGCAGCTGCGCAACCAGATCCGTCTGCGCCTGAATCGTCTTAGCAACAACCATCAGACCGGTTGTATCCATATCCAGCCGGTGAACGATCCCTGCCCGTGGTACCTGCGCTATTTCCGGGTTGTAATGTAGCAAACCGTTAAGCAGCGTATCATCCCAGTGGCCAGCAGCCGGATGAACGACTAACCCTGCAGGCTTATTAATGATCATGATGTGTTCATCTTCAAAGATGATGTCTAGCGGCATTTCGCGAGGTACAAAACTGTCTATCACTTCCAGTTTGGCATCAATCACAATTTCTTCGCCACCGAAGACTTTATCCCGAATGCGCCAGCTTTTACCATCAACGGATAAACTGCCATCTTTAATCCAGTTTTGCAGACGTGATCGAGAATAATCAGGGAACAGATCGGCAACCGCCTGATCTAATCGCTTACCTACTAGCCCGTCCGGGACGGTTGCGCTTAATTGCACCTGTTCTGTCATGCTATATATTCTTCACTTTTTTTGCGCTCTTTGTACGGTTTCATCACACAAAGGCGGTTTGATGCTTTGGCTTCACTACGGGTTATGGTTAAATAAGCCCGGTAAAATTTTGCCCATTATAACTGAAAGTGGCCTAAACCGCTGTCTTACAAGAACAGTGGTAACAATTATCAGGATATTTTTTATGCGCCTAGCTAAGCTGTTCGCGATTCTATCGATTTGTATCATAACCGCCGGTTGCTCGTGGTTTGGTGGTGGTGATGAAACCGATAACCTGGATACGCCGGAACAAACCATTTATGACGAAGCGATTACCGCCCTGAAGGCCAGTAACTACGCACTAGCAATTGAAAAACTGCAGCTACTGGAAGCACGCTACCCGTTCGGCCAGTATTCCGAGCAGGCTCAGCTGGAACTAATTTTCTCCTATCATAAGAACGGAGAAGAAGAAGCTGCTAAAGCAGCCGCTGACCGCTTCATTCGCTTGCAGCCGAATCATCCGAATCTTGACTATGCACTGTACCTGAAAGGTTTAACTGCCTTTAACCAGGATAAATCTGTATTTGAAGACTATCTACCTGTAGATGAAAGCACCCGCGATCCAGGTAACGCTCTGGATTCATTTAACAGCTTCGACACTCTGATCAAACGTTTCCCGAACAGCCAGTATGCGCCGGACTCACAAAAGCGCATGGTCTACCTGAAGAACCGTCTGGCACAATATGAAATTCACGTGGCACGTTATTACGTTCGCCGTGAGGCATGGCTTGCAGCTGCTAACCGTGGTCGCTATGTAGTTGAGAACTATCAGGAAACACCGTTAGTACCCGAAGCACTTAGCATCATGGTACTGGGCTATAGTCAACTGCAACTGCCTGAACTGGCTGCAGACGCTAAAGCAGTTTTAGACACTAACTTCCCAGGCTACCAGACGAGCATTAAGCGCGCCAAGAAGGAATCTCTGCTGAGCTCTGCCACCTTTGGCTTGTTAGGTGATGGCGATCAGGAATCAGCTAACCTGCAACCGGAGCCACAGGTTGAAGAGGATAGCAACGAGCGCTCCTGGTTCAGCATAATGACTTTCGGCGTATTTGATGATGACGAAGAGGCGCAACCAGCCCAGTAAAACATGGCTTAACCTAGACGAAAAAAAGAGCGGCATAGCCGCTCTTTTTTATTACCTGCTGATCAGTAATCAACGCTTATGCATTTATTCACTTTAAATATTAGTATCAGCTTTTCTACAACTCTATAATCTGCAAAAAACTGCTATTTCATACGGAACGGTATCGCTCCACAGACTGCTTAAGAAAACGTTCAAAATCCGGCTGAGATAACGGCCGACTGTAATAATAGCCCTGAGTAAACAGGCACTGATTACTGACCAGAAACTCTTCCTGCTGCTGACTCTCAACACCTTCAGCAACCACCTGTAACTTAAGACTTTGCGCCATTGACAGAATCCCTTTTACCAGCTCATCGTCATCCGGATCAACGGTCAGATCTTTAATAAAAGAGCGGTCAATTTTAAGTATATTAATCGGGAATTTTTTTAAATAACTCAGCGAAGAATATCCCGTACCGAAATCATCTATCGCCAGACTCACACCCTGTTTACGAATATCTTCCAGCTGATCATGAATCCCCTGATCGTCTGCCATCATCAAGCCTTCGGTAATTTCCAAGACCAACCGTTCTGGCTCAAGCCCGGTATCTGCCAGCACATCCGCAACCATAGCGGCAACATTCTGCTTCTGAAACTGCCGGTAAGACATATTCACGGCAAGATGCAGCGGCAAGCCACTGTCCTCTTTCCAACTGACAGCTTGTTTACAGGCTTCCCGCAATACCCATTCTCCAATAGGCACTATTAATCCAATCTCTTCCGCTAACGGAATAAATACGTCCGGGGTAACAAAGCCATTTTCGTGATCGTACCAGCGAATTAAAGCTTCAGCGCCCACCATCCGGTCAGTATGCGGATTAAATACCGGCTGATAATTCAGCATGAATTCGTTGTGCTCCAGCGCATCATACAACGCAGCTTCCAACTTACGTCTGTCGTGCGCTTCAACATCCATCTGCGGCGTAAAAAACTGGAAATTATTGCGACCACGCTCCTTCGCTTTATACATAGCACTGTCTGCTTTACGCAGCAGTGTACCTGTACTGTCACCGTCATCCGGAAAAATTGTTACACCGATACTCGCAGATACAAAAGCGTCGTTACCTTCCAGGCGATAAGGCATTGAAAGCCGGTCGAGAATCCGCCCAACTATATGCTCTATAACCAGTGAATCTTTAACATCAGGCAGCACCACCGAAAATTCGTCGCCACCAAAGCGTGACGCGGTATCACTTTCACGCAGCACATCCAATATACGGCTTGATGCTTCCTGCAATAATTCGTCGCCTACTGAATGCCCCAAGGTATCGTTGATATGCTTGAAACGGTCCAGATCTAAAAACAACAAGGCAACTTTACTGTCATCGCGACGGGCGCGGGCAATCGCTTGCGAAAAACGGTCTTCAAAAAGATTACGATTGGCCAGCTTGGTCAGCGAATCAAAATTCGCCTGATACTCAACCCGCTCTTTAGCTTCTTCAGCAATCATCTGGCTGTTGCGCAACTGTTCTTCTACTTTATAACGCTCTTTTATCTCACTTTTTAGGTTTATGTTACTCAACATCAACTCATGCGTGCGCTGCTCTACCCGCTCTTCAAGACTGACCTGCATATCCAATAAGCGTTTATTATTACGATAAAGATAAACGGCTACGACTAAACCAAGAATCAGAGCGATGACGCTCAGCACCAAAGAGTTACGGTAAGATTCAAAAGATTTCATTTGCCGGGTCAGTGCAACTTCTCTGTTGAGAAAGTCCCTGTCCTGCTGATACTGATGGGACGCTTCGATCAGTTGCTGAAAGATCGCCCTTACCTCTCCAAATTCAGCCGCTGTCGGTGTGTCTAAACCGTACAGCACGCCATCAATATGCATGATTGCAGTTTGTAACTGTTCCATGTCGAAGCCATCATTAACAGCATCAACTCCTAACTTACCAGACTCAATACTATCTAAACGACTCCAGAGAATATTGAACCATCGATCAAAGCTATCACGACTACTTTCATAACGAGCTTCAGGATAAGCCTCAGCATATTGCACAGCGGTACGCATCAACTCATATTCATACTGCCGTAAAAAAAACACCAATTCAGAGCGGGTTGGACCCACCTGCATGCCTGATATTTGCTTGAACAGCCAGAATGAGCTGAACATACTCATGATAATAACTACAAGCATCAGAGTAGCGATAAAAATTGATGTTCTGGAACCCGGTTTAATCATGAACGTCGAACTTCACTAACTGCCAGATTGCACGTGAGTAATAAGTACCATTTTTCAACGCTGCGTCTTCAGACCAGGGATAAATAACCCAGACAGGTCCCTTTGAACGCACAGTTAATGGTTCACCATTATTTTCTATGGCTAGAATAACGTCGAAAGATTCAAAATCCTCAAACGGAATTTCAATCTTATATTCATTCGCCGCTTCAGCTGAGACCATAGCACCTGTCGCCCCTGCTGCTGCAAGCACATCACGTACTAACGGCCCTTTAAAAACATTCATGCCTTCCGTCCAGCGGGTCTCAGTACTGATCGTACGTTGCTGAAACTGCAATAACTGATCACGATCTAACTTGAGCGCACCATCCGAATTCTGCTCAGTGATATTACCGCTAAGTGTAAGTAATACCTTGCCTTGCGGTGTAGTCAGATCTATATCCTGCGCAAACAGAATGGTAGGAAAGAAGCAGCATAAAAACCATACACATAGCTTTTTCTTCAACATCACAGCCTCCCGTGAAATCAAACAAAAAATAATACTCATAGGTTCTTTATCTGCTTCCTTTTGCGAACGTACATCTGCCATATTGGTTCAATGCCTGAGCCGAACTCCAGCCTCTAAATACTCAAACCGGATCCCCTGCAAACATCTATGAGCAACCAGTAACAATTCTATGTTAAAAAAACCATTACCGCTCTACGCGAGGTATGCAGAATCCACCATTATGAGAATAGAAACAGCCATTTTTTCAAACAAAAACTATCAAAATAGCAAAAACACTGCACACCTGACATACAGTTTAAAAGCTATATAAAAACGAACCATTACAACTAAAAGAAATAAATATTCACATCATTGATATTAAAATTATTTATAAACAGCAACTTAGCCAATACCACTTTATAACTGACAAGTAACAATCAAACAGATAACTTGATTTAACGCTTAGCAACACTTCAAACAAGGTCATATAGCAACAGACAATGCAACACCCGTAAATTTCGGGCACAAAAAAGCCCGCTTAAGCGGGCTTTTTTAGCAGTCAGTCTTATTCTACAGACTCGTCCTGCTCAAGATCACGCATGGTCAGCTTAATACGGCCACGGGCATCGACGTCCAGAACTTTAACCTTCAGTACGTCATCCATCTTGATATAATCCGTAACTTTCTCGATACGCTTGTTAGCGATTTGAGAAATGTGAACCAGACCATCTTTACCTGGCAGGATGTTTACGAATGCACCGAATTCTTCGATACGAACAACCTTACCTTCGTATACTGCGCCTACTTCAGCTTCTGCAGTAATTTCGATTACACGGTCAGTTGCCATCTTCGCTGCTGCTTTATCAGCTGCGTAGATGCGTACTGTACCGCTGTCATCGATATCGATAGTCGCGCCAGTTTCTTCAGTCAGTGCACGGATAGTCGCACCACCTTTACCAATTACGTCACGGATCTTCTCTGGGTTGATCTCGATCAGTGTCATTGCTGGCGCATTGTCTGGAAGTTCTGGGCGAGAGTAACCGATTACCTTACCCATTTCTTTCAGGATGTGAGCACGGGCTTCATATGCCTGTTCCAGTGCGATATCCATGATCTCTTCGGTAATACCCGTGATCTTGATATCCATCTGCAGCGCAGTAACACCTGCTTCAGTACCGGCAACTTTAAAGTCCATGTCACCCAGGTGATCTTCATCACCCAGAATATCAGTCAGTACAGCGAAACGCTCGCCTTCTTTAACCAGACCCATCGCGATACCAGCAACAGGAGCCTTCAGAGGTACACCAGCATCCATCATAGACAGAGACGCACCACATACAGACGCCATAGAGCTTGAACCGTTAGACTCAGTAATCTCAGATACGATACGGATAGTGTATGGGAATTCTTCCTGAGTAGGCAGAACCGCAGCAACACCACGACGAGCCAAACGACCGTGACCGATTTCACGACGACCAGTAGCACCGATACGGCCAGCTTCACCTACAGAGTATGGAGGGAAGTTGTAGTGCAACATGAACGGGTCTTTACGCTCGCCTTCAATTGCATCGATGATCTGCTGATCACGTGCAGTACCCAGCGTACAGGTAACAACTGACTGAGTTTCGCCACGGGTAAACAATGAAGAACCGTGTGTACCAGTCAGAATATCAATTTCAACTTCGATATCACGAACAGTCTTAGTGTCACGTCCATCAATACGTGGCGCGCCATCCAGAATACGTCCGCGAACAATTTCTTTTTCCAGTGAACTGATGATACCGCTAACTTCGCCGGCAGACGCAGCGTCTTCACCTTCGCATAAAGCAGCAACAGCTTGCTCACGTACTGCACTCAAAGCAGCCTGACGCTGCATTTTGTCAGCAGTCTGGTAAGCAGCTTCAACACCTGCAGCAGCAACGCCACGCACCTGTTCAATCAGCGCTTCGTTTTTAGCAGCCGGTTCCCAAACCCAGGCTTCTTTACCTGCTTCAGCAACCAACTCATTGATTGCACCAATAGCAACCTGCATTTCTTCGTGGGCAAATACAACAGCACCCAGCATTTCGTCTTCAGACAATTCCTGAGCCTGAGACTCAACCATCAGTACTGCATCAGACGTACCAGCGACAACCATGTCCAGCATAGAGCTTTGCAGCGCTTCATAGCTAGGGTTCAGTGAATAGCCGTCTTCTTCAGTGTAGCCAACACGTGCGCAACCGATAGGACCCTGGAAAGGGATGCCGGAAATAGCCAGTGCAGCAGACGTACCCAGCATCGCAGCGATATCCGGATCATTCACTTTGTCAGCAGACATTACAGTACAGATAACCTGTACTTCATTCATGTAACCTTTCGGGAACAGTGGACGAATCGGACGGTCGATCAGACGGGAAGTAAGCGTTTCTTTTTCAGAAGGACGCGCTTCACGCTTGAAGAAACCACCTGGGATACGACCAACAGAGTAGTATTTTTCCTGATAGTGAACAGACAACGGGAAGAAACCCTGTCCTTCACGGGCGCTCTTAGCACCAACAACGGTACACAGTACCTGAACGCCGGCCATAGTAACCAGTACAGCACCAGTTGCCTGACGAGCGACACGTCCAGTCTCCAGTGTTACCTGGTGCTGACCGAACTGAAATGTTTTAGTAATTGCTTGTGGCACAATAATATTCCTTAAGCTTAACCAGTAAAATGCCCGTTTATCGCGTTATCGGCCTCTTTTAGCCAGTACTCTGTTAACCCCTCAATGAAGGCCTATCAGAGTACAGGCTGGTTGATAATCGACAATTAAACAGGCTTAAAAAGCACCGGGGTCATCGATTGATGACCCCGGAACACTATCTTAGCGACGCAGACCTAAACGACCGATCAGATCGACGTAACGGCTAACATCTTTACCCTTCAGGTAATCCAGCAGCTTACGACGCTGGTTTACCATGCGGATCAGACCACGACGAGAGTGGTGATCATGGATGTGACCTTTAAAGTGAGACTGCAGACCAACGATGTTGTGAGTCAACAGAGCAACCTGAACTTCAGGGGAACCAGTGTCGCCTTCACCACGTGCGTATTCTGCAACGATCTCAGCTTTCTTTTCAGCAGATAATGCCATTTTTATAACTCCAGAGTTTAATATGCACACGGCCTGAGCCGCCGGATTAAAAGTCGCGATGCACCGAGCATATTTTCAGTACATCGTCAGAATGTTCTGATTAAGATCAGAACAAATTTTAAACTTTTTGCTGGGTATTTAGTAAACGCCGAGATAACAGCCGTCCACTGTCGGTAACTTCACCTATTCCAAGGAATTCATCACTCTCTGTCAGAATACGTACTAACGCCTGCGCGCACTGCGTTTCCAACTGCACTTTCTGACCCCTTATCAAAGCCAGAACCTGCGTTTCATCAAGAATAACCTCAGGGGTATCCGCTACCGGACTCCAGGGCGGCAATAATAACCCATCCAGATGCTTTTGTATCCCATCCAGATCAACTTCAGCAGCCATTTTTTCCACTAAAGCTTCCAGCTCAGATAAAGGCATCATATCCGCCGCTTTATACGGCCCGGAATCAAGACGACGCAACATTTGAACATGCGCACCGCAGCCCAGCATCTCACCCATATCCTGAACGATAGAACGAATATATGTGCCTTTACTGCAACGGATATCAAGGTCAACTTCATCGCCACGAAAGCCCAGCACTTCAATGCTGTAAACCGTCACCTGACGACTCTTAACTTCAACCTCAATCCCCTGCCGCGCTAATTTATATAACGGTTGCCCATTATGTTTTAACGCCGAAAACATCGACGGCACCTGGGTTATCTCACCGGTAAATTCACGCTGTAACAGCTCATCAATTCCTGCAAAGCTCAGATCAGCCGGTAACGGCCGCTCTTCCACTACCTGACCATCCGCATCACTGGTATCGGTCCGCTGGCCTAATTTAGCCGTGGTCTGATAACGCTTATCTGCTTCAAGTAAGAATTGTGAGAATTTGGTGGCTTCGCCAAAGCAAAGTGGCAACATACCAGTGGCCAGAGGATCTAGCGCACCGGTATGACCTGCTTTAGCAGCACCATAGAGACGTTTAACAATTTGCAGAGCTCGGTTAGAGGAGATCCCACCGGGTTTATCCAGCAGGAAAATACCATCCACCGGCCGGCCTTTTGCCCGCCTGGCCATGGTTTACTCCCCTTTCGAATCCGGGCTTTGCTGATCAGTTTCCTGCGTTTCGTCAGACAGCAGTTCTGCATCTGAACGACGCGCCTGGAAAATAAGGTCATTCAGACGACGACCCCGATCAACACTGGCATCAAAATGGAAGCGCAGTTGCGGCATAACCCGCAATTTAACCAGTTTTGCAAGCTGCCCTCGCAGGAAGCCTGCAGCCTGGTTCAGCACTTTTAGAGACTCGGCAATGGCTTCATCGTGATCTTTACCGCCTAATGGCAGTACCGTCACGTAAACATCAGCATAGCCAAGGTCTTTTGCGACCTTGACATAACTGATGGTTACCATACCCAGACGCGGGTCTTTTATTTCCCGCTGAATCAGCTGAGCCAGTTCCTTCTGGACCTGGTCAGCAATTCGTTGTGTACGACTAAAATCTCTTGCCATAACGCCTTACAGAGTACGTTGGATTTCAACAGAATCGAATACTTCGATCTGATCGCCAACCTTAACATCGTTGTAGTTCTTAACGCCGATACCACATTCCATACCCTGACGTACATCAGCAACGTTGTCTTTGAAGCGACGCAGAGATTCCAGCTCGCCTTCATAGATAACAACGTTGTCACGCAGTACACGGATACGCTTGTTACGGTAAACGGAACCTTCGGTAACCATACAGCCTGCAACCGCACCAATCTTCGGTGCACGGAAGACATCACGTACTTCAGCAATACCAACGATTTCTTCGCGGAATTCAGGAGCCAACAGACCCGTCATCGCCTGACGCACATCATCGATGATGTCGTAGATTACGCTGTAGTAACGCAGTTCGATCTCTTCACGCTCAATAACCGCACGGGCCTGAACATCAGCACGAACGTTAAAGCCGATCATGATCGCGCTGGAAGCCAGTGCCAGGTTGGCATCAGTTTCTGCAATACCACCTACACCGCCAGAAACGATGTTCACCTTAACTTCTTCAGTACTCAGATCGTTCAGAGCGCCGGTCAGTGCTTCCAGGGAACCACGTACATCAGACTTCAGGATCACGTTCAGAGACTTCTGTTCACCTGCCTGCATGTTCGCAAACAGATTTTCCAGCTTAGCCTGCTGCTGACGCTGCAGTTTAACTTCACGGTATTTACCCTGACGGAACAAGGCAACTTCACGGGCCTTCTTCTCGCTGGAAACAACGGTAAACTCATCACCGGCACCCGGCGTGCCATCAAGACCCAGGATCTCAACAGGAATAGACGGACCAGCAGACTTAACCGGCTTACCGTTTTCGTCCAGCATCGCACGTACACGGCCATATTGCAGACCAGCCAGCACGATATCACCCTGATTCAGAGTACCGTTCTGTACCAGCAAGGTTGCAACCGGACCACGTCCTTTATCAAGACGAGATTCAACAACAACACCGCGACCCGGTGCTTCAGGTACAGCTGACAGTTCAAGAATTTCAGCCTGCAGCAGTACTGCATCCAGAAGCTCATCGATACCCTGACCTGTTTTAGCTGAAACATTAATGAACTGAACGTCGCCACCCCAATCTTCAGGCAGTACGTCACGCTGAGCCAGTTCGTTTTTAACACGATCCGGATCGGCTTCTTCTTTATCAATTTTGTTAACCGCGATAACCAGTGGTACACCCGCTGCACGCGCGTGATTCACAGCTTCTTCGGTTTGCGGCATCACACCGTCATCCGCAGCTACTACCAGAATTACGATATCTGTCAGCTGAGCACCACGAGCACGCATTGCGGTAAACGCGGCGTGACCCGGTGTATCCAGGAAGCTGACCATGCCTTTATCAGTTTCTACATGGTATGCACCGATGTGCTGAGTAATACCGCCAGACTCACCTGCTGCAACACGCGTTTCACGAATGTAATCCAGCAGAGATGTTTTGCCGTGGTCTACGTGACCCATTACAGTAACTACCGGAGCACGTTCCTGCGTTTCACCTTCAACAACTTCGTTGCTGGTGCTTTCGATCAGCTGATCTTCTACAGTATTTTCCTGCATTGCGACCGCAGTATGACCCATCTCTTCTACAACCAGCGTTGCAGTGTCCTGATCGATCACCTGGTTGATGGTAGCCATAGCACCCATCTTGAACATAACCTTGATCACGTCAGCCGCTTTAACTGACATTTTCTTCGCCAGCTCAGCAACTGTAATTGATTCAGGAATATGTACGTCATGCACAACTGGTGCAGTTGGTTTCTCAAACGCCTGAACGTTATCGCTGGTCATACCCTTACGAACGGGCTTACCGCCACGACGGTTATCACGGTCACGTCCGGAATTACCACCCTTACGGGACAGACGCTTATTACCTGGCCCTTTGTTACCGCCAGAAGGCTTGCTTTCATTACGGAAAGCAGGCTTTTCACGGCCTTTTTTCGCAGCTGGCTTTGCATCAGCAGCTGGTTCAGCATTACGTGCCGGACGCGGTGCTTCAGTCGTGCTCTTTGCTTTAGTATCTGCAGCCGCTTTAGACTTAGCTTCTGCTGCCGCTTTAGCTTTAGCATCAGCAGCTTGCTTGTTGCGTGTTTCTTCACGCTGCTTTTCTTGCGCAGCCTGCAGATCCGCATCACGACGCGCGCGATCAGCATCTTCTGCTGAACGGGCAGCAGCTTCCTGATCTTTAGCTGAAGTATCTTCTTCATCACGCTTAACATAAGTACGCTTTTTACGTACCTCAACGTTAATCGTTTTTTTACCGGAAGCACCGGCACCTTTCAGCTGACTAGTAGTTTTACGCTTCAGTGTGATCTTCTTAGGTTCACCCTTAGACTTTTCACCGTGACTGCGCTTAAGATGTGCCAGTAATTTCTGACGCTCATCTTCACTTACCTTGGAGGCTTCCTTCTTACCGGAAATACCGGCTTCGCCCATTTGCGTTAACAAACGATCAACGGGAACGCCAACTACCTCGGCAAGTTGTGTTACTGTGACTTCTGCCATATTCGTTACTCTCCTACGTTGACCTTATTCTTCGTCCGCAAACCATGGTGCCCGGGCAGTCATGATCAGTGCTGCTGCTTTTTCATCATCCAGCTCTTCAATATCGAGCAGATCTTCAACAGCCTGTTCTGCCAGGTCTTCCATGGTTACAATGCCCTTGCTTGCCAGTACAAACGCCAGATGACGCTCCATACCTTCCATTTCAAGCAAGTCCTGAGCTGGCTCTGCACTTTCCAGCTTTTCTTCGCTAGCCAGTTCCAGATTCAGCAGGGCATCTTTAGCGCGGTTACGCAGCTCTTCAACGATTTCTTCATCAAAACCATCAATTTCAAGCATTTCGTCGACCGGTACATAGGCAACTTCTTCAAGAGAAGTGAAGCCTTCGTCGATCAGAACCTCTGCGATGTCATCATCAACATCTAAATGCTTGGTGAAGGTTTCCAGTATTGAACCAACTTCAGACTGCTGCTTTTCAGCCGCTTCATCTTCAGTCATTACATTCAGTTTCCACTCTGTCAGTTCAGATGCCAGACGTACGTTCTGACCACTGCGACCAATTGCCATTGCCAGATTTTCTTCAGCAACTGCAACATCCATAGAGCGGGTTTCTTCATCCATTACGATGGAAGCTACATCGGCAGGCGACATAGCATTGATAACCAGCTGAGCCGGATTGTCATCCCACAGAATGATATCAACGCGCTCACCGCTCAATTCGTTAGATACAGCCTGTACGCGTGCACCACGCATACCCACACATGCACCTATCGGATCGATTCGGCCATCATTAGTTTTAACTGCGATCTTAGCGCGCGAACCCGGATCACGGGACGCCGCACGAATCTCAATAACTTCTTCTGAAATTTCAGGCACTTCAATGCGGAACAACTCGATCAGCATCTGATTGCTGACCCGACTCATTACCAACTGAGGACCACGGCCTTCTGTGCGAATCTCATGCAAAACAGCACGGATACGATCACCCATACGAAACGCTTCCCGCGGTAACAATTGATCACGCGGCAGTACTGCCTCAGCATTATTACCAAGATCAACAATGATGTTATCGCGGGTAACCTTCTTCACAGAACCGGAAATCAGATCACCGATACGATCGCTGTACAGCGCAACAACCTTAGCGCGCTCAGCTTCACGTACTTTCTGAACAATAACCTGCTTTGCAGTCTGGGCAGCGATACGGCCGAACTTAACAGATTCAACCTGCTCTTCATGAACATCGCCAGGCTGCAGGCTAGTATCAATCTCTTCAACTTCCTGCATATTCAGCTCAGTACCCAACAATGGTACTGCTTCGTTGCTAACCACATCCCAGCGACGGAATGTTTCGTAATCACCGGTTTCACGGTCGATAACAACACGAATTTCCGCTTCTTCGTCGTAACGTTTCTTGGTTGCGGTCGCGAGCGCTAACTCGATGGCTTCAAAGATAACTTCTTTGGAAACATCCTTTTCGTTAGAAACTGCTTCAGCAACCAGGAGAATTTCTTTATTCATGCAACTGCCCCTACCTCAAATTCCAATCCTGCCCGTGGGTTATTTAAACTGCGGTACAATATTTGCCTTCTCGATATGATCGATTGGTAACAAATATTCATCCGCATCTACAACCAGCACGATATCTTCATCTTCGATACCATTCAGGACGCCCTTAAACTTGCGACGGCCATCAAATGGCATCCGTAAACGCAGCTGAACTACATGACCAATGTAATCCTGGTACTGCGATAGTTTGAACAACGGACGATCCATACCTGGTGAGGATACTTCCAGCGTATATTCACCGCTGATTGGATCTTCTACGTCCAGAACACCGCTAATCTGACGACTGACTTGCGCACAGTCATCAACACCAACGCCATTCTCTGAATCGATATAGACACGCAGCATGCTTTGCCGACCCTGCGACAGCATCTCAATGCCCCAAAGCTCCAAACCTAACGCCACTACAGACGGTTCGATCAGGGCTTCTAAAGTACTCATCTTTGCGGACACGCAAAAACCTCAGATTAACTAGTTAAAACCATTAAAAAATGGGTCTTCGACCCATTACTTTCGCGGCTTTCCTGAGCCGCAAGTACGAAAAAGCCCCTAAAAAGGGGCCAATCAGCGTACTAATTGAACGGTATCTAGCGTAATAAAACAGTATTTTATTACGATAAACACCGCGCGAACTGAATTTCTTCAATTCCGTTTTACTTTAGATAAAATTAACTTAAGTAAAACACTCCATACAAAGATCCGTACGAAGCGACAGCACACTGCTGCTTTGGCAGAAAAGATCTAATGTAAACAGATATCTTTTGACTACCAGCAGTTATCACTGCTGTTTTTTGTGGTAGCGGGGGCCAGATTTGAACTGACGACCTTCGGGTTATGAGCCCGACGAGCTACCAGGCTGCTCCACCCCGCATCAAAAAACCGGTGGGTATTATAATCTCACCGCGCCTATTTAGCAATAACAGGACTTTTGAGGACCAGCGCATCAAATCATGCTGCTAACTGGCTATTCGACTGTTGCAGCATCAGATGCTGAACAATGAATTGGTGCCGAAGGCGGGACTTGAACCCGCACGACCATTAGGCCACCACCCCCTCAAGATGGCGTGTCTACCAATTCCACCACTTCGGCTTAAAAACTTTATTCCGCTGGAGGTACGTCTGCATCAGCAGGCGCGACAACCTCTTCCAGCACAGGCAGCTCATCAGCCTGTTGAACTTGCTCAACAACTGCCGCAGAAGGAATACCTGCATCAGTTACTGTGCCAGCTTTTTCTTTCGCATAGACAGCCAGCACAAAACTGGTGACAAACAGACCAACAGCCATTACGCCTGTCATACGACTCAGAAAAGAGCCTGAACCCTGACTACCGAATACAGTCTGAGATGCACCACTACCGAAAGCAGCACCGGCTTCTGCGCCCTTACCCTGTTGCAATAAAACCAGAGCAATAATCGCCGCCGCTAATAAAACATGTACCGCAAGAATCAGAGTTTCCATTTAACTATTCACTCACTTCAGACGCGCTGCGGCAGCACCACAGATCGTCAAAAAATCTTCAGCCTTCAATGAGGCACCACCAACCAGACCGCCATCGATATCCTGTTCAGACAGGAGCTCTGCTGCGTTGCTGGCGTTCATGCTGCCACCATACAGAATTGACACGGAATCTGCGACATCAGCATCGAGTTTTTTCAGCTGTGCGCGAATTGCTGCATGCACTTCCTGAGCCTGCTGAGGCGTCGCGGTTAAACCCGTACCAATTGCCCAGACTGGCTCATAAGCAATTACAGTCTGCGCCATCGCCGCAATCCCTACCCGATCACTAACTGCCGCAATCTGAGCAGCAACAACCGGGAGCGTTTCTGATGCTTCACGCTGTTCCAGCGTTTCACCTACACACAAAACAGGCACGATATCAGCAGCCAGCGCAGCGGCAAATTTCTCTGCCACCTGCATATCTGTTTCTGCAAACAAAGTACGCCGCTCTGAATGACCCAGAAGCACATATTCGCACCCCAGATCTTGCAGCATAGACAAAGCAGTCTCACCAGTGAACGCACCTTTAGGCTGATCACTGACGTTTTGGGCACCGACCTTAATAGCTGAACCTTTCACAAGCTCCGTGGCCTGATCCAGATATACCGCTGGCGGACACACCAACACCTCTACACCATGCGCAATTTCGACCCCTGCAACCAACTGACTCAGCAATTCCCGGTTTGCTTCACGGGTACCGTTCATCTTCCAGTTACCGGCAACGATTGTTTTACGCATATAATTTCCTCTGTGTAAGGCGGCGCACATAGTACCCAGTTTCAAAATAAGTTACAAGATCTTAACATTGCTACAGCAGAATAAGTCTTAGAAGAGACGAATCAGGCAACTGAAACGCCTTATAAATCAACTTAATCAGACCTCGATAGCTGCCTCAACCGCCGCCGCCAGCTCTGCTGTCAATTCCTCAACCCAGACTGCATCATCACCCTCAATCATCACCCTTACCAAAGGCTCGGTACCGGATGGCCGCAACAACACCCGACCACGATCCTGCAGACGCGTTTCAACATCAGCAACTGCTGCCTGAACCGCAGGCAAGCTGACAACATCTATCTTTTCAGCCAAACGAACATTGATCATCGTCTGTGGCATTTTAGTCATTTCACCTTTCAACTCGGCCAGCGACTTATCATTTGCCATCATCGCTTTCAACACCTGTAGCGCCGCCACAATACCATCACCGGTCGTCGTCACGTCGCGACAAACCAGATGCCCGGAAGACTCACCACCTAGCAACCAGCCCTTCTCAGCCAGAGACGCCATTACATAACGATCACCTACATTGGCACGTTCAAATGGAATATCCGCCTGTTGCAAGGCCTGCTCCAGACCGAAGTTAGACATCAACGTGCCAACCACACCGCCATTTAAACGGCCTTCACGGTGCAGCTGCATAGCCATAATAAACAGCAACTCATCGCCATCAACCTGAACACCATTATGATCAGCCATAATCACCCGATCACCATCACCATCCAGTGCAATACCAAGATCTGCCTTGTGCTCAATGACTGCCGCCTGCAAAGCCTCCGTAGAAGTGGCACCACAACCGTCATTGATATTCAGACCGTCCGGGCCAGCACCAATAGTAACGACATCAGCACCCAGCTCACTGAAGACCTGAGGTGCTACGTGATAGGTTGCTCCATTGGCACAGTCAACCACAACCTTGAGACCTTTCAGACTCAAACCGGCATTAACCGTGCCTTTACAGAATTCAATATAACGTCCGGCAGCATCATCGATACGCCGCACTTTACCCAGCTCAGCAGCATCAACAGTTGTTAGCGCCAAGTCTAACTGAGCTTCTATCGCATGCTCGATGTCATCTGACAACTTTGTACCCTGATCAGAAAAAAACTTAATGCCGTTATCATAATAAGGGTTATGCGAGGCACTGATCACAATGCCGGCATTAGCATTAAAGGTTCGGGTCAGATACGCAATCGCCGGCGTCGGCATTGGCCCTAACAGCAACACATCCACACCTGCAGCAGACAGCCCCGCTTCAAGTGCTGACTCAAACATGTAGCCAGAAATACGCGTATCTTTACCAATGATAATTTTACTGCGCCCTTCTCGCGCAAATACCTTTCCCGCAGCCCAGCCAAGCTTCAGCATAAAATCAGGTGTTATAGGTGCAGTACCTACTTTGCCGCGTATGCCATCAGTACCAAAATATCGTTTAGTCATATTAATTCCTTTCTGTTCCTGCACGCCGCTCACCAAAGCAACACGGCCACATTCCCCTTTATTAATCTGGCTTGCGCTCTAACATCACAGCTTCACACATACGCACAACATCTGTTGTTTCCTGCACATCATGTACACGGAAGATCGCGGCTCCTTTCGTGACACCTAAGGCCACTGTTGCCAAACCGCCAGATAACCGCTGATCGACCGGCTTATGCAGCACATGATCAATCATACTTTTACGCGAAGTACCCAGTAATAATGGGCAATCAAGGCGATGTAGTTGCTCCAGCTTGTTCAGCAACCTTAAGTTATGCTCCAAAGTCTTACCAAAACCAAACCCTGGATCAAGAATAATTTTCTGCCGACTTATTCCCGCCACCTCACAAGCTGCTATACGGGCGCTCAGAAATGCTTCTACTTCATCGATCACATCCGCATACGCTGGTGCATCCTGCATCGTTGCCGGACTACCCTGCATATGCATCAAACAAACAGGTAAACCACTTGCTACCGCCGCCTCTAACGCTCCCGCCTTTCCCAGAGCCCGCACATCATTAATTAATCCAGCGCCAAGCGATGCAGCTTCACGAATAACCTCCGGCGAACTGGTATCAACTGAAATTATCGCATCAACCTCACGGTTCAAACGCTCAACAACCGGCAGCACACGGTTCATTTCTTCCTGCAAACCGACCGGTGTAGCACCTGGCCGCGTGGACTCACCACCAATATCAATAAAAGCAGCTCCCTGCTCAACCATCTGCTGAGCACGTTCAATCGCTCGCTGAACCGACAGCTTTTCTGAGGCATACAAAGTACCGCCATCAGAAAACGAATCCGGCGTTACATTCACAATTCCCATCACCTGAGGCCGCGTTAAATCCAACTGACGGGAAGCAAACTGAAACTGACTCAAATTACTCATTATTCATTGTTCCTACTTCAGAACGTAAAAAGGCCAGCACAGAAACGTGCTGACCTTTTAATATTTCACTGCTGGGTATTAATGCAGATTTTGATCTGGTGCATCCGGCTGATCACGCTGCTCATCATCATCACGAGGCATATCATCAGAAGCTTCTTCTTGCTTATCGGAAGCATCAGCACCTGGCGCAGAAGAATCAGACTTAGGCTCATCTTTCTTAGAATCGCTATCACTCCAACCTTCCGGCTCAGAAACTTCTGTACGGGCCATTAATTCATCAATCTGTGAAGAATCAATCGTTTCATACTTCATCAATGCTTGCGTCATTGTCTCAAGGATGTCGCGATTATCTTCAAGCATTTTGTATGCCTTAGCATAACAGTCATCGATAATCGTTCTCGTCGTTGCATCAATTTTCTGCTGCAATTCTTCAGAAATCGGCTTACTACCCTGACCATAACCACGGTTAAACGGATCAGATTCTTCTTCATCGTACAGCAATGGCCCCAGCTCTTCACTCAGACCCCAGCGCGTAACCATATTACGGGCAATGCTTGTAGCACGCTGAATATCATTGGACGCACCAGTGGTCACACCGTCTTTACCCAAGGTCATTTCTTCAGCAATACGGCCGCCATACAAACTGCAGATATTTGCCATCAGCATTTTACGGCTGTGACTATAGCGGTCTTCTTCCGGCAGGAACATAGTCACACCCAGCGCACGGCCACGTGGAATAATAGAAACCTTATACACAGGGTCATGCTCAGGCAGTAAGCGACCAACAATCGCGTGACCTGATTCATGGTACGCCGTATTCAGACGCTCCTCATAAGACATAACCATCGATTTACGCTCAGCGCCCATCATGATTTTATCTTTCGCTTTTTCAAACTGATCCATACCAACAGTGCGCTTGCTGGCACGCGCAGCAAACAGAGCCGCTTCGTTAACCAGGTTAGCCAGATCTGCACCAGAGAAGCCAGGCGTACCACGAGCAATTAGCTCAGGCTTAACATCATCACCCAGAGGAACCTTACGCATGTGTACTTTGAGAATCTGTTCACGACCACGGATATCCGGCAGCCCTACATGCACCTGACGGTCAAAACGACCTGGTCGTAACAACGCAGGGTCAAGAACGTCAGGACGGTTAGTCGCTGCAATTACGATAACACCTTCCGTACCTTCAAAGCCGTCCATTTCAACCAGCAACTGATTCAGAGTCTGTTCACGCTCATCATTACCACCACCCATGCCAACACCACGGTGTCGACCTACCGCATCGATCTCATCAATAAAGATGATACATGGCGCATTCTTCTTAGCCTGTTCGAACATGTCACGCACCCGGGATGCACCAACACCTACGAACATTTCGACAAAGTCAGAACCTGAGATTGTAAAGAACGGCACCTTAGCTTCACCGGCAATTGCCTTAGCTAACAGAGTTTTACCTGTACCAGGGTTACCCGCCATCAAAACACCGCGAGGGATATGGCCACCCAAACGCTGGAATTTACCGGGATCACGTAAGTAATCAACCAGCTCCTTCACTTCCTCTTTGGCTTCTTCTACACCAGCCACGTCATCAAAAGTTGTTTTAATCTGATCTTCACTCATCATCCGCGCTTTGGACTTACCAAAAGACATCGGGCCGCCTTTACCGCCGCCTCCGCCCTGCATTTGACGCATGAAGAACATAAACACAGCAATAATTACCAGGATAGGGAAGCTAGCAACCAGCAACTGCGTCCAAACGCTTTGCTTCTCAGGCTGCTTACCTTCGATAACTACATTGTGATTATAAAGATCATCAACTAACTTCGGATCCTGCAATGCAGGACGCACAGTCTGAAAACGTTCACCATTCTTACGGAAACCTTCGATGGTATAACCCTCGATGATTACCTTACTGACCCGATCGTCCTTCACTTCTGTAATGAATTCCGAATAATTTAGCGACTGCGTACTGGTTTCACCGCTAAAATTATTAAAAACTGTCAGCAGTACTGCCGCGATTACCAGCCACAGTACTAAATTTTTTGCCATATCGTTCAAAGGATGACCCTCTGTTTGCTACTTAACTTTGTGTCTTAAAACCCAAGCCTGCAAAAACTACAGTACTTCACAGGCTTTGACCATATTTACGGCCGGAAATTACGCCCAACCATATAAACTTCACGGGAACGCGCCCGAGAGGCGTCCGGCTTACGAGTATAAACCTTAGTAAAACTACTTTTTACATCCTGCATATAGTCATCAAAGCCTTCACCCTGAAAAACCTTGGCAATAAAATCACCACCGGGACGTAAAGTTGTCCGTGCCAGATCCAGCGCCAACTCAACAAGGTACATAGCTGCCGGCTGATCTATTGCGGACATACCACTCATATTGGGGGCCATATCCGAAATTACAAGGTCTGACAGCTCATCTCCCAGAGTTTGCAGAATCTCATTCAATACAGACTCCTCCGTAAAGTCCCCCTGAATAAACTGCACACCGGGCAAATTGTCCATCGGCAATATGTCTGATGCGACGACCCGACCATTATCACCGACAAGCTCCGCAGCCACCTGAGACCAGCCACCAGGCGCAGCCCCAAGGTCTACGACAGTCATACCAGGTCGGATCAGTTTATCTTTCTGGTTTAGTTCCAACAACTTATAGCTGGCACGAGAACGATAACCATCTTCTTTGGACTTTTTTACATACTGATCGTCGAAGTGTTCTTGCAGCCAACGACCACTGCTTTTTGATCTGGACAAATTAACCTACCGATTGAATATCAGCCAACGCTACTCTGGAAGGCTTAAGTGAGGTAAAATTGCGGCTAAATTTGCAGCACTTACAAGTCAACCTGTAAACCCGCCTGCAATCCCCATCATTTTAAAGGCCAAGTATTTTAGTATGAGCTTAACCACAGCGCAAAAGAAGCAGTTCCGTAGCATAGGCCACGGCCTGAATCCGATCATTACCGTTGCCGGGAATGGCCTCAACGAAAACATTCTGCTTGAAGCAGACCGCGCCCTGGAAGATCATGAACTGATCAAGGTTAAATTCGTTGTTGGCGATCGCACCGTCAAAAAAGCTCTAATCAAAGAAATGAGCCAGATTGTCGAAGCGCAAATCGTTCAGGAAATCGGCAACATTGCACTACTATACCGTGCAGCGCAAAACCCGAACCCTAAATTGTCAAACCTGCTGCGCTAAATACTATGACAGCAAACAGTTAAATCTGCTGCTTAAAAAGCTAAGCAGATAAAAAGAAACCGCCAAATGGCGGTTTCTTCGTTTCTGATACACAGAAATACTTATACGTGATGCACTTGGTCAATTTCATATTCAACAGCGCCACCCGGCGTGTTAACGACAACCACATCACCTTCTTCTTTGCCTATCAGGGCACGGGCAATTGGAGAACCAACAGAAATCTTACGATTTTTGATGTCGGCCTCATCCTCACCCACAATCTGATAACTGACAGTATCGTCAGTATCCAGATTGACGATATCCACAGTTGTACCGAAGATAACTTTGCCGCTATGAGGAATCTGAGTTACATCAATTACCTGAACAGCACCAAGCTTACCTTCCAGATCCTGAATCCGCCCCTCAATGAAACCCTGCTGCTCACGCGCAGCATGGTATTCAGCATTTTCTTTCAAATCACCGTGCTCGCGAGCATCCGCAATTGCGGCAATAACCGTCGGACGCTGAACAGTCTTCAGGTCATCAAGCTCTTCGCGTAGGGCCTTTTCACCCTGCACTGTCATTGGAAATTTTTGCATATCAAGTCTCTCTTATAACTTAGTGCAGATCCTGCAAACGGCGTACAACCTTCTCTTCACCGTATTGCATAGCCATGATCATCGCTTCAGCGCCAGCCAGAGTAGTAGTGTAAGGCACCTTGTGCTGCAGAGCAGAACGACGGATCTCAGCAGAGTCCGCAATCGCTTTACGGCCTTCAGTCGTGTTAATGGCATAAGCAATCTCGTCGTTCTTCAACATATCAACAATGTTCGGACGACCTTCCATTACCTTATTCACCAAACCAACTTCGATACCTGCATCGGTCAACAGTGTCGCGGTACCGCTGGTTGCTACCAGCGAGAAACCCAGATCCTGCAGATCACGCGCTAACTGCAACGCACCCTGCTTATCAACATCACGCACTGAAATGAAAGCCTTACCCTTAACAGGCATCTTTTCACCAGCACCACGAACAGCTTTCATGAAAGCTTCGCCAAAGGTCTCACCAACACCCATCACTTCACCGGTGGACTTCATTTCCGGGCTCAGAATAGGGTCAACACCCTGGAATTTGTTGAACGGGAAAACAGCTTCTTTCACGTTGAACATTTCAGGTACGATTTCTTCAGTAAAACCAAGCTCGCTCAGTTTCTTACCAGTCATAACCAACGCAGCGATTTTCGCCAGCGAAACACCGATACACTTAGATACGAAAGGCACAGTACGGGAAGCACGCGGGTTCACTTCAATTACGTAGATTTCACCGTCCTGGTAAGCCAGCTGAACGTTCATCAGACCAACCACACCCAGTTCCAGCGCCATCTTCTTAACCTGATCACGCATCTGATCCTGTACATCAGCAGGCAAACTGTACGGTGGCAGAGAACATGCAGAGTCACCTGAGTGAACACCCGCTTGCTCGATATGTTGCATGATCGCACCGATCACAACCGTTTCGCCATCGCAGATCGCGTCGATATCGACTTCAACCGCAGCATTCAAGAAGTGATCCAGCAATACAGGTGCATCATGAGATACCTGTACAGCAGTATTCATGTACTGACGCAATTCAGATTCGTTATAAACGATTTCCATCGCACGCCCACCCAGTACGTACGAAGGACGCACAACCAGCGGGTAATCCAGTTTAGCTGCTTCGATGATCGCCTGCTCCTGACTACGCACAGTCGCGTTTTCAGGCTGCTTCAGACCCAGACGCTTCAGCATCTGCTGGAACTGCTCACGGTCTTCAGCACGGTCAATCGCCTCAGGAGATGTACCAATGATAGGCACACCCGCCTGTTCCAGCGCTAACGCTAACTTCAGAGGTGTCTGACCACCGTACTGCACGATCACGCCTTTAGGCTGTTCAACATGCACAATTTCCAATACATCTTCCAGCGTAATCGGCTCGAAGTATAAGCGGTCAGATGTATCATAATCTGTTGAAACAGTTTCAGGGTTACAGTTAACCATGATCGTTTCAAAACCGGCATCACGTGCCGCCAGCGCAGCATGTACACAGCAGTAATCAAATTCAATGCCCTGACCAATACGGTTCGGACCACCACCAATAACCATGATTTTGTCACGATTTGACGGCTTAGACTCACACTCTTCTTCGTAAGTGGAGTACATGTAAGCGGTATCTGTCGCGAATTCAGCGGCGCAAGTATCAACCCGCTTAAAGACCGGACGAATATCAAAGCTATGGCGCTGTTTACGCAACTGCTTCTCACTCACACCCAGCAAAGTTGCCAGACGGGCATCAGAGAAACCTTTACGCTTCAGGCGATACAGCGTGTCTTTGTTTAGCTCAGACAACGCCATTTCAGAAACACGTGTTTCTTCTTTAATCAGGTCTTCGATCTGAACCAGGAACCACGGGTCAATGCCGGATAGCTCATACAGCTCTTCCATAGACATACCCAGACGCATAGCATCTGCCAGGTACCAGATTCGCTCAGCACCAGGCTGCTTCATCTCACGAATAATATCGGAACGCACATCTTCGTCGTCCAGATTAACGATAGGATCAAGACCGGTTGCACCAACTTCCAGACCGCGTAGCGCTTTCTGCAGAGACTCCTGCTGAGTACGGCCAATCGCCATTACTTCACCAACAGACTTCATCTGAGTTGTCAAACGGTCGTTAGCCTGCGGGAACTTCTCAAAAGTAAAGCGAGGAATCTTAGTAACAACGTAATCGATTGCCGGCTCAAAAGATGCTGGAGTCGCACCGCCAGTAATATCGTTCTGCAACTCATCCAGGGTGTAACCAATCGCCAGCTTTGCAGCAACTTTAGCAATTGGGAAACCAGTTGCTTTAGATGCCAGCGCAGAAGAACGGGATACCCGCGGGTTCATTTCGATAACAACCATACGGCCAGTCTTCGGACACATACCGAACTGTACGTTAGAACCACCTGTTTCTACGCCGATTTCACGCAGTACTGCCAGGGAGGCATTACGCATGATCTGATATTCTTTATCAGTCAAAGTCTGTGCCGGTGCAACAGTGATGGAATCACCGGTATGTACACCCATTGCATCGAAGTTCTCGATCGCACAGATAATGATGCAGTTGTCGTTTTTGTCACGGACAACTTCCATCTCGTATTCTTTCCAGCCGATCAGCGACTCATCGATCAGCAGTTCGCTGGTCGGAGACAGATCAAGACCACGCTCGCAGATTTCAACAAATTCTTCTTTGTTGTATGCGATACCACCACCAGTACCACCCATAGTGAACGATGGACGGATAATACAAGGGAAGCCCAACTGTGCCTGAACCTGAATAGCCTCTTCCATGCTGTGAGCAATCGCAGCACGTGGGCATTCCAGACCAATTGACTTCATCGCCTTATCAAAACGGTTACGGTCTTCAGCTTTATCGATAGTATCGGCATTCGCACCGATCATCTCTACGCCAAACTGCTCCAGCACACCTTCGCGCTCAAGATCCAGCGCACAGTTCAGTGCAGTCTGACCGCCCATGGTCGGCAAAACCGCATCCGGACGTTCTTTCTCGATAATTTTGGCAACAGTCTGCCACTGAATAGGCTCGATGTAAGTCGCATCAGCCATACTTGGATCGGTCATAATGGTGGCTGGGTTAGAGTTCACCAGGATAACGCGATAGCCTTCTTCACGAAGGGCTTTACAGGCTTGAGCACCTGAATAGTCAAACTCACAGGCTTGACCGATAACGATAGGCCCCGCACCGAGGATCAGAACACTTTGTATATCCGTACGTTTAGGCATGTGTAATCAACCGATCTTAAAAAGATTCAACGGGAATTTTACCAGCCGGTAAAACTCTCTTAATTCAAATCCGCCCGGATATACCGGGCGGAAAATATTGCTGCGACGGGAAAATCAGCCCGCCTTATGCTCTGCCATTGCCGCAATAAAGCGATCAAACAGAGGGGCCACATCGTGTGGGCCCGGACTAGCTTCAGGATGCCCCTGGAAGCTAAATGCTACCCGGTCAGTTCTTTCAATTCCCTGCAGGGAACCGTCAAACAGCGACTTATGAGTTGCACGGATGGTTTCAGGCAGAGAATCTTCATCCACTGCAAAACCGTGGTTCTGACTGGTAATCAGCACCTGTGAAGACTTCAAATCCTGCACCGGGTGGTTTGCACCGTGATGACCGAACTTCATCTTCACTGTATTTGCACCGGATGCCAGCGCCAATAGCTGATGACCCAGACAAATACCGAACACAGGTACATCAGTGTCACAGATTTCACCGATAGCCTTAATGGCATAGTCACACGGCTCTGGATCACCAGGACCATTCGACAGAAAAACGCCATCAGGATTCAGCGCCATAACCTCAGCAGCAGATGTCTGAGCAGGCACGACCGTCAAACGACAACCGCGCTCTACCAGCATGCGCAGAATGTTACGCTTCACACCGTAATCGTAAGCAACTACATGGTAAGGCAATTCTTCAGCAGGACGGTCTGAATGACCGTCAACCAGATCCCAGGTAGAAGACGTCCAGTCATAAGCTTCTTCAGTGCTCACAACCTTCGCCAGATCCATACCCTTCAGACCCGGGAACGCTTGCGCTGCAGCCAGTGCATCCGCTTCGCTCAGGTCTTCGCCGGCCATAACACAACCGCCTAAAGAACCTTTTTCACGCAGAATACGCGTCAGACGACGGGTATCGATATCCGCGATACCAACAATATTATTGGCCTTCAGGTAATCATCAAGGTTCTGCTCATTACGCCAGCTGCTTGCCAGCAATGGCAGATCTCGGATTACAAGACCGGCAACCCAGGTTTTAGCGGACTCTTCGTCTTCTTTCGTCGTGCCCACGTTGCCAATATGCGGGTATGTAAGAGTCACAATCTGACGGCAATAGGACGGATCCGTCAGTATCTCCTGATATCCAGTCATAGAAGTGTTAAATACCACTTCGCCCGATGACTGGCCATCCGCGCCAATAGCTACTCCCCGGAAGATACTTCCGTCTTCAAGGGCCAGAATGGCTGGTCTTGTCAAATCAACCTCCCCGCTTAGAGCGCATCTAAACAGAATCAATAACTTATAATTAGCAGCCGATAAGTTGCAAAAAAGCGAGACAGAACAAAAGTCCGTCTCGCTTTCTCAATAATTCGACTGGTGCATTTACTATATGCAAAACGGCCGTATTTTAGTCCATTACCCAGCCACTGTCTATGGCCATCCTTCATCCTTAAACAGCAATAACCATTCATAAGTATATTCACCACTCTGAGGAAGCACCTTATCCCCTGTCATCGTTTCGTCATACGTAAAGCATTTAATAGCGGCGATTTTTAAGGATGTAATTCGCTCTTACACCTGCAATCCGGAAACGAAGACAATGAAAATATCCAACATCAACCGCCTGACCACTGCTGCTTTATTACTGATCGTCAGCATCTTGGCCATGGCGATGACCTGGTCACTCTCTGAACTCAACCAGAATTTCAATGCCACTCGTCAATATACTGACCTGCAACAGCATATAACCAACACCATCAGCCGTCCGGTACTGACTTATCTTAGGCTAGCTGATGCAACATTGCTTACCGATATCGATAACAGCATCAATGCACTTAACGATGAGACATCACCACTTCAAACTCTTCCACAAAAATCACGTGAACAGCTACACACACAACTGCAAAACTTGCAGTCCACTGCTCTTTTTGAATTACGCGAAGCTGGAAAGCTAAAAAACCCGCAATCATTGCTCATAAATGCGGAAAGCGAAATACTCGCCAGCCTCAGCCAACTCACCGATTACACAAAGCAGGCACCCACAAACAAAATCCAACTTGCCAACCGTTACCAACAGCAAACTGAACTTCTATTATTACAACTACCAACACTCAGCCAAAGCCGGGAGCGCTATTTCTACAGCGAAAACAGAAACAGAAGCAACCTGCAGCTCACGCTCAACCAGCTCACCCAACAACTGGAAACGCTACGTAATCTGCCACGCCTTAACATATTCGCAGAAGCCGAAGAGGATGACCTGCAATCACTGCTGGGATTCGAAACAGAAACAAGCAGCGATACCAATAAGGAAGAACTCGGCGACACATACATAGATGAAACAGCCAGCTTGCTGCGCCGTTACCTGAAAGATCTGAACAATATTGAAAACATATACACAACCAAAGCCTCCGCCAGCAACAATAGCCTGCAACAGATCACTGCCCTGGAAACCACCCTGCAACACCTGAAGGAATATGCCGATCAGCAATACCAGGCGACAGAAGATAACGTATACATACTGTTAGTTTGTTGCGTATCACTGATAACCCTCGTCGCCATCCTGATGAGTACAGTTAACACCTTACTTAGCAAAACACTCCGCAACACCAGCATTAACATTGAACAATTGGCCAATGGTAACCTTTCACTGCTTACTTCCGAGAAAAGCAGCATTAACGAGGTCAATACACTTAACAATGCCAGCCACCAGCTCACTAATTACCTACAGCAACTGATCGCCCAGCTAGACCAACAAAGCATCAGCCTGGGACAGCTCGGCAAAGACCTCAACAACAGTGCCAGCTCGCTAGATGATGTCGTCGCGGCACAGCAATCTGCTACCCGTGAGGTCGCCGACGAAGTTGCCAAGCTCCGCCAGTCAAATACTGAAGTTGTGCGAAACGCCATTCATACTTCTGACTCCACACAACAGGCAATCAAACTCAGTATCAATGGCGTTAATCAGATGAATAACACCCAAGAAAGCATTCTCAGCCTGGTATCCGAAACGAAGGCAACCCACAAGACATTCCAGGCATTAAAAGAAGACGGAAAAAACATCGGCACTGCACTGAGTGTCATTCAAAAACTCGCCGACCAAACCAACTTACTAGCCCTCAACGCTGCTATTGAAGCTGCCAGAGCCGGCGAGCAAGGCAGAGGTTTTGCTGTAGTTGCCGACGAAGTCAGAGGCCTAGCCAGTAACACTACAACCGCTGCCGAGCAGATTAATGCCATTATTCTCAAGCTAAACGGCGCAATTGATCAGTCTTCCAACCGTATTGAACACCAGCAGAGCATCGTTCAGCACACTGTCTCACTCGCTGATAACGCCAAACAAAACATTGACGATATCCGTAATGCTATCGATGACATCAATCAGATGAATGGCGTTATCGCCGCTTCCGCTGAAGACCAGTCGAATATGACCCACCACATAGCCAACATTATTCAGTCAACTGTTGAGCAATCCAATCGCGCCGCTCAGGAATCAGACAACAATCAGCAATATGCCAGCAACGTTAAAAACATCAGTAACGACTTACTCAGCCTGCTAGCTAACTTCTCAGAGAACAAAACAAGCCGAGACAGATAAGACCCACAAAAAAGCCCTGATACCAAAAAGCATCAGGGCTTCAAAACCTAATTGTATAACCTAACGCTTACTCAGCACTTCACTTACTGAGCAGTACCCGGCTCAGCAATCGCTTCACTGTCTATGTCAGGCAACGGCTGATGATGAATAACTGCCTCAAAAGATGCCAGACGCTTATAAACAGACAACAGCTCTACAATAGTTGTCCATGAATTCACCAGATACTGGAACGAGTTACTCACCTGACCAAAGGCAGTCAAAATCTGCTGTAACACACCAAATGTAATTGCCCCTACCGCAATCGTCGGCACCAGCAATACAAATACAAATATATTATCTGCCTGCAAATACATCATGCGGGCAACGTTAAAGTACATGTAATGAAAATATAGACGGAAGTAATTTTTACGTACGTTACCAAACAACTCCCTCAGTGTAACCGGCTCAGCGCGGGTCTCATCATCCTCGCCATATACCAGCTCTTTACGGAAAGCAGCTTCCACCCTCTGATTTTTAAATTCCAGACCTGGCAACTTAATACCCACCAGCGCCAATAAACCTGTACCAAAAATCGCCCACACCAAAGCGGCATAGAACAACGGATGCGCAATCGCACCCACCACAGGCAACTCTGATACGTAATCGGAAAGCGCCCAAAGCACCGGCAAAAAGGCAAACAAAGTCATCACAGAATCTATAATGGAGACACCCAAGCCTTCCATAATTGATGCAAATCGCATGGTATCTTCCTGAATCCGCTGTGATGCACCCTCAATATTACGTACCTGCTCCCAACGAGCGGTGTAATACTCATTCATTGCTGTACGCCAACGGAAGATAAAGTGGCTAACAAAAAAGCGTGTCACGACAAACACAAAAATAGCCAGAAAAGCTATTTCAGAAAATATAATAATCAGATCAAACAGCTCAGAGGAAACTGAAGAGACTTTTTCATCCGTGACTGAAGCAGCCACCTCTCCGCCTTCAGGATCAATCGGCTTCAACGCAGTCTGAACTAAATCGAAAAACGGCCGACGCCAATTGTTAATCGCCACTGAAACCTGAACAGAAAAATAGGTCGAAAACAGAATCGCCGATGAACCGGCAATCGACCACCACTGCCACTTATGATTGGCATATTTAAACCAAAACAAAGCAAACAAAGCCGTGCAAAGAAAGTAATAACCATAAAAAAGCAAAAATGAATCTGTAACAAAATGCCCTAAACCAATAACCGGCTGCTCATCCGTAGTATTCAAGCCGACCAGAGCGGCCATTTCTTCATTGAACCCATACCAGATCGCACAACTAAAACCCGAAAACAGTACCACCGATAAAAAAAACAACTTCGGGTTAGGGAAAAAAGATTTAAACATAAAAACATTCCTATCAGGCGAGTCTCTGTAAGACGGGCATCAAAGGCAAAAGTTCAGGATTCCTTCCACACCGATCAACATACAGATTAACAGAGAACCATAACGTGAGCATGCCTTAACAAAACAAATAATATTTTGCTTTCTTATACTTACAAAACATAAAAGCTTAGAAGACCATCAACAGCACAGCAAATAACATATAAACATCACTACACTTTTTCCGCACTCAAACAGTGGCTGCTACCATTTCCAACCCACCTTTTGCGGCGCAAAATTTTCAGTCGTTACCGCCAGACTTTCATCCGTTTCCAAACGCCCACTATGCAAACCAACCAAATACCAGCCATCTTTCTCTTCAGACAATACCGGACCACCAGAATCACCACCCGTTGTCCGACAGTTACTCTGAAGTAAGCGATTACCATCATGCAAAGCTTTAACTTTACAGCCTGACTGAACAGTCAACACAAAAGCCCGATCACCCCGATATCCTGCCTGCACCAGAGACTTCCCCTGAAACACACCTTTAGCATCCAACAGGGGTAAATAACCTAATTGCTTACCCAGCGGGCGGCTCAGTTTTAGCAACGCCCAGTCCCGTTTTACCTTATTCATTTCATTTTGTTTAGAGTACTTATACCCAGGCGCAATTTGCATAGCCACGCCTTTAGCTACCCCCTGAAAGGTTTCTTTTTCAACGCCAGCGACAAAGGTCACATACTTTGGCGGATACCATCGTCCGACTCGCGAGTTCCACAAACAATGCGCAGCCGTCAAAACCACATCTTCAGCCACCAATGTCGCGGTACAATGCCCATACCCGGCCAGATTTATCCGCCCAATTGCCCGCCAGGGATACTGCTGACTGGACACCCACTTTCGCGCATCTGGGTAATTTTTATGCAATGCAGAGCTGGATTTATCTGCCGCCAACACAAATTGCCCTGCAAGCACACAAAGCCCACCAAGCAACAAAGACAGAAACAACCGAGAAACTTTACTCACAAACAAAACACCCGTATTAACCAAAGCATCACTAAGCACTCAAGATATAAAATTTAAACTAGAACATAAAGATACTCTCAGGCCAACTAACCAGACAACATCATCAATCTGACCAGAGCCCTGAGTAAACCCTGGATGCAACAGCCAGACTCTGAAACCGTCCCGCTCTGACACTGTGCAACCCCAGCAAATACCAGCGCCCACCTTTGTTTAATAAAAGAGGGCCGCCGGAATCACCTCGCTTACTCTGACAATTACTTCTGAGTAAACGACGCTGATCATGCACACCGGTAATAAAACAACCACGCTGCACGGTCAGAACTCTCTGATAGTCTTCTCTGTATCCGGCATGCACAACCGGCATTCCAACAGATACTTGCCGACCATCAGACAAAGTCAGAAACCCTAATGAATCACCGAGCGGCTCAGCCAACCTCAACAACGCCCAGTCTGACCGGACATCCCGCCAGGGTTTATTCACCGGATTAACAGCAGCCTTCACTTTGCGTGATACTAACATTCGTTTAATGCGCGAACTTCCCTGTACAGCATCACCATGCACACCGGCCACAAATGTAAGATATTGCAACGGATACCAGCGTCCAGTTTCACGATTCCACATACAATGCGCCGCCGTAAGCACAACATCCCGTGCCACCAAAGTCGCCGTACAATAACCACGACCAGCTAAATTAATACGACCAATCGCACGCCAGGGAAAAATCTGCTCTGAAACCCGAACTCTCTGTGGATAAGTATGTGGCTGATAATTTTTTTCAGACAAAAAAACAGATGCCGGACCACCTTGCGCCTCAGCAATTAAGAACCAGATAACAAGAACAGCTATCCAGATGTCACACAGAACTCCCTTTCCGCTCACCCCCGATTCAATTCTATGAATCATAACGTTTAAATGTTTTGAATTACCCCTGCCGCCGCATCCTGCACCGGGTCTTCACAGCTTAGCAGAGGAACTAGCATCCCAAGAGAACAAATACGTCTATACAAGGCAGATAAAATAACAAAACAAAGATATCTGAGACGACGAAAAGCAAACTTAATATAAAATCTGGTAAAGAATAAGAAAGGAAAAATAAGAATGAAGAGAAAGTGGTGGGTTGTATAGGATTCGAACCTATGACCAATTGGTTAAAAGCCAACTGCTCTACCAACTGAGCTAACAACCCACGCTGTACTTCTCCCATACCACTCATCTGAAGAACCCAGAAAAAGTGGTGGGTCGTATAGGATTCGAACCTATGACCAATTGGTTAAAAGCCAACTGCTCTACCAACTGAGCTAACGACCCGTTGTGGCTCCTCGAGCTGGACTCGAACCAGCGACCAATAGATTAACAGTCTACTGCTCTACCAACTGAGCTATCGAGGAACAACGTACTCACATTAAATGGCGGAGGAGCAGGGATTCGAACCCTGGAAGGGCTATTAACCCTCGCCGGTTTTCAAGACCGGTGCTTTCAACCACTCAGCCACCCCTCCTGTGAGTGGCGCGTATAATAAAGGATTCTGATTTTGTGTCAACACTCACGTTAAAAAAACCGCAACTTTTTAGCAAAAAAACAGAGTAGCCTTCATGCTCAACTATGCTGATGATATACAAGGTACTTATCACAACCCTCAGGCCTTAATTTCCCATCATATAACTGGGATAATGTCGTCACGGCTATAGTGAATAAAACCACTGCAGAACCTTACTGAATCCAACTGGACACACACATGGCAACTATTGGCAGAAGCAATCAATTAAAAGTAGTAAAAGAGGTTAAGTTCGGCGTCTATCTTGACGGTGAAGAACTTGGCGATATTCTGCTGCCTGTTCGCTATGTTCCTGAAAACACCAAAGTCGGCGACACACTGGATGTATTCATTTATCTGGATTCGGAAGACTACCTGATCGCAACCACACTGGAACCTAAAACAGCCGTCGGTGAGTTCGCCTGCTTAACCGCCGTTTCTGTGAACCGCATTGGTGCCTTCTTCGACTGGGGATTACCAAAAGACTTACTGGTTCCTTTTAACGAACAGAAGCAAGCTATCGAAGAAGAAAAAAAATATATCGTTTATACCTACCTGGATAACGAGACCGATCGAATTGCCGGCTCAACCAAGCTCAACAAATTTCTGGATAACTACCCACACTCATTCAAGAAAGGCCAACAGGTAGACCTGCTCATTGAAGACCACACGCACATTGGCTACAAAGCCATCATTGACGGCACCCACTGGGGCGTTGTTTATGATAACGACGTATTTAAGCCACTGCGTTACGGTCAGAAAATGAAAGGTTTTATTAAGCAAATTCGTCCTGACGGCAAAATAAACCTAAGCCTGCAAAAACTTGGGTACGGTAAAACCGACGACGTCAGTAAGCGCATTATGCATATGCTGGAGGACCAGGATGGTTTCATTGCCTGCAATGATAAAACACCACCTGATGTTATCTACAAGCTATTCGGCGTCAGCAAGAAAGCCTTCAAACTCGCGATTGGTCGCCTCTACAAAGAACGTAGCATCATAATTGATGAACGCGGTATCCGTCTGATCACTAAGTAAATCGTCCAGTGCCGCTTTCTGTGGCACCCTGTTAGACTCAGGCAAACCTTTTCCGGAGAGCCTGATGTCTGCTTTTATCATTGCCGCTACTAAAACAATTGATGGACAGTCCTTTGAGAGTAGCCAAACTCCCGATGATTGCCATGCAATGCAAGCACAACTGTTAAGCGCAGGCATCAACCTTCACCACCTGATCATAGACCCCCTCAGTACCGACTGGCACAGCCCTCTTGAAGCCGGACATTACCGCAGTGGTGCCGCACCTATAGAAGCATTAACCCAGGCCATTTCAATACTTCAGTCACCCAATACCGCGGTGGTAATCAGCGGTAATGATCCATTACGCACCGGATATGAAAAAGCCGAACGCTTACAACGTATGGAAATATACGGCAGAGATTATTCATTAATAGCGGCCTACACCGAACTTAGTAAAACCTTTGCGAATAAACATGACTTCAGCGAAGAGCAGTTCCGTGAGATAGCAAAATCCCTCTTCGATAACTACCTACAAACTTTTACCACACAGAATCCAGAGGCCACTCTTCCAAACGCCTCCTGGTTCAACCCTATCAGCGACTTATTCAGAGGCGTTGACTGCGCCAATCCTGTACAAGACTTCTGCGGCCAGTTAATTCTCTGTAACGCTGAAACGGCTGAAAAACTGGCAATACCTGACTCTGAAAAAGTAGAGATACTCGGTGCCAGTTGCCTGACCCTTTTGCAGGATGGCAAACCTGCCATTGAAGAAATCGCTGAATACAGACATCTGAAAACGGTCTACCAAAGAGCCTGTCAGCAATCAGGTGTGAATTTCAAAACAGAGTTTTTGCAGGGCAATGCAATTCTCGATGTCTATACCTGCTTCCCTGTTGTACCAATGGCGTTCCTGTTTGCAGCAGAATTCATCGATTCCGCAGCTGAGTTCACATCCTTTCTGGCAAAACACCCAGTAACGTTCAATGGAGGTATGAACCTCGCCAAAGGCCCATGGAATAACCCCACTCTAAGCAGCCTTGTGGACAGCTATCAGGCACTAACAACAGGCCGGGCTTCACTTGCAGGTATTCATGGTAATGGCGGTCTGGGTTATAAACAGGGCTTTGCGATTCTCTCCCGTGCAGACCACCACAATTAAAGTTACCCACATATTCTGTGCATAAGCCTTGGAAAAACATCTGCATAACCTCTGCAAGCATTGATTCTAAAGGCTTACAGACAACGAGTGGTTTCTGATCAAAATTAAAAATAAACAGGCAAAGAATAATTTACAAATACTTATTGATAATCATTATTATTTGCATTAGTATCAATTCCGCTCGTAAGTGGTCGACAAAGTACTCACCTCACCGATACTTTGTCATCGCAGGCGGCGTTGATTTGGCCAGCGTCGCCTGCAAACTTACAACCAAGCTTTACAGGCTCTTGTCATAAGTTTTTTAGCGGGTGCTATCACCCGCTATTTTTTTATCCGGCTGTATTCTCCCCCCTTTAGCTTAAGCAACCATAGTGCAACTGTTTGCTGATATAAATCAGCATCTGCTGGCTGTATATGCCCGCAGGCCTGAGCTACTATAGGCCGCACTTTCACCAGCCCGGTTTTCTTCATGCAACAGGATCTCACTCCAAAATCTAAACATTTGATTTTTGTTGGCGGCGGCCACGCCCATGCACTGGCACTGCGCATGCTTGCCATGAAGAAACCTGAAGGCGTGAAAATCACTTTGATATCCAACGCTATCCAAACACCTTACTCTGGTATGCTGCCAGGGTTGATCGCCGGTCACTATAGCTTTGATCAGGCACACATAGATCTTGGCCGCCTGTGCCGCTTTGCCGGCATCAGCTTTATAGAAGACCAGGTCACCGGAATTAACCCGGAAAAACAAACGGTTCAGTGCCTTAACCATCCTGACTTTAACTACGACATTCTCAGCATTGATACCGGTTCGGTACCCGGACGCAATCAGGTACCTGGCGCCAGTGAATGGAGCATCCCGGTTAAACCCGTAGACGAATTCTTAGCACACTGGCAAGCCATTCAGGCTCGCATCAACATCACACCTGATGTTCAGCTCCAAATAGGTGCTGTAGGTGGTGGTGCCAGCGCTGTTGAAGTGGTCCTCGCCATGCAGCATAAACTGCAGCAAGCAAACCTGGCTAACAAGGTAAATTTTCATGTCGTCAGTGGCCCCGATGACATACTGCCCAATCACAACGATAAGGTACGGGCCAAATACCGAAAAGTACTCAGCAAGCGAAATATAAATACGCATACTGGTTTCACTGTCAGCCAGGTCACTGAAAACTGCCTGCATACTGCTGACGGCCGTAAACTGGATTTGAACTATATCATCTGGGCAACGGCCGCTACCGGTGCAGACTGGCCAGCAAAAGCTGGCTTACAGACTGGTGCGTCCGGCTGTATTGAAGTCAACGATTGCCTGCAATCATTATCACACTCAAACATTTTCGCCTGTGGTGATATTGCAGATATGGTCAATCACCCACGGCCAAAAGCAGGGGTGTTTGCCGTTCGCCAGGGTAAGCCGCTCTTAAAGAATATTTTGGCAATACTGGCAGGCAAAAAGCTCACGCCGTTTAAACCGCAAAAACAATTTCTCAGCTTAATAAGCACTGGCGATAAATATGCCGTTGCTTCCCGCAGTAACTGGTCACTGGCAGGTCGCCTGATCTGGCACTGGAAAAACCATATCGACCAAAAATTCATGCGCCGCTTCAGCGAAGTTACTATGTTGCCCGACGCACAAAGTACTAAAACGGTTAAAGTTGAAAATCCGGATATGCGCTGTGGTGGTTGTGGCGCTAAAGTCGGCAATACCGTATTACAAAGGGTGCTCTCCCAGCTACCCTCAAACCTCAGTGAAGATATACCGGTCGGTTTGCAGCACCCTGATGATGCCGCCGTTATCGCCGTGCCAGACGGCAAGCTGTTGGTTCAGTCCGTGGACAGTTTCAGACAACTAATCAACGATGACTACCTGTTCGGTAAAATTGCTGCTGTACACGCACTCGGTGATGTATTTGCTATGGGTGCTTCCGCTCACAGTGCCCAGGCTTTGGTTACCCTGCCCCATGCCAGTGATGAATTACTGGAAGAACAACTTCTGCATCTGCTAAAAGGCGCATTAGAGATATTCAGCGAATCCGGCGTTACTCTGGTTGGCGGTCATACCTCAGAAGGTAGCGAATTATCACTGGGCTTTGCTGTAAATGGTTTTGCAGACCCTCAACAACTGATGACAAAAGGCGGTGTAAATTCCGGAGACTACTTGCTGGTCACCAAACCTATTGGTACCGGTGTTCTGTTTGCCAGTGATATGCGTGGCCAGGCCCATGGTCGCTGGATCAGCGACGCTCTACAACAGATGCAACACTCTAACTTTCGCGCTAGTCAGGTATTGAATGAATTTAACTGTAAGGCCTGTACTGATATCACTGGTTTTGGCTTAGCTGGTCATCTGCTGGAAATGCTCACACCGGCCGGACTCAACGCTGAACTATGGAGCGATAACTTCCCTGTTCTGGAAGGCGCTGAACTTTGTCTGGAAAGCGGTTTACAAAGCTCGCTTCACCCCGATAACCAACGCTACGGTAACAAAGTAAAGATTGCTGAAAGCATATCTGTTGGCCGACAAGAGTTATTGTTTGATCCACAAACAGCCGGCGGCTTATTGGCAGCAATTCACCCGGATAAGCTGGACGCCTGCCTGAGCGCACTTCAGGCCGAAGGTTATAAACAAACAGCTGTCATCGGTCGAGTCACAGATATCACCAGCTGCAGCGCAAAAATAAACCTGATTACTGGACTGGAAAACAAACCGGAAAATAATCCGGAATAAGCACAGTAAAAAAACATCTAAGTTTTCAGCTTTGTTTCATTCCTCAGAATTAACCTGTGTTTCATGATCTAAGCACCCAATTCTGAGGGACACACCATGAACAAAAAAATAGCCATCCCAGCCGTTCTGGCTGTCGCAGTGGCCGGTGCCAGTGCTCTGGTATGGTCTGCCAATGACCAGGCCAGCCAGAATGCTGCGCCTATTGCTAAAAATGCGATGACCAGCGAAGGCCTCGCCATCGCAACTTTTGCCGGTGGCTGTTTCTGGTGTACCGAAGCCGGCTTTGAAAGGCTACCTGGTGTGAAAGAAGCAATTTCAGGTTATACCGGCGGTGAAGATACGACCCCTACTTATCAAGAAGTCGCAGGGGGCATTTCAGGCCATACTGAAGCCGTACAGGTATTCTATGACCCTGAAGTTATTACTTACCGCGGTTTAGTTGAATCTCTTTGGCGCCAGATGGACCCTACCGATGGCACAGGCTCATTCGTTGACCGTGGTAGTCAGTATCGCCCAGGCGTGTTTTTCCACAATGAAACACAACGCAGAATTGCAGAACAGTCCATGATGGAACTGGCAGCTTCAGGTCGTTACAGCCAGCCACTGGCAACCGAGCTGACTCAGCTGGAGAAATTCTATCCTGCAGAGGATTATCATCAGGATTATTACAAAACCAATCCGATCCGTTATAAGTTCTACCGATTTAACTCCGGTCGCGATCAGTATTTACAGAAAACCTGGGGAGACGACCTGAGCCCTGACTTCACTCAGTTTGGCCGTGACGATAACACACAGCAACTGGTTACTCAGGACCGTAACGACTTTGTAAAGCCCAGCGACGCTGAGCTCAGAAAGACTCTGACAGAGCTACAGTATGAAGTCACTCAGGAAGACGCTACCGAACGACCATTTAGTAATGAATTCTGGGATAACAAACGTGAAGGCGTGTATGTGGATATCGTCAGCGGTGAACCACTGTTCTCTTCCAAAGATAAGTTTAAATCTGGTACAGGCTGGCCAAGCTTTACTAAACCACTGTACTCAAGCTCAATTGTTGAGCATACAGATTCCAGCTTTTTTATGACCCGTACTGAAGTACGCAGTCAAAATGCTGACTCACACCTGGGTCATGTGTTTAAGGATGGTCCGGCACCAACCGGATTGCGCTACTGCATTAACTCTGCATCAATGCGCTTCATCGAGAAAGATCAGTTGGCTGCTGCGGGTTATCCGGAATTGCTTAGCCTATTTGAATAACTGAAACACTCTTTTCGGAACGGGCTTTTCAACGCAGCCTTTTCGAAATAACCTTTTCAGAAATACCCTTTCGTTCCCCAACGAACGCAGACGCTGTCCGCAGCGTCTGCATTCTTTTCAGCAATAGTCAGTGTCGCATCAATACACTTTGCATCATCTGAACTATTGCCTGAAGCCCCTAGCTACGGCATTTGGCCCGCTTTTCTTCCAGGCGCGCCATCAGCAATGCCATTTCATCGCTTTGTCCGGTTGCAGACTTAGATTTTTTCGCCTGACGCTTAGCTTTTTCTTCAGCAACTAGCTGACGTAAACGCTGCTCTTTACCCACAGGACTGGCATCTGAAGCTGCAGGCTTTTCAGCTTGTTTCTTCACCGTAGACGCACGACGCGTCGCCTGAAGCGAGGCTTTACGCGCAGCAACCTTAGCAATCAGCTTCGCCATTTCCGTGGTTTCTGCATCCTGATTAGCCAACTGATCAAGCAATTTCTTCTCGGCCGCCGAAACAGGCTTAGGTTCAGATACCTCAGGCTGAATTTCAGGTTGAGACACTGGCTGCTGATGCAATGACATATTTGAAGCAGCAGATTCAGCGTCTGCTGCGGTAACAGATACCTCTGCTAATACAGGTGAGGTAATTGTCGCGTTATGTTCAAGTACGCGTTGCGTATTCACAGACACGGTCGGCTTTTGTGCCTCTGAAGCAGCATCAGCCACGCGCTGGCGACGTTTCAGTGTCAGTGTCTTACGCTGGCTAACAACCACCTGCTTCCCGTTAGCATTAACGCAGTCACGATTCGCTGTAAATGCTGTTACTTCCTCCGGTACATCAACTGATGATTCCGTCACAGAAGCAACTACCGGTGCAACCTGATCAGCTAAAATATTCGTCGTATCAGTAGCCATAGCATCCACTATTGGCTGAACAGATGCAGACACTACGGTTGTAACCTGCTCAGTTGCAACGATGGCAACATCAGGCTGAGCTTGCGGCTTATCATCACTCTTAACAGAAGTTTTTACTTTTGATTTCGTTGCTGCTTTCGCCTTCGCAGGCGCTTTCTTCGGCTTACTCGCCCGGGAATCCAGACGCGCAATCAGGGCTGCCATTTCAGCGGCTTCTGCCCGCTGCTGTGCCTGCCGCTCTTCCATACGCGCATCTTTTTCTTGCGCGATAGCTTCACGAATTTTCTTCTCTTTTGCCGCAGAGTTTACACGACCAGTAGGTAATGCTGCCGCTGACTTAGCCGGTGTCGTAGTACTGCTTTTAGCTGCCGACTTAGTCGCCGCAGACTTCTTCGCCGCTGTTTTCTTGGGTTTCTTACCCCGTGCATCCATACGGCTAATCAACAGTGCCATTTCACGGGCAGCAGCTCTTTCTTTGGCAACCTTTTCTTTAATTTTCTGGTCCTGACGCTCGTCGTAGGCGAGTTTCTCAGCCTTACGCTTAGCTGCCCACTCAGCGTCAGATAGCCTTGGTTTTTCTGCCTCTTCAGCAGCAATAGCGACAGGTGATTTTTTCTGTTTTTGCTCAACGGCCTGCTCAGTGGTTTCAGCTTCAGCCGTGTCATCAGAACTCTGATCTTTAGTACTGATAGACACTTCATCCAGTAACTCTGAACCTTGCTCTTCAAGATTCAACAGGGCATCACGGGTGAGATCTTCTTCTGCTGCCTTAGGCTTCGTACGGCGCGGAGCTTTAGGCGCCTTAAGCTTTAACCCTTGCAGGCTGGTGCCGCCGGTTTCTTCCAGTGCAGCCTGCATCAGTTCACGCAACTCTGCTGTATCTTCAGCAAACGCCCACTCACTGACAGCAAAACTGTCTATTCCGTATTCACGGATATCATCATATAGGTGTGCTTCTACGCCGGCTTCTGCCGCTTTCAGGATAACTTCCCAGCGTCGGTCAATATCTTCCCGACTGGTACCGACATAAATCTGTTCAGTAGTCGTATTAGTAATGGTAAAAACGATCAAAAGAGGATGACTCCGTACACAAAATCTACAACCGATAGGGCAAAAAGATCGCGTATTATAGTGATCCTTTTTTTAAAGGTAAGACTTGAAATTCAGATATTTTTTTGAATCTTCAGGAAGGAGTACAACGATGATAAAAAAGACACATCCAAACAATTAATTTTGTTTGATTTTTTACCCCGCCTTTTGATTAGCGGCTCTCGCAGACAGGGCAAAATTATTCATTAAAAAGCGAAATCACGGCGCCATTGTGCGGCACTCATTATGATCCTTTTCTGCGCAGCTGCTTCAGTTGCCACCTGACGGATTAGTACAGCGTTATCTGCGGCAATATCGCCCTCTAAATCGTAAAGATTATTTTCAAAGCCAACTCTTACATCGCCACCCTTTTGCATAGCCAAGCGGGCACAACGATGCTCATCTGCACCAAAGGCACATACCATCCAGGGCGTTTCATCATGGTGAGCGGCCAAAAAAGGCAATAAATCGTCTGGGGAAGACTGTTGCTGAGCATGGTATCGCCCCAGCACAAATAACAAATGGTGCGGGACTGAAGGAATAACACCACTTGCTTTCAATTGATGATAGCGCTGAACATCTTCAGCACTATAGAGAATGTACTGACAGACAATTTGCTGTTCCGCCAACCAGTGAAAAAAGCCCTGTGCGTCATTAACATCCTGCCCCTCAGGTAACAGTTCCCGCAAAGCGACGGACACCGCTTCGGGCTGAACTTCACGCACCATCGCCATTTGTGCAGGCGGTTGATATATACCTGCGGCCTCAGTGGTTAATTGCACCACAATATCATCACCCACTTCAGCTTTGAGCATATCCCAGATTTGTTGATTCAGCCCTGTATCCAGTGAATGGCGTCCCTGCTCGTCCCGGGCATGGGTGTGAATCATAGTGGCACCAGCGGTTACCGCCTGACGGGCAGCATCTACGACTTCCCGGGGCGTTACTGGCAAGGCCTGGTGATCTTTTTTCTGTTTATATGCCCCGTTTGGCGCAACTGTAAGAATCATTTTCTGTGTCACCGACTCAGCTCCCTATAACCTTAAAAGTATCGTCCAGCGCGAGCGTGAACTTGTCCATCAACTCATCTGCCTGAGCCTGCTGCAGAATAAATGGCGGTGCTATTAAGACATGGTGGCCATTACGGCCATCGATAGTACCCGCCATCGGATAGCACATCAGCCCACGTTCAAAAGCCGCCTGCTTCACTTTTATATTTAAAGCCGTTTCTGCTGCAAATGGCTGCTTAGTCTCTCTGTCAGCAACCAGCTCTATGCCCATGAATAAACCGCGACCCCGTATATCACCTATATAAGCATGCTCAGCAAAACGTTCACGCATGCCGCTGAACAGGTAGTCACTCATGACCTTAACATTATCTAACAGCTGTTCTTCTTTAATCACAGACTGTACAGCCAGAGCAGCCGCGCAGGCCGAGGGATGTGCCATGTAAGTGTGGCCATGCTGGAAAAATCCGCTACCTGCAGCAATGGTCTGATAAATATCATCGCTGACCAAAGTCGCACCTATAGGCTGATACCCCGCACCCAAACCCTTTGCAATTGTTAACAAATCAGGAGCAACGCCATCTTCATTACAGGCAAAAACATGACCGGTTCGACCCATCCCACACATCACTTCATCAAAAATCAACAATATGTCGTACTGATCACAAATTTCACGCACCCTCTGCAAATAACCGGGCACAGCGGGCACAGCTCCGGCTGTCGCGCCGACTACCGGCTCAACGACAAATGCCAATACTTTTTCCGGCCCGGTTTCCAGTAATGCCTCTTCCAGTTCACCTGCGACTCGCTGGCCATACTCAAACTCAGTTTCGTTATCCCGTTGGTCCCGATATGTATAGCAGGGGGCAATATGCTGCACCGGTGACAATAATGGATCAAACTGCTGACGACGCCACTGGTTACCACCAACAGCCAGTGCCCCCAGTGTATTACCGTGATAACTCTGTCGCCGGGCAATAAAATACTGCCGTTCAGTTTCACCTTTTTCCGTGAAATATTGCCGGGCCATTTTTAATGCCGCTTCAACTGCTTCTGAACCACCGCTGACAAAGTAGACGTGCTGAAGATTCTCTGGCGCCTCAGCAACCAAAGCATCAGCCAAACGCTCAGCCGGTTCAGAAGTAAAGAAAGCACTGTGGGCAAAAGGAATCGCATCCATTTGCTGCTTCACAGCCGCTATTACTTTCGGATGATCATGACCAAGGCATGACACAGCAGCACCACCACAACCGTCAAGGTAACGCTTACCCTGCTGATCAATAATGTACGCCCCCTCACCGGAAACGGCATAAGGCAGCTCAGAATGGCAGTGACGGTGAAAAATATGACTCATGCTGAATGTCCTGTGCTAGTCACCTCTGAATTGTACAAAGGTGTCAAAAGAGCTTCTGTATTAAAGATGCTATTAAAACTATTGGCCAGTCGGGCGACAAACGCGTTATGCTCTTTCTGCCATGCCAAAAAGGAATACCATGCGTCGTCACCTGCCCCCTCTGAATGCCATTAAAGCTTTTGAAGCTGTTGCCCGTCAGCAGAGCTTTACTGCGGCAGCTGTTGAATTGTGCGTGAGCCAAAGTGCCGTCAGTAAACAAGTTGCCCGCCTGGAAGCACACTTGCAATTGCGGTTGATTGAGCGCCATGCAAAAGGTATTCGTTTAAGCAAAGAGGGAGAAGCTTATCTTCAGGTACTGACTGAAGCGCTGGATGCTATCGATCAGGCAAGTGCCCGACTCAGTAATGCACCGCAGCAGTTGCGTATCGATACTTTGCCATCACTGTCGAGCATCTGGCTAATACCCCGACTCAAAGACTTCCAGAAACGGCACCCGGGAATCCAGGTTGAACTGGTTACCGGAGACGGACCGGTGGACTTCACTGCCTCAGAGGCGGATCTTGCCATTCGTTGTTTTTCCGATGCAGCCGCCGGTAATCATACTCAGCTATTACTCACAGAACGGCTACACCTCGTTGCCTCACCGGCATTACTTGAATCACGGCCAGTCGAGCGGCTCAGCGATCTGAAACAGTTTACCTTGCTGCGCCAAACTACCCGGCCGGATTTATGGCAGCAATTTTTCCAGCACTGGCATGAGAACGATCAGGGATTTACATACGGATTCGCATCACAGCATTTCTTTATGACACTGCAATCGGTTAAAGAAGGGATTGGCATGGCACTGTTACCGGACTTTCTGGTTGCAGAGCAATTAGCCAGCGGTGAGCTCTGCGCTCCGCTAAATCTTAGCCTCGACAGCGGCTATGGTTATTATCTGCAAATACCCACACATAAACGCCAACAGCTTCAGGTGCGTCAATTCAGCCACTGGCTGCAGACACAGCTATCAGCAACAGATTATTAAAAGCCTCATAGCTGTCAGCCGCGTAGCTCCTCTATGCGCTCGGCTAACATTTTATATTCGCCATATGCCTCGCCCACTAACGTTCTTAAACCATTAGAGAACTCGTTAATCTGATCGACATCGCCATTTGGCAGCACAATATCCCAAGCTGCCTGCAGGGTTTTATCCATCCGAAATAATGGCTGACACTCAGCACTCTGCCAAATTTGCTGCAGTTGAAAACTGCGCTGCGCAACCAACAGACAAGCTCTAACTGCCGGACGCTGCTGAAGAATAAAAATAGCTGCTGAACGGGCTTCCGCCGTTGGCAAAGCCACAGCAGGGAAACTCATAAACACACACAAAAATAATGGAAAAAGAGGTTTCATTAACACTCCGGGTTCACCAGAAAAATATCCAAAAAAGTAGAATTACTCTGTTAACGACCATTAGCACAGCAAGTTTAGCTAAAATAGCTTAGCCACGTATCAAAAAAACTGGCCATTTGGTCAGGAAGCGTTTGCAATTAACCCTGTGGCACAGGTAGAGTTAGCCACTGCGTCAGAGGCGATAGATGCTTCTGCAACAGAATAATAAATGGAGATCATTTCGATGAATCAATTTCGCAAAACTGTGCTCGGTCTAAGCACTGCGATTTGTATTATGGGCATGAGCGCAGCTGCTCAGGCTGAAACTCTGAAAATCGCTCTGGCGGGTCCGGCTACTGGTCCTGTAGCTCAGTACGGCGATATGCAGAAAATCGGCGTAATGGCAGCTATCGACGATATCAACAAAGCTGGCGGCATCAATGGCATGCAGCTGGAAGGTGTTATCTACGACGACGCTTGTGATCCAAAACAGGCTGTAGCTGTTGCTAACAAAATCGTCAACGACGGTATCAGCCACGTAGTTGGTCACCTGTGTTCTTCTTCTACTGAACCTGCTTCAGACATTTACGAAGAAGAAGGCGTGCTGATGATCACTGCAGCATCTACTTCTCCGTCTATTACTGAGAAAGGCCAGCAGATGGTATTCCGTACTATCGGTCTGGATAGCCTGCAGGGCAGCCTGGCAGCAGAGCACATCAAATCTGTTAAGCCTAAGCGTCTGGCAGTTATTCACGATAAGCAGCAGTACGGTGAAGGTCTGGCGACAACTGTTCGCGATTCCCTGAAAGATGCTGGTATCGATGCCGTTATGTTTGAAGGTGTTACTTCAGGCGACAAAGACTTCTCTGCGCTGATTGCGAAGCTGAAGAAAGAAGGCGTTGATTTCGTTTACTACGGTGGTTACCACCCAGAGCTGGGTCTGATTCTGCGTCAGTCAGCTGAAAAAGGTTTCGATGCTCAGTTCATGGGGCCTGAAGGTGTTGTGAATGCTGACCTGGCGAAAATCGCTGGTGATGCAATGGAAGGTGTACTGGCGACTGCTCCTAAGAGCTTCGATCAGAACGCTGTTAACCAGGCGCGTGTAGAAGCGATCAAGGCTAAGGGTGAAGACCCAACTGGTCCTTTCGTATTCACCGCTTACGCTGCTGTTGAAGTTATGACTAACGCCATGACTCAGACTAAAAGCACCGACACTGAAAAGCTGGCTGAATTTATCCGTAGCAACGGTGTATCTACAGCAATCGGTGATGTGAAGTACAACCAGCAGGGCGACCTGACTGAGTCTACTTTCCTGGTTTACCGTCTGCATAAAGATGGTTCTAAGACCGCTGCACAGTAAGTTTTAACTACAACCGATCAGGTCGTACAGACATAATCTGTCCGGCTTAGATCCCGAGACCCTTGCACCGTGATCCGGTGCCGGGGTTTCGTTATATCTGGTCCCTGCAAATGTCAGAATTTTCTCTCTATCTATTGCAACAGCTCATTAACGGGCTAACCATCGGGTCCACCTATGCCCTGATTGCTATCGGCTATACAATGGTTTATGGCATCATCGGCATGATTAACTTTGCCCACGGCGAGATCTATATGATCGGCTCCTATGTGACATTTATTGTCATTGCGGGTCTGCTGGGCATGGGAATGGTGAGCCTGCCAATCGTTCTTGTCATCGCGCTTGTTATTGCGGTGTTTATTGCCAGTACTTACGGCTGGACAGTAGAACGGGTTGCCTATCGGCCACTGCGTGGCTCAAACCGCCTGATCCCACTTATTTCCGCTATCGGTATGTCTATCTTCCTGCAGAACTTCGTCGTTCTGGCACAAGGTTCACGTGACGTAGCGCTGCCGCCACAAATTACCGGAGGCTGGACCTTCGGCGATGTCAGCAGTTTTGAAGTGTCTATTTCTTACATGCAGATGATGATCTGGGCAGCCACACTGGTCACTATGACAGTACTGACGCTGTTCATTTCCCGCTCTCGCATGGGCCGGGCCTGTCGGGCCTGTTCCGAAGATCTGGGTATGACCAACTTACTGGGTATTGATACCAACAAGATCATCGCACTGACATTCATCATCGGTGCTGCTCTGGCAGCCGTTGCCGGCCTGTTATTGGGCCTGTATTACGGCGTTATCAATCCGTTCATTGGTTTCATTGCCGGCCTTAAAGCATTCACCGCTGCCGTACTAGGCGGTATTGGCTCGATTCCGGGCGCAGTACTGGGTGGTCTGCTCTTAGGTGTTACCGAAGCAATGACAGCAGCTTTCTTCCCTGCTGAATATAAGGATGTAGTGGCATTTGGCCTGCTGATCCTGATCTTATTAATACGTCCTAGTGGCCTCCTGGGTAAGCCGGAGGTTGAGAAAGTATGACCCATAGTAAATTTTATAGCGCTATATTTGCGGCGGGAATCACCTTCGTTCTGGCCTGTGTAATGATAGGTATTAAGCTGGATACCGATGGTACTCAGCTGGCGATTAAAGGGGCGACTGCCGCACAGTGGGGCTGGATAATTGCCGGTATTACAGCGGTCTTTCTGTCACAGATTTTCTCCGCACAAATTGATGCGACCTTCACAAAATTGCCGATACCTAAAGCCAGTAACCTGATTCCTGAAGCGGCAAAATCAGATGCAATGAAGCCATGGCTAATGGCTGGCCTGATCGTTATTCTGCTGGTCTGGCCTTTCATGGTTTCCCGTGGATCTGTTGACCTGGCAACACTGACACTGATCTACATTATGTTAGGTCTGGGTTTGAATATCGTAGTCGGACTTGCCGGTCTGCTCGACTTAGGCTTCGTAGCCTTCTATGCAGTTGGTGCTTACACCTACGCTTTGCTGTCGCTGTATTTCGGTTTCTCCTTCTGGATCTGTTTACCGTTATCTGCTGCACTGGCGGCTTTATTCGGCTTTGTCCTCGGCTTCCCGGTACTGCGTTTACGCGGTGATTATCTGGCAATTGTTACCTTAGGCTTCGGTGAAATCATCCGTATCCTGCTGAACAACTGGACCAATGTAACAGGTGGACCCAGCGGTATTTCCGGTATTGCTAAGCCAACTCTGTTTGGTCTGGAATTCACCCGTAAAGCAAAAACTGAAGGCGCTGAAACCTTCCATTCATTCTTTGATATCAGCTACTCCAGTTCTTATAAAGTAATCTTCCTTTATCTGATTGCGGTACTGTTGGTAATCTTTTTGATTTACCTGATCAACCGTTTGATCCGGATGCCAATCGGTCGCGCCTGGGAAGCACTACGTGAAGACGAAATTGCCTGTCGCTCTCTTGGTCTGAACCGTACATCTATCAAGCTTTCTGCTTTCACTATCGGTGCTTCTACCGCAGGTTTTGCAGGTTGTTTCTTCGCAGCTCGTCAGGGCTTTATCAGCCCGGAATCCTTTATTTTCATCGAATCCGCAATCATTCTGGCGATTGTAGTTCTGGGTGGTATGGGGTCGCAGGTTGGTGTCATTCTGGCAGCAATCATTATGACTATCCTGCCTGAACTTGCCCGTGAATTCTCTGAATACCGGATGCTGTTATTCGGCCTGTTAATGGTTGTCATGATGCGCTGGCGTCCTGAAGGCATACTACCGATGAAACGACCGCAGCTGGAGTTGAAGAAGCGATGAGTCAGTTACTATTAGATGTAAAAGATCTGACTATGCGGTTTGGCGGCCTAGTGGCCGTCAACGGTGTCAGCTTAGAAGTTAAAGACAAAGAAATCGTTTCTGTTATCGGTCCTAACGGTGCAGGTAAAACGACTGTATTTAACTGTTTGTCCGGATTTTATATCCCAACCGAAGGCAGCGTTAAGCTTCGTGGCGAGCAGATTGCTGGTCTGAAAGACTTCCAGATCTCACGTAAAGGTCTGGTACGTACTTTCCAGCACGTACGTCTGTTCTCTAAAATGACAGTGATTGAGAACATGCTGGTTGCTCAGCACCGTCACCTCAACACAAACTTGCTGGCCGGTTTATTCAAAACGCCTGGGTACCGCCGTAAAGAAACCGAAGCAATGGACCGTGCCGCTCAGTGGCTGGAAGAAGTTGGTTTGCTAGAGTTCGCTAACCGCGAAGCTGGTAACCTGTCTTACGGACAGCAGCGTCGTCTGGAAATCGCTCGTTGCATGGTTACTCAACCTGAATTGCTTATGCTGGATGAGCCTGCTGCAGGTCTGAACCCGAACGAGACTAAAGAGCTGGACGAGCTGATCATCAAATTGCGTGATGTTCATGAAATCTCGATTCTCCTTATTGAGCACGATATGGGACTGGTTATGGGCATCTCTGATCGCATTTACGTGATCGCACAGGGAACACCATTAGCCAATGGCCTGCCGGATGAAATCAAGAATAATCCGGACGTTATCAAAGCCTATCTAGGGGAGGAGTAAGCGGATGTTAGAAATTAATAACGTTAACACCCACTATGGTCAGATTCAGGCGCTGCATGACGTATCTATTGATATTCAGAAAGGCGAAATCGTTACGCTGATCGGCGCTAACGGTGCAGGTAAAACCACTCTGATGATGACTATCTGTGGTGACCCACAGGCATCGTCAGGCCAGGTGCTTTTCGACGGTGAAGAGCTGAGCTCTCTTAATACACCGGAAATCATGCGCAAAGGTCTGGCTATCGTGCCGGAAGGACGCCGTGTTTTCAGTGGTATGACCGTTGAAGAAAACCTATTCATGGGCAGCTACTTCCGCAGCAAGGAAGATGCAGAAAAAACCGTGCAGCACGTGCTGGAACTGTTCCCTCGCCTTGAAGAACGTTACAAGCAGCGCGCCGGCACGATGTCTGGTGGTGAACAGCAAATGCTGGCCATCGGTCGCGCCATGATGAGTAAGCCTCGCTTGCTGCTGCTGGATGAACCTTCACTGGGTCTGGCACCCATCATTATTCAGCAGATTTTCGACATCATCCAACGTTTACGTGATGAAGGTGTAACCATCTTCCTGGTAGAGCAGAATGCAAACCAGGCATTACGTATTGCAGACCGCGGATATGTTTTAGAAAACGGCCGCATCGTCAAGAGCGATACTGGTGAAAACTTACTGACAGATGCTTCCGTACGGGAAGCTTATCTGGGCGGTTAACACTGATTTTAAAGATAAAAAACCAACCTTCCGGTTGGTTTTTTTATGCCCAAAACACACTTCTCAGTTGTAAATCAGTCGCAAGAAAACCTCATAATGGTTAGATGGTTTTGTTTGAAAGCCCATAATTAATCTACACTTTGCTTGAGCTTAACGGGCAATTAATGCACAATCGCCACCTATAGATAATTTGTCGCATTTTAACGACAAAAAATGATCGGCTGAACCTCATTGGTATCAACCGGCTGGATAGAAGTAACCAAGAGGAAATACAGATGGCACAGCTTTGTCTTGAATGCAGATCCCTGCTGACAACACAATCAATTCGCCTGCATGACAGCCTCCAGGAAGTGAAGCACGTACATAACAATACTTTGTACGCCTGCAACTGCTGCCATGCGCAAATTGCGCTAACCAGCGTCCCACACCAATGGGTACTGATGAACGCGAAAAGCAGCCAGAAAAAGGTCGCTTAATAAACAGCTGATTACTGTGGCGAAATATACAAAAAAGGCGCTCAATGAGCGCCTTTTTGCTATCTGCTTGCTTTAAAAAGGGCTTATTAAGCCCCTTTCTTCGGTGGTATCTATTCTGCAGAGTCTTCTTCACTACCATTTGTCGAAGCCGCTACTTCCAGCGAATCCACCCGCTGGTAGCCGCGCGGTAACTTATTACCACGACGACCACGCTCACCACGATAATGTTCCAGATCAGCTGGCTTCATCTTCAGATGCTGGCGACCGGCATGCACCATCAGTGTATCGTCCGCCGACACAGTCACCATTGCCACCAGTAACTCTTCTCTTGATGCAGCACGTGCAGATGGAATATTAATGATCTTATTGCCTTTACCACGCCCCAGCTCAGGCAACTCAGCAACCGGGAATACCAGCATCCGGCCTTCATTAGTCACAGCCACCAGTAAGTCTGCCGCCTTATCGGCAATGGCTAACGGCTCCATACCTTTAGCATTCTTTGGCAGAGTCAGTACAGCCTTACCTGTTCGGGTTTTACTGGTCAGATCGGCGATCTTAGTAACAAAACCATAACCGGCATCAGATGCCAGCAGCACAGCGTCCTGATCCTTACCTGCAATAGCACCATCAATGGTAGCATCTTTTGGTAAGGTCAATTTACCGGTTACCGGCTCCCCCTGCCCCCGAGCAGATGGCAAGGTATGGGACTCCAGCGCGTAAGCTCGTCCAGTAGTATCCAGTAGAATCAGTGGCTGGTTCATACGGCCTTTACAGGCCAGCTTGAAACCGTCACCGGACTTATAGTTCAGACCATTAGGGTCAATGTCATGGCCTTTCGCTGCACGAATCCAGCCCTGTTTAGACAAGACAACCGTGATCGGATCAGCACTCAGTAAAGCCTTTTCATCCAATGCTTTAGCTTCTCCACGGGTAACAATCGGTGAACGGCGATCGTCACCGAAGTCTTTTGCATCGGCCTTCAATTCATCTTTAATCAGCTTACGCATCAGCTTGTCGGAGCCAAGTATTTCCTCCAGATACTTACGCTCAGTTTCCAGTTCATCCTGCTCGGCACGGATCTTAATCTCTTCCAGCTTTGCCAACTGGCGTAAACGGATTTCCAGAATTGCTTCAGCCTGGGTCTCAGTGATGCCGAAACGCTCCATCATCACTAGCTTAGGCTTGTCTTCTGTCCGAATAATTTCGATCACTTCATCAATATGCAGATAAGCAACCATCAGGCCTTCAAGGATATGCAGACGTGCCAGTACTTTATCCAGACGGTGTTGCAAACGGCGACGTACTGTCTCAGTACGGTAGGTCAGCCATTCAGTCAGAATCTGACGCAGATTCTTTACCTGTGGCCGGCCATCAATGCCAATCATATTCATGTTTACGCGATAGGTACGTTCCAGATCAGTACTGGCAAACAGGTGCGCCATCAGCTGTTCGATATCCACACGATTCGAGCGTGGCACGATGACCAGACGGGTAGGATTTTCGTGATCAGATTCATCCCGCAGATCAGATACCATCGGCAGTTTTTTCTGCTGCATCTGCTGTGCTATCTGCTCCAGGATTTTGGCGCCAGAAACCTGATGAGGCAGCGCCGTAATGACAACGTCACCTTGCTCCTGGGTATAAATTGCCCGCATCCGCAGGCTACCTTTGCCAGTTTCATACATCTTGCGCAATTCATGCAGCGGCGTAATTAATTCCGCGTCTGTCGGCATATCCGGGCCAGGCATGATTTCACATAATTCTTCGATACTGCTGCTTGGTTTATTCAGCAGCTGGATACAGGCTTTAGTCACTTCACGCAGGTTATGTGGCGGAATATCGGTCGCCATACCAACAGCAATACCCGTCGTGCCATTCAGCAGTATATTAGGTAAGCGCGCCGGTAAGGTAAGCGGCTCCTGTAAACTACCGTCGAAGTTAGGGCCCCATTCTACAGTCCCCTGACCAACCTCTTTCAGCAATACATCCGCATAACGTGCCAGCTTAGCCTCGGTATATCGCATTGCAGCGAATGATTTTGGATCATCCGGTGACCCCCAGTTGCCCTGCCCGTCCACCAGCGGATAACGGTAAGAGAATGGTTGCGCCATCAGCACCATTGCTTCATAACAGGCACTGTCACCATGTGGATGAAATTTACCCAGTACGTCACCGACAGTACGTGCTGATTTTTTATGCTTTGCGGTCGATTTCAGACCCAGCTCAGACATCGCATATACAATTCGACGCTGCACCGGCTTCAGACCGTCACCAATGTTAGGTAATGCCCGGTCAAGAATTACGTACATGGAGTAATCCAGATACGCTTTCTCGGTATATTCTTTCAATGACAGACGTTCAACGCCTTCATCAATATGTACGGTTCCACTCATATTCTTTTCCTAAGCCAGTTATCTGGCATAACTGATCTCAGACTTCCGCCAGATTACCCTTAGTTTCCAGCCATTCTTTGCGATCGGATGAACGCTTCTTGGCCAACAACATATCCATGGTTTCATTGGTATCGTCGCCCGGTTCTATCGTCAGCTGTACCAAACGGCGGGTATCCCGCGACATAGTTGTTTCACGCAACTGAAGTGGATTCATCTCACCCAGGCCCTTGAAGCGCTGCACACCAATTTTGGCATTTTTACGTTCAGCTTTAATGTGGGCAATGATGCTCTCTTTTTCAGAGTCATCCAGCGCGTAGTGGATATCCTTGGCAACGTCAATTCGGTATAGCGGCGGCATCGCGACAAATACGTGCCCGGCACTGACTAACGGCCTGAAGTGACGTACAAATAATGCGCATAGCAACGTTGCAATGTGCAAACCATCGGAGTCCGCATCGGCAAGAATACAAACCTTACCGTAACGCAAACCGTCCAGCTCATCGGAACCGGGCTCAACACCGATCGCCACCGAAATATCATGTACTTCCTGAGACCCAAGAATCTCACCTGAATCAACTTCCCAGGTATTAAGAATCTTGCCTCGCAGCGGCATGACCGCCTGATATTCACGGTCTCGTGCCTGTTTAGCAGAGCCACCAGCGGAGTCACCCTCCACCAGGAACAGCTCTCCTCGCATAGCTTCACTGCCAGAGCAGTCCGCCAGTTTCCCGGGTAACGCAGGCCCCTGAGTGACTTTTTTACGGATTACTTTTTTATTAGCCCGTAATCGCTTCTGCGCATTACTGATAACCAGCTCTGCCAGCAACTCACCGTCTTCAACATTACTGTTCAGCCACAGACTAAACGCATCTTTTGCAGCCGCTGACACAAACGCTGCTATCTGACGCGACGATAAACGCTCTTTGGTTTGTCCGGAGAATTGTGGATCCTGCATTTTCACCGAGAGGATATAACAGCAGCGCTCCCAGATATCTTCAGCAGAAATTTTTACACCGCGGGGCAACAGACTACGGATTTCACAGAACTCACGCATCGCTTCGAGCAAGCCGGTACGCAGACCATTTACATGGGTGCCTCCCTGCGCGGTAGGAATCAGGTTGACGTAACTTTCGCCGGTCAGATCACCGCCTTCTGGCAGCCACTGCAGTGCCACATCAACCGCATCAATGTCGCCCTGAAAAGATACTGTAAACGGCTCAAGCGGCAAAGTTTCAAATACCTGAGTTGTGCCTTTCAGATAGTCCACCAAACCATCTTCGTAATACCACTCTTCTTTCTCTTTCTTAACACCGGACTCATCAGTAAAAACAACCCGCAAGCCTGAGCACAGCACAGCCTTGGCACGCAGCATATGCTTAAGTTTAGTGAGGTTAAACTTTGGTGAATCGAAATAACTGGCGTCCGGAAAGAAGCGTACAGTGGTGCCGGTGTTGCGCTTACCGCAAGTATCGATCACTTCCAGATCAGAGACTTTTTCGCCATCAGCGAAACTCATCCGGTAAACCTGGCCGTCACGCTTAATGGTCACTTCCAACAACTTAGAAAGTGCGTTTACTACAGAGACACCTACGCCGTGCAAACCACCGGAGTAGTTGTAATTATCGTTGGAGAACTTACCACCGGCATGTAACCGGGTCAGAATCAGCTCAACACCGCTAACCCCTTCTTCCGGGTGAATATCAACCGGCATACCCCGGCCGTTATCGCTCACACTGATAGCACCGTCTTTATGCAGCACTACGTCCATCTGATTAGCATGGCCAGCCAGTGCTTCATCGACACTGTTATCTATGACTTCCTGCGCCAAGTGGTTTGGCCGGTCCGTTTCGGTATACATTCCCGGCCGACGCCGCACCGGGTCCAGGCCACTGAGGACCTCTATCGCTTCCGCATTATAATTGGTCATTCTTCTCTTTTGTCCTTCTTGTGCCGGTGCTGCTGTTCTGACTACCGGTATACATCAGGCATTGCATCTGCTGATGTGCTGTCTTACATAACAAACTGTTTTACGAATCCACAGAGGGTAACCCGGGGATATCCGGCAGCTCAACCCGGCCTTCGGAAAACGCCACAATTGCCGGTATAACTGCTTCAAACTGCTGAAAACCATGATCCCCACCCAGCTGAACCAACATGGGAGAGTCACTTAACTTATCCACAGCCTGACGGTAATCCAGAGTCTCATCGTCAGTCTGGGTAAGCAATAAATACTGTTGTGGCTGTGCAGTACTGGCAACATCAAGCGCCAACATCTGCTGTAAATGCAATTCCGTCAGTGTATAAGCTTCGCCGGTATACAGGTTACACTGCAGCCCCAACATTTCAGCCAACAATTCATAAGGCCTAACCGCCGGATTCACCAGCACAGCTCGAAGCTGATATTGCTCCCCAAGCCAGAGACTGTAATAGCCGCCAAGTGAACTGCCGATTAAGGTGATCTCCCGATCCTTATACTGCTTAATCAGCGCCTCTACCTGAGCAATAGCTTCCGCTGGCCAGTGGCTAAGTTCTGGCACTATCACATCTTCGGCACGGCCTATAGCCATCATTGCCGATTGGAACTGGCGCGCTTTAATTGAGTCCGGGGAACTGTTGAAACCGTGTAAGTATATGAATAATGGCATTGCCATTGATTGATCCTTATTACCTGTCGTGATCAGCCCTGCTTACACTGATACTTTCTGTGTGCTCAATGAGAATACCTTGTTGCGTGGTGGCAATGAAGCGGTTCCAGTAAATTAATCCTCATTCTGTCAACGGGCTTTGCAACTGCAGTCTTTTCCAGCCGCATATGCAATAATTCCTGCTTATGGATATCAAGAACCTCAAGCTATTTCTCAGCCTCAGCGACAGCCTGCATTTCGGGCGCGCCAGTGAAGCCTGTCACATCAGCCCATCCGCGCTGAGCCGCAGTATCAAACAACTGGAAGACAGCCTTGGCGTCACCCTCTTTGAACGGGATAACCGTACGGTTTCACTGACTCACGAAGGCAAAGTTTTTCAGGAATACGCCCGCGAAGCCCTTATACAGTGGGACGTAGTAAGAAATAATCTATTAGCAGAAGCACAGGAACTGCACGGTGAGATCAGTGTATTTTGCTCAGTAACCGCGAGCTACAGCTTTCTATACGATATTCTCAGCGACTTCCGCCAGCAGCATCCTAAAATTGCCATTAAGCTGCATACCGGTGATGCTGAAAGCGCCATCGCCCGTATCATCTCCGGCAGCGAAGATATCACCATTGCCGCTAAACCCGACAGCCTGGCAGCTCCGCTGGCCTTTAAACCTATTGCCGCCTCACCACTGGTGTTTATTGCACCGCTGCAGGATGCGACTCTGGACCCATTGTTAGCGTCCGGGCCCGTACAATGGCAAGAGATACCGATGATATTATCTGAGGAAGGGGTTGCACGTAAGCGTGCAGACCAGTGGTTCAAAGACAACCGGATCACACCGCTTATTTATGCACAGGTTGCAGGTAATGAAGCCATAGTAAGCATGGTTAGCCTGGGTTTTGGAGTCGGCGTTGTACCCAAAATAGTACTGGATAACAGCCCTCTGGCAGACCGGGTACGAATATTAAAAAACGCCCCGGATCTAAAAGCTTATGAAGTAGGCCTGTTTGCACTCAGGAAGAAATTGCAAAGCCCAATCATTAACGCCTTCTGGTCGCAGTTATAGCAACCGGAATAACTTACTCGGCGAACAAGGCTTCAACTTCTGGCAGCACAGCAGGACGACCACGTTCATTCAATGCAGCACCAATCACCAGCGCATCCAGACACAACTTTTCATCAGACAAACGAATAACCCGCTGACGGAAGCCAAACTTCACCTTACTGATTCGCTCTACACTTACTTCTATAACGAACTCATCACCGCTGGTCAGCGAAGCTTTGTAGTCCATCTCTGAACGAACCACAACCAGATTTACGCCCTGCTGAGCCAATGCAGCAAAATCGACACCTTTAGACAGTAAATACTCATGACGGGCGTGTTCTAAATAGTTGAAATACACACCGTTATTGACGATACCTTGCATATCCAGCTCATAATCACGGACTTTGAACTCAAGACGATATGGCATAACTCAGACGCTCCGACAGCATAAAAAAATGCATCTTAGCAGCTGTCGGCCTGACCTTCGAGCAACAGCCCTTTTAATGCAGCAGGTGCTGCAAACGAAGAGCCTTTAAGGGTCTTCCAGTAATGCTTCGGATACTCCTCATCATATCCATTTCTGGCGCTAAAATCAGACAGCGGAATATCCAGACATCCATCACCATCCAGGTCATAACCAAGAGGCTCTCCGGTAGCTTTATCCATACGGGTCAGCTGATAAGCCGCCCGGGTACGCATATCAACAAAAGGATTATCCGCAATAAAGTGCTGTAGTTCTGGCTCAATCGATCCGACTGTCATCACACCTTCCGCAAACGAAAAAGTATTTACCATGCCACGGCCACCATTTCCTGAGATCGTAAACACAGCGACACCGTCAGCAGCCAGCGCTTCCAGTGTCAGGATAATCTGATAGGTATAATGCCATTCCGGATATAGCTCGCCCCATTGGCGCACAGTATCTTTATAGTGACGCACCCGACCCAGGCTCAGCGGCACATCAAAAGCACTGACTAACGTTGAGGACTCCCAGGAAAGCACCAGGGCATCTATCGGCATCGACTTCTGCCGAACCTGAATCTCACGCAGACTTAACAGAATTTCCTGCATTGGATGCTGCTGGCCAGACAGCGGATACTGCAAAAAAATAAACCGCGGATCAGCTGCAATTAACCGCACCACATCGCCATGGTAATAAGGCTCGTTATAATCATCGTCATCCAGATCAAACATGCCGTACAACAGAATATGCTCATCACGTTCTTCTGAAGTTACAAAACCATTCACCGGTGGGTAAAACCGGTCAACAATCGCAACCCGAAAAACTTTATTAGCTCCGACAGTCATACTTGGCAGCCCAGCACCAAACAATGCAACAATGACTACCCAGACAGAAAAGCACCTGACCATAAATGACTCCACACTGGAATTTCCCCTGTGTATCAAAACGATACAAACAACACCCGGTTTGACTTCAGTATAGACAAGAGACAAAAAAGGCCGCCCAGAGGCAGCCTTTAAAAATCAGACAGGGCCGGCAACAACCAGCCCATAATGGAAAATCAGTGGGTCGAATAGCTGGGAGCCACTTCAGCAGGCGCTAACTCTTCAATTAGCTTAAGTAACTGCGCCACACCGTACTGCACTTCACCGTTGTTATCGATACGGCGGACATCATCCGGCAAGGTATCAACAATCTCATCATGCCGCTGTAAACGGGCTTCGATTTCATCTTCCGCCTCACGGCCACGCTTAGTCAGACGCTCGCGTAAAACAGCTGCATCCACATCCACCAGCACAGGTATCAGATTCGGGTAAGAGTGCATTGCAAAAGGCAGATATTCACGGGAACCGTTCATAACCACATTGATACCGTTTGCCAGCCAGTTTTCAACTTCAGAGCCGACTGCATAACTGTAACCATGTGAGTACCATTGCATCGCAAACATTCCCATATTCACCCGCATCTCGAATTCATCTTCCGATAAATGAATATGATTTTCACCACCGATATTAACCGCCCGGGTAATATAACGGTGGGCAACAAAACAGCCGTGCTGTGGTTTCAGCCGCTGACGACATCCGTCCAGCAAGCTGTCTTTGCCACTGCCCGAAGCCCCCACCAGATAAAGAAGTTTGCCACGCATGTAGTGTTCTCTGTTCATTAACGAAGACCACAAGAGTAATACGCCTATAGCAGAAAAACCAGACCATAAAAGCCGCAAATTGAGTAACTTAAGGCGCTATCTGAAGAGAGGTTTCGCACAATTTCCGAAATAGGGGTTTCGGAAATTGTGCGTGATACAGTTTTACAACTGCAGGCTGAAACAACCTGAACTAACTCTGCACTGCTCCGGATCAGACAAACATTTCCTCATCCAGCCATGCATCATGAGACTTTGGCCAACGGGAATTGTGATCTACTTGCCAACGGATCGGATTAGTAGCGGTAACACTACCATTCTGGTCATACTGGCAACCGGTCAGATTCAGGGGTTGCAGAGTACTGCTGTTCACTGTCACAGCCAGCGCCAGCAGCACAATTGCCGCCAACATACTGACCAGCAGCGAGGCTGGTTGAAGTTTAATGTCTGGGAACATAGACACCTCCTATATGGAACGTCAGGAGGTGATCAGCAATGGCCGACTACCCGTCAGACGTTCATCATTCCCGATTCACATAGCCACACTGTAACTGAATTACCGGTTAATCCGGTGCTTACACAAACCACTGCTAAACAGCAGTCTGTATCAGCTTCAGTTACCGTAGAGAAACGGAAGCGGATTTTAAGTATAGTCCCCGGACAAAAAAAATGCCGCTCAATGAGCGGCATTTTTCATGTATCACAACCAATGGCTTACAGGCTAAGTACCTTCTCACCGCGTGACAGACCAGATACACCGGTACGGACAACTTCCATAATGCCGGCAGAGCCGATGGCATCAATGAAAGCATCCAGTTTGTCACTGGCACCAGCCAGCTGAACGGTATAAGTCGTTGCCGTTACGTCGATGATCTGACCGCGGAAAATATCCGAAGTACGCTTAATCTCATCACGCATCTGACCCGTAGCTTTCAGTTTGATCATCATCAGCTCACGCTCAATGTGATCGCCTTCAGTCAGGTCTACAACTTTTACCACATCAATCAGCTTGTTCAGCTGCTTAGTGATCTGTTCAATTACGCGGTCGCTGCCCAGAGTCGTTACTGTCAGACGTGACAGAGTTGAGTCTTCAGTTGGCGCAACTGTCAGGGATTCAATGTTGAAGTTACGTTGTGAAAACAAACCTACAACCCGTGACAAAGCACCTGGTTCGTTCTCCATCAACACAGAAATGATATGTCTCATGGTTAGGTTCTCTCCGTCTTGGTCAGCCACATATCACGCATAGAGCCGCGAGGCACCTGCATTGGATATACGTGTTCGAATGGATCTACTGCAATATCCATAAACACCATGCGATCTTTCAGCGAGAACGCTTCCTGCATGGCCGCTTCCAAGTCTTCGTACTTATCAACCTTCATGCCCACGTGACCGTAAGCTTCAACCAGTTTGACAAAGTCTGGCAGTGACTGCATGTATGACTGAGAATGACGTGATTCATAGTTCATATCCTGCCACTGACGAACCATACCCAGAGACTGGTTATTCAGGCAGATAACCTTAACCGGAATATCGTACTGGCTAATGGTAGACAGTTCCTGAATGTTCATCTGAATACTGCCTTCACCGGTTACACAGGCAACGTCGGCTTCAGGGAAGTTCAGTTTCACACCCATAGCTGCTGGCAAACCAAAGCCCATAGTGCCCAGACCACCAGAGTTAATCCAGCGGTTAGGCTTATTGAACTTGTAGTACTGTGCAGCAAACATCTGGTGCTGACCTACGTCAGAACAAACGTATGCATCGCCGTTAGTTACCTTGCTCAGCATCTCGATAACCTGCTGCGGCTTCATCAGCTCGCTGTCATCGGTACGGAAACGGCCACCATGACGGGTACGCCATTCTTCGATCTGCTGCCACCAGGACTCCAGCGCTTCTTTATCAATCTGCTTCTTGCTGGATTTAACAATGCTAACCATTTCAGACAATACAGACTTAGCCGGTCCAACAATTGGCACGTCCGCTTTAATTGTCTTAGAAATCGCCGCCGGATCGATATCAACGTGGATAATCTTCGCCGTCGGACAGAACTTGTCCAATGCGTTGGTTACACGGTCATCGAAACGCGCGCCTACAGCCAGAATCAAGTCTGCATGGTGCATAACCATGTTAGCTTCGTAGCTACCATGCATACCCAACATACCGACGAACTGACGATCAGTACCAGGATAACCACCTAGACCCATCAGCGTATTGGTAACAGGTACATTCAGTAACTGAGCCAGTTCGATCAATTCATTGCTGGCATCGCCCATGACGATACCGCCACCGCTATAGATAACCGGACGCTTAGCACCCAGTACCATATCCATGGCTTTCTTAATCTGACCGGTATGGCCGCGGGAAACCGGGTTATAAGAACGCAGTTTCACTGACGCCGGATACTCGTACGGGTAACGTTCAGTCGGCGTCGTCATATCCTTAGGGATATCGACAACAACAGGACCCGGACGGCCGCTTTCCGCAATATGGAAAGCCTTTTTAATGATGCTTGGAATATCTTCCGGGTTCTGCACGCTAAAGCTGTGCTTAACCACCGGACGGGAAACACCGATCATATCGGTTTCCTGGAAGGCATCTTCACCAATCAGATGGCTCATTACCTGACCGGTAATAACCACCATAGGAATAGAATCCATATACGCAGTAGCAATACCTGTTACTGCATTCGTCGCGCCCGGACCTGAGGTCACCAGCGACACACCGGCTTTACCGGTTGCACGGGCATACGCGTCAGCCATATGCGTGGCTGCTTGCTCGTGGCGTACCAGAATGTGTTTGACATCTTCCTGCTGAAACAGTGCATCATAAATATGCAATAACGCCCCACCCGGATACCCGTAGATGTACTCAACGCCCTCATCTTTAAGGGCGCGAACAACCATTTCTGCGCCTGATAATAATTCCACTTCTTCACCCTCTATTCACATCGCTCCACGGCGATGGATCACTAGTTACGATACTGCAGACGTGCGCAAACCGCCCACCGGCGATTCGACATCATCCAGCAGGCTCTTGCAAAGACTCGGGGTATTGAGACGGGCAGGAGCAATCTTAATTCGGCACCAATCTGAGGATCAAACTCGGGAAAGGTCCTGAATAAATAAGCTGGGTGACGCTTATTTAACCTGGCCTTCGGGGTAACCTACTGAGCCAGAGAGATAAATTTTTGAGGCAGCAATTCTGACATCAAGTCAATGATTATTCAAGCAACTTAGGAATTCTAAACAGCCATAAAACCGGGTGATGCAGAATGCGGATATTGAATGCTATAGTGGCGGCAACAGGGATCAAAAAATGTGGTATCTAAATCCACATTATTACTTACATAAGTACCCGCACAAGAGTCACTATCAGGCGTGAGTATGCCGCCATGGAGATAACTAGATGAGCATTGCCGAAATTAAAAACAAAGAACGCGTTATCGACGAATTACTGCTCGTTCTGCGCAAGATCATGGTAGAACCCGACATTTGCGAAAAAGCGATGACTGCAGCCCGTGACCATATCAACGATGAGCACGCCAACATTAGCATTGCTGAAGCACTGTCTGCCTGCTCAAACGTAAAGATTCCACTGGAGCACAGTGAAGCTGACACCCTGTTTCTGGAAATGCTTAAAGAGCTAATTCGCGACGAACAGGCACTGTACTAAGCACCTCTGTTAACACTCAAATAAGTACCTCTGAATATACAAAACGGCGATTATCTGTGGATAATCGCCATTTTTTTGCATCCTGAAAACGTTATCAACGGGTTATTCCGGTGCCAGCCACTCTAACCGGTCAACGGCAGCCCCTTCAGCCAGCGTACTCAAAACAGCCGGCATCGCAGCCTGAATATTATCCTCCAGCGGCCAGGGCGGATTCACGACCAACATACCACTGCCATACATACCGCCAGCATCTGCCGGATTTATCTCAATTTCAGAGCAAAGAATATTGCGGATACTGGTACGCTGTAACTTATGCTTCATGCTCTTCCAGCGATTTGCTTCCAGTAACGGATACCAGATCGCATAACTGCCATTTGGCCACAGCTGTTTAGCCTTTTTAATAAATGCGACCACCTGGTCATACTCAGACTTATCTTCATACGCCGGATCAATCAGCACCATACCGCGGTTAGGCTTTGGCGGCAGTATTGACAGCACACCTTCATACCCGTCACGCTGATGCACAGCAACCCTGCCATCCTGCCTGAAATAACGCTTCAGAACCTGCGACTCCTGTGGATGTAACTCCATCAGCATCAATTTGTCTTTTTCCCGGGCAAAATGCTGCGCCAGTGACGGTGACCCCGGATAGAACTTAAGATCTTTACCTTCGTTCTTTGCAGCTACAGCTTCACAGTACAGCTCCGTCCCCTTCAATCCGGTATTCCACAGCTTACTGATGCCGGACTGAAACTCCTGATTCTTCTGCGCCTGCACATCAGACAAGTCATACATCGCACGCCCGGAATGGGTTTCCAGATACGACAATGGCTTATCCTTACGAGTAAGAGATTGCAGCATCATGCTGAGGATCAGATGCTTATGCACATCGGCAAAGTTTCCGGCATGGTAGCCGTGCAGATAACTGAGCAAGAAATATTCTCCGGAGAATCTAAAACAGAATAACGAGAGTTATGGGAAGTATTGTGCAGTAATCATCTGGCAATCGAAAGTAATTAGCGTTGCCAGAAACGAAAAATGCCCCTTTAAAAGGGGCATTTTCTACGGAAGCTGAATGCTTACTTATTCAGCAAAGCATCAACAGTCGTCAGCGGGTAATGATCCGGCAGTGGCAGACGCGCAACACCCGTATCAATCGCAGCCTGAGCAACGGCTTCAGATACAGCCCCCAGCAAACGCGAATCAGTTGGCTTAGGAATGATGTACTGGTTACCGAATTCCAGAGAATCCAGCTCATATGCATCCAACACTTCCTGAGGCACAGGCTCTTTAGCCAGCTCAGCCAGCGCACGTACTGCAGCAGCTTTCATTTCTTCGTTGATTGCAGTTGCACGAACATCCAGTGCACCACGGAAAATGAATGGGAATCCAAGTACGTTGTTTACCTGGTTAGGGTAATCAGAACGACCAGTCGCCATAATCACATCATCACGGGTAGCGTGAGCCAGTTCTGGCTTAATTTCCGGATCTGGGTTAGCGCAGGCGAAAACAACCGGGTTAGCAGCCATTTTCTTCAGCTGTTCAGCACCCAACAGGTTAGGACCGGACAGACCAACAAATACGTCAGCACCTTCGATCGCATCATCCAGCGTACGCTTGTCAGTTTCAGTGGCAAAAGCCGCTTTTTCAGGTGTCAGGTTATCACGGCCTGAATGGATAACACCGGTACGGTCGATCATGTAGATGTTTTCGACCTTAGCACCCATGTTTACCAGCAGTTTCATACAGGCGTGTGCAGCAGCACCGGCACCCAGACAAACGATAGACGCTTCGTCCAGCTTCTTACCGGCAATTTCCAGCGCGTTAATCATACCTGCAGCAGTTACAATCGCGGTACCGTGCTGATCATCGTGGAATACAGGAATATTGCAACGCTCAATCAGAGCACGTTCAACTTCAAAACACTCAGGTGCTTTGATGTCTTCCAGGTTAATACCACCAAAAGTGTCTGCGATACGAGCAACAGTGTCGATCAGCGCCTGAGGGCTTTCAGAATCAACTTCGATATCAATGGAATCTACGCCAGCAAACTTCTTGAACAGCAGAGATTTACCTTCCATAACCGGCTTAGACGCCAGTGGGCCAAGATCGCCCAGACCAAGAATCGCAGAACCATTGGAGATAACTGCAACCAGATTACCTTTCGCCGTATATTTATACGCATTCTCTGGGTTTTCAGCGATAGCGCGGACAGGCTCAGCCACACCAGGGCTGTAGGCCAGGGCCAGATCACGGGCAGAGGCAGCGGATGTCGTCAGCTCTACACTGATTTTACCCGGACGAGGAAACTCATGATAGTCGAGTGCAGCTTGTTTCATATCTTCAGACATGGTCGCAATTCCAAGAAGTAATTTATTAGTTATAAGTAATCCGGAAATCTGGAAAAATAGCCCATTACTCCGTCTAACAAGGGCGTTCCAGACTCCTTAGGACTTGGCATCATATAGAAAAGCCCGACGCCCCTCAACCGACCTAACAGTCCAAATTTCTGTAAACAAAGCGACAAAAAGCATTTCCCTCGCGACCCGAAGGCACATATCTGGCATTTATATTTGATAATCCATTGATTTACAGGAAGAACCACTACCTATCCTGTAGATAGATAAAAATCAGCCTAACTTCAGACTTTCGTCGGTATTTTTGCAGAGCAACAAAAAAGGCGCCATAAAGGCGCCTTTTTTCGTATAGCGGAACTCTTATTTGTTAAGAGAACGGCCGCCGAAACGCTTGTTGAAGCGGTCAACACGACCACCAGTAGTCGCTTCTTTCTGCTTACCTGTGTAGAAAGGGTGACACTGGCTACAAACGTCCAGGTGAATGTCTTTGCCCAGAGTAGAACGAGTTTTAACAACGTTGCCGCAAGAGCAAGTAGCGTTCATCTCTACGTAATTAGGGTGGATACCTTCTTTCATGATGAAACCTCAGTAGTTTGTAATGCCGCCACCTGATCTTTTGCCAGGCACCGCATCCGGGTCGCCAGTTAAAACAGGCTACCCATAGGAATAAGGCCCGCGATTATACGCATCTATCTGGCCACCAGCAAGTGCTTATTAAAAGGCGCGATTACCAGCTGGTAAAGCCCGTGCTAAAACGATTTAATACACCCCTGACACAGACTTTCACAGCAACTTTTTCCACAACAACTTTGAATCACCATTAATGCCATATCTCCGTCTTGCTATTCCGTCACCGCTGCGTCGTTTATTTGACTACCTGCCTCCGGCAGACTGTGACCTGTCCACACTGACACCGGGCATACGGGTTAAAGTGCCATTTGCAAACCGGCAGTTAATTGGCCTGCTGATCGAAGTTACTGAAGAGACCGATATTCCGGTCAAAAAGCTAAAGCAGGCACTGGAAATTCTCGACAAAACGCCGCCTTTGCCTGCACACCTGTTGAAACTGGCTCGCTGGTCTGCCAGCTATTATCAGCACCCGGTAGGCGAAGCGCTCAGCCAGGCCTTACCGGTGTTATTGCGTAAAGGTGAGCCTGACAATTATATACCCGCAATGAAATGGCGAGCCTATGCCGACGCCAGTACTGACAGCATTGCCAAAAATGCCAGCAAACAGCGCCAGTTACTGCAATGGTTAATGAACAACCCTGCAGGCTTAACACCTAAACAGTTAAAAGAAGCTGGCGGTCAGAAAGCCACTTTAAAAAGCCTGCAAGAAAAAAACCTGATCGAGCAATTCACGCCTCAGCCTGATGAGTCGACAGAGAATATACTGCGTGAAACACCTCTGGCACTGAATGACCAGCAGCAAACTGCCGTCAATTCGTTATCTGCAGACAATGGCTTCCGCTCCATACTGCTTTACGGTATTACCGGCTCAGGCAAAACCGAAGTTTATTTGCAGGCAATAGAAGCCCAGCTAAAACAAGGCAGACAGGCATTAGTGCTGGTACCGGAAATAGGCCTCACACCACAAACCGTTACCCGCTTCAAAGCACGCTTTAACGTCAGCATTGTTTCGCTGCATTCTAATCTGACCGACAAACAGCGGCTGGAAGCCTGGCAGCAAGCCCGCGAAGGCGTAGCAAAAATTGTCATCGGCACCCGCTCGGCAATTTTCACTCCGCTGAAGCACCCCGGCATTCTGATCATTGACGAAGAACACGATGCTTCTTTTAAACAACAGGACGGTTTCCGTTATTCCGCCCGGGATTTAGCTGTTATGCGTGCCCACCGGGAAAACATCCCGATCATGCTGGGCAGCGCCACACCCTCTATTGAAAGCCTCTACAACGTTCAGCAGCAACGTTATCAATGGCTGCAACTGACACAGCGCGCAGGTAACGCCAAACCACCAGGATTTGAATTACTGGATATCCGGCAGGACAACCTGCAGGACGGTTTAAGCCCTGCGCTGATAAAACAAATAGGCGGACACCTGCAGCAAGGCAATCAGGTACTGGTATTTATTAACCGTCGGGGATTTGCCCCCAGCCTGATGTGTCACGACTGCGGCTGGGTTGCCGATTGTCGCCGTTGCGATGCGCATATGACACTGCACCGCAGCCCTCCACATTTGCACTGCCATCATTGCGACAACCAGCGTCCAATCCCCCGGGTATGCGACAGCTGCGGCAGCACTGAACTCAAACCAGTTGGCTCAGGCACTGAACGTACCGAAAGTGCACTGCAGCAGCTGTTCCCGGAAATACCGGTTATCCGGGTCGATCGGGATACAACACAACGTAAACAAGCCCTGCAGGACATCGTCGATCAGGTAAACTTAGGCGACCCCTGCATACTTGTAGGCACCCAAATGCTGGCCAAAGGTCATCACTTTCCTAAAGTTACCCTGGTCGCCATTCTTAATGCAGACAGCGGCCTGTTCAGTGCTGACTTTCGCGGCATGGAACGTACTGCCCAGCAAATATTACAGGTAGCAGGCCGTGCCGGCCGTGCCGAACTGCCCGGCAAAGTCGTGATGCAAACTCACCATGCTGATCATCCTACTATTAACAGTCTGATTAACGACGGCTATCTGGCCTTTGCCCAGCAAGAACTCAATACCCGTAACAGCGCCAACCTGCCACCCACAATCAACTGCATAATGTTACGGGCCGAAGCCCGCTGTCAGGGTCAGGCAGAACGTTTTCTGATGCAGGTACGGCAACAGTTTGACCGTCAGGACGGCAAGCCACAGTGGATCGGCCCACTACCCTCCCCTATGGAAAAACGTGCCGGATTATTTCGCGCCCAGCTGCTCTTACAAAGCCACGACCGCAAAACCCTGCACGGGCTGGTCAGCCATATCGCCACCCAGCTCGAAGCCTCACCGGAAGCCCGAAAAATACGCTGGTCAATTGATGTCGATCCCATCGAAATGTTCTGACACACCTCAGTGCCCGGTCATCCGGGCCTGCAGTACCACCACATCTATGTACTCCGAAAATTCTCCTGCCTAGCCACTTAACAAACAGCCCCCGACAAGGGATAATAGCCGGCCCTAACGATATATTCGGCGTGTTCTCGCCCCAACCGGTAACAGTACATTCATCATGAAACAACATATTGCGGATCTTATTAATGCTGCCCTGGACACTTTGACCGACAACGGCACTCTGCCGGCTGACGCTCAGCGACGTATCATGGTAGAAAATACCCGCGACAAGGCGCACGGTGACTTTGCGTCTAACGTTGCCATGACACTGGCCAAAGCGGCGAAGACTAATCCACGTCAACTGTCTCAGGCAATTTGCGACGCGATGCCAGCGTCTGAAAGCATTGCCAAAACTGAGATTGCAGGCCCAGGCTTCATCAACTTCTTTCTGGCCAGCGACGCAGCAACAGCTGTTGTTGGCCGCATTCTGGAAGCTGCAGACAAATATGGCCACAGCGAAGTAGGTGCCAACCGCAAAGTACAGGTTGAATTTGTATCCGCTAACCCAACTGGCCCGTTGCATGTCGGCCACGGCCGTGGCGCCGCAGTAGGCGACAGCATCTGCCGTTTGTTAAGTGCAACTGGCTGGGACGTTACTGCCGAGTTCTATTACAACGATGCCGGCGCCCAGATCAACAACCTGGCCCTGTCTACTCAGGCACGTTGTAAAGGTCTTGGCCCTGAAGATGCAAGCTGGCCGGAAGATGGTTACCGCGGTGACTACATTAAAGAACTGGCCGATAGCTACATGGCCGGCGACAGCATTACCGCTGAAGACAAGCAGGTAACCGGTCTGAAAGATGCCGACAATCAGGATGCTATCCGTGACTTCGCAGTTGCTTACTTGCGTCGCGAACAGGATCAGGACCTGAAAGCCTTCGGGGTTAACTTCGATATTTATTTCCTGGAATCCTCTCTGTACAGCGAAGGCATGGTTGAGAAAACCGTACAACAACTGATCGATTCCGGTAATACCTATGAGCAGGACGGTGCGCTGTGGTTAAAAACCACTGAATTCGGCGACGATAAAGACCGCGTAATGCGCAAGACCGACGGCGGTTACACTTACTTCGTACCGGATGTTGCTTACCACCTGAATAAGTGGAACCGTGGCTTCAAGCGGGTCGTAAACGAACAGGGTGCCGATCATCACAGCACCATTACCCGTGTACGCGCCGGCGTTCAGGCTGTTAGCCAGTCAACAGGTATGGACATCCCGGCTCAATATCCGGATTACGTACTGCACCAGATGGTGATGGTAATGCGCGGTGGCGAAGAAGTTAAAATCTCTAAGCGTGCCGGCAGCTACGTAACCCTGCAGGATCTGGTAGAAGAAGTAGGCCGTGATGCAACCCGTTACTTCCTGGTTGCACGTGCAACAACTTCCCAGCTGACCTTCGACATTGATCTGGCGATTTCCCAGAGCAACGACAACCCGGTTTACTACATTCAGTATGCCCACGCCCGAGTTTGCAGCGTCATCAACAAACTTGCTGAACGTGGCTGGGAATGGAATCAGGACATGCAGGTAGATCTGGCACTGCTGGATACCGATGCAGAAAAAGCCCTGATGAAGCGTCTGGCAACTTTCCCTGAAGTCGTTCAGCGTTCTGCTGAAAATTGTGAACCGCATCAGATTGCTAACTATCTGGTTGATCTGGCCGGTGACTTCCACAGCTACTACAACAGCAACAAGATGCTGATTGAAGATGCTGAACTGCGTAACGCACGTATCACTCTGAGTGCAGCCTGCCGCCAGGTTCTGGCTAACGGTCTGGACTTGTTGGGCGTTAGCGCACCGGAGCACATGTAATTTATGGCACCGCGGGATTACGCTAAAAAGAAACCTGGGGGCAAGGCTTCAGCGAGCCGCGCCCCACGGAAAAAGGCTGCACCAGCTAAACCGCAGCCTAAATCCGGTTTTCCAATCATCCGGATATTCCTCAGCACTGTCTTTTTAGTGGGTTTTGGCTATGTCCTGTGGCAACTCACTCAGGTATCTCCTGATCCTCAGGCAGAAACGCCTCAGGCTGCCAGCACGCCTGCCAGAACCACAACTCCCGCACCTAAGCCAGTTGCCAAAGCTCAGAAGCCGGTAGCCCAACCAGCACAAAAGGCAGCTCCCAAACCTACACCTAAGCCGGTTGCTAAAACCAGCAAACCAAAAACAGAAGCGGCAAAACCCACAGTACCTGTCACAGATAAGAGCAATGAACACTACGAGTTCTATGAAATGCTCCGCGACAGCGAAGTGGATACCAGCAACGCCGGTACGTACAAATCAACGCCGAAAACTGAAAAGTTGAAAAAGCGTTACATCCTGCAGGTGGGCTCATTCCGCAGCGCACAGGATGCCGAGCAAATGCGTGCCAAGCTAATCATTCAGGGCCTACCGAATGTGCATACCCGCAAAGTAACCAACAATGATGGCAGCCTCTGGCATCAGGTACTTGCCGGTCCGTTTGATAACCGCCTGCAACTGAACAAAGCTCAGGACAAGCTGGTACGTATGAATATCGATCCATTATTACGGGTCGCCAAGTAAGCGCTGTTTGAAGCCCTTGTAACAGCCCCTGTAAACGGCGCCAGTTAAGACCGGCTTATAAGACCTGCTCAAGACATCGCTTTATACACCTACTACACCTGCTCTCTCCATGGCCAATTATCAGCTTAATTGGCCCCAGCCTATTGAAATATCCCCATCCAGTCCCATATTGATACTCAATCACGAACCGATACGGGACTTTATTTTACCCATGACCACCATAGTATCAGTACGACGCGGCAACCAGGTTGTTGTTGGCGGCGACGGCCAGGTATCCCTCGGCAACACCGTAATGAAAGGGACGGCCCGCAAAGTACGTCAGTTACCTAAGCATCAGGTAATTACCGGTTTCGCAGGCAGCACCGCCGATGCCATTACCCTGCTGGATCTGTTCGAGCAGCAATTAGACAAGCACCAGGGCAACATCTTCAATTCAGTAGTACATCTGGCCCGCGAATGGCGCAGTGACCGCGTACTCCGCAAACTCGAAGCCCTAATGCTGGTTGCCAACAAAGAAAAGACTTACCTAATCTCAGGTAGCGGCGACATCATTGAACCTGAAGACGGCGTAATTGCCATCGGTTCTGGCGGCAACTTTGCACTGGCATCAGCCCGTGCACTGGTAGATAACACTGAACTGCCTGCCCGTGACATCGTTGAAAAGAGCCTGCAAATTGCCGCAGGCATCTGTGTCTTCACCAACGCAAACCTGACTATCGAACAGCTTGAAGCAGAAACTGCTTAAGCGACGCTGGAGCTTTTTAAAATGTCCAACATGACACCTCGCGAAATCGTTCACGAACTGGACCGTCACATCGTCGGTCAGGACGACGCCAAACGCGCCGTTGCAATTGCCCTGCGTAACCGCTGGCGCCGTATGCAGCTGGATGCTGAGCTGCGCGTTGAAGTAACCCCAAAAAACATTCTGATGATCGGCCCGACCGGTGTCGGTAAAACCGAGATTGCTCGCCGCCTGGCTAAACTGGCAAACGCACCGTTCATCAAGATCGAAGCGACTAAGTTTACTGAAGTTGGCTACGTAGGCCGTGATGTTGAAACCATCATCCGCGACCTGATGGACACTGCCATTACTATGCTGCGTGAACAGGAAATGGAAAAAGTCCGTTTCCGTGCAGAAGATTCAGCGGAAGAACGTATTCTGGATGCCCTGCTGCCACCGGCTCGCCCGACAGGCTTCGACCAGCCAGAAGAAAAGCAGGACAGCGCTACCCGCCAGCTGTTCCGCAAGCAGCTGCGTGAAGGCAAGCTGGACGACAAAGAAATCGAGATCGAACTCAGCCAGCCACAGATGGGCGTCGAAATCATGGCCCCTCCGGGCATGGAAGAAATGACCAACCAGCTGCAGAGCATGTTCTCTAACCTGGGTAACAACCAGGCTAAGCCACGCCGCGTGAAAGTCAAAGAAGCTCTGAAACAGGCAATTGACGAAGAAGCCGCGAAGATGGTCAACGATGACGACCTCAAGCAAATGGCAGTAGAAGCCGTTGAGCAAAACGGTATCGTCTTCCTGGATGAGATCGACAAAGTATGTAAACGTGAAGGCCAGGGTGCAGATGTATCCCGTGAAGGTGTTCAGCGTGACTTGCTGCCACTGATCGAGGGCAGCACAGTTTCTACTAAATACGGCATGATCAAAACAGACCACATTCTGTTCATTGCCTCCGGTGCATTCCACCTGGCTAAGCCATCTGATCTGATCCCGGAACTACAGGGTCGTCTGCCAATCCGCGTTGAGCTAAGCGCCCTGACACCGGATGACTTCCGTCGTATTCTGACAGAACCAAGCGCATCACTGACTGAACAGTACCGTGCGCTACTGGCAACTGAAGGCCTGACGATCGAGTTCTCTGAAGACGGTATCAGCCGCATTGCTGAACTGGCATTTGAGATCAATGAACGTACCGAAAATATCGGTGCACGTCGTTTGCACACAATGCTGGAACGCCTGCTGGAAGAAGTATCTTTCACCGCTTCCGACAAAGACGGTCAGAGCATTGATATCAACCGTGCCTACGTTGATGAACATCTGGGTGAACTGAGCCAGAATGAAGATCTGAGCCATTACATCCTGTAACAGAGTAACGCTGACGCGATGCCCCTGCCTAACAGCAAGGGCCTCGCTGCCGGAGCATCACTATGAGCAATTTCCCGCAAGATATTAAGCTACATCAGAAGTCCCGCACGCTGGAACTGGTTTACCCTGAACAGACTTTTGAACTGACAGCGGAATACCTTCGGGTGCACTCCCCTTCAGCAGAAGTACGTGGTCACGGTAAAGGTCAGGAAGTACTGCAAACCGGCAAACAGTTTGTCGGCATTAAAGGCATCGAGCCAAGCGGCAACTACGCGCTGAAGATCATTTATGATGATGGTCATGACAGCGGCCTGTACACCTGGGACTACCTTTACGAACTCTGCACTCACCAGCAGGAGTATTGGGATAAGTACCTGCAGGAGCTCGCTGACGCCGGCGAAACCCGCAACAATAATATGATTGCCCGCGGCCTCTAAGGCCGTCAGTCAAACTGCACGACTCCTCCGGTGTGGCTCTCACACCGGACATTTCCCCAATCTCCTTGACATAAACCAAGACAAGCGCAGTACAGCTCTGTAAAATCCCCCTCTAATTAAGAAGCGCTTTATTCAGACAGGCCCGCCATGACCGATCAGAAGAAATCCCAGGACCAGACAGACTTTGGTTTTGAACAAGTAAATGTGGACGAAAAAGCCGGCAAAGTCGCGGACGTATTTCATTCCGTTGCCAGCAAATACGACGTCATGAACGATCTAATGTCTGGCGGTATCCACCGTATCTGGAAAAAGCTGACGATCGAACAAAGCGGCGTACGTCGTGGCCATCAGGTTCTGGATATTGCCGGTGGTACTGGCGATCTGACAATGCGCTTCTCACGCCTGGTAGGCAGTGAAGGTAAAGTAGTACTTGCCGACATCAACGACTCAATGCTGAAAGTGGGTCGCGACCGTTTAATGGACCGTGGTATTACCGGCAACGTTGAATTTGTTCAGGCCAACGCAGAAGCCCTGCCGTTCCCGGATAACAGCTTCAACTGCATCACCATCGCTTTCGGCCTGCGTAACGTAACCGATAAAGACAAAGCACTGGCATCTATGGCACGGGTACTTAAGCCAGGCGGCAAACTGATGGTGCTGGAATTCTCCAAAACTGAAAATCCGCTGCTAACCAAGGTGTACGACACTTACTCCTTCAGCCTGCTGCCAAAAATCGGCAAGATGATCACCGGCGACGAAGAAAGCTACCGTTACCTGGCAGAATCAATTCGCATGCACCCGGATCAGGAAACCCTCAAAGGCATGATGACCAACGCTGGCCTGGTACAGTGTAAGTACCAGAACATGACTGGCGGCATCGTTGCCCTGCATACCGGTATCAAACCGTAAACCAATGGCCGTCGAACTGTTTAGCGCCACCTTGCTGACACTGGCAGAAGCCGCGGTTAACCCGTTGCTCTGCCGCAATCCGGATATTGCCCGGCGTCTGGCCCGTTTAAACGGCAAAATTATTGCCATTGAACTGACCGATGCCAAGCTGCAATTATCAGTACAGCCTCACCCTACAGGCCTGCAACTGGACCTGATGCAACGGGACGACGCCGACGTAACACTCAGCGGCACCTGTGGTGACTTTCTGACGCTGCTCACCAGCGCCGACCAGAGCACAGCGATGTTCGGCAAAAGCATTCAGATCAGCGGTGACAGTGCCCTGGCGACCCGCCTGACCAACATCCTTAAAGATGCCGCGTTAGACTGGGAAGGCATTCTTGCCAGCATCATTGGCGACTTACCTGCCGGCCAGCTGGCTGCGTTCATCCGCTACAAAGCAAACTTCTATCTGCAGGCAGGCCACAGTCTTAAGCTGAATTTAGAAGAGTATCTTAAGGAAGAAATTCACTTACTGCCTACCCGCCCGGAGATAGAACACTTCCTTAATCAGGTAGACAACGTCAGACAGAATACTGACCGCGCCGAAGCCCGGATTGCGCAGTTAAAGGCTAAGCTCGATAACCGCCAGTAATTATTCGTTTAGTACTTTTTGGACAGCAGCTTTTCGTTAAGAGCCTTCCGATAATCAGAAAGGCTTCACCACCACAAAAATCAAAATCGGAATAAAGATCAGCAACGGCAATTCGTTAAACAAACGGAAATAGCGCCCACTGCGATCCAACGTACCCGCCCGCAATTTTTTCAGATACTGACGACACCAGAAATGATAACCGATCAGCAACAGCACAAAGCTCAGCTTCGCATGTAGCCAGCCACCACTAAAGCCGTAGCCCAGCCACAGCCAGGTTCCCAGAACCAGCGTAAACATCGCCATCAGGGTCATAAAACCATATAGCTTGCCAGCCATAATCTCCAGACGGGCAACATCCTGCCCCGCTTTACGCCCTTCTACAAAGTGCACAAAAATACGCGGCAAGTAGAAGATACCGGCCATCCAGCTGGTCATCGCCAGAATATGAAAAGTCTTAATCCACAACATCTGTTAATAATCCAAATAAAAAATACCAGCCATGCCGATTCAAGAGCGCGTCATCACCAGAATATGAACAGTTTTAATCCACAGCATTAATCATTAACCAAGATAAGACAAAACAGTCCGTCATCAACTCAAATCAAACACGACTTAAAGGATATGCGTTTCAACGCGCAGTAAATCCGCCAGCTCAACGAGTAAACGATCGCCCGGATTAACCGCACCGACACCTGCAGGCGTGCCAGTCATGACCACATCACCGGGTAGCAAAGTGAAGTGATGGCTCATATAGGCAATCAGTGCGTAAATTTTATGTACCATCAGGCGGCTACTGCCAGCCTGACGTAACTCGCCGTTAACCGTCAGGCTCAGGCTAACATCATCAATATCTGTTACTGCTGCAGGCTCAACAAAAGCAGACAGCGGGCAGGAAGCATCAAAGGCCTTGGCTTTCTCCCAAGGGTAACCGCGCTCTTTCAGCTTGGTTTGCAAGTCACGTAATGTCAGATCCAGCCCAAGGCCGATACCGACAATCGCGCCTTCAACCACAAACTTATTCGCATTCTTCAGCGGCTCACCAATCAGAATGGCAATCTCCGTCTCGTAATGCACTTCGCCATAATCCAGCGGAATCTCCAGCGGTTCAGCCATATCTGCCAGCGCAGTAGAAGGCTTCATAAACAACATTGGCTGGCTGGGTACAGGGTTATCTAACTCAGCGGCATGCTCCGCATAGTTACGCCCGACACAGATCACTTTACCAACCGGCAGTTCAACGGCTGTACCATCCACATACTGATGTTTATATTGCATAGCTGATCCCGTTCTGTTGTTTATGCGCCAAGATCATACTCCGCACCACTTAAGACCTCAACGCGCAGATAGTCATATAAGCCACCAAAACAAGACCCTAAACTGATCGCGACATCCGGCAAACTCAGCAGTGACAACGCCCTGCGGAATACCTATTATTGGCTCACATTTAATTAACAGGAATACCGCCATGTTGCAGGTAAACGAATATTTTGAAGGCGCCGTAAAATCTATCGGCTTTGAAAACGGTGAAGGTCAGGTAACATCCGGCGTAATGGCTGCTGGCGAATACACCTTCGGTACCTCTCAGGACGAACTGATGAAAGTCATGAGCGGCGAACTGATCGTAAAACTGCCAGGTGAAGAAAACTGGCAGACATTCGCTTCCGGTAGCGAATTCAACGTTGCAGCCAACCAGTCTTTCGAAGTGAAGGTTGCCGCACCAACTGCATATCTTTGCTACTACAGCTAATACGGCTGCGTTAGCCCAAACGCTGATAGCCTATTAAGCTGGCCAGTCATGAAGCTAATCAGTAAAGCACTGGTTAGCTTCATACATCAAAACAACCTTAGCTACGCAGAAGCCAAAACAGACTACCTGGCTATTTCCCGAGCCATTAGCAGATCACGCTGAGCATCATCACCCAACTGAAACACATGCTCGCCCACTTCTTTAAAGCCATTCTTTTCATAAAAACGAATCGCCCTGGGATTATGCTCCCATACCCCGAGCCAGATAATATCCGTGTCGCTCTCACCAACACAACCATCGCCACCACCTTCAGCTGCAGCAAGCACTGCATTCATAAGACCCTGAGCAACGCCCTGCCCCTGCCAGCCATTCAACACATATAAGCGATGTAACTCCGCAGGGCATGTAGCATCAACGCTTTCCTTATGAGACAACACCAACAACTGTGCAAAACCCACTAACTTGCCGTCCACTTCAGCAACAAAAGTCACGTAGTTAGTGTCGAGTAATTCTTGACGCTGAATATCACCACTGAAGCTATCCCGGCAATAAAGATCCATATCCTCAGTGCCGTCATCAAGCGTAAATGTATCGCGGAACGTCTGTTCAGCAAGCTGAGCTAAAGCATCCGCATCATCGAGGTTTGCGGGTCTGATAGTTGTCATTGAAAGTGAGTCCCTTCATCTGGAAGAACAATTGTTTTGGCTATTTTACTCTTAGAAAACATCACTGCCACAAGAGCAAAAACTTACTCGAAACAAAGATGCATTAAACTCGTAGAACAGCTATTCATAAAATAGCTCGCTAGGTAAACGTGAAAAAAGACTAACTGTGTAACGAGACCTGCAATATCAGATTGTGGATAACAATAACTAGAGCACATCCAGAAGCCAGCCTAACAGGCTAAGGCCCTGATGATTCAAACCTCCAGCAGAACCAACAAACGAAGGTGCAAATATGGAACGTGTCACAGGAATTGGAGGGTTCTTTTTTAAAGCTGCAAACCCTGAAGAACTCGGGCAATGGTACAAAGATCATCTTGGCATCGATTTAGCGCCTCAGCACACAGGCGGATTACCCTGGCAGCAAGACGCAGGTTTCACAGTATTTGATCCTTTTACAAACAACAATCCAATGATCCCTGCAGGCAAGACCTGGATGATCAATTTTCGGGTGAATGACCTGAGCAAGATGATAGGACAGCTACAGTCAGCTGAAATCACAGTCAGCGATATTGAAGATTATCCACATGGAAAGTTTGCCACCCTGACAGACCCCGAAGGAAACGTCATTCAGCTTTGGCAGCCACCAACGGGTTAAAAAGACATAGCTGTTAGGGACACATAACATAAGTAAGGCCGGGTAGAATCAGCGACTAATTATTACTTTTACCCGGTTTCATTAATCCCTGGTACTCTCTTGAATACCTTTATCGGACCTGTAATCCAGTTACAGTTAGTTCTGATAAAGAGACGCCTGTATGCAGTCGATAAATTTCGTCCAAAGAACCATCCGCATACATAGCTTCAAGCGCCTCATCCAAACGTTCCATTTGCATCTGATATTTCGGATTAAATGAAGGATATAAAGCTTCGGTATCATATACAGGCAACATTGGTTTCAGCGGTAATTGAAGATCTTGTATAAGCTTCTGCATCACCAATAAATCAGCAAACACAAGATCAAGCCGCTTCCCGGCAATCATTCGTCCTGCAATGGCTTCCGACTGTACCCATTCAATTACCTGAAACTCTGCACTGAGAATTTGCTTTGAATATTGAAATCCTTTTATCAGAGCCAGCCTTTTATCCAGTAATTTATTAAGGCTTTTATACTCACCATAATCGCTGTTGCTTCGCTGCCAAAGTGCCCGAAAATGCACGGCATTTGGATACTTTCCATGAACAAGTTCAGGCCGTTCTGGAGTATCCATTGTGAAATGATACTCGCCTGCCTGGACCATAATCAGACAGCGCTGCCAGGGCAAACTATCGAAGAGCACCTTAAAGCCCGCTCTATTTGCTGCCGCCTTAATGATATCCACACTGATTCCAGTAGGCTCTCCTTCCACGGTGTACGAATAAGGCGACCATTCAGCAAAACATGCTTTTAATTCATCAGCTAAAGATAACGACGACACACTCAACAAAACAACTGCAAAAACCAGACGGCGAGTCAGGTAGTCAAAAAAAGTGTGCATACACCTATCCTTTAGCTATCACATTATTTTTATATTTCTCTGCCATAAGCCATATATACATAAGCAGACCTATACTCAGCCCCACTCGTTAAAATAGCAACATAATGGAATTTAGCAGCCCTATTCACTCGAAAGTCTACCAACAATCAATAGGTTATGAAGGCCACTCATAATATAGTGAATTTTTTTCCACTCAGAACAACATCCATCAATCCAAAAGCGACATATTTATGCTAATATGCGCCCCCTGATTGATGTAATCCATCTGTGACTATGGTTTACATAGGTTTCGGCACGAGACTGAACAGTCAGACCCCACAATTAGACATACTAATGAGTTTCGGAAATGAGCCAACATACACCTCTGGATAAAAGCAAAATCAAAATTTTGCTGTTAGAGGGCGTCCACCAGTCCGCACTGGATACGCTAAACGCACAAGGTTACACCAACATTGAATATCTGACCGGCTCATTACCGGAAGATGAGCTGATTGAACGTATTAAAGATGTACGTTTTATAGGTATTCGTTCCCGCACTCAATTAACAGAAAAGGTTTTTGCTGCAGCAGAAAAACTGATTTCTGTCGGCTGTTTCTGCATAGGCACCAACCAGGTAGACCTGAATGCAGCGATCAAGCGCGGTGTGGCTGTATTCAACGCTCCTTATTCTAACACCCGCTCTGTAGCTGAGCTGGTGATTGCTCAATCGATTCTGCTGTTACGTGGCGTCCCTGAGAAAAGTGCCAAAGCACACCGGGGTATCTGGCAGAAGTCGGCTAAAAACTCATTTGAAATCCGTGGTAAGAAACTCGGGATTGTCGGTTACGGTAGCATCGGTTCGCAGCTGAGTGTTATGGCTGAATCACTGGGTATGGAAGTTTGCTTCTATGACACTGTAACTAAGCTGCCACTGGGTAATGCCTCTCAGGTAGGTTCCATGAAAGAGCTGTTGAATACCTGCGATATTATTTCATTGCATGTACCTGAAACCCGGGCGACCAAGAATATGATGGGCCCTAAACAGTTTGCTGAAATGAAGCCTGGTTCGATCTTTATCAACGCTGCCCGCGGGACGGTAGTCGATATCGATGCACTCTGTGGTGCATTAAGCGAACAGCGCTTGCTGGGCGCCGCTATTGACGTATTCCCGATTGAGCCACGTACTAATGATGATGAATTCATCTCGCCATTACGTGAGTTCGACAATGTTATTCTGACGCCTCACGTGGGTGGTTCCACCATGGAAGCGCAGCAGAACATTGGTTACGAAGTTGCAGAGAAGCTTATTAAATACAGCGATAACGGCACCTCTGTCAGCTCGGTTAACTTCCCGGAAGTTGCTTTACCAGAGCACCCGGATGTTCACCGTCTGTTACACGTTCACGAGAACAAGCCGGGTGTACTAACGGCAATCAACGAAGTGTTCTCTGAAAACAACATCAACATCAGTGGTCAGTATCTGCAGACTAACGAAAGTGTTGGTTACGTGGTTATCGAAGTAGATGCCGACTGTTCTGATATGGCCTTGTATAAGCTGAAGCATGTACCAGGCACTATTCGCTGTCGCCGTCTGGTATAAACATTTTCGGCTAAACGCCTGAATCAAAAAAGCATTGCTCTGGCAGTGCTTTTTTTTTGGCAAAAAAGTCTTCAGCAATGATCTACATCTCACATTGGGCAGCCAGACTACCCAAGCTGACAGACGGTACTTTTCGAATACGACTTTTCTGCTAAATCCCTCCGAAAGCCCCGTCATTTCAGCCAATAACGACCTATATGATTAAATTCTGTGCAGTTTTTATTTTCAGCCGACTGTATATATATTATTCTATATGTATATCTCTAAAAACGTGCTGCATATCGGAACATGCCGGCACAGGAAACACGATTAAGAGTCGATGGAGTGATATCGAAGATGGAAAATAAGCGTTTATGCAGTGATTGCTTCCTGCTGGTACGTCGTCAACTGGTCACCTTGCACGACAACCTGGTTGAAAGAAACCATGTATTCAACGACACCATTTATGAATGCCAGGCATGTAAACACATGATCCGGCTTTCACATGTGCCACATCAGTGGAGCGTAATGGAGCCTGTTGAAGCAGAAGAAGTTCATCATAATGCGAAGACCGCCTGATCACTGAAAACCAGCCTGCCTAGCAGGCTGTTTTTTTATCTGCTGAACGCCTCAGCACAGCTTTCTACACTCTGTAGAAAAGCCCTTAAAACAGTTCAATTAATAGACAAAAACGGCCAAATGACGCAGCTGGCAGTTCCGAAGTAAACACCCAGAGAATCTACACAGCTTTATCCACAGATATTCTGTATAACTTTACACTTTGGTGTGGTCACACCTATATGCATAAGCTGTCAGCGCCTGATCCTCAGACCAGTCGAGAATCTAACAAGGGATTCCAAACATCCAAAGCACTCAGTAGCAACTCCGTACTTATTACATTACTGATTGGACGCTAACAAAAACTGCTTAAGTGTGACGTTTGAACGGGCAAGGCCTAACTTCTCGCGGATATTTCTGCGGTGAAAATCTATGGTACTTTTCTCCAGGTGCATATTTTGCGCAATCACTTTACTGGATAAGCCATTACCAATCGCCACTGCCACTTGCTGTTCTGTCGGGGTCAGTTGCGCCAGTGAGGTATTTTGCGGATGCCGTAACGCGCCTAAATGCTCCCTGATATGCCCCAGGCAATCCAGCTGCTGCTGGGTTAAGCCGCTCTTTTCCAGTTTACGCAGCCAGGGCTGGACGATGTGTTCAATGCTGGCATAGATCTCTGTTTCCAGCGCTTGCTTATCTTGCTCGCGCTGATTCAGCAGTACCCGCATGGCGGTGTTAATTTCTTCCAGATCATTGGCCCGGGCCCGCACTTCAAAACGCTGCTGCTGTAGCGCCTGCTCCAGTGTTTGCTGTTCTGAACGCTGCTGCTGATGCTGATAAAGAAACTTCAGGTCACCGTTCACCAGTTCCTGAAACTCTTCCATTAGCCCCTTGTATTGCTTAGCTTGCAGGTTATGCCGGGTATCAAGCACACATAAGGTTCCGAAGGGCTCATTGTCCGGCCAGCTCAGTGGATAACCCAGATAAAACGACAGCCCCAGCACCATATCGGGATTGTCTTTCCAGTCTTTCTCCAGCTGTGCATCGGTGACTAAAAGCGGCTCACGGGTTTCGATTACCCGGTCGCAATACAGACCACAGTTACGCGGGCTTTCTTCATGGGCACGGTAAGGGTTACCGGTGGTGTCACTGCTCACCAGCATTTCGATATCCCGGGGTTTAATCCGGGTAATAAGCGCGGCGGGCGTATCAGTCATACGCCCCATCAGGTCCACCAGACGCTGCCATCGGGCCAGCATTGGTGCCGGAATATCAGGTTTTACCTGCGACATTACAAAAACCTCTGCTGTTATTTTTATAGGTTTTTATAGCGTGCTACAAAGGCACGGTTGCTTACATATTACTAAGCAATACCGCTTTAAGAAAGAAGCCCGGATAAACCGGGCTTCTGTTGATGATCTTTCAGTACGTCACTATGCAACTTACGGGCAGGGATTAGAATGCTGTTTCGTCAGCAGTTCCAGCTGTTCCGCCAGTTCTGCTGATAGACGCATATCGAAGGCATCGATATTGCTTTCCAGCTGTTGCATTTGCGTTGCGCCAATAATGGTACTGGCAACAAAGTCTTTGCTATCCACATATGCCAGAGCCATTTGCGCCGGATTCCAGCCATGCTGTTGCGCCAGAGATACGTAGTCCCGCGTAGCGGCGATACCTGCCGATTGAATGTAACGGCCAAACTGTTTGTATAAAGTCAGGCGGGCACCTTCCGGCCACTGATCATCCAGATACTTACCTGACAATACACCGAAGCCCAGCGGTGAATACGGCAGCATAGGCACGTTTTCACGTATTAACACTTCCGTTAAACCCACTTCATCAGAACGGTTCAGTAAGCTGTAAGGGTTTTGCACACTGACAACCTTAGGCAAGCCAAGCAGTTCAGCGTATTTAACAAAGTTCATCACACCCCAGGGGGTTTCATTAGATAAACCGATGTAACGCACCTTACCTTCATCCACCAGCGCTTTAAGTACTTTTAACGTATCCAGCATGGCGGTGCCGTCATGCTCAGGCTTATGCGTATAGTTCAGCTGGCCAAAGAAATTAGTGGCTCGGTCTGGCCAGTGCAGCTGATACAGGTCGATATAATCTGTCTGTAAACGCTGCAGGCTGCCTTCTACTGCGGCTCGGATATTGGTTTCATCAAAATGAATATCAGGGCGCATAAAGCGGGTCATTTCCGCAGGGCCGGCCACTTTAGTCGCCAGGATAACCTGATCACGGTTACCTCTTTCCTGCATCCAGCGGCCAATAATCGCTTCGGTCTGCCCCTGTAAACTTTCGTTCACCGGGGCCGGATAGACTTCGGCGGTATCAACAAAATTCACACCGCGCTCAAACGCATAATCCAGCTGCGCAAATGCCTCTGCCTCAGTGTTGTCCTGCGAGTATGTCATGGTACCTAAACACACCCGGCTTACTTTCAGATCACTGTCGCCCAACTGGTTATAACGCATAGCCTATCCTCTTAATGCTGCTGCGGTTATACCGGCAGCAGACGTACAAAGTATGATTTCAGGTAGTCCGTTTCAGGAATCGCCGGATGTATCGGATGGTCTCCACCCTGATGTCCCTGATCAAAGATCTGTGCCTGACGGTCAAGTGCTCGGCTTTCAGAACGGATCATATCCACCAGACGGTCACGCTGCAGGTGCATAGAACAAGACGCTGACACCAGCAGACCATTCTTCGCTACCAGACGCATCGCAAGCTGGTTCATACGGCGGTACGCCTGTTCACCGTTACGGATATCTTTACGCTTCTGGATAAAGGCTGGCGGATCAAGAATAACCACATCGAACTTCTCGCCTTCTTCCAGCAGCATCTTGCAGCCCTCAAATGCGTCGCCCTGCATCGTCGTGAAACGGTCAGCCGCTTCGTTAATCCGTGCATTTTCTTCTGCTACATCCAGTGCGAACTCAGAGGCATCCAGACAAGTCACGTGATCAGCACCGGCAGCCAGCGCCTGTACACCCCAGCCACCTACGTAGCTGAACAAATCCAGTACTTTTTTGCCGGCAACATGCTGCTGCATGCGCGCACGGTTTAAACGGTGGTCGTAGAACCAGCCGGTCTTCTGTCCGGTCTTAACCGGCGCCACCAGCGGTACGCCATTTTCCATCAACGGTGCCAGATCAGGCACTTCGCCGTATACAGTTTCAACGTAGCTTTCCAGGCCTTCCATATCGCGCATCTTGCCGTCGTTACGGAACAGTACACCCTGAGGTTTAAAGACTTTCAGCAGTGCTGCCAGAATTTCATCTTTAAGCGCTTCCATACCTGCAGTCGAAATCTGTACGACAAAAATATCGAAATAGCGATCGATTACTAACCCGGAAAGCCCGTCACTATCGCCAAATACCAGGCGGTAACATGGCTGATCGAAGCAGGCTTCACGCAGCGAAAGAGCAATCTTTAAGCGATGAACCAGTAAAGACTGATCCATCGTCTGCTTAGCTGTACGGCTAATTAAACGGGCACAAATCAGCGTATTCGGGTTTACATAGGCAACACCCAGCGCTTTACCGTTAGCCGTTTCTACCACTACCTGCTCGCCTGCAGCGAACTGTTTCAGTGGCGTCGCCTTAGTATTTACTTCGTTGCTGTAGATCCAGACATGGCCACCGCGCAAACGTTTATCTGCGCCACTGTTTAATCGTAATACTTGCAAAATTCATCCACTCTCTGATTACAGCAACCGCTAACTACCGGTTACAGATAACGGTATCCGCGATACCGTAAAAACAACAAAGCCCCGCCGACAGGCGAGGCTCAACTTTGAAGCTTAAGACTTACTCTTCAGCTTCACACAGTTCAGCATAAACTTCAGCATCCAGCAGTGCATCCAGCTCTTCCTGAGAACCAACACGCATCTGGAAGAACCAGCCATCACCGTAAGGATCGCCGTTCACCTGTTCAGGCTCATCTTCAAGCGCTTCGTTAACAGCAATCACTTCACCGGTCAGTGGCGCATATATATCAGATGCAGCTTTAACAGACTCAACCACACCCATGTCGTCGCCCAAAGCAAACTCTGAACCTACTTCAGGCAATTCCACAAATACTACATCACCCAGCAGCTCCTGCGCGTGATCAGTAACACCGATAGTAACCACCCCGTCGCCTTCATGACGAATCCACTCATGGCTGGCCACATATTTTAATTCGCTAGGGATATCACTCATTTCTCTGTTCCTAAATGACAGTTAAAAACCGGTCCTTTCCGACACTGAAAAGGCACTACAACTTCAAACATATTACGTATGTATTGCAGATGCATGATTGTATTGGCAATCAGGCATCATATATTTCTAGACCATCTTTAAAGTGATAGCCAGTTGTCACTAATCAGACCAGTGACAAGGTCAATAATTCGCTAAACAGCAGCTTTGTCTCAGATCATTCCAGACTATATTTATGCACTGTTTCAAACGCGGCTATTCTACCTGCCAAAGCCGCAGCTGAACATAAATGACTGGTTTTAGATGTAAATTAGCTGCGTCGGGCAAAGCGTGGCAAATTGCCGCTCAGCCCCATTGCTTGCTGCACAACGTGATTCTTGATCATCGGCGTCTTGTTCATCAGGCTCATACCGACATTGCGCAATAAGCGGGGTACGGCGGCATCTGTTGCAAACAGACGCTTAAAGCCTTCCATTGAAGCGGCCATCTTAAGGTTTTCACCCTGCCGCTGACGCTGATAACGGTGAAGTACATATTCGCTCTGCCACATTTCACCGGCAGCCTGTGCATCAAGAATAACTTCCGCCAGCACTGCTGCATCCAGCAAACCCAGGTTTACCCCCTGACCGGCCAGCGGATGAATGGTATGCGCCGCATCACCGATAGCAGCAAAACCTGCCTGTACATACCGGCTGGCATGTCTCTGGCGTAATGGCACAGACATTCGCGGCTGTGCAGCAGTCACATTTCCTAAGCGCCCTTCTATCGCATGCTCCAGTGCCCGGCAAAATGCATCGTCGTCCAGTGTCATCAGTTCTGCAGCATGATCAGGAGAGGTCGACCAGACAATGGAACAGTGTTGATCATTCTTGCCTGAAACCGCTAGGTCTGAAACCGGCAGAAACGCTAACGGGCCGTCATCAGTAAACCGCTGCCAGCAGGTATGCTGATGGCCGTCTGCCACTTTTACAGTGGTAACGATTGCATGATGACCGTAATCCCATTCCCACATAGGTAAATCAGCCAGCCGGCGGGTATTAGACATTGCGCCGTCGGCAGCGATTACCAGCCCGGCTTTAAGCGTTGAACCATCGGCAAAACTTAAAGTGCGTAATTGTTGATTATTATCAGTTTCAATTTCAGACAACCCGGTGAGCCTGCTACCTGACTGCCACTCAATAGCCGGCATCGCCAGGCTTGCCTGATACAAGGCCGCCAGTGTTACCCGGTTCTCAACGATGTGGCCCAGATACTCTTCCTGCAATTCATGGCTGTTGAACTGAATGTTGCCGCTGCCTTCTCCGTCCCAGACATCCATACGTGTATATGGCGTAATCCGCATCTGTTGCATCAGAGGCCAGGCCGAAGTGCTTTGCAGTATCTGCTGTGAGGCAATTGTTAATGCGCTAACCCGGTTATCAAATGCATCGCTACGCTGTTGCTGTTCGGCTGAAATAAGGCTTTCGCGATCACTGTTGCGTGCTTCTATTACCCGTACAGTCAAACCGCTGTCGGCCAGCAGACAGGCCAGCGTCATACCGACCATGCCGGCACCGACAATCGCAATGTCGACCTGATCAGCCTGCTGCTGAGGTTGTTTCTTTTGCTGTAGTTTCTGGTCTTGCGAAAGTTCAGTCACAAAAAGCCTCTTAACTTTTGTTCGGCGCCGAATGCTCTGCAGGCGCTTTCGCCTGTAAGTCAGGTGCGGCGATATCTAATCCCATCGCGCTGCGGGCAAATACAGTTTTCATTAACGGGCAGCTATCCAGCATCTGTAAGCCAGCACTACGGCCCAGCGCCAAAAGTGGCTGATTATTAGAAAACAGCTTCATGGTCTGATCACTGAAGCCCACGGTTTTCTGCTGATCACCCCGCACCAGTTCCTGAAACAGCTGTAAATCACTCAACTGCCCTAAAGGCTCACCAGCTTGCCTGGCCTGAATAATGTATTCCGCTAAGCGAACAGCACCCCGTAATGCCAGGTTATACCCCTGCCCTGCTATCGGATGTAGCGCATGGGCGGCATTACCCAGTAATACCAGACCTTTACGGACCTGTTCTTCTGCAAATGTAAGCTTAAGCGGATAATGATGACGTTCACCGACACGCTGGAAATACCCCAACCGGTACCCAAAGGTATCCTGCAGGCGAGCCATAAACTCAGTGTCACTCAGTTCCAGTGTTTCTTCCAGCTGATCGGAGGGAACAGTCCATACCAGTGCTATTCGCGGTTCACCATTCTGATCTTCCAGCGGCAACAGTGCCATCGGACCATTGCGGGTAAAGCGTTCATAAGCGACACCCTGATGCGGCTGCCCAGGCGTCAGGTTGGTCACAATGGCATGTTGCTGGTAATCCTGCTGCTGGTAACCAATCCCCATTTGCTGACGTAATGTAGAGCGGCCACCATCAGCCATTACCACCAGCTCAGCCGTTAACTGAGATACCACTCCTTCCTGCTCCAGTTGCAGCTGCATGTGCTGCTCAGCTGACTGGATGCCAGTGACGGTTGCCGGACAGATAAAATCAATATTGGTCGCGTCGCTTTCCTGCAGGCGGGCCAGTAACACCTGGCCTAACCAGCGGTTTTCCACCACGTAGCCTAATGCTGGCACGCGTTCCTCTGAGGCGTGTAGGCGGGTAATACCAAAGCGCCCCTGATCTGATACATGTATATCGTTGATAGCAGCCAGATGCGTCTGTAATGCGTCCCAGATACCCATGCGTTCATAAATAACCCGGCTGCCATATGCCAGTGCGGTTGAGCGGGCATCATAGCTTGGCTGATACCCTTCAATCGCCGATTCAGGTAAGGCATGGGCTTCTACAATAGCAATTTTCAAATCCAGCGCATTACTCGCCTGAATCAGAGCTGCCGCCAGACTGGCGCCTACCATGCCGCCGCCAACAATGACGATATCGTAGTGCCTGTTCATCAGTTGTTTGCCTGTACTGCCATTAGCGTTTCAATATCCGCAACCTGCTTTGGTACACCGGCAGACAGTACTTCACAGCCGTCTTCAGTCACTACCACATCATCTTCAATGCGAATCCCTATGCCACGCCAGCGGGCGTCTACATCGGTGTTGTCCGGGGCGATATACAGCCCTGGTTCTACTGTCAGCACCATGCCCGGCTGTAACGGCCGCCATTCACCTGCCAGCTTATAGTCACCAACGTCATGTACATCCATCCCCAGCCAATGACCAAGACGGTGCATATAAAAATCCCGGTAAGCTTCAGACTTAATTAGCTCTTCAGTCTCACCTTTAAGAATGCCCAGTTCCACCAGCCCTTCGACCAGAATCTCAACGGAACGGTCATGCGGGTCCTGCCAGAGCACGCCTGGCTTAATCATGTCGATACAGGATAACTGTGCTTTCAGGACTAACTCGTAGAGGGCTTTTTGTTCCGGGCTAAAACGCCCTGATACCGGGAATGTCCGGGTGATATCACTGGCGTAATAATCCAGTTCAGCGCCGGCATCAATCAATACCAGATCACCGTCTTTCAGCGCTTCACTGTTTTCCACATAGTGCAGTACACAGGCATTTTCACCGCCACCGACAATGGCCGGGTAAGCAGGCTGCCGACAACCATTCATCGCAAAATGGAAATTCAACCGGGCTTCCAGCTGATATTCAGTCACACCCGGCTGGCAATTCTGCATCGCCTTACAGTGAGCCGCCGCAGAAATCCGGCCAGCTTCACGCATGACGGCTATTTCCGCATCAGACTTAAACAGCCGCATTTCATGCAACAATCCGTCTAACTGCTGAATACCAGTCGGTACCTGCTTGCCCTGACGCTTAGCCATGCGCAGGCTGTCCCGCCAGGATCGGACCTGAGCATCCAGCTGAGTTTTATCTGACCCGTAGAAAATCTGATCGCAGCCCTGCATCAGTTTAGGCATTTGCTTGTCTTGCTCTTCATTCGCAAACGCAAGATCTACACCCAGTTCAGCCACAGCCCGTTCCGGCCCTAACCGATAGCCATGCCAGATTTCCATGGTTTTATCCCGCTCACGGCAAAACAGTACCGTTTGCGGGTTCTTGCCAGCGAGCAATACCAAGAGCGCATCCGGCTCATCAAAACCTGTCAGGTAATAGAAATCGCTATCCTGACGGAAAGGAAACTCAACATCTGAATTACGCGGCTGCATCGTTGCCGCAGGTATAAGTGCAATACTTCCGGCAGGCAAGCTGCTAAGTAAACGCTGGCGGCGTTCTGCAAATTCATCACGGGGTATAGAGGTCATACGGGTCATAGTTAGCCTCGGCAGTCATCAGTACTGATTATCCGGCATCAGCGGCTATCCCAGACAGCCGCCCTGAAAATTCCTGACTTAGTGCAGCACTGGCTGCTGTGGATCAGAGTCACCATTGTCTTCCACAGGGTGCGATTCGCTGAAAAACATCAGTGTCGCCATACGCACGTATTCCTGCAGTTCCATCAGACCATTTTCATTGTCTTCTTCTGCTTCATCCTGATCCAGCTCAACCCAGGAGATTTGCTCCAGATCACGCAGTGCTTCAAGCTGATCGTCATTCAGGCTGCTATTGGTATGTGCACCATTGAGACCAAAACCAACCAGAAAACCCTGACACCAGCTACCCAGTGCCGTAACCCGTTCATTCAGGGATAAGTCGTCATCCGGTAGCAGTAAGCGGAAAGTAAAATCTGCATTTTTCATCTGGCTCAGTACACCTTCATACAGATCTACCAAAGCAATACGGGAGCTTTCGTGTTTCAGCGCACTGACATCCATCATCTCCAGTGCTGCAAACATCCAGCGCTCCTGGGTGAAATCTGCGCCTGCGGTCAAATAACCACACAATAAACCGTGCACCTCTGCGGCAGTCACAGACATGCTGTCTTCTGCAATCAGTACATCTGCAATTTCATAATATTCAGGAATAAAATCTTCAGGAGAGTTTTCGACACTCATAAGTCTTCTCTGTCTGGCTGCGGAAAAACCGCCAAAAATAAATTACCGCCACAGAGCACTGTAAAAACAATAAGATAGCCGAAGAATTAAGGGCATTGCCATGTATCGGCAGAGTAGCAGTAAGCACCTGTAAGCCCTATGCCACAACGGCTATTCAAAATGACAGGAATTCTGTTGCGAAGATGTTCTACATCCTAGCATTAACAGGTAGCATTCTCTATGCGGGCAGCCCGGTGAGCCAGTGAATTTGTTCCGGTCGTTGCATTCGTCTTTAAAGCTATGTTAAACAAGAGCCTTTTACCTCCGGTAACCGTTATGAGCGAGCAAGATCTGCGCACCCTTGAGAGCCAAGTCGAGCAACTGATCCAGTACTGTCAAAGACTGGAACTGGAAAACCGTCGCCTGCACCGGTCGGAAACCCAGCTGAAAGAAGAACGTAACCGTTTACAACAGCTGCACAATGACACCCGGAAACGGGTCGATGCCATGATCACCCGTCTGAAATCACTGGAACAGGAAGCATGAGTAAAGCTAAAAATGTCGCGGTAAAACTGCTCGAAAAAGAGTACGTGATCGCCTGTCCGGAAGAAGCTGAAGCAGAATTACAACAGGCAGCGGCGCACTTAAACAGTAAATTACTGGAAATTAAATCCTCCGGGAAAATTATCGGTATGGAGCGCATCGCAATTATGGCAGCGCTGAATATCTCACATGAATATATCGCTTTCAGACAACAACAGCCTGAAAATTTAAGTGATAATATCAAAAGCTTAAGTGACAAAATCCAGGCGACTCTGGATGCTGCAAAACAACAGGACTAGCCCTTTTATACACTGTCTTCCGGCCTGAAAAACACACTCTGCAAATAACACAGATTTAGTTTTTTTCAAGAGCTGACATTCGGTCTTTCAAGAGTATAATGGCTCGCAGCTCCCCAGGGTTTCTCGGTCGATTGGTTACGTCCCTTGAGCCGATAAACACACTTCCGGAAGCTTCTCGAATAACTGGTGTGCATGTCCGCATGACGGAAAGCCTAATGTTATTCAGGGGCTACCACCTTGAACCTTCGGGTTCAGGGCCACAACCAACGCTTATTGCCCTGGGGAGTCATATTTGCGTATGAACCAATCTGTATCTACTGCCGATTACCGCCAGAATTTGCGCCGCGAAATGCGCCGTAAACGTCGCGGTCTTTCCGAACAGCAACATAAACACGCCGCTCAGGGTCTGTTGCGCACTATTCGTCGCCTTCCTGCTTTCAAGAAAAGTAAAAATGTTGCCATTTACCTCGCCAGTGACGGTGAAATCGACGCTAAGCCTATTATCGACTTATGCTGGTCTCTGGGTAAAAACTGCTACCTGCCTATCCTGCATCCGGTAAAACATAACCGTTTATGGTTTATGCCTTATACCCGTCGCACCCGTTTGCATAACAACAAGTACAAGATTCTTGAGCCTGCTGAAGTGAAGCAGCCAAGACGCCCTGCATGGGCGATGGATCTGGTGTTGTTGCCACTGGTTGCTTTTGACCCTAAGGGCGGACGCCTGGGAATGGGTGGCGGCTACTACGACCGGACATTCTCTTTTAAACAGAAATGGCGTCAGGGCGGTGGCACTAAAATGATTGGCCTGGCACACGACTTACAGAAAGTAGAAAAACTGGAGATAGCCAGCTGGGATATTCCGCTGGAAGGTATCGCTTCAGATAAAGCGTTTTACAGCAGTAAATAAAATATTTGTCAGGAATTTAGAAGGGAGTGCCGGCCTGCTGTCTGATACAGCCCCGGCATGACTCAATAGCAAAACTAACTATCGGCATCAGGAAAGGTAAGATTGATTAGCCGTTAAATGCCTGACTTACAACAGATATCAGCTCAATATCACTATTGGTTACGCCAGTAATGACTGTCCCCAATACAAATACCGCAACCAGAATCACCATTATATCTGGTCCTTTCTTCATGGTATTTTCGCCCTCTCATACTTTTGGCACTAAAAAAAATAGCGGGTAAGTTTTCCATAACAGGAAATATTTGCAAGCTTTTCCCTGCAATTACCCAATATATATCGACAAGTTTATACCAATATTTAGAAAAAAATAATAACTTTAGTGACTTAGCGCCACTTTCTAATTCATTTTAGGACTATTTTCACACAAATCATTAAAATAACTGGCAAACTTAAGCAAGCCAATAAAGTTTGCACAGAAATAATCGCCGCCATGGTTTCACTGTCGCCGCCTAACTGGCGCGATAAGATATAAGCAGAGGGAGCAGTCGGTAAGGCACTGAAAATTATGAGAGTTATTGCCACTCTATAATCTTCGACAAACAACCACGCCAACCCTAACATCGACAGGGGCATCAATAATAACTTCAACATACAGCTCAGTAATAAAGCTGAAGATGGCTTTTTGAGTGTATCCAGTCTTAAACCGGCTCCGACACACAGCACACCTAAGGGCAGAGCCATTGCTGCCAACAAACTAGCTACTGACGCCACTACAGTGGGCAATCCAAAGCCGCTAAGGTTCAATAAGAACCCCACAAAACAGGCAATAATTAACGGATTACGCGAAATACTTTTGCCAACACCCACCCATGAGATGTTTTTATCTCCGGCAGAAAAGACAGCTACAGATAACAGGTTCACCACCGGAATCATAACTGTCAGTAATACCGCCAGAATAGCGACCCCTTCATCACCTAATATGCCGGCGATAACCGCAAAGCTAACATATGTATTGAACCGGACTGTGCCCTGGAAGACTGAGGTAAAAACCGGCCAGCTAAAACGCATACACCACTGCAAGCCAGCCAGTAAGGCTGAAAACACTAACGTTAACCCAACCATCCAGCCGGCCACATTCACAAAATCAATGCCGGAAAAGTCCGCCAGCGACAATTTATAGACTAAAAGCACGGGGAAAAGGACAAAATAGGTCGCTTTTTCTGCTGCGGACCAGAACTCCTTGTGTAAGAATTGGCTATGCTTCGCTGTGTAACCCAGTAATAACAATATAAATACGGGCCAGAGAGCAATAAGAATGTCTTTCATAATGGGATAACTATCCTTACTAAAGGCGTTCTGATGTTGAAGTGCATAACAACATTAAGTATCAATCTTTCTGTCTTAAGGTTGCTACGGGCACGGCACACCCGTATCACCAGACATTGGTTAACCGCCAAGTAGTAATAACACAGGAGCAAAGGACTATGACTTCATTAGTCTTAACCGTTATCGCACAGGACAAACCGGGCTTAGTTGAACTGTTGTCCGAAACCATCGCCAACCACAAGGGTAACTGGCAGGAAAGTAGTATGTCCCGCCTGGCTGGTCAGTTTGCCGGCATCCTTATCATTGAAGTCCCACAGGGTAACAGTGAAGCACTAACAGCAGCACTGAATGACCTTCAGTCTCAAGGCTTAAACGTCAATGTTCAGGCCAGCAAAGATGCTGCACCTGAAGAGACCTATCAGCATGTCACTATTGAGCTTATCGGCCATGATAAGCCTGGTATCGTACGTGAAATTTCTCATGCGCTTAACTCATTGAAAATCAATGTGGAAAGTCTGAGTACCGAACTGGTCAGTGGTTCTATGTCTGCTGAAGAACTGTTTAAAGCAGAAGCATCTCTCCGGGTTCCGACTTCAGTCGAACTGGACGATCTGCAAAATGCACTTGAAGATATTGCCAACGATCTGATGGTTGATCTCAACCTGAACTGATTTGCTTATTTTACAAGCGCCGTAAGCACAACAGCCCGCATCATGCGGGCTGTTTTCGTTCTGTTAAGTCATTATCTTCTCAGATACTGAAGCGCTGAATTAATCCCTGCTGCTGTTTAGCAAAGTCCAGCAATTCTGTACTGCTACCGGAAGCCAGTTCAGCCCCCTGTGCAGTTTCACCAGCTGCTTCACTGATAGATACCAGCGTCTGACTCACCTGTGCAACAGCACTGGACTGCTGCGCAGAAGCTTCTTCGATATGCGCATTCAGTTCGCGAATATGCGCCACAGCATCATTCATAGACTTAAGAACATCCTGGGAACGGTTGGCATTCGCGACACAATCCTGAGTCTTGTCATAACTGTCGTTCATGACTTCCCCTACCCGCTGAATACTGTTCTGCATATTTTCTACCATGGTCTGTATATCCATCACAGAATGGCGTGTCTGTGCTGCCAGCCCCCGTACTTCATCAGCAACGACGGCAAAGCCTCTGCCCTGCTCCCCTGCCCGCGCAGCCTCTATCGCAGCATTAAGTGCCAACAGGTTAGTCTTATTGGCAATACCCTGAATAGAATCAAGAATAGATGCTATCTGTTCACCAAAGGCAGACATTTCATTACTCACTGTCATCGCCTGATCAATACCTTCAGCCTGAGTCTCGATGCTGTGTAAGGTATTACTCATCTGCTGATTAACATCGACACTGAGTTTTTCAAACTCTTTCACCGCTGTCAGCGTAGTCTGACTATGGTTAGCCACTTCCTCAACACTATGTTCCATTTGCACAGCTGCTGAAGAGGTCTGCTCCAGCTGTTCGCTCTGTTCTGACATAGCGTGGGTCGTCTGCTGACTGATGGCAGCGTTCTGCTGCGCAACATCCGAGAGTTTTTGCGAACCTTCTGAAATCTGCTGCAGAATCTCTCTCAGACTAGCAACAACCGCATTCAGATCAATACTCAGTTCACCAAATTCATCTTTACGCTGATCATCGAACGTTACCTGTAAGTCACCGTCTCTTACCCGGTTAAGGCGTGCTTTAATCACTGACAGTGGCACATTAATTGTTTTCATAATCCACCAGCCAATCACTGCAGCAAAAATTGCTGCACCAATCGACAGAGCAGTAATCAGTGTATTGCTAAGGGCAACCGATTCGGCTTCTTTATCCCGGGCATTCATTGCTGACTGATAGGTCGTATCTATATAAGCATTCACCGCAGTCTGGGTATCTGCCAGAATCGCGCGCAGTGCCAGCATATGTTCAGCCAGCACCTGGTCGGCAGCCAGCTTCTGACGATATAAAGCAACCAAACCTTCGTCACCATATAACTGCGCTTCTACCTGCCCAAGCGTTACTTTTACACCACGGGCAAGCTTATCCGCTTTAAACAGATCATCATAAGCTTTACGCAGTGCGCCATTACTGGCAGCTAAAGCCTCATCCAGCTTATTAATATCCTGAGAACGCTTAAACGCAACCAACTGAAAACGATGCACACCTAATGTTTTGGTGATTTTCTGCACCAGTTTCCCGGCAGGCTTACCTTTACGCGCAATAGCAAAACGCTGCACCCAGGCGTTCAAAGCATCGCCCTGGCTCTGAAAGGTAATATCCGCTTCTATCGCTTTACGGCGGGCAATCAAACTCTCAGCATGACCATCCATAACCGTCAGCGCTTCGCTGTTAAAACGCTCGCTCAGCGCTTTTACATCGTTCAGTGCTGCTATTAGCTCAGGTCGATCCGCCACCTGGCTTAACAGACTTTCCTGTTCAGCATTAAACTTTTCAATACTTTGCGTAAACACTTCCCGCTCACGCTCAAGACCTTCACCGTCAGCCTGCCCCAGAGCAGTGAATAAAGCTTCATTGGCTTCCTGAAGGTAAATCATTTGCCGGTAACTGCCCGACAGATTAGGAATTACATTGTCGGTAACATTGAAAAATTCTTGCGAGATCGAGCGACTGGCCAGAAAGCCGCCACTACCTACTACTATAATAAAAACCACCATCAGCACGTAGCTGGCAGCAATTTTATGGGTGATCCTGACGTTCATCCCAAAAACCTCCGAAGAAACACTAACTGTTATATACAGCTAACTGCATGTTGGCTTCTGCTGATACGAAGCTCTTTTTATTCGTATAATTTTTATCTTACAAAATATGAAAAAATCGTCTGAAAACGACCTTTATGACAGGTTATGCCAGTTAAGCGGCTAACAACAGAGCAAAGCTCTTGTCATTTACTCAAGATGGGCAGCCGCAGACTAAACAAAAGTCTATACCCATAAAATCCCCCCATCGCTCACAGATACCCCTAATTACCAGACATAAAAAAACCGGTACTGATTTCTCAGTACCGGTTTTCAAACAAAATCTATAACTTAGCGCTGTTTCAGCATCTGCTCAGCACGATCGCATGCTAAACGAACCTGATTAGGCGCAGTACCACCAATGTGATCCCGCGCGCTGACTGAACCATCCAGTGTCAACACATCAAATACGTCGTTACTGATATCGTCTGAGAACTGCTGCAGTTCTTCCAGTGTCATTTCACCCAGATCTTTGCCGGTCTCAATACCGTAAGCAACAGCTTTACCAACGATCTCGTGTGCATCACGGAAAGGAATACCTTTACGAACCACATAGTCAGCCAGGTCAGTCGCTGTAGAGAAACCACGCAGAGCAGCTTCACGCATGTTGTCATGCTTAGCTTCAATAGCCGGCACCATATCAGCAAAGGCCCGCAGGCTGCCTTTTACGGTATCAATTGCATCAAACAGTGGCTCTTTGTCTTCCTGGTTATCTTTGTTGTATGCCAGCGGTTGAGACTTCATTAACGTCAGCAACGACATCAGATGGCCGTAAACACGACCACTCTTACCACGAACCAGTTCAGGCACGTCCGGATTTTTCTTCTGCGGCATAATGGAAGAACCGGTGCAGAAACGATCTGGCAGGTTGATGAAATCAAACTGCGCAGATGCCCAAAGTACCAACTCTTCAGAGAAGCGTGACAGGTGCATCATCATTACGCTGGAAGCGGCACAGAATTCAATCGCGAAATCCCGGTCAGATACTGAATCCAGTGAATTCTCTGTCGGCGCTGTAAAGCCAAGCAATTCAGTCGTCATCTGACGGTCAATCGGATAAGTAGTACCAGCCAGTGCCGCAGCACCCAGTGGCAATATGTTGACCCGCTTACGGCAATCAGCGAAGCGTTCGTAATCCCGGCTCAGCATTTCAAACCATGCCATCAGGTGATGACCAAATGTCACCGGCTGAGCAGTCTGCAAGTGTGTGAAACCTGGCATCACTGTAGCGGCTTCCTGACGGGCAAGACCGATAATGCCTTGCTGCAGACGATTGATTTCAGCCAGTACCAAATCAATTTCATCACGTACATACAGGCGAATATCTGTCGCTACCTGGTCATTACGTGAACGGCCAGTGTGCAGTTTTTTGCCGGTAACACCGATTTTCTTAGTCAATGCCGCTTCGATATTCATATGAACATCTTCCAGCTCTATCGACCATTCGAAATTACCCGCTTCGATGTCTTGCTGAATTTCAGCCAGACCATTAAGAATATCGTCGCATTCAGCTTCGGTAAGTACACCAACCTTAGTTAGCATCTTCGCATGCGCCACGGAGCCTTCGATGTCCTGACGATACATACGCTGATCGAATTCAACCGACGCAGTAAAACGGGCTACAAATGCATCCGTCGGTTCATTGAATCGGCCGCCCCATTGCTGGTTGGTTTTTTCTTCGCTCATACTTACCTCTATACTCAACACCAGGCCACCTGATGTTCATCCGGAATTAAGGGCCTGCATTATACATTACTCACCCATAGCCGACACATCCGCCAGCATATTTTCTTAGTCTTCACCGGCAGATTGGACTCACATTTATCCACAATGCCCTGTTCGTCGGTAAGAACGGAATAAAGCCTGATGAAGATCATAACCTGCCGCGCATTTGAGGCTGCTTTAGCCCTCCGGATTCTGGTAAAATCATTTCTTTTATTCAGTACGGGCCTTAGCCCTTTACGACAGCCCTCCAGGATATGTTCATGACAACTCCCGTTATCCGTATAGCTACCCGCCAAAGCCCGCTTGCTCTATGGCAGGCCGAATATGTAAAAGCTGAACTGGAACGCCACCATCCGGGCATTCAGGTTGAATTGCTGGGCTTCACGACTAAGGGCGATGTACTACTGGACTCGCCGTTGTCTAAAATTGGCGGTAAAGGCCTGTTTGTTAAAGAACTGGAAGTTGCCATGCTGGCGAACGAAGCCGACATCGCAGTGCACTCGATGAAAGATGTGCCAATGGAATTCCCTGAAGGACTGGAGCTTGCCGTTATTTGTCCACGGGAAAAGCCAACTGATGCTTTTGTTTCCAACAACTACAAGAATATCGACGATTTGCCGCAAGGTGCTGTTGTTGGCACTTCATCACTGCGCCGTGAAGCACAGATTCGTGAACGTCGCCCGGATCTGGTTATTAAAACCCTGCGCGGCAACGTTAACACCCGACTGCGCAAGCTGGATGAAGGTCAGTATGATGCAATCATCCTGGCAACAGCTGGTTTATTACGCCTGGAAATGGCAGACCGCATCGCTTGTGAAATCACTCCTGAAGAAAGCTTACCTGCCGGCGGCCAGGGTGCTGTAGGTATAGAATGCCGTAGCGAAGACGCTGCGACAAAGGCACTGCTCGCACCTTTGCATGATACACATACCGCCAGCCGGGTAACTGCAGAACGCGCAATGAACCGCCGACTGGAAGGCGGCTGTCAGGTTCCTATCGCCTGCTATGCAACACTGGATGATGAAACAGACCAGCTTTACCTGCGCGGTTTGGTTGCCAGCACCGACGGTACAGAAGTTCTGCGCGATGAGATCACCACTAACGCTGCGGGTGCAGAACAGGCGGGTATTGAGCTTGCCGAGCGCCTGCTGGCAGCCGGTGCAGACAAAATTTTGGCAGAAGTTTACCGGGAAAATGGCTAACTCCGTTTTACAGGGCCTGCGTGTTCTGGTCACACGGCCAGAGCATCAGACCCATAGCATCTGCAGCACTCTGGAAACACAGGGCGCAATCCCTGTTCGTCTGCCATTACTGCAAATAACACCAGTCTCCGAAGCAGGTGCAGGCTTTGCGCTACTCAAGCAAAAAGTTCTCGATCTAGATCTGTATCAACAGATTATTGTTGTCAGCCCCAATGCTGCCCGCCTTGCCGGTGAACTGATTGACACATACTGGCCTCAGCTACCTGTTGGGATAATCTGGCACGCTATTGGACAAAAAACTGCAGAAACTCTTGCTGAATATGGAATAACAGCCAGCATCAGCCTGAAAGGCACTGATTCTGAAGCATTACTGAGTCATCCTTCCCTGCAAAACATCACAGAACAACGCATACTTATTATGCGCGGTGAAGGCGGCAGAACATTACTTGCCGAGACTTTACAAAGCAGAGGTGCACGGACCGAATACGCCGAACTCTACCGGCGCAGCCGTCCGGACTATACCTCGCACCAGATCAACAGTACTATTTACAGTTCTCTGGACGCTATTCTTATTACCAGTGGCGAAGCCCTGGAGAATTTATTCAGCCTGCTGGGCAGCCATCAGGAACATAACTCGCAACAACGCGGTCAGATACTTTCGACCTGCCTGTTAGTTCCCAGCGCCAGAGTAGCCAAATTAGCTACAGCCCACGGCTGTAGAAAAGTTTATATTGCTCAGGGAGCCGACAGCCAGGCTATGGTTCAGGCACTAATCGCGACGATCGACGTGGAAGAATAACAATGAGAAAGAACGGGAAAAATAACCGCAACACCAGGACCGATGCCAACGTCATCGAAGGCGAGATCATTGAGAAGGATACCCCCGTGGAAAAGCCAGCAGAAAACTCTGCATCCGCTAAAGACAGCGATACTAAAGAGAACAAGCCAGACGTGAAAAAATCAGCACAGAATTCGGCAAACACGGACTCCCCAAGCAAAAAGCCTACCAAGCAAAGCGCTGGCTGGGCAGGCAAAATTGCACTGCTACTGGCACTGCTTGCCATTATCGGAGTCGGCTACCTTTACTGGTTACAACTTGAATCAAAAAACAACGTCGCGGCAACACAGGCTCAGGCTAGCTCTGAACTGGACGATAAGCTGCAGACAAGTAAACAACAGCAAAACAGCCAGCTCAGCAATTTGAATAACCAGCTACAGGCGCTGGAAAGCAAAGCTAACGCTGATGCAGCTAATATCGAAGAACTGCAAACCCGTTTAACCCGCAGTATTCAGCAAATTACAGCGACCCAGCAAAACACCCGTAAAGACTGGATCCTAGCTGAAGCAGAATACCTGCTGCGTCTGGCTAACCAGCGAGTACTGATGGAGCAAACACCTCAGGGCGCGCTGAAACTACTACGTTCTGCCGATAAGATTCTAAAAGAAACCGACGACGTTACTATTTACGCGGTACGTAAAGCTCTGGCAGCTGACGTTGCTGCACTTGAAGCAGTGCCTGAGCTGGATACTGAAGGCTTGTTCCTGCGTCTTGGCGCACTTAATGCGCAAGTCAGCCAGCTCAAACTTATCCCCCTGACTGAACAGCACAAGTTGCCGGAAATTGTTGCCGATGTCAGCAATGAGACATTCACAGAAACCTGGACTGATAATCTCAAAAAAGCCTGGGCAACCATTGCTGACAAATTTAATCAGCTGGTTGTCATTCAGGACCGTGATGCGCCGGTTGAACCTTTACTGTCGCCACAACAGAACTATTACCTGCAGCAGAATCTTCACCTGATGCTGGAGCAGGCACAGTTATCGCTGCTACAACGCAAAGCCAGCACCTATGAAAACAGCCTGACAAAAGCTGAAGGCTGGATAGCGACATACTTCGAATCCAATGACAGCACAACTAAAGCGCTGGTTCGCAGCTTAGGAGAACTTAAGCAGATCAATGTATCTCCTGTATTGCCGGACATTTCAGGCTCGCTAAATGCCCTGAAAAAGTACCTTCAGGACATGCGTAAGCTAAAGGAACAGGAGGCAGCATAAATGAAAAAGTTATTAATACTGCTGCTAATCCTTCTCTTTGCTGGCGCCTGGGTGGGCCAGCTGATGATTCAGGATTCAGGCTATACACTGATTGCCTATAACAATGTCACTATTGAAATGAGCCTCTGGGTATTTCTGATAGCCATGTTTGCGGTGTTCTTCCTGTTTCACTGGGCACTTAACCTGTTACGGGGATCATTACGCTCAGGCCAGCGGTTTCGCCTGTGGAGTCAGGGACGCAATCAGCGCATTGCCAATACTAAGAGCCTGAAAGGCTTAATCGCATTGTCTGAAGGTAAATGGTGGCAGGCTCAGCGTTTACTGACCCAGGCCGGCGATAAGTCGGAGTTACCTTTGATTAGCTATCTTGCTGCTGCCCGTGCTGCACATGAACAGGGCGAAGATGCCGATTGCGACGAATTACTGAATAAAGCCCGGGACGCTGCGCCACAGGCTGAAATTGCCGTAGGAATAAGTCAGGCACAAATCCTGCTATCCCGTGGACAATATGAACCTTGTCTGGCGACCCTGCTTGATCTGAACAAGAAAGCCCCGAAAAACACTTATGTCATGAAGCTGTTGAGAGAAGTATATATTCAGCTGAATGACTGGTCGGCACTGAGCAAACTGATTCCGGAATTACGCAAGCATAATGCAGTAAAACCTGCCAAGTTATTAAAAACTGAGCAGCGTTGTTACAGCAATATTCTCGAAAAAAGTATCAGCCAGTTACCAGCCCATGCTGACAACGAAGAAAAAGCCAAAGCGCTGGGCACCGCCTGGCACAATATGCCAGGACAGCTTAGCAGTGATGATGTTTTAGCTCGCCACTACACTAATCTGCTGGTAAGCATTGGTGCTGAAGAAAAAGCTGAAGCGGCTATCCGTGACTTACTAAAACGCAACTGGGACGATTCACTGATTGCCCTTTACGGTCGTATTCAGGGCAGTGATGCCAAGAAGCAGCTTGAGTTTGCGAAAAGCTTTCTGAATGACTATCCAATGAATGCTGATCTGCTACTGACACTTGGCCGGCTCTCCCTGCGTAACCAACACTGGGGCAAAGCTGTTGATTACTTTGAGCAGAGTCTGGAAGAAGAATCCCGACCAGAGACACTGAGTGAACTGGCTCGCCTGCTACAGCATATGGGTGAAACTGAGCGCACACTGAAACTGATCGAGAATAACTTCAGCCTGATAGGTAATGGTTTACCACAGCTACCTATGCCGGAAAAAGCAGTCGCTATAACTAAGCCTGAGCCAATCATTTCAGATGATCATATTCATGCGAAACCACGCTTCAAGCCAATCAGTTAAAAACCAGGTTTAACACACACAAAAAGCAGCCTATGGCTGCTTTTTTTATATCTACACTCAGCTGTACAATTAGTAGATAAACACTAACGAGTGCAGAGGTTTATGTACGTGGCGCGTATGCAAATACATCAGCGTGCATGTAATCACCATTAAAACCTTTCGCTTCACAGGCATCTAACAGCGCATACACCATACCCGGTGAACCGCTGGTGTACATAACCATATCGGAAAAGTCATCATAATCAGCCAAAATGGCATCCGGAATCAGGCCCGTACGGCCATTCCAGGCCTGACCATTTTCTGGCTCACTGACGACCAACTCATAACTGACATTCGCATGTTCAGTAGCCCATTGCTCTGGTAACTTATCCAGATACAGATCTTCAGCAACCCGTACTCCCCAATAGATATGAATCGGATTTGATACCTGGTTAGCCAACAAATGCTCAGCAATACTTTTGATCTGAGAAAAACCGGTGCTGGCCGCAACCAGTACAATCCGTGTTTCAGGCTTGAGGCTGGCAGCATTCAGATAGCAGTCACCTTTTGGCAGCTCAATCTCAATGCTAGGATTATTCTGAATATGATCGATCATCGCGATAGACAACTCACCATCAGGCATGCGACGGATATGTAACTCCAGATCGCTACCATGGTCGGGTGCACTGCCAATTGAAAATGGCGCACGACGGCCATCCGGCAAGATCAGCTCCAGATATTGCCCGGCATGGAACTCAACAGCCTGACTGGCTGTAACCGGTAAATGTAAGCGCACCCGAAACACTTCGTGGCTTAACTGTTCTACTGAAGCAATATCACAAACCAGCTTTTTCACTCGAAACTCTCCAGGGCCTAGCAGCCCATCAATCTTCACCCTAATGTCACCCTGAGGTATTGCAGTGCAGGCATATATTTTTGCGGGCTGCTGCCCATCTCGTAAGCTTACATCTAACTCGGGGTAACGCTGTATTATTCTTCCGGCTAACAGCTCTGCTTTACAGATCTGACAGACGCCATTCAGACAACTGCGGCGCATCTTATACCCTGCACGTTCCAGCGCAAGTAAAATCGATTCTCCAGTCTCAGCTTCTAACTGATACTGTCTTTCACCGCCAATTATCTGAATTAAAATATCAGTCTCCGAAAATACCCAGCTCTTGCCAGATATCATCTACTCGCTGCTTAATGGCTTCGTCCATGACGATCGGCTCACCCCATTCACGGTCAGTTTCACCCTGCCATTTATTCGTCGCATCCATACCCATTTTCGAGCCCAGACCAGACACCGGCGAAGCAAAATCCAGATAATCAATCGGCGTATTATCAATCATCACAGTGTCCCGTTGGGGATCCATACGCGTAGTAATTGCCCAGATAACATCATTCCAGTCACGAGCGTTTACGTCGTCATCGCAAACAATCACGAACTTGGTGTACATAAACTGCCGCAAGAATGACCAGACTCCCAGCATGATACGTTTCGCATGACCCGGATACTGCTTCTTGATAGTGACTACAGCCATTCGGTATGAACAGCCTTCCGGCGGCAGATAAAAGTCGACAATTTCCGGAAACTGCTTCTGTAGAATAGGTACAAATACCTCGTTCAGAGCCACACCCAGAATAGCCGGCTCATCCGGTGGACGTCCGGTGTATGTGCTGTGATAAATAGGTTTTTTACGGTGCGTAATCCGCTCTACAGTAAACACAGGAAAACGGTCTACTTCATTGTAATAACCCGTATGATCACCAAACGGACCTTCGTCAGCCATTTCATCCGGATAAATAAAACCTTCCAGAATAAACTCCGCGCTGGCCGGCACCTGTAGATCACTGCCAATGCATTCAGTAACTTCGGTTTTTCCGCCGCGCAATAAACCGGCAAAGGCATATTCCGACAATGAATCTGGTACAGGGGTTACCGCGCCCAGAATGGTTGCCGGATCAGCACCTAAAGCAACCGCTACAGGGAAAGGCTCACCCGGGTGCGCTTTTTGCCATTCACGGAAATCAAGCGCGCCACCACGGTGGGCCAACCAACGCATGATTAATTTGTTTTTTCCGATAAGCTGCTGACGATAAATCCCTAAATTCTGACGTGGTTTTTCTGGCCCACGGGTAATCACTAATGGCCAGGTCACTAAAGGACCAGCATCACCCGGCCAGCATGTCTGAATAGGCAGCTTATAAAGATCGACATCTTCGGCTTCAATAACATGCGCTTGGCAATCAGCCTTACGGACAACCTTCGGCCCCATATTAAGCACTTGCTTAAATATTGGCAGTTTGTCCCAGGCATCTTTCATGCCTTTAGGTGGCTCAGGCTCTTTTAGCATTGCCAGTAATTTACCTACTTCCCGCAGGCTGGTAACGTCTTGCTCACCCATCCCCATAGCTACCCGTTTAGGCGTACCAAACAGATTCGCCAATACCGGATAGTCATAACCTTTGGGGTTCTCAAACAGCAGCGCAGGACCGCCAGCACGCAGTGTGCGGTCGCAGATTTCGGTCATCTCAAGATGTGGATCTACCTCCATCGAGATTCGCTTTAATTCACCTAGTTCTTCCAGAGTGCGGATAAAATCACGCAGATCTTTATATTTAAGATTACTCATAACGGCCCGGCAATCAGGTTTTAATAACAAAGATTTAGCAATAAAAAAGGGTAAGCCATAAGCTTACCCTTTTGTATTCAGAATGTTTATCAGGAACGTCTCATAGACAAGAAGAATTCGTCATTTGTCTTGAAGTCTTTCAGCTTATCGAGCACAAACTCGATCGCTGCGGAGTCTTCCATCGGATCCAGAAGTTTACGCAGAATCCACATACGTTGCAGCTCATCTTCGTCCGTCAGCAAGTCTTCACGGCGGGTGCCAGAACGACGAATGTTGAAAGCAGGATAAACGCGCTTTTCAGCAACTTTACGGTCCAGATGTACTTCAGAGTTACCGGTACCTTTAAATTCTTCGAAGATAACTTCATCCATCTTCGAACCGGTATCAACCAGAGCCGTTGCAATGATTGTCAGGCTACCGCCCTCTTCAATATTACGTGCAGCACCGAAGAAACGCTTAGGACGCTCAAGTGCATGCGCATCAACACCACCGGTCAGTACCTTACCGGATGAAGGAATAACCGTGTTATATGCACGAGCAAGACGGGTGATGGAATCAAGCAGGATAACCACGTCTTTCTTATGTTCAGTCAGACGCTTTGCCTTCTCGAGCACCATTTCAGCTACCTGAACATGGCGTGACGGTGGCTCGTCGAAAGTAGATGCAACCACTTCACCACGAACTGTACGCTGCATCTCTGTTACTTCCTCAGGACGCTCATCAATCAGCAGTACAATCAAATGTGTTTCAGGGTTATTCCGGGTAATGGAGTTAGCAATGTTCTGCAACATCAGTGTTTTACCCGCTTTAGGCGGTGACACCAGCAAGGCACGCTGACCTTTACCCATAGGGCATACAAGATCGATAACACGGGCAGTCAAATCTTCAGTACTGCCGTTACCCAGTTCCATTTTCAGACGGTCCTGAGCAAACAGTGGCGTCAGGTTTTCAAACAGAATCTTGTTCTTAGCATTTTCAGGCTTATCAAAGTTGATCTTATCAACCTTCAGCAATGCAAAGTAACGCTCGCCGTCCTTCGGAGGACGAATCTTGCCTGAAATAGTATCGCCGGTGCGCAAATTAAAACGACGGATCTGACTCGGAGAAACGTAAATATCGTCAGGACCAGCCAGATAAGAGCTGTCCGCAGAACGCAAGAAACCAAATCCATCTTGTAATATTTCCAGCACGCCATCGCCGTAAATATCTTCACCACCTTTAGCATGACGCTTAAGTATGGCAAAAATAACATCTTGTTTGCGGGAGCGGCCCAGGTTATCCATTCCCATTTCTTTCGCTATATTTAACAGCTCAGAAACGTTTTTCGTTTTCAGTTCGGTAAGATTCATAATGTATGAGTAGAAGGACGTAGCCACGTTGAGAAAGAACGCTGGAGAAATCGTTCAGACTAGATTGAATTGATTAAGAGAACCGGAATCAGACAGTAATTCCAGTAATAAGGAGTCACAACTATAATCGCTTGTTTACGGTTAGTCCAGCATTCAGAGCGCAAACTTTATACAGCTCGGAGGAAAGGAAACCAACCGTAAACAATAGCAATTCGACGCTTACAGACTTGTCTCGATAAAGCCTGCTAACTGAGATTTAGACAGAGCACCAACTTTGGTCGCTTCAACATTACCATCTTTGAAAATCATCAGAGTAGGAATGCCACGAATACCAAACTTAGGTGGCGTTTCACTGTTTTCATCAATGTTGAGTTTGCAGACTTTAAGCTTACCATCGTATTCTTTTGCAATCTCTTCCAGAACTGGCGCGATCATTTTACATGGTCCGCACCACTCAGCCCAATAGTCCACCAGTACCGGTGCTTCAGACTTGAGAACATCCTCTTCAAAGGATGCGTCGGTTACATTGATAATATCACTCATAAAAAGCCTCGCAGGCAGATTCGCGTCAATAAATAATTGCCTCGATAATACCATTCAAAACGAACAAATGTGAATACCGTATACCCCTACAATGCCCTACAGCCGACATCTAGTGATCTCCGGCAGCTATATATCAATAGATATTAATCCCACATTGCCTAAATACTCACATCTAAAAAAGTTTTTGTTAAACTGACTGGCAACGTAATAGTTATTGGATACATGCCAGCATGCCGCAGGATAATGCTTTAATAGCCAGCCAGGATACTTTACTGGCAGCTATTGACCTCGGATCGAACAGTTTTCACATCGTCATTGCTAAGCTCGATCAGGGTGAACTGTTACCAATTGATGTTTTATCAGAAAAAGTACAGCTAGCCGCCGGATTAGATAATAACAATCGACTAAGCGAAGAAGCCCAGCAAAGAGGTCTCGCATGCCTGCAACGCTTTGCTGAACGCATTAAATGCCTGCCTGCAGGCGCTGTTAGCGCAGTTGCAACTAACGCGCTGCGTGAAGCGACAAACAGTCGGGAATTCATTGTTAAAGCCGAAACCATTTTAGGCCGCTCTATCGAAGTTATCGCCGGCATAGAAGAAGCCCGCCTTATCCACCTGGGCGTAGAACACACACTTGCTGCAGATTCCGGCTCACGCCTGATAATCGATATTGGCGGCGGCAGTACAGAATTAATAATTGGTGAACGTTTTGAGCCATTGCAACTGGAAAGCCTTGAAATGGGCTGCGTCAGTTTCAGTAAGCGTTATTTCAAAGATGGCGTTATTAATGAGAAAAACTTCCAGCTCGCTGTATTCGGCGCCCTGCGTGAATTATTGTCGATAAAACGTCGCTATAGAAGTCAGGGCTGGCAGCACTGTGTTGGCTCTTCAGGGACAGCTAAAGCAATACGTCAGGCGTGCATAGAATCCGGATACAGCGATAACGCAATCACAGCAAAAGCACTCAAACTTCTGCGTCAACGTATTCTTGAATTTAGTCATGTTGATGAGATTTCAATCCCCGGTATTAAAGAACAGCGAAAAGCGGTCATTGCCGCTGGCATAGCAATTTTATCGGCAGCATTTGAATCCTTAGGCATCAAAGAAATGCATATTTCACAAGGCGCATTACGTGAAGGGCTCCTATATGACATGACCGGAAGATTGCATCATGAAGATGTACGTGAGCGCAGCATCAATGCATTTATGCAGCGCTATCACGTCGATCAGGAACAAGCCTTACGTATAGAACAGACTGCACTTATCGCACTGACACAGGTTCGCAGTGACTGGCAGCTACAAAATAATGAATATCAAAACATGCTCAGCTGGGCAGCACGCAGTTATGAAGCAGGACTAACAATTGCACATAGCCAATACCACAAACACAGTGCTTATCTGATTTTAAATTCAGACCTGCCAGGCTTTAGTCGTCAGGAGCAACTACAACTAGCAACACTGATACGTAATCATCGCCGTAAATTTAATGAAGCAGACTTCGAACTTTTATCTAAACGTGAAATTGAAGTGTTCCGGCGACTCTGCGTCTTACTGAGAATATCGATACTGCTACACCGCAGCCGGAGTAAAGAACCGATCCCTGCATTCACGCTGACGGCCACAGCCAGCACAATATCCCTTACCTTTCCTGATAACTGGCTAAGCTATCACCCACTGACTAAGGCTGACCTTGAACATGAAGCCGGCTACCTATCCAACAGTGGCTATTGCCTCAGCATAAACTGATAATTTACTTAGCAACCAATTATAAAAAAACCGAACTCAGCTTACTGACTTCGGTTTTTTTGCCTCAGATCATCAAACAATCACTAATTCCCTCTCTGACTACTCACTCAATGGATGAATCTATAAAAAGCATTTAGCCTTAAAGCGTAACAATTCATCTGAGAAGCAATAAATGGAAAAGACCAGCGAACTGATCTGGCAAGATACTCAGCACCAGGAGCTGTTTCGCCTTATAGATAAGATAAAAGAAAGCGGTGTCGAAGCGGATATTTTTGTGCGCTTATATGACTACGCAGAGCACCACTTCAATCTGGAAGAAGCTTATATGCGGGAATCAAACTACCCGGAGATAGAACAACATATAGCAGCTCACAATAAATTCCGGCAGGAATTAACTAACATGGTTACGCAAAACCATGATTATGATGAAATGCTGCGTGAAACACTGTCTACATTTTTGAGCGAATGGCCGAAACGGCATATTTTCGGCATCGATAAACGATTCGAAGCTTACATACTTAGCTCAGACATCAAATAACTAAATTACAGGCAAAAAAAAGCCCGGCTCTTATTATGAGAGCCGGGCTTTTTCTTGATCAGAAACGAAGATTAATCTTCAGAATCATCAACCACAACAGCTGCATCAGCTGGACGGTCAACCAGTTCAACCAACGCCATAGGAGCGTTGTCACCAGCACGGAAACCACATTTCAGAATGCGAATGTATCCGCCTGGACGAGCCTCATAACGAGGACCCAGTTCGTTGAACAGTTTACCAACAGCTTCTTTGCTGCGGGTGCGGGCAAAAGCCAGACGACGGTTAGCAACCGTGTCATTCTTTGCCAGAGTGATCAGAGGCTCAGCAACGCGGCGCAGCTCTTTAGCTTTAGGCAGCGTAGTCTTGATGAGCTCATGTTCGAACAAGGACACAGCCATGTTCTTGAACATTGCTTTGCGGTGTGCACTTGTACGATTTAAGTGACGACCTGATTTACGATGACGCATGTTTAATTCCTTGCCAAACTATTAAGGTTAAAAAACGCGATTAGGAAGCGACTTTATCGTCGTTCCGAATACTTGCCGGCGGCCAGTTTTCCAGGCGCATGCCCAGAGAAAGACCCTTAGATGCCAAGACATCTTTAATTTCCGTCAGCGATTTCTTACCTAAGTTCGGAGTCTTAAGCAGTTCTACTTCGGTACGCTGAATCAGATCACCGATGTAGTAGATCTGTTCTGCCTTCAGACAGTTGGCGGAACGTACAGTCAGCTCCAGATCATCAACCGGACGCAACAGGATCGGATCGATCTCTGGCTCTTCCGGCTCATCTTTAACCTGATCCTTACCACCTTCCAGATCTACAAACACAGCCAGTTGCTGCTGCAGAATAGTTGCAGCACGACGGATGCATTCTTCCGGATCGATAGTACCGTTGGATTCGATATCAATTACCAACTTGTCCAAGTCAGTGCGCTGTTCCACACGAGCACTCTCAACAACATAAGACACCAGACGAACTGGGCTATAAGTTGCATCAAGCTGCAGACGGCCGATAGTACGCGACTCGTCTTCGTCAGATATACGGGCATCAGCCGGTACATAACCTCGACCACGTGCTACACGCAACTGCATGTTCAGGCTTGCGCCTTCACTCAGATGAGCGATAACGTGATCTGGGTTAGCGATTTCGGCATCCTGGTTCAGCTGAATATCAGCTGCAGTGACAGGGCCTGCTTCGCTCTTAGAAAGAGTCAGAGTTGCTTCGTCGCCGTTATGCAGAGCGATAGCTACGCCTTTCAGGTTTAACAGGATTTCGATAACGTCTTCCTGAACACCTTCCAGAGTGCTGTACTCATGCAATACACCGTCGATTTCTACTTCCTTAACTGCACAACCTGGCATAGAAGAAAGTAGAATACGACGCAACGCATTACCTAGCGTATGGCCAAAACCGCGCTCAAGTGGCTCCAGAGTAACTTTTGCACGAGTCGAGCTAATTTCCTGTACGTCGATGTGACGTGGGCTTAGAAACTCGTTTACTGAACGCTGCATAGTTCCACCAATTATGAAGTCAATGATTACTTAGAATACAATTCGACAATCAGCTGCTCGTTGATTTCGGCAGACAGATCACTACGCTCAGGCAGGGACTTAAAAGTACCTTCCATTTTGCCAGCATCTACTTCTACCCATTCAACTGAGCTACGCTGAGAAGCCAGATCCAGGGCGCTTTTAATACGCAGCTGGTTCTTAGACTTTTCACGAACGGCAACAACATCACCCGCAGAAACCTGGAATGAAGGAATGTTAACGCTCTGACCGTTGACTGTAATCTGGCGATGTGAAACTACCTGACGTGCTTCAGCACGGGTAGAGCCAAAGCCCATACGATAGACAACATTGTCTAAACGCCCTTCCAACAGTTGCAACAAGTTAGTACCAGTCGCGCCATTGCGACGGGCAGCTTCCTTGTAGTAGCTGCGGAATTGCTTTTCAAGAACGCCGTAAGTACGACGAACTTTTTGTTTTTCACGAAGCTGTAAACCGTAATCGGACAGACGACCGCGACGAGCGCCGTGTACGCCTGGCACGTTTTCAGCTTTACACTTGCTGTCCAGTGCACGTACACCGCTCTTCAAGAACAGGTCGGTACCTTCACGGCGAGACAGCTTACATTTTGGTCCTATATAACGAGCCATATCTTACTGTCTCCGGATTAAACGCGACGTTTCTTAGACGGACGACAACCATTGTGTGGAATCGGTGTCACGTCAGTGATGTTGTTAACCTTGTAACCGCAACCGTTCAATGCACGAACTGCAGATTCACGGCCTGGTCCAGGACCTTTAACAAAAACGTCTAAATTCTTTAGGCCATACTCTTGCGCTGCCACACCTGCACGTTCTGCAGCTACCTGAGCTGCAAACGGTGTGCTCTTACGAGAACCGCGGAAGCCGGAGCCACCCGCAGTTGCCCAGCTCAGAGTATTTCCCTGACGATCAGTAATAGTAATGATCGTATTGTTAAATGAGGCGTGGATGTGCGCTAAGCCATCAACAACCTGCTTTTTAACCTTTTTACGTGTGCGAGTATTTGGCTTTGCCATATTGGAAATTCCTATCGCTTACCACTTACTTGCGGATTGGCTTACGTGGGCCTTTACGGGTACGCGCATTAGTCTTAGTGCGCTGACCACGAAGAGGCAGACTGCGACGATGACGCAGACCACGAAAACAGCCCAGATCCATCAAGCGTTTGATGTTCATGGATACTTCACGACGAAGGTCGCCTTCAACACTTAACTTGGCGATTTCGCCACGTACGTTGTCTAGCTGATCTTCTGAAAGCTCTGCAATTTTTGTGGATTCTTGAATACCACAAGCTGAACAAATGCTTTTCGCTGTAGTGCGGCCAATTCCGAAGATGTAAGTCAATGAAATTACCGCATGCTTATTGTCAGGAATATTGACGCCTGCTATACGGGCCATTCAATTTACTCCAACTTTATTAGCATGTTACCTGTCATATAAGACAAGCACTGCAAATTCTTCTATTAATGGAAGGCGCAGGATGTTACACCTTGATTAAAATTAAATCAAGCCCCTTGCCTTCCACCCCAGACCAGGATTAACCCTGGCGCTGCTTGTGTCGTGGTTCAACTTTGCAGATTACTCGCAAAGTTCCGTTACGACGTACGATCTTGCAGTTACGGCAGATTTTCTTTACAGATGCACGTACTTTCATGATCAACTCCAGTAGCAGGGGCTAGCGCAGCAGGCCAGCACCACCGCCTTTAAGATTCGACTTCTTCATCAGAGATTCATACTGATGGGACATCAGATGCGATTGTACCTGAGCCATGAAATCCATGACTACAACAACCACGATCAGTAACGATGTACCACCGAAGTAGAAAGGTATATTCCACGCAACAACCAAGAATTGAGGCATCAAGGAAACTGCTGTGATGTAAAGAGCGCCAAACAAAGTTAAACGACCCAAAACACTGTCAATATACCGAGCGGATTGCTCCCCTGGGCGAATACCCGGGATAAATGCACCAGACTTCTTCAGATTATCAGCAACTTCTTTCGGATTGAAAACAATCGCGGTATAGAAGTAGCAGAAGAAGATGATACATACAGAAAACAGCAGAATGTATAACGGCTGGCCCGGACCCAACGCTAACGCAACACTCTGTAACCATTCCATACCTTCAGTCTGGCCAAACCACTGACCAATTGAAGCAGGGAACAGTAGAATACTTGACGCAAAGATCGGCGGAATAACACCAGCCATATTAACTTTTAATGGCAGGTGGCTGGACTGCGCCGCATACATACGACGACCTTGCTGACGCTTCGCATAGTTAATGGTAATACGGCGTTGACCGCGCTCCATAAACACTACAAAGCCAACAGTCGCAACAGCCAGTGCTGCGATGCCCAGCAGAGCCAGGATGTTTAAATCACCCTGACGTGCCGCTTCAAAGGACTGACCGATTGCACCAGGCAATCCAGCCACAATACCAGCAAAGATCAGGATAGAAATACCGTTACCGATACCTCTCTCTGTCACTTGCTCACCTAACCACATCAGGAATACTGCGCCAGCTACAAGCGTCACGACTGCTACAAAGTAGAAAGACGGACCTGCGCTGAATGCTATTCCCTGATTAGCCAGACCTACCGCCATACCAAACGACTGAATGGTAGCCAGTATAACTGTACCATAGCGGGTATATTGGTTGATCTTACGGCGTCCAGCCTCACCTTCTTTCTTTAACTGCTCAAGAGTAGGGCTTACTACGGTCATCAACTGCATGATGATAGACGCAGATATGTACGGCATGATACCCAATGCAAGGATACTCATACGTTCCAGCGCCCCGCCGGAGAACATATTAAACAGACTCAGGATAGTACCCTGATTCTGATCGAAGAGTGCTGCTAGGCGATCAGGATTGATACCAGGTACCGGAATATGTGCACCGATACGGTATACAACGATCGCAATCAAAACAAACAACAGGCGAGACTTAAGTTCGCCTAAGCCGTTTTGAACACCTGCTGGTACTGGTCCTTTCTTAGCCATTTATTCCTCGACTTTTCCGCCAGCAGCTTCGATAGCAGCCTGAGCACCTTTGGTGACTTTCAGACCTTTAACGGTAACTGCTTTAGTGATTTCACCAGACAGGATCACGCGCGCACGCTTGATGCTTTCTTTGATGATATCGGCTTTCTTCAACGCTTCCAGGTCGACCACTTCGACACCAGCTTTAACCAGTTCATTCAAACGGATTTCAGCAACAAAAGGTGCCTGACGTGAAGTGAAACCAAACTTAGGCAGACGACGCTGTAAAGGCATCTGACCGCCTTCAAAACCTGGCTTCACTGAACCGCCTGAGCGGGATTTCTGACCTTTATGACCACGGCCACCGGTTTTACCCAGGCCAGAGCCAATGCCGCGACCAACACGCTTAGCAGCGGATTTGGAACCTTCGGCAGGACTTAGTGTATTAAGACGCATAACGTAATACTCCTTATTCGCCTTCTACACGAACCATGTAGTTTACTTTGTTGATCATGCCGCGAACGGAAGGTGTATCTTCCACTTCAACAGTATGACCGATACGGCGCAGACCCAGACCCTTAACGCACTCACGGTGCTTAGGTAGTTTACCGATAGGGCTGCGTACAAGTGTAACCTTGACTGTAGATGCCATCGTTAATTACCCCAGGATATCGTCTACGGACTTGCCACGTTTTGCAGCAACATCTTCAGGAGATGTCATGCTAGCCAAGCCATTGATTGTTGCACGTACAACGTTTACTGGGTTTGTAGAGCCGTAGCACTTAGCCAGTACGTTGTGAACACCTGCCAATTCCAGTACAGCACGCATTGCGCCACCGGCGATTACACCAGTACCTTCAGATGCAGGCTGCATGTATACCTTAGAAGCACCGTGACGGGCTTTAACAGCATATTGCAGAGTTGTGCCATTCAGGTCTACAGAGACCATATTGCGACGCGCTTGCTCCATTGCTTTTTGAATAGCAACAGGTACTTCACGTGCTTTACCACGACCGAAACCAACGCGGCCGTTACCGTCACCAACAACAGTCAGGGCTGTGAAACCGAAAATACGACCACCCTTAACTACTTTGGCAACACGGTTAACCTGAACAAGCTTCTCTTGCAGGTCACCGTCTTTCTGTTCGTGATTTGCCATTGTCAAACCCCTTAGAATTCCAGGCCGCCTTCACGGGCCGCTTCTGCCAACGCTTTGATACGTCCATGGTATTGGAAACCAGAACGGTCAAAAGCAACCTTAGATACGCCAGCGTCTTTAGCACGCTGAGCGATTAACGCACCGACTTTAGAAGCCGCGTCAGAGTTACCAGTACCACCTGCACGCAGATCTTTCTCTACAGTAGATGCTGCAGCCAGAACCTGACCACCATCAGCAGAGATAACCTGTGCATAGATATGACGAGGTGTACGGGTTACACATAGACGGGTAGCACCCAGCTCACGCATTTTGAAGCGAGCACGGCGAGCACGGCGAATACGAGATGTTTTCTTATCGTTCATGACCCTACCTTACTTCTTCTTAGCTTCTTTACGGCGTACGTATTCGTCAGCATAACGAACACCTTTACCTTTATAAGGCTCTGGTGGACGGAAAGCGCGAATCTCAGCAGCAGCCTGACCCAGTGTTTGCTTGCTAGCAGCAGTCAACACAACTGTGGTTTGGCCTTCCATTGCAGCTGAAACACCTTCAGGCAATTCGTAATCGATTGGGTGAGAGAAACCCAGGGTCAGGTTTACACTGTTGCCTTTAACGGCAGCACGGTAACCAACACCTTGCAGAACCAGTTTCTTAGAGAAACCTTCGCTCACACCTACAACCATGTTATTAACCAGAGAGCGTGTAGTACCAGCCAATGCATTGGCTTGCTTGCCGCCATCACGTGGCGCAAACTTCAGTACGTTATCTTCACTGGTTACTTCTACAGACTGGTGTACAGACAGATCCAAGGCACCGTTCTTGCCTTTTACAGAAATCTGCTGACCATCAATTTTAGCTTCAACACCTGCCGGTAGGACAACGGGACTTTTAGCAACTCGAGACATAGTTCTAGCTCCTAGAATACCGTGCAGATGACTTCGCCGCCGATACCGGCAGCACGTGCAGCGCGATCGCTCATCACACCTTTAGAGGTAGAGATGATAGAGATACCCAGACCGCCAGCTACTTTAGGCAGCTCGGAAGCAGCCTTATAAACACGTAGACTTGGACGACTTACACGCTGGATAGACTCAATAACCGGCTTGCCTTCGAAGTATTTCAATTCAACAGTCATAACTGGCTTAACGTCGCCTTCAACAGCGAAGCCAGAGATGTAACCTTCCGATTCTAAAACAGAAGCGACAGACGCCTTCATTTTAGAAGCAGGCATGGTTACAGCTGATTTCTCAGCCATATGACCATTACGAATACGAGTTAACATATCCGCTAGAGTGTCTTGCATACTCATGCTTAATTTTCCTTACTATTGTGCAGCGTAGTGCGGTAGCAGAATGACAATCACCCTGCCCTGACCACCATGCTTACCAACTAGCTTTCTTCAAGCCCGGAACATCACCACGCATAGCAGCTTCGCGCAATTTAATACGGCTTAAGCCGAATTTGCGGTAAACAGCGTGTGGACGACCAGTAACTTGACAACGACGTACCTGGCGAACCGGGTTAGCGTCACGTGGCAGCTTCTGAAGAGCTACCTGTGCTTCCCAACGATCATCTTCAGATGAAGCTGGGTTACGGATGATTGCCTTTAACTGAGCACGTTTCTCAGCGTACTTAGCAACCATTTTTGCGCGTTTTGCTTCGCGCGCTTTCATACATTCCTTAGCCATTTTTCTACCCTACTTTTTGAATGGGAAGTTCAGGGCTGCCAGCAGGGCACGACCTTCATCGTTATTACGGGCAGTGGTAGTGATAGTAATATCCATACCACGCAGCTTATCTACTTTATCGAAATCGATTTCAGGGAAGATAATCTGCTCTTTAACACCCATGCTGTAGTTACCACGACCATCAAAAGATTTCGGGTTCAGACCACGGAAGTCACGGATACGAGGGATAGAAACATCAACCAGACGGTCAAGGAATTCCCACATACGCTCACCGCGCAGGGTTACCTTACAACCGATAGGCCAGCCTTCACGTACTTTAAAGCCAGCAATAGATTTGCGAGCTAAAGTTACAACAGGCTTCTGACCAGAAATTTGCTGCATATCTGCAACAGCGTTTTCTAGCTGCTTTTTGTCACCTAGCGCTTCACCAACACCCATGTTCAGGGTGATTTTGGTCAGGCGAGGAACAGCCATCACGTTTTCGCTCTTCAGCTCTTCTAGAAGCTGCTGCTTAACGGAATCTTTATAAAGGGCTTTTAATCTAGACATGGCATCAACTCCTATTACTTAGCGATTACTTCGCCGTTGGATTTGAAGAAGCGAACTTTGTTGCCATCTTCCAGAACCTTGAAGCCAACACGATCACCTTTACCGGTAGCCGCGTTGAAGATCGCAACATTTGAAACAGCAAGCGCTGCTTCTTTTTCTACGATGCCACCAGGCTTACCCATCATAGGGTTAGGCTTAGTGTGCTTCTTCACCATGTTGATGCCAGATACAATCAGGCGATCATCAGCAAGAACGCGTAAAACCTTACCGCGCTTACCTTTATCTTTACCTGCAATGACGATTACTTCGTCGTCACGAATAATTTTCTGCATGCTTTCCTATCCTTTCCTACTACCCTCTCATGCTCAAAAACGCCAACCCCGTTAAGAGTTAGCGTTTTTCAAAAAAATCAAACTTAACGTTTAATTTTTAAAGCACTTCAGGCGCCAGGGAAATGATTTTCATAAACTTCTCTGAGCGAAGTTCACGAGTTACTGGTCCAAAAATACGTGTACCGATTGGCGCGTCGTTTGCGTTCAACATAACCGCTGAGTTTACATCAAAGCGGATAACTGAACCGTCAGGGCGACGAACACCTTTACGAGTACGAACTACAACAGCGTTAAGAACCTGGCCTTTTTTCACCTTACCGCGTGGAATTGCTTCCTTCACAGTAACTTTGATGATGTCACCCACACTCGCGTAACGGCGATGTGAGCCACCCAGGACCTTGATACACTGCACACGCTTGGCGCCGCTGTTATCAGCAACATCAAGCATAGTTTCTGTTTGAATCATGGTCTCTACTCCAAAATTCAGACTTATTCCTTCGCTTAACCACTGTTTTCACGGTGGTTTCTGGCGAAAAAACAAGTCTGCCAGAAGCAAAGGTGCGTTATATTACACCTTTACTGCCTGTTCTTCAATCTTAACTAGCGTCCAAGACTTACTTTTTGAATACGGACGGGATTCAGCGATAACCACTGTGTCACCCATGTTGCATTCATTCTGTTCGTCATGCGCATGCAGCTTAGTTGAACGAGTTACGAATTTACCGTAAATCGGATGCTTCTCTTTGCGTTCAACCAGAACGGTGATGGTTTTGTCAGCTTTGTTGCTAACAACTTTACCAATCACTGTACGAGTACGTTTTTCTGCAGCCATCATTAGTTACCTGCTTTCTCATTCAGTAAAGTCTTAGTACGGGCGATATCGCGACGCACCTGACCTAACATATGGTTCTGAGTCAGCTGACCAGTTGCTTTCTGCATACGCAGATTGAACTGATCCTTCAAAAGACCCAGCAAAGTTTGCTGTAGCTCTTCTGCGGATTGTTCGCGCAATTCAGTTGCTTTCATCACATCACCGTCCGTTTAACAATAGTGGTTGCTACTGGTAATTTAGCAGCCGCCAGATTGAATGCTTCGGTGGCCAGTTCATCAGGTACACCGCTCATTTCGAACAGTACTTTACCTGGCTGAATCTGAGCTACCCAGTATTCAACGCTACCCTTACCTTTACCCATACGTACTTCAAGTGGCTTGCCGGTAATCGGCTTATCTGGGAACACACGGATCCAGATTTTACCACCACGCTTTACGTGACGAGTCATGGTACGACGAGCAGCTTCGATCTGACGAGCTGTAATACGTCCGCGACCAGTGGCTTTAAGTGCGATTTCACCGAAGCTTACTTTGCTTCCGCGTTCCGCTAAACCACGGTTACGACCTTTCATTACCTTACGGAATTTCAGTCTTTTAGGTTGCAGCATTGATAATTACCCCTACTTTGAACCTTTCTTTTTAGGCTGAGCATTCTTCTGAGCACGCACTTCTTCAATGCCGCCCAGGATCTCGCCTTTAAAGATCCAGACTTTAATACCAAGCACACCATAAGTAGTATGCGCCTCATAAGTACCGTAATCGATATCAGCACGCAGAGTATGCAAAGGTACGCGACCTTCACGGTACCATTCGGAACGTGCGATTTCAGCACCGCCCAAACGACCACCTACCTGAATTTTGATACCCTTAGCACCCAGTCGCATAGCATTCTGTACAGAACGCTTCATTGCACGACGGAACATTACGCGACGCTCCAACTGGCTAGCTACACCTTGAGCAACCAATTTCGCATCCAGTTCTGGCTTACGGACTTCTTCGATGTTGATGTGGACAGGTACACCCATCATTTTAGAAACAGCATTACGCAGTTTCTCTACATCTTCACCTTTCTTACCAATCACGATGCCTGGACGGGCTGTGTGAATGGTGATTTTTGCATTCTGTGCAGGACGCTCGATATCGATGCGGCTCACAGATGCTGCTTTCAACTGACCTTCCAGATACTCACGTACCTGAAGGTCATTCAACAGTTTACTAGCGTATTCGTTCTTGTCTGCATACCACACAGAAGTGTGATCTTTAACAATGCCCAAACGAATACCTGTTGGATTTACCTTCTGACCCATAGTGGTATCTCCTAGCAGTCAGCGACCTTGACGGTGATGTGTGAGGTACGCTTCAGAATACGATCTGCACGACCTTTAGCACGCGGCTTAATACGCTTCATCGTCATACCTTCGTCAACGAAGATCTCAGATACGCGTAGCTCGTCAATATCAGCACCTTCGTTATGCTCTGCGTTAGCAATAGCAGACTCAAGTACCTTCTTAACTAAAACCGCACCTTTTTGAGGGCTGAAAGCCAGAATATCCAGGGCTTCACCCACCGCTTTTCCGCGGATTTGATCGGCAACCAAACGCGCTTTCTGAGCGGAGATATGGGCGCCTTTGTGCTTAGCGGCTACTTCCATTTTCTATACTCCCGAATTAGCGTTTAGCTTTCTTGTCTGCTGCATGACCCTTGTACGTACGGGTAGCGGCAAACTCGCCTAATTTATGACCAACCATGTCCTCGGTGATAAACACCGGTACGTGCTGACGGCCATTATGGACTGCAATCGTTAAGCCTACGAAGTTAGGGAACACCGTAGAGCGACGAGACCAAGTTTTGATCGGACGACGATCATTGGCCTCAATTGCAGCCTCTACCTTTTTCAACAGGTGAAGGTCAATAAAAGGACCTTTCTTCAGTGAACGTGGCACAGCTGTATCCTCTGATTATTTCGCTTGACGACGACGTACGATTAACTTATCAGTACGCTTGTTCTTACGAGTCTTAAGACCTTTAGTCGGCATACCCCATGGAGACACAGGATGACGACCACCAGAAGTACGACCTTCACCACCACCATGTGGGTGATCAACAGGGTTCATAGCAACACCACGCACCGTTGGACGCACACCGCGCCAGCGCTTAGCACCAGCCTTACCCAGAGAGCGCAGGCTGTGTTCAGAGTTGCTTACTTCACCTAAAGTCGCACAACAGTCAATTAAGACTTTACGCATTTCACCAGAACGCAGACGCAAAGTTGCGTGCGCGCCTTCGCGTGCCACTAACTGAGCAGAAGTACCGGCAGAACGTGCAATTTGAGCACCCTTACCTGGCTTCATTTCAATACAGTGAACAACGCTACCTACTGGGATGTTCCGCAGCGGCAGGCAGTTACCTGGTTTAATGTCAGCGTCCTGACCAGAAATTACACGGCTGCCAGCTTTCACGCCCTTAGGAGCAATGATGTAGCGGCGTTCACCGTCAGCGTATTTCAGCAGGGCGATATGTGCAGAACGGTTCGGATCGTATTCCAGACGCTCAACAACAGCAGGAATACCTTCTTTGTTACGACGGAAGTCGATCAGACGGTAATGCTGCTTGTGTCCGCCACCAATGTGACGAGTTGTGATGCGACCATAGGTATTACGACCACCGGTCTTGCTTTTCTTTTCGACCAGAGCAGCAAAAGGCTTGCCCTTGTGAAGATCGTTATTAACGACCTTAACAACGTGACGGCGGCCAGCAGAGGTCGGTTTAGATTTAACAATAGCCATTCTTATAACCCCTCTTATTCGCCATCGATGAAGTCGATGTCGTGACCATCAGCCAGGCATACATATGCCTTACGAATGTTAGAGCGCTTACCCAAACCACGCTGAGTGCGTTTGGTTTTACCCTTCACGTTTACGATGTTCACGCCAGTTACTTTAACTTCAAATAGCTGTTCAACGGCCTTTTTAATTTCAGGCTTGGTTGCGTCAGCCGCTACACGGAACACAACCTGCTGAGAACCTTCAGCAACGATAGTCGCTTTCTCAGAAATGTGTGGACCTAGCAGTACTTGATAGATGCGTCCTTGGTTCATGCTAACGCCTCCTCAATTTTCTTAAGAGCAGCGACAGTAACCAGAACTTTATCGAAACCAACCAGACTAACAGGATCAATGCCAGCAGCGTCGCGTACGTCTACATGAGGTACGTTACGAGCAGCAAGATACAGATTCTGTTCTACATCTTCTGTAATCAGAAGAACATTAGCCAGTTCCAGCTCATTCAACTTAGCAACGAATTGCTTAGTCTTAGGCGCTTCTACGCTGAAGTTATCAACAATAACCAGACGCTCTTGACGAACCAACTCAGAGAAGATGCAACGCATAGCTGCGCGGTACATTTTCTTGTTTACTTTCTGAGTATGGCTACGTGGTGCAGCTGCGAAAGTCACACCACCAGTACGCCACAGAGGACTACGAATAGTACCGGCACGCGCACGGCCAGTACCTTTTTGACGCCATGGCTTAGCACCACCACCGCTTACAGCGGCGCGGTTCTTTTGAGCCTTGGTGCCTTGACGACCACCGGCCAGGTACGCCGTAACGACCTGATGAACCAGTGATTCATTGAATTCTTTACCAAACGCTAGGTCGGAAACTTCAACAGATCCGCCAGCTCCTGCAAGATTCAGATTCATTACAAACCCCCTTAGGCGCCAGCTTTAACAGCTGATTTAACGAATACGTCACCGCCAGTGGCACCAGGAACAGCGCCCTTAACCAACAGCAGATTACGCTCAGCATCGATGCGAACAACTTCCAGGGACTGAACGGTTACACGCTCCGCACCCATGTGTCCTGCCATCTTCTTGCCTTTCCAAACGCGACCAGGAGTTTGACACTGACCAATAGAACCAGGAGCACGATGAGAAAGTGAGTTACCGTGAGTAGCATCTTGCATGGAGAAATTCCAACGCTTGATACCGCCCTGGAAGCCCTTACCTTTGGACTGCCCGGTTACATCAATTTTCTGACCCGCTTCGAAGCGTTCAACAGTCAGTTGATCACCAACATTTATAACTTCGTCACCTGAGAGACGGAACTCCCATAAACCGCGACCAGCTTCGGTCTCAGCTTTGGCAAAGTGACCTGCCATTGCTTTAGTAACACGGCTAGCGCGACGTGATCCTACAGTTACCTGCACAGCAGAGTAACCATCAGCATCATCAGTCTTAACCTGTGTAACCCGGTTCGGCTCCACTTCGATGACTGTGACTGGCACAGACACACCGTCTTCATTGAAGACACGTGTCATACCTGCTTTACGTCCGATTAAACCTACAGACATTTTTCTAACCTCAATTGCCAGTTGTGTACGGGGCTTTTTACCCGCTATGGCTGCCCGTCCAGGGCATTCCACACGCAAACTAAAAGTTTGCGCATCTGTCTAATTAGCCTAAGCTAATTTGCACTTCGACACCCGCAGCAAGGTCTAGCTTCATCAGTGCGTCAACAGTTTTTTCTGTTGGCTCAACGATGTCCAGAACACGCTTATGTGTGCGGATTTCGTACTGGTCACGTGCATCTTTATTCACGTGTGGCGAAATCAGCACTGTAAAGCGCTCTTTGCGAGTAGGAAGTGGGATCGGACCATGCACCTGAGCTCCAGTCCGCTTAGCAGTCTCAACGATCTCCTGAGCGGAAGAGTCAATCAGGCGATGATCAAAAGCTTTCAGACGAATTCTGATTTTTTGGTTCTGCATTTCGATCACACATTTCCTAGATTGTTAAACGGCTTGACGCCGACCTAGCCCCAATTAATGGGGTAGCGCATTCTACTGAACCCCCATAGGCAAGTCAAGGCTATTTATTAACCAGCAATAACCCCATCTAACCAAGTCTCCCTTAGAAAAGTAATTTGCACTACACAGCCTGCAACAGGACTTTTTTACAGACACAAAAAAAGACCCCGCAGGGTCTTTTTTCAGTAAAGATTATCGATTATTCGATGATCTTAGCAACAACGCCTGCACCAACTGTACGACCGCCTTCACGGATCGCAAAACGCAGACCTTCTTCCATCGCGATTGGGTTAATCAGGGTAACATCCATCTTGATGTTATCGCCTGGCATTACCATTTCAACGCCTTCTGGAAGCTCACAAGCACCGGTGATGTCAGTTGTACGGAAGTAGAACTGTGGACGGTAGCCTTTGAAGAATGGCGTGTGACGACCACCTTCATCTTTGCTCAGTACGTATACTTCACCTTCGAAACGAGTGTGAGGAGTGATAGTACCTTTCTTAGCCAGTACCTGACCACGTTCAACGTCGTCACGCTTAGTACCACGCAGCAGTACACCAACGTTCTCGCCTGCACGACCTTCGTCAAGCAGCTTACGGAACATCTCTACACCAGTACAAGTAGTTGTCTGTGTATCACGTACACCAACGATTTCTACTTCTTCACCAGTCTTAACGATGCCACGCTCAACACGACCTGTTACAACCGTACCACGACCTGAAATTGAGAATACATCTTCAATTGGCAGCAGGAATGGCTGATCGATTGCACGCTCTGGCTGAGGAATATAAGTATCCAGCGCTTCAACCAGGTTCTTAACAGCAGTTGTTCCCAACTCGTTATCGTCCTGACCGTTCAGAGCCATCAGTGCAGAACCTGCAATGATTGGAGTGTCATCACCTGGGAATTCGTACTGGTCCAGCAGCTCACGCAGCTCCATTTCAACCAGTTCCAGCATCTCAGCGTATTCTTCAGAGTCAACACCGCCGCAATCTTCAGCCAGCAGGTCAGCTTTGTTCAGGAATACTACGATGTATGGTACACCTACCTGACGAGACAGCAGGATGTGCTCACGAGTCTGTGGCATTGGGCCATCAGTCGCGCCACATACCAGAATCGCACCGTCCATCTGAGCCGCACCAGTGATCATGTTTTTAACATAATCGGCGTGACCCGGGCAGTCTACGTGCGCGTAGTGACGTTCGTTAGAATCGTATTCAACGTGAGAAGTCGCGATAGTAATACCACGCTCACGCTCTTCTGGTGCATTATCGATACCGTCAAATGCAACAGCCTCACCACCAAATACTTCTGCACATACGCGAGTCAGCGCTGCTGTCAGAGTTGTTTTACCGTGGTCAACGTGGCCAATTGTACCAACGTTAACGTGCGGCTTATTACGTTCAAATGCTTGCTTAGCCACGATCAATACCTCTTAAATAATTAGGTAATTTATTTTGCATTAATTACAGCATCAGCAACCGCTTTCGGCGCCTCTGCATAATCAAAAAATTCCATAGAATAGGTAGCACGACCCTGAGTGGCAGAACGTAGATCGGTTGCGTAACCAAACATCTCGCCCAAAGGTACCAGGGCGTTGATCACTTTGCCCGAACTACTGTCTTCCATGCCTTGTACGATACCACGACGACGGTTCAGGTCTCCCATCACATCACCCATGTTACCTTCCGGCGTTACTACTTCAACTTTCATCATCGGCTCAAGTAAGCAAGGATCAGCTTCCAGTGCAAACTTTTTCAATGCCTGTGATGCAGCGATTTTAAACGCCATTTCGTTGGAGTCTACATCATGGAAAGAACCATCAAACAAACGCGCCTTCAGACCAATCAATGGATAACCACCGATTACTCCATTCTTCATTTGCTCTTCTATCCCTTTGTGGATAGCAGGGATGTATTCTTTCGGAATCGTACCACCAACAATCTCGTTAATGAATTCCAGACCTTCATCATCAGAAGGACTAAACTCCACTACAACGTGACCGTATTGACCACGCCCACCGGACTGTCGAATAAACTTGTGGTTTGCTTCGACCGGCTGACGGATCTTTTCGCGGTAAGCCACTTGTGGCTTACCAATATTCGCTTCGACACTAAATTCACGACGCATACGATCTACCAGAATATCCAGGTGTAATTCACCCATACCTGAAATGATCGTCTGCCCGGTTTCTTCGTCGGTTTCTACACGAAAAGACGGATCCTCCTGAGCAAGTTTGCCCAGCGCAATACCCATCTTCTCCTGGTCAGCTTTGGTTCTCGGCTCTACAGCTACCGAAATAACCGGCTCAGGAAACTCCATGCGCTCCAGAACAATTTTCTTGCCCGGATCACACAAGGTGTCACCAGTGGTAACATCCTTCATACCGATCAGAGCAGCGATATCGCCTGCGCGAACCTCTTTAATCTCTTCACGGTTATTGGAGTGCATCTGCACCATACGACCAACACGCTCTTTCTTACCTTTAACAGAGTTAACAACACTGTCGCCGGTAGCCAGAACGCCGGAATACACCCGAACAAAAGTCAGTGTACCTACAAAAGGATCGGTTGCGATCTTAAACGCTAATGCCGCAAAAGGAGCCGCGTCGTCCGCCTCACGGGTTTCGAACACTTCACCTTCGTCATCTACCGCACCTTCAATCGCTTTTACTTCGACCGGAGATGGCATGTATTCGATAACAGCATCCAGCATTGCCTGCACACCCTTATTCTTGAACGCCGAACCGCACTGCATCAGCACAATATCGTTATCAAGAGTACGGGCTCGCAAACCAGCTTTAATCTCGTCGTTAGATAATTCACCTTCTTCAAGGTACTTATCCATCAACTCATCAGTTGCTTCAGCTGCCGCTTCGACCATCTGCTCACGCAGCTCGTCAGCTTTAGCCTGCAAATCCGCAGGAATATCAGCCAAATCATAGGACATGCCCTGATCACTTTCATTCCAGAGAATTGCTTTCATCCGAACAAGGTCAACTACACCCTTAAATTCTTCTTCAGCACCGATAGGCATATTAATTGGCACAGCATTAGCGCCTAGACGTTCTTTAAGCTGGTCAACAACCATATAAAAGTCTGCGCCGATACGGTCCATCTTATTGACGAACACCATCCGCGGAACTTCATACTTGTTAGCCTGACGCCAAACAGTTTCTGTTTGAGGCTGCACACCAGAGGACGCACACAGCACCACAACAGCACCATCTAATACCCGCAGGGAACGCTCAACTTCAATCGTGAAGTCAACGTGCCCCGGTGTATCAATGATATTGATGCGGTGGTCTTCGAACTGCTGATTCATGCCCTTCCAGAAACAGGTAGTCGCCGCAGAAGTAATGGTAATACCACGCTCCTGCTCTTGCTCCATCCAGTCCATGGTTGCCGCACCATCATGAACTTCACCGATCTTATGAGAAAGACCCGTGTAGAACAGTACGCGCTCAGTAGTCGTGGTTTTACCCGCGTCTACGTGTGCGCAAATACCAATGTTACGGTAACGTTTGATAGGCGTTTTACGAGCCACAACACAATCCTCAGATATTTAGAAGCGGTAGTGAGCGAATGCTTTGTTAGCTTCAGCCATGCGGTGAACGTCTTCACGCTTCTTAACCGCTGCGCCACGACCTTCAACTGCATCACCGACTTCACCAGCCAGACGCAGAGCCATGGACTTCTCACCACGCTTACGAGAAGCGTCAACTAACCAGCGCATCGCCAAAGCGTTACGACGGGAAGGACGTACTTCTACAGGCACCTGGTAAGTAGCACCACCAACACGGCGAGACTTAACCTCAACCATTGGCTGGATAGCTTCCAGAGCCTTATTGAACATTTCGATTGGATCTTCGTTAGTGCGCTCGGAAATTTTATCCAGTGCACCGTATACGATCTTTTCTGCTACGGATTTCTTACCGCTAATCATCAGGTGGTTGATGAATTTAGCCAGTGTTGTGTTTCCGAACTTAGGATCCGGCAGAATCTCACGTTTTGCCGCAACTCTTCTTCTTGGCATGATAAGCCCCTTATCAGGTCTTCAGGTTATTTCAGGAATGGATACCTGACCTTACTCTTATGTGTTTGCGATCTAGCTAAGTAGCTTGCACCCTAAAAGGGTTTGACTGGCTTCGCTGTCCCGAAAAAACTATTAAGACTTAGGACGCTTGGTACCGTACTTAGAACGACCTTGTTTACGGTCGTTAACGCCACTGGTATCCAGTGCGCCACGTACTGTGTGGTAACGAACACCCGGCAAATCTTTTACACGACCGCCACGGATCAGAACAACAGAGTGTTCCTGCAAGTTGTGACCTTCACCACCAATGTAGGAAGTCACTTCAAATCCGTTAGTCAGACGAACACGACATACTTTACGTAATGCTGAGTTCGGTTTCTTAGGGGTCGTTGTATAGACACGGGTACAAACGCCACGACGTTGAGGACATGCCTGCAGTGCAGGAACATCACTTTTAGCCGCTTTGCGTTTGCGTGGCTGTCGTACCAACTGGTTAATAGTTGCCATTAAGCAAACTCCACGCTTTAAAAAAGCACCAATAAAACGATGAGATTTTATTATCCCATCACGAAAGGGCCGAGATTGTACTCAATCTCGGCCCACCAGGTCAATATTCGACCAAACTTTTACTCTGAATCTGGCATTGCAGCCTGATTCAACGCTTCAGTCAGCGCCTGCTGAACGTCTTCTGCACTTACAGTAACGCTATCTTCAACCTGCATTGACTTACGCTTACGCTCTTTGTGATACGCCAGACCGGTACCAGCCGGAATCAGACGCCCCACAACAACGTTCTCTTTCAGACCACGTAAGTAGTCTTTCTTACCGCTCACTGCCCCTTCGGTCAGTACGCGAGTAGTTTCCTGGAAGGATGCTGCAGAGATAAAGGACTCAGTTGCCAGCGATGCCTTGGTAATACCCAGCAATACGCGGTCAAACTTAGCCAGAACTTTATCCTGTGCTTCCAAGCGCTTGTTAGCTTCCACAACGTGGTGGAACTCAACCTGCTCACCAGTAATAAAGTTGCTATCGCCGCCACCGGTAATCTCAACTTTACGCAGCATCTGACGCACAATCACTTCGATATGCTTGTCATTGATGCCTACACCCTGCAGACGGTATACATCCTGCACTTCTGTGTTGATGTATTTCGCCAGCTCGGTAACACCCTTGATGCGCAGAATGTCGTGTGGGTTAGAAGGACCATCAGAGATCACCTCACCCTTTTCAACATGCTCACCTTCAAAGATGTTCAGGTTACGCCATTTAGGAATCATGATCTCAATCGGATCAGCATCCGCAGGACTAATTACCAGACGCTTCTTACCTTTAGTCTCTTTACCGAATGTAACGGTACCGGAGATCTCGGCCAGAATTGCAGAATCCTTTGGCTTACGCGCTTCAAACAAGTCAGCTACCCGTGGCAGACCACCGGTAATATCCTTGTTCACAGAACCTTCCTGCGGGATACGCGCCAGTACATCACCAACACCTACATCTGCGCCATTGGTCCAGTTCAGGATCGCATTCGCTGGCAGCAAGTATTGTGCTGGCTGATCTGTACCCGGGTGGCACAGTTCAGCACCACTAGCGTCAACCAGTTTGATCATCGGACGAATATCTTTACCTGCTGCAGGACGCGCCGCAGGATCAAGAATTTCAATCGTAGACAAACCAGTTAATTCATCAGTCTGCTGTTTAACGGTAATACCGTCTTCCATACCAACAAATTCAATCTTACCGGCAACTTCTGAAATAACCGGGTGCGTGTGCGGATCCCAGTTAGCAACGATTGCACCAGCATCAACGCTAGAACCGTCCTGAACCTTAATCATCGCACCGTAAGGCAGCTTATAACGCTCACGCTCACGACCGTGCTCATCAGTTACACCGATCTCACCTGAACGAGAAGTCGTTACCAGTGTACCGTCAGCTTTTTCTACAGACTTCAGGTTATGCAGACGAATTTCACCAGCATTTTTAACCTGAACACTATCAACTGCTGCTGCCCGCGATGCCGCACCACCAATGTGGAAGGTACGCATGGTCAGCTGGGTACCCGGCTCACCGATTGACTGAGCAGCGATAACACCGACTGCTTCACCTGGGTTAACCAGATGACCACGACCCAGATCACGGCCGTAACAGTTAGCACATAAACCGTAAGTTGTTTCACAGCTAATTGCACTGCGCACAACAATCTCATCGATAGAAGAGTAACGCTCATTATCGCTCAGGCGCTTAACCCAAGCTTCATCCATCAGCGTACCTTTTTCGATCAGTACATTTTTACCGCTAGGATCAAATACGTCACGAGCAACGGTACGACCCAGAACACGATCACCCAGACCAACAACTACGTCGCCGCCTTCGATCAATGCCTGCATCACCAGACCTTCTTCGGTACCACAATCCTGCTCTGTGATAACCAGATCCTGCGCAACATCTACCAAACGACGCGTCAGGTAACCGGAGTTAGCCGTCTTCAGTGCCGTATCAGCAAGACCTTTACGTGCACCGTGTGTAGAGATGAAGTACTGCAGTACGTTCAGACCTTCACGGAAGTTCGCTACGATAGGCGTTTCGATGATTGAGCCATCCGGCTTAGCCATCAGACCACGCATACCCGCCAACTGACGAATCTGGGCAGCACTACCTCGGGCACCGGAATCGGCCATCATGTAAACAGAGTTAAAGGAATCCTGATCAACCAGATTACCTTCACGATCGGTAACCTCTTCTTTCTTCAGGTTATCCATCATCTTCTTAGCAAGGATTTCGTTGGCACGGGACCAGATATCGATAACCTTGTTGTATTTCTCACCCTGAGTTACCAGACCGTCTGCATACTGCATCTCGATCTCTTTAACTTCAGAGTCAGCATCATTAATGATGTTGACCTTTTCATCAGGGATTACGAAGTCATTCACACCGATAGAGGAACCAGACTGAGTCGCCTGACTAAAGCCCATGTACATCAGCTGGTCAGCAAAGATAACTGTATCTTTCAGACCAACGTTACGGTAACAAACGTTAATCAGCCGAGAGATAGCTTTCTTCGTCATCGCCTGGTTAACCAGAGAGAATGGCAGACCGCTTGGTACGATATCAAACAACATCGCACGTCCAACAGTCGTATCTACGATAGATACCTTCTCTTCTTCGTTACCTTCGATATCGCGGATAACTTCTTTAATACGTACTTTGATATTAGCCTGCAGATCAACCTGCTTAGCACCGTGCGCACGCTTAACTTCCTGGATGTCCGCAAATACCGAACCTTCACCAGCAACGTTAATACGTGAACGCGTCATCCAGTACAGACCCAGTACAACGTCCTGTGAAGGAACGATGATAGGCTCGCCGTTTGCAGGCGACAGTACGTTGTTGGTAGACATCATCAGCGCACGGGCTTCAAGCTGTGCTTCGATTGTCAGAGGCACGTGTACAGCCATCTGGTCACCATCGAAGTCGGCATTGTATGCCGCACATACCAATGGGTGCAGCTGAATAGCCTTACCTTCAATCAGCACAGGCTCAAACGCCTGAATACCTAAACGGTGAAGTGTAGGTGCACGGTTTAGCATGATTGGATGTTCGCGGATTACTTCATCCAGAATATCCCATACTAATGGCTCTTCACGCTCAACCATCTTCTTAGCAGCTTTAATCGTTGTCGCATGACCACGCAGTTCAAGCTTAGAGAAGATGAATGGCTTGAACAGCTCAAGTGCCATCTTCTTCGGCAGACCACACTGATGCAGACGCAGGTACGGACCAACTACGATTACAGAACGACCAGAGTAATCAACACGCTTACCCAGCAGGTTCTGACGGAAACGACCCTGCTTACCCTTGATCATATCAGCCAGGGACTTCAGAGGACGCTTGTTGGAACCGGTAATAGCACGACCGCGACGACCGTTATCCAACAGCGCATCAACAGATTCCTGCAACATACGCTTTTCGTTACGTACGATGATATCCGGAGCACTTAGGTCTAACAGACGCTTAAGACGGTTGTTACGGTTGATAACACGACGATACAGATCGTTCAGATCAGATGTCGCGAAACGACCACCATCCAGCGGTACAAGAGGACGCAGATCTGGCGGCAGAACCGGCAGAACATTCAGGATCATCCACTCTGGCTTGTTACCAGACTGATGGAAACCTTCCAGCAACTTCAGTCGCTTGGACATCTTCTTAATTTTAGTTTCAGAATTAGTCTGCGGTAACTCTTCACGCAGCACTTCGATCTCTTCTTTCAGATCGATAGCTTTCAATAATTCCTGAACAGCTTCAGCACCCATACGGGCATCGAAATCATCACCAAACTCTTCGAGAGCTTCAAAGTACTGCTCATCGTTCATCAGCTGGCCGCGTTCCAGGGTAGTCATACCCGGATCGATTACCACGAACGATTCAAAATACAGTACACGCTCGATATCACGCAGCGTCATATCCATCATCAGACCGATACGGGACGGCAGTGATTTCAGGAACCAGATATGCGCAACCGGAGATGCCAGTTCAATGTGACCCATACGTTCACGACGAACTTTGGCCAGTGCAACTTCAACGCCACACTTCTCACAGATAACACCGCGATGCTTAAGACGCTTGTACTTACCACACAGGCATTCGTAATCTTTTACCGGACCAAAAATCTTTGCACAGAACAGACCATCACGCTCTGGCTTGAAAGTACGGTAGTTAATGGTCTCTGGCTTTTTTACTTCGCCAAAAGACCAGGAACGAATCATCTCAGGGGAAGCCAGGCCGATACGGATCGAATCGAACTCTTCCTGTTGTCCCTGGGATTTAAGCAGATTTAATAAATCTTTCATTTTCTTCGGCTCCTCGGGGGAGTATGCCGCCGAACGCTGTTGTCGGCGGCAAACTATCCGTTAACGGCTTATTCAGCTTCCAGTTCGATGTCGATACCCAACGAACGGATCTCTTTGACCAGTACGTTGAAGGACTCAGGCATGCCTGGCTCCATACGATGATCACCATCAACGATGTTTTTATACATCTTGGTACGGCCGTTTACGTCATCGGACTTAACCGTCAACATTTCTTGTAGCGTATAAGCTGCACCGTACGCCTCCAATGCCCACACTTCCATCTCACCGAAGCGCTGACCACCGAATTGCGCCTTACCACCCAGCGGCTGCTGAGTAACCAGGCTGTACGAACCTGTAGAACGGGCGTGCATCTTATCGTCAACCAGGTGGTTAAGTTTCAGCATGTACATGTAACCAACTGTTACATGACGGCTAAACTCGTCACCGGTACGACCATCAAACAGTTTGAACTGTCCAGTGTCGCTCAGACCTGCCATGCGCAGCAGTTCCTTAACTTCAACTTCTTTGGCACCGTCAAATACTGCTGTGGCCAGTGGAACACCGCCCTTCAGGTTCTTCGCCAGCTCCAGTACATCGTCGTCGCTCAGGCTATCGATATCTTCGTGACGGCCTGACTTGAAGCCACCCAGCTCGCTGTTGTACACGCGACCCAGGAATTCACGAATTTCTTTAACTTTCTCGATACGCTCACGCTCAGCGTCCAACATGGCATTGATCTTACGACCCAGACCTTTGGCAGCCATACCCATGTGGGTTTCCAGTACCTGACCAACGTTCATACGCGACGGTACACCCAGCGGGTTAAGCACGATATCAACCGGCTCGCCATTTTCGTCATAAGGCATATCTTCAACCGGCATGATTACCGAGATAACACCCTTGTTACCGTGACGACCCGCCATCTTGTCACCCGGCTGGATGCGACGCTTGGTAGCTACGTAAACTTTAACGATTTTCTGTACGCCCGGCGCCATATCATCGCCAGTCTGCAACTTGCTCTTCTTGTCTTCGAACTTGTTATCCAGCTCTACACGACGTTCTTCAAGTTGCTGTTGAGCCAGTTCAAGCTGTTCCTGTACTGCTTCATCAGCAACACGGATGTTGAACCACTCAGTCTTTTTCAGTTCAGCCAGGAAGGCAGCAGAAATTTCTTCGCCTTTCTTCAGACCTGCACCACCTTCGGCTTTCAGTCCCAGTAACGCACGCTCAAGACGCTCGAAGGTAGCCTGCTCAACAATGCGCAGCTCTTCGTTAAGGTCTTTACGGATACGATCCAGTTCTGCAGTCTCAATAGACAGCGCACGCTCATCTTTAGCAACACCGTCACGGGTGAATACCTGTACGTCGATAACCTTACCAACAGTACCAGTCTTAACACGCAGAGACGTATCTTTAACGTCAGATGCTTTTTCACCAAAGATTGCACGTAGCAGTTTTTCTTCCGGTGTTAGCTGAGTTTCACCTTTAGGCGTAACTTTACCAACCAGAATATCGCCAGGACCTACTTCTGCACCGATGTGAACGATACCTGCTTCATCCAGCTTAGCCAGAGCAGATTCACCCACGTTCGGGATATCAGAGGTAATCTCTTCAGCACCCAGCTTAGTATCACGCGCCACACAGGTCAGTTCCTGAATGTGGATCGTAGTGAAACGGTCTTCCTGAACAACTCGTTCAGAAATAAGGATGGAATCCTCGAAGTTGTAACCATTCCACGGCATAAATGCGATACGCATGTTCTGACCAAGCGCCAGCTCACCCAGGTCAACGGACGGGCCGTCAGCCATGATATCACCGCGCTCAACTGTTTCGCCCTGACGGACGATTGAACGCTGGTTAATACAGGTGTTCTGGTTAGAACGGGTGTATTTAGTCAGGTTGTAGATATCTACACCCGCATCACCCGCATCAGTTTCTGCATCATTTACACGTACAACAATACGTGCCGCATCTACTGATTCGATCACACCGCCACGCTGAGCGGTAACACACACACCAGAGTCACGGGCAACATAACGCTCCATGCCAGTACCAACCAGCGGCTTATCAGCACGCAATGTAGGTACAGCCTGACGCTGCATGTTTGAACCCATCAATGCACGGTTAGCATCATCGTGTTCCAGGAACGGGATCAGCGCGGCTGCAACGGATACTACCTGACGTGGAGAAACATCCATGTAGGTAACTTTTTCCGGAGCCATTACGGTGAATTCGTTCTGGTGACGTACCGCTACCAGCTCATCAGTCAGACGCTTGTTATCATCCATACCGGCAGAAGCCTGAGCGATAACGTGACGACCTTCTTCAATTGCTGACAGGTATTCAATATCATCAGTAACCAGACCATCCACCACCTTACGGTAAGGACTCTCCAGGAAACCGAAATCGTTAGTGCGCGCATATGTCGCCAACGAGTTGATCAGACCGATGTTTGGACCTTCCGGCGTTTCGATTGGACATACACGACCATAATGCGTTGGGTGTACATCTCGAACCTCAAAACCAGCACGCTCACGAGTCAGACCACCAGGCCCTAATGCCGACACACGACGCTTGTGAGTAACTTCTGACAGCGGGTTGTTCTGATCCATAAACTGAGACAGCTGACTGGAACCGAAGAACTCTTTAACTGCCGCAGCAACAGGCTTAGCGTTAATCAGATCCTGAGGCATCAGGTTATCAGACTCAGCCATGCTCAGACGTTCACGAACTGCACGCTCTACCCGTACCAGTCCTACACGGAACTGGTTCTCGGCCATCTCGCCAACAGAACGAATACGACGGTTACCCAGGTGATCGATATCATCAACCACACCTTTACCGTTACGGATGTCGATCAGGGTCTTCATTACATCCAGGATATCTTCTTTATCCAGGATGCCAGCACCAGTTTCAACTTCACGCGCCAGACGACGGTTAAACTTCATCCGACCAACAGCAGACAGATCATAACGGTCATCGCTGAAGAACAGGTTTTCGAACAGGCTTTCAGCTGACTCTTTAGTCGGCGGCTCGCCTGGACGCATCATGCGGTAAATTTCTACCAAAGCTTCTAACTGGCTACGCGTAGTATCTACACGTAAAGTGTCAGAAATAAAGGAACCACAATCCAGCTCATTGGTATACAGCGTCTGGAATTCACTGATACCTGCCGCACGCATTTGCTCCAGCAGTTCTTCAGTAATTTCAGCATTACCTTCGCACAACAGCTCACCAGTAGACGCATCTACGATGTCGCGTGCCATGACCTTACCTACCAGATATTCAACAGGAACATCCAGCTGTGTCATGCCATCTTTTTCAATTTGGCGAATATGACGAGGCGTAATACGACGACCAGACTCAACGATTACGTTACCGCTGGTGTCTTTAATATCAAATGTAGCGGTTTCACCACGCAAACGCGCAGGTACCAGCGTCATCAGAAACGCATCGTCAGCCAGCGTCCAACCGGTGTTATCAAAGAAAGTTTCGAGGATCTCTTCAGCGGTATAACCCAGCGCGCGCAGCAAAATAGTTGCCGGCAGCTTACGTCGACGGTCAATCCGTACAAACAGGTTATCTTTAGGATCAAACTCGAAATCCAACCATGAACCACGGTAAGGAATTACGCGAGCAGAGTACAACAGCTTACCGGATGAGTGCGTCTTGCCCTTATCATGGTCGAAAAACACACCAGGTGAACGGTGCAGCTGAGATACAATTACACGTTCAGTACCATTCACGACGAAGGTACCGTTGTCAGTCATCAGAGGCATTTCGCCCATGTAGACTTCTTGTTCTTTAATGTCTTTGATCGCTTTGTTCGAAGACTCGCGATCATAAATCACCAAACGTACTTTTACGCGCAGCGGTGCCGCATAGGTGATACCACGCATCTGACATTCTTTAACGTCAAACACTGGCTCGCCTAGACGATAACCTACATATTCCAGCGCGGCGTTTCCTGAGTAGGAAACAATTGGGAATACGGAACTGAAAGCCGCATGCAACCCGGCATCTTTACGTTCTGCGGGATTAGCATCCAGTTGGAGGAATTTCAAATATGAATCCAACTGAATCGCCAGCAGATAAGGCACATCCATCGCTTCGGGTAATTTTCCGAAGTCCTTACGGATGCGTTTCTTTTCAGTATATGAGTAAGCCATCTAAGTTCCCCAGCATCTGCACCTGAAAGATTCGTCCAGATCGAAGGTTAATTCTCGATCTGTGAACCGTTATTATTTATGTGACTAATAACGGAAAAAGGCCGGTGACATTTTGTCACCAGCCGTATGTGTATCAGCTAACTATTTAGAAATAGCAGTAGCATGACACAAGGCATAAAAGCCCTTACTTAACTTCAACAGATGCGCCAGCTTCTTCCAGAGCAGCTTTCAGCTCTTCAGCTTCATCTTTGCTAACGCCTTCTTTAACAGCTGCTGGAGCGCCGTCTACCATGCCTTTAGCTTCTTTCAAGCCCAGACCAGTAGCTGCACGAACAGCCTTGATTACGTTAACTTTCTTGTCGCCAACAGCAGTCAGAATTACGTCGAATTCAGTCTGTTCTTCAGCAGCACCGCCAGCGTCGCCGCCAGCAGCAACAGCTACAGCAGCAGCTGCAGATACGCCGAATTTTTCTTCCATTGCGCTAACCAGCTCAACAACGTCCATTACAGACATTTCAGCGATTGCATTCAAGATATCATCTTTAGACAAAGACATGGTTCAATTCCTAAAATAGGGAGCTCAGTAAGCTCGAATAATCTATTTAAAAAGCGCTTAAAATTAAGCTGCTTCTTGTTCTTTCTGGTCGCGAAGGGCCGCCAAAGTGCGGACCAGCTTGCCTGCTGCTGCTTCTTTCATAGTGCGCATCAGCATTGCAATACCTTCGTCGTATGTTGGCAACGCAGCCAACATGTCTACAGCAACTACCTGACCTTCAAACACAGCGGTTTTCAGCTCAAACTTGTCATTCTTTTTCGCGAAATCCTTCAGGATTCGCGCACCGGCACCTGGGTGCTCGATAGAGAATGCAATTAGAGTAGGGCCTACGAATGAATCATTCAGACATTCGTAATCAGTGCCTTCTACTGCACGGCGAGCCAGGGTGTTACGTACGACTTTTAGCCATACACCCGCTTCGCGCGCCTGCTTACGCAGTTCAGTCATTGTCTCAACGGAAACACCGCGTGAGTCAGCAACAACAGCAGAAAGAGCACCTTTAGCAGCTTCCTGGACTTCAGCGACGATCGCTTTTTTGTCTTCGAGTCCTAATGCCACGATTTACTCCTGGGTTAGTCTTAATCGACTGTTTACCAATCGCTTCATCTAAAACAGATAAAGCGCCGAGTACGGTGGTTGAATTGATCCTGTTAAGGGGATCACACCGTCTGCGCAGGCCGGTAACCATTAAGATCAACAACTAAGCTGATCACCTGCGGTCTTTGACAGCCTCCGTAATAAATTACAGAGACCCTCAATTTTTTACTGGCTTACGATGACAGTGAAGACTGATCAATCGCCAGACCCGGTCCCATAGTAGTGGACAGGGTTACTTTCTTAACGTACACGCCTTTAGCAGTAGAAGGCTTCAGCTTTTTCAGCTCGGCCATCAGTGCTTCAAGGTTGCCTTTGATCGCAGCAGCGTCAAAATCAACCTTACCAACACCAGCGTGGATAATACCGTTCTTGTCAGTACGGAAACGCACCTGACCAGACTTAGCATTGTTAACTGCAGTTACAACGTCTGGAGTAACTGTGCCAACTTTAGGGTTAGGCATCAGACCACGTGGACCCAGAACCTGACCCAGTTGACCAACAACGCGCATTGCGTCAGGAGTAGCAATAACAACGTCAAAGTTCAGATCGCCGCCTTTAATCTGCTCTGCCAGGTCGTCAAAACCGACAACATCAGCACCGGCTTCTTTTGCTTTCTCAGCATTTTCACCCTGCGCGAACACAGCAACACGAACTTCTTTACCAGTACCGTTTGGCAGTACGCTAGAACCACGAACGTTTTGATCAGATTTACGTGGATCTACACCCAGGTTAACTGCAACGTCTACAGATTCTTTGAATTTAACAGCAGATACTTCAGTCAGTACTGCTACAGCTTCTTCAACTGTGTATTGCTTACCAGGTTGTACCTTCTCAGCAATCGCCTTCTGGCGCTTAGTCAGCTTAGCCATTATTCAACACCTTCTACGTTCAGACCCATACTACGTGCACTACCAGCGATAGTACGTACAGCTGCATCCATATCAGCAGCAGTCAAGTCAGCCATCTTAGTAGTCGCAATATCTTCCAGCTGTTCACGGCTAACCGTACCAACTTTCTCAGTATTAGGACGACCAGAACCGCTCTTCAGGCCAGCAGCCTTCTTCAGCAGAACAGACGCTGGAGGAGTCTTAGTGATAAAAGTAAAGCTACGGTCTGCATATACAGTAATGACAACCGGAGTTGGCATACCTTTTTCCAGGTTCGCAGTTTGAGCATTGAACGCTTTGCAGAATTCCATAATGTTTACACCGTGCTGACCCAAAGCCGGACCAACTGGTGGACTTGGGTTTGCAGCACCGGCAGCAACCTGTAGCTTGATGTAAGCTTCGATTTTCTTAGCCATGTTTAACTCCTAATGGGTACAAGCGCCTTTCAGCTCCCCGCTTTCAAATACGGAAAAACCCCAGCGCCCACAAAGGACCGCCGAGGTTATTACCACAAGTTTTTTATCAGGCTTTTTCGACCTGACCAAACTCCAACTCAACCGGAGTTGAGCGACCGAAGATCAGCACTGCAACCTGCAGGCGATTCTTCTCGTAATTCACTTCTTCGACAACGCCGTTAAAGTCTGCAAACGGACCATCAGTAACACGAACCATTTCACCTGGCTCGAATACAGTCTTAGGACGCGGCTTATCAGCACCACTCTCAACACGCTGTAAAATTGCATCCGCTTCACGCTCAGTGATCGGAGCAGGCTTATCCGCTGTACCGCCAATAAAGCCCATTACACGTGGAGTATCTTTAACCAGGTGCCAAGTCTCATCATCCATATCCATCTGGACTAATACATAGCCAGGATAGAATTTACGCTCAGACTTACGCTTCTTACCTTCTTTGATTTCGACAACTTCTTCAGTCGGAACCAAAATATCGCCGAAGCGATCTTCCATACCGGCGAGCTCAACGCGTTCCTTCAAAGAATTCATTACGCGTTTTTCGTAACCGGAATACGCATGTACAACATACCATCGCATAGCCATGCCTTTTTCCTCTTTAACCGATTACGCCGGATACAAGCCAGCTCAGCGAAGAATCAAGACCCCACAACAACAGACCCACGATCAGAACAACAACTGTTACGATCAGAGTAGTCTGTGCAGTTTCCTGACGACTCGGCCAAACGACCTTTCGAATTTCTGCTTTGGCTTCTTTAAACAACGTAAAGAACGCCACACCCTTCTCTGTCTGCAACGCAACAAAACCCGCCGCCAGAGCCAATACTATTAGCGCCAGAACACGGTATAGAAGAGACTCTTCAGAATAAACCGAATTACCAACCACACCTGCAACAACAAGTGCAGCTACTACAAGCCATTTAAGCCCGTCTAACTTTGAACCTTCGGAAGTCGCTTTAGAGTTCACGTTCAGCCTCGGTATCTGAAGAATTGCTTGATTTTATTGTGATGCCAACCCTGAAAAGGATTGGCAGGCCAGGAGGGACTCGAACCCCCAACCTGCGGTTTTGGAGACCGCTGCTCTGCCAATTGAGCCACTGGCCTACTGCAATAGGGAGGCAAATAGTACACGCCTCCCTCAGTAGTAGCAAGCCTTAACTTGCTAAAAACTCAAAGATTATTCAATAATCTTTGCAACAACGCCTGCACCAACTGTACGACCGCCTTCACGGATCGCAAAACGCAGACCTTCTTCCATCGCGATTGGGTTAATCAGGGTAACATCCATCTTGATGTTATCGCCTGGCATTACCATTTCAACGCCTTCTGGAAGCTCACAAGCACCGGTGATGTCAGTTGTACGGAAGTAGAACTGTGGACGGTAGCCTTTGAAGAATGGCGTGTGACGACCACCTTCATCTTTGCTCAGTACGTATACTTCACCTTCGAAACGAGTGTGAGGAGTGATAGTACCTTTCTTAGCCAGTACCTGACCACGTTCAACGTCGTCACGCTTAGTACCACGCAGCAGTACACCAACGTTCTCGCCTGCACGACCTTCGTCAAGCAGCTTACGGAACATCTCTACACCAGTACAAGTAGTTGTCTGTGTATCACGTACACCAACGATTTCTACTTCTTCACCAGTCTTAACGATGCCACGCTCAACACGACCTGTTACAACCGTACCACGACCTGAAATTGAGAATACATCTTCAATTGGCAGCAGGAATGGCTGATCGATTGCACGCTCTGGCTGAGGAATATAAGTATCCAGCGCTTCAACCAGGTTCTTAACAGCAGTTGTTCCCAACTCGTTATCGTCCTGACCGTTCAGAGCCATCAGTGCAGAACCTGCAATGATTGGAGTGTCATCACCTGGGAATTCGTACTGGTCCAGCAGCTCACGCAGCTCCATTTCAACCAGTTCCAGCATCTCAGCGTATTCTTCAGAGTCAACACCGCCGCAATCTTCAGCCAGCAGGTCAGCTTTGTTCAGGAATACTACGATGTATGGTACACCTACCTGACGAGACAGCAGGATGTGCTCACGAGTCTGTGGCATTGGGCCATCAGTCGCGCCACATACCAGAATCGCACCGTCCATCTGAGCCGCACCAGTGATCATGTTTTTAACATAATCGGCGTGACCCGGGCAGTCTACGTGCGCGTAGTGACGTTCGTTAGAATCGTATTCAACGTGAGAAGTCGCGATAGTAATACCACGCTCACGCTCTTCTGGTGCATTATCGATACCGTCAAATGCAACAGCCTCACCACCAAATACTTCTGCACATACGCGAGTCAGCGCTGCTGTCAGAGTTGTTTTACCGTGGTCAACGTGGCCAATTGTACCAACGTTAACGTGCGGCTTATTACGTTCAAATGCTTGCTTAGCCATGTCTCTTTATTCCCAGTAAAAGGTAATAATATCTTGTGAATTTCTACCACGTTGCCACATACAACAAAGGGTAGATATATCGCTATATCTACCCTCTGCAAATTCTGGAGCTCATGGGCGGAATTGAACCGCCGACCTCACCCTTACCAAGGGTGTGCTCTACCCCTGAGCTACATGAGCACAACATTAGTGGAGCGGGTAGCGGGAATCGAACCCGCCTCATCAGCTTGGAAGGCTGATGTAATACCACTATACCATACCCGCCCTTCAAGCCTATGTAGCCTAGTAATGGTGGTGGGAGGTGGATTCGAACCACCGAAGCTTGCGCGTCAGATTTACAGTCTGATCCCTTTGGCCACTCGGGAACCCCACCTTACCATACTTCGCCATTCTGAAAATGGTGCCGGCACCAAGAGTCGAACTCGGGACCTACTGATTACAAGTCAGTTGCTCTACCAACTGAGCTATACCGGCATCAGCAGCGAAGTGGCGCACATATTACTCACGAGACCGGGCGCTTGCAACCCCTTTACACAACTTTTTTTCAATTTTTAGCAACAAACCCATTTCTGCCGCTATCAGCTTGATTTTACTGGCTGTTTCTTCACCGCCAGGCAGCTCAACCCAAACCTCAAAACCACCGGTTTTACGCGCCAGCACCGACATCTCCGCAGCAACCCCGACAGGTAGCTCAGGCTCAAGCTGCGCCAACACTACCTGCGCTGTATTTAATTCAACAAACTGCGCAACCATCTGCTGGCTATATTGCCTTAACGTAAAACCTTTAGCCTGTAGCATTTCGATTTGCGGAACAACTAAAGGCAAGCTCACTGATATTTCATAACCCAGCACTTCATCTCTGCGCTGATCCTTTAATAACGCATTCAGATCAAAAACCTGTATAGCCTCCAGCAGCTGCTCTGCCTGCGCACTGGTATACAGACCGCTTACGACTCCGCAATACAACTCATTACGAACAGCAGTACGGTCCGCCTTTACGATATCTCGCCGTAACAGATCATCGGCATTCACTTCACTGAGAAGGCGGACATTGCCTTTATCTTCATCACGAGAAGTCACTGCCTCCGAATCTTGTTGCGAATACCACGCGAACACGATGACGTTCGCCAACAGTAACAATGAAACAATCCAGCGCATCCTAGCCCAACACCTTAGCTAATCCATCCATCACAAGATCCGGCTGATACTTACATATACCGCCCTGCTCTTTTATCAGTTCGGCAAACAACTCCCCGTCACCACCGGTAACATAGATAGGCAACGAAATCTCTCGGGCCAACTGATGCGCCAGCGCTCGAAACACCCAGTTTAAACCATGCTGAACAGCCGAACTGGTATCAACACCTGGTAAGTACTCAAAGTTATCCACCGAACGATCAACAACGATCTCCGCCGTATTGGACAACAAATTTCTGGCCATTAAAGGCAACCCCGGAACAATATAGCCTCCCAGATGCTGACCATCTTCAGATAGCTGCTCAACGGTAATAGCACTGCCACAATCTACTACCCAGCACGCAGCCTTCGCCTGACTATAAGCTGCGATCATCGCCAGCCACCTGTCGACTCCCATTCTGGATGGATCTTTATAACTGTTTATCACGCCGGCCGCAGCCGCACTGGTCAAAGCGAATTCAGCCGCTATTAGCAATTGCGACTGGCACCATGCTATAAGCTCAGCATTCACCTTTGCACCTGCCACAGAAGCGACACGCACACGCTGAACCTTTTCAGTTAATTCTGCACTCAGTAGACGTGGGTATTCTTCTACCAGGCAACGTCCGCGTTTCTGCTGACCTTCACTGCCTGCCAGGCGCCATTTAAAAAAGCTGTTACCTATATCTATATCCAGAACCGTCATGACGCCCTCAGACTAACCTCACCACCATGAAAGGCCTCAACTCCATTTACTGTCTCGAGCAACAATGCACCCGTATCGTTTACACCACGACACAACCCCTGAATATTATGCTGCGCGGTTTGCAATACAACCGACTCATCCTGAAAACTATTTGCCGCCTGCCACTCATCCCGCAAGCCACTAAAACCTTTTTCCACAAATTCTTCTAATGTCGGAATCAAAGCATTAATTAACGTTGCCAACACTCGAGTACGCGACGGAGCCTCACCCAGAATTTCAGTCAGATCCACCCAGGGCTGTTCAACTTCACGCATTTCCTGGCGGGGCATATTTACATTCATACCAATACCGACAACTACATTACATTCACCGGATGCATCACCAACCATCTCAAGTAACACACCTGCCAGCTTACGGTTACGCCACAATAAATCATTCGGCCACTTAACCGACACATCATTAACGCCCAACTTTCGCAAACCACGTAATAAAGCGACACCCACAACCAGACTCAAACCTTCCAGCGCTGCAACACCGCTACTAAATTGCCAGGTAAGAGAGAAATAAAGATTCGACGCAAAAGGACTGACCCACTGCCGCCCTCTGCGGCCGCGTCCAGCGGTTTGCTGCTCAGCCACATACAGACGAGAACAATTACCCGGCACAACAAGGCCCGTTAATGCTGCAGCGTTCGTCGATGGCATTGTGAATTCAATAGGCTGCAGCTCAACCTTATCCGCTATAGCCGGGCTAAAACCCTTAATCAGCTGCTCAGCACTGAGCAAATCCACTCCGCCCGGAATTCGGTAGCCACGTCCCTTAACACTGTAAACTTCCAGTCCAAGCTCCTGCACCAACTGCATCTGCTTCCATACAGCGCTACGACTGACACCCAACGCCTTGCCCAGATCCTGTCCGGAATGAAATTTTCCGTCCGCCAGCAACCCCAGAATCGCCGACAGCATATCTACGCAGCCTCGCTGATACGCTGCAATACAATAAAGCTATATGCGTAAGGATTAGTTTCATCTGGCTGATACGTCTCACGACCTGCTTCAGCCCACTCCCCCGGATGGAACTCAGGAAAGAACGCATCTCCTTCTACACTGGCATGCACCTGTGTCAGATAAAGTGTGTCAGCATCAGCCAACGCCTGATTATAAATTTCAGCGCCACCGATTATCATCGCCTCGTCACGCCCATCGACCAGGCAAATACTTTCTGCCAGCGCCCGGGCGTCCGCCAGACTGTGGACAACTTTTACGCCATCATGCTGGTACGAGGTATCCCGGGTAATAACTATATTGGTACGGCCTGGCAAAGGACGACCAATAGACTCGAACGTTTTCCGCCCCATGATAATAGGCTTACCCATAGTCACCTGCTTGAAATAACGCAAATCCTCTGGCAGATGCCAGGGCAGGTTGTTATTAATACCAATAACTCGGTTCTCGGCCTGAGCCACAATAATTGCAAGTTTCATGAATATCCTGTCCGGGTAAAGCAGCCAGTCAGAAGGCCCGACTGGCTATAAATTTGCTGTTTAATAATACGGCATGTTGCTCAAGTTCTTCAAAACAAAAAAGCAGTCACAAATGGATCTGCGACTGCTTTTAAATCACTTACGCCAGTTATCCACAAGACCAACCTAATGCCTTCTGCAGTGCTAACTCAACGCTTACGAAATTGTTATCTTTCAAACTGGTAATTTACACCGCGATCGGCGCACCTATATGCGCATCCGCTTCGTAACCTTCAATTTCAAAGTCATCGAATTCATAATCAAAAATTGAAGCTGGGCGACGCTTAATACGTAACTGAGGTAACTGCTTAGGAGTTCGCTGCAACTGTGTTTCCACCTGTTCGAAGTGATTAGCATAAATATGCGCATCACCCAAACTTAGGACGATATCACCTACTTCCAAGTCACACTGCTGTGCCAACATATGCGTCAACAACGCCAGAGAAGCCGTATTATAAGGATGCCCCAGAAACAAATCATTACTGCGGATATACAATGAAGCACTCAATTTGTTATCAGCCACATAAAACTGATAGAGCGCATGACAAGGTGGCAACGCCATCAAACCTTCGGCAGCATTTTCCTGGGGACTTTTCGACTCATCTGGCAACAACGCCACATTCCAACCATTAATGATATGACGACGAGAATTAGGGTTTTTCTTTAGCCCATCCACCAGCGCCTGTACCTGATCATAAAACTGACCATCAGCCCCTTTCCAATTACGCCACTGCGCACCATATACAGGCCCCAGCTCACCGCTCTCCAGCGCCCACTCATCCCAGATGCTGACGCCATTCTCTTTCAGATAACGCACATTCGTGTCGCCACGCAAAAACCACAGCAACTCTACAGCTATCGATTTAAAGTGCAGTTTCTTAGTTGTCAGCAACGGAAAACCTTCCGCCAGGTCATAACGAATCTGTCGCCCAAACACAGAGCGCGTGCCAGTACCGGTACGGTCACCCTTATCAGTACCTTTCTCCATCACATCAGCTAATAAATCTAAATAAGCCTGCATACCAACCGCCTCCAGTATTCTGAAGATAATGCCTTATACCCGGGCATCACCTGCGGCACGCTTCTGTGCCATCAACAAAAAGATCGTGCCAATAATAATCATCGGCAGTGATAACACCTGCCCCATCGTCAGCCAGTCCAGTGCAATAAAACCAATATGTCCGTCTGGCTCACGGAATAACTCAACGACAGAACGGAAAAGGCCGTACATCAACAGAAACAAACCGGATGCAGCCATCGGTGGTCGCGGTTTACGGGTATAAAACCAAAGCACCGCAAACATCACCAAACCTTCCAATACCATCTCATATAGCTGCGACGGATGTCGTGCCAACCGGTCACCAGCACCTGGAAAAATAACGCCCCAGGTCTGATCCGTTGCCCGCCCCCATAGTTCGCCGCCAATGAAATTACCTAAACGCCCTGCACCCAGCCCAATCGGAATCAAAGGTGCCACGAAATCAGCAATTTCAAAAAAGCCTTTTTCATACTTATACGCAAAAAAAGCAATCGCGGTAATAACGCCTAATAAGCCACCATGGAACGACATACCGCCTTCCCAGATCGCAAATAACCACAGAGGATCTTCAAGAAACTGCTGAAAATTATAAAACAGCACATAACCAAAACGCCCTCCCAGCACGACCCCCATAGCACCCCAAAAAATCAGGTCGGAGACTTGCTGAGCATTCCAACCAGAACCCGGCCGTGACGCGCGATAATTTCCCAGATACCAGGCAGAAGCAAAACCTATCAGGTACATCAGGCCATACCAATGAATCTGTAACGCACCAAAATCAACCGCAACTGGATTGATATCATGTACCCACATAAAATTCCTTAATCATTAAACTCAGTAACAGCCAGATGAAGACAAATAAAGCACCCACCCGTTCAATGGATGCTCATCTTAATATCAGAAGCAAGGAAGATACAGTGACTTATCAGATTATGCCTGCCGGAGCGATTTAGCAGACGCCATTATCGCTCCCGCAGTAAAGATCAAATATTTGAAAGGATAAACTTACCGGCAACCAGCAATAAAAAGACCGAAAATGCCCGGCGCAACATAGTCGGTGACATAGAATGCGCAAGCTTTGCACCGAACTTAGCAAACCCATAGCTGGTCAAACTTATACCCAGCAAAGCCGGTAAATAAATATACCCCAGACTCCACTCACCAAGATTCGAATTCCCCTGCCCCATCAGCGCATTAGTAACCGCTCCGGCCACAGCAATCGGAAAACCACAGGCAGCAGACGTTGCCACTGCTTCCTGCATGTTTACTTGCTTCCAGTTAAGATAGGGCACTGTTAGCGTACCGCCACCAATACCAAAAATCGCCGACACCCAGCCAATAAAACCACCAGACACAACTAAACCTGGCCGGGATGGTCTGCTACCGCCTTTTGGCACAACATCCAACCCCATCATTATCGCGACATACAGTGCAAACACCCCAATCGCCAGCTGAATAACCTTACCTTCAAGCTCTATGGCGGTCACTACCCCTAATGCCGAACCAAAAGCAACACCCAGCCCTATAAACCTGAATAACCGCCAACGTACTGCTCCACGCTTATGATGCGCAGAAATAGAACTGATAGACGTCACCACAATTGTTGCCAGAGACGTTGCAACCGCAACATGCGTCAGCACCTCAGGCGCCATCCCCTGCAACTGAAATGAGACTACCAGCACAGGCACAATAACAAGCCCGCCACCAACACCGAACAACCCTGCCAACACTCCAGCAAACGCACCCAGCACCAGGTACCCCAAGAACAGTAGCAACATCACTTTTTTCCCGATAAGGTTGACTGAATCCAACAGAGCGATGATCTCATGTGCCTTATTGTTTTCGCCTATAAACAACACCCGGAATACAACCTTATTCTGGTTGCCAACCGTGACGAACAATACGAACGACCCACGCAATCACTACATATCTGGGACTCTCCGACTGGCATCATTGCCGGTCGGGATTCTCTCCAGAGCGGTACCTGGTTAGGTATCGCTCATAACGGCCACTTCAGCGCCATTACTAACCACCGCAACGGTTTACACATCCGTTCGACCAGTCGCTCACGGGGCTTACTTACCACCGAGTTTTTAAACTCTTCCGTAAGCGCACAACATTATGCAGACGAAATAAGTCAAACAAGCGTTCCATACAATGGTTTCAACCTTATAGTAGCGGATTCATCTGGGCTGTACCACGCCTCAAACGTTACCAAAGAATATCAATATCTTAGATCAGGTATTTATGGCCTGAGCAATGCTCTGCTAGATACCGACTGGCCCAAAACCCGCCAACAAAAACAGCGTTTGAAAGACGCTCTGCAAGCACATAACCCTAACCCACAGACACTTATTGAGATGATGGCTGATCCACAGCGTTACCCTGACGAAACATTGCCAGACACTCATGTCGGCATAGAGATAGAAAGAGCACTTTCCAGCAGCTTTATACAGCTTGAAAGTTACGGAACCCGCGCCACTACAGTGGTCATGCAGGACTACCATGGAAGAACCCGAATTATCGAACAGAATTATACTGCTGCCGGTAAAGCAGAACTGATTGAATATGAATTACAGATTGAACCTTTCGGCGGTATCACAGGACAAACGGAACCGGCGACAGAAAGCGCCGGATAGAGCATCAGAAGCCTTTTGGAGAAGGCTCCTGCAAACAACACTCAGTCGGGAATCGTTGGCCGGGTAAACTGACCCAACCCCCACTTCTTCAGAGTGTCACGGATCAGCAAATGTATTTTATCTGCATCGTCCATCGACAAGATAGTCGACAACAAGCCACTGGTTTGCTCAATCGTCACATGCCGAATGGTATACTTCACACGCGGCAAATTAGTCGCGTTCATTGATAGTACGTCATAGCCCATAGCCATCAGCAGCACAGCACCACCAGGATCTGCGGCCATCTCACCACAGATACTCACAGGCACTTCTTCCTTGTGCGCTTCCTGTACGATGAACTGCAACGCACGCAACACAGCCGGGTGATAAGACATATACAGATTAGCTACCCGCGGATTATTACGGTCAACCGCCAGCAAATATTGCGTCAGATCGTTTGAGCCCACTGAAATAAAGTCTACCCTGCGAGCAATACGCCTCACCTGATACACAGCAGCTGGCACCTCCACCATCACCCCTATCTGCGGATCGGCAACCTTAAAGCCCTCTTCACGCAACTCATTGACCGCCTGACTAATCAGCGACTTAGCTTCATCTACCTCATGCACACTGGTAACCATAGGCAGCATAATACGCAGATTATCCAACCCTTCAGCGGCACGCAGCATGGCACGAATCTGAACCAGAAATATTTCCGGATGATCCAGTGTTATACGTATACCCCGCCAGCCAAGAAAAGGATTTTCCTCTTCAATGGGAAAGTAAGGTAAAGGCTTATCACCACCGACATCCAAAGTACGCATAGTGACCGGCCGTGGCGCAAAAGCCTCCAACTGGCGCCGATACGTATCAGTCTGATCCTGCTCACTGGGGAAAAACTCCCGAATCATGAACGGAATTTCAGTCCGGTACAGGCCAATCCCTTCAGCGCCACGATCCAGAGATCGTGCAACATCTGTAACCAGACCAGTATTCACCCATAAAGGCATCCGGTAACCGTCTTTAGTTTCGGCAGGTAGTTCCTTCAAACCTTCGAGACCAGCATCAACCTGACGTTCTTCGTCGATTATATCCTGATAGCATTTGAGCAGATCATCAGACGGATTAACAAATACCCGGCCGGAGAAACCATCCAGGATCAGCTCCCGTCCCTCAATCCGGGTGTAAGGCAGATCAACCGCCCCCATAACCGTCGGAATACCCATTGAACGCGCTAAAATAGCAGCATGAGAGTTACCAGAACCGTTAACAGAGAGTAAACCGACCAACTTATCAGTAGGCACCTCACCCAGCATTGCCGGCGTCAGCTCATCAGCAACAAGAATCGCGTTTTCCGGGAAATCAATTTCTGCAAGCGAAGGGGCTGACGACTGCAACCAGGTAAGAATCCGGCGACCCAGATCGCGAATATCACTGGCCCGCTCGCGCAAGTATGGATCTTCCATCAGCGAAAACTGACGAACATGCTCCTCAACGACTTCCCGTAATGCACCCTGCGCCCAGTTACCTTTTTCAATTTGCGTAACCACTTCTCCGGCCAGCGCATTGTCATCCAGCATACGCAGATAAACATCAAACAATTCTCGCTCTTCAGAGCGTAAACGTTTCGATAAACTGCGGGCAACCTTCTTAATATCCTTACGCACAGCCGCCAGTGCGCTCTGAAACTTTTCTTTTTCTACATCAATGTCTTTCGCTTTCCGGTCCGGCACACCGTTTAAGTCAGCCAGCGGCGTCATAACCACCGCCTGACCTATAGCAACACCTACACAACCGGAAACACCTTCAAACTTACGGTCGGTTTTACCTTTATTCTTTACATCATCCAGCTTGCCAATCGACCCTGTCGCTTCAGCATGTGCGATCACACCTGCCAGCTGAGCCGACATAGTGACCATAAAAGCTTCTTCAGTTTCATCAAAACGGCGAATGGCTTCCTGCTGAACAACCAATACACCCAGTAATTCACGGTGATGAATAATTGGCACGCCTAAAAATGCGTGGAATTTTTCTTCACCGGTTTCCTGAATATAGCTATAAGCACGGTGCTTAGATGCATCCTCAAGATTTATTGGTTCGGCACGCTCACCAACCAAACCGACAATACCTTCAGAACGGGAAAGACTGGCCTGCCCCACAGACTTCTTATTCAGTCCCTGAGTAGCCTTAAGAATAAAACGCTGAGTGCCGGGATCGAGCAAATAGATAGAGCAAACATCCGTACGCACTGCTCGCTGTACTCGACGAACGATAACCCTCAATACCGATTCCAAATCCGGTGCGGAGTTAACCTCTTGTACTATTTTACGCAGTGCTTCTAGCATGCTTTCGCTCTCCCAGGCGTTATTATCATTGAATGTATCTCAGATCAGACACATACAGTGCCTGCCTGACCGGCAGTTTATTAACCGGGTAACTATCTGCTTATGCAAACCCTCTTCTGAAATCTGCCTGAGCGATTAAAGCCAGCCGTCCAATACAAGACGGGTTAGCTTGGGTGACAATTCACGCATTGCTTTGCGATACACATCACGCTTAAACGCCACAACCTGGCCTAACGGATACCAGTAGCTTACCCAGCGCCAGCCATCAAACTCTGGCTTTGCAGTCTCATCGATACTGACAGCACTGTCTTCACTAAGCATCCGCAATAAAAACCATTTTTGCTTCTGGCCGACACACACCGGATGTGAGTGATGCCGAATCATTCTCTTGGGTAATCTATACCTTAGCCAACCACGGGTTACAGCAACAATCTCTACATCTTCCGGCGACAGTCCGATCTCTTCTTTAAGTTCACGGTACATCGCCTGCTCAGGAGTTTCTGAGCGATCAATCCCCCCCTGGGGGAACTGCCATGCGTCTTGTCCAATTCGTCTTGCCCAAAGTACCTGACCCATCGAGTTTGCCAGAATGATACCGACATTCGGTCTGAACCCGTCTGAATCAATCACGGTAATTCCTTATAAATCTTTTGCCCTATTGTTCCATAATTCCGCGCGCAGGCGCAAACCACAAAGCCACCAGCGACAAGGATCATTTGCGAGGATCGTGCCAAGTCACTATGCTAGCGCCTTTAGAACCTTTTTCAGCCGGCTGGTTCATTCATACTTGCCGTCATTTCAGGAGAGCAGCACCGTGGCACTGGCAATTTTTGACCTTGATAACACCCTACTGAACGGCGACAGCGATCATGCCTGGGGCGAGTTTCTATGCGAAAAAGGCATTGTTGATACGGAAGCTTACCGTCAGGCAAATGATTATTTTTATGAACAGTATGTTGCTGGCACACTGGATATTCATGAATTTCTGACTTTCGCACTCAAGCCCCTGGCGGAACTAGAGACAGAACAACTTCAGAACCTGCACCAACAGTTCATGGAAGAAAAAGTTACTGCGATGATGCTGCCAAAAGCTGCTGAGTTACTGCAAACACATAAAAACAACGGTGATTACACCCTGATTATTACCGCTACAAACCGTTTCGTAACCGGCCCGATTGCAGCCAAACTTGGCGTCAACGAAATCATCGCGACCGACCCTGAGATGATTGATGGCCGCTATACCGGCAAAATCGCTGGCACGCCCTGCTTTCAGGACGGCAAAGTCACCCGACTAAATACCTGGCTGGAAAACAATCCATACTCATTAGAAGGTAGCTACTTCTACAGCGATTCAAATAACGACTTGCCACTGCTAAAGCTGGTCGATCATCCGGTAGCAGTTGATGCCGATGAAACCTTGACTGCCACAGCCGAACAGAACAACTGGAAAATCATCAGCTTACGTTAAACCGCAACTGTAACAGGAGCGCCCCATGTCAGAAAATACTGTTTTGATTACCGGGGCGAGCCGCGGCATTGGTGCTGCAACAGCCCGCCTACTGGCCAGCCAGAATTACAATATTTGCCTGAACTACCACCAGCAACGCAATGCGGCAGTACAACTCAGCGAGGAACTGACCAAGGCCGGCTGTAAGACACTTATCCTCCAGGCAGATATAAGCCAGGAAGATCAGGTCACAGATATGTTTCGCAAAATAGATACCGCTTTTGGCTCGCTTACTCACCTGGTCAACAATGCGGGCATTCTCAAGCCTCAAATGCGCCTGCAAGACATGTCTGCTGAACGCATTAATCAAATCCTGACGGTAAACGTCACCGGATATTTCTTATGCTGCAGAGAAGCGATCAAACGCATGTCTACTGCAAACAGCGGCAAAGGTGGCGCAATTGTTAATGTTTCATCCGTAGCAGCCCGCACTGGTTCACCGGGTGAATATATTGATTATGCAGCTTCGAAAGGTGCTATCGACACCCTGACAACCGGACTGGCAACCGAAGTCGCCAGCGAAGGCATTCGGGTGAATGGCGTCCGTCCGGGATTCATATATACAGATATGCACACTGATGGCGGCGAACCGGGCCGGATTGAACGGCTCAGACCCGCCATTCCTATGCAACGTGGCGGACAGCCTGAAGAAGTTGCTGCTGCCATCGCCTGGCTACTATCCGATCAGGCCTCTTACACCACAGGCAGTTTTATTGACCTTGCCGGCGGAAAATAACATTCTGTTACTCACCCGGTTAACCACTCTTATACCAGAAACAAAAAAGCCGGCACCTTTCGACGCCGGCTTTTCATTTCATCATTACGATTAATAATACAGTTTACCGTTCTCTGGATCGTACCCTGAATCGAAAAAGGCGCCGTAACCTACAGCATCAACAGTTACTCTGAAGTTGTCACCGCCAGATATAAGCTCGGTTTCCGAATTCTTCGCAAAAAACAAAAGCAACGCATGCAAAAAAGCCGGCATCTTTCGACGCCGGCTTTTCATTTCAGCAATACGATTAAGAACGTGGCTTACCGTTCTCTGGATCGTACCCTGAATCGTAAAAGGCACCGTAACCTACAGCTTCAACAGTCACTGTGTAGTTGCCACCGCCAGATATATGCTCGATTTCCTAATTCTTCGCAAAAAAACAAAAGCAGCGCATACAAAAAAGCCGGCGTCTTTCGACGCCGGCTTTTCATTTCAGCAATACGATTAAGAGCGTGGCTTACCGTTCTCTGGATCGTACAGTGCGCCGTAACCTACAGCTTCAACAGTTACTGTGTAGTTGTCACCGAAGTATTCAATTTCCAACTCACGGCCTTTCTGACAGTACTCGTAAGGCAGATAACCCAGTGCAATGTTCTTACCAATGCTTGGACCGTAAACGATACTGGTAGTGTAAGAACGACGACCTTCAGAGTCGATCAGCGCTTCACCGGTAGCCGGATCAAGAATTGGGCAGTTACCAACTGGGTAACGGGCAACACCAGCAGAGTCTACGTTGTCGTTCATTGTCAGAGTACACAGGTACGCTGGCTGGTGCTCACGCTCACGGTGAGCCAACAGAGCATCCTTACCGAAGAATTCAGCAGCCTTAACTTTAGGACGCGCCAAATCAACTTCCAGCAGGTTGTATTCTGTCAGGATATCAGCGTTCTGCAGACGTAAGCTCTTCTCCAGACGACGGCTGTTTGCGTAAGTTTCGATACCTACAGGTGTTACACCCTGTGCGTATACCGCATCCCACAACGCCAGACCATCTTCCATCTTGAAGTGGATTTCCCAACCTTGCTCACCTACGTAAGAAATACGGAAGAAAGTGTAGTCAACGCCACCGATCTTGATGTCTTTAACCGCTGCGAACGGGTAGTTTTCCAGGCTGATAGACGCTGGATCATCAACAACTTTTTCCAGAACTGTACGAGCGTTAGGACCCCATACACCCAGACAGCCGTAGTTTGCAGTCTCGTTGGTCACTTCAGCATTAAAGCCCATATCCTGAGCCATACGCTTCAGCCATACCAGGTCACGGTGACCAGCATCACCACCATCGATTACACGATAGTGCTGCTCGCCCAGACGCAGTACTGTTAAGTCGGCACGTACGCCACCTACAGCATCCAGGAAGTGTGTGTATACACCCTTACCGATTGGCGTATCAGCACCAACTTTAGCAACACAAGTGTATTCCATCAGCTTCTCAGCATCAGGACCGGTAACATCAATGATCGCGAAGTGAGACAGGTTAACCATGCCTACATCTTCAGACATCTTCAGATGCTCAGCGTTAGATACACGGAAGAAGTGACGGCTATCCCATTCAGCTTCACGAACAGGAATACGGTCGCCGTACTCTTCTAACAGATGTTCGTTGCTCGCGTAACCGTGAGCACGTTCCCAACCAACGATTTCCATGAAGTAACCGCCTAGCTCGTTTTCACGCTCCCAGAATGGGCTGCGGAACTTACCACGGGCAGCAGTGTATGGCTCACGGTTATGAACAGGTGGGTTATAAATCTTGAAAGCAGACTCGTAGCAACGGTCGTGAATGTACTGTTCTTCACACTGGAACGGGTACGCACGAGCAACATCAATGCTGCTGTGGTCAAATTCAGTACGGCCATCAGTCATCCAGTCAGCGATAACTTTACCAGTACCCGGGCCGTCTTTAACCCATACGGAAACACCGTACCACAGGCCACGAACATTCGAAGATTCACCAATCGAAGGACCGCCATCTGCAGTTACCTGCAGTAGACCATTGAAAGAGTATTTCTCGTCGTAACCCAGCTCAGCCAGGATAGGCGTCAGTTCCATCGCCTTTTCAAGTGGCTCAATAACTTCTTCCAGCTCCAGATCACGCTGTGAAGGAGACAGACGCGCTTCTTCTTTTTCAAGAATGTCACGTGGGTGACACATGCGTGGCTCTTTCTCTTCGTAGTAACCCCACTCTAACTGACCGCCTTCGGCGCTCTTCGGGTCACCAGTATCACGCAGGTAAGCAGAGTTACCCTGGTCACGCAGCAATGGGTAACCAATTTCTTTACCGGTATTTTCAAACTCGTTAAACGGTTTGAAGAATGTCAGTGGGTGATCAACAGGCATAACTGGCAGATCTTCGCCCGCCATTTCTGCGATCAGTCGGCCCCAAAGACCAGCACATACAACCACGTGCTCAGCTTCGATGTAACCGCGCTCGGTTTCTACACCTTTAATGCGGCCATCTTCAATTTTCAGACCCGTGCATGAAGTGTTTGCAAACGTCGTCAGCTTGCCTGTTTTTTCAGCAGCTTCTACCAGTTCACCGGCAACTGTCTGAGAACGTGGCACAACCAGACCTGCATCCGGATCCCACAACGCACCCTGGATAACATCTTCTTCCAACAGCGGGAATTTTTCTTTAGCTTCAGCAGTGCTCATCATACGAACATTGTTACCGAAAGCTTTACCGGAAGTTACACGGCGCTTCAGCTCATCCATACGCTCAGTATCGCCATTACGCGCAACTTCGATACCACCGATACGCTCATAACGACCCATCGCTTCATAGAAGTCGATTGAGTACTTAGTAGTGAACATCGTCATCTGATCGTGAGCTGTATTGAAACAGAAGTCAGATGCGTGCGCAGTAGAACCGATGTCTGTTGGGATTGCAGACTTATCGATACCAACGATATCGTCCCAGCCACGTTCGATCAGGTGGTGGACGACTGACGCGCCAACAATACCGCCCTGGCCGATAATAACGACCTTGGCTTTACTCGGAAATTTAGACATTTAGATTACGCCTCCAAGCTGTCAGGTTATCGAACAGCAAGACTAATAATTGTTATGGGATACCTCAGTAGGTATTCACCATACTGATTAAGGCAAATGTTAAGTTATAGCGCTGCCAACAACTTATCCATTCACGCCATCCTTTTACGTCAACATGTCGGACTCGGACTATGGGGCTGTTATTTATGTGTTTAATATCGTATACGGCCAGCAACTTGATCAAAATCACCGAATCACGACGCATCAGTACATATATGGACTAATCACATCCCGCACCTTTTTGAGTGCCATTGGTAACACATCTAAATCAACTGACCCTAATGCTAAACGCAGTGCATGAGGCACATAATCAGTCGTTGCAAAAGGCTCAGCTGTCGATACTGAAATATTTGCCCGTAACAACTCCATCACAATCTGATCTGCCCGAGCCTCTTCCGGCAAAGGTAGCCAGATAAAATAAGCTGCCGGATGACTGATATATTCAAACTCATGCAGTATATCTTTCGCCAGACACTGCCTGGCCTTTGCATCCTCGCGTTTTTCCGCCTCTAGCCGGGTAACCGTACCGTCTTCAATCCAACGGCAAGCCAGCTTGGTCATTAGGCCCGGAGTATTCCAGGTAGTCGCCCGTATCGTTCGCTCTATACGGGGTACATAACTGACCGGTGCAGCCACAAACCCTACTCTCAAGCCTGTAGCAACACTTTTAGATAACCCGGAAACATATACGGTTCGCTCAGGCGCGATTGCAGCTACCGGCAAAGGTGCATTCTCCGCATGAAATGCATAAGCAGCATCCTCAATAATAAGTAAGTCATATTGTCTGGCTATATTTACAAGCCTCTCTCGTTGCTGCGCGCTCAGAACCCAGCCCATAGGGTTATGTAGCGTAGGCATCGTATAAACAGCGCGAATCTTGCGTCGCTGACACAGTAACTCCAGCGCATCCAGATCAGGACCACCAAGCCCCCCCTCGCCTTCAGATAAAAAAGGCAGCGGCGCCAACTCCAAACGATGCACTTCAGATAACACTTTAAAACCCGGGTATATCAGCGCATCAGCAGCAACCACATCGCCAGGCCTGAGTAACGCCATCACCGTTGTTGCCAGCCCATGCTGCGCACCACTGACTATCAGTACTTGCTCAGAACTCACATCAAGACCGCGGTCTATAAGATGTTCCGCAACTATTGCTCGCTCATGTTTTCGGCCCGCATGAGGCTGATAATGCAGCAATGCTTCCAGATCTCCGGAGGCTCCTAGCTCACGCAGTGCCTCACGAAGTATTTTCGTCTGACTGGGTAAAGAGGGCGAATTAAAGTTTAAATCCAGAAGCCCGTCAGTTTTTGACGGCTGATCTATACCGTGGCTTGCCGGCAAGGCTGTTTCCCTGACAAAGGTACCTCGCCCTGTCTCACCACTCACAAGCCCCATTGACTCAAGCTCCGCATACACTCGCGATGCGGTTACCAGCGCAATACCATTTTCTCTGGCCAGATTTCTGTGTGTCGGCAACCGGGAACCGGGGGTCAGGCGTCCATCCCGAATATCGGCAGCAAGAACATCCACAATCTGCTTATAGCGCGAAACTGGCATCTGAAATGTATCCATGACAATAATTTTATTGTCATGATATTAGTTAATAGAATGTCTCTTCACAAGCTGCTGAATAACGGGAAAGACATCCGTTGCTCTGCCTCTGACAGACTAACAATCATAAAAATCTGAAGGACAACACACATGCATATTTCCATCTTAAGCTTCGATGCATTTAACGAACTGGATTCACTGATTGCGCTGGGTATTTTAAACCGGATTCAAAACAAGGGCTGGCGAGTTACCATCGCCAGCCCAACTCCACAGGTGAAGTCAATGAATGGTGTCATCATGCAGCGCCACGTTTCCCTCAGCGAAGCCAGTAACGCTGATGCTGTAATTGTTGGCAGTGGTATGAAAACCCGCGACATCATTCAGGACAAAGACATCATGTCACAACTGAAGCTCGACCCGTCACGTCAGTTAATCGGCGCGCAGTGCTCAGGAGCTTTAATACTTGCCAAGCTAGGCCTGCTTAACGAAGTACCTGCCTGTACTGACCTGACTACCAAACCCTGGGTACAGGAAGCAGGTGTAGAAGTACTCAATCAGGCTTTTTATGCAAAAAACAATATAGCGACTGCCGGTGGTTGTCTGGCGTCTCAATATCTCGCCATCTGGCTTATTGCACGCCTGGAAGGCATTGACGCTGCTAAAGACGCCATGCACTACGTTGCTCCTGTCGGCGAAAAAGACGAATACGTACAACGGGCCATTAATAATATTGCTGAATACTTACCGGATGACTTTGTCGTGTGTTGAGCACTAAATACATGAATAACGCAGATATTAGATAGCAAAGCTGATACAGCATGCAAAAAAAAGGGAGTATAAATAAAGAGGAAGTGGTGCCGGCACCAAGAGTCGAACTCGGGACCTACTGATTACAAGTCAGTTGCTCTACCAGCTGAGCTATACCGGCTAAATTCACAGAAACGTAAATTTAATGTGCGCGCCTGAGAAGCTAAAAACACATCTCAAACGGCATGGAACGGCGCGTAATATAAGGGTTTCGGCAACACGGATCAAGTAGCTTTTTAAAACATTATTAAAAAATAATTATTTTAAAAAAATTCAGCACTAAACAGCACCGTTACAATGATCTAAAAAAGACTGGTTAGAAGAAGTACTTCACCAGACTGCGAAGCTATTGGCAGACATAATTTAGCCTGAATAAAACAATTGATGACACTGCTCTAACCAGGCTCTGAAATTGAAGCTTACCGTTATCGATACAAAGTACTAACAAACCTTTTCGGCGCTAAAGGGGTGAAGCTCCACAAGGTTTGTTATCACAAAAATTTGCTGATGTATTATTCAGACTCAGGCGTTGAAACCCTCAGCACAGCCGTTTAATTCTGATAACCCACAATCGAATCGCGGGAGCGACGTGTCTTCCAGGCAACCACTAAGGAAACTGCCACAATACTCGCGAACGCCGCGCCGATGACAGCCAAACCTAAAGTAGCAAAACCAACCAACGCCAGACTACCAATAATCAGTGAAGCGATCATAAGCAGAATCTTATTTACAGTTTTCATACAGGTCTCCAGTTTCCAATGAACTCGTCAGGTCGATCCCTTTCGATGTACACAGTATGTAATTTCAAACTGGAGCTTACCTGCCATTAAGTTTACATATTTGTAAACTTTGCTCTTCCTGCTAGTAAGCCTTGATACTTACAAACGCTCAGCAACCGGAAACGCCAGCTGAACTTTCAATCCATGAGAACTCTTATTACCTGTCGTATCAGCCAATACTAACTTAGCCTGATGTAACTGAGCGATTGTATTCACCAACGATAGCCCAAGCCCGCTGCCTGATGTACTACGGCTCTTTTCAAGACGATACATAGGTTCAAGCACTCTCAGACGCTCACTTTCTGGTACTCCAGGACCATTATCCTCAATTGTTAAAGAGCGTTCGTGACAGGACAACCAGATAACACTCCCCTCAGGAGTATGACGAATTGCGTTTTCAATCAGATTGGCCAGCAACTGAATCAGTAACTCCCGTGAGCACATAACATCAGTTTGTCCCTTAATATCCAGCCGCAACTTACGCCCTGAATCTTCAACAACCGGGCTATAAATATCAGCCGTTTCCAGCACAATTTCATTCAGTGCTAATGGCTGAAAACTTGCCCTATATTCACCGGAATTAAGATAGGCAATGCGCAAAATAGCTTCAAAGGTAGCTATCATTTTATCTATCTGCTCTAGCGCTGCTTCCAGTGTGACGGCATTTTCTTCCGCTTCAGGACTGAGCAAAGCTGATTCAATTCTGGCTCTGAGACGTGCCATAGGCGTTTTCAGATCATGCGCAATATTCGCGGATAAATCCTGCGTCTGCTTAACCAGGCTTTCCAACCGAACGGTTGTTAAATCAATGCGCTGAGCCACCAGGTCTAAATCATCACGGGCCTTATTCAGATTAATCCGGGCGGACAAATCACCCGCAGCAATAGTATCCAAAGTCTTACTGATACGGTTATACCGCTGCTGGTTATACAAACCTATCAACAGGCCCGCCATTAGTGTTACCAGACTAACAATAATGCTGACCACTAAATAAGACTGACCGATACGCTCCAGAACGTCGTAACGATGATCCAGATTAATGGCAATCACCAACTGCCCACCTGCTGCAGGCGCATTATAAATACGCCAGCGACTTTTCTCATGGGAGTGAACAATATCTAACTCGACATTCGAAAGCCCTGCTTTACGATATAATTTGTCGGATTGATAACCGTAAGTTTTTTTGCCTGCATCAATAAAACTGGCAAAAATAACAGAGCTATTAGGCAATAGTCCTACCGCCGCTTGTTGTTCCTGTAACTGCCGGGCAAGCGTTTCGTGCCGTAGCTTAAGCTCATCATTGATACCACTGTCCAGCTCACGACTTATCCATTGCGCGCTGAACCAGCCCGCTGTCATCAATACTGTTAGGAACAACAGAGTCAAAAAGACAGCCTGACGTAAAGCCGTCATTTTTTTCAGACGGCGGAAGCTATTCAGGCTAACTGACTTGATCGATAACATAGCCCGCTCCCCGCACTGTTCGGATCAGCGTGTCATTAAAAGGCTTATCTACTTTGCCCCGCAGCCGGCTGATATGGGTTTCCACTACGCTTGTGGTTGGATCAAACCTCAAATCCCAGACCTTTTCCAGCAACATTGCTTTTGTCTGAATGCGCCCCGGGTTACGTAACAATATTTCCAGCAACAGAAACTCTTTTGTATTCAGTTCTATACTTTTACCTTGCCGAACACACTGACGCTTCAGCAAATCCAACTCTAAATCTCCCGCCACCAGCACCTGACTACTTTCTTGCGGGGTTCCCAGAGACCGACGACCCAAAGCATTAATCCGCGCCAGCAACTCAGTAAAAGCAAAAGGCTTAGCCAGGTAGTCATCACTACCTGCATCCAACCCCTGAACCCGACATTCAACATCACCCAGTGCAGAAAGAATTAATACCGGAACGTTATTCTTTGCAGCACGCATGGCTTTAAGAACCGATAAGCCATCCAGCCCCGGTGTCATCCTGTCGAGCAAAACAACGTCATATTCCTGGGTAGTGGCTGCGGCCAGCGCATGGCGCCCGTCTTCCAACCAGTCCACCACATGCCCGGCATCGGTGAGTCCTGTTTGAATCCAGTTACCCAGCTCTGAATCATCTTCAAGTACGAGAATACGCATGCATTCGCCCATATCTGCTAATTAGTCTGTTTCTGCTTAATACGAGCAGGCCTGAATTTATATTGCAGCGATGGTAGTTTTATACCGCTTCTAAAGTCAAAATCTTCATGATAAACACGGCTACTGAAAGCATTTTCCTGCCACAGCTATACCAGCATTTTTTTCAATGCTTGCAGGCCACACACATATAATTCTGTATCCGGCACAACTCAGGCATATCATTTAATTGTTCAGCACGCAGACGCTTATATGCTGTAAAGACATGTAACTTAAACTGCAACAAACTCACTTCATACGCCTCAAATTCACGTAAAACAGAATTATCATTTGCCGAACCACAGCAATACAACATATATATCAGCAGCTGAATCCGCCGTCATAACAAGAGCTAAGACAGCTTCGCAAAAAAACGGATACTCTGAGCTAAGCATTCTTACAACCGCTCGTAAAGCTGGTATGGAGGACTACTACAATGCCCTTTACGTAATGGGAAGTACCGCCATTCATTCTGGATTACTTTCTATCGAAGAGCATTTAGTAACTGACGCTAACAATGTCGTTAAAAAACTAGTCAATGAGCCATTTCATGAGAACTACGAAGTCACAGTATTATCAGCAAGTGACCTTATGATGAATGCGATTTTTGCTATAGATACGATCTACAACCGTACGGAAAACAAAGAGGCTGGAGAACTTGGAAAAAGGCTTCAATTGGCACTATCCCATGAAGCTGAATGCTCATAAATCAAAACGAAGGAAACAAAAGAAGATAAGTGGCGGAACGGACGGGACTCGAACCCGCGACCCCCTGCGTGACAGGCAGGTATTCTAACCAACTGAACTACCGCTCCGCAGCGGATGTCTTCAAAGAAGACTTTCTAAGAAAACAAGAAGTGGTGCCGGCACCAAGAGTCGAACTCGGGACCTACTGATTACAAGTCAGTTGCTCTACCAGCTGAGCTATACCGGCGATGTGACCATAAAGTGACCATTCGATCCTAAGCCACTTTCGATTGGCACTTTCGCGCCCGTAGCTATGTTGGATTGAGTAGCATGTTCCGAAGAAAAACATGCACTAAGCCAGAATACGTTGTAACAATAATTGGCGCGCCCGGAGGGATTCGAACCCCCGACCAATAGGATCGGAACCTACTACTCTATCCAGCTGAGCTACGGGCGCATCAATGCGGCTTTCGACGCGGGCTGTATATTACCTACGAAGCCCTTAAGTGTCTATATGCTAAGGCACCATAAATTATAAATCACGTTTAAACCAAACAGTCACTAGCGCTGATGCCTCCAATAACTCTGGAGTTCATTAACAAAACTGTTATCCAGCTTCCCTACACTATTGAGATAGAGCACAAACTCTGAGCCATCCAACCGGGTAATAGTGACAGTTGTATTTTCAAGATCATCCTCAGAATAAGCAGGTTTGATCGACTCTATATCACTGAATGATGCTCTCTCAGTTACCAACTGATCATTTACTTGCCAGTATGAAAAAACACCTTCTTTAGTAAACCCATTCCCATCCAAACGAAAATCAATAACAGAATCGCTATAAAACATAACTGGAGAGCGTTTAGCATCAACTAATCTCTGATCCCAAAAGAACTGTAAATGGTGCTTCCATAAGGCATTCCCTTCCAGTATTTGTTGGGTCGCTGTGATATTGCTACTGATAGCTGCATAATTTAAACACAGTAATCCAGTCCCCAAAATCACTGCAAAATGATATACACGCAAAACTGAGTTTTTAGCAACTGCTTCCTTATTTCCCTGAGCAATATTCAACTGCTTAATAAAATTCACTAACGGCAGCAATAACAAAGGAGTAATAATTAAAGCTGTTAACGACAGTAAATCTGACTGTGCAGATGTCCCAAACCAGGCAAACATAAAAGCTATTGCTAAAAACATAGCAACAACTTTAGAAAACAAACGATTCTCACCAAAATACTGATTGCTGCTTTGTAGCAAGCGGGAATACAGAGGAAAATACCAAAACCAGGCAAATATCCCACGCATAATAGGCATGACTGAAGGCTTGTCTGTCACCGACACATACCGCCAGTTACGGTAAAACCAGTAGCTCACATAAATAAGAAAAGTACCTAGTGAGAGAGCCATAAACCGGCTCGTAGTTACCGGGTAAAAAACCTGTTCGGAAGGCTGGTAGCGTCTGGCAGCTATACGCCAAGCAATCAGACTAAATATATATAAGATAAACACCAGCCCAAAAGATCCGATCGCTAACAGCTCAGGTACTGAAGTATTGGCGCTTATCTCTTCCCAAAAAGTCTTTTCTGGTGGAGTTGAATAAATCTGATAAGCAAGATATCTGTCTAGCTTGCCTAAACTGGCTCTATAACGCTCGATCTCTGCAGGCGTAACAAAAGACTTAAGATGCCTTAATCGATAATCTAGCGTTAGTTCACTTAACGTTGCATCAAAGCTATACACCGCCTCAAAATCGAATATATTATTTTTTTCATAAAAAGACTCAGCATTAAAATGCCAGCCTTCGGGCAACTTAACCTTTATAATGTGCCGATTATCTAAGGGATAAGTTATATGTAATGGATCCTTACGTTTTACTGATGAAGGCTCTTTCGTATACTCTGTTAATGTTCCCGGATAGAAATCCAAATAATATTGCTTCTGATCATCATCCACACTCCATGGCTGCAGAAGCTGATACTCCTCTTTACTAACAAAAGCACCATCAACACTTTCGTTAATAGTTAACGATGATGCTTGCAGTAGCTCTCCATATTCCTGCTGATAGTAACCCTGGTATTTATTGCTGATGCTTTGCAGGCTATTCTGAGCAAAACGATTTCGCTGATATTCTGCATCCCGACCGGTATAACGTGTTTTAACACTCAACACGCCTGGCTGATCAACCCCCTGTGTCAGATCAAATGTTTCTTCAATTAACATTGAAGTGTTTGGAGTAGTCCCGGCCATCCTCGTTAGCTCAGTCACACCTTTTTTGATCACTAACGCATAACCATAATCTGGCTGATAAATCTCATCGAGCGCACCAACCTGATAGCTCCGGGTCGGGTCAAGCCAATAGACTTTACTATTCAATAAAACTTTAACAATCACATGATCAAAAGCCAGCGCAGACGGTAACCGCTCTGTAAGCGTTTCTCCTGTTTCAGTATTTACAAGAGCAGGATATGCCTCAATCCCCAAACGCTTGAGCATCGCTAGTAAAAGGACAACCTTATCTTTACAGTCTCCATACCTTCGTTGCAATGTTGTTTCTGCACTGCTGGGAGCATGAGAATTCGTCCCCATTTCCAGCCCCAAATAGCGAATCTGTTGCTGATTAAAAAATAGCGCCTGGGTAATTTTCTGCTCAGGTTGCATTAACGACAGATTCAGAGACACCAACTGCTCTGCCACCCCCTCCTGAGCATCCAGCGCGGCCTCGTATAACGGAATGGCCCAATCAACGACTTGGGACCAGTCAGAATATTCAGAAAGATAAATTCTCCCCCATGGTTCATACCACTCAGGAGTATCCGACTCCAACGTCCGCGCACTGGAATTTATTACAGAATAAAAATACCGGCTAACGCCATCGTTGGTTTCAACCGACATTTGATCAGCAGTTCTTTCCGACCGCTGCTTTATAGGCTTACCATCAGGCCATAACAGACTAAATTCCGCCTGGTGAATCGGAACACTCCAGTCAGTACCTAATGATGTTGAAAACTTCCCATCTAAAACGGGATTAGAACCATAGATGGTATAACTATAATCAAGAACATCTCCTATGCGCACATCTTCGATAATAATACTCAGCGTCAGTGCGCCATTATAAATCAGTGCATCCTGCTCTCTTTCACTCTGCAACACCTGAAATCGAGATGTTTTCGACTTTTCAATAACTTGGCCGTCTCGCACAATATTTAAAGTGTGTAACTGCAGTCGCTCATAACTGGGGTCATAATCAATTTGAATCTGAGAATTATCTTCAACTGCACTAGTATTTAGTAACTGCAGAGCGTATCGCCTGTAATACTCAGTTTCTTTAGCCAACGCGTTAATCTGCCTATCATAAAGCAGATAATAGGTCCCATTAGACAGATCATTAACCGGAATAGAGGAAGGAGAACTCAGCTCGATTGATTGAATCCAGCTGGGAGCCGGAGTGACATCCATAGCGTCAGCATTAACTTTCGATGGAAAAAACAATATTCCAAGACAATAAAAAACGTACGACAGAACTATAGTGACTCGCATACACAAACTTTCCTTCCATGAGTAATTGCCACTGAGAATGACAACATCTTCTTCTACCTAAAATATTAACCGGCCATCGAAACCAGACCTTGAAAGACAAACCAAGCGTAGGAGAAACTATCATTATTAAAAGATCAGGCGCAACCAGACTCAATCCCACCTATTAAATTAATACAACTAGCGCGAATTTCTTCAGGCAGCCTTGCAAAACCTCCTAAGTAACTGACAACATTTCTCCTACTATCGACTAAATAATTGACCCGGTGCGTAAAGTCCCCATTTTCGTTGCAGGCTTTTACCGCTATAATCCCCGCCGACAAGATATATACGCAACTGTTGCCAAACTCAGGCTGGTCTCAAAACCGGCGTCAAAGAACAGTTGCCGGACTTTAAAATTAAGCGATGAATGAGGTCGTGACTGTGAGTAATATTGCTGCCAAAGCTGTTTCCGCCCTGTTTGCCCTGGTTGTGGGCTTTCTGGCAACCACTACATTAGCAAACACCGATGACAATGCTGCGATTGCCGACCGCCTGAAGCCGGTTGGTAACGTATGTATCGAAGGTGAAGAGTGTGCAACTGCAAGCCCGGTAGCGTCTGCTTCCAGCGGTGGCGGCGCCCGTTCATCAGAAGACATTTACACAACTAAATGTGCAGCATGTCACGGTACTGGTGTCCTGAGCGCACCTAAATACGGCACCGCTGACTGGACTGACCGTGCGAACAAAGGCATGGAAACACTGCTGGCAAACGCAATTAACGGCTTCAATGCAATGCCTCCTAAAGGCACCTGTTCAGATTGTTCGGATCAGGAAATGCAGGACACTATCCAGTACATGATCGACAGCGCTAACTAAGCCTGACGACAAGTTTGGATAAAAGAAAACCGCTGCCTGGTAACAGACAGCGGTTTTTTTATAGCTATAATTTTTCGCGGTTTTTTAACTCAGCTGCTTATTAAAGATCATCTAACAAATCACGTAAACCGGATAAGGTGGCACGTCCCCTTGCTTTATTGGTGGTTTCACACACATCCCCTTTGCCTTCATAGACCAAGTCATCCTGAGGAATCTCTTCAATAAAGCGGCTTGGAGCACAATCAACTTTTTCACCGTACTGCTTACGCTGTCGTGCTAACGTCAGTGTCAGCTCCTGTTTGGCACGGGTAATACCTACATATGCTAAACGACGCTCTTCTTCGATATCACCACTTTCAATGCTATTACGATGCGGTAACAGCTCTTCTTCCATACCTATCAGGTAGACATACGGAAACTCGAGTCCTTTTGAAGCATGCAGGGTCATCAGCTGAACTTTATCAGACTCATCCTCTTCTTCCTGACGCTCCATAATATCCATCAGTATCAAACGGGCAATTGTTTCACGAATACCTGCATCAGGATCATCTTCCTGTAAACGCTCAAGCGTACTGCGCAATGAATCCACCAATATCCAGACATTCTGCATACGTTTTTCACCGACGACATCACTGGAACTGTTTTGCATAATCCAGCCTGTGTAATCAATATCGTCGATCATTTTTGCAATGCCGTTGATCGGATCACCCCGTTCGCATTGCTCCAATATACCCTGAAGCCAGTTATTGAAACGACGTAAACGCTCCACAGCTGCTGGCGGTAATACCTGCTCCAGACCCAGTTCATCACAAGCATTAAATAAACTGATTTGACGGGTATTGGCATACTCACCAAGCTTTAACAAAGTCGTTGGGCCAATTTCCCGCCGGGGCAAATTAATAATTCGCAGGAAAGCATTATCATCATCGGGGTTAACCAACACTTTCATATAGGACATGATGTCCTTTATCTCAGCACGACCAAAAAAAGATGTACCGCCATTCAGCTTATAAGGAATCTGAAAGCTCTGTAACTTTAGTTCCAGTAGGCGAGCCTGATGGTTACCCCGGTAAAGAATTGCAAAGTCTTTGAACTGGCGGCGTAAACGTAAATGCTGGTCCAGAATATCTGTCGCTACCCGTTCACACTCAGCATCTTCATCAGCATTGAATACCACCCGAATCAGTTCACCATAACCCATATCACTCCAAAGGGTCTTATCAAACACGTGTGGGTTATTTGATATAACACTGTTGGCAGCTTTCAGAATACGGCTGGTTGAACGATAGTTTTGCTCAAGTTTTACAACTTTCAGACTGGGAAAATCTAACTGCAACTGATTCAGGTTTTCAGGCCTTGCGCCTCGCCATGAGTAAATCGACTGATCATCATCACCGACCACTGTCAGAGCACCACGGATACCAACTAACATTTTGACCAACAGATACTGACTGGTATTAGTATCCTGATACTCATCGACTAGCAGGTAACGAATCTTATTCTGCCAGCGCTCTAACACTTCTGGATGATTCAGAAACAATTGCGCCGGTAATAAAATAAGATCATCAAAATCAACTGCATTGTAAGCTTTCAGGCTCTGTGCGTAGGAGTCGTAAGCTCTGGCAGCAAGTATATCTGCGGGCCCCTGAGCCTGCACAAGGGCCTGCTCAGGGCTAACCATCTCGTTCTTCCAGTTAGAGATCGTATTTTGTACTGCATCGACCTGATCGACATCTTCATTGTTATGCAGCATCAGGCTTTTTAGCAGCGACTTGGTATCCTGATCGTCAAATAACGAAAAACCTTTTTTAAAGCCAAGGGTTTTATGCTCTTTACGAATAATATTGAGACCCAGGTTGTGAAAGGTCGACACCGTCAGTCCGCGAGTAGCCGATTTTTTCACCAGAGTACCAACCCGCTCTTTCATTTCACGGGACGCTTTATTGGTGAAAGTCACTGCCGCAATATTGTGCGCTTTAATACCGCATCGCTCGATAAGATAGGCAATCTTCCGGGTGATCACACTGGTTTTGCCTGATCCGGCTCCGGCCAGAACCAACAGCGGGCCACTGATATAGTCAACCGCTTCTTGCTGGCGAGGATTAAGTTTTGCCATAAAAACCTGAGAAATAGCTAAAGTTATTGCCTAAAACTGCCGATAGCTTATTGTTGGCTGAAAAACAAACTCACGAAAATCCCGTAAGATATTATTTTTAAACCACTTTTTATCACAGAAAGTACTTGATCAAAGCTATCGCCATGTTACTCTTGAAAGAATAAGGCGTATGGATTTTTAGAAATAAGTGTCTTTGCAAACTTCTAGTCAACCTACTCAAATGTAAGTTGAGGCTGTTAAAACCTCAGGTTGCAATTATGTCATGGAATGACAACGCATAGAATTGCAAAACGATGGTAAACAGTTACAGGACGTTTTCAACAGATTTGTTTTGAGATGTCTTATGACTTCTGTACAACCCGCGTGCATACAATCTGGCGTTGATTGCTTACTGATCGGCGCCAATGAAGATACCTGGCGACTGGCTGAGCTACTCGCTGAAGAGCACCTGTTTGTATGCCGTCAGGTAATTGCCAGCCAGCTCGAGACCAAGCTCGCAACTCTGCCTGATGTTATTTTTCTACATGCCTGCCAACCCGGCGACTACCCTATTCTGCTATTACAACAACTCTGTCAGAAGCACCCTGGCATTCCAGTCATTGCCTTCGACCTGAATTTCAGTCGGTTTCGCAATCAAAGCTTTCTCTCCGCAGGCGCAACTGAATACCTGGTCACTTCGGATCTCACTACAGACAGGTTGAAGCGAGTTATTCGCTATTCAGTTAAAGCAACACCACAACAGCAAGCTTATCCGTCAGAACAATTTCATTCAGCACCACAATCCGACTTGTTAACAGGTTTACAGAACCGACATCATTTTTATACCCAGCTATGTGACACCCTGAGCCAGACAACCAAAAGCATCGCACTGATTAACATCGATCTCGACGGATTTAGCCGCTTTAACCACCTGAATGGCAGCCAGGCTGGTGACCGCATTGTTCAGATACTGGCACGCCGCATTGCCAATCTGTTCGACTGTGACATAGCCCGTATGGGTGCCGATGAATTCAGTCTCTTTTATTTATTAGAGGCCGAACAGGATACTGAAGCAGCCCTTAAACCGATTTGCGAAGCTCTATTAGCATCTCTTAGTGAGCCTTATCAGCTCAACGATGGAGAGTTTACTTTGCCTTGTAGCGCGGGCATCAGCATTTCAAGACAACACCAGGATGCAGACAGCATAATTTTTCAGGCTCATCAGGCACGGTTACAGGCTAAACAGCGTAGCGAATGCAGCTACAACTTTTTTGCCAGCAGCCTGCCCGATGCCGAAGCTGGTCAGAATGATCTGGAACCCGACCTGATTGTCGCGCTTCAGAAAGAACAGTTTGAACTGTTTTACCAACCCCGCGTAGACATACGTACCGGTACTATTATTGGCGCAGAAGCACTCATCCGTTGGCGGCATCCAGAACGAGGATTAATTGCGCCGGGTGAATTTATCGATCTGGCTGAACGCACCGGACTCATTGTCCCTATTGGTTATTGGGTTATTTATCGCGCCGGTATGGATATGCAAACGATCAATCGGGCGAAACTCAATATAGGCCGCATCGGCGTCAACTTGTCATTCCGGCAATTTGAAGACCGCTATTTAAGTCGTACAATTCAACGTTTGATCGAAAAGTACCAGATAGACACTTCTATTTTGGAGTTTGAATTAACTGAATCAGCGCTATTTAGTAATGAAGCACATATTCGTCAGGGTATAGAAGAACTGAATCAGTTGGGTATTACCTTCTCGCTGGATGATTTCGGCACCGGTTACTCATCTTTTACATTGCTGCAAAAACTCCCGGTAAACAGCCTTAAAATTGACCGTTCCTTTACTCAGGGTGTTATTGAACAGCAGGACGACCGGGAAATCGTGAAAGCTATCATCAACCTTGCACGCAGCCTGAATATAGAAGTCATAGCCGAAGGCGTTGAAACCCGCGCGCAGCATGACTTTCTTATCGAGCACGACTGTTATCAGGCTCAGGGCTTTCTGTACAGCCGCCCTATGCCCTTCCAGGATTTCTTCAACATGCTGCAAAACAGCCAGCAAACACCCCAAAAACACACTCAGACTAACTGATTTTCACCCCGCAACTACCTGCACACCGTTAAATCGGAATCCTAACGCTTCTAACAACGCTGTCTGATTTATATTTTCGGACTGATTCATATCAGCAACCGTCCTCGCGACTTTCAGGACCCGATGGGCCGCCCGAGCTGACAATTTTAGACGCTGCATCGCGTTAATTAATAATGCCTGCTCCACACCCCCCAAAGCACAATACACCTCGAGATCAGCTGTGATTAACTCAGCATTACGGCACCCCTGTCTCTGCATCTGTAGCTCATGAGCCAGCATTACCCTACCTCGAACGTCATCACTTGATTCACCACCTCCTCTTGCCATTAGTTGCTCCGCAGGCAAACCTGGCACCCAGGAAAACAAGTCGATGCGATCTAATAAAGGACCAGAAATTTTATGCTGATAACGACTGATTTGATCCGGTGTACAACGGCATCGTCCGTCAGAGTCTCCCAGATACCCACAAGGACAAGGATTCATTGCTGCTACCAACTGAAAACGCGCAGGAAAACTCAATTGCTGAGCAACTCTGGATATCTCAACCTTACCTGATTCCAGAGGCTCACGGAGAACTTCCAGTACTGTTCGGGGAAATTCAGGCAGCTCATCCAAAAATAATACGCCCTGATGCGCCAGAGAAATCTCTCCCGGACGGGGCTTACTGCCTCCCCCTACCAATGCAACAGATGACGCAGTATGGTGCGGCGCACGGAAAGGCCTGCTTCCAGCCAACAAACTACTGGAATCCATACCTGCAACAGAATAAATCGCAGCTGTTTCAAGTAGGTCTTTCCGGGATAACTGAGGCAACAGTCCCGGTAAACGAGATGCCAACATACTTTTTCCGCTACCCGGAGGGCCAGAAAAAAGAATGTTATGCCCGCCAGCAGCGGCTATTTCTAATCCGCGACGCGCCTGATGCTGGCCTTTGATATCAGCCATATCGGCCACATTCGTACTGACTACAGTGGTCGATTCAGCATTTGTAGGAGAACATCTATGCTCATCACTCAGACTATTACAAACACTGAGTAAATCTGAATCACTAAAGACGGTCAAATCATCAACCAACATAGCTTCAGCAACATTTCCCTGGGCAACCCAACAAGCGTTACCCGCCTCCTGACAAGCAATAGCGGCTGGTAAAACACCCCGAACCGGTCGCAACTCACCACCTAGCCCCAGTTCAGCCATAAACTCATACGCCTGAAGTTGCTTTACTTTCAGCTGATCACTGGCGAGTAATATTCCTAACGCAATCGCTAAATCATAGCGACCACCCTCTTTAGGTAAATCCGCCGGTGCAAGGTTCACAGTGATCCGCCGGGCAGGAAAATCAAAACCAGAATTAAGTAACGCACTGCGTACTCTTTCCCGGCTTTCCTTAACTGCCGCTTCGGGAAGCCCAACGATTGCAAAACAAGGTAAGCCACCGGAAAGATGTATTTCCACATTGACCAATGGTGCAGTGACACCCAACTGTGCCCGAGTATGAATAATTGCCAGCGCCATAAACCCTTCCCTGGTGAACGCTTGAAGAAAAGACCAGCATTAATGGTCTGTTATTATCTTTATAAGCCTGTAAATATTATTGTTTATCAGCCTGCTCTATACGTGACTCCAGTACAGACAGCTGGCTCTCAAGTGCTTCCAACTTCGCCCGGGTACGCGCTAACACCGCTGACTGAGCATCAAACTCTTCGCGGTTAACCAGATCCATTTTACTGAATGCGCCTTGCAACACGCCCTGAATCTGACCTTGTAAATTCGCGTTACCACCTGGAGCTTTACTCATTAACTGGCCAAGCTGATCACTTAACCCCTGTAAAAATGCCTGATTAATCATACAACCTCATACATCCGGAGCTCCGGATTTCGTAATAGTAATGACCTCTAAATATATCAAGCAATGCACTTTTTAACACGTATAAGCACTGTAAAGAAAAGCACCAAAACAGTGCGAATCGCATTTACCGCTGCGCCATAATTGCCCGGAGCATATTTTACTATCACTCAACAAACTATTATTTTGCCACCTAAATCAACGCAACCAACTGTTATTAATAGACTATTTATTTAGTGGCACAATTTCTGCCATAGCCTGAGTAAAAGATGATTTGAAAATCAGCAATTTACTGGAGGACTCGATGGAAAATCAGATATTTGCCTTACAGTACGCTTTGGATACCTTTTACTTCCTGGTATGCGGCGCACTGGTTATGTGGATGGCCGCTGGCTTCGCAATGTTAGAGGCAGGATTAGTACGTGCTAAAAACACAACAGAAATCCTCACTAAAAACGTCGCCCTATATGCAATCTCATGTTTTATGTATCTGGTCTGCGGATATCAGATCATGTACGGCGGTGGCTTTTTCCTTGATGGTATCGGCAGCCTGGACATCAATCAGGTACAGGCGGATTCAGCAAGCAATGGATTCGAGGGGGATGCAGTATATTCACCAGCTTCTGATTTTTTCTTCCAGGTTGTGTTCGTTGCAACAGCCATGTCGATCGTTTCTGGTGCTGTCGCTGAACGTATGAAACTCTGGGCATTCCTCAGCTTTGCAGTGGTTATGACAGGAGTTATTTACCCTATGGAAGGTGCCTGGACCTGGAACGGTGACGATGTATTCGGTCTCTACAATCTTGGTGACTTAGGCTTCTCTGATTTCGCAGGCTCAGGCATTGTACACATGGCTGGTGCAAGCGCAGCACTTGCAGCCGTATTGTTATTGGGGCCTCGCCACGGCAAATATAAAGGCAACTCAATAAAAGCTATTCCTGGTGCAAACCTGCCACTAGCGACTCTAGGCACTTTCATTCTATGGATGGGCTGGTTCGGTTTTAACGGTGGATCCGTACTGAAACTCGGTGATGTTAACAGCGCACACAGTGTTGCTATGGTATTCCTTAACACCAATGCAGCAGCGGCAACAGGTGCAATCTGTGCCTTGCTGACAGCCCGTGCACTATTCGGTAAAGCAGATTTAACAATGCTATTGAACGGTGCATTAGCTGGCCTGGTAACCATCACTGCAGAGCCTTCAACACCAACTCCTTTGCAAGCCAGCCTGTTTGGCGCTATAGGCGGTGTCTTAGTTGTATTCTCTATTCTGACGCTGGATAAACTCCGCATTGATGACCCAGTAGGCGCTATTTCAGTACACGGAGTTTGTGGCTTACTTGGCCTCATTCTTGTACCAGTAACCAACGACGGTTCTACCTTCAGCGGTCAGCTAATCGGTGCTGCAACAATATTTATCTGGGTATTCATTGTCAGCCTGATTGTCTGGGCTATTTTGAAACAATTGATGGGTATTAGGGTAAGTGCTGAAGAAGAATATCAGGGTGTCGATCTTGCCGAATGCGGTATGGAAGCCTACCCAGAGTTTGCAAACAAGAGCTAACAATTTGAGTTATCAAGGGTACAACTGCGACGATTATTGATCCTGTTCCACATCGTAGTTGTAGCCTTGATTTATTAAACAGCTAAAGCTGGGTATAATTGCCCCCCAGATTTTAGGCTTAAACTCCAACTGTCTGAGGCTCTTGTTAAGACAAGACCAAAACAGACCCAAGCGAGGATACAATGATGAAACTGGTAAGTGCGGTTATTAAGCCGTTCAAACTGGATGACGTACGTGAAGCCCTGTCCGAAATCGGTATTCAGGGTATCACAGTGACTGAAGTTAAAGGCTTTGGTCGCCAGAAAGGTCATACCGAACTCTACCGTGGTGCCGAATACGTGGTAGATTTTCTACCTAAGGTAAAAATCGAAGCAGCTATCGATGAAACGATGCTGGACCAGGTCATCGAAGCCATCAGCAAAACAGCTAACACCGGAAAAATCGGTGACGGTAAAATCTTCGTAACTCCGCTGGAACAAGCGATTCGTATCCGTACCGGCGAAACTGACGTAGACGCTTTGTAAGCGCTTAACTTCTGACAACTCAATCTCTAAGCAAAACGACTCCATCGTCAGCCTAGGGGTTGAGTTAATTCCTTCTACACATACCCTATAGCACCACCTGCTTACATCAGAACACTTAATATCCAGCCTTCTTCCTTTTCTTAAAACCTTCTTTCCTTCACAAGCTTGAAATAAGAGCTTCACGCATTTCTATTTACTTTACAGTTACTTATATCTTGCTACCAAGCAGTTACTGAAAAACAAACAGCTTTCTTTACATCAATATGAAGCCTTGTTTAAAAGAAATTTAGGCTCATGAAGCCTCATCCAACTTTAAGCTTGAACTGCTAACTTCTCTTTTCAAACCAACTTTTCGATCCAGAAAGAACGCCCGTACAAGCCTCCTAAAGGAGCGCTCATGTTAAGGCTATACATTCACGGTAACTTACGCTTTTAACTGATAAACGCTTAGCTACCATCCGGCAGAGCTATTTTAAATAGGTCTTATTAAACAGTCGGTGCTAGCCTTTCCGGCGGACGATAGAGCCTGATACTGCAGCCTGGCAGGGTTTCTTAAACAGGTGACCTTGAGCAGCCGATGGCCGACCTTTTCTGCAGACGAAAAAAAAACCCTGCTACAACGTAGCAGGGTTTCTTAAATAGGTGCTTGGCGATGACCTACTCTCACATGGGGAATCCCCACACTACCATCGGCGCTAAGACGTTTCACTTCCGAGTTCGGTAAGGGATCGGGTGGTTCCATCTCGCTATGGTCGCCAAGCAAAAAACTGTAACAATAAAAATCCTGTATGCCTTCTTCAGGCTAATCGAGTCTTAAGATGATGTACAAACTCTAATCCAACATGCTTTGCAGCAATGTATCTTCATCAATCACTTGATCCGTGTTGTGTAATCACACAACCAAACGCTTTTGGCGTTATATGGTCAAGCCTCACGAGCAATTAGTACTGGTTAGCTCAACGCCTCACAACGCTTACACACCCAGCCTATCAACGTCCTGGTCTTGAACGGCTCTTCAGGGGACTCAAGGTCCCAGTGAGATCTCATCTTGAAGGGGGCTTCCCGCTTAGATGCTTTCAGCGGTTATCCTGTCCGAACATAGCTACCGGGCAATGCCATTGGCATGACAACCCGAACACCAGAGGTTCGTTCACTCCGGTCCTCTCGTACTAGGAGCAACTCTTCTCAAATCTCAAACGTCCACGGCAGATAGGGACCGAACTGTCTCACGACGTTCTAAACCCAGCTCGCGTACCACTTTAAATGGCGAACAGCCATACCCTTGGGACCGGCTTCAGCCCCAGGATGTGATGAGCCGACATCGAGGTGCCAAACACCGCCGTCGATGTGAACTCTTGGGCGGTATCAGCCTGTTATCCCCGGAGTACCTTTTATCCGTTGAGCGATGGCCCTTCCATACAGAACCACCGGATCACTAAGACCTACTTTCGTACCTGCTCGACGTGTCAGTCTCGCAGTCAAGCGCGCTTATGCCTTTATACTCGATGCATGATTTCCGACCATGCTGAGCGCACCTTCGTACTCCTCCGTTACTCTTTAGGAGGAGACCGCCCCAGTCAAACTACCCACCACACAATGTCCGCGATCCCGATAAGGGACCTGCGTTAGAACCTCAATAGTACCAGGCTGGTATTTCAAGATTGGCTCCACTCGAACTAGCGTCCAAGTTTCAAAGCCTCCCAGCTATCCTACACAAGTAATATCAAAGTCCACTGCGAAGCTATAGTAAAGGTTCACGGGGTCTTTCCGTCTAGCCGCGGATATACGGCATCTTAACCGCAATTTCAATTTCACTGAGTCTCGGGTGGAGACAGTGTGGCCATCGTTACGCCATTCGTGCAGGTCGGAACTTACCCGACAAGGAATTTCGCTACCTTAGGACCGTTATAGTTACGGCCGCCGTTTACTTGGGCTTCGATCAAGAGCTTCGCCGAAGCTAACCCCATCAATTAACCTTCAAGCACCGGGCAGGCGTCACACCCTATACGTCCACTTTCGTGTTTGCAGAGTGCTGTGTTTTTAATAAACAGTCGCAGCCACCTAGTATCTTCGACCCCCAACAGCTTAGAGAGCAAGTCTCATCACCGTCAGGGGCGTACCTTCTCCCGAAGTTACGGTACCATTTTGCCTAGTTCCTTCACCCGAGTTCTCTCAAGCGCCTTGGTATTCTCTACCTGACCACCTGTGTCGGTTTGGGGTACGATTTCTTGTTATCTGAAGCTTAGAAGTTTTTCCTGGAAGCATGGCATCAACCACTTCGTCCAAAAGAGGACTCGTCATCGACTCTCAGCCTTAGGGAACCGGATTTTCCTAATTCCCCAGCCTACAGCCTTAAACACGGACAACCAACGCCGTGATGGCCTAGCCTTCTCCGTCACTCCATCGCAATAACAAGAAGTACAGGAATATTAACCTGTTTCCCATCGACTACGCCTTTCGGCCTCGCCTTAGGGGTCGACTCACCCTACCCTGATTAGCATTGGATAGGAACCCTTGGTCTTCCGGCGGGGAGGTTTTTCACCCCCCTTATCGTTACTCATGTCAGCATTCGCACTTCTGATACCTCCAGGATGCCTTACAGCTTTCCCTTCAACGGCTTACAGAACGCTCCTCTACCACGCAAACAAGTTGCGTCCGTAGCTTCGGTGTATGGTTTGAGCCCCGTTATATCTTCCGCGCAGGCCGACTCGACTAGTGAGCTATTACGCTTTCTTTAAAGGGTGGCTGCTTCTAAGCCAACCTCCTAGCTGTCTGAGCCTTCCCACATCGTTTCCCACTTAACCATAACTTTGGGACCTTAGCTGACGGTCTGGGTTGTTTCCCTTTCCACAACGGACGTTAGCACCCGCAGTGTGTCTCCCATAATTGCACTCTACGGTATTCGGAGTTTGCATCGGGTTGGTAAGTCGGGATGACCCCCTAGCCGAAACAGTGCTCTACCCCCGTAGGTGAGATATGAGGCGCTACCTAAATAGCTTTCGAGGAGAACCAGCTATCTCCGAGCTTGATTAGCCTTTCACTCCGATCCACAAGTCATCCGCTGGCTTTTCAACGACAGTCGGTTCGGTCCTCCAGTTGATGTTACTCAACCTTCAACCTGCCCATGGATAGATCGCTCGGTTTCGGGTCTAATCCCAGCAACTACACGCCCTATTAAGACTCGGTTTCCCTACGGCTCCCCTAAACGGTTAACCTTGCTACTGAAATTAAGTCGCTGACCCATTATACAAAAGGTACGCAGTCACGGAACAAGTCCGCTCCCACTGCTTGTACGTACACGGTTTCAGGTTCTATTTCACTCCCCTCACAGGGGTTCTTTTCGCCTTTCCCTCACGGTACTGGTTCACTATCGGTCAGTCAGGAGTATTTAGCCTTGGAGGATGGTCCCCCCATGTTCAGACAGGATATCACGTGTCCCGTCCTACTCGATTTCACTGTGTATAAGTTTTCGTATACGGGGCTATCACCCACTACGGCCGCACTTTCCAGAGCGTTCTACTAACTACAACACAGCTTAAGGGCTGGTCCCCGTTCGCTCGCCGCTACTAGGGGAATCTCGGTTGATTTCTTTTCCTTCGGGTACTTAGATGTTTCAGTTCCCCGAGTTCGCCTCTCAAGAGCTATGTATTCACTCAAGAGATACCCAGCTTACACTGGGTGGGTTTCCCCATTCGGAAATGTTTGGATCAAAGCCTGTTTACCGACTCCCCAAACCTTATCGCAGGTTACCACGTCCTTCATCGCCTCTGACTGCCAAGGCATCCACCGTGCACGCTTAGTCACTTGACCATATAACCCAAAAGGGTCTGATTCAAAGTGACTGATAAAACTTCATAGCCATCTACTTTATACAAAGTAAATAACGCTGAAGTAACGATACATTTACGCCGGATTAGCGCTTGTACATTTTTTACTTCTTAATTCTCGTTTTTTACAGGATTTAAATTGTTAAAGAGCGTTCTGTCTAAAAAAAGACAAAAGGTAATACACATGATTTTCATGTATTAGCTTTTGTATTCTCAAATACAAATCTTAAGTACTAACCACTCTCAAGGCATGAGAAATGGTGGAGCTATGCGGGATCGAACCGCAGACCTCCTGCGTGCAAAGCAGGCGCTCTCCCAGCTGAGCTATAGCCCCAGTACTTACTCTACAACTGATCAGATAATTCGTGTGAACGCTTGCTGAGAATCCGCTATCGTTTAAGGAGGTGATCCAGCCCCAGGTTCCCCTAGGGCTACCTTGTTACGACTTCACCCCAGTCATGAACCACACCGTGGTAACCGCCCTCCCGAAGGTTAAGCTAGCTACTTCTGGTGCAATCCACTCCCATGGTGTGACGGGCGGTGTGTACAAGGCCCGGGAACGTATTCACCGTGACATTCTGATTCACGATTACTAGCGATTCCGACTTCATGGAGTCGAGTTGCAGACTCCAATCCGGACTACGACCGGTTTTGTGAGATTAGCTCCCCCTCGCAGGATTGCAGCCCTCTGTACCGGCCATTGTAGCACGTGTGTAGCCCTACTCGTAAGGGCCATGATGACTTGACGTCGTCCCCACCTTCCTCCGGTTTGTCACCGGCAGTCTCCTTAGAGTTCCCACCCGAAGTGCTGGCAAATAAGGACAAGGGTTGCGCTCGTTACGGGACTTAACCCAACATTTCACAACACGAGCTGACGACAGCCATGCAGCACCTGTCACTGCGTTCCCGAAGGCACATCAGAATCTCTTCCGACTTCGCAGGATTTCAAGAGTAGGTAAGGTTCTTCGCGTTGCGTCGAATTAAACCACATGCTCCACCGCTTGTGCGGGCCCCCGTCAATTCATTTGAGTTTTAACCTTGCGGCCGTACTCCCCAGGCGGTCTACTTAGTGCGTTAGCTGCGCCACTAAGACATCAAGTGTCCCAACGGCTAGTAGACATCGTTTACGGCGTGGACTACCAGGGTATCTAATCCTGTTTGCTCCCCACGCTTTCGCACCTCAGTGTCAGTATCAGACCAGGTAGTCGCCTTCGCCACTGGTGTTCCTTCCTATATCTACGCATTTCACCGCTACACAGGAAATTCCACTACCCTCTTCTGTACTCTAGTTATCCAGTATCAGGTGCAGTTCCTAGGTTGAGCCCAGGGCTTTCACATCTGACTTAAATAACCACCTACGCGCGCTTTACGCCCAGTAATTCCGATTAACGCTCGGACCCTCCGTATTACCGCGGCTGCTGGCACGGAGTTAGCCGGTCCTTCTTCTGCAGTTAACGTCACAGCTAGCAGTTATTAACTACTAACCTTTCCTCACTGCTGAAAGTGCTTTACAACCCTAAGGCCTTCTTCACACACGCGGCATGGCTGCATCAGGCTTGCGCCCATTGTGCAATATTCCCCACTGCTGCCTCCCGTAGGAGTCTGGGCCGTGTCTCAGTCCCAGTGTGGCTGATCATCCTCTCAGACCAGCTACGGATCGTCGCCTTGGTAGGCCATTACCCCACCAACTAGCTAATCCGACGCACGCTCATCTAATAGCGCAAGGCCCGAAGGTCCCCTGCTTTCCCCCGTAGGGCGTATGCGGTATTAATCCAAATTTCTCTGGGCTATCCCCCACTACTAGGCAGATTCGTACGCGTTACTCACCCGTCCGCCGCTCGTCAGCGGGTAGCAAGCTACCCCTGTTACCGCTCGACTTGCATGTGTTAAGCCTGCCGCCAGCGTTCAATCTGAGCCATGATCAAACTCTTCAGTTTAATTTCGACACTGTAAACAGTGTCTTAAATCTAGCTCAAAGTTAAACTAACTTTGTAAATCTCATAAATGAATTCACTAGGTTGCTTATCTTTGATAAAGCTTTTGTGCTTCATCTCAACAAGCGCCCACACGAATTATCTGATCAAATTGTTAAAGAGCGTTGCTTAATCCGTCTCAGCAGTCGGTGTTGACCGTGGCTGCTGTCGTCTCAAGCGAGGTGCGTATTCTACTCAACACCCGGTGGAAGTCAACGCTTATTTTCAGAAGATTTTGAATCATTCCGCAGAATGTTTCAAAACCGGAAAAACAAACTTTCGTTCCGGTCGAAGCATTTCACTCGAACTTCAAAACAAGCTGTTTATCAGTGAGTTACTTTGTTTCTCATTGTGTCTGCTTGTCTGCGTTGCCGCTGTCTTGCGTCTCAATGTGGGGGCGTATTATAGGGACCAGCTGAAAAGAGTCAACAGCCTTTTGAGCAATAATTGTAATTAGTTTTTGCGCTGCAAAAACCGCGGCTTTTATCGCTATGTTGATCGCCACATAAGCCGCTAACGACAGGCATAAAAAAACGCAGCTATATAAGCTGCGTTTAAAAACTGTAGAACATCTACTTTTCTTCTACATAAAGCCTTATTCAGAACACTAAGCTACAAATACCTGCAAGCATACAATTATGCATACCGTGGTAATTTTAATGACACCAAAGCTGCAATGATCAAACTAAGCGCGCTGATCAGCAAACAAGCCTCTAAACCCCAAAGCTGATACACGCCGCCCGACAACACAGTACCAAATAAGCGCCCAGCAGCATTCGACATATAATAGAATCCTACATCCAGCGATACACCTTCAGCTCGCGCATATCTGAGTATTAAAAAAGAATGCAAAGAAGAATTAACAGCAAACACAGCACCGAAAACTAACAGACCACCAATAAGCACAACACTTGTAAGCCCGTTTAGTAATTGTGCCGCAACAAGCATCCCCAACGGGATAACGCTTAACACTGCTACCCAACCAAAAGCGGCCCTACCTGCAGGTACATATTCAACTGTCTCTTTAGCTTTTTTTCTGGCTCCGGTAATCATAGGTGCCAGTGCTTGCACAACACCATAGCCTATAACCCACACTGCAAGAAAACTGCCTATTTCAGAATGCTGCCATCCAAGCACTAACTGCAGATAGACCGGTAACGCAACCACAAACCAGACATCCCGTGCGCCAAACAAAAATAACCGCGCAGCAGATAATACATTTACAGGCTGACTGTTCGAAAAGATCTCCCGAAATTTTGGTTTAACTTTCATTTGGCCCAGATCACCGCTTATGAGCCCAGCGGTAAGCAACAGAACTGCCAGGAGTAATCCGGCCATTAACATGAGACTGCCGCTAAAGCTTAAGACCTGCAACAGCAAAGCCCCCATAAAATAACCAACTCCTTTGAGGGCATTTTTCGAACCAGTCAGCAACGCTACCCAGCGATATAGACGTCCTTCCTGCTGTTCAGGAAGCAATGTCTTAATCGCGCTTTTCGCACTCATTTTATTGAGATCTTTTGCTATACCGGATAAAGCCTGCGCTACCATTACATATATTACAGTGAGATATTCATTCGGCACCGTGAGCATTAAAAGCGCACCTATCTGTAATAGCAGCCCTGCATGCATCGTTCGGTTAAGCCCCATACGGGCTGCTAACCAACCACCCAGTAAGTTAGTCACCACACCACACAGTTCATACAGAACAAATAACATCGCAATCGCAAATGGGCTGTACCCCAAACTATTAAAGTGCAACACCACCAGCATGCGTAAAGCACCATCTGTCAGAGTAAAACTCCAGTAACTGAGGGTAACCAGTAAATACTGCTGCCAGGGTGTTAAAGCTTTTTTTGTCAGGAGGTTCACAGCTGAGCAGCAACCTTCTTCGTCAGCTCCATCATCCGGTTCACATAACCGATCTCATTGTCATACCAGACCAGTAACTTCACCTGACGCTTATTAATCACCATTGTTGATAGTGCATCTACAATTCCCGAACGGACATCATCTACGTAATCTATAGATACAAGCGGCCGCTCTTCATATCCAAGCACACCAGCCAGATAGGTTTCGGATGCGTCTTTCAGTACTTTATTAACTTCAGCTATATCTGTATCTCTTGAAACTTCAAATACACAGTCAGTTAAAGAGCTGTTTGTCAGTGGTACCCGAACTGCAATACCGTTTAGCTTCCCCTGAAGCTCAGGAAAGATCAGCGCAATTGCTGTTGCTGAGCCGGTACTTGTAGGAATGAGAGACATACCTGATGCCCGCGCCCGACGCAGATCTTTATGCGGCGTATCCAAAATACTTTGGGTATTCGTAATGTCATGAATGGTCGTCATCGAACCATGCACTATACCCAGCTGTTCATGTATAACCTTAACCACAGGCGCCAGGCAGTTAGTCGTACAGGAAGCAGCGGTAACAATGTGATTTTGCTGTGGATCATAAAGATGATCGTTGACACCCATCACAATGTTAAGCGGACCATCTTTGACGGGCGCAGATACCACCACTTTCTTTACACCCTGAGTAAAGTAGGGCTGCAATGCAGGCGTTGTTTTATGTACACCGGTACAGTCCACAACGACATCCACCTTTTGTGCTGCCAGTGGTAAATCATTAATATTATGTTGCTGACAGTAACTAATTTGTTTGTCGCCAACCCGCATTGCGGCACCATCTGAAGTCGCTTCAGCCTGATTCGACCACTTGCCGTGCTGTGAATCGAAATTCAATAAATGTGCAGCAGTGGCCGCATCAGCTGCAACATCGTTAATCAATACGATATCCAGCTCCGGCCAACCCCAGCACGCCCGCAAAGCTAACCGCCCCATGCGACCGAAACCATTTATTGCCACCCGAACACTCATGTTATGCCTCCCATGAAAGCACTATTACTTAATTAATTTTCGGCAGCATTGCAGCACGCCAATTCTGTCAGTGTCTGTAAATCTGTTACTAATTGCTGTTCACGCTTAGCTAACTGATCAAGCATTTCTTTCAGCCAGCTAATCTGCCAGGCATCCCCCTGTAAACGATAATGCATCCATACACCTTCGCGTCGCGCCTGAACCAAGCCACTGTTACGCAGGTACGCTAAATGCCTCGAGGCCAGACTTTGAGATATGCCTAAGCAGTCCACCAGATCACATACACATACTTCATCATGTTGGTTAAGAATGTTTAACAAACGTAGCCGGACGGGCTCCGATAAAGCTTTAAAAAACTGCGCACTAGCTTCCATAAAACAGCCCTAAGATTTCAGATTAATAACGACGAAACACAATACATCTGTTTATGCGCATATATTAATATTAGTTTTATGTATTGCAATAGCTAATGGTCCTTAATATGAAGAAAACAGACTTCCGCCTGCAGAAGCCCTTTACGTCTAGACTTAACAATAGGTCGACGTTGATAACTCTAGACATCTTCGCCTGTACATCTTCGTTAATTGGTCCACAGCAACAAACCTGATAACCAAGGGGTGAAACATGGATACAACCACTAATCTGATTCGTCCTATCACCATAAAAGATCTGGATGTGCTTTTTGATATCGCACTTGAAAGCGGACCAGGCTTTACTTCATTACCCGCTAACCGCAATTTACTAGCCGAAAAAATCCGCCATAGCTGTAGCGCGATGGAACGGGATATTTCATCCCCCAAAGGTGAGTCCTATTTATTTGTTATGGAAGATGCCGAAACAGACAAAGTAGTTGGTGTTTGCGGTATTGAAGCCGCTGTAGGATTACAAATGCCTTTTTATCACTATCGTATAGGGATCGTTGTACATGCATCCCGGGAACTGGAGGTTCACAATACCTTCGAAACACTTTATCTGTGTAACGATTACACCGGCTGCGCGGAAGTATGCACCTTATATTTACGTCCTGGTGCCAGACAAAACCAGAACGGCAGTCTGTTATCAAAATGTCGCTTTATGTTCATGGCGCAATTCAAAGAACGTTTCAGCAAAAAAGTTATCGCAGAAATGCGTGGAGTCAGTAATGACCAAGGAGAGTCTCCCTTTTGGAACGGGCTTGGTCAGCATTTCTTTTCAATGGAATTTTCACAGGCAGATTACCTTACCGGCACAGGTAACAAAGTATTCATTGCAGAGCTAATGCCTAAACACTCGATTTATATACATTTACTACCCGACTTCGCTAAAGAAGCAATTGGTGAAGTGCATGATCAAACCGCACCAGCCAGGAAAATGCTTGAAAGCGAAGGATTTCGCTATGAGAACTATGTGGATATATTTGATGGCGGGCCAACATTAGCCTGCAAACTGGATGATATACGCGCAATACGAGACAGCGAAAGCCTCACAGCCTTAGTTCAGTCAGACGCACCTGCTGCAATCATCAATAATCGTTTTTTAGTCAGTAACACTCGCTTACAGGAGTTTCGTTGCCTGCTGGTAGACGCCAGTCGTGATACTGGTCATATCTATTTACCAGAACGCTGCCTTAGCCAACTGCATATCCGCCCCGGAGACCAGGTACGCGTCGCTCCGCTCAAGCCCTAAACAAACCACACAAACCACACAAACCACACAAACCACACAAACCACACAAACCACACAAACCACACAAACCAGATTAGCGAAATTTAACGACTATTTATAATCAAATATTAATCCATCAAAAACTAACTGTGATTAATCCTGACAGCTATAAATCACCAAAATAGCTATCAGGATGCTTGTAGTCATAATCATGAAAAGTCAGTTATCAAAATTAACCTTTAAAAAACAATGACCTTGCTTAAGAAACGAAAATAAACAATAGCTCACTTAACAGGTTAACATTACATCAAATTATAATTTTGATGACTCATGAAACTTACATATCATTGGCCAGTGGCAAATCAATACATACCAACAAGCCTTTACCTGACGAACTACTGGCCTCTATTCGCCCACCTAATAATTCTACAGCCCGCTTGGCAATACTCAGCCCCAGACCATAACCGTTATCCAGCTGTTGCTGCCTATAAAAAGGATCAAACAGCCTGCCCAGCTGAGCTTCATCAACACCGGGTCCGTTATCTTCGATACAAATCCGGCAACGCTCTCCAACCTGTTGCACGCTGACACAAATCTCACTGCCTGCCGGTGTATGTTTAAGCGCATTACCTAATACATTATCCACAGCACGCCGGAGCAGCTCCGCATGCCCAAACACACCTAATCGCTCCCCTCTATCCTGCCACTTAAGCGAATGCTCAGTAGCAATGAAACGGCAGTCCTCAACCAGACTGTTCAACAACGGCTGTAACTCAAAGTACTGCGCATCTCCGGACTGACTTTCAAGCCGTGCCAAACTCAGAATTTCATCTATTAACCGGCTTAACCGCTCACACTCCAGGTTTATCCGGGTTACCAGGACCTGATCATCTTCACCAAGCCGCTGTTCTACTAACCCTGCTGCCATTTGCAAACGCGCCAGAGGAGCCCGTAACTCATGCGATACATCCTGCAACAAACGCTGATTTGCACTTAATGCCTGCTCAACATGGTCTGCCATACGGTTAAATTCCCGGGCCAGATCGCCTATTTCATCCGCTCTTGCTGAAAGCCGGGTATCTGTACGAACTGAATAGTTTCCCTGATACAAATCTTCAGTATGCTGCCGTAAGCGCTTAATTGGCCGTATAACAATCCAGGTTAACCACAGACTGGCCAACGCCGAAACAACTATAATCACCACCATCTGTACCGACAGCATAAACTTGAAAACCGACCAGTACAGTGACTTGCGCGGATTGATATCAACAACTACCCGATAATCATTGCCACTATCTGCTGTCAGCGTTAAAAACATACTGCCGGGCTTTTCTTTTCCGACTGGCCGTTTAGGCCCGGCTATTTGCTTACCATCCGCCGCATAAATCCTGACTTTAAAATAAGGCAAAAACTGCCGCTCACGCTGATTATGCTCACGATTATCATGGCCACGCTTTTCTCGCCCGTAGCCTTCCTTTTTCTTTCCGTCATTATGCCCGCCATCATTATCGTATGACGGTTTCAACCAGGATGGCGAACGCTGTACTGAGCCGGTACGCTCAAAACGCTCCACCAACACTTCCGCAAATCCCATCGCTTTGGCAGCCAACACTTCCTGATGTTTTTCGCGCTCTACTACACGCCCCATCACAAAGGCAGTAATCAGCACCACCAGCAAACTGGTTAACCAGATAGACAGAAATATTTTCCAGCCCAGAGACGTGAAGCGTTTCATCACACAGCTCCGGCATTATCAGCAACAAATAAGTAGCCTTCGCCACGTACTGTTTTAATGATGGTTGTTGCAGGTAATTGCTGCTGAATTTTCTGCCGCACCCGGCTAACATGCACATCAATTGCCCGGTCATAAGCAGTCAGCTTACGATGCAGAACTTTCTCAGTAAGTATGTCCTTACTTACAACCTGACCAGCATGTAGCATCAACTGCGCCAACACATTAAACTCAGCACTGGTCAGCGGTAAATCAACGCTGTTTACCTGCACTTCACGGCAGGCAGTATCCAGCGTAATACCATGCATACCTAACTGATGCTGCTCATCAGCACGCGCCTGAGGCTTTGCCCGGCGAAGCACCGCCCGAATGCGGGCAACCAGTTCACGTGGGTTACAGGGTTTCGCCAGATAATCGTCCGCCCCCATTTCCAAACCAAGTATCCGGTCAACATCATCTCCCCGCCCTGTCAGCATAATCACCGGTATCTGCACTGCCGGACGAATCTGTTGCAACAACTCAAGACCACTCTGGCCCGGCATCATGATATCCAGAATCAGTAAGCTGAAAGCATTATTCTGCAAACGCGGTAACGCTTCTTCAGCACTGTGTGCAAAACTAATCTCAAAACCCTCATGAGACAGGTATTCACCCATCAACTGACACAGCTCAGGGTCGTCATCTATCAATAAAATCTGTGGCTGTTCAGCCATATTCAATCTGCCTCTGTTATCTCTAATATCCCTGCTTATGTTAGCCAGAATAAGCAAAAGCAGGATACCTTGCACAGCCTTTACCTAACTTTACATCGACTTAACCCAACTTAGCACAGACATCTCACATACTGCAGTCATCGAATCAGACGCAATCCCCAAAGGAGATACATCATGCGCAAATCAATCATTATCGCGATCACTACTGCAACAGTTGGCCTGACTACTTTAGGTATAGGCGCCGCTCAGGCGGGCAACAGCGAAGGCTATGGCTGTGGTAAAGGTGAATATTCCGAGCGAGGTGAACACGGAAAGGGCCGTCACGGTAAGTTCGGTATGCAGGGAATGTCCCTTGAGCGTCTCGATAAAAAGCTGGAACTGACAGATGCTCAGGAAGACACTCTGGCACCATTGTTTGATCAGCAATTCGTAAATATGCGTCAGCAAATGCGTGAAATGAAATCTCTACGCCAGGACCTTAAGAACCTGAACGTTGCGGATACAGACTACTCGCAGCAGGTTGAAACGCTAATTAAACAGGGACAGGACGCCGCCGCTACCCTTATCCGTAGTAAAGCCGAGCTGAAGCAGAAAGTTTACGCAGAGTTGACGCCTGAACAACAGGAAAAATTTACCAGCCTGGCAAAGAAATAAACGGGAATTGCTTTTTCTCAGACCTCACGCTTTTCACACACTAAGCGTTTTAACAGAGCATCTTTCAGGATGCTCTTTTTTTATTTAATAAGTCCGCCACCAGCCGCTGCAGCTCCGGTATAATATTTTCTTCGAACCATGGATTACGTTTCAGCCAGATATTATTGCGCGGACTAGGGTGAGGCAAAGGCAAATGCCTAACCAGACCCGGCGCCACATCATAGTATGTCCGCCAGTCATGAACCCGCTCTGTCAGAGTTTGCTTACTCTTTCCTAAATGCCATTCCTGCGCGTATTGCCCTATTAAAAGATTCAATTCTAACGCCGGTAAAGCAGCTAACATCTTTTCACGCCATATAGCAGCACACTCTTTACGGGGCGCAAGATCACCTGACTTCCCAGTTCCTGGGTAACAAAAACCCATTGGAATAATTGCAAAGCAAGCAGGGTCATAAAATGTTGCTTTATCCACGCCAAGCCACTGACGTAACCGATCCCCACTGGGGTCATCGAAAGGAATACCGCTGGCATGCACCCTGCGCCCAGGTGCCTGACCAGCTATCAGAATAGGCGCTTCAGCTGCTGCCTGAAATACAGGACGTACACCATGAGGCAGTGCTGCTTCACATACCCGGCATGCCCGTGCTTCCCGACTGATCTCTTCAATATGCTGCATAACCGGAAGCTCCTTTATCTCAACAGGATTCACAGGATCGTCACAGGCACTTCCTGAGACTGCCACTATATCCCTGCATCATAGTTACAAAGTAATTGACAACCAAACGCAACAGATCAAAAAGCTATACCGAAAGTACATTTCAAACCTCCTCCCATTCAAACTGCATGTCACGCTATCTGACTCAGGCTTACCGGTATTTCAGTTCAAAACATATTACTTGATCAGCAACATCATCGACCCTGACGCAATGAAGGCATCCGCCAACTGATTAAATGCCCACACCAACGGCTGTTACTTATGTTTCACAACTGCGACTAAAACAGATAATTATGGCTAGAAACACTACCTAAACTGATCAGGATCAAACAGAACTGACATAACATTCGCAGGGCTATGTTAGAATACCGAATCAAACTAATTATCATTTGAATTATCTATTATGACTCGATCTGCTCCATTGCCATACGTTATGATCTTGATGACAGCGACCAGTCTGGCGCATGCTGCCGAACCGGTATTCACAACAAAAGCAGAACTTGGTAAGGCGCTTTTCTTTGATGTAAACCTGTCAGTTAATCGCAATCAAAGCTGCGCAACCTGCCATAACCCAAGCACAGGTTTTGCTGATCCACGGGATAACGGCGTTAAAGGTGCAGCATCACTGGGCAGCGATAATACATCTGTCGGTGACCGTAATGCTCCGACAGCGGCCTACGCACTATTTAGCCCAGCCTTTGAATTAAAAGATGGTAAGTATCAGGGCGGTCAGTTTCATGATGGACGGGTAAATACGCTCGCAGAACAAGCTATGGGCCCACCAACAAACCCTGTCGAAATGGCTATGCCGGACAACACAGCTATCTTGCAACGCTTACTGGAAAACGCCAGTTACCGAGAGAGCTTTAATAAACTCTATGGCCCAGAAGTACTTAACGATGCTGAACAGGCATACCTGGCAATGGCCGACAGTATCGCAACCTTTGAAAGCACCGACTTCTTCGCCCCATTTGACTCAAAATACGATCGCTACCTTAAAGGTGAGTATCAACTGACCGACGCAGAGGAACTGGGGCGTACCCTGTTTTTTTCTCAGCAGTTTACTAACTGTAACCAGTGTCACCAACTGAAAACCCGGCCCGGTATGAATCAGGAAACTTTTACAAATTACCAGTACTTCAATATTGGTACGCCTGTAAATAATGACTTACGGGCAGTAAACGGTGTAAGCCCTGAACATAAGGACCGCGGTCTGCTGGATAATCCAGCTGTTGAAGACCCAGCCCAGGCAGGTAAGTTCAAAGTACCCACGCTACGCAATGTTGCGGTGACCGGCCCTTATATGCACAACGGTGTGTTCCAGGACTTACGCACAGTTATTCTTTTTTACAACAAATACAACAGCCGTAGCGCTAAACGCCAGATTAACCCGGAAACCGGTAAGCAGTGGCAATCACCGGAAATTCCAGAAAATATTGCACTGAAAGAACTGGAATCCGGACCCGCACTGGATAACAAGCGCATTGACGCTCTTGTCGCCTTTATGAATACCCTGACCGATCAGCGCTATGAACATCTGCCGACAAAAAACTGAACAGCTAAAAATACAAAAAAGGCGCCTTACGGCGCCTTTTTCAGTGAGTATAACGGCGAATCAAAACACTACATTCATCATTACAATCAGTACAACTAAGAACAGTAGCGTCATCACACCACCGGCTTTCATGAAGTCCGGTACCCGATAGCCACCAGGTCCCATAATCAGCGCATTCACCTGATGCGTAGGAATCAGAAAGGAGTTGGAAGTCGCTAAAGCAACTGTCAACGCAAATACTGCTGGGTCTGCTCCCGCACCAATCGCGATGTTTACAGCCAGAGGCACCAACAGAACGGTTGCACCTACGTTAGACATTACCAGGGTAAAGAAAGTCGCCAGCACAGCAACAGCCAGCTGTAATCCCCAGATAGGCATGCCATCCAGCAAGCTAAGCGTCTGATCAGCAATCCAGGCTGCAGTACCTGTCGTCTCGACCGCCATACCTAAAGGAATCAAACTGGCTAACAGAAACACTGTCTTCCAGCTAACTGATTCATAAGCCTCTTCGATGCTCATTACACCAGATAGAACCATGCCCACAGCACCGGTTAACAGCGCAATAGAAAGACGAATATCTGTGAACAGCACCATAGTTAAGGCAATCAGGAAGAAACCCAGAGCCCAGCCTACTTTATGCGGGCGCAGATCTTCTTTCGGATAGTTACTGGTAACAACAATAAAGTTCAGCCGGTCCTGTGCCACCCGGTTAAGGGCTTCCCAAGTGGTGTGACATACCAGCGTATCACCCGCCTGAAACTCAACAGTACGGATGCCCTGACCTGCCATTGACGTTTCGCCAGCCCGGTGCATAGCAACCATCGCCAGACCATAAGCGTTACGTAAACGAACATCCTGGGCAGACTTGCCTACCAATTGAGAGCTTGGCGGAATAACAACTTCTGCGATACCCGCCTTAGCAGCAGATAAAGCTTCAGAAAATGAGTCCAGCTCCGGACGACGATCCAATTCAAAGTCCGCTGTAAACTTATCCAACGCATCAGCAGAACCCATGATTGCCAGAATAGTGTTAGATTCGATACCCACACTACGCTCTAAACCACCGGCACCAATTCGACGAATACCGTTAGTAAACTGAGCTGCAGTAACACGTACCTGATATGGCCGTTCAATTTCTGCCAGCGTCTTATCAACCAGTGTACTGTCTTCAGGTACACGAACTTCCATCAGTTCGTAATCAACACCATAAGTGTCTTTGAAGTATTCCAACGTACTGACAGCTTTACTGTCACCTTCGTTGTTCGGCAATACAAAACGGCCCGCAACCATGAAGTACAATATGCCGGTAAGAACCAGACAGATACCAACAGGCGTGACGGAAAACAGCGACCATGGATCCATTTGCTGATCAGCAGGCAAGGCCTGATTAGACGTCAGCATCAGATCATTTAGCAAAATCAGGGGGCTGGAACCAATCATGGTCATGGTACCGCCCAGGATGGCACAGAAGCCCATCGGCATCAGCAAACGTGACATTGGCAAGCCAGTCCGACCAGAAATACGGCTAACAACCGGCAGGAATAGCGCAGCAGCACCTACATTCTGCATAAAGCAGGAAATAAAACCTACAGTACTGGATACAATAGGAATAATGCGTTTCTCAGTACGCCCCCCTACTTTTAAAATCCAGTTGGCAACTTTACCCATGAGTCCGGTCTTATCTAAGCCGGCACCAATAATCATTACGGCAATAATCGACACAACCGCGTTACTGGAAAAACCGTTAAACAATGCTGTACTTGGCACCAGACCTTCTTCCAGCCCCATTAAGGGTGCAAAAAGTCCGGTTAATCCCAGCAATACCATTATCAGAATCGCCGCAACATCTACGCCGACAACTTCAAATGCAAATAAATAAATTGTCAGTATCAATACTGCAGTCACCCAGGCAATTTCCACACTGGGTACAACCTGACTCATCAGGATGGCTAACACCAAAAATACCGCGCCCGCGACGGTTTGTTTCATAGGCAAACGCTTTAACCAACGGAGTGGAAAACCCCGGGATTGCGTTTCTGTGCTTGTATTCACAGACCTGTTTCCCCTCACCAAATTTCAGATAGATAGATTCCGGGCGTAATTCTAGTTATGTTTTGCTATTCTAAAAAACGAAAAAAACTAGCCACTATGAACAAAAAAATCGAATTGCAATTATGGATACAGTTTTACTGAAAACCTTTCTTGAGGTCACACATGCCAGAAACTTCGGCAAAGCCTCGGAAACATTGTGCGTTGCACCATCTACGGTCAGTGCCCGCATCCGACAACTTGAAGAAATACTCGGCCTAAGCCTGTTTATCCGTAACCATCAACAGGTAAGTTTGACCCCTGCCGGTGAGCACATGGTGCGTCATGCACGCTTCATTCTGAATGCATGGGAACGTGCTTATGAAGATATTGCGCTAAGTGCCAATCTGAATAAAAGGCTCGTAGTCGCAGGCACACCCAGCCTCTGGGATATATTTTTACAGGACTGGTTAAACGACGTGCACATCAAAATGCCTGAGCTCGCTCTGCGGGCAGAAGACAGCACCACACTTAGAGTGATGGAAAAACTTGAAAGAGGCTCAATTGATATCGGTTTTATTTACGAACAGCCAAAACTGGCCAATCTGGTCATCGAGGAGCTGAAATCAATTCCATTACAGCTGGTTTCAACCCAGCCCGGCTTAAATGCAGACCAGGCGACCTCCAGTGGCTATATCCGTGTTGAGTGGGGAAGTGTATTTAATTCATTGCACGAGCGGTATTTTCCACAGCGTCCTCTCGCACCGGTGCGCGTCAACAGTATGCGCATTGCACTGAAACTGATGCTGAACTGCGGTGGGTCAGCATATTTACCGACCATCACTACCGCTGAACGTATTAATAACGGCGAGCTGTTTATTGTTGAAGACGCCCCCCGGCTCGAAATGAAAGCTTATGCTGCTTACTCACCTCACGGAGAGCACCATGATCTGATCAAACAACTTCTGACTATGTTGTGATCATTATCAGTCCTGCAGAGTATTCGAAAACTGATCAATCGCGTTGACAACTTCACTGGCGCCTTGCTGAATCTGGGTAATCACATCGCCAGTCTGGTTAGCCAGCTCTACACCATGGCAGGCTTTAACCAGGCATTTTTCCATGCTTCCTGAAGCCATTGATGTAGATTGCTGAATATTAGTGATCATTGTCGATATTTCAGCGACTAATTCAGATGTGCGTGTCGACAAGCCTCTCACTTCATCAGCCACAACTGCAAAACCACGACCCTGATCACCGGCTCTTGCAGCTTCTATTGCTGCGTTCAACGCCAGCAAATTTGTCTGATTAGCAATCTCCTGAATAGTATTAATAATCGAGCTAATTTCAATCGACTGCTTATTCAGGTTTTCTATATACGATGAAGACGTTTTGACAGACTCAGCAATATTAACCATCTCCTCTACTGCCTGATTAATAACAACACCACCTTCTTCAGCAGTTCGCATCGTCTCACCTGAAATGCGGTAAGCAATTCGGGCACTTTCCCGCTCTGCGTCCGTCTGCAAAGTACGGCGGGTAATATCTGAGGCAAACTTTACAACGCTGCACAATTCACCCGCACTGTTATAAACCGGGTTATACGTCGCTTCTAACCAAAGAATATTCCCTGACTTTGTTAAACGCTTAAAACGTCCACGAAAATACTCCCCCTGATTCAGCCTTTCCCAAAAATCACGATATTCATCTGAATCAACATAATCAGATTCACAGAATATCCGATGATGCTTACCGATAATTTCGCTTTTCCGGTAACCAACCGTCGCCAGAAAGTTATCATTGCACTCTGTAATACAACCATCAGGCTGAAACTCAATAATGGCAGCTGAACGGTTAAGTGCATTTAGCTTTTCCTTCAACTCTGTTTCAAAAACCACAACATCAGTGATATCAGAGGCAAATTTAATGATTTTAACCAGCTTACCTACATCATCAAAGACAGGATTATAGGTAGCCTGCAGCCATAAAATCTCACCGTTTTTACTGATACGTCGAAAGCGGCTCTCAATAAACTCACCATTGTTTAAGCGGTGCCAGAAATCCAGATACTCTTTACTGTTACTGTATTCAGCCTCACAAAAAATCCGGTGATGCCGGTCCACCAACTCTTGTAATTCATAGCCGGTTACAGCCAAAAAGTTTGGATTTGCAGTGATTATCTTACCTGCGGGAGTAAACTCAACAGACGCCATGGAGCGGTTAATAGCATCAACAACCAGGGCATTATGGTTATTAGCCTCCTCGGCAGAGGAATCATCCTGATTAGATTTTTTGAAAAAAAACATAGATCTCACCTGACTGATCTGGATAACAACCCGAAATACTCCCGGGCAGTAATCGCGATGGAAAATTAAAAGCAGTCAGAAATAGAAAACGGCCCTGTGAAACCCGATAATCTCGGCAGCCCGTAAGATGTTAAAACCTGGATAAATTAAGGCAGCAATCCTTAGCTCTAATCATGTCGTCATTCCCTGACTCTACATAAGGCATGTAATAGCCTCTTATTAAAATTACTCCAGAACTCCGTATCTGGCAATTCTGGTAACTAGCTGTATACCCATTCGGTGCATTATTGCCTGGACATAAAAAAAGCGCCATCAGGCGCTTTTTTCGAAAGAGAGATAACTTACATCTCACCTGTGCTGTATTTATCAGCCATATCTTCCAGAGAAATAGCAGTCAACTTGCTTGCCTGACCAGCTGCTCCAAAGGCCTCATAACGATCAATACAGATATCGCTCATCGCAACCATAGTTGCTTTAAGGAATTTACGCGGATCAAATTCAGAAGGATTTTCTGCCATGAAACGACGTACTGCACCGGTAGATGCCAGACGCAGATCAGTATCAATGTTTACTTTACGTACGCCGTGCTTAATGCCTTCAACGATCTGCTCAACCGGCACACCGTAAGTTTCCGGAATCTCGCCACCGAACTCATTAATAACTGCCAACCATTCCTGTGGCACAGAAGAAGAACCGTGCATAACCAGGTGGGTGTTAGGAATACGTTCGTGAATCGCACGAATTCGGTCAATAGCCAGAATGTCACCGGTAGGTGGACGAGTGAACTTATAAGCACCGTGAGATGTACCGCAGGCAATTGCCAGCGCATCAACCGCAGTTTTGCTTACAAAGTCAGCAGCTTCTTCCGGATCTGTCAGCATTTGTTCCTGAGACAGAGTACCTTCAGCACCAACACCATCTTCTTCGCCAGCCTGACCTGTTTCCAGAGATCCCAGGCAACCCAGCTCGCCTTCTACAGAAACACCGCAAGCATGCGCCATTTCAACAGTACGACGGGTAACATCAACGTTATATTCGTAGCTTGAAGGTGTTTTACCATCGCTCATCAGGGAACCGTCCATCATTACTGATGAGAAACCCATCGCGATAGAGCGCTGACAAATAGCCGGTGAAGTACCGTGATCCTGATGCATACATACAGGGATATGTGGGAATTCAGCGATTGCAGCCAAAATCATATGACGCAGGAAGTTAGAGCCGGCGTACTTACGTGCGCCGGCGGATGCCTGCACAATAACCGGTGAATCAGTTTTGCTCGCCGCTTCCATAATGGCGCGCATCTGCTCCAGGTTGTTTACATTATAAGCTGGAATGCCGTAGCCATTTTCTGCTGCGTGATCCAGCAGCTGACGCATACTGATAAGAGCCATGTTTTCACCTTTATCTGTGTTTATGGCCCGCAGGCCATCATTATTCCGTCTGCCCGGCTGATTCATCAGCCAGGCAATAATTCATTGCGCTTACGCGCGGCTTTCCAGCATCGCAACCGCTGGCAGCACTTTACCTTCAACAAACTCGAGGAAAGCACCACCGCCGGTAGAAATATAGGATACCTGATCAGCAATCGCATACTTATCAACAGCTGCCAAAGTGTCACCACCGCCTGCTATCGAAAAGCCTTTGTTTGCCGCAATAGCAGCCGACAATACTTTAGTACCATCACCAAACTGATCAAATTCAAATACGCCAACCGGACCGTTCCAAATGATAGTCCCGGCATCTGCCAGCAACGCTGCCAGCTGGGCAGCAGATTCAGGACCAATGTCCAGAATCATATCGTCTTCAGCAACATCATCAACCGACTTGATTTCAGCAGCCGCTGACTCAGAAAACTCTTTTGCTACTACTACATCGACAGGCAGAGGAATCTTTACTTTTTCCATCAATGCCTTAGCGGTACCAATCAGATCATGTTCGCACAGTGACTTACCGACTGGCTTACCAGCAGCTGCCAGAAAAGTATTCGCAATACCACCACCAACAATTAACTGATCAACTTTATCAGACAAAGATTCCAGAACAGTCAGCTTGGTCGATACTTTAGAGCCACCAACAATCGCTGCCATTGGGCGGGCAGGATTATCCAGCGCTTTAGCCAGCGCATCCAACTCGCCTGCCAGTAACGGGCCTGCACAGGCTACTGATGCAAATTTAGCAACACCATGAGTAGACGCCTGGGCACGGTGTGCCGTACCAAAAGCATCCATCACGTAAACATCGCACAAAGCAGCCATCTGCTGAGACAGTGCTTCGTCGTCTTTCTTTTCGCCTTTATTGAAGCGTACATTTTCCAGCAATACCAGATCGCCTTCCGCCACTTCAAAGCCACCGTTTAACCAGTCACTGATCAGCGGTACTTCACGGGACAACAGCTCAGACAAATGAGCAGCAACCGGTGCCAGTGAACTGGCAGCATCAAACTCACCTTCAGTCGGACGACCCAGATGAGACATCACCATTACCTTGGCACCCGCTTCAAGCGCGTGCTTAATAGTTGGCAAAGATGCGCGGATACGGGCATCACTAGTCACTATGCCGTCTTTAATCGGCACGTTTAAGTCTTCACGAATCAGAACCCGCTTACCGCGCAGTTCCAGATCAGTCATTTTCAGTACGCTCATAAGGCTTCCTATCAACTTATTTCTACGGGCATACGTCTAGTGACGGCACGCCAGCCAGGCCTTCGCCACATCCAACATACGGTTGGCAAAGCCCCATTCATTATCAAACCAGCAAAGCAGTTTCACTAAAGAACCGCCACTGACCCGGGTCTGGGTTCCGTCGACAATTGCCGACCGGGGATCCCGGTTAAAATCCACCGAGGCGTGTGGCTCTTCGGTATAGCCCAACAACCCTTGCAACGGCCCTTGTGAAGCCTCCCGCAGCAGTTGATTAATCTGCTGTGCATCGGTGGCGGTACGAACATTCAGACTGATGTCCAGTACCGATACATTAATAGTCGGCACTCGTAAGTGCAGACATTCAAAACGACCGGACATTTGTGGCAATAAGCGTTCAATGCCTCTATTCAACCCGGTATCCACCGGAATGATTGAATGCATAGCGCTGCGGGTCAGTCGCAAATCAGTCTGATGATAGCTGTCGATCACCGGCTGATCGTTCATCGCCGAATGTACTGTGGTGGTTACACCATTCTCAATGCCAAGCTCACCGTCGATCAGATCCAGCAACGGCACGATACAGTTAGTGGTACAGGAACCTGCCGCCACAACCTTCTGATCCGCCGTTAGTATTTGATCATTGAATCCATAGACAATGGTGGCATCCACATCCGCCTGCGCCGGCTGAGAAAACAGCAAACGGGCAGCACCGCTGTCCAGATGCCGCTGCGCAGTCGCACGGTCACTGAAGGTACCGGAGCATTCCAGCACCAGATCAATATTCATTTCCTGCCAGGGTAATTTTTCCGGATCCGCTTCATTAAGCACCCGAATAGAATCCCCATTTATCAGCAGGTTTTCACCATCATGATCCACCGGTACAGGAAAACGCCCGTGGGTGGTGTCATAACGGGTCAGATAACAAACTGTCTCGATATCTGATAACTCATTCAGAGCAACAACCTGCAACTGATCACGGTAACCGGACTCATAAATCGCCCGCAGCACACTCTGACCAATGCGCCCATAACCATTAATTGCAACTCTGTATGTCATTAATCTGCAGTCCGCCGTAATAAAAACGGCCAGTCGAAAGACTGGCCGTGATCATGTCAGTAATTAAAGAACTGACTTAACTTTTTCTACAACGTTTTCGACGGTAAAGCCGAACAGCTTGAACAGCTCACCTGCAGGCGCAGACTCGCCAAAGCTAGTCATACCAACAATCGCGCCATTCAGGCCAACATACTTGTACCAGAAGTCAGCCTGAGCAGCTTCAACAGCAACACGCGCTGTCACAGCAGCAGGCAGAACTGCTTCACGGTAAGCCGCATCTTGCTTATCAAACATATCGGTAGCAGGCATAGATACAACACGTACTTGTTTGCCTTCTGTTTCCAGTGCTGCCGCAGCATCCATTGCCAAACCAACTTCAGAGCCGGTAGCAATAAGGATAGCGTCAGGTGTACCTTGCGTATCACGCAGGATATAACCACCGCGGGCAACGTTTGCCAGCTGTTCCGCAGAACGATCCTGATGTGGCAAATTCTGACGTGAGAAAATCATCGCAGTAGGACCGTCGTTACGTTCCAGTGCAGACTTCCATGCAACCGCAGACTCAACCGCATCACATGGACGCCAGGTGCTCATGTTTGGCGTATGACGCAGGTTAGCAATTTGTTCGATTGGCTGGTGAGTCGGACCATCTTCACCCAAACCGATAGAATCGTGCGTGTAAACGTGAATTGCACGCTGCTTCATCAGAGCCGCCATACGCAGTGCGTTACGGGCATACTCCATGAATACCAGGAAGGTCGCGCCGTACGGAATAAAACCACCGTGCAGTGCAATACCGTTCATGATCGCAGACATACCAAACTCACGTACGCCGTAGAACAGGTAGTTGCCAGATGCATCATCTTTAGTCACACCCTTACAACCAGACCATAAGGTCAGGTTAGAGCCTGCCAGGTCAGCAGAGCCGCCCATCAGTTCAGGCAATAACGGACCAAATGCGTTCAGCGTATTTTGAGATGCCTTACGGCTGGCAATTGTTTCACCTTTTTCCTGCAACTGCTGAATAACTTCATCAGCCTGTGCAGAGAAATCAGCTGGCAATTCGCCGGTGTAGCGACGGATCAGCTCACGAGCCAGGTCTGGATATTCTTTGCTGTATGCAGCAAAGCTTTCGTCCCAGTCATTCTCAGCATTCTGACCAGCTTCTAAGGCACTCCACTGCGCATAGATATCTTCAGGGATAACGAAAGAGTCGTGCTCCCAACCCAGCTCTTTACGGGCCAGTGCGATTTCTTCTTCACCCAGAGGTGCGCCGTGGCAGTCTTCTTTACCTTGTTTATTTGGCGAGCCAAAACCAATAATGGTCTTGCAGCAAATAAGGGTAGGCTGTTCAGTATTCTCGTGAGCTGCTTCGATAGCCGCACGAATCTGATCATGATCATGACCATCAACGTTTGGAATTACCTGCCAGCCGTAAGACTCAAAACGCTTAGGTGTATCATCAGTAAACCAACCTTCAACTTCACCGTCGATAGAAATACCGTTGTCATCGTAAAACGCAACCAGCTTACCTAACCCAAGCGTACCCGCCAGAGAGCAAGCTTCGTGAGAGATACCTTCCATCAGGCAGCCGTCACCCAGGAATGTATAGGTGTTGTGATCAATGATCTCGTGATCTTCACGGTTAAACTGCGCTGCCAGAGACTTCTCTGCAATCGCAAAACCTACCGCGTTAGTCACACCCTGGCCGAGCGGGCCAGTGGTTGTTTCAACACCTGGCGCGTAGCCATATTCCGGGTGGCCTGCCGTTTTAGAATGCAGCTGACGGAAATTTTTGATGTCATCGATAGAAAGGTCGTAACCTGTCAGGTGCAACAGGCTGTAAATCAGCATGGAGCCGTGACCATTAGACAGGACGAAACGGTCGCGATCCATCCAATGTGGGTTGGATGGATTGTGTACCATGAAATCATTCCACAGTACTTCGGCGATATCTGCCATACCCATTGGCGCACCAGGGTGGCCAGATTTAGCTTGCTGTACAGCATCCATGCTCAGTGCACGGATCGCATTCGCCAGTTCTCTACGCGAGGACATTCATTCACTCCGGGGTTGGAACCCAAGTTGAGGTTGAAATAACACTTGTGCCGCAAACATGCAGCATTCAAAAAGTGGCGGTATTTTCGCTCAACCAGCAGACAGCTTCAAACCTATTTCGAGTAAATTTCATAAAATTGAAGCAAATTCATGATGAATTGCGAAAAAAAACGCTTAAACAGATATATTCCCCATGCATTCGGCCTATAAGATCATTAAACTATCCGCCAATTTATTTATCTCCTCCCATCCGGCGTGAAGTTCAAAACTCGACCCAGCGAACAGCCAGGTAACAGCCAGGGAGTCTTAATACTGCGAGGATTACCATAAACTATGAGCGAATACAGCTTATTCACTTCTGAGTCAGTTTCAGAAGGTCATCCGGATAAAATTGCCGACCAAATTTCCGATGCGGTGCTAGACGCCATTATTGCTGAAGACAAATACGCCCGTGTTGCCTGCGAAACTTTGGTTAAAACCGGCGTTGCGATTGTTTCAGGTGAAGTCAGTACTTCTGCCTGGGTCGATCTGGAAGACTTGGTACGGGGCGTTATCAATGATATTGGCTACACTTCGTCTGAAGTAGGCTTCGACGGCAGCACCTGTGGTGTAATGAACATCATCGGTAAACAGTCTATCGATATCGCTCAGGGCGTAGACCGCTCTAAACCTGAAGATCAGGGTGCCGGCGACCAGGGCCTGATGTTTGGCTATGCCAGCAACGAAACAGACGTTTTGATGCCAGCACCTATCTGCTACGCACACCGTCTGGTTGAACGCCAGGCTGAAGCACGTAAATCAGGCTTGCTGCCATGGTTACGCCCGGATGCAAAAAGCCAGGTAACCTTCCGTTACGAAAACGGCCAGCCTTGCGGTATTGATGCAGTCGTACTGTCCACACAGCACGATCCTGATATTTCTATGGCTGACTTGCAGGAAGCCGTTATGGAACTGATCATCAAACACACTCTGCCTGCAGAATGGATTGATGCCAGCACCAAATTCCACATCAACCCAACCGGTAAATTTGTTATCGGTGGTCCTGTGGGCGACTGCGGTCTGACCGGCCGTAAGATTATCGTTGATACTTACGGCGGCATGGCCCGCCACGGTGGCGGCGCTTTCTCTGGAAAAGACCCTTCTAAGGTAGACCGCTCAGCAGCTTATGCTGGTCGTTATGTTGCTAAAAACATCGTTGCTGCTGGCCTGGCTGATAAGTGTGAAATTCAGGTTTCTTACGCCATCGGTGTTGCGGAACCAACCTCCGTATCGATCAACACTTTCGGTACTGGCAAGATCAGCGACGAAAAGATCATTGAACTGGTCCGCCAGCACTTCGATCTTCGCCCGCACGCGATTACTCGTATGCTGGATCTGTTGCATCCAATGTATCGCCAGACAGCAGCTTACGGTCACTTCGGTAAAAACCCTTACGAAATGACAGTAAAAGATGAAACTTTCACAGCCTATAGCTGGGAAAAAACAGATAAAGCCGCAGCTTTACGAGCCGACGCAGGTTTGTAAAACACTCTCTGTCTGCTTGTTAAAAAAAGCATCTGAGCATTGCCAGATGCTTTTTTTTCGCCTGCTAAACCCGCTATCATTCCAGTAGACATAACCACTGATCAGGCCAGGCTAGAAATTGCTATGAGAATCCCCCGTTTTTATGAAGACCAGCCCCTTGCGGCCGATCAGGATATTCAACTCAGCGACGCTGTCGTACAACATGTCGCCCGCGCTCTGCGCATGCGGCCCGACGACCAGCTAACCCTGTTTAACGGCGACGGCTGTGAATACCACGCCCGCCTGACAGAAGTCGCTAAACGCCAGGTCAGTGCCCGCATAGAAAGGGTCAGCCAGCCAGGTCGTATATCTCCCCTGCAGATTGAAATAGGTCAGAGCCTGTCCCGCGGTGAACGTATGGATTACGCCATTCAGAAAGCAACTGAACTCGGCATGTCAGGCATGACCCCGCTATTCTCCGAACGTTGTGAAGTAAAGCTCAGCAATGAACGCCAGGATAAGCGTCTGCGTCACTGGCAACAAACAGCTATCAGCGCCTGTGAACAGAGCCTGCGCTGTGATGTGCCGCAAATTCAGCCACCACAGACACTCTACGAATGGATCACGAATGTCGACGCAGATCTAAAACTGGTGTTACACCACCATACGGAGCAACCCTTAGAAACGCTGCAACCGCCTGCATCTGTTGCATTACTGATAGGTCCTGAAGGCGGACTCAGTGAAGCAGAAGTAGAGCAGGCATTAGCGGCCGGCTTTAAGCCTGTCGCTTTCGGTCCCCGGGTATTTCGTACCGAGACCGCTCCTGTAGCCGCGTTATCTGTGCTGCAGTTTTTATGGGGCGACCTGAACACGAAAAACTGAACCCAGAGTGACAGATGTTTTCTATTACTCTGTATGGCACACAAACCTGCAGCCAAGTAAACTCTGCAATAACGTATATCAGCCAGACTCATGTGACCCTTTTAATTCCGGTCACTGGCGGCTCACAAACTACCAGGTTATCGAATGACTATTAAAATCGGCATCGTGATGGACCCCGTTGAGGACATCAGCTTTAAGAAAGACAGTTCCCTGGCCATGCTCTGGGCCGCACAGCGTAAAGGCTGGGAAATCTGGTATATGGAACAACAGGATCTTTACCTGCGTGACGGTAAGGTATTGGCTAAAATGGCACCGATGACCGTCGCTATGGATCCGGACAATTTTTTCCAGCGCGGTGAATATCAGATCCAGGAAGTTTCCACGCTGGACGCTGTGCTCATGCGCAAAGATCCCCCATTCGATAATGAATTCATCTACACCACACATTTACTGGAAATAGCTGCAGCTGCCGGTAATACCCTGATGGTTAACCGTCCACAGGCATTGCGGGATTACAATGAAAAAATCTTCGCTACACATTTCCCTGAATGCTGCCCACCAGTACTGGTAACCCGCCGCGATGAGCTGCTTCGGGAATTCCACGCCGAATATAAAGATGTCATCTTTAAACCACTTGATGGCATGGGCGGCACATCCATTTTCCGCATTCAGGAAGAAGGGGTGAACCTGGGAGTTATTATTGAAACCCTGACTAAATTCGGTACCGAAACGATTATGGCGCAGAAATACCTGCCGGAAATTGTCGACGGTGATAAGCGTATCCTGCTGGTAGACGGTGAACCTGTACCTTTTGGTCTTTCCCGTATTCCAACCAACGGGGAAGTGCGCGGCAACCTGGCAGTCGGTGGGGTTGGTGTTGGTCGCCCTCTAACCGAACGGGAACTGTGGATCGCCAAGCAAGTTGGTCCAACCCTGAAAGCACAAGGCATTCTGTTTGCCGGTCTTGATGTTATCGGCGACTACCTTACCGAAGTAAACGTTACCAGCCCAACCTGCATCCGTGAACTGGATGAGCAGTTCGGCCTGGATATCGGTATGCAACTGATGGACGTTGTTGAAGCCAAGCTGGCAGCACGTGGATAACACTGTTTAATGCCTGTAATACTTCGCCATAAAACACTTGCAGAGCGCTGTTCATGAACAGCGCTGTACAAGCCTCTGTTTCATCCGGTGACCGGCTGGGTTTTACCATATTCATGGCCGTTGCAATCCATGCAGTCGCCATACTGGGTATTAGCTTTTCGCTGCCAAATGTCAGCGAGATACCACAGACACTGGAAATCACACTGGCTAACTTTAAAAGCGATGAAGCCCCCGAAAACGCTGATTTTATTGCCCAGAACAACCAGTTAGGCAGCGGCCAGTTAGAAGAAAAACAGCTACCATCCACTCGGGAGAAAGCTGAATTTCAGGCAGACGACATCCGTGATGTTACCTCACGATTAGCAGTTGATAACCGTCAGTTTAACCTTGACGATCTCTCTCTGTTAGAAACCGCACTGGCAGAAATAGATGGCATGCAGCGCGAACTTGAAAGTAACAGTCAGCACGAAGTCATCACCAGTCTCGCCAAACAGCAACAAAAAGCAGCGCCACAAAATCAGACACAGCAACAGCAGGCTAAATCTGCAGCATCCGTACCCGGAAATGCCGATACGATCATCGCCCGTAACTTAGAAATCGCCAGTCTTGAAGCACAGTTAGAACTCCAACAGCAGGCATTTGCAAAACGCCCCCGGGTTAAATGGATGACATCTGCCAGCACCCTGAGCCACAACGATGCAGAATATTTATCCAGCTGGCGCCGTCGTATTGAAGCAGTTGGTAATCTTAACTATCCGGTACAGGCGCATCAGCAACGTCTCTATGGCAGTCTGCGTTTACTCGTTGCGATTCAACCGGACGGCTATGTAAAAGAAATTCAGATACTGCATTCATCCGGTAGCAGTTTGTTAGATAATGCCGCTATGCGAATTGTGGAACTGGCCTCACCTTTCCAGCCATTCCCGGAAGAAATGCGTCAGACCACCGATATTCTGGAAATTATTCGCACCTGGAAATTTGAGAAAACCACCCGGGTGTACTAGTCCTAGTACTAAGGTCATAACAAATGGCCCGCATGCTGGCGTTTAAACAACCCGCTATACACAGCAATGCTGGCTCTGTCTCAGACAGCACCAGCGGCAGAAAAGGAGCCCTCCGTTATGTCCTTATCTTCTGACTCTGAAACGCCATCTACCACACCACCAGGCAATCTCGATAACACTATGTGTCTGCGTGATCACTTTCTGATTTCAATGCCGCATATGCATGATGGCAACTTTGCGCAAAGCCTCACCTATATCTGTGATCATAACGAAGAAGGTGCGATGGGGATTATCATCAACCGCCCGATGGACCTGAGTTTCCAGGCATTACTCAGCCATCTGGAAATAGATGCTGATCACGAAGCCACACCACAACCTGTCTATGCCGGCGGCCCGGTACAAACAGATAAAGGCTTTGTCCTGCATCTCAGTACCGAACAGGAATGGCTCTCCTCCTATGAAGTCAGCGACAGCGTCAGCATTACCAGCTCACTGGATATTCTTGAGGATCTGGCCAATAGCAAACAGCAGATCCCCAGTCTGGTTGCGCTCGGCTATGCCGGGTGGGGTGCTGGACAGTTGGAAGAAGAAATCCGCCAGAATGCCTGGTTAAGTTGCCCGGCAAATTTAGATATACTATTCCACATTCCTGCCGAGCAACGGCTACATGCTGCCGCTGCAAGTCTCGGTGTTAATCTGGATCTTATGACAGCCCAAAGTGGCCACGCATAAATTTCACAAGAAGAATTAATGAGCGAAACTACTCAAACCGTACTGGGATTTGATTTCGGCACCAGCCGTATAGGTGTGGCTGTTGGTCAGAGTCTGACCGGTACCGCTGCGCCGCTTGAGCCAGTTGCCGCCCGCGACGGTATTCCCGACTGGCAAATATTCGATCAGTTGATAGCTGAATGGCAACCCACCTCTTTAGTAGTAGGTATTCCGTTGAATATGGATGCAACTATCAGTGATATGGCGCGCCGGGCGCGGAAGTTCGCCAACCGCCTGAAAGAACGCAGTAAACTGCCCTGCTACCTGATGGATGAACGCCTCACTTCAGACGAAGCCAAGCGCATCAGTGTATCCCGTGGCGGTAGCCATAACTTCAAGCAAAACTCTGTAGACGGCATTGCCGCGCAACTCATTCTGGAAGACTGGCTGGCAAGCGATAGTCGCATTTCCAGCGAAACCCGACTGGAGGACCTATATGGTATCGGGCGTGATTAAGGTCGACGCGTTATTAGAAAAAATGACCCTCGAGCTGCAAAACTATCTGAAAGCTAAGCAAATCGATAACCCAATGATCATTGGTATCCGTACCGGTGGCGTCTGGGTTGCAGAAGCCCTGCAAAAAAGCCTCGAACTGGACAGCCCTATGGGCGTTCTGGATATAGCCTTCTACCGGGATGACTTCACCCGCATGGGCCTGCACCCAAAGGTACAGCCGTCTATACTGCCCACCGCAACAGAAGGCCGGCACATTATCCTGGTGGATGACGTTCTTATGAGCGGTCGAACAGTACGTGCTGCAATGAACGAAATTTTTGATTATGGCCGCCCCGCGTCTATTACCCTGGCAACGCTGATCGACCTTAACCGTCGTGAACTGCCAGTACAGGCAGATGTGATCGGTGAAGTAATGCTGCTGGATGCCGGTGAACGGGTAAAACTGACCGGACCACAGCCATTATCCATTGAAATCAGCAAACGTGCCGACTGAGTCCTGGCAAACACTTCGGAACCCCAACATGTTTGAACAACAAGATCCAAATCAAATACAGCTCAACAGCGAAGGTCAGCTTAAACACTTCCTGACGACCGAAGGTCTGAGCCGCGAACTGCTGAGCGAAATCCTCGATACCGCCGACTCTTTTGTCGACATGAGTGCCCAGCAAGTCAAAAAAGTCCCGCTGTTACGCGGAAAGACTGTCGTTAACCTGTTCTTCGAGGCCAGCACCCGTACTGCCAGTACCTTCGAACTGGCAGCCAAACGCTTGTCCGCTGATGTGCTTAACCTGAACATCAGCACGTCTTCCACGGCGAAAGGGGAAACCCTGCGAGACACCCTGATGACAATGGAAGCGATGCATTCTGATATGTTCGTCGTGCGCCACTCCGACAGTGGTGCTCAACATTACATTGCAGAAAATGTGACGCCAAATGTAGCAGTCATCAACGCCGGTGACGGGCGCCATGCTCATCCTACTCAAGCGATGCTGGATATGCTGACCATTCGTCAGCACAAAGGTGACTTCAGCCCGCTGAAGGTAGCCATTGTCGGTGACATCCTGCACTCTCGGGTAGCCCGCTCACAAATTCATGCCCTGCGAACACTGGGCGCTGCTGAAGTCCGGGTTATTGCGCCACACACCCTACTACCACGTCATATCGAAGCACTGGGCGTACAGGTCTATACAGACATGAACCAAGGCCTGAAAGATGTCGACGTCGTCATGATGCTACGCCTGCAACGGGAACGCATGCTCAGCGCCCTGCTGCCAAGTGAAGCTGAATTCTACAAACTCTATGGCCTCAGCGAAGACAAACTGAAACATGCCCACCCGGATGCCATTGTCATGCATCCCGGACCGATTAACCGTGGTGTCGAAATTGAATCCGCGGTTGCCGACGGACCACGCTCCCTGATTCTGAATCAGGTGACCAACGGTATCGCGGTACGTATGGCGGTTATGTCAATGTCTATGAGCGGCCAAACGACCGAAGCTCAGCGCCGTGCTGAACAGCAAGCCAGCAGTGCAGAATAAGCGGGAAGAATAAACATGAACATCAAGATTCAAGGGGGTCGTGTGATCGACCCGGCCAGCCAGCTGGATCAGGTTACCGATCTTTATATCAGTGCCGGTAAAATTGCCGCTATTGGCGAAGCACCTGCAGGCTTCACGGCAGACCAGACCATCGATGCCAGCAATCAGGTTGTCAGCCCTGGGCTAATCGATCTTTGCGCGCATGTACGGGAGCCAGGTTTCACCCGTAAAGGCAATATCAATACTGAAACTGCCGCTGCTGCCGCTGGTGGTATCACCACTCTGTGCACACCGCCAAACAGCAAGCCAATCGCCGACACTACTGCCGTCGTGGACCTGATTCAGGACCGCGCCCGTGAAGCCGGCAACGCACGTATTTTACCTATGGGTGCAATGACTCAGGGTCTTGCCGGTGAACAGTTGAGTCCACTGCACGGCCTCAGCCAGGTCGGCTGCATTGCATTCACAAACATGCGTCTGCCAGTTAAAAACTCGCTGGTTCTGACCCGTTGTCTGGAATACGCAGCTACACACGATTTACTGGTTATCTTTCAGGCGGAAGATGCAGGCCTGTCTTCTGGCGGAGCGATGCATGAAGATACCACCTGTACCCGCCTCGGCCTGAACGGCATTCCGGAAACGGCAGAAACCATCGAAGTTGCCCGCTGCCTGTTACTTATCGAACAGACAGAAGTCCGCGCTCACTTCGGCCAGCTATCCTGCGAACGCTCAGTCAAAATGGTCATGGAAGCCCGTAACCGTGGACTGCAGGTCACCGCTGACATTGCTATTCAGAACCTGCTGCTGACAGACGAAAACGTTAACGGCTTCGACCCTAACTTCCACCTGATTCCACCTTTGCGTAGCCAGCTGGACCGTGCAGGTTTACGCCAGGCTCTTCTGAGCGATGGATTTCAGGCAATCTGTTCGGATCATCAGCCACATGAAACGGCAGCCAAGCAAGCACCTTTTGCCGCAACAGAACCGGGCATGACAGGTCTTGAAACGCTGCTGTCACTATCTCTGATTCTGGTGGACCAGGAGCTGATCAGCCTGCCACAAATGCTGTCCAAGCTAACCTCTGGTCCGGCAAAAGTACTGGGTATTGAATCTGGCCAGATTGCTGAAGGCTTGCCGGCAGATCTGTGCATCTTCGATCCACAAGCTGAATGGACACTGACACCGGAGACCTGCAAGTCTGCCGGTCAGAACACCCCTTTCATGGGCCATACGCTGAAAGGTCAGGTCAATTACACCCTGCTGGAAGGGCAAGTGGTTTACCAGCTGAACTAGTCTTTATTCAGACACAAAAAAGCCGGTATCTTTCGATACCGGCTTTTTTATTTCCGTTCTAAGCCTGAATTAAAAGCCTGACTAAAAAGCAGGGCTTAAAGCCTAGGAAAGATCAGAGATTTCCTTATTGATCATCTCGCGAATCTGTTCTTCATCCTGAACCATATCGCTGCTTTCTTCACGAAGTGATTTCAATAAGCCAATCGTCATCGCGATAATGACAAAGGTGAACGGCAAGGCACCGGCAATAGAGGCTGCCTGCAGTGCTTTCAGCGCTTCTTTACCACCCAGCAACAGAATCATCAGAGTTACTGCACCCAGCAGCATGCCCCAGATAATACGCTGCTGTACCGGCGGACGACGGCCGAAAGATAACAGACGACCCAATACCAACGTACCGGAGTCAGCAGAAGTTACGAAGAACACCACAACTACAACCAGAGCTGCAATTTTTGCAACAGTAGCCATCGCCCCAGGCGTTACTACATCAAAGGCTGCGTAAAGCGTACCGGCATAATCCCAGTTGTTTACAGCAGTATTGTAGATGCTCATATCAGCACCGTAGATACCTTCATAGATACCCGCAGAGCCAATTACACCAAACCATACAACCGCAACCATTGAAGGTACTAACATTACACCCACAACAAACTCACGTACGGTACGACCACGGGAGATACGCGCAATGAACATGCCTACGAATGCAGCCCAGGCAATCCACCAGCCCCAGTAGAAGATAGTCCAGCCACCCTGCCATGTACGTTCTTCAGGGCTACGTGCTGTCCACAGTGTCATCTGGACCGCTTCAGACACATACTCACCTAAACCGGTCAGCGTGCTGGCAATCAGGTAATTTGCATTACTGGCAACCAGGAAGTACGCGAGAATAACAATACAGATCCAGGTATTCAGCTCAGACAGAATCTTAATGCCTTTTGCCACACCAGTGGTTGCAGAGAAGGTCGCAATTACTGTAATCAGCAATATAGACACAACAGTAACTGTCTGTGATTTCTCTTCCAGAACACCCAGAGAAACCAGACCGGAACCAATCTGCTCAACTCCTAAGCCCAGCGTAGTCGCGATACCGAAAATAGTACCGAATACAGCCAGGATATCGACAGTGTGACCAATTGGGCCATAAATCTTATCGCCAATCAGCGGATACAAAGAAGAACGCATCGATAACGGCAGTCCTTTACGGAATGCGAAATACGCCAGCGATAAACCTACAATCGCGTACATACCCCATGCCACTGTACCCCAGTGGAAGATCGTCAGCTTCAGACCGCCGGCAACAGCATCTGCAACCAGATCGTTCGGTACAGGAAAACCTTCATCTCCAGGCATCAGACCAGCAGATAAAGCAGCCTGTTTCGCTTCAAAGAAGGTTGCCACAGCCGCCTTAACTTCTGAGCTAAGAAACGGGTTACCACCGCTCCAGCCACTGGCAAAATGAATCAGCGGTTCAGACATCGAGAAAAACAGCATGCCAGCACCGGTACCACAGCCAAACAGCATGGAGAACCAGGCAAAGTTAGTAAATTCTGGGCGATCGCCATCCTGCCCCAAACGAATCTGACCCACTTTGGAAAACATTACATATACACAGGCAATAAATGCCATCAGCATCACTGCAATGTAATACCAGCCTAAAGTCTGTTCAATCCAGGCTTTCAGTCCGAGAAACTGTTCACTTGCAGCCTGGCCAAGCAAAACAGTGTAAAGAATAAACACCCCAACCATAACAATAGCTGTAATGCCGAGAGTCGAATTGAGGCCCTTAAGAATGCCTCGCTTCTCTATGAGTCGGTCTAACTCTTCGTCGTTATACATCTTGCATCCTTCTTATAATTATTTTTCAGAAACACTATCAGGCAACATTCCTTTCACAGGAGATGCAACGTCCTTATAAAACCAGACAGAGTACTGCGACCCACACTGTATCCGGCACCCATCGGAGTGAAAGCAGACGGCTGATGTTCCTCTGAAGAGAAACAGCAGTACCCGGCTGCGTAACCACTCGATATGCGATACAGAAAATGGATCATTTGCGTTCAAAAAGGGACAGTTGAGTAACTATCCGCTGAATATGCCAACATTTAATCTGTTAAAGCAGAAAATGCCTGTTCAAACATCGCGAAATAGCCGGTCAACAAATGCGCCGAAAATCACGGTAGCAAAGCAGACCGCCAGAAGATTGTTCATAATCGCCATAAACACGTTGAATATCGCCATGTTTTAATACAATTACGACGCTCTTCTGCCGGACGGATACGTTTGAGTTGTTTTGTTTTAATATTTAAAATCAAAACCTTATGAGGATATAGCCTGCTCAAGATCGGCAATAAGGTCATGAATATTTTCAATACCGATGGAGAAACGTAGTAAGTCATCCGGCACAGGACTCGTCTCACCTTCAATCAGTGCCCGGTGCTCAACAAGACTTTCGACACCGCCCAGAGAGGTGGCACGAACAAAATGCTTCAGGCTACCCATAATACGTGCAGTCTTTTCCCGCCCGCCGTCGAACCGAACGGATAACATACCGCCAAAACCACCTTGCATCTGCGCCGCAGCTATTGTGTGCTGTGGATGACTTTCCAGGCCCGGATACATCACCGCTTTGACCCCCGGATAGCCTTCAAAATGACGTGCAAACGCCATCGCATTTTCGCAGGCACGCTCAACCCGTACATGCATAGTGCGCATCCCACGTAACAGCAGCCAACTTTCAAATGGCCCTAAAATACCACCATGCTGCGCCCGGATTAACGCAGCTTTCTGCCAGCGATCATCTTCACGGGCACAAATTAACGCCCCGGCAACCACATCACTATGGCCATTAATGTACTTAGTCGCTGAATGGAACACATAATCAGCACCCAGTGCTATCGGCTGGCTGAGTAACGGCGTTGCAACAGTAGAATCAACAACCAGCTGAGCGCCAGCCTGATGAGCTAAATCAGCAGCCTGAGCGATATCCACCACTTCCCAGGTAGGATTCGCAGGTGTTTCAGCCCAGACCAGTTGCACCGGTGCAGCCTGAATAACATCCGCCAGATTTTGCATATCACCGACATCATAGAAATCCAGCTGAATCCCCCAGTCTTCGCAGAAAGTAATCAACCAGCCGCGCAACGACCAGTACATCACTTTAGGCGCAATAATACGGTCACCTGGACGTAACGTCTGAACCAGTGCAGTAGCTGCTGCCATGCCTGAGGCAAACATTTTACAGGCTGCGCCATTTTCCAGCTTACACAGCACTGCTTCAGCCATCTCAGCATTAACGCTCTGATCCCGGGCATAAATACGGCTACTGTCGTACAGTTCTCCCTGTTCATCGCGGGCGAAGGTAGTCGAAGGCTGAATCGGCGGTACTACAGCTCCGGTTTTCTTGTCCAGGTAATGACCGGCCTGTGCCAGTAGTGTTTCGACCTTATCCTGCTGTTCCATATAAATGTTCCTTGCCAGTAATTATCTTACTGATGTTATACAAGTTGTCTGTTTAAGCGCCGCTGGCTTGCTGTTTAAGCCAGTCTATAAAGGTAATTACCCGTGTATCATTCAGTAAAGCCTTAGGCACTGCAATGCCCCATTCGCCATTCCCGGCGGTATATTCAGCCACAGGCCGTATTAACTGACCTGCCGCCAGTGCATCCTCTGCGACAGGTCCATTCACCAACGCAATTCCCTGTCCGGCTATCGCCATCTCCAGCGCAACAGCCAACGTATCAACAACTACGGGGCTTTGTCGCAACTGCTCGTCAGCGCCCAGTGATACAAACCATTCATCCCAGCCCCAGTAACCCTTTTCTGTGGAGACCATCAACAACGGATAGTTTTCCAGCTGCTGTACACTCAACGGGCACTCGGCTTCCTTTACCAGTTGCGGAGAACATACCGGATAAACCCGGGATGGAAACAGTTCTATCCAATGCACATGCGCCGGCATCTTTGTGCGGCTGTAAATAAGGCCAATATCGGTATTAGCTTCATCAAATTCCCAGGCAGAATTATTTGCCCGTAAGTTAATCTCAATATCCGGGTGCTGAGCGCGAAAGTCACTCAAACGGCTTGCCAACCAGCGAATCGACAAGGTTATATAAGCTTGCAAGCGTAACGCGGGGTTAGCATTCTGAGCTTTTACTGCTTCAGCACCTTTGATCAGTAATTCCAACGCAGCTCTAACGCTAGGGTACAAAGCCTCACCAGCTTCCGTGAGCACAACATTACGTCCCTGACGGGCAAATAGCTTTACACCGAGATCTGCTTCCAGCGTATGAATCTGATGACTGATAGCCGGATGCGTCAGATTCAGCTCCTCGGCCGCGCCGCGCACACTCTGTAAACGAGCAGCAGCTTCAAAACCTTTTAATGCTTTTAAAGGCGGCAATTTACGTAAATCGATAGCCATCAAGAATGTCCGGGAATTCAAGTATTACTGCAATATTTAACTTACCAGTCAGACAATTGGAAGATTTTATTTACCAATCATGTAAAAAAAGATCAATTGTTACCAATCACTCCAGCTCATACCTTTAAGAGCAATTGAAAACAGCGCAACAGACAATAAAAATCAGTGAGGGTGACACATGAAAATCGGATTTATCGGACTGGGTAACGTCGGCGGCAAACTTGCGGGTAGCTTATTACGTAACGGTAAAGATTTAACCGTCCGGGATCTTAATCAGGAATTTGTTGATGATTTCGTATCCCGTGGTGCCAGCAGCGCCAGCTCACCGAAAGAAATGGCCGAGAAGTGTGATGTGATCATTACCTGCCTGCCCTCTCCTGCTGCATGTTCTCAGGTTATGGAAGCCGACGACGGTGTCATTGCAGGCTTATCTGCCGGCAAAATCTGGATGGAAATGAGCACCACTGACGAAGCCGAAGTCCGTCGCATCGCTGAATTAGTTGAAGCCAAAAATGCAATGCCGGTCGACTGCCCAGTATCCGGTGGCTGTCACCGTGCCGGCACTGGCAACATTTCCATTTTCGCTGGCTGTAGCCGGGAAGCCTTTGACCAGGCACTGCCAATCCTCACGACCATGGGCCGTCGTATCATCCACACTGGCGCACTGGGCTCCGCGTCTATTCTTAAAGTCGTGACTAACTATCTGTGTACCGTACATCTCGCCGCCCTGGCTGAAGCACTGACTGCATCTAAAGTGCTGGGAATGGATATGAACGTTGCATATGAGGCCATTAAAGCATCTTCGGGCAACTCCTTCGTACATGAAACAGAATCTCAGGTCATCCTTAACGGCAGCCGCGATATCAGCTTCACTATGGACCTGGTCTTAAAAGACGTAGGTATCTTTGATGAAGTCACCAAGCGCAAAGGTATGCCTCTGGAGATTGCCCCACTGATGGTAGAAATATTCAAAGATGGCCAGGACCGTTACGGACCACGTGAATTTTCACCTAATATTATTCGCCGTATGGAAGAAGCCTGTGATGTACAGGTACTGGGGCATAACTTCCCCGATGAAATGCTCGACGATGAGCCGGAAGAGCCGGGCTATGAAGTCGTTATTCCGGGCCGTCAGGATTACTAACAGACGCACCCCATTAACGCCAGTCACTTTGACTGGCGTTTGACCTTCTATACTCAGTAGCGTCAGATACGCTTACATCCGCTTTCTCAGACTGCAGGCAGGCCTATGAAAACCCTCGACAACCTTTATATCAACGGACACTGGCAAGCATCCGCCAGTGACAGCTTCATCGATGTCATTAATCCAAGTAATAATCAGGTTTTTCTGCGTGTGCCACAGGGCAACAGCGATGATATAGAACTGGCTGTCCAGGCTGCCCGACAGGCATTACCGGCCTGGGCCGCGTCACTGGCCAGTATCCGTGCTGACCTGATGCGTAAGATTGCCACCGAAATGCGCAACCGTTACGACGAGCTGGTAGACGCGCATGTAAAATCAATGGGCTGTCCACGCCATATGACCGGTGCATTCCATGTCGACGCGCCTATAGAGGCAATGGAGTTTTATGCTGACCTGGCCTACAAAATGGAATCTGTAGAAGAACGTAATAATGTCCTGCTATTGAAAGAACCTGTCGGTGTCTGCGCCTTTATCAATCCATGGAACTACCCTCTGCATCAGCTGATCGGCAAAGTAGCACCCGCTCTCGCGGCTGGTTGTACGATCATCGCAAAACCTGCTGAACAGACCCCTGAACTGGATTTCCTCATGGCAGAGATCTTCCATAAGGTAGGCCTCCCGGCAGGTGTATTTAATCTTGTATCAGGTATGGGCACGGAAATAGGTCCGGTCATGTCCAGTCACCCTGAAGTCGACATGGTTTCTTTTACCGGCTCGACCCGGGCTGGCATTCAGGTAGCTGCTGCCGCAGCACCCGGCGTTAAACGCGTATGCCAGGAACTGGGCGGCAAGTCTGCATACATCATTACCGAAGAGGCAGACCTCGCTGCAGCTGTCCGCTATGGCGTCGAGGACGTTATGGGCAACACAGGCCAAACCTGTAACGCACTAACCCGCATGCTGGTTCCTCAGAGTCGCTACGAAGAAGCTGTCGCACTGGCGGCTGAAATTGCCGCTGAGCAGGTTGTTGGCGATCCGGATGACGACGCGACAACCATGGGCCCTATGGCCTCACACCGACAAAAAGAAACCGTTGAAAACTATATCCGCTTAGGATTAGAAGAAGGTGCGCGGCTTGTGATAGGTGGCCCGGGCGCACCGGAAAGTCTGCCTGAATCTATACGTGACGGGGCATTCGTTCAACCCACAATTTTTGCTGATGTTCATAACCATATGCGCATTGCCCGGGAAGAAATTTTCGGACCGGTTCTGTGTATGATTCCTTATTCAGATACAGAAGAAGCAATCGAGATTGCCAACGACACGCCTTATGGATTGTCTTCCGGCGTCTATGCTAAGGACGCCGCCAGTGCGATTCCAATTGCCCGACGTTTACAGGCAGGTCAGTGCTATATACAAGGCGCGTATTTTTCCATGGATGCACCCTTCGGTGGTTATAAGCAGTCGGGTAATGGCCGTGAATGGGGTGAACACGGCATGGATGAATATATGGAAACTAAAGCCATTATCTGTGGCTAAATAATGTCATATTCCGTAGCATCAGCGAATCATTCTTAGATTTGCTGATGCGCCCAGACACTCCCCAATTTTTATTTCTTCCGTCTAGTGAATAGAAAAAGCATGGTCAAAACGACCAGAAAAGCCTTTTTGTGCATTATTTTTTACACTTAAAAAAATATTTTTCTTCCTTCTCTCCAGAAACCACTGAATAATATGCTGTATACACTGGGAAAAACGTCTTATTTAATGCAGCCAAAAATCCATTTTGACTAGCCTTTTTGGGCTATTTTTCTGCTTTACCTAAAGTAGTACTGTAAGCATCGTTGATTAAGATCAATATACACGCTGGCAGTTGCGGTTCTGTTCATGGTTACGTCGCAAACAGGTACAGACAAGCGCAGGAGCTGCTATATATAATTTTTAATCAGGCTATCGCCCCGGTAATCATCCTGTCATTTAACAGTGTTAATGCACCATGAAATATCCACTCTCTGATTTTTGTCAGAGTGGCGGTAGCGGACTATATTCCATCAACAGCCAAGCGTGAGATTAGGGATAACTATGAAAAGAAGAAATATGCTAAAAGCAGCTGCTGCCGGTATCGCAGCAGCCCCTCTGGCAATGACGGCAACGACAGCTGAAGCAGCAACAGTACGCCTGCGTATGCAAACTTACTGGGGCACTGAGTCTGACGAAATTCACGACGAATTCATCGACGACATCAAAACCTCCTCTAGCAAAACACTGCGGGTTAAGCGTTTCCGCGGCAGTGAGCTGGTACCTAATGCCGATATGATGCAGGCAGTTGGTAAAGGCACCATCGACATGTGTCAGGGTTACTCCGGTTACTGGCCTGGCCAGCTGGATATCGCATCCATTGAAGCCGGTCTGCCAGGCGCATGGACTGACTACGACGAAGCTCAGTATGTAATGGAATCTAAAGGTCTGATCGATCTGATCCGTGAAGCATACGCAGAGAAAGGTATTCATTACCTGGGCCCAATCATGGGCGGTCCATTCGACCTTCTGACCACTAAACCGGTTAAGAGCCTGGAAGATCTGAAAACCATGAAGATCCGTGCGACACCAAGTATCGCAAAGGTTCTGGAAAAATTTGATATTCCTACGGTATACCTGCCAGGTGGCGAACTGTACCTGGGTCTGTCTACCGGTACTATCGACGGCGTAATCTATGCAGGTACTAACGAGTACAAAGCACTGAAACTGTTTGAATCTGCTAAGTACTACACCTTCCTGAACATGGTTAACCCAGGTTACACCGATGACATGCTGATCAACAAAGCGAAGTGGGATGGAATGTCTCCTGAGCATCAGCGCATCATCGAAATGGCATACGCGAAACACGCGCGTAAGATGCACACCTGGATGGTTAGCGGTTCTATAGAAGCCGGTACTGAAGGTCTGTTCGAATACAACAGCCTGAGCGAAGAAGATTCTCAGCGTCTGCGGACTGCTGCCCGGGTTATCTGGGAAGAAGAAGCCGCTAAGTCTGAGCGAAACGCTAAAGCCATCAAGATCCTTGAAGCCGCTGCTAAAGCGACCGGGAGAGCGTAATGGCCGGGATATCTCGCTTACTTGACCTCCAAGACGGGATATCCGAATTCATCGGCAAGGCCATCTCATGGATGTGCCTTGCCATGATGGGCGTTCTCGTATACGAGATCACCGCGCGATATCTGTTTAACAGCCCAACCTCATGGGCACACGAAACCACCACCATGCTATACGGTACTTTCTGTATTCTGGCCGGTGTGTATACCCACAAGCATCACGGCCATGTACGCAGTGAAGCTATCTACCATCTGTTTTCACCCCGTGGCAGAGCAATACTCGATGTCATCACCGGTGGTATCGGACTGGTTATCTTTGCCGTGTTCTTTAATGTGGCGTTCGAATTTGCTGCCGATTCATGGCGCAGTGGCGAGCTGTCATCGAAAAGCACATGGGCACCACCGATTTACCCGTTTAAATCTGTATTACCTCTGGCTGTTGGCCTGATGTGGTTACAGAGCCTGGCTCACTTTATCCGTGATCTGCGCGTTGCCCTGAACATGGATAAGCCGTCGCAACCGACCGCTACTTCCGAATAAAATAATTTAATAAAGGAAACTAACGGTGTTAGATCTCGATCCTTTAGTAGTCACCGGGGGCATGTTCGGCTGCATGCTGCTGATGTTGATTCTCGGCGCACCACTGACCTGGTCACTACTGACCGTCGGTGTTGGTTCTGCCTATTTCCTGTGGGGGCCTGCCGGCCTTGAATTGCTGGCTATCAGCACCTTCGCCTCCATGGACAACTTTCTGCTCGTCGCTTTACCGATGTTTATCTTCATGGGTCTGATGCTGCAACGTTCCGGCATCACCGACGAACTCTTCGACATGATTAACAAGCTGATGGGCGGCACGCCTGGCGGTTTGGGCATGGGGACAATTATTGTCTGCGCCCTGATAGCAGCGATGGCCGGTGTTTCTGGTGCGGCAACCGTCAGCCTGGGTATTATTGCCCTGCCAGCCATGCTTAAACGTGGCTACGATAAGAAACTTGCAACCGGCACCATTATGGCCGGCGGCGCGCTGGGCTTTCTGATTCCGCCAAGCGTATTAATGATCATCTACGCCTTCCTGGCACGGGAATCTGTTGGCAAGCTATTCGCTGCTGGCCTTATGCCTGGTCTGATGTTGGCAGGTATTTACATTCTATATGTCTATATCCGTGCCAAAATGAATCCATCACTGGCACCGCCAATTGATGAAGCAGACCGCGTCGATCTGAAAGGTAAACTGATAGCACTGAAAGCTCTGGTTCTGCCAGGCTCACTGATCGCAACTGTACTTAGCTTCATTATTTTCGGTATCACTTCACCATCAGAAGCATCTGCTGTCGGTGCTGTCGGTTCAATCATCTGTGCTGCGCTGTACCGAAACCTGACTAAAGAAGTCATGAAAGATGTACTAATCAGCACCACTAAGCTGATGGGGATGCTGCTCTGGATTACTCTGGCCGCTGTATTCTTCAGTAAAGTGTATATTGGCCTGGGTGCCGGTATGGTGTTGGAAGAGTTCATCGAAGACGCCGAACTATCTGCTTACTGGGTAATTGTCGCCATGCTGGCCTGTTACTTCCTGTTAGGTATGTTCCTGGACGACTTCGCCATTGTCTTCATTACAGTACCGTTATTCGTACCTATCGTTGATAGTCTGGGCTTTGATACTGTCTGGTTCGCCGTGCTGTTTATCATCAGCATGCAATCCGCTTACCTTACACCGCCCTTTGGCTACAATCTGTTCTATATGCGATCGGTTGCACCGCCCAGCGTTACCATTTATGACCTGTATAAGGCTGCGATTCCTTTCGTATTCCTGCAGATCATTGGTCTGGCACTGGTAGTCACCTTCCCACAAATCGCACTTTGGTTACCGGAACTGATCTTCGGTTAAATCGATGAGTCAGAATCTAAAAACAAAAAAGGCTGCCCGGTTAATCCGCACAGCCTTTTTTATTCGCTCACAAGCTCAGCTAAGTAACTCAGAAACAATCAGACGCAGTAAGAAAGTTTCCCGATCGATCGACAATCCCTTCTTATCACTCCCGGCTATAATTGCTTCGTTATGCCGGATTGCTTCATAAATATTCATCCATACCGGATGCATGCCGTTTTGTAGCTCATGCGCTTCAAGCTGAGGCTCGCCCAGTTCGCCAACTAACTCACAGCGATAACAGAGTGAACGCATCAGTACCCAGTCAAAACCAGGCTTATGCCAGGGACGGTATTCATCGTACTGACCATAGGCCTGAATATTGGTCACGCTGGTCGCTCCGGTTTCTTCACGTAACTCACGAATCAGTCCCTGAATACTGTCTTCCCCTTCATCAACCCCACCGCCTGGCAATGAGTAATCATCATAACGGGCGGTATACAGCAACAAAATATTATCGCCCTGAAGAATAATGCCCCGGGCTGCACGGCGCATAAACAAACGACCGTCATCAGTAAGTGCTTCCGGTTTTGGAGCTGAACGAAGCAAGCGCATAAACAGATAATTCCAGCAGTAAAAAATGCAATTATCCATTGTCGAACTGAAGACACAACCGCTTTCCAGTCTTCCCGTTATTTACCAAGACCCATCCGGTGCATCACATCATGACCTGCCTTACGATGTTTAATGACAGCAGCCACATGTAATACAACGACCGCTAACAAAGTCCAGGCCAGAAGTTCATGATATTCTGAGGTAAAATCTTCCAGCTTAACCCCCATCCAGGTATCCATTGTCGGAAACAGTTTAGGCATAGGGATACCAAAAAGAGTAACTCCGTGACCGCCAAAATCTGTCTCAGCCCAGCCTAATGTAATGATCACAGCCGGCAGGACATACAGAGCTAAATGCCCCGCATGTGCAGCGCGTTTTTCCAGCAGCGTAAACCCTTCTGGCAGCGCCGGCGGCTTAATCAGTAAACGGGCAGCAATGCGGATAATTAACAACATCGCCAGCAATACCCCTGTCGAGATATGCATCCCGAAAATAAACTCTTCACCGGCTGAGTCTTCAGCAAAAAAGCCATGCATCAGATAGCCACTGGACCACATAAGCAAAAAACCAAATGCCATAAGCCAGTGAATAACCTTCACTAATACGGAATATTGATCATGTTCTTGTAAGTTTTGACGTATTTCAGACATAGCAAAGCCTCTTGTCATTCAAGTTGTAAAGTTAATTGCTTTTAAAGTTCGAAAATCAGAAGTGCTTATCGCACGCTCAGAAAGGTAGTTCGGACAGGTTTCTAAGGAGGCGTAAACTGAATATCAACACAGAAAGACTGTTGCTGATATCCGCTGCTTAATTGCCAGTTACAGCGTTCACAAATCCGGCAAACAATCTCTAACCCGTATCCATAGCTGTCCTGTTCAGACATCGCCGTACTCACCGGATTAAGCATTTGTAACCGATGTCCGGACAGCTGTATCTGCAGAAAGTCCTCGCCATAATTCAATGCATTGCGCAGCAGGTTTTCCAGTAATACATTCAACAACGCCGGGGGAGCAATTATGCTCGCGCCACCGGAAATCCTGTAATCAATACCACGACTCAGAGCTAATGGCTGATATTCCTCCAGCATTAATCTCAGGCATTTGTTCAGATCAACAACTTCACACTCCAACCGCTGCTGACTGTTACCCAGCAATAAAAATGCATTGGTTATACGCTCTGACTGTTCACAGGCCCGCTCTATACGCTGCACGCTGCGCAGCTGCTTTTCAGCAGAACAGCCTGGTAACTTCAGCACCGCCAGAGAGTTCCGGATAATGCCCAGAGGCGTCCGCAACTCATGACTGGTATGCCGGGTAAAAGCTTTTTCGGTCTGTAAAGAACGGGTAAGCCTTTTTACAAGGTCACTCAACACCCGGCTTAACAGTCCTATTTCATCCTGTCGGTTTGCACCGTGAAATGAGCGTTCATCCGGTAAGTCTCCCTGTAATTCAGATGCCAGCAGGAGTACTGGGCGACTGATCATTCTGGCGATCCAGATCGCCAGTAAAAGCCCAACAACTGTCATACAAAAAGCCACTAACCAGAGAGCTGATTTCATCCTCGATTCAAACTCAGTCGCAAGGCTAAAGCGCCGTTCTTCGAGCAGAAAATACAATCGGTCGCCATCCGGTAAATCTGTTACCAGAACATGTACTCCTTCCCTTTCATTCAGCTCATAATTGCCTTCAGATAGCATACTGACAGCCGTCGGCAAGCTTATGTCTCCAGCCCGAAACACCTGCAAATAACTGCTGGATGGTAACGGTGTTGAGGCATCCAGCTGATACTGACTGATAAAGGATTGCCGTTCGTTCTGCAGGTACGCCTGTAAGATGTAGTCTTCAGTAGTACCCACCACTACTGAAACAATCAGAGTATAAAGGCCGGTTAGCAGCACAATAAACGTCATCAAGATCAGCGTTACGCGGCGAAAAAATGACTTATTCAGGGATAGCAATTCGATACCCCCTGCCATGTACAGTTTTGATCAGCTGATGCTGGAAAGGCTCATCTAACACTTTGCGCAGGTTATAGATGTGAATCCGTAGCGGATCACTCCCCGGAGGCCCTTCCGGCCAAAGCTCAGCTTCCAGCTGCATCTTGCTGACCGGCTCCGGTGCCATCCGCAGTAATAAAGCCAGCAAGCGAAACTGTAATTCATAGAGATGGATACTCTGCCCCTGGCGGTTAACCTCACGCAGGCGATAATCCACCCGTAGATCTGCGTACTGCTGTACGCCACCCGACTCAACCAGCTGCCGCTTCAACAAAGCCCTCAGACGCACGGCGATCTCTTCCGGTGCAAAAGGCTTTACGACATAATCATCGCCGCCACTGGCAAAACCCGTCAGTTTATCTTCAAGGCTGTCCCTTGCGGTAAGAAACAGTACAGGCGTATTTATGTGGTAACTTTCACGCAGCTCACGACAGGTAGTCAGGCCATCTTTTACCGGCATCATGATATCCATGATGATCGCCTGATAACTATTATCCTCTTTCAGCAACTCAAGACAGCTCTGACCGTTGAACGCAAAATCCACTTCAAAGCCTGTCTCGGAAAGATAATCCGCCAATGATCCGGCCAGATCAGGGTTATCTTCCACTAAAAGTACACTGATATTTTCCACTTGAATTTACCGACTGACTAATTCTGCATGCAGCATAGCAAGTATGAAGTAAAGCAGATGTAAAATAGCTGTTCGGACACTCCAGGTAACCGGGCCAGCTATATGCTGATGTTTAGAAACGACGGTTACTTTTCAGCGCGGCAAATGATCCGGAGGCACACTCACAACAGTGCCTGTTTCAGCCAATAACGAGTTTTTTTTGCCCGGCACTATTTTCAACTGAAGGCAGCCCCGCCCAATATGGTTGCTGCATATTTGCCAACCGCAGGCTTTGTTGCCACAGATTCTCAAAATCATGCTGTTGTTTGGTCACGCTGCGACGATAACCGATATCCCGAAGGCCGTTAAAATAGCTACCGCCAAACGACAATCGCGAAGTTAGCAGCAGCTGATGCATTTTATCTGCTGCCTGCGCCGGCGATATAGCAAACCAGTCCCTCATTAAACGCATCAGCCAATTACCTTTTCGGGCCATCTTTGTGTTCACAAACCCCGGATTAATCGCATCAATATCTATGCCATAAGCGCATTGATGATTCAGCCAGTAAGCCATAAGTGCATTAGCTTTGAATGCCTCGTTCATACCTTTCATACCGCTATACTGCCGGCCAAAAACCTGCTCATCCAGATCCAAGCCACCAACATTCAAACTGCCATTTATCAGCACCCTGGCATCCTCTGCATTAAGTAATAAAGGGCGTAGCAAAAGCAGTAGCATGAAACGATGCAGGTAATTGACGACGAAAGCTTTATCCACACCCAAGTCATCCACAACAGGTTCACGTTGATACACCCCGGCATTCAACACCAGACAATCCAGCGAATTATGCTCTGCCAGGTATTCTGCAGCCACCCGTTTCACATCACCTATATTGCCAAGATCAGCAGGGTAATAGTTAATGCGCCCCTGACTCAGCGCAACCAGGTTCATACCTTTAACCTGATTCGTACCACCAATCACATCAATATAATGCCCTCCAGCTGACAGTTTCATTGCCAGTTGCTGGCCTATACCGGATGTACCGCCGGTTATTAGAATACGCATAACTCACCCTCTGTTTCGTGATACCCGCACAGTATCGACAACCAAAGGTTAAACACTGGTTAAGGGGCTTCCAGCCCGCTCAAAGCCAACAACTACAGAGTAAATTCGACACTCGCCACAATAAAAACAACTGTGCTAAATTCAAAGACTCTCACCCTTCAAAGCTAAAGCTCTAAGAAGCCCGGCATTTAGAAAAGTAGTTTTCAAGAAAAGGATATTAGACATGTCTGGCAGTTATGATTTTTCCGACAAAACGGTCATTGTCACTGGTGCCAGTCAGGGTATTGGTGCCGCCATTTGTGAACAGTTTCTCACGGCCGGTGCGACAGTCATCCAGGCGTGTCGGAGTAAGCCCGTTAATCATCATTCAAACGCTTACTGGCAACCGACAGACCTGGCAGATCCGGCACAAATCGATGCTCTTTTCGACAGAATAATTAACGACTTCGGCCAGCTGGACGTGCTCATCAATAATGCCGGTGTGCAACTGGCAAAAACTGTTGATATGACCAGCAATGAAGAATGGCAATGGCTCAGCGATATCAACATGCGGGCCCCTTTTATGTGCTGTCGCCGAGCCGTACAGATCATGAAAAAACAGGGTAAGGGAGCAATCGTCAATATCGGCTCAATTGGTGGAATAACCGCCGACCATGAACTAGCTATTTATAATGCCTCTAAAGCCTGGATGCATGGTCTTACCAAAGCAATTGCAACAGATCACGGCAAACAGGGTATCCGCTGTAATGCGGTGTGCCCGACCTGGACTATGACAGAGATGTCGACAGAGTTTTTTGATGCGGAGCCAAACCCAAAGGCAGCCAGACAGGGTGTGTCACGTCGCCATCCGCTGCAGCGATTAGCAAACCCGGATGAAATAGCCCATGCCTGCCTCTGGCTGGCCAGTGATCAGGCAAGCTTCATCAGCGGTCAGTTACTCAGTGTTGACGGTGGTATGACTGCCAGCTCAGCAGTTGATCCGGTGATTGATATCAGCGGTGTACAAAACTGAAGGTAAAAAAAGCCGCCTTAAAAAAGGCGGCCAGGAGGAGAGGATGCTGACGAAAGAAACAAGCTCAGGTAGTTTTTCCGTCAGCGTAGCTGGTTAAACCAGCTCACCACGTGCTGGATAATCCTTTTCCACCACGAAGTTAACAGCACCCAGTACTTCACGGAATAATGGGCGGGCAAATGGCATAGTGCTGATCTGCGCCCAGTACAGGGTGTTATCCGGGCGTACCAGGAATAACCCCGGTTCACTGAATTCTGCAGTCTCTTCAATACCGATTGAAGTTAAACCGCGTCCTGCTGAACGGTGTAAACCCCAGGCCTGAGCCTGCTCTTTTGTTACACCGTAGCCCAGATTAATATTTTTCAGTTCCCAGTCGGCCAGGGCCTGCTCAGTACGGGCCTTATCATCACTGCTCAACGCCAGTACAGACACACCTGCCGCGGCAAAATCACCCGCCAGTTTATCCAGTTCTTTCAAATACTTGGCACACAATGGGCAATGTAAACCCCGGTAAAAAACCAGCATAGTGAAATTAGCCGGCGTCTGATCCGACAAAGACCAGGCACCATTGAGAGTTTCCACATTCAGCGCCGGCACAGCCTGACGGGTCTTAAGCACAACCATTTTATTTCTCCAGAAAACTGCTTTTTCGATACCTGACACTTTACCTCTAAGCAATGTACGATTAGTATGCAATTTGTGCGGTTTTACTATCATTTTGTACTTAGATCAAAAGCTCTGAATGATATCTAACCCGATCTGTTTTCATTACCAGGTAACCAAGTTATGGACCGTCTTTCATCATTGCTACAAACCTTCACGCCTACCGCCAGACAAATAGGCATGCTGGAATACGGTCCGGAGGGTATGTTGTTGCCAGAAGGCTCAAACATCCTCTTTCTTAATCAGGGTGACTTAAGCATCGATGCAGATCCCGATTTACAAATAAAGTGTGGCGACCTGCTATGGATCACTCATGATGAATTCCGCACCTTATCCAGCACCAGTGAAGACCTGCAATTACTGTGCTGTAACATGGATTTTGGCCCCAGCCAGCTAAACCCGGTATTCGATAAACTGCCACCTGTCGTGCAGATTCATGCCGATGACCAGGCCCGTGAAACCCTTAACCCCACACTGCAACTTTTACTTTTAGAAAGCATGCAGCAGCGCTGTGGCCAGGAAACGGTGCTTAACCGGCTTGCCGAAGTATTGCTGGTACACATGCTGCGTTTTCTGATGAAAAACCAGTTATTAGAATATGGCGTGATTGCCGGCTTGTCTGATATCCGCCTCGCGCGAGCAATTACAGCCATGCATAATCAGCCAGAACAGCGCTGGAGCGTAGAGACACTGGCCAACGAAGCAGGCATGTCACGAACTGCATTTAATCAGCACTTCAGAGATACTGTCGGCTGCCCGCCGGGAGAATATCTGACCCGCTGGCGGATGCGACTGGCTTGCCAACTGCTGGAAAACAACCATCTCAGCATAGGCCAGATCGTCGATCAGCTGGGCTACCTCAGCGACACAGCCTTCTTCCGCGCATTTCGCAAAGCAGTCGGTGTATCACCGGGTCAGTATCGTCAGAAGGCCATCGCAAACCAGGGTATCGCTTTACAATGAATTACTACACCTAAGGTCTATACAGAGGTTACCTGTTTCTGATCTATATTAGAGCTGAAACGGCTACCTGCTATAAGGCTTATAAGCAGCTCACTTACTATACAAAGTGACGCCCGAAGGTAAGCTGAAACAACTGCAGACCAAGAAATCAGCAAATTACCTCAGAGGCAGATATTCATGGCGACACTGGCATTCGATGTTTACGGTACGCTTATTGATACTCAGGGAGTTGTATCACTGCTGGAGCAGATGATTGGTGGGCAAGCCCAACAATTCTCCCGCCACTGGCGGGAAAAGCAACTGGAGTATAGTTTCCGTCGCGGTCTGATGCAGGACTACCAACCGTTCAGTATCTGCACCCGGGATGCACTGCAGTTTACTGATACCCTGATGGCCACTGAACTTAGCACAGAGCAGCAACAACAGCTGTTACAGTCTTACGGTACATTGCCCGCATTCAGCGACGCCCAGCCCGCATTAGATGCATTACAACAGGCAGGGCATCAGCTATACGCCTTTTCCAATGGTCAGGCTGAAGCCGTTGACCAACTACTCCGGCACGCAGATATCCGGGATTATTTTCAAAGCATCGTCAGTGTGGATGCTGTACACAGCTTTAAACCTTCACCCAGTGTCTATCAGCACTTCTTGCATCAAAGCCGCAGCCACAGTAACAAAACCTGGCTGATTTCCGGCAATCCTTTTGATATCACCGGAGCACGCCACGCCGGCTGGCACGCTGCCTGGATCCGCCGGGACCCAGACCAACCCTTCGATCCATGGGAGCAACAGCCCGATATCACACTCTCAGGGCTGGAAGCACTCCACGCACACTTAAAACCAGCCTAACAAATTCATTGCTGCCGTTAGCTTTTAGGAGCAGTATTCGCCGCTGCCCTGGTTACCGGCTGCCAGAGCTTACGACTGTGATATGCAAGTAATCCCAGTAACAACCCCCAGAAGGCACTGCTAACCCCCAGTAAACTGACACCCGATGCAGTCAGCAGAAACGTCAGCATAGCAGCCTCCCGGTGCGCTGCTTCAGTAAATGCAGCGCTCAGGCTGTTAGCAATCGTCGATAACAACGCAAGACCCGCAATACACATAATCAGCGCCTGTGGAAAAGCTGCAAATAAAGCCGCAACTGTGGCACCGAACACACCGGCAAACACATAAAACACACCTGCCCAGACAGAGCTTCTGTAGCGTTGTTCAGCATCCGGATCAGCTTCTTCACTCATACAGATCGCCGCTGTAATCGCTGCCAGGCAGAATGAAAAACCCCCAAACGGCGCCAGTAATACCCCCGTCAGGCCGGTAGTGGATATCAGAGGGGAAATGGGAGTGTCATATCCATTCGCCCGGATAACTGCAACGCCCGGCACATTCTGTGAAGCCATCGTTACCACAAACAAGGGAATGCCGACGCCTATAAGCGCAGACCAGCTGAACTCAGGCATGATGAACAGAGGTACAGCCAACTCGAAGTCCACACTTTGCCATGCAAGTTCGCCACCAATCACACAACCGGCAATACCCACACATAACACCAGCGGAATGCAGTAACGCGGCAACACCGGCTTTAACAGCAAATAGCTTCCCAACATTGCGATAACCAGCCACAAACTTGTATCTGCGGCTAAAAATAAGTCCAGTCCAAAATTCAGCAGCACTCCGCCCAGCATGGCCGCCGCCAGACATACAGGCACCTGTCGCATAATCAGGTTGAACCAGCCTGTGAGCCCACATAGCGCAATCAGTCCGGAGCTGAACAGAAACACACCTATTGCCTGCGCCATATCCAGTCCTGCTAATGACGTCACCAACAAAGCAGCACCCGGTGTCGACCAGGCGGTGACAACGGGCTTTTTGTAATACAGAGACAAGCCAATGCTGGTAGCCCCCATACCAATTCCCAGCGCCCACAACCAGGAACTGAGTTCAGCGGCTGACGCCCCTGCTGCTGCCGCTGCCTGAAACACAATCACTGCCGAACTTGTATAGCCCACCAGCACCACGACAAACCCTGTGGATATATGGGAAAGATTTAACCATTGCCGCATTTTTGCTCTGCTCCATTACCTGCCCAAATTGTGCGTTATAGCGCACAACGTAGACAAGCCTATCACTTGTACGTTATAACGCACAAGAAAATATTATTTGCTCAATAATCTGGAAAAGATACATGCAGGAAATCAGTGCCTACCTTGCCACAGCCCTGAAACAGGCGCGTAAAGATCAGGGCCTCAGTCTGGATAAAGCCGCAGCAGCAACCGGCGTCAGTAAGGCAATGCTAGGTCAGATAGAGCGTCAGGAATCCAGCCCGACACTGGCGACTTTGTGGAAAATAGCCAGCGGGCTGCACGTCAGTATGTCGAGCTTACAAGGACCCGCATTAAACCCTGAAGAAAACCGTCCCCGTAACGCCGCAGAACTGCGCGAACAACCGACACAAGACCGGGTACTGGTAGCCTCACTGTTTCCATTTGATCCGGCACTGGGATTTGAAATGTTTGAGCTGACACTCCTGCCAGAATACGAACGCTATGCTGAACCTCATGAACCCGGTGTCATAGAACATGTGATCGTCATTGAAGGTAGCATCGAAATTTTTACAGATAATCAATGGCATTTACTCAGCAAAGGCGATGCACTGAGATTCGCTGCAGATAAACCTCATGGATATCGTAATTTGCAAGATTGTTCCGGGGTTTTCCACAACCTGATTCACTATCCAAAGCGCTGATTGTCCACTGTTACTCTGTCATTGGTTGTTCCCTGACCAACATCCGCAATCCACCGAGTGATAAGGGACTCAGCCATTGGTGCGCAGACTGCTAACAAACTTACCCACAGAATTCGGGGATGATTCCAAGGCCTTATTACTGCTTTGAAAAAAAGATACTTACCGTCCCTAAAGTCAGCCCCCATTTACTGACCCGGGCGCGGTTTACCATTACCTTTTCATTCAATAAATACATGCGATCATCAAACTGCACTTTCCAGGCACGCCCCTGTATTTCCAGATTCATGCTATAACGCCAATACAGATAATGGCTTTCCTGCAGCCCACTGGCTGCGCCAAGAATGTCTTCAGCTTCTCCGGAATACACACAGTCACCCTGATCAGTGATCAACCATACCCGCTGACTCTTCTCACCGTCGTCATACTGAAAATCTTCTGTAAGCCGTAACTTCTGTCCATCTATATCGCCCTGAATATAGACTTTAAAACTGCGTCTGAGCTTGCCAAAGCGGTCTTCAAATATCCCGTAAGCCAGCGTCTTGCCCTGAAAATAATTAAAGATATCCAAACGCTGCGGTAACCGGAATTCTGATTCAGCAGATACGCCATGCATGTCAGGCATAGCTGAAGACGTATTAAGGGGGGAAGGTTGATAGTCCATAAATATATCCTGCTGAAAATCACCTTAGGTATACGCCGGCAGAAACAAAACAGATCAGTATCAGCTAGAACAGCTCAACAATTACAATCAGGCACCTACTGGCTGACCATCCCAGGCAAATACCTGTCCGGAATCTTCCGGGCTCAGCTGATCAATCACCTGTAATAAACACGCCGCAGAATACTCGGCTGTGAATAACTTATCGGATGGTACATTACGTTGAAAAGGCTGCGATAAATGACTATCCACTGTGCCGGGATGTAATCCGCATACAATCATCTCAGACCGGGTACGCCGGACTTCAATCGCCATATTTTTTAACAGCATATTAAGAGCCGCTTTACTTGCACGGTAGCTATACCAGCCGCCTAAACGATTATCTGAAATACTGCCAACCCGGGCAGACAATGCCGCAAATACACTTCGACGTCTGGGATGAAACAACGGCAGAAAATACCGGGCAACCAACATAGGTACTAATGCATTTACCTGCATTAACTGCAAAAAGTTATTCCCGCTAATTTCTTCCAGACGCTTTTCAGGTTGCAACTGACCATGATGCAGTAACCCGGTTGTTACCAGCACCATATCTAACGGCGTATCAATATCAGCCACCGCATCAGCTAACGCCTGTTCATTCAGAGGGTCAAGTACACGGGAGATGACCTTCTCAGGATACTCAGTGTCAAAAGAGTTCTCCCGTTGGCGGGAAAAGGCATACACTTTATCTACTCCGGCAAGCGCAGAAAGGGTACTCACTATGGCTCCGCCAAGCGCGCCATTAGCACCAATTACTGCTACATTCATACCTTGTGTAAAGCTCTTCAGCTCAATAGGATTCATTGTTAAACTCCTCTTATTTGCTCTCAGAGAGAGTGAACCGGAATTCCCGATAGCCCGTATACTGGAATTAATCTGACCTGTTAAGAAGGTTCAACACGTGCGTAAACCTAAGGTGTTTTTTGACGGTAGCTGTCCCTTGTGTCGTAAAGAAATACGACATTACCAAAGACTGGATAAAGCCCATCGGCTGGAATGGCTGGATCTGCACAATGCAGAGCAGACTTTACAGGCATACGACATCAGCCAGCGTCAGGCCATGCAGTTATTACACGTGATTGATAATCAAAATATATCCCGGACCGGTGTAGCGGCTTTCATCGTTATCTGGGATAACCTGCCAGGATACCGGCATCTGGCCACAACTGTTCGGCTATTACACTTAGAGCCGTTAATGCAATCGCTATATCTTCACTTTGCCCGCTGGCGCTTTACCCGCCGCTGTAACGATGGCTGCTCAACAGAGCTATAACCAAAGACTTATTTCCAGCCCTGCTGCCAATGTTCACTGTTTTTTAGCTCACGCCAGTCAATGTTGTAATCATGGCCATTAATAACCGCCTGCAAAATGCAGCCGGTTATCAATTCTGCATCATCGCGAATCAACTCTGTCACCATAAAGTGTCGTTCTTTGTTTTGCGGCAATACTGCCGTCCACTTACTCAGTAACAGTTTGTTCGGATTCAATGGACGCATGCTCAGAACCCGGTAACAGGCTGGACCAGACGTCCCAGCAAGCTGGTAAATTTCAGAGGAGCATCAGTAGCAATCAGACAAATACAGTCGGTATTGCTGTCCACCAGCGGCTGATGTTCAACCTGCTCATCGAGATCAGCCACATCACCTCTGGCAAAACGGCCGATTTCATCACAGAAGGACCCTTCAAGAACCAGTGTCAGCTCATTTCCTTCATGAGTATGCGGTAATAGATTTTTTCCCGGCGCAATTCGCATCAGACGGGAGACGCCACCAGACTGACAGTCCAGATCGTAATAACTGATACCTGAAACAATTCTCTTCCAGGGAACCTTATCCAGATCACAACCCAGATAATCCCCTAACGGAGCAGGTAAACGGCTATCAGACTGTGGCTTTGGAGCAACCGGAAGTTCAGCAGGCGCTGCAGCCGGTGAATCCAGCATCGCCAACATATTATTTAAAACATCGTCAGACAGTTCTGCCGGTTTCAGATCTTCCAGCAAGGAACCGCCGATAGCTTCCTGCGCATTGGCTCTTTCCCGGCAATGCGGGCACATAGATAAATGACAGGCGACAACCAAAGCCATGCCCTGAGACAGAGAGCCTGCGGCATAACTCAGCAAAGTTGCCTCATCAAGATGGTGACGGATATTCATGCGTCTCTCCAGGCTGCTTTAATCTTTTCACAGGCAAGGCGTATTCGGGATTTCACACTGCCCAGAGGTATACCCAGACGTTCAGCAATTTCCCCGTGGGCCCTGCCCTCGTAGAATGACATATAAATCACCTGAGCCTGATTCTCCGGTAAAGTTTCAATAATCGCACCAAGATGGCCGCTGATAACCAGCTGTTCGCCGGCATCTTCAACGGTTTCATCTGGCTGATCAAAAGTTTCATCAAATGAATATTCCGGATACTTTTGCTTTCGCATCCAGTCGATACTCTGATTCCGTGCCAGGGTAAATATCCAGGTACTTGCAGCTGCTTTGTCTCGCTTGTACATATGCGCTTTTCGCCACATCAGTAGCATAGTTTCCTGCATCAGCTCTTCAGCGACGCTTTCAACCAGCCCAAGACGTAAAATATATGCCTTAACCCGCGGTGCAAAATGCCCAAAAAGGCTGACAAACAGCTTTTTATCCTGCTGTTTACCCAGCTCTGCCAGCAACTCGCTCCAGTCTGTTACCGAAGCAGTTCCCGGGGCATCTGCGGTTTTTAATGCAACAACATTATTCACAGTATCATCCGGTTGCTCGTGATTCATATACCCTTCTACGCAGCCAATATTGGTTTAGATCAGTTGTAATTAAAAATAGCTCAAACTGACAGATGTAGTACGAATCTTCCCCATTTTGAAGCTAAAATATCTAAAACAATTAATAAGATAGCTCAATTTCATGCAGACAGCGTGATCTAATTTAATCGCAGCAGCGTAGATATGAACAACACAGCGCAAAACGGACAGAGCCATGAATGTGACTGCTATCAAACCGAAAAAAATTGCCGTTATTGGCGCCGGTATTTCCGGCCTGAGCTGCGCATGGTTATTAAACAGGCAGCATCAGGTTACCCTATATGAAAAGGATGACCGCCTCGGTGGCCATGCCAATACAATAGGTTTTGACCTGCAAGGCCAGAACATTGATGTCGACACCGGCTTCATCGTCTACAACCCGGTAAATTACCCAAACCTTGTCGCCTTTTTCGATTACCTGCAGGTCCCTAACTGCGAAACAGATATGTCATTCGCAGTCTCGGTGAACCAGGGCCAACTGGAATACTCAGGATCCGGCCTGGCAGGATTATTTGCCCAGAAGCGTAATCTTATCCGTCCGGCATTCTGGCGAATGCTGAAAGACTTAAATCACTTCTATCGCCACGCAGGGCAAATACAGCAAGACGCACAGACCCGACAACTAAGCTTGCGGGAGTTACTGGCTGAGCTGGGCTATAGCGACAGTTTTATCTATCAACATTTACTACCAATGGGCGCGGCTATCTGGTCAACGCCGGTTGAACTGATGCTGGATTACCCTGCTGCCAGTTTCATGCGATTCTGCGAAAACCATGGTTTATTACAAGTAAAAGATCGTCCTCAGTGGCGCACTGTTATCGGTGGCAGCCAGGCATATGTCAGCCGAGTTGCCGCTGATCTCGAGGATATCCGCCTCAACAGCCGTATACACCGCATTATCCGTCAGCCAGGTGGTGTTATTGTTGAAGATCTGCACGGTGGGCAGGAACAATATGACGACGTCGTACTGGCGTGTCACTCAAATCAGGCGCTGGCGATGCTGGATTCACCCAGCTCAGCTGAACAAAACCTGCTGGGGAATATGCCTTATCAGAGAAACCAGGCCTATTTACACCTTGATACCAACCTGATGCCTAAACGCAGGGCCGTTTGGTCAAGCTGGAACTATCTCGCAGAAGGTGAACAACACCAGCAACAGGTCGCGGTAACTTACTGGATGAATCAGCTACAGCCGCTGAATACCGAAACGCCGGTGCTGGTATCGCTGAATCCGCCAACCGCACCAGCCCAGAGCAGCATTATCCACAGTCAGTTTTATGACCATCCGGTATTTAATCAGCAAGCCCTAGAGTCACAACAGAAACTCTGGCAGTTACAGGGACAGCAGAACACCTGGTTCTGCGGTGCGTATTTTGGTTACGGCTTCCATGAAGACGGTTTGCAGGCAGGACTGGCAGTCGCCGAGCAACTAGGCGGCAGTCACCGCCCCTGGATAGTCCCCGACGCAAACAGTCGCATATTCACAACAGCAGCTAAACAAGCTGTACGTGAGGTCCTGCAGCATGGCTGAATCTCATACGCAAGCGCTGCAATCAGGCATTTATGTTGGCAAAGTCATGCACCAGAGGCTGCAGCCTAAACAACATGGTTTCATGTACCGGACTTTTTCACTCTGTGTTGATCTGGATGAACTCTCCATGCTGAATAAGCTGCGACTGTTATCGATTAACCGCTTCAACCTGCTGGCCTTTTATGAACGGGATCACGGCGCCAATAGCCAAGGGCTACGTCAGCACATCAGCGATCTGCTCAGCAAACGTGGCTATAAACATGCCAGCGCCCGGATTAAGCTGCTCTGCTATCCACGTATTCTCGGTTATGTATTTAACCCGCTAAGTGTGTATTTCTGTTACGACAAAGACGATCAGTTACAGGTGATTCTTTACGAAGTCACCAACACCTTTAAGCAACGGCACACTTACCTGATTCCGGCAGATAACACTTCCCGCTTAGAGCACAGCTGTAATAAACAGATGTACGTCAGCCCTTTTATGCCACTGGATACACGGTATAGCTTTACCATTCAGCCGCCAGCCAAGGCTGTCAGTATTGGTATTCGTCAATACGATCAACATCAGCAACTACTCTTCAAAGCCACTTTTGCAGGTCAGCACACCAGTATTACTGATACGGCATTATTCAGACTTTTTATTAGCCACCCTCTGATGACACTTAAAGTAATGATTGGCATTCATTGGGAAGCCTTCCAACTGTGGCGTAAGAAGCTCCAGCTACAGCCCAGAGAAAAAGGCCACAGAAACAGTATCAGCTGGTATGACAAAAACGGAGATTTCCATAATGAAAGCTTATGAATGCGAACACCCGACGAAAGCCGTCTGCTGGCAGGACAAGCTGTTCCTCCGTTATATGCAGGGTTTAAGTAATCAGTTACAGGGACAGCTAAGACTACAACTGCCATCCGGTTTCAGATGCAACTTAGGCAATCAGAGTGAGCCCATCGCAACACTTAAACTGCACAGCTGGTCAGCACTGAAAAGTCTGTTTTTCGGCAACATAACGGGCTGGGCACAAGCTTACATAAAACAACAGTGGGACAGCAGTGATCTGACCGCGCTTATCAATTGGGCAATCGCCAACGAAAGCATCCTCGATAACATGACCCGGGGCAGCTGGATCAATACATTACTCGACAATCTGTATCACTTACGTCGGGATAACAGCCGTACCGGCAGCCGGGAAAATATCGCTGCCCATTATGATCTTGGTAACGATTTCTACGCGCCCTGGCTGGACAGCACCATGAGTTACTCAGCAGCAATGTTCCAGCATCCGAACGAAGATCTGGCGCAGGCCCAGCACAACAAATACCAACGTATTCTGGAACTGCTCAATGCTCAGGCCAACGATCATATTCTCGAAATAGGCTGCGGCTGGGGAGGCTTTGCGGAGCAGGCCAGTTGTGAAAATGCACTGAGAATTCACGGTGTGACTCTCTCAACTGAACAACTGAGCTGGGCAAAGCAACGCATTACCAACGCAGGTAAACAGGATGAGGTGCACCTTAGTCTCACAGACTATCGTGATCTTAATATCCAGTACGATGGCATCGTCTCTATTGAGATGTTTGAGGCTGTCGGCGAAAAACACTGGGACGAATACTTCCAGGTATTACGTAAGAGCCTTAAGCCTGGTGGTAAAGCGGTTTTACAAGTGATCACTATCGATGATCAGCGCTTTCACACCTACCGTAAACAAGCTGATTTTATCCAGCGCTATATTTTCCCTGGCGGCATGTTGCCCAGCCGGGAAGCACTGCACAATAAATTTGCTGAACAGGGCTTTCAGTTACAGCATGAAGAATTCTTTGGCCTGGATTACGCCCGTACACTGAACATCTGGCGGCAAAATTTTGAACAGCAATGGCCAGCAATTAGCCAGCACGGGTTTGATGAAGATTTCCGGCGCTTATGGCGCTATTACCTGACGTACTGTGAAGGTGGGTTTATTTCAGGCAGCATCGACGTTGGCCTGTTTGTGATCACCCCAGAGTAGACCAGAATCTATTCTAAAAACTGAAGCTGGCTAAGAATGAAGGCTTACTAGTTAAAAGAATAAGGGTTCGAACTGATCAGGATCTAAACCTGATAAAGGTTTAAGGCTGAGAAGGCAGTGCCAGTTTCTGACGGATTCGCCGGATAATACGCCCAAGTACAGGCAGCCGCTGAAATAACAAACTGGCATCCCAAAAATCCGCATGTAAGCAAACCCGGCCTTCGCTATCCAGTTCAATCCTGCTGACACCGTCAACTGACAACTTTCCGGTTAAACGACTCTGCCCTGTGAAGGTCCAGTAAATAAAGCCACCCTGCCCGGTTTCGGCCAACTGATGAACTTCAAAACCCACGTCATCCAGACGGCTATACATATCCACAAAGATATCCAGAAATGCGCGTTGTCCGGTTACCCGGTTAAAAGGATCGGAAAACTCAGCATCCGCACTCAATAAAAACGCCAGATCATTAACAGTATCCGGCGTAAGTTCACTGAGAGCCTGTGCATAACGGGCTAATGGTGTCATCGGGTATCACTCCGGGTAAGTTTCGTCACCGCTTTAAAATACCAGCTATAGGGTAATAAACGCAGCAATTTCAGCCAGATAACAAAACGCCCCGGAAAACTTACCTCAAAGCGCGACTGCTGCAGGCCGGCAATGATTGCTTTGGCAGCATCTTCAGGTTCCATTAGCGCAGGCATCGCAAACTCATTCTTATCAGTTAAAGGTGTGCGTACGAATCCTGGATTAATCACCTGTATTTTCACTCCACTGCCTGACAGATCAAGATACAGAGACTCACATAGATTAATCAGTGCTGCTTTACCTGCGCCATACGCGGCTGCCGTGGGCAACCCACGATAGCCCGCAACAGAAGCCATCACCGCAATCTGTCCCTGCTTCTGCTTAATGTATTGTTCAAGAAGCGGTTCAAGACAATTCAACGTGCCGTAAAGATTCACATCAAGTAACGCCTGGCAACGCGATGCTTTGAAGGCTTCAACTGGAAAGGGGTCATGCGTACCGGCATTGAGGATGGCCAAATTTGGTAATGTGCCGGCATGTTGCCAGCGCTGAAAACAACTCTGAATCTGTATTGGCTGGCTGATATCCACAGGTTCGATAAACAACTTACCCGGCGCATCCACCAGTGAAAGCTGCAAAGCCTCAAGCTGCGCTTCAGATCGGGCAGACGCAATGACATCCACACCTGCCAGACATAACTCTCTTGCCAGCGCTGCTCCGATGCCACGTCCGGCACCCGTCACCCATACCCGCTTCCATGGCAAACTTTGCTGATCACTCATAAGACTCTCCGTCTATAGCTGGCAGGACTTATCTGCCGGGGGTAATGCCTGCTCGCTGATCCGACTGATATGCAGCGTTATTTCCCCCACATCCAGCCCCAGCTTGCTCATCTGTGTTCGGTTTATCAGATTGCTTTCATCAATCAGATACAACCAGTCATCCAGTGCCAGTTGCCATTCACTGTCACCGACCGGTACTTTAAGTACATAACGCCAGTGCAAAGTATTTCCTGCCACCCGGCCACGGGCTTCACCAACCACATCCGCAGCCGTACCTATGTAATTGTCACCGTCTTTACGCAAACGCCAGCAACGGCTCTGAATCTCGCCGTCGGAAAAGTAAAAGCGCTCATCCAGAACACCTTCATCGCCTTGCCAATAACCGTTGATGTCTGCGGCGAAACGGCGTGTCACCTGACCACGATAATTCTGTACTATTCCGCTAGCTTTGAGCTGTCCGCTAAAAAACTTTGCCAGCTCCAGCTTCGGCGTGTTATTCCGATAAGCATCCAGCGGCACAGCACAGCCCTGTAAAATAGCTGCCAATCCCAGCAAAATAAGAATACAAATAGTTAATGTACGGTAGCTTCGTGTTGCTCTGCTCATGATTCAGCCTCCTCAGCTATCCGGCTCGCCACGCAATTGTTTAGCCATTCTTGAATAACGGCCGTCGTCAGCCAGCCAGATATTTATAAATGCCCTGGCAAATCCGGGGTGCTCGACATTACCTAACAGCTGACCATTAAAATAAAAATCACCGCTGTCAGAACTACGCATATGAAACGTCAGTTGATCATCAGTACGGATATCCGGCCATAACGCCGCAAGGTCCGCTAACCAGGGCTGCATTTCCTGTTCAGATACCTTATTTGCCAACTGATTAGCCGTTTGCTCGATCAGTACCTGATTGCTGATTTCACGGCGATAGATAATCTGCAGCACCAGCGGTGCTTTCAAGCCATCAAACTGTCCCTGTAAATTAAACAGCCGGGCCTGATACACGTCGTACCAGAGAAAACTTAACCGCGCCTCGCCAATCGGACGCAGGCCCTTAGGTAATTCAGCAAACGCTGACATGCTCATCACTGTCAGCAACATGAGTGAATACATACGCAAACAATTAAACATAACGACGCCCCAGAGTCTGACTCATCCACAGCAACCCCGGGAACAACAATGCCCATATTGCCGCCAGCAGTAACAGACTTTCAATATCAGTCCAGCCCAACGTCACTGCGCCTAGCTCAGCCGCTGCAAAATAAGTTGCCGCGCCGGCAACAGCACCCAAAGACATTGCCAGATACCAGCGCCCGAAAAAGAATTTAAGCCCCTGCCGCAAAGTAGCAGCGAAGCCCAGCCAAAGCAGAAATAACCAGAAAGGCGGCAAGCCACTGTCAGGTGAAAAACGGAAGAAACCGAGAAAAGTTAAAACACTGTCAACAAAGAAACCTGCACAGCCGCAGGCTACAACTACCAGCGCTTCAGTAAACAGATGCCGGTGCATCAAAAGATGGGCAACTAACAACAACAGAACTGGCCAGCGAGCGCTGTCTGCCAGCAAAATACTTAACCACCAGAGCAATTGGAACCACAGCAGGTTTACCCAGATATTTTCGCTCAAGCCGCGAAATGTATGCCGCCACATAATAATCACCTCTGAGACGTCTATACGCCCGGGTGACAGGAACGGATCACTCTTGCAGAAGAACCGTTATCTGCAGAGCTTTAGTCTGCCAGATATTCAGAGACAAATTGTCAAAGCCAAGCTCTCAACAACTGATTTTCAATGCCAAGCACTCGAAGCCAGATTAAAACACCTTATCCACAGAGGATACGTTGCCGGAATTCACTCGGTGAACAACCAAAACTACGCTTAAAACGGCGGCTGAAATGGCTGGGATTGGTATACCCCAGGTCATAGCAAATGGTGGTGATCGGTTCGCAACTCGCCAATCGCCGGGCAGCTTCTTTCATGCGCAACTGATGCTGCATTTCACCGGGAGAGCAGCCCAACTGACGATTAAACTCACTGTATAAACGGCTGCGGCTCATACAACCAAGTAAACACAGACTATCGATATCCAGAGGCTTATTCAGCTGCTGCTGAATAGCATCTATTACCGCTGCCATACCATTGTTGTCTGGCAACTCAGCACAGTGCTGGAGAATAAACTCCCGCCCCTGATGCCGCAGCATTCGCATCACCAGCTCAGTGACGCCCAGCTCGACCATTAAGGTACGATCCGGATGGTTCTCTGCATACACATGTACCAGATGTTCAAGTAACGACTGCGTCGCCGATGCGTGATGTACATGCAGATATTCCGGCAGATATCGCCATTCACCTAACCCATCAGCATTCCCCAGCTGCTGATTCATGCGGTCGGCAATCTGCTGCACCCGCTCCTTACTGATCTCCACCGTCATGCAAGTCGTGGGACGGCTGTCACTGGCACCGGGGAAATCAATATCCACCGCTTCACCGGGTGCAATGACAAACGACTCATGGGGAAGAAAATGCTCTCCCAGTTTACGCTGACCGCTGTGCATAATTTTACGGCCACTGATCATGCCGCAGTACAGGAGCTCATTGGCTTTAAGGCCAACCTTTTCAGCAGGAAAATACGTATCGTAGATCGACAATTCAGAGTCAGTTGCACCAAAACTCACACGGTTTTCTACCAGCACCTGCGGTCGCCTCAACTGCGTCAGTCGTTGTGAAGAAATCATGTGAACATCCTTTGTTGTTGTTTTTGTGCAACGCACCAGAACGAGAAGCAACAGTTCTGGACTGATGGAACAGTGCTTCAAACTGCCCCCGCGTATGCTGTTAAACAGCTGATTACCTATCAGACAAAAGTATGTGTATTACCGGAAAAAAACAATAAGAGGTCGACTAAATGATATATGCAAAACCTGGATCCGCAGACGCTGTTGTCAGCTTCAAAGCCCGCTACGAAAACTTTATTGGCGGTGAATGGGTCGCACCGGTTAATGGAAAATACTTCGAAAACCCAACACCGGTAACCGGAGAAGTGATTTGCGAAATCCCGCGTTCAGACGCTGCAGACATTGAACTGGCTCTGGATGCAGCACACGCTGCAAAAGCTGGCTGGGCCGCTACTTCAGTGACAGTGCGCTCCAATATTCTGCTGAAAATTGCTGATGTAATTGATGCTAATCTGGAAGCTCTTGCTGTCGCAGAAGCCTGGGATAACGGCAAGGCTGTACGGGAAACACTGGCTGCAGATGTACCTCTGGCGGCGGATCATTTCCGCTATTACGCAGGCTGCATCCGCGCTCAGGAAGGCGGTATTGGAGAAATCGACGCGAATACAGTGGCCTATCATTTCCACGAACCCTTAGGTGTAGTGGGTCAGATCATTCCCTGGAATTTTCCACTACTCATGGCTGCCTGGAAACTGGCACCTGCACTGGTCACCGGTAACTGTGTTGTACTCAAACCCGCTGAACAAACACCAGCCAGCATCCTGTTACTCACAGAGCTGATTGCCGACCTGCTACCAGCCGGTGTTCTGAACGTGGTAAACGGTTTTGGTCCGGAAGCAGGTCAGGCACTCGCCGCAAATACCCGCATTGATAAAATTGCCTTTACCGGCTCAACGCCAACCGGCTCTCATATTCTCAAGTGTGCCGCAGAAAACATCATTCCTTCCACAGTGGAACTGGGCGGTAAGTCACCGAATGTTTACTTCTCCGACGTACTTGATCAGGAAGATGAATACGTCAGTAAATGCATTGAAGGGGCTGTACTGGCATTCTTCAATCAGGGCGAAGTATGTACCTGCCCTTCCCGCCTGCTGGTGCAGGAAGATATCTATGATGATTTCATCGCCAAAGTCATTGAGCGTATGGCGCAAATCAAACGCGGTAACCCGCTGGATACCGATACGATGGTCGGCGCACAGGCGTCTCAGCAGCAGTACGATAAGATCCTCAGCTATTTTGAAATAGCCCGCCAGGAAGGTGCTCAGGTACTCACAGGTGGTAACGCAGCAGCGCTGGATAAGGGCTTTAACGAAGGTTACTACATTGAGCCAACCTTGCTAAAAGGCAACAACAGCATGCGGGTATTTCAGGAAGAAATATTTGGCCCTGTGGTATCAGTCACAACATTTAAAGATGAAGCTGAAGCACTGGCCATCGCCAACGACACCGAGTTCGGTCTCGGAGCGGGTGTCTGGACCCGGGATATGAACAAAGCCTACCGAATGGGCCGGGGGATTCAAGCCGGTCGGGTATGGACTAACTGCTACCATATGTATCCGGCACACGCTGCTTTCGGCGGCTACAAAAAATCAGGTGTTGGCCGTGAAACCCACAAAATGATGCTGGACCACTATCAACAGACTAAGAACATGTTAGTCAGCTACGATATCAATCCACTTGGTTTCTTCTGATCCGTCAAACATCACACTCAAAAGCCGGCTCTACTGAGCCGGCTTTTTTTATTTGCCTTTTTGGCCTCTCGTTTCTCACTATAAACAGCACAATAAACTTTGAAATAGCCGCCGGATTGTTAGCTAGCTAACATTATTTCTACATATTCCACGTCATACTTTTAAGCAGTTAAATATATGACGAAGTTATTATGTTTGAGTTACTCCCCCAAAGTGAAGCCAGCGTGTATGGCTTTAAAATAATTGGCAAGCTGACTCTGGAAGACGAAAAAACCATGATCCATCTGCTCAACGATGGTATCACTGCCTATGGCAAGGTTCGTCTGCTGATCAATATGAATGAATTTACCGGCTCATCGCCTGCAGTTCTCTGGGAAGATCTGAAATGGATGACATCACATATTACGGCGGTAGAGCGACTGGCTATCGTCGTCGACTCTGACGCACTGGCCTGGATGATCCGTCAGGACGCGCGAATTGCAAAGTATGTAGGCGTTGAAGAAAAGCATTTTAAATCTGTGGATATAGACGCCGCATGGGACTGGCTTGTCACTGACTAACACTCTTACAGCAAAAGCGCTTTTAAACATGTTCTCTGTTGTAGCATTCCCTGCCGCAACTTTGCAGCTGAAGGCTATCCTTCAGCTGCTTTTTTCATAATCGATAAATATCCTGACAGCTTAAAGCGTAACCACTAACGGCCGGTCCTGGCTCGGATGACGCATCACCTCGACTTCAATATCATACAACTCGCGTATCTGTTCAGGTACCAGTACATTATCCACAGCACCTTCCGCAACCAGCCGGCCACCGCCCAGCAACACAATCCGGTCGGCATACTGCGCAGCCAGATTCAGGTCATGCAAAATAGCCATCACTCCGGTGCCCTGCTTCGCCAAACGGCGGGCTACTTCCAACGTCTGATGCTGGTGAGACAAATCCAGCGCAGAAGTAGGCTCATCCAATAGCAAGTATCTGTCGCCGGCCGGCTCTGCCTCCCAGATCTGAGTCAGTACTCTGGCAAGCTGTACCCGTTGTTTCTCACCGCCGGACAGAGCAGGATACAGCGCCTCACTGAGATGGCTCACATCCAGTAGTTGCATCGCCTGAGCAACAATTTCCCGGTCCCGCAAGCGGCCAGTACTATGTGGCAAACGTCCCAGCATCACCACCTCTGCCACACTGAATGGGAACATCAACTCTGAGGATTGCGGCAGTACACCCACCATGCGAGCTATTTCATTAGCGGACCAGGCAGAATAGCTACGTCCATTCAGGTTTAGTTGTCCGTCAAAAAAACGCTGTTCACCGGCCATAATCTTCAGCAATGATGACTTTCCGGCGCCATTCGGTCCCAGTACAGCCAGCATTTCACCCGGCTGAATCTGCAGCGTCACCTCATCAAGAATAGTTTTTTTACCTACCTGAAAGCAGATATTGTCCGCACTGAAACTCATATATACCTCTGCTTATGTACTATCACTTAGCCAAGCTTACGGGCACGGTAAACCACCATGCCGATAAAGAACGGGCCACCGATTATCGTAGTGATAAGACCTATTGGCAGCTCCGCCGGCGCAATCAGCGTCCGTGCCAGCATATCGGCACATAAAAGAAATAATGCGCCCAGAAGCGCAGAAGCAGGCAACAGATAACGATGATCAGGCCCCAGCGTTAACCGCACAATATGTGGGACGATAAGCCCGACAAAGCCAATCATGCCAGACACAGCAACACTGGCACCGACACCCAGTGCTGTCAGCAAAATGATTCGTTTCTTCACCGCTTCTATTCGTACGCCTAAATGCCGCGCTTCAGACTCACCCAGCAACAGCGCATTCAGATTCTTCGCCTGCATGGGTAATCCAATGATGGTAATCAGGATAAGTAAACCGGCTGCTATAACCAGCTCCCAGGTAGCTCCTCCTAAACTGCCCATGCTCCAGAACGTCAGCGTCCGCAGCTGCGCATCATCCGCCATATAGGTCATGATACCGACACCGGCGCCCGTCACTATGCCAATGGCAATACCCGCCAATAACATAGTGGTCACTGAAGTGCCGTAACGGGTGGTCGCTATCCTTGCGACTATCAAGGTTGTCAGAAATGCACCGCTAAAAGCAGCGATCATCAGGGCATAAGGACCGAGCCACTGATATACCACCGAAAAAGAAGTGCCGCCGAGTACAATCATCGCCACCGCTGCCAGTGAAGCGCCACCGGTGACGCCGATCAGCCCAGGGTCTGCCAGCGGATTACGAAACAATCCCTGCATCGCAGCGCCGCAAACAGCCAGCGCCGCACCTACCAGCATGCCCAGTACTGTTCGGGGTAAACGAATCGACTCAACCACCAGTTGCATGTGCGCTGGCACATCGGCGACCACCAGCCCGACACTCGCCAACACTGCCTGATAAGACTGTGTCATGCTGATCGACATAGGCCCGACGCCTACCGACAGTAATACACTGAGCAAGAGTGCGGCTGACAGGCTGAGCAACGACCATTTAACCCGAATCTCCCGCGTTGTTAATGCCGTGGTTGTCATTATTGGTTGGTCTGCAGTGCGGCTTTCAAAGAAAGTTGCCCAGCCGGTTCAGCCGATGATTTCGCGACAGTCTGCCCGTTATCTCGCCCTGTATCCGGATAGAAAGCGCGAATCAGTCCTTCTACTGCTTCGCCAATACGCGGTCCGAAGCCCAGCATCAGCATACCGTCCATTTTCACTAAACGGCGCTCAGTAGCTGCCGGCGTCATAGCAAAACCCGGTTTAGTCAGAATGTCAGAGTTCACTTCATGATTACCGCCCCGGGTCATCATCAGAATGACATCCGGCTGGGCCGCTGCAATGGCTTCATTTGGCATCGGCTTATAGCCGGTAAAACCACTGGCCGCATTCACACCACCAGCCAGGCGAATGATGGTATCTGCATGGGTATTTTCACCACCAATAATGGCACTGCCATTGGCGTTACTCAGTACAAACATCACTTTCACTGGTTTATCCACTGCCAGTAAACGAGTCTGCGCCTGTGCAACAGAGGCTTCTACAGCCTCCCACAGCATCTGGCCTTCTTCCGACTTATCTACTAAGGCAGCCAGCCCGGTAATTTTCTCTTCTACTGCGCTCAGTGTTGGTGCCGCACTGTAGTTATGAATAACGACCCCGGCAGCGGTAATCTGTTTGAGGATTTTTTCCGGGCCGGAATCGTCTGTTGCTATTAACACTTGCGGTTGCAGCGACAAAGCGCCTTCCGCTGAAATATTCCGCTTATAGCCGATCTGCGGTAACTGCGTAGCCCGTTGTGGATAACCGGAAGTTGTATCTACTCCGACTAAACGCTGTTCTTCACCCAGGGCATAGATGATTTCGGTCAGCGAACCATCAGCTGAAATAATCCGCTCCGGTGCGGCTTGCAATGCCGGTGCCAGCACTACCAGACCCGCCAACAGTATCTTACGTAATTGAATGCACATCATGCTGCTGCCACCCGGGTCGGCAAGCTTTCAGCCAGTTCACGCCATACCGGATTTTCCGGATTACCTTCCTGACGCTGGCCAAAGAACTGTGCAATGGTTTCACCCTGATGGTCATATAGTTCGACAGAGGTCACTGCGCCATCTTCGGTAGGTTTACGAATCAGCCAGGCACTGGCAACGCCGCTTTCCAGCAAATGCAGATTAAATTCCGGATCCAGCACATTCAGCCAGGGCCCCATTCTTTTGATGGTTTTAACCGAACCGGTATGAATCTGAATATTGCCGCGATTCCCAACAAAGCACATGATGGATAATTCTTTTGCCGCCGCTTGTTCCAGTAACGTCACTACACCCGCCGGATCTATGGCTTCTGCATGCGGTGCACCCACTAAACGAAATGCCTGTTCACGACTAATCTTATGCCGGCGCAACATGCCAAAGAACTGGTGCACGTCTGTCATAGCCAGCCACTCTTCGGTCAGTTTAGCGACATCAACCTGATCATCCGTAACATACTCAGCGACTTCAACACTGTCATCATAGGTCTGAACGCCAGACTGCTCCGTCGCACGAAATTTCTCTACCAGATCGGCATAGCCCTGTTCATTACTATCTGACTGCAGGAAAATCTTCTGGATAGCTGTGCCGGTTTTATCAAAAAACTGCAGGCTGAAACGATCACCCCGGGCAGTTTCTTCACGTACCGCATAACCAAATGCCCAACGGCTCAGTACAATCCGCAAATCAATTTTACGGTCTTCTGTAATTACCAGCCCCATAGGGCCGCCAATGCGTACGTTATCGTAAATACCTTTACGTTCGTGTACTGCATATTCGTTGCGGGTCAATGTCATGATGTAGCCCAGTTCAGGCATAGCACGGATCATATCGGCAAACTGGTCATTCAAACGTACACTCTGTACGCCACACTGCTGATCAATCAGTGCAGCTTCAGAGACATCCAGTTTTGCGGCAACATCCCGGCGACGGGTTTCTGGCTCGGCAGCCATCAGTTGAGTAAAGCTTTGCTGCAGAGGGCTGTCAGCCAGGCGACGGAGAAATAATTCGGTTAGTGGCATTGTCTGTGCTCCAGAGTTTCCTGTTCGTCAGGAATTGTCATCAAAAGTATGTTGTTAACGCGCGATGCCGCGTTGCTTTAAAGGAGGAAAAAGCAACACGGCATACTGCTTACGCGGGCAAACTGAAGGCTGAATACAGGCTTCAGCTACCTACATCAGAAGTTATAAGACAGTGATAAACGGTACTCACGGCCAACTTCTACAGCTTCAGTGCTGTCCATCACCCGCTTATCACCCACGTTGTATACAGATGCCTGTACATCAAAGTTGTCACCTAAGTGCTTGGTGAAGCCAACATTTACAATGCTATGGCTGGCAATCGTGCTGGTATTCGTTGTATTGGTGTACTGCTTACTGACTGAACGCACTGCCATGTACAAGCTACTGTCGATCGAAGGTAGCTGCTGATTGAGTTTCAGATTGGCGGTATGGCGCGGACGTTTAGTCAGCTCTTTCCCGGCATCTGTCCCGCTCTTATTCTCGGTATCAAGGAAGGTATAGTTAAACGTCAGTTTGCTGGTATCACTCAACTTCCAGCCAGCGGAAGCCTCTAAACCACGAATTTCCGCTTCATTCACGTTAGTGTACTGGGCAGTTGTTATGCCACCTGAAACAGTGTCAGTGGTGGTAATCAGATCATCCACTTTGGTATTAAACACACCGACAGATGCGTCAAGTGCATCGCCAACATAGGCCATGCTGATTTCAGCTGTTTTACTGGTTTCCGGTTGCAGATTATCGTTACCCACATAACGGCGTGTAGGGCCCGCCGGTACAATGTAAAGACTGGAGCCCTCACGGATGGACGGTGCGATATAGCCATGGGAATATCCGGCCTTCATCGACCAGGCATCACTTACCTGCCAGTTCCAGTAAGCTTTCGGGCTTACCTCGCCGTCGTAACGGTTATGTTCATCGTAAGCCACACCCAGCGTCAGGCTGTGCGCTTCATTCAGATCAATCCGGTCTTGTACAAAACCAGACCAGGAGCGGAATTCATCAGAAAAGTTGAGATCGAAACGATCAGCACCTTCAACACGACGCTCTATACCTGCACTAAGATAATTGCTGTCATTCAGTGCACCGTCGATATTCAAAGACAGGTTTTTTTCAGTAATCTTCCATTTATTAGTGCCTTCAGTCAGATCCGTTTTACCGATAACGCCACCAGTACTTAGATTGAAGTCACCGATTTTAGTTGAGTAATCTGCACTGAATAAACGCCGGTCCAGATCCAGTTGATTCAGAGTCGGGGTTCCGGAGCGGTTGCTATCAATATCCTGACCATCTTCCTTACCGGCAATCACACCAAACTGCAGACGATCCTCATCACTCAGATCTATGCCCAGATCCGCCTGAAAGTTAGTCACTTCACGGGCTGATTTAATCGTCAGACCAGAGTCATCTTTCACAGCATCAGAATTACTCTGCTCCAGCGCCAGGCTCAGGTCCATGGATTCACCAAGCGGACCGGCACCGGTAATACTCAGGCCTTCGCCGTCGCCACCGGAAGCTTTAAAGCTCTGTACATCTGCAGTGATGGAACCACCCCATTCATCACCCGCCTGTTTAGTAATGATGTTAATCACACCCGACAAGGCATCGGAACCGTACAAAGTAGATGCCGCACCACGGATAATCTCGATACGCTCGATGTTTTCCACCGGTACCCAGTTATATCGATACCCCGGCCCAAACGGCAGATTTCGGTCGGTATTTGGCACCCGCTTACCATTCACCAGAATCAGGCCATATTCGGCATCCATGCCGCGTATTTTGATAACTTTAGCGGAATTGTTACCGGAAATGCCTGTTGTAATACCCGGTGCAGTTTCCAGCGCTTCAACCAGATTAGTAGCACCACTAGCTTTGATTTCAGCAGCAGTTACAACGCTTACCGAACCGGAATAGTCTTCAGCCGTAATAGGTGCTTTCGCGGATACAAATATGGTGTTGTCGTCTTCTGCCAGTGAATTCTGGGCGTGCGAAAGCAGCACAGCCGTTGCCAGCAATGATGGAATAGTTTTCATAGTTAATGTGTCAGTTAGTTGTGTCTATATGCATCAGAATTAACGGATGCAACCTGATCATTCCTTTGAACGATCCACTAACTGGCTGCCGGTGTGGTGGCTATCTTAGCGGGGATATTTGTTGCTATGTCTGTCACATAGCAACGGATAGTTTTCTGACTATCCGGATAAAAATTACTTCGTCAGTATCAGTTTACCGTTACGGGTAATACGCAAACGGTAGTCTTCGCCATTGTGTACAATGATCACCTGATTACTTTCAGACATCAGCTCCTGAAGCTGAATCCGTTTTGCTTCCTGAGAAGTAACAACAACGGGTTTATCGATCACTTTTCAACTCTCTTACTGAATGAACTCAACGCTGAGTGGAAATTAAGATTCTTTCTTAAGACCAACCAAACGCTATTCTTAATGATAAGTATTATCATTTAATCATTTTGCAAGAAGTTCCGCAACCATTTTGTGCAGTTAGACTAATAACTAATTCATTTATCCACAGAACAAAATCAAACAGAAATAGCCTGCAGCTAATAACCACAACTGATCTAAGCACCTTAAAACAAAGGTACCTGTTCAAAAAAAGATATTTTCTTAAAACAAACCAAACAAAATTAAACACTTAATATCAGGCAGGATTATCAGCATCTTTCTGCAGCGTTTCGATATAACTTAACCAGTTATTCGCGCTATCCTGAGCGGAAGGGTATTCACTAGCCTGCTCAAAGCTCTGTCGGGCTTTATCCAGCTGAGCATTATTCAGGCTGGCCATCCCCTGCATAATATACAACTGTCCGGCATCATCCGGATGTGCAGTGATTGCTTTACCATAAGCCCGGTACGCGGCCTGCCAGCGACGCAGTTGCATATTCACTTGCGCCAGCTGCTTATAGATAATCGTGCTACCTGCTCTTTCTGCCAGCATCTCCAGCAATGGCCGGGCCGACTGATAATCTTTGGCTAACAGATATGCCTGCACCAACATCTTCTGAGTTTGACGGTTATTCTTTAACCGCTTTGCCGCCAGCGACTCACGAATAATCTCCACCGCCCGTTGCGGCGAGCCTTCCTGAATCAGCAACTGTGCCAACCAGCGCACGTATTTATCACTCTGCAGCACACCTTTAACATAGGCTCCGCGCAGGGTAACCAACACCGATTTATCATCGTTCTGTTGCTGATAACCATACGCCAACTGCTGCCAGAAATAAGCATTCTCTGGCTGACGGGTGACCAATACCTTAAGCAGGTCTGTCGCTTGCTTAAATTGTTTCAGACGCCAGTGAGCAACCAGCTGCACCTGATACCAGCTATCCGGCGGCGACTTATGTAATGCAATTGCCTGGCGGGCTGCGGGTATAACCTGTGCCCAGTTTTCCAATGCACTGTAAGCCTGTGCCTGCATCAGATAATCATTGGCGCCAGGCTTACCACCCGTCTGCTGCCAGGCTGAAAAGTTCTTCAAACTACGCTGCCATTGTTCAGACTGATAGCTAAGTTGTGCAATATTATGCAGCAACTGTAGCTGACGTGGCTTTTCTAACTCTTTCAGTTGATATGCCTGACTAAATGCCTTTAGCGCCTCGGCATAGCTTTCTTTGGCCAGCTGGACAGCGCCAAGCATTTGCAACGCCTGAGCCCGGGCATAGCCTGAGAGCTTATTCTGAAGTAATGCGTTTACCTGCTTCAGAGCCTTGTTGTATGCCTGCTCATTGTAGGCTTTATGCACTTCGATAAGCTTTTTATACACAGCCGGTTTTAGCGTTTTAGCAAATGCAGGAGATACTGTCCCGACGGAAAAGCAGACCAGCATCACCAGTAACGCAGCACGAATATTCATAGTCTTAACCTGTGATTAGTATTAGCAGCGTTGAACTGCCACTCAGATTATTTTTTAATTTGGAATTCCAGTCTTTGCCGGGTGCGGTAAGCACTGCCGGTTGCTGCATAACGCCATCCCAAAACCGCCCTTCGTACGACTTTATCGAAAACTTTTTTAGGTTGAGATTCGACAATTTTAAAACTGCCAGGTAACACGTTTCCGCCTGCATCTACCTCATACTCAGCAATAACATACCCCTGCACTTTTCGGCGCAACGCCCGGCGGGGATACTGAGGATTAATTCTCACCTGCGGTGCAGCTGAAACATTCATCGGCAGTTCTGCTGATAAAGCAGAAGGAGCCATAACCGGAGACGGTTGCGCTTCTGCCGGCGCGGGTGCCTCTACTGTCTCTACAGGCTCAGCCACGGATTCAGGCTTTGCCGGTTTAGACGGCGTTGGTTTCGCTACTTCCAACTGATCTGTATGAGGGGACACCTTCAAAGCCATATCCATTTGGATATCCGGCAAATCCAGCTTCACTGCTACCGGCTGAATATCCAACTGAGGCTTCAGGTCTATTTTTGGCTGATCCGGTCGCGGCTGAGGCTGAGAAAGTTGTGGCGGTGTCAGCGCTTCCCGCTGACGCACCTGTAATTCATCATCAAACTGCAAACGCTGCATATTCAGCTTCAGCACTTCCTGAACCACTTGCTCAACCGGCTGGCCAATTCCGGCCAGTCGTGCCATCACCAGAAACAGCATCAGCGTAATCAGCACTGCCAGTGGCGTAAACGCCATTTGCCGCATCATTAGCTATCTTCCCGGGTAGCCACCGCCACCTGCTCAATGCCCATCAGATTGATAATATCCAATACTTCGATCAGCAATCCTGTACTGGCATCTTCATCGGCCTGAATCAAAATCCCTAAGCTGGGCTCATCCGCTCTTAGCCGCTCCAGCGCCGGGCGGACCATACGCACATCCAGCTGCTGTTTATCCAACCAGATTTCGCCTTCAGCCGTAATGGCAATACGCGCACCCTGGGCATCAACAGGCTCGGCACTTTGTGCCTGCGGACGGTTAATTTCCACTCCGGCATCACGTACAAAAGTCGTGGTCACAATGAAAAAGATCAACATGATGAAAACAATGTCGAGCATAGGTGTCATATCAATGCTGGATTCATCTTCCTGTGCATCAAGATTAAGTCGAACAGCCATCAGATACGGCTCCGCCAGTTATTGCTTAAAATATTTAAACGCTGCCGCTGTTGTTGGCTATAGCGCTGAAGACGGCCGTAAAACAATAATCCACTGACCGCCAGCACCATACCTGCCATCGTTGGCAAAGTTGCTTGCGCAACACCGGCCGCCATCAAGCGCGGATTAGCAGCACCGCGTAATGCCAACACATCAAACAACTGAATCATGCCAACAACGGTGCCTAACAGCCCCAGCAAAGGGCACAGGGCAATCAGGGTTTTAATCATTGCCAGCGATGTCTGTAAGGCAATACTCGCTGCACATTTCTGCTGCAAAAAACTGCCATAACTGGTCGCCGACTGACAGTCGCTTAACAGTCTTGGAAAGTCCCGTACTAAAAACCAGCAACGTTCCAGCAACAAACTCCACAGCAACAGCGCCAGCGCCGCCAGAACCAGCAATACCGGACCACCAGCCTGGAAGAACTCTTCCAGTACCAATTGCATAAATTGTGGATCAGGCAGCATTGGCTGCCTCCGGATAACCATCCATTGGTTTTTCCGGCTGATTCGCTTCTTCGTGCTCAACCAGAATCGCCAGGCTCTTTTGTTGCAGGAACTGCAAGGTACGGCGGGTTCGCGAGAACAAATGGCTATGACAGAACAGCAACGGAATCGCCACACATAAGCCTAATACAGTCGTAATAAGCGCTTGCGAAATACCACCCGCCATCATCTTAGGATCACCGGTGCCGAATAACGTAATACTCTGAAAAGTACCTATCATGCCGGTTACTGTGCCTAACAAACCTAATAACGGTGCAACAGCAGCGATAAGTTTAAGCAACGCCAGCCCCTGTTCCAGCTTTGGTGTTTCTGCTAATAACGCGGCATCCAGCCGGATCTCCATATCTTCCCGGCTACTGCCACCCTTTGCGGCAAATAACAGACGTCCTAAAGGATTGTCCTGACGTGGCTGTTGCACAGCGGACAACTGGCGGTGAATCTGTAAGCCTGTATAACCGCTCACCAGCACTCGCCAGAGTGCGACCAGTAAGCCAATTACACCCAGACCAATAATCAGATAACCAACACCACCACCTTGTTCAATACGGGCCTGTAATGTTGGTTTAAGCGCCAGTAACTGCAGCAATCCACCGCGGTTAGGATCGACCAGCACGGTATCTGTTTCACCGCGAATAAAAGAGGCGGCTTGCTCACGAACAGACGAATCGGGCTGCCTGGCCAGCTGCTTCAGGCGGTTATCAACGTACATCAGAAACTCGCCATCTTCAGTAATCGCATTGAAAGCGCCAATGCGAACAACCTCAGCTGTGCGAGTTTCACCGTTGGCCATCACCACAGGTGCAGTAAAAGCCTTCACCTGACCGCTATACACCAGCTCTTGCTGAAAAGCCTGCCAGAGTGCATCCAGCTCAGTACGGGTCAGTACTTCCTGTTGCTCACTAAAATCCAGACGCTCCGAACGTCCGGGTAATTCAGCGCTCACCAGTGAATCCAGCAACACGCTCTGTAAATCCTTAGCCTGCTGTTTTACCACGCCAAAAATTTCACCTAATTGCCCGGTTCGGTTTTTCAGTAAATTCTGCTGTTCTGCTAGCAAAGTTTCCTGTTCATCAAATTGCGTTTTCAGCTCAGTCTGACGTGCCTGGCTGGCAGTTAAACGCGCTTCAGCCTGACGCAGCAATTGCGCTTGCTCATTACTGGACTGGCGAAAGGTTGCCAGCCGCTGCTGATCTGTCGCCTGTTCCCGGGCAACCCGGTCCTGCACAGTATTCAGCAACGCCTGCATATCTACTTCAGCTGCAACCAAATTCATACTGCCACTGAACAGCATTAAAGCCGTCAATAGAAAACCTGTTCTCATGGTTGCGTCTCCTGAGTAATAACCGGTAAAGGCAACGTCAGCAGATCAGGTACCACTTGCTGTTTCGCCAGCTGGATAGCTTTATGTATCGCCGTATTCTGACTGCCCGGCAGACTATCCCAGGCACCGGTTGTCGCATTCCAGATGCCACTCTCCTGGCCATCCCTGGTCTGATAGTAAAGCGCTGTGCGGCCCAGCCGGATAAAATTCACTTCCCTGCTATCATCACCTGCCAGCAGCTCACCGCTATATGCTTCCAGCGTGCGGCCATACTCAACTTCAGTTTGATATGCGTTCAACAACTGGCGGTATTTTTCCGCCAGGCTGATATCTGCACGTACAAGTAAGCTGTCCAGACGTTGTAACCGCTGTTCACGTTCACTCCGCAGGAATGGCAGATCCGCTTCGACAAAGCGGTGCAGGCCAGCCTGCATTTGCTCCAGCAACGGCAAGACAGTTAATTCCGTCTGTTGCAGCGACGCCAATTGTTCTTCAGTGCTAACCAGCTCTTTCTGCTGGGCAGTAATGAGTTTTTCCAACTGCTGGTTATAAGCATCCAGTAAATCTGCCTGACGCAAGGCGTTCAGATACTGCTGATGGTCAGAAATAATTTTGCTATCCAGAGAGTCTATTTGCTGTTGCTTCACAGCAGCCTGCTGTTGGGCCTTGGCCAGGGTTTGCTGGGTTTTTTCCAGTGCCGCAGCACCGGTCAGAGACGCCCAAAGGCAGAAAGTACCCGCGGAGAATGCGAGCAGAATATGACGGGAATTCATGACTTATTAATCTAAATGAGAATGATTGATCTTTAATTTAGCATACCAGAGCAGCCAAATACCAGTACGAAATCATCCCTGTTCGACAATTAGACAACCGCCTCAGACATAAGAGCATCAGGGAGCTGCAGCAGAACTGCTCAGCTTACAAACATATTTATCCACAGATTTTGTGCATAAACGAGGAACAGAAAGCCAATCAAAATACTCAAAGCCAATAGTCTTATTCTTACGACAACTGACAAGTTCAGATAGCCTTTCTTTTATGCTTTACCCACTCTGGGTACAGTGATACTCAAAAACTTATATTGATCCACCAATAATTATGGCGATCAAAAATTGACCTGCTATAATTCCCGGCCTTCGGATGAGAGAACAGGCAGTCCCCACCGGAGAATAGTTGAACTAAACCCATTAAGCCTCAGATGTAGGCCACTGCGATAAGACAGTGAATCAGACTGGCATCAGTCAAGGATGAAACATGCAAGCCCGCGACGCACAACAACAAGTTGTTGAAACGCACACCCGCCCAACCGCTACCACCGGTAATACTCAAACCACCAGCAGTACTGACCTGGCGATCAATACCAGCGACAGTTCGGTGTATCAGCTTAGCTGCGACTAAAAACTCCACATATATTTCGTAGCTGCTGTAATGTGCGGAACAGATAACAGATTTGAAAATGCCGTCATCATGACGGCATTTTTTGTATCTACTCTAAATAAACACTCAGGGCCTGCCACGTTTAAAGTCAGACGATGGCGTACCTTTATAGCAACGTGGAATCACCGGCCAGCTATTAGTTAAAAAGTAAGCATATGTGCCTTGTGGATAACCCGGCGTAGTAACAAAACGACCATTACATTCATCCAGTTCTCCCAGCCCTTCAATATATTCATAATCAGCCGTGAAAGTACCGTCATAGTGGCCACCAGGGTTACTGCCTCCATCAGGGCGATGCCCGGACTTTACCCGATAGCTTGAAGCTAACTCTGACACAGCCCCGCCATTACCGTTGCTATAGCCGTATAATGCATAAATAGGAAAGCCATCCGCTGCCCAGCCAATCTGCGGAGAATGCTCATCCGCACTGACTGCTAAGCCTTTCAGTAACAGGCTGGGTAAACCATGATAATGATAAGCCCCGGTCGGCTGAACATGCGCATGGTTATCGTCCAGCCCCAGCGTGACAGCACCGGACAGCGCTTCATACTGCCAGCCACTGTTACGCTTGCCCTGATACCATTCGGCAGCACCGGGATCGAATGGCACACCGTTCACACTGATGCCAAAATCTCCCATGCTCAGAGGCGTAATCCGATTTGCCTGCCGCGGATAAGCCGGCACCCGTAAACGGTACTTCTGTTCCTCTATATGATGTGGATTACCCCGATTAGGAAACACTCCTGTGTAATGATCTGAAATGCCATTCGCAGTCAGAATACGGGTATCACCTTCAACATCTACCTCAATCAGATTCTCTGTAATAGGAGCGGTGTCAGCCCGCACCAAATTCAGTTCGCCATCCGACTGAATCACACTGTGCTGACGCTTCTGACGCGTACCGGCTCCCCGGGGTACACCCAACGTATGTTTACCGTTACGGTTATTATGTGCCGCGTTGCTTTGCTGAGAATATCCACCTTCAGGCATACAAACCAAACGGTTATCACGGGACGGGGTTCCGCAACGGCCTTGCAATTCACCCTGCGGCGTATTCATCCTGCAACTGGCACCCTGAGAACGGTTATCGCAAGCATCAAATGCCGCCTGCGGCGGTCGGGCCTGAGAACCAGATCCGACACCTGCCAGCAATACGGCCACAGAGAGAGTAACAAAAGCTTTCATGACATGCTCCGGTGTGTTCTTAGCCAAACTGACTTTAGCTCTATGTTGCAATAACCGTCATTCTGATACGCAACTTCTCCGGATACAACGCCAGTCAGGCCATCTTCACTGTATCTCCGTATTCTTAACTCTACTTCACGTTACCTTGTGAACATTAGCGTAAACGTTCAATCCGCCGCGCTTCTCTCAAACCGGAGAGACACGCACCTTGCGTAGTCGCCGGATAATCGCTGCTAGTTGCTTCTCCAGCAAAAAACACCCGGTTAGCCACGGGGGCTCCAAGATCCCGACGTTGCTCTGCACGGGCTGTTACCGGAGTATAAGAGTATGCCCCTAAGGCAAATGGATCCGCTTGCCAGCGACTAATATGTGCGCTCGTCGGTGCAGGAATATCTTCACCGTATAACTGTTTCAATACATCCATGGCATCGGCAACAATTTCTTCATCGCTACGTTGCTCAAGCTCATGGGCATAGGCCGCTGCATTGAAACCGAGTAACACCGGTTTTCCGGAATACTTATAAACGTTATACCACTCTGCAAACCGGCCCTTTTGCTCGCCGGCATACTGAATCAGATCAATATTTTTATCCTGCTCCCAGAATACCTGCGGAAACGTCAGCCAGACTTTATTTAACAGCCCCATGGCCAGATCATTAATTGCCTTGAGCTTGTTTTGCGGTAATGCCGGCTCAAAGCGAATCCTGCCCGCCTTCAGTACACCTAAAGGCACCGTCACCAGCACACGGTCTGCTGTATATGTATCGCCAGCTGTAACTTCCACTTGCTGCTCGGCATAACGAATATTTGTGACCGGGCTATTCAGCTGAATCATCAGCCCTTTCGCTAGAAAATCAGTTAAACCATCGTAGCCATTTGTGAACAGCACATCTTCACCCGGCATATCTTCGCCTTCATCGTAGCCTTCAATGCTGATCCTGGCAGCATCTCCAGCATACTCATGCTCCATTTCAGTATTCAGCAAAAAAGCAATCTGCCGATCATTCAGGAAATTTAATTCGCCATCTTCACGTGCCTGTTGCACGGCATCAGCTACAGAAGCAAAAGGATCATCTTCAAGATAAGCTTCGGCATAGGTTTCAAACACTTCCTGATAACGGAAAAACATCTCACGGGTAACTTCGTCGCGACGACCATCGGCACCATAGATCACAGCATTCTCGTACTCAGTAATATCAGTCATCCCGGTACCGGACTGCTCCGCAAGCTCGGTAATCGGATTGCCTTCTATACCGTGAATCCAGCCAGCCCCCATATCGTATGAAAGACCATCTTCCCGAAGTGTCCAGATCCGTCCACCCACACGGTTTCGTGCTTCCAGCACTGTGACATCGTAACCCTGTTTATGCAGCTCTTTTGCCGCTGCCAGTCCCGCAATACCAGCTCCAACAACGATAACCCGTTCCTGCGCCTGTAACTGTAAGCTGAATATGCAGCCTGCCAGCAACAATAAGCCCTGCTTTAGATATTGAATCATCTGTCATTCTCCTGCCGTTTCAGCCCACTAAATCCCGTACTGCAAAATAGAGCATGGCCATTGCCAACCCAGGTTTACGCAAGTAAGTTCCACCGGGATAACTACGGTGCCGAATCCGGCTAAATAAATCGAAGCGGCCAGCATCACCGGCGATAGCTTCTGCCATCAGCCTGCCAGCCATATTTGCCATCAGAATCCCATGGCCGGAAAAGCCATGTGCGTAATAGAGATTATTTCCCAGCCGGCCGATATCCGGCATCCGGTTCATAGTCACCGCGATATTACCGCCCCAACAGTAATCAAACTGCTGCTCAGGTAACTGCGGGAAAATATGCTTAATACGGGCTCGCATAACAGCCTGCAGATTCTCAGGCTGACGCTGCGTTAAGCCAGTGCGACCACCAAATAGCAAACGGCCATCTGCCGACATTCGGTAATAACTGGTCAGGTACTTACTGTCTGCCACCGCCATGTTATTGCGAATCAGCGTACAGGCCTGCTCTCCCAATGGCTTTGTTGCACAGATATAACTGCCCACCGGCAAGATACGCTGTTCAATGCCTGGTAACAGATTCGCCAAATATGCGTTGGCGGCCACCACTACCTGTTTACAGCTGACAATGCCCCTATTTGTGACTATCTGGGGGCTACTTCCCTGACGAATTTCCAGTACCCGGCTGTCGGCAAATAGCTGTACACCAGCATTCTTCGCTGCAAGGGCCAAGCCCTGCGCATAATTTAGCGGATGCAAATGCGCCCCCTGGGGGTCAAACCAGGCACCGTGATATGCAGGACTATCCAGTTGGTCTCTCAGCTGCTGACGGTTAAGTATTTGCAGTGAGTAATCATATTCACTGGCCAGTAATTCCTGAGTTTCCCTAAACTCATGCATATGTGCGGGCCGCGCTGCAAGTTCAGCCTGCCCGTCGGCTAAGTCGCAATCGATGCTGTATTCTCTAATCCGCTTACGCACCAGTTGTAATGCTTCCACAGAGATCCGAAACGCCTCCCGGGCATCGTCCCTGCCCATATGCTGCTCCATTGCCTGAGGTGTTGCGCCATAGCCAACGATTAACTGGCCACCAGCCCTGCCAGAAGCCCCCCAGGCCATCTTTTCAGCTTCCAGCAACACTACGCTGAAACCTTGCAAACTCAGCTCCAGTGCCGCACTAAGACCGGTCATCCCACCACCAACAATGCAGATATCCGCAGTCATATCACCCTGCAAGACCGGGTCTTGTGGGGCATCATGGGCAGTAGCCGCATAATATGAATCCGGATACCCCTGTAACGCTGTAGTATTCATCAAAGTAATCGCCTTCACTGGTACACAATAAATACCTTGCGACTGGGCTGGTGTATTTCCCAGATACCCAGACTGTTAGCAGGGAAGTACAACAAGTCTCCCGCCCGAATTTCCGTGGTGAGACCCTGCTCATCGGTATAGCTGCAGTGGCCTGCCAGGAAATAACACATTTCAGCTTGTTCAATCTGTCGACGCCAGCGACCCGGACCAGATTCCCAGACACCCACTTCCACATTGCCATCATCAAAGATCTCCGCCAGCCCACGCAGCTTAGATGCGGGACCATCGACAGGAACCGGCGTTTCGCCCCAGTCATCCAGAGCTTCTGTCACTGCCCGTTGTACTCCTGGCATTTTAAATATTGCCATCTCTACTATCTCCCACCGATTCACAGAATCCATAATTGTGAGGGTCAGATGAGTATCAGCACAGATGGGGAACAGGACATAAAGGGGTGATATAAGGCCAAAAACTGAATATAAGTGGCCGCTTATTACTTAGACTGCTGTCTGTAGAGCTGTTGTCTGTAAGATTGCGGCGCCATCCCGGACCAGCGGCGAAAAGCAGCACGGAAGTTTGCGACATCCCGATAACCCATCTGTAAACCAATTGCCGCTATATTCAGGTGGGTCGTGAGGAGCAAGTGCCTGGCCCGCTCAAACCTAATACGGTCAAGTGATACCTGAAAACTGCCACCCTCAGCTGCCAGGCGACGCCGTAACGTACGGGGTGACAATGACAGTCTTTCAGCAATTGTTGATAAACCTGCTTTACCTTCATGCTGTCGCAACAGGTTTTCAACCCTCGCTGTCACACTGGTTTCAGTTTGCAGAGCCTTAATACGGTTTTCACACAACTCATTCATATACTGGCTATATTCAGGATGAGCGAAAGGAATCATCCGGGCAGCATCCACTGCAGCCAGAGAAAGCCTATTTTCCGGCTGATCATATTGTATATCGCAGCCCAATTTATCTGCCCAATATTGCTGATCATCAGCGTCTTTTACATGGGCAAAGCTAACCTGCGCAAAACAAAGAGATGTTCCAACCAACTCTCTTGATACTGCCAGTAACATCGCAAAACAGCTTTCAACTTCAAATACAGATGTAATCGTATCAGTAGGTGCAGGTTGCATTACTAACTGCAACTGATCGTGATGTTCACGCAAACTGAAACGACCTGAAAAACTCAATAAACGGCTATATTTCACCGCTACCTGCCAGGCTTCTCGGAGCGTTGTAGCACTCATCATCGCAACACCAAGAATGCCAAAGTCTTTCAGCGTCTGTCTTAAACCATGCTTTAAAGCCAGGTACGGATCACAATTCAGATTGGCAATACGTACATATAAAGTTAGCTCCTGATGTAAAGACAAACGTATTGCCGGATCAGCAAAGCTATCAGCGGTCAGTGCTAACCCCTGAAGTAACTCATCTAAGTCCAGTTGCTGATCATGAATAAGATCATCAGCCAGCTGCTTGATCTCCAGACCCAGCCAGATACGCGGCTCGTCAGTGTTTTGATGCATGTATTCTCTGCTTACGCTGTTGTAATCCTGAGACGGAACGTCGGGGCAGGACCAAAAAAAACGGCGCCAGGTTAACTAAAACAAGGCGCCGTATTGCTTAATGCTTAGCTTTATTGAATAACGAAGCTGGTGAAGAACAGGTCAGAGACAAATGCTTCTCCTTCCTCTGCTAACAGTACTTTCTGTACAGTCGCCAACAGTTCTCTGGCCAGCGCATCCTGCGCTTCTACAGACTTCAGCTCATTTTCCTGCTTGTCACTCAGCACCATCAGCACTTCATGACGAATTTCCGGCTTATAGAAATTGACTGCGTGATGCGCATCCGGTGATGCAACCTGAACTGTTACTTGGCATTTCAGAAAACGTAACTTTCCTGTATTGGAAAAATTGGCGATGAATGGCTTCATCTCAATATAGTTAATGTAATCCTCAGGGACGCCACCTTCATCCTCATCCGCCGCCCACACAGGCGTTATAAAACAAGCCATCATCAATACTAAAAACCAGCGACGCAGCATAGTTCACCTTTCCCCGTACTATTTATCTAATTGCATTAATTATCACAGTAATCAATGACTTTTGCCTACATTGCCGGAGTAGACATCCCCAAATTGGCACCAGTATAACGCGATCCTCCCCTGTTGCCATATAGCTGATCCTTGCCACCTGTGATCCGTTAGGATTAGTATGTATCGCAGGGATGGAAAAACCAGATATTCAGGCGACTGTTAGCTTTAGTCCGGAGTGCTGTTGATGGGCTACAGAGCAGAAATATTGCTCAGCAGTGTCTGATGTCTTCAGTTGAAGACAACACCTGCAGGACAGCGGTATCCTCTTGCTGGGTTCTAAACACAAGGAACACCACCATGTTAGAAAAATGCAAAACCGCTCAGGAACGTTGGGGCGGTGTAAGTGAGATCATCGATAACTGGCTCACCGAACGCCAGCAACTGATCAGTCACTTTGTCAGTCTGCCACAGACATCTGCCAACGAACTGGCAGCGCCTATCCAGACCTTCTGCCAGATTCTGATGGACTATCTGTCTTCAGGACACTTTGAGGTCTATGAGCAACTGCTTAAAGAAGGTGACGAGTTTAACGATGGCAGCCTGGAAGCGGCTCAGGACCTGTTCCCAAAGATCCAGACGAATACCGATGAAGCGCTGGACTTTAACGATAATTTCTCCAGCTTCAACGGCGAAACACTTAAAGATATGCAGGAACTGGCTGACCGTCTGTCTCACTTGGGTGAGTCACTGGAAGAACGCTTCTCTCTGGAAGACCAGATGATTGAGATTTTGCATATTGCCCACAAAGATCAGGTTTACGACACCAGCACTACCTAAGGAAAAGCAATGGGGAATTCTGTTCGAGTGCTTGCCACGGCACTGTTAAGTGCCGGGCTGTTATCCGGTTGTGGTTCCGGAGATGCGCCCAGCAAAACCTTCGAATATGCCCAAAAAGGAGCATATTCAGCAGAAATATCCCCCACAGGTAAATTCACCGCACTGGGTTCGTTTAACCATGGCGGCAGTTTATGGAATAACCTCCAGCAGGAACGTCTGTACAACTGGAATCATGCCAATGGTGAGTACACCATTATTGCAGCCACCGCTTTTGCACCGGACGAAACCTATGCAGCAACGGCTAATCAGCAGGATCTGGTACTCTGGAGTTTACAGGACGGCCGACCGGCAGGCTTCTGGCGCTCACCTGCTGAAATTCTCGGAATGGACTTATCACCGAATGGTGATTACGCCCTGTTAGGCCTGGCAGATCATACTGCCGTCTATTTCGATGTGAAAAACGGTGGCGTAAAAAGAACACTTGGCCATCAGGCCCGGGTAAAAGCGGTTGATCTCAGTGAAGATGGTAAATTTGCCTTAACCGGTTCAGATGCCTGGAAAACTAAATTCTGGAATATCGAAACCAACGAGCTTCTGCACAGTATCGAGCTGGGCAATGTTGTCGACACAGTCGCACTCGCTCCAAATAACGATAAAGCTTTCAGCTCTGCCAGTCTTGATGATGCCATCATCTGGAATACCCAGACCGGCAAAGTCATTCATACCCTGTCAGATAATCGTGATTTATTTGCCCGCCGCCAGACTTTTACTGCCGCCGAGTTTTCTGCTGACAGTCAACGCTTACTGACTGGCACCAACTCCGGTACTGTACAGCTGTGGAATGTTGCAACAGGTAAACAGCTCCGGGAATGGGCGATTGAAAAGCGCGATGCATACGGCCCTAACAGTACAGCTGTATATGCGGTCGGCTTTGGTCAGGGTAAGTACTATGCTGTAGGCTCAAACGGAATATTTAACGAGCTGAAATAATCTGCGCCAAACAGCAAGATTGCTGATTCACTGTACTCTCTTAGCAAAGGCTGCCGATAAGATCCAGATTCACCGGACAGCCTTATTCGTTACAACAGCCTCAATGCTGATAAATAAACCCGCCATACATATACTTAGTTGCCTCAGCACCCAGTACCAGTACACGGTTACCCCGCTCTAATTTACCCGACATAATCAGACCATTCAGGCTCGCCCAGATAGCCGCCGAACCAAGGTTTCCCCACCGTTTTGCATCATTCACAATACGCTCACAGGGTAATTGCAGATATTCGCTCAGTAAGCGATCTATATGACCGTTGGCCTGATGCGGCAGAATATAATCGAACTCATCCAGCGAAAATCCCTGCCCGACAATCGCTTCAATACCTTTCAGAAACAATTGCGGACCGGCTTCCCGAACACTATCTGCACGATGTAAAAAATACGGCAGTTTCTGCTCACATTCAGGCCGCTCAGAACCGCCCCCACACAATTGAAAACCCGGAGCTTTATTCAACCCAATGTGACCACTGAAACAGTGGCTGATTATCTGCTCATTACTGCCGTCATCACGATCCAGAATCACCGTTGCAGCTGCATCGCCCATCTGTACATAATTAATTAGCTGCGCGGTATCTATGAAGTCATTGTCTATATCAAAAAATACCGAGCCGACTTCCGTACCCACAATACAGACAGGTTGCATCTGAGGATTATGGTGCAACATTGGCACAGCGATCTGCAATGCGCTGGCAAATCCGGTGCAGGCCTGCCGCAGTTCCATATACGGTGCCTGTAACGCCAGTTCTTCAGCAATCCAGGCAGCGCTGGAAGGTAATAATGTATGTGGTGTAGCAGTATGGGATATCAGATATCCCAGCTCAGTATCTGCTGGGCAACCTTCCAATGCTTGCCGGATCGCCAGAGCAGACAAAATAGGTGCCGATACCTGTGGCTCAGACAGCGCCTGATCTAAACGACGACTAACATAACGCCCTTCGATACCTAAGCGCTTGGCAATGATACGTGCCTGCCTGGCAGTCTTGCGCCCACACAACTGCTCTAAGTGAGTTAGTAATACATCATTACTGATATGTTCGCCTGGAAACGCATTACCACAACTGCGAAGCTTTGCCTGACCTGGGGCGATCTGAACACTCATCATGCCGCTCCTTTAATGTCAGCATCAGTAGCCGATGCCATCTGCAATAAACGCTGAAACAGCGCCCTGGTATCTATCTCCAACATCTGAAATGCAGTTTCCTGCTGCTGCAGTAAATTCACTAAGCCCTCATGAATATGAAATTGACAAGGCTGATCATAAATATTCGTCTGAAGCCGGATAGCATGACGACGGGCAATACTGACGTGTCGGGCTTCATCCCTTTTTATCAAGCCAAACAAACCGGCAGCTGCAGTGCCTTTAATATTACTGTTGGCAACAGCATTCATTAGCACACAGACACAGGCATCGAGCTGACTGATAGTATAAAAATGCCGGGCAACATTATCGCTGGCCTGTTGAATACGCGCATAAAAAAGCTGTGACTGGCGTTTCAGACGATGCAGCTTTTCGTACTCAGGTAATTGCTGCAACAAGCGCTGCAGCGCTATTTCATGTAGACGCTCATCAGCTTCTATTTGCGCCAGATAAAACTGTGAATCCGTTCGACGGCTATATTCTGTATTAAACACATGAATTGCCGATTGCTCGCCACACAGTAGTAATGGCACCAGACGGGCAAGCGCATCTTTCTGACTCTCTGCCAGTCCGGCAGACAAATCAGAATGCGCATTCAGCCACCCTCTCACAGGATGACCGGGCGGCTCAGTAATTGAAGAAGCTTCAGGTAAAGGAAAACAGTGCTGATTCATATCTTAGTCCTGCTATAAGAACAGTCAGATGACCCAACACCTATGGTAGATATTTACCTGAAATGCCGCTGAAAAAAGCGGTTTTTTAACAAACTTGGTAACAGATACATGTCTGCTAACAGAGCTATAAAAATAATCAATATGCTGAACAGGCTGATTTCAAAGATAGGTTTGAAGTCTGACAAAAGACCTACACTCAGCGCCAGTATCATCGTCAGACTACTGATGAACACCGCCGGAATAACATCTGTCCAGAGCCGCTGCAAAGCCACTGATTCGTCTTCACTACGTCGGTAACGACGATACTTAAATAATATGTGCAAACTGTCATCAACAATGATGCCTATGATCATTCCCATCACCACAGCACTGCCTAAAGTAATCGCACCACCACTGATTCCCAACAAACCATAAGCGAGTATCAACGGTGCAAAGTTACAGATAAACACCAGCGTCATTAACCGCCAGCCCCGGAACATCCAGCCAATAAACAAACTGATAGCAAACAGTGCGACCAGTAACGAAAGCAACATGCTCTGCGCATTACTGATACTCAGATGTGCAAACATCAGGTCTGCGCTACCGCCAGTATAAATATTCAGCGAGCCTGGGTTTTCCTGTACCCACTGCCGCACCCGGTCATCAAAAGCGATCATAGCCCTGGCACTCTGCTGTGGCATACGTACCCTTAGCTTAAGCATATGAGTATCGGGGTTATACAGCTGTTCTTCCGCCAGTCGCAACCAGCTATCTGGCTGGCGGAGAGCCCTGCTGCCAGGCACAATTTTCAGGACTTCTTGCTGCGTACTCAGCCAGGCTGTAAACGCATCAAGCTGCTGTAAATCATTAAGGCTGAAAGCTGAAGCATTCTCTGTACTAATCACATAACTTATACCCGAGGCGCCGGATAACTCAGTATCAATAATATTCACCGATTTTCGGAAGCTGTAATCCTCAGGGAAATATTCGTATACATTGTCATCAACCTGCAACTGCGTTAGCCCCCAGCCTCCCAGCAATAAGAGTAAAGCAGCTGCTGTCACGATCCGTTTATGGCCACGGCAGGCCAGCCGGGAAACATTCAACCTGGACATACAACCATCGGCGATTGCTATTGATGGTGTGAAACGTTTAAGCCCAAGTTGTAACCAACTAATGGTCAGCAAGTAAGAAACCAGCAACCCAACAGCCGCTGCTATACCCGTTACCATCACAGGTGGGGAAGGGCTAAATAATAAAGCCAGAAAGCCTACAGCAGTTGTCAGGCAGCTTAGTGTAAGAGGCTTAATATTCATCGCAAAACTGTCACGTATCGCATCAGCAGGCACTTTGCCATTTGCCCGAGCCTGATAAAACGACAACACATTATGCATTGCCGTTACCAGGCTCAGGCCAATTATAATAATCGGCGTAAACGCATTAATGGCCGTCACTGAATGCCCCATCCAGCTGATAACACCAAAAGCAGCCAGAGTTGATAGCGTACCTACCCCCATCAGCAACAAAGGAATCGCCAAACGACGGAAACTCCACCACAGCAAACTGAACATAATCCCCAGCAACAAAGGAATGAAATACTTCAGATCATGACGAACTGTATCGATATAGGCATTATTCAATGCCATAGTGCCAGACAGATAACCAACTATATTATCTGAATACGCGTCCTTAACCTGTGCAGAGACAGTGCCATTAAAGGCCAGTATCTGCCGGGCTGACTTACGGTTTTCCAGCGCCACATCTAATACAAGCAGAGCTGTCCGGTTATCCGCAGAAATAAAACTGCCATCCAATACCTGGCGGGCATCCCGACTGAGAAAGATATTCGATTTCAGTTTTAAAGCCGTTAAGAAACCGCGCACTTTGACTACTTCTGGCAGCGCTTCAAGTTGCTGATGCAAAGCCCTGCTTTGACGATAAAACCCATCTTCTTCCAACAATGAACGGCCATCACGACTCTGAACGACCACCAGCAGCCGTTCTCTGCTGGTAAAGTTTTCCTGCAAACGCTGATACTCCGCAAATAACGGATCATTACGGTCAAAATACGCAAGAAAGCTGGCATTCGTCGTAAGGTGCTGTAATCCGGCAATCGCCAGAGGCAACAGAATCAATAACGCAAAGTTCAGATATTTCTGTCCGGGAAAAAGTTGCACTACTGCGGCTCCAGATTTTAATGACGCATAATTCAGTTTATTTTCACATTTGAACGGCAAGCTTAAAGTCCGTTCATTCATTTAATAACAGCTAGATTAGCCTTAATCTGCTTGTTAGTGACACTCTCACAGAGGATAAAACCATGTTCACACACACTTACACAACGGGTTTTATACGCTCATGGCGAGCGCTGGCAGTCATATTCTTCGCTGCCGTGCTATCAGCCTGTACCAGCCTCGCAGACCAACCGGTTTATCAGAACGAAGCGGGGGCGCTGGAAGGCCATGATCCGGTGGCATATTTCACTGAAGGTAAACCGGTCAAAGGCTCAGCGGCATTTAGCAGTCAGCAAGACGGCACCATCTGGTACTTTTCCAGCGCCGAGAACAAAAACCTGTTCGACAGTAATCCCGAAAAATATACCCCTCAGTACGGCGGCTATTGTGCACAGGCCATGGCACACGGTTTGGTCGTGTCTTCCGACCCTGCAGCATTCACCATTAAAGATGACAAGCTGTTCCTCAATTACAGCTTAGGTGTACGTCAAACCTGGCTGGAAAATGTTGATGCCAATATTAAAAGTGCTGATAGAGAATGGCAGAAGAAAACTTCGCCTTAATCATTAGCTCTTAACAGCAGACACAAAAAAGCCGTTGCAAAGCAACGGCTTTTTTATAACGTCTGTGACAGACAATAGACGATCACACAGTAATTTCTACCACGCCATCCGGTGTTCCCATCAACACAATATCTGCACCGCGCTGAGCAAACAGGCCATTAGTGACAACACCCACAATATTATTCAGGTGCGCTTCCAGTTCTTTTGGCTGCTCGACTTCAAGGCCATGTAAATCCAAAATAATATTACCGTTATCTGTCACGAAGCCTTCGCGGTATACAGGCTGACAATCCAGTTTTACCATTTCTCGGGCTACCTGCGAACGCGCCATAGGAATGACTTCAACCGGTAACGGGAAAGCACCCAGTAGATCCACTTGTTTGCTGGCATCAACTATACAGACGAACTCTTTCGCAACCGCCGCTACAATCTTCTCACGGGTCAGTGCACCGCCACCACCTTTAACCAGATTCATCCGACCATCAAACTCATCTGCACCGTCAACATATACTTCCATCTGATCGACAGAATTCATGTCATACACAGTAATACCATGGCCTTTCAATCGCTCAGCAGTCGCTTCAGAACTGGCAACAGCACCATCAAACAAGTGCTTAATTTTTGCCAATTCATCAATAAAGAAATTTGCAGTAGAACCCGTACCAACACCAACAATGGAATCTTTGCCCAGCTTACCCTGTATATGTGCCACAGCCGCCTGAGCTACCGCTAATTTCATTTCATCTTGTGTCATGCCCGCTACCCATCAGTATGAGAAATAATTGAGCGAATTATACGCAGCATTGCCTCCTGATGTAACAACCTGAGCCTGTGGAATAAAACTATACTAAATACAAGGTAAACAGCATGCTTACCTAGACGCCATGCTCGCTAACTTGTAGCATTTGCTCCCTTAAATTGAAGAAAGCACCGGATTTTGCCTGCAAAATTCAGGAAACAGCGAAAAGAACTGAACCATGCCCGATCGTTATATAAAGAAAATCCTTGAAGCCCGCGTATATGATGTGGCTGTTGAGACACCACTGGATGAAGCCCGTGGCTTATCCGAACGACTGAACAACCGAGTTTTACTGAAACGTGAAGACGAACAACCGGTGTTCTCTTTTAAGATTCGTGGCGCTTACAACAAGATGATTCAGCTCAGCGAAACAGAACGCCAACGCGGCGTCATTGCAGCTTCTGCAGGCAACCACGCTCAGGGACTGGCAATGGCCGCTCAAAAGCTGGGGGTTGATGCCACTATTGTCATGCCTAAAACCACCCCTGAAGTAAAAGTGAACAATGTTCGCCGCTATGGTGGCAATGTCATTCTTCATGGTGATGCTTTTGATGCTGCTAATGTGCATGCCAAAAAACTGGTCGAAGAACGTGGCCTGACTTACGTTCACCCATTCGATGACCCGGATGTGATTGCCGGCCAGGGCACAGTCGCTATGGAATTACTGCGTCAGGAATCCGGACCGATTAATGCGATTTTCGTACCCGTCGGCGGCGGTGGTCTGCTGGCAGGTGTATCTGCTTATGTAAAATATCTGCGCCCTGACACTAAAGTCATCGGTGTTGAGTCCAGTGAATCTGCAAGCATGCAGGCAGCATTAGCAGCCGGTGAACGGGTCACACTTGACCAGGTTGGTATCTTTGCCGATGGTGTAGCAGTTGCGCAGGTTGGCCAGTACACCTTTGAAGTGGCGCAGAAGTATGTCGACGAAGTCATCACTGTCAGTATTGATGAAATCTGTGCGGCCGTAAAAGACATCTATGACGATACCCGCTCTATTTGTGAACCCTCCGGTGCATTAGCCGTTGCAGGTATGAAGAAGTTTGTTGACCGCGAGCAGTGCAGCGATACCACTATGATCGCCATTTCTTCCGGTGCCAACGTCAACTTCGACCGGTTACGTCATATTGCGGAACGCTCTGAAATAGGCGAAAACCGCGAAGCAATCATTGCGGTTAAAATTCCGGAACGCCCTGGCAGCTTTAAACAATTCTGCAGCGACCTAGGCAAACGCAATATTACTGAGTTTAACTATCGCTATGCTAATGATGAAGATGCGCAGATTTTCGTCGGTGTTCAACTTACTCCGGCACCGGACGCACGTTCAGAATTACTCAGCGAACTGAAAGGCAACGATTACAAAGTAATCGATTTGTCTGATAACGAGATGGCTAAACTCCATGTACGTTACATGGTCGGTGGCCGTACCCCAGCTTCAGTGAATAACGAAATTTTATACCGTTTCGAGTTCCCTGAACGCCCGGGTGCTTTAATGAACTTTTTAAGCAAACTGGGCGGCCGCTGGAATATATCCATGTTCCACTACCGTAATCATGGTGCAGCCTATGGCCGGGTACTGGTCGGCTTACAGGTACCGGCTAATGAGCACAATAAAGTACCTGAATTCCTCAATGATATCGGTTACAACTACTGGGAAGAAACCGAAAATCCAGCCTATAAACTATTTTTAGGTTAGAACAAAAAAGGCGACCAACAGGTCGCCTTTTTTATCAACGTAAAAAGTTATGGCATTTCCGGAGAATGTTGGAAGCCTCGCCCAAAAAACGCCTGCCATACAAATGCCATAATACTGGCCAGTCCCCAGGCAAGACCGAATACCACACCAATATCCACAATCCCACGCCAGGGCTGATCTAACATGTGCACTAACTGCACCATCACTAAAATACCCGCCAGTAAACAATAGGTCACTATCATGCGGCGGCGACGTATATCAAAAAAGCCCATACAAAATAACGGCGCCAGTATCAGCCGTACAGGCGTTACATTGCTCTTAAGAAATAATAACCTAGCGGCTACCCTTGGTGAATATGCCTGCTGGAAACCACGATATCCTTCAAATACACCCATAAATACAACACAGACCACCAATCCCAGCCAGTGATACCAGGCTAATGGATAAGCAAAACTTTCCAGCCCAATAGCACCCAAGCGGATAATGGCGTTCCCGAGAATGAATGTCAGCCCTAAAAAGCCCCAGCAAACTGCTACAAATCCCAACACAGGTTATCTCTGTTCAAAACTGCAAAGCGGCAATTATAGAGCATCCATAAGAAAGGACGAAAGATCTGGATCAAACCGCAAGCTGACAACAGTAAGATCGCAAGGTAAAAAAGCCTGGATGACGAGGGAGACCATCCAGGCGCTCTGCACTAGAAGCGGAATGGGAACCTCATTGACAGAGCAAAATCGGGCGCATCAGGTGTTAAACCGATACCCAGAGAAGTAGACATAGAGAGTTTGTCGCTAAGTGCGTAAGTCGCACCTATAGAGAAAGTCGCCGCGTTACCATCACTGCCAATAACTTTTTGCTTAGCGCCTCCATCAAACTGAGTCTCACTCTCAGTACTGATGCGTTGTGATAAAGACATACTCAGACTGGTTCTTTCATTCAGTACGAATGCCATACCCACCCCGTAATGAATCGAGTCGCCTAATTTTACTTTACCCGGCTGGCTGCCAGGGTTAGAGCTAATATCTCCAAAACTGCCTTCAAAGTTGTGTGTATAACCTATATTTGCAAACAGAATTGCCGGATCCGTAGTTTTAACAAAAGACAGCCCCGTAGTCAGACTATACAAACCGCTCCCGGTCGGTAATTCACTAGGGTAAGTCAGATCATCACCGTTGGTAGCCGTTTTAGTAATACTAGGTACACCGTATGGATCTGTACCTGTTGGAATTTTCAGACTGGTATTCCAAACAATATCCGGACTGTTTTCTGTTTCTGCATATAACTGATACGCAGATATTAAACTAATATCACCCAAGCCGGTTTCACTAACATCAGCCTCAACACCACCACTGACATTTCGCTGAAAATTCGTGTTTCGGTAAACATATGGGATTGTCATCCCAACCTGCCATTTATTGGTCACGTTATATCGACCAGTCACATCGAAAGTAAATACATCGGCTTTAACATCATCTACCGCTATATCACCAAGGAATATAGCATCCAGGGCTAAAAAACCTTCCAACACCAAATCTTTGCGATCGTAGTGGCTATAATTGAAGCCAGCTTCAATTGTGAACTTATCACCAAAAAGCACGTGTTCTTCCTGCAAAACATTTTCTACGCTGGAACTTGGCCCAGCCGACTTTTTAACATCCTCTTTTGCCGTCCCGGCGGTCTGTTGGCTTGATTGTTGATTCGTTACAGCAGGCTGACCCGTTTCTAATTGCTGAAGACGGCCTTCCATCTTTTGCAGCATTTCAGCCTGATTCTTGTTAATAAGTTGAAGTTGCTTTATTTCGAAACGAAGCTGATCAGCTTCGTCGGCGGTCATTGCTTCACCATTTTCTGCAATAACACAGGTTGAAACAGACATCCCCAAGGCCACACATACCGCTACGGTACAGCTTCGAAGACGAAGATATACTAACTTTTCCATGGTGTTCCCCTCTTTCTTTAGCCACGTCAGACACCAAAAGGTTCCGACTGAAAGCGAGACACTGCCTGCACACACTCATTATCCAGCAGCCTACAACCCCATTCACTGCTGCTTTCCTCACCGGCTGTTCCCGGCTTAGCGGTGTTCGCCTGTTCTTATTTTCCTTAATGCTAGCAAGCACCGCCGTACCTGAAGCACGGCAATACCCACTAAACATAGTTTATAACCCCTGTAAATTACTCAAAGCCCTTTGAAAATTTCTTGAGACTCCAGATAAATTACCAGAAGGCGCTAGCTGAACATTCAAGCCAATACGGTTAAGCACCTGATTTAAATTGCTATTAAGCTGAGTACTTTGCAGGATATTACCTGCCGACAGTATTTGTCGACGCGATATTCGCTGAGCCACAGTACCAACATCAGGCACATCAACTTGGTAACCAACACCAGAACCATTCGCATTAATCTGAGTAGTTACACCATTTTCATCAGCAAAACTTTCCTGTCCTGCACCTATCTCTACTAAGTCAGGATTACGTAACCGAGGCATTCCAGAAGCATCGGTCACTGTCCATTGCACATTGTTATGAACCCCGTTTTCATCCCCTGCAATTTGAATGTTTTGAACAACTCCAGCTATATCATCTAATGCACCATTATCAGATACGCCATCCAGAACCTGATTAGCAACGCCATTACTGGCAACACCTAAATCCCTGGTTCTGTAGATCGTTATATTAGGACGAAATCCCTGACTGAAACTGATATCCATATGCAATTCCATACTGAAATTCTGTCCTGCACGGTGCCAGTCGGTAGCCATCACAACGCCAAAAAAACTCACGTCACGGCCATCAACAAAACGCCCCCGCATATCTGCTAATGCAACATCAGATACGTTTTCACCTTCCAGACCAAAAGGCCCGGCAATAGCTGTTGGAGCAACCAGCCACACACTAGCAGCAAGAGCTCCGGGTACTACTTTTTTCAACCATCTCATACCTTTCATGATGGTATCTCCTCCCGAATCGGGCGGTTAAAACAGCTCTGCATGGGTAAACCCATGTTCCAGTAGCTGCGCATCACTCAGTGGCGCAAACACATTCACCAGATTTCTGGCAGTTAGCGGAGGCGGTGGGTTAAGCAACACGCTGTTGCGGTCAAACCCTTTCCCGATAACAGCAAATACAACACCGTTCCAGCTGGACACGAACTCATCTTTAGGCATAATTTTGTTCCCAAGCGCCGGGTCTGCAATGTAAACCAGATCCTCAGTAGTTTTTTTCAGCACGACAAAATGCTTATAGCCTTTGAGATCGAGCAGCACGATAGTAGGTATCTGTATGTCCTTCAAGGTATCAGCACCAACCTGGTAACCCCTGCCACGCATACCTATTTGTTCCACGTAATGCTTTATATTTAATAAGGAAAAGCCCTGCTCCCGAACCAGGTCAAGATCGCTGACCGCGAATAAACCATCTAACATGTCCTGCTCAGTAACCTTCAATCCATAGCCATATCGCATAACTGTCGCCAGTGATGCGGCACCACAACTAAAATCCGTCTGCTGACGGATAATGTGATGAAAGCGTTTTTCACGCATACTTAACACACGTTTATTTATTAGTGTGGCCTGAGGCAATGCAGCATTGAACTGGATATTAGCTGCATTTGAAGGTATAGAAAGAAACACACCAGCACTCAACAGAATAACCAGCATATAGCTGGAAAGCAGAGTGTAGGATTTATAAGATGGTCGTCGTTCGATAACACTGGGCATATCCATCTCCTGGGAAGGCGACCGGACTCCTTGGATAACTCCTGCATTATCCTCTTCCGGAAACCTTGCACACTCGGGTAATTATCATCCTGACAATCACCCGAGAACTTTCTAATCAAAACGAGATGCAATTACTAAGATCCTTTCCCGAATGCATACGTTGTAAGGCAGTATTCAGAGTAATTAAGTTACTCACCACCAGTACCGCCGCCACCATCAGCAGGAGCAGCATTTACACGACTAATTGCCAAGCTGTTATTTTGTACGTTAGTCGCACCTGCAGCACTATTGACCCCAATATTACCCCTGGCGCCATTCAATACATTACCGCCTAAAATAGCGTTATTCTGATTACGCACATAACGGCTCACAATATATTGTGAAGAACCAGTCAGAGTACCGCCCAATGATTGAGAACCTACTTCACGGAAGCCTAAACGACCACTTTCACGGCTTGGTCCAACAGTTCCTCGCTCACGACTAGGTCCAATACGGCCTCGTTCACTGGAACTGCTGATATTACCGCTCTCATTAAAGTCAAATGTACCTTTTAGGTTACCCTGACCATTACCGTTCTGATCATCAAAATCTATATGACCCCAAAGTACAGCGTTGTCACCATTGGCATGGTCACCATCATCCATCCATATTTCTGGATAAACGCCACCATCCTGTGTGGACTGACCACTATACGTAGCAGGGCCATTTGTTCCTGAGTAACTTGCACCTGAATTCGTACCGCTATAACGAGCTGGACCGTTCACACCTGAGTATCCACCCGAACCAGAACCCCTATACGAACCATTCAGGTTGCCGCTAACACTGAAACCGGCTGTAATAACTTCATACGATTCTTCTGCTACATTTGTAGTCGTATTATTTTTACTTACCTGATTTAACGAAACTGTTGCTTCACCCATTGAGCCAGAAGCTACGGCACCTGCAAACGAATTTGACTGTATATTGCTATCACCGGCAGCACTGTTCAAAGCAATATTACCCCGGGCATTTCTCAACACATTTCCACCGACAACTGCATTATTGGTACCGCCAAAATAGTCAGTTGTATTGCCACTAGCCTTCTGATCAACAAACACTTCTGCATCAGCAGAGCCGAGTACGAAGGCAGCATCTGCTGCTGCTAAAGCCGCAGCATTACTCTGAACGTTGGTCTCACCAGCCACAGAGTTCAAACCAATATTACCTTTAGCATTTAACAAGACATTGTCACCCAAAAAAGCATTGTTATCTGAGCGATCCAGCCCCCCTTTATTGCCATGACTTCCCTGCTTCATATCAATAACAGCCATCCCTAATGAATCCACTCGAATTCTGCCGGTAATATCTACCTCACCGCTATACTCAACATCTTTCTTTACTTTGACATACTTTTTAAGAGTCGCACCGTCTTCACCTCTGTCCCCATGGTGCCCACCATTACCTTCAGCTATAGCTGTTCCGGTAAAACTCAATGCTGCAACGGCTATCGCCAGCGGCGCAATTTTGAATACCTGTTTCATGGTCTTTCTCCTTATTTTCCCCTGAGTTCGGGCATCTACCCGATCATTGCTCAGCCCCAACCGAAACGGTCAGGCCAAAACTGTTACTTGTTGCGTTTCCGGAACCTGCTAGCTGATTGATCTGCACCACACCGCTTGCGCCCTCAAATGCTGAGCCACTGATAGAGGCTTCACGATGTTGTTGTATCTGATCTTGGTTCGGTTGACCGCCGGGTTGGCCGGTGACCGTGAGACTGAGCTCACTTTCGGTCACCGCAACCCCGCCAATGGCGAACCCGATCGCGATATCATTAACCTGTGCGTTTGATACGCCACTGGCATGGTTGACAGAGATCATTCCAGAGGCGTTCGAAAATGCACTCCCCTGGATCAGACTCACGGCAGAATCCGGTGCGTCACCCAACAGTTCTACTCGCTGTGCCGCATGTATAGAGGCACTGGCAATTCCCTGACCAACACTGAAAGCCAACGCTCTCGCATTCAGTTGGGCATTCGAATCACCCGCAACAATATTGACGCCAATGACGCCACTACTGCCTTCCAGGGCCATATCCTGAATCACTGCTTGGGTGGAATAATGCTGCAATTGAGGCACTGGATCAGCGGCAACCTGCACCACCGAACATCCCAGTAAAGCCACTAGCAGACTTGCCTTAATCTTTAAGGGTGTCATGATCAACGACCCCCCAGATTTACTTTGATTGTCATTATTTGATTGCCCTGATGCACCGAACGATTACCTCGTCCTTTATCAGATGAATCCTCATCCCAAAGGATGATTTCATGCTGCTGTGCAGCAACAACCAATGCTTCACTTCCCTGTCCCTGCATTCCTGCAAGGTGCTCATCAGATAACTGCTGATTCACAGTCAATGCTAATCCAGTCAGTTCAGCGAAAGCAGCATCTGTATTCAGTGCTACAGGCTGAGCCGAAACACTGCCATGCCAGCCGGCAACCAGCAGCGTCAATGCTGCTACAGCTTTGGCAAGCGCTTTAGTGTTGTGCTGGAAACTGCTCATGTTGCATACCTGTCAATCACGTTATCTCGCTTCAGGTATTGCGAAAACGGGGCCAGTTTTTTTAACTAGATGAATTAAAAGGGAATTTAAACTTAGAAGAGATAAATCACTCTGATAGTGCGAGTAATTAGGTCGCGAAGTGTTACATATATCTAACACTCAACTTGTGCACTCTATTGAATATCTATAAATAACAAATAGTTAGAAACCAAGTTATGCATGTTACTTATGTGTTACAGATATGATCTACGTGATATTCATCACTACAAAAGTGTTACATATCTGATAATGATCGATTTCAATAACACTATTAACTAACTGATAAAATAAGAAAAAGCCCGCATTTAGCGGGCTTTAGCAACCAATGAATCAGCTGACAGTGTCAGCTCACCATACTGCTGTCGTCAAAACCGATATCGTACTTAGCCAGTAAGCGATATAAAGTCACTCTTGAAACGCCCAGGGTTTTAGCCGCTTTACTCATGTTATGCCGACAATGTTGCAACGCATTTTCAATCGCATGACGTTCTGCGAGATTCCTGGCATCCGCCAAAGACATAACATCTCTGGCAACAAAGCCATCCACCAGTCCCAGATCCATCGGGCACACTAACCGGCCTTCACACATCACCACAGCACGCCGAATCCGGTTAATCATCTCGCGAACATTTCCCGGCCAGCCATATGCGGTCATCGCCTGTAATGCCTGTTTCGAGAAGCCTTTGATCTTGCCATGACCTTCACCACGAAAGTGTTGAAAGAAAAATTTAGCCAGCAACTCAATATCTTCTTCCCTGTCCCGCAAGGCAGGTGGGCGCAGCTGAAGAACATTTAACCGATAAAGTAAATCTTCTCTAAATTTCTGAGCTTCTACAGCCTTATCCAAATCTACATGAGTCGCCGCCAGCACCCGAACATCCACTTTGATATCTTTAGTCGAACCTACCCGCTGAATCACCTGCTCTTGTAAAAAGCGCAGCAAATTCACTTGTAGAGGCATTGCCAGATCACCAATTTCATCTAAAAATAAAGTCCCACCATCCGCCGCTTCAATACGGCCAATCTGACGTTGAACCGCACCGGTAAAAGCACCTTTTTCATGGCCAAACAGTTCAGACTGAATAAGATGTTCAGGCAAAGCACCACAGTTTACCGTTATAAAAGGTTTGCTCGCCCGCACAGAACGTTCATGAATCGCACGGGCAATCAGCTCTTTACCGGTTCCGCTTTCACCTCGGATAAGCACCGGAGCATCAACCGCTGCCACTTTGCGAATACCACTAAATAATTTCAGCATTGACTGACTACTGCCAACCATATGGTAATCGTCGTAATCTCCTTCTGTAAGCTGTTTAGACAAACTAGCCATGCCGTAAGCATGACCAAGTGTTGTCACAAGACTGGACACCCCACCATCATCCAACGGCAAGGTATAGTAATCGTAACAGGCATGATGAATCAGCTGGCACAGATCATTCTCATCCAGACAACGATGCTTTGTCAGCAATAGCCACTCAGTATTTTTGTTACGCGCGAACAGATCATCTGCGGCCAGTAAATCTGCCGTTTCTACCTGTTCAAGATGCACTATACCGACTCTGTAGTGCTTCGGCCGTGCCTGTTGGTGCGCTTGTTGAAAATTATCTACGCGGTCAACCCGCCACCCGTGTTCAGCAATAATTTCACTTAACTGTGTTGATCTGGCGCCAGTCGTATCGACATAAAGTAATGGCCGCTCCTGATCAGATATCAGTGAAGTTTCCATAAAAATCCCCCGTTACAGCTCCCTGCCCCGTCATCCCTGATTATTATTTTTGAGCGACACGTTTCATGTGTCGCAAGATTGAGGATAGTTAAAAAACCTGATGTTTATAGGAAAAACTTTTCTGGCAAACAATAAAAGGTGATTATTTTTCACACAAAAAAGGCCGCATAATGCGGCCTTAAACAAACGTTCTTTGGTCTTAATAACCCCGTAATTCGTCGATATATTCGGGTAAAAACAAAGAAATTTGCGGAATATAAGTGATCAGAATCAGGAAGAATAAAAGTAAACATAACCATGGCAGGCATGCCTTAATTACCCAGACCATATTCTTTCCGGTTATACCGGCAGTCACAAATAAATTCAGACCCACCGGCGGCGTCAGCATCCCAATTTCCATATTCACCACCATGATAATACCCAGATGAATCGGATCAATTCCCAGCTGAGTAGCAATCGGGAACAATATAGGCGCCATGATCAGAATAATTGCTGACGGCTCCATAAAGTTACCGGCAATCAACAGCAGAATATTCACCACAATCAGGAAACCCCAGGCAGGTAAACCCCAGGTGATAATGGTTTCTGCAATAGCATGGGGAATACGCTCAGTTGTCAGTACATGAGCAAACAGCATTGCGTTAGCAATTATGAATAGCAGCATCAGTGACACTTTCGCAGCATCCATAATTACTTTACGCACTTCAGGATGACGCACCGACTGTGGCATAGCCCAAAGCATTTGCAACATATTACGGGCAACAGCGCGCAGAATAGCTTCCCCGTCATTACGCCACGCAACACCTTTCATCGGACCGATATCCCGATATCCCATCACAGAAACAAGATAGGCATATACAGCAGCGACCGCAGCCGCCTCTGTCGGGCTGGCAACACCACCATAAATTGATCCCAGTACGATGAAAATCAGCATCAGGCCGCCAAGGGCAATCAAGAATGATTTAGTCAACGCACCAAAGCCCGGGAATTTTTCTGCCGGTAATTTCATGATCCGGGCCGCGATATAGATCGCCAGCATCAAAATACCACCCATCATCAGGCCAGGAATAAAGCCAGCCATGAACATACGTGACGCAGACACTTCTGTCGCAGCAGCATACACCAGCATAACAATTGATGGGGGTATCAGGATTCCCAGTGTGCCGGCATTCGCAATAACACCGGCAGCGAAAGACTCAGGGTAACCGGAACGCACCATACCGGCGATAACAATAGTACCGATGGCAGCAACAGTTGCCGGCGAAGAACCTGAAACCGCGGCAAACAGCATACATGCCATCACAGAAGCCATCGCCAGACCGCCACGTATATGGCCCACACTGTCGATTGCAAAATTGATCAGGCGTTTAGCAACACCACCAGTGGAAAGAAATGCCGAAGACAGAATAAAAAACGGGATCGCCAGCAAAGTGTAATGCTCGGACGTCGCTTCAAAAAACTTCAGCGCCACTGATGCCAATGAATCATTTGAAAATAACAGAATGGTAGCCACACTGGATAAACCCAGCGCGATAGCAATTGGCATACCGATGAAAATACAGCCAAACAGCAGTATAAAAAGAATCGCTGTGGTCATGACCGGCCCTCCTTATTGTTCTCTTTACCCGGATCAGATCCCTCAGCTGTACTCTTACTTTGTTCAGCCTGCAGCTCTTTCGCTATTTCCATACTTTCTTCAGCTTCATCAGTGAAATGGAAGCCATCCGCTTCACCTTTCACAATTTTCAGACCCAGCTGTAGTAAACGGATAATCAGCATGACAAAACCGATAACCAGAATGCTCATCACTGTCCATTTAGGAATAGGAAGATCTTCCATCTCAATACCAATCATTTTCATTTTACTGAGATAGATCCATGAGCCATATAACAGCAGACCTGCATATGTCAGACACAAACCCAGCGCCAAAATCGTCAGCGCCCGGTGAATTTTGTTGGGCAACAGTTTTACAAACACATCCACCCCAATATGCACACCGGCCTTAATGCCATATGACGCACCGTACAAAACGAACCAGGCAGCAATCAGCAGAGTAACCTCCTGCGCCCAGTGAATACCGGTATTAAAACCAAAGCGTAAAACAACTTCGGCAAATACCAACAGGGTCATGCTGACCAATAACAGAGACAGAAACATTTCTTCCAACTCTGTAACAACTTTACGAACCATGAGGCCCCCTGTGCGGGTGCTTCCCGCTATTCTTATGATTTCTCCTGGCGTCAAAAAGCCAGTAAGCGATCACTTACTCAATTAATAAAACAGACTCAGGAGAGCAAATCCTTTGCAGATATCCGTCTGGCCCACCGGGTTCCCACCGACCGACCCACCTGCAAAATATTCGCGATCTGGAAAGTTACTCCGACTGACCCTATACGTCAGCCAGAGCAACAGTTACAACGGATCTACAGCTTAGTTGTTAGACATTTCAGCTGCTTTTATCAGGTCAGCACCGATCTCATCAGAGAACTGGCTCCATACCGGCTTCATAGCAGTTACCCACTCAGCACGTTCTGCATCAGAAATTTCCAACACTTCAGAACGCTTAGAATCAATAATCGCCTGCTTATCATCACGCGCCTTATCAGCGGCTACCTGATTACCAAATGCAATGGCTTCATCCAGTGCTTTTTTCACTTCAACACGGATATCATCATCCAAACCATTCCAGAACTCAGCAGAGCTCACCACCATGTAATCGAGAACGCCGTGGTTAGACTCAGTAATGTATGGCTGAACCTCAAAGAACTTCTTCGAAAAGATGTTAGACCAGGTGTTTTCCTGACCATCGATCGCTTTAGTTTGCAGCAGAGTAAATACTTCAGAAAAAGGCTTTTTCAGTGGCACCGCTTCTACTGCTTCAAATTGTGCCTGTAGTACATCAGACGTCATGATGCGGAACTTCTTACCGGACGCATCAGCAGGTACACGCAGCGGATCGCTTGCAGACAGCTGCTTCAGACCGTTATGCAGATAACCCAGACCTACCAGGCCTTTAGATTCAACCGAAGATAAAATTTTCTGGCCCGCATCACTTTGCTGAAAGCGTTCTACCGCTTGCATATCTTTAAACAGGAACGGCAGATCGAACAACTGCAGTTGCTTGGTGTACTTCTGGAATTTTGACAGTGACGGAGCCGCCAGCTGTACATCACCCAGTAACATGGCTTCCAGTACTTTGTTATCGCCAAATAACTGAGAGCTTGGGAATACTTTTACTTCTACCTTACCCGGCAGACGTTCAGCAACCAGTTCAGCAAACTTGTTAGCCATCTGACCTTTAGGGGTATTTTCAGCCACCACATGGGAGAATTTAATTTCGATTGGCGCGGCTGTTGCGGCACTGGCACCAAAGATTAAAGCCATTGAAGTAACAGCTGCAGTTAATAAACGCATAACGCTCTCCTGTTGTAATTATTAGCGTTGTCATTGAGCGCTCAGGCTCAATGATTATGTCTCTCGGGATTGAGATGCGTATATTCTTTGCAGAGGCTGTGCCAAGTTTGTAATCACATAACTAAAAACAAATAAAACACTTTAAAATCAAATAAATAAAAACATTACGTAGTTTTTTACACATAGATCAATAAATACTTTTATGGGTGGATACCCACCCATTTACCCCATTAATATCTGGGGGGATTTCACCCATTTAAAGATTATTTTTATGTCATAAATCAGTCATTCTGTTGAGCTGGATCAAGTGAGTTTTTGTCTCCTATCAGCGACTACCCAAAGTAGTTACTCCCCGCCTAGAAACCCTTTTAAATGAGTGGTTATATGACTTCAAACTGTACAGTTATTCTCTTCATCTCAGGTCTGAACCCATGACGATCCAAAGCAAAGTAAACCTCAGTCTGGCGGCTGTTTTTCTTCTGGTATTGCTCACATCTATTACGACGATCTATCAGAGCGAATCTTCGCTGGCCCTGACTGTGGCTGAACACAATACCCAAACCACCGCTGACAACTATTTCGACAGCATCAATATCATGATGCTCAGTGGCGCAATGGCAAACCGCAAAGCGTTACAGGATAAGATTCTGAGTAACCCGGAACTTATCGAAGCACGCATCATACGTGGCGAGCCGGTAAGCAAAATCTTCGGGCCAGGTCTTCCGGATGCAGTCATTATTGACGGGCTGGACCGCCGCGCCATGAGCGGTGAAGAAGTCAGTGTCGAACTGGATGATGATCAGGGCCACCGTCTGACAGTCATTAAGCCGATTATTGCCAGCTCATCATATAAAGGAACTAACTGCCTTACCTGTCACCAGGTTGAAGAAGGCACCATCATGGGCGCGGTGCGGGTCACATACTCCTTCGACAGCCTCGATGCCTCCATCATGAACAATGTTACCCGGGTCGCATTATTGGAGCTGGGGATGTTTGTGATTGCATTGTTTGTAATTGGTACTTTGTTGCACAGAATTGTAGTTAAGCCACTGCGTCAGATGAGCAAAACTATTCACAATATCGAGCAGAACTCTGACTTAACACAACAGTTAGAAATCCATAATAATGACGAAATTGGCCAGACAGCTGCATCATTCAACAGCATGTTGCAGGCATTCCGGGGCAATATTCAGCACGTTGTCACCTCAATTGATTTACTCAGCAACAGCAGCCAGCGAATTTCAGATATTACCGAGCAGGCAAGTAATTCTTCACAGAATCAAATGCAACTGGCCAGTGAAGTATCAGATGCAATGGCGACTATGAGCGAAGCCACCCAAAGTGTATCCAGCAGTGCCGATGCCACTGTGTCAGCGTCCGGCCAGGCCCTGGCAGAAAGTAATAAAGGCGCCCAGATTTCAGCCCAGACGCAGCAAATAATCGAGCAGCTACAGAGCAAAATTCTGCAGGCAGCGGAAGTGATTCAAAAACTCGAACAGGAAAGCCACGAAGTCGACTCAACCCTTAGCGTTATTCAGGGTATCGCCGAACAAACCAACTTACTGGCACTGAATGCTGCCATCGAAGCTGCCCGGGCCGGTGAACAGGGCCGCGGCTTTGCGGTTGTCGCCGACGAGGTGCGTTCCCTGTCGCAACGTACACAGACCGCGACCATTGAAATCAATACTATGATCGACTCGTTCAAAAACAATGCTCAGCACGCTGTAAATGTTATGCAGGAAGCCAATATCAGTACTGAAGAAAGCGTCGAACAGGTTCAGAGTACTGTCGCATCACTGACCAACATCACCAGCGAGATGGAAGCCATTGCCAACACCAATCACGCCATCAGTGATGCCGTGCATCAGCACAGTGACGCGACTATAAGGGTTGAGGAAAGCATTGCTACCATCAACCAGGGCACTGAAAGCGCCATCAACCGGGTAGAACAACTCAGTGAAGTTTCTCATCAGATCACCAGTCTGGCCGAAGAACTGGAACAGCGTGCCCAGCAGTTTAAAGTCTGAGGTTTCAAACACAGATATAAAAAAGGCTGCCCATGGCAGCCTTTTTTACTGGCCTCTCCGGTCAGTGCTTAAATTCGCTTTTGTCTAAGCCGTATTTCTTCATTTTGTCGTAAAGTGTTTTACGCGGCAGCCCTAATTCAGCCTGAGTATCCTTAATCGACCCCTGACAACGGCCCAAAGTTTTCTGCAAAATAAGCCGCTCAAACTGTTCAACCTGATCAGGTAATGTCAGCCCGGTTTTCGTTGCACCGTCCAGTTCATCAAACTCGAAGTTGTAGGCGTCACCCAGTAACACATACCCCTCAGCCACGTTACGTAGCTCACGAATATTGCCCGGCCAGTTGTGGGACATCAGCAATGCCAGCTTGTCACTGCTCAATTGCGGTACTTCCCGGTGATACTGAGCTGATGCAATCAGGGCAAAATGCTGAAACAGCATAGGAATATCTTCGCAACGTTCGCGCAGTGGTGGAATAGGTAACTGCAATACATTCAGGCGGTAATATAAATCCTGACGATATTCACCGGCTTCACTGAGCTGTTTAAGATCCACCTTAGTGGCAGCAATCACCCGTAAATCCAGAGGAATCTGCTGATTCGAACCCAGACGTTCAATAGTACGTTCTTCCAGCACCCGCAGTAATTTCACCTGCAGTGACAGCGGCATACTTTCAATTTCATCGAGAAACAGCGTTCCGCCATTGGCATGTTCAAATTTCCCAATACGACGCTGCTTAGCATCTGTAAACGCGCCTTTCTCATGACCAAAGAGTTCACTTTCAATCAGGTTCTCAGGCACCGCACCGCAGTTAATCGCAACGAAATTTTTATCCCGGCGATTACTGTGCTCATGAATATACCGTGCCACCAGATCTTTACCGGAGCCGGTTTCGGCGTGCAGTAAAATATCCGCAGGCGTATCTGCCACATGCTGAATCATATTTCGTAGCTGCTGAATACTCGGCGACTCACCAATAATCCGCGGACCTATACCGCCCTGCGCCTGCAATTCTTTACGCAGTTTACGGTTTTCCAGGGTCAGATTGCGCTTTTCCTGCGCCCGGCGAATCACATCCACCAGCAGCTCAGAAGAGAAAGGTTTTTCGATGAAGTCATACGCACCATCTCGCATGGCCTGAACCGCCATAGAGATATCACCGTGTCCAGTAATAAGAATAACCGGCAGGTCAGCATCCATCTCATGCACCTGTTCCAGTAATCCAAGACCACCTATGCCAGGCATACTGATATCGGTAACAACAATGCCCGGCCATTCACTGCTCAGTTGTGGCAACGCATCTTCAGCAGCTTCACACGCGGTAACTTCATAACCGGCCAGCTCCAGCGTCTGGCCAACCGCCACCCGGATATGCTTCTCGTCGTCGACGAGCATAATTGAATTTGGCATCAGCTATTCCTGGCTTAATTTCGGCAGCAGCACCGGCCTTCAATAGCCGGCAGAAAATCTGCCCGGATAATATCACGCCTGAACTGAGGAAGGCACAACCGGTAGAAGCACGGTAAATACAGCGCCGCCATCAGGATGATTAGTTACCGTCAGCTGCCCACCCATACTGAGAATAATACGGTGCGAGATAGATAGCCCCAGCCCCAACCCCTGCTTATCCAGTTTGGTGGTGTAAAAAGGCTCGAAGACCTTTTCCAAGTCCCGCTCAGGCACTCCCGGCCCGAAATCCCTCACCGCAATGCTCATCATCGTATTCTGCTGGCTGGCACTGATTTCAATCCGTGGAGATGAAAGCGCATCCATCGCCTGCATCGCATTACTGATCAGGTTTACTAACACCTGTTCCAGACGCAGCATATCTCCCAGCATATACACTTCAGCAGCATTTTCAGGCCAGACAATATCAACCTGCGCTTTAGCCAGTTGGCCATACATGATAGCCATAGCGCCATCTTTAGCAGCCTGCAGACTTATGGGAGACAACTGCCCTGTGGTCTTACGGGAAAATTCTTTTAGCGGGCCGATGATTTTAGCCATACGTTCCGTGAGTAAACTTATCTCGCCCAGATTTTCCTGAGCCGGCTCCGGCTTATTAATATCCAGAAACGAACGGGCATTATCGGCATAGCTGCGAATCGCCGTCAGAGGCTGATTCAGTTCATGATTAATTCCCGCCGACATCTGTCCCAGCACCGCCAGCTTAGCCGCCTGAATCAATTCATTCTGAGTATGTTTATGCTGTTCCATCTCAGTAAGTAACCGGGCATTAGCCCGGGATAAGTCTTCGGTTCGCTCATCCACCCGGTGCTCTAGCATATCCCGGGCTTTGCGAAGTTTCTGTTCGTATTGTTTACGCTCGGTCATGTCATGCACAGTCACAATGAAATACCGGTCGCCTTCACGGATCATCCGACCAATCACTAACTCCACCGGTATCTGTGTGTTATCTTCCCGGCAACCCAGCGCTTCTATCATCAGCTCGGTATCGTCATCAGTACTGGTAGTTATATGTTGCCAGCACACAGCTCTGTCCTGCTGTGCCAGTAAGTGACTGAAATACTTGCCTTGAACATCTTCAGCAGGATAACCAAACAGTTTTTCTGCCGTCGGATTAAACGACTCAATACGGCCCAGATGATCCAGCGTAATCAGGCCTGCATGGGTATTATCAATAATTGCCCGAACCCGCGCTTCACTGCTTTCCAGCGCTTGCTGTTCCTGACGTTTAAACTGTTCGCGCTGTTCTGCTACACGTCGCCGGGTAAACAGAAACAGCAACAAAAACACCAGCGCGCCATAGCTAAAGCTGGCCAGCAAAACGTTGGTAAATACTTGTCGTTCTACGGCTTTAATATTGGCCAGAATAGACACATTAAAGCCTGCATCTTCCACCTGACGGGTTTGTTGTAAATACTGGCGGGTTTTAACCCCGTCCAGCGATTCACTGGAAGCCCAGTCCCCATCAACTAAAGTAACCAGCTCAGTACCATCTCCACGGTCTTTACGTTTAATCACGTTCAGCGCTTCAAGAGATTCTTCACCATAGCGCAAGCTGCTGAGAATCCGCTGTAAATCATCCTGTGATAAAGGCGTCAACGTGCGAAACTTCCACTCTGGCCGGGTGCTGAGGAAAATGACCCCGTCTTCATCCGTCACCAGAATATCGGTTAACGGATCATTCCAGTCATTCTCAATATCATTAATGTCGATCTTTACGATGATGACGCCCAGCGTCTTACCCCGGTAATGCACCGGATAGGAAAAGAAATAACCACGTTTTTTCGAGGTTGTGCCTAAAGCAAAATAGCGGCCTGCCTGGCCACTAATACCGTCTTTGAAGTACGGTCGGAAAGCAAAATTACGGCCAACGAAGGTTTTTTCTTTATCCCAGTTGCTGGCTGCAACTGTCATACCTTCACTATTCATCAGATACGCATCTGACGCGCCTATGGTTTCATTAACCTTTTCCAGATACAGGCTGGCCCGGGCTTCGGCATCACCGCCTGGATGTAATAAAGGATTCAGCAATTCAGAGTGGGTACTAATCAGTTTAGGAATGTCTTTATAGCGATCCAGTTCTTGCTGCAAACTCAGTGAATAACGGCCCAGATCTGCCGCAGTACGGTACTGCAAATCCGCCAGCGCGCGTTCACGGCTGATAGTCGCGGTCTGATACACCACTAAAATAAGTACTGCTATTAAACACAGAGCCAGAAAAGGCCTGGATGTTAATCGTTCCTGAGTTGCCACTGTTCAGCCTTAGATATGTTCTACATTCTTATTATTTTTTGCAGGCTCAGTCGCCCTGTACAGACTATCAATAAACATTTTCAGCAGCTCTGGCTGCGTCAGTGAAAATATTTCAGCATCCTGTTAGACATAAGTCGACTACAGCCGTGCCTTCATAACAACCTTTTTAACCGCCAATCAGACTAAAGTCTAACAGGGTTTTCATGCATGTTATGGCTACTGCTCTACTGGACAGGCAGGTATGATAAAGCACTATACGTTCTGAGTTACCCAGGTTACCGATGACTTCACTTGCTCAATACCTTGCTACCGATCTGAATATCCGGGCCGCCCAGGCCGAAGCCGTTATCCGTCTGCTGGATGAAGGCGCCACCGTTCCCTTCATTGCCCGTTATCGTAAAGAAGCTACACAGGGGCTGGATGACACACAATTGCGCCAACTGGCTAAACGGCTGGAACAACGCCGGGATCTTAACGCCCGCCGCGAGACTATTTTGCAAAGTATTCGTCAGCAGGAAAAGTTGACTCCACAATTACAGGAAGCCCTGGAAGCAGCCGACAGCAAATCCCGCTTAGAAGATCTGTATCTGCCATATAAACCGAAAAGACAAAACAAAGCAGAACAGGCCCGGGCAGCTGGACTGCAACCCTTAGCAGACACGCTTAGCCGCCAGCAGGGTACGCCGGAAAAACTCGCGACCCGATATCTGAATCCGTCCAAAGACGTCAACAGTAGCGAAGATGCACTGGAAGGCGCCCGCCAGATTCTCACCGAACAGATTGCCGAACATGCTGACCTGCAAAGCCAGCTGCGGCAATGGTTATGGAACCGTGGCGAGCTAAGCAGCAAGGTGATTAAAGATAAACAGCAGGAAGGTGCTAAGTTTTCCGACTATTTCGACTTTAGCCAGACCATCAGTAAATTACCGTCACACCGGGCACTGGCGATTCTCCGTGCCCAGCAAGCGGGCATCGTCCGTTATAAGCTGCGCCCAACTGAAGCCGATGCACAGCGTCCAGCAGAATTGATCAGCAAATTCATGCGCTGGCACTGCGATAACAGCCCGGCCGGACGCTGGCTGGCGGCATGCATTCAACAGGCATGGCAGAAGAAACTATTGCCATCACTTGAAAATCAGCTGATCAAACAGCTTAAACAAGACGCCGATGCAGAAGCTATCAGCGTATTCAGCCGTAACCTGAAAGACCTGCTCCTCGCGGCACCGGCAGGTTTACAGGCAACACTGGGGCTGGATCCGGGATTACGTACCGGCGTTAAAGTCGCCGTGCTGGATAACACCGGTAAAGTTCTCAAACACGCGACTATTTACCCCCACGCACCACAGAAAAAATGGTCAGAATCCGAAGCCACACTGGCCCAGTTGTGCCAAAAATATGCTGTCAACCTGATAGCCATAGGCAACGGCACGGCCTCCCGGGAAACCGAACAACTGGTCAAAGAGTTGCTGCAACGTAATCCGGACATTCAGGCAATTCCTGTCATCGTCAGTGAAGCCGGTGCATCGGTCTATTCCGCATCCGAGCTGGCAAGCCAGGAATTACCTGAACTGGATGTATCTATCCGCGGTGCAGTTTCCATCGCCCGTCGCTTACAGGACCCGCTGGCCGAATTGGTAAAGATCGAACCTAAAGCCATTGGCGTCGGCCAGTACCAGCATGATGTCGACCAGAACGCCCTGATTCAGTCACTGGAAGACACCGTGGAAGATTGTGTTAACCATGTAGGGGTTGATCTGAATACGGCTTCCGCCCAGCTGCTCAGTCAAGTGGCTGGCCTTAACATGACAACCGCACAAAACATCGTCGCTTATCGCGATCAGAACGGTATTTTCACTAGCCGTCAGCAACTCTTAAAAGTGCCCCGTTTAGGGCCAAAGGCTTATCAGCAGTGTGCCGGATTTCTGAAAATCAGCGCGGCGAAAAACCCGCTAGACAGCTCTGCTGTGCATCCGGAGGCATATACGGTTGTCGAGCGCATCGCCAAAGCCCAGCGCTGTAAAGTCAGTGAACTGATCGGCCAGCAACAGCGACTGCAACAATTACACTTAGAAGATTACTGTGATACTCAGTTCGGCCTCTACACCTTAAAAGACATCATTCGGGAACTGGAAAAGCCCGGCCGTGATCCACGCCCTGAGTTTCGCACCGCCAGTTTTCAGGAAGGTGTCGAAACTCTGGCAGACCTGCATCCGGGTATGCAGCTGGAAGGCAGCGTGACCAATGTGACTAACTTCGGTGCCTTTGTGGATATAGGTGTACATCAGGATGGTCTGGTACATATCTCCCAGCTAGCCGACCGCTTTGTTAAAGACCCGCATAACATTGTCAAAACCGGTGACATTGTAAAAGTACGTGTCATGGAAGTAGATCCGCAACGCAAACGTATCTCTTTAACCATGAAGGCTTAAGCATATAAGTAATGTGAAACAGCCCGGAATGTCGGAATTTTGGTAGAAGCGGCGTTATTCGTCGCATAGAGTCAATTTTGAAAGCAACAAACTTGCTCTGAAACTGTATTATGTTGCTTTATCAGTAGGCTATAATGCCCGTTCTTTTTTACCTGCGAAGGAAGCTGTATTTTGTCTGCGGCACTGGAAAAAAATCTGCAACGCCTGGCCGAGAGTGGCCTGTCATCAAGTCTGAAAGGCATGCTTCACGGCATCGAGAAAGAAGGCTTACGGGTCGACGCTGAAGGTATTATCAGCCAGACAGATCACCCGGCGTCACTGGGTTCTACGCTGACCCATAGCCATATCACGACCGATTATTCTGAAGCCCTGATGGAATTCATCACGCCGGTGTTCAATGAATCCGCGGATGCTCTTCAGTTCCTGCAGGACCTGCACCACTTCAGTTTCCAGAAGCTCAACAGTGAAGAACTCTGGGCTTCAAGCATGCCGTGCCGCATTGATGGCGACGCCATGATACCTATTGCCCGTTACGGCAGCTCCAACGTCGGTCAGATGAAATACACCTACCGGGTTGGCCTGGAACACCGTTACGGCAAAATGATGCAGGCCATCGCCGGCATTCATTACAACTTTTCATTGCCTGACGGCCTGTGGGAAAACCTGCAAAAGCTTCAGGATAACAACGACAGCCTGCAGAAATTCCGCTCAGACAGCTACTTCGCACTGATTCGCAATTTCCGCCGTTACTCATGGTTGCTGTTGTACCTGTTCGGTGCATCACCGGCACTGGCTGCCAGCTTCATGGCCGGCCGGGAACATGATCTGGAAAGCTGGGACGAAGATACCTTGTATCGCCCGTACGCAACTTCTTTGCGCATGAGTGATCTGGGCTATTCCAACAAAGCCCAGGCCGATCTGAATATCTGCTTTAACCATCTGGATACTTATACCCGTTCACTGCAAAAGGCGATCAACACGCCTTATGCAACCTATGCGGAAATGGGCATTAAAGTAGATGGTCAGTACAAACAGCTGAACAGCAATATTCTGCAGATAGAAAACGAATACTACAGCGACATCCGGCCAAAACGGGTTGCACAGAGCGGTGAAAAACCGATAAATGCCCTGCAGGAACGCGGCGTTGAATACATTGAAGTGCGCAACACGGATATCAACCCGTTAATGCCACTGGGTATCGACCAGTCACAGTCTGATTTCCTTGATGCTTTCCTGGTCACTTGCCTGTTATCCAATCCGGCAGAGATAAGTGAGTCGGAATGTACACGCATTGGCGAGAACAACGATCTGACTGTAAACCGGGGACGCGAACCCGGCCTGACGCTGAATAATAACGGTACGCAAATGACCGTTGCCCAGTGGGGTAATGACATCATTGCCGATATCAGCAAGACTGCTGCCATGCTAGACAATGTTTATGGCTCTGAACGTTTCAGCAGTGCAGTTAACCAGCAGCAGGAAAAACTGGATAACCCTGCACTGACACCTTCCGCGCAAGTGCTTGAAGGTATGAAGCACAGCGGTCAGGGATATGAAGCCTTTGCTTTGGCGAAAAGTCGCGAACACCGCGAAGCCATCAGCCAGTTACCAATCAGCGCTGAGCAACAGGCGTATCTGGAAAAACTCAGCAGTGAATCGCTACAAGAACAAAAAGAGATCGAGCTGGCCGACAATGTCGACTTCGATCAGTATCTGGCCGATTACATGGCTAAATAAATACCGTTCTGAAAATAAAAAGCCGCTGTTATCAGCGGCTTTTTTATATCCCGGAAACATCAGCAGGAAAGATTATGTTCATTGTATCGATCAGTTATCAGTGCCCGCTCAGCGATATCGAATCTCATCTGGAAGAGCATGTCGCCTTTCTTGATCGCTGCTTTTCTTGACAACTTTTTTGCCAGCGGTACCTTTTTAGCATCCGGCCCAAAACAGCCCCGCACCGGCGGTATCATTCTGGCAACGGCCCCAAGTCTGCCTGCATTGAAAGCCATTCTTGAAGAAGATCCGTTTAAGCGTGAACAACTGGCACACTACGAAATCACTGAATTCATTCCCAACAAGGCAGCTGTAGGCTTGGAGCATTTGCTCGCAGTCTGAAATATATATTCTGAGCTGTATCTTTAAAACCAACGCCCCAGTCGCATAATTTTTCGCCAACAAAACCCCATCAGTCCCGGAAATAATCGCGGAAAACATACGCCAACAAAAATTAAAGCGCATAACAGAATCCAAAAGCCATCCGTGCTGATATAGAGCATCTCCTGAGCTCCGTCTTCATCATGATTATCCCAGGCCCATCTTCCATTCAGCCCGAACCACAACAAGACTGCAGTTGGCGCCGCAAACGCAACACTGACAAACAGATTCATCATAAAGCTAATGATCGGCCCCTCTTCTTTTTCCCTGGCCATACCCTTCTCCTGTTTTGTATAACCTGATCCCGCGCATTCAGCTAAACCTGATTTAGCTAACTTCTTCTAATAACCAGTCCTTAAAGACTTTCGCTGCCTTACTTAGCGGACTGTCCTGCCGGTGCGTCAGGTAATAACTTTCGGTACTGCCTACATAATCATTCAACGGCGCAACTAACTGTCCGGCTGCTACCTGTGGCGCAACTATTTCATCATAGCTCAGACAAATACCGCAGTTAGCCACCGCCATCGCAACTGTTGTCGCCGCACTGTCCATCTTATGCATCAACAACGGCGTATCATGCTGCAACCCCTGCTGTGCCAGCCAGGCATGCCAGTTCTGCTGATTACCGATCACATTCAATAGCGGCCATTTGAGCACGTCAGCTGTCTGCTCAATCTCAGCGGCCATCTGAGGGCTGCAATACGGCCGCAGCTTAGGCGCAATCAACCGGGTAAAGTCCAACTCAGGCCAGTCTCCGGTACCGTGTCGCAACGACAGCTCAGCGGTGCCGGCAGTGAATTCACTGTCCCAGTTAGCATTAATGATCCGCAGGCCCAGCCCGGGAAATTGCGAAGTGAATTTGGCTAACCGGGGCGCCAGCCAGAGAATGCCAAAAGCAGTGTTCACTTCAATTGTTACTTCACCGTCCTTCAGTGGTGAAAAAATGTCCGAAGTACCGCGTTGCAGCTCCTGTAATGCGCCCTGCACTACAGGTAAATAGGCCCGTCCCCGTTTAGTAAGGCTGATTTGCCGTGGCATTCGGTTAAACAGAGGCTCACCGAGATTATCTTCCAGTAAACGGATTTGCTGACTGACCGCCGACTGGGTCATATTCAGTTCCCGGGCAGCCACGGTAAAATTCAGTTCTCTGGCAGCGACCTCAAAAGTGCGCAGCCAGTTTAATGGAGGTAGTTTAACCGGCATATTTTTCTCAGTACCAAACCCTGTTAAAGCGTTGTATCACGCCATCTTCAACTGCTTACTATCAATTGCTTAAGAGTACCATTAGCTGTGCTTATGGTGACCCCCCATATTCATCGTTTGTCGTTTTTTTGCAGCCCATTATCATTTACAGCCTGTCGCTCACAATGCACATACCAGACGTATTTGGGCCAGTTTTCGGAATGCATAACAATTATTACGGGCACACATATATGTTAGACGGTACACCAACAGACGGCCGGGCAACCGACACTCAGATCACTTCAATCACCCAACAGGAACGCAGCCTGCAGATTGAATGGAACGACGGCAAGCACGCCAGCTTTCACTTTCTCTGGTTACGCGACAACTGCCCAAGTGGTTTTCACACCGATACTCAGGAACGTATCTTTGATCAGCTATCCGTCAGTGCCGACATTCACCCACTGAGCATCTATCATGATGCTGAGTCCCTGCATATCGACTGGTCTGAAGGTGAGCAGCGCAGTGTATTTTGCCATCAGTGGCTGCGCGACCATGCATACTCCGGCAACCTGCGTCAGCGTCAGAGCTCTACCTATCAGAGCTGGAACAGCAGCTTTATCAACAGTATTCCTGAAGCAGACAACAACGACGTTATGCAGGATGACAAAGCACTGTTCGACTGGATGACTGCACTCGACCGCGACGGCCTGGCAATTATTCGTAACATGCCGATTACTGATGAAGCAGTAGTCGATATTGCACAGCGCATTGACTACCTGCGCCGGACCAACTTTGGCGTTACCTTCAACGTAATCTCTGTACCTAACCCGATCAACCTGGCTTACACTTCGATCGCCTTACCTCTGCATACCGATCTGGCGAATCAGGAAGTGCCTCCTGGTTACCAGTTCCTGCACTGCCTGGCGAACGACAGTGAAGGCGGCGCTTCAGTATTTGTTGATGGCCTACGGGTGTTGGAAGACCTGCGCGGTGAATGCCCTGAAGATTTCCAGCTATTAGCAAAATACGCGATTCCGTTCCGCTTCCATGACAACGAACACGATATCCGCCAGCATCATCCGGTGATCAACCTGAACACCTTTGGCGAAATTGTAGAAATCAAATACAACGCCCATCTGGCAGATATTTTCGATCTGCCGGAAGAAATTATGCATGAGTACTATCTGGCCTACCGTAACCTGATGGGCCGCCTGCGTGACCCACGCTACACCATCAAACTGATGCTGCAGGGTGGCGACATGGTGGTGTTCGATAACCGTCGAGTTATGCACGGTCGGGATAAATTTGACCCGAGCACAGGTACCCGTCATTTACGCGGCTGCTATGTGGACCGGTCAGAATTCCAGAGCCGTCTGCGGGTGCTCGGGCAACAGTTCACCTGATTCAACGCCCTGCATCAAAATTACGCCGGTACAGTAACACTCTGTACCGGCGCTTTTATATCTTCCCTTCGTAGTCGCTTACACCGACACCTTGCCTGGCTAATTCAGCCACACTGAAACACAAATAATTCCCTGTTTAGATAATTCTGCGGTAACCTAACGCCGCAACAATGGTCATACCTGCATATCTGAATCATTCAAGGAATCGTTATGTTCACCCGATACACATCCGCCTCCATATTAGGTTGTATGGCAGTGTTACTGAGCGCCTGTAGCAGCCAGCCGGAAATCAGCAATACACCACAGGCTCTGGACGGCAGCTGTGACTACGATCGCCGGGAACTGCTGGCAAAACTGCCCGCTCTGGCAATTGAAGTAAACGGTGAAACAGAACTTGAAGGCGCTAATGGCGAATACTTCAGCGTACCGGCTGAGCGTTTAAAGGCCTTCCCGAAAGCCCGCTATTTCCAGCTGGATATCAGCACCCGAATCGGCGGAAATTGCCAACCTACAGTGCTGCACAGCATCGCACCGCTGAGCATCGATAATCTGGACATTACACCGAACGACGGCCGTCTGTATCAGAGCAGCTCTGTACTAAAAGCAGTAAAAGCCTGCCTCGGTGAATACTCCATCAGTTTCTGTCAGGAAAACGGCCTGACCGAAGCACTGGATCTGGACCAGGCCAGTTTGCTGCGTCAAAGCCAGCCAAGACTGCTGCGCCAGTGCTCCGTAGATACACTGACAGCCCTGCAATCAAAACTGGTAACCAATAGCAGTGATGCTGGCTACCTGATCTGCTCACCAGGCCTGGACAGCGATGAAATAGCCATTCAGATCAAAGCCTCCGCCGGCGCTTCAGGCAAGGTATTCAGAGCCTTCGAGCCCCGCTGATAACAGCCTCTTCAAATTACATCGGTTTTTCTGCGGCCAGCCATCGAATTATTTGATAGCTGGCCAGTCGGATTTAATTGACAGAACAAAAGCTTAGGGCATAAAGTCGCGGAAAACGCCCTAAGGAACCACACTCTATGACGGCGACGCTACTCTCCCTGATCGCTCTGTTTCTGAGCGGTTTCATTATGTATCTGGGACACGGCCTGAATAATATTCTGGTGCCTTCCCGTCTCAGTTCTGAAGGCATCAGCGCCGATAATATCGGTCTGGTCATGGCCATGTTTTCGGTAGGCTTATTGCTCGGTGGATTGTACGCCCGCCGATTAATGGTCCGGGTCGGACATATTCGTTTATATACCGCCAGTGCTGCTATCGGTGCTATCAGTATCCTGGTCTGTTATCTCTGGCTGAACGAATGGTTATGGGCAGTCATGCGTATACTTATTGGTTTCAGCATCGCAGCGACCAACATTGTTGCTGATGGCTGGTTGAGTGAACGCGCCACCAATGAGACCCGCTCACGAATCTTATCGATCAACCAGGTCGTCATGCTGTCGGCAATGTTCCTCGGCTCCTTTCTGGTCAACCTTGCTCCGGTTAACGAAGCGACCTTATACATTATTGGCGGCCTGATGTTCTGTGCCGGGGTAATACCTATTGCACTCAGCAAGGTACCTGTACCGGACATCGACGACTCGCCACGCATGCCGATGATACAGCTGGCGAAAATATCGCCTGCCGGCGTGACCTCAGTATTAATGTGCGGCTTGCTGCTTGGCTCAGTTCTGGCCTTACTGGCGGTATATGCAAAAAACAAAGGCATAACCGGCGTCGACGTCTCACTACTGTTCGGTGCGGCAATTCTGGGTGGTTTTATTCTGCAGTTTCCGATTGGCTATCTGGCAGACCGCTTTAACCGACGCTCCGTTATAATGTATTGCACCCTGATATCCATGGTCGCAGTGTCTCTGGTGCCATTCAGTGTCGAACTGGACTGGTTTATCTGTACCTTACTATTGGTCGCTCTGAGCAGCGGCATCATGGCCACACTTTATCCTCTGGGTGTTTCGGAAAGCTTTGACCGTTTGCAACAAAATCAGATGAGCGCCGCAATGGGCTCGATGATGATTCTCTATGCCGCTGGCGGTGTAATCGGGCCGATTCTTGCTGGCTTCATGATGGAGAAATTCGGCGATAACTCATTCTTCGCAATGCTCGCAGTCATGCACGCCATATTCGTCATATTCATTTTCTACCGCACCAAAATGCGGGTTTCCATTCCTATTGAGCAACAGGAAGCTTTTGTTGCTCAGGGTGCATCAGGTATCGTCAGTGCGGAACTTGATCCACGAACCGAATACACCGACACCATTCCGGAACTAAGCCCTGCCGCTCAAACCGCTGTGGATATGGCTACCCATCATCCGGAACTGGCAATCGACATGGTAATGCTGATTGCTAAAGCTAATCCGGAGCAGGTCAACGAAGTTGCCGGAGCAGTGGCAGCCATCGACGGCATGGACGTTACCGAACTGTATAACCGCCTTAACGAGCTAACACCAAGTCAGGACACAGAGTTGGCACAAAGCATCATAGCCGCCTCTACAGAGGCCCCTGCTGAACTGGTTAGCGCAGTCTTTGAAGAAGCTGAGTCTGAAGATATTCCGGAACTGGCAGCCTCAATGGCAGAAGCATCACCGGAACAAAGCCTCGATATCATTGAAGCAGCCACTGAAGCGGTACTGGTAGACGATAACCCTGAAGCGGTGGTTGAAATTGCCGAAGCTTACCTCAGCAATGTATCCGACAACCTGGAGGATATGCGTTACGCAGATCGTTTAGCGGATGAAAGTGAGCAAAACATTACCGACATGGTATCGATGATTGCCGAAAAAGCGCCGGATCAGGCAGTGGATGTTGCCGCAGCAGCTGTTGAAGCCGTCCCGGAAAGTGCTTCAGACGTTATGGAAGCCCTGCATGAACATGATGCTATCGATGATCTGGTCTCTGACCTGAAAGATAAACCAGATCAAGCGTAACACTCAGCTAACCGGGCAGAACTGATGTTAATTCAGTACAGCTAAAGTGACTGCCCGGCTAATCATTCGAACTAAGCTGAATACAGTCAAAAAATGCCGCCACATGGGGATTCTGGCGGCCATTTTTCAGACACACCACCTCATCCCAGTTAACCTCCTGCATACCGGTAACAGGAACCGCACAGATCCGTGGATCCTGATTTACTTCCCGGTTATACAGAAAGCCCACCCCCATATTGCGGGCGACCGCTTCGAACACCGCCTCGCGACTGCCCATGACCAGCGCCGGCTGAACATTCAACTGGCGCTCCGCCAACGCCGTTTCCAGCTTCTGCTGGGTATTCGAGCCCTGCTCGCGAAAAATAAGCACTTCTTCACTGAGCTGCTCCAGCGTTAGCTCTGCTTCATTTGCCAAACCATGTCCAGCGGGTAATAAAGCCATTAGGCTCTGCCGGGCCGCCAGCTGTTTATGCACCCGCTGGTGCTCCGGCGAACCCGCCAGCACCGCTACATCCACTTTCAGATTCAACAGGTTCAGCCAGGTATGCTCAGCATTAGCGAACAGCGTTTCAACCCGGACTTCAGGATGTCTGCGACGAAACTCAGCTATCAGATCCAGCGCAACATGTGGGCCGTCAGCACCGATTACCAAACTGCCAGTATGCTGAGTATCCGGCGATAACAACTGTCGTGCCTCCGCCTCAGCACGGAACATCTGCCGGGTAATTTCAAATAACGTCTGCCCTTCAGCAGATAATTCAAGCCGGTGGCCAACCTTACGAAACAGCACTTTCTGGCTGTCCGCTTCCAGCGCTTTTAGCTGCACACTTACTGCCGGCTGGGTCAGACTCAGACGCTCAGCAGCATCCTGCACTGAACCACTCAGAGCGAGTGCATGAAAAGCTTTTAGCTGTGCATGTGTCATCAGATAACCCACAAAAGAATTTATAAATTTGTTAATCGCATTGTTTTGACCACGAATAGCTCACTGCGGCATAAATAGACCATAACTTTATGACAACAGATCACACACACCAGCATTCAAGAGCAGTCAAATAATGAACAATACCTCTGCGCCAAACTATATCTTTGAAGCCAACGAGAAACCAACCCGTCCGCTGCATCAGGTGCCACTGATTGTTGCCACGGAAGAATCCGTAAAAGGTTACGGCTGCCTGGTCGATGATCCGGATACCTTTGAGATTGAAATTGCGCGCTGGCCAGCACAGGGCTGGCGCCCTGTCGACGAAGGCACCGGCGATGAAGCTGGCTGGGTAGAAGGTGTTTTTTACGGTGAATGGCGCGGCGACATTCTGCACGGCAGCAACGAAGCAGTGAATGGCGAATATGTACTTGGCTGGTCCTGTGATCCACAACAGGCACAGAGCGAAACCCCAAGCGTACCAAGAGATCAGGTGCTGCTCTGGCACATGAACTACCACCCAGACGGCGGCCAAATGTTCTACCCACTGGATAACAAACCCTTCGTCGTACCGGTTGCTTTACCCGGCGATGACCTCACACCTGAGAAGGTTGTCGCCTTCTGGTGTGACGGCAGTCGTGGGTTATATATCCATCCGAATATCTGGCATGAGGGTATTTTCCCGGTGGAAGACAAACAGCGTTTTCAGGATCGGCAGGGGCGGGTTCATGCTCGGGTTAGTTGTGATATTGGGGAGGAGTTTGGGGTTTATCTTTCAGTGCCGCTGAAGCGGTAAATGGTTTTATGCAGTGGACCGGAGATTTAGGCTCACTGTTTTATTTGTCTGCCGTTTGAAGTTTCTGATGATCTTTTCGCTTACGCGACTCAAGACTTTTATAACGGCGCAAAAGTCTTAAGAATCTAAACGCCGCCCCACCGCTTGTCCGGCTTCGCCGGATTCCCTGCGCTTCTCATTTTAAAATGGATGCTGCGGAACTCGGCCGCTTCGCGCCCTCAGACAGTCCTCGCATTATTCCATTTTAAAACTGCGATGCTCAGCTTCGCAGAAGGGGATTATAAGGCCGTGCCAACCAGCTTAGATTGATTTTAATCTATGGATTTCAAACGCTTTGCTACGTATAGTCAGAATCAGATGGGATGAACTGAAGTACCCGTAAGGCATTTTAGGATTAACGTTTTTTAACGTGAAAGCCAGGTACTTCAAAGCAATATTCAGGATGAATACTTCGCTTACCCTACCCGAAATGTCTTGCTCTACTTTTCATCCAAAAATCACAAGCCTTACAAGGAATCAAAGCTTGCAAGCGTCATTACCTTGCTAGGGCACAATATTAAATCGTTAAGTGTATTCATAGAGAGTTGTGATGGATTCATATTTAGACATATTACCTGCGGGTTCAACTGCTGTAGCAGTTAAAACTAAGGGACATAACTTTTATATTGACGTCAATGGAATATCTTCAACCGGTTGTTGGGTTGTATCAAAAGATAGAATCGATGATTACGTATTGGTATTTCATGAAACAAACAATGGTAATGATGTTTATATTGGTGAGTTTGTCGGAAAAAATGCAGAAGAATTTACTGAGCGTCAGGGAAAGAAATATCCCCGTTACAGGATTTTTCTTAAAGATATAAAACTGGCTATTAACACTACCGAAAATTGGACCACTTTTGTTGGTAAAGGAAATGGTGGCTTCGAGCGTATTTATCTAGAGAATAAAGGAAAACAAAAGCCCGTATTTTTAGACCCTGATTCAGCCGAAGCTGAAGAGGGGTATAAAAAAGATTCATCTCGTATGACTTCAAAAAGAGATAAAAAATTAGCTGATTCGAGAAAGAAAAAAGATAACTACACATGCCAATCTTGTAGTAACAAATATTTCGTTAATAATAAGTACGTAATTGACTGCCATCATCTGGAGCCTATTGCACTAGGAAAGCGTAAAACTAAAATTGAAGACTTAATTTCACTTTGTCCAACATGCCATAGAATAGCTCATACCAGAGTCCCTCCTTATGAGTTGGATGATTTAAAGGACATAGTGGCAAAATACACTTAATTTGGAAAAGAAAGATCTTTGTTAAAGGCAAGAGACAAAGAGAGACAAAGGGTCAGGTCTTTCCTTTTGCCTTTTCTATGTACCTCACCTGCAGTTGGCACCCATCTTCCCCTTATGTGTCGCTGAGCATTGCAGGGCTTGAATGACTAGCACAACAAACTGTTTGAGAGCGCGTAGCGGTCGAGTTTTTGTTGTGCCATTTAAGTCCGAAACGCACAAGGTACCCGGCGAAGCCGGGCAAGCATTGGGGCGGCCTTTAGATTGTTAAGACCTTTAGCCGTTTAAAGGTCTTGACTCGCGTTAGCGAAAAGATCATCTAAAGAAAAAATTCAGCACACTAATAACGATAAACACCAAACACTCAAAATACCCGGCGAAGCCGACGAGCTTTAGCCGTTTAAAGGTCTTGACTCGCGTTAGCGAAAAAGATCATCCAAAGTTAAAATCTCAGTACGCTAATACCGACAGAATAGAGAAAATTACTCAACCGAAAACGCAGGAAAAAGGCAAGTATATAGGCGCCTGCCGTTTACCTCTGCTTGCTCTATTTCTCCAGATCCACCAGATTCGCAATACCTTCCGGGAAGAGATATACCATCAGAATCATAAGTGGCAGGATCACAAAATAAAGATTCATCGCAAACCGAAAATACGGGTGGGCATTCCGCAATTCCATAAAATAATCAATCACAAGCCAGCCTTTAACTCCAATGGTCACGGCAACGGCCAGAGATATAATCAGACTCGGTTCGGCAGATTCCGCAATTACTGCGCTGCCGAGGGTCAGTGTGATCAGAACCAGCCATACATAATTTTTGAACCGGTAATTAAGTACAGTAAACATTGCCATTACCTCAGAACATAAAGCAGCGGAAAGATAATAATCCAGACCAGATCGATCATGTGCCAGTAGCAGGCGATGGCTTCCAGGCCATCATGATTATCAGCGGTATAAGCACCGCACTTAAGCCTGTAAATCGCCCAGAGGATTGCACCGCCACCCCAGCCTACATGCAGGAAGTGATTGAAGGTCATGTAGTAATACACAGTAAAAAACAGGTTTGTTTCAATCCCAATCCCCTGCTCAATATTCCAGTAGTACTCCCAGGTTTTGACCACCAGATAGAAAACCGCACAGATGATGGTGCCCCAAAGCCAGCGGATCGCCGTTATGATCCGGTTCATCCGAACACTGGTAACCGCTTTCGCCACACAATAACTGCTCGTTAACAACGCCAGAGTGTTCAGGGTGCCTGCCAGAGTATTGAGTTGCAGAGGCCCCTGATTAAATACCTCCTGATGAAATACTTTGGCAATAAAGTAAACCAGAAACATCAGAGCGAATTCTGTCATTTCGGCGTAAATACCAACCCATACGGCTCCATTACCCGGAATTCTGTTTGGTTTCGGCAGAAAATTAACTGGCGGAACTTCCCCCAGAACATCTCTACTTGTGACCACGTGATTATCAGCCATAACGGAATACTCCATCGGCATCATTAAAGGGCGAGAGAAAAACAGTACTACTCAAATGTTCACTTACTACGCTTTCCATTAATAAGGCACAGATATAAATAAATGAAAAATAATAAGCACAGAATAATGACTCGGGCAGCAGGATCATTGATTTCGGTTAATTTGTACTAAATAAATCTCACACCCCAGATATGACAGACCGGCTTATACAGCCACAGCCGCACCCTCTGTATATCGACTTCAGACATGTATCAGGAATGACGCTCAGCAAAATGCCAGCACTGTTAGCTTTGAAGAGATGTACTTCATCAATCTACCTAGGAAGGAGGAATTGGCAGCAGCCATTAGTGTTTCCGAAACGAGGATTGGAGCAAGATCTGAGATCAGATTCGTCCTTTTCTAAACACTTTATCTGCAGTTGGCACCCATCTTCCCCTTATGCGCAGCTGAGCATTACAGCTATTGAATGATCAGTAGCGCAAACTGTTTGAAGGAGTGGAACGACTGAGTTTTTGCGATGCCATTCAATAGCGAAACGCGCAAGGTACCCGGCAAAGCCGGGCAAGCATTGGGGCAGCGTTTAGATTCTTAAGACTTTTGTGCTGTTATAAAAGTCTTGAGGCGACGAAGTCGAAAAAGATCATCCTAAGAAAAAATTCAGCACCATAATGGCGATAGACACCAAACACCAAACACCAAACACCAAACACCAAACACCAAACATTCAAAACACCCGGCGAAGCCGAACAAACTTTAGTCGTTTAAACCTTCTGACTCGCGTAAGCGAAAAAGACCATCCGAAAATAACAATCAGCACACTAACAACGACAAGTGCCGAACCATCAACCCCCCATCTAAACCAATAACTTCTCAACCGAAGTAGCCAGTTTAAAATCCCTCTCACTCAAACCACCAACATCATGCGATGTCAGCGTTATATCCACCTTGTTATAACAATTAAACCACTCAGGATGATGATTCTGCTTATCGCAAATAATCGCCACCGAACTCATAAACCCAAAGGCCCGTACAAAGCTACGAAACTTAAACTGCTTAAAAATCGTATCGCCACGTCGCTCCCAGGGGGACTCCAGTCCATCATTCAGAGTATTCAGTGCCAACTCAATCTGTGCTTCATCATAGGCTTCCGACATTGCCATCATTCATCTCCTGTTTACTGATATATCTGTTAGCTTAGTAATGCTCAGCCCGGCTTTCATCCGAACCGGCAAACAATGCCTCAGTTTGCCACTGAAGCCCGTGAAAACATATCACTCTTCATAAAAGCGACCCATAAAAAAGGGAGCATCTGAGATGCTCCTTTTCTGTGTAACAGAGATTTAACGATCAGTTTTCCTGTGAAACCGCAGTGCCTTCACTCGCCTGTTTCCTTTCCATAAACAGGGATTTCAGCACACCCAGCGTCATCAGGATGATCACCACACTGAGCGGCAGTGCCGCCGCAATATTGGCCGTTTGCAAAGCACTAAGGCCACCTGCCACTAATAGTGCAGCAGCTACAAAACCAATAATGATGCCCCAGAATACCCGGAAGATATTCGGCGGGCTCTCATTACCGAAAGACAGAATAGTCGTCAGCACCAGGGTGCTGGAATCTGAGGACGTCACAAACCAACTCATTAACAGGAACACCATCAGCGCGGACAGAATCCAGCCCATCGCACCTGTACCGGCAATACCGTCAGAGCTGGCAAACAATGCCGCTGGCAGATTCCAGGCCATGACCAGATCAATAATTCCCGCGGTGCCTACACCCGCTTCGGCATACAGCTCCTGATACAGCGCTGTACCGCCAAAGATACCCAGCCAGACAAAGATGATAATGGTCGGTACCAGCAATACACCGATGACAAATTCGCGCAGCGTACGGCCTTTAGAAATACGGGCAATGAACAGACCAATGAAAGGTGCCCATGCTAACCACCAGCCCCAGTAGAAAACAGTCCAGCCGTTCTGCCACTTAGCCGGGCCTTCTTCTTCTGGGAACCACAACCCCATCTGTACGAAGCTACCCAGATAATCGACGATAGAATCGCCAAAGATTCCCAGTAACCAGGCGGTTGGTCCGCCAAACAGGAAGAAAGCGACAACCAGAATTGATACCAGAATATTCAGTTCAGAAATAATCTTGATACCCTTATTTACACCGGATACTGCCGACAAAATCGATACCACAGTGATCAGAGATATCAGCACCAGTTGCGTCGTAATTCCCGGGTCAGTGCCAATCAGACGTTCAAGCCCGACAGACATCTGGCTAACGCCAAGGCCCAAAGAGGTCGCAACACCAAACACGCAACCAAGTACACCGAAGATATCCACAACGTGCCCTATCGGACCATAAATACGGTCACCAATGAACGGATACAGTGACGAACGCAGTGCCAGCGGCAGCTTCTTACGGTATGCAAAGTACGCCAGCGACATACCCACAATCACGTATACCGCCCAGCCATGAAACCCCCAGTGGAAAAATGTTACCCGCAAAGCATCTACTGCCCGCTCATAACTAAGTGCAGTGGCACCTTCCATATCTGCATAAGGATTATTCGGGTAACCAAAGCCACCGCTGTTATCCAGATAAAAAATAGGTTCCGCCACACCAAAAAACAGAATACCTATGCCGATACCGGCCGAAAACAGCATAGAGAACCAGGCAAAGTTGCTGAATTCAGGGCGACTATCATCGTCACCCAACCGAATTTTTCCGAACGGGCTGACAACAATGTAAAAACAAACTGCGATCAGAAATACCACGGTGACCAGGTAGTACCAGCCAAATGTGGATTCAATCCAGCTACGGGCGCTGCCGAATACTGTTCCGGCGAGATCTGTATTGGTTGCTGTAAATAACACAAACAGCATGACCAGCGCCGCAGAGGTAATGGTCATTCCTTTGTGCATATCCTTAAATAGCCCGGACTGGGCCAGCATATCTGCCCGAAACACCGAGTTTTCCGGTGCCGGACTGCGTGAGTCTTGCGACATAACGCATCCTCCATCTTGTTATTTTTGTAGATGAATAAACCTTCTGCAAAGAAGGCAGGTATGGAAAAAGGCCGGCTTGCGCCGGCAAAACTCGCTAACCCGAGAGGCTCAAACAATCGAGTCAGGCAGGCATTTTTCCGAATCTGATTTAAAAAGCTCAGGCGTTTATTTAAGCCAGCGTATGGGTATCACCATCTACGCTAATGACCTGACCGGAGACTTTGCTGCCACCGTCAGATGCCAGAAACACAGCCATCGCGGCGATATCTTCAGGAGCAACGAAGGTTTGCATTGAACACTGGCTGACGTAAGCCTTTCTGACATCCGCTTCTGAGCTGTTACGCGCCCGGGCTTCATTGGCAATTACCCGGTCCATACGCTCACCGGAAACCGCTCCGGGGCATATCGCATTCACCCGGATATTGTCAGCGCCGCATTCCATCGCCAGTGATTTTGTCAGCCCGGTAACCGCCCATTTCGCCGCCGCATAAGGCGTACGCAGTGGATAACCCATAATGCCGGCTGTAGAAGAAAGATTGATAATTGCCCCGGACTGCTGTTGTTTCATTAATGGCAGGGCTTGCTTGCAGGCGTAAAAAGTCGCATTAAGGTTAATCTGTACAGTTTCCTGCCAGGCATCTGAATCCAGTGACTCCAGGACTCCGGCAGGACCACCGATCCCGGCATTATTCACCAGTACATCAATGCCACCTAATTGCTCCAGGCCGTCACGGAAGAACGCTTCAACCTCAGCTTCATTACCGACATCGGTGAGGCTACAGCTGATCTGGTCTGACTCTGCTGCCATCGCGTTCAGCGCGTCCTGATCAATATCACAAATATGTACCCGGGCACCGCTGGCAATAAAGGCCCTGGCTATCGCCCGGCCAATGCCCTGGGCGGCAGCTGTTACAAATACCCGTTGCTGAGATGTCGTTGTCATAGATCTGCCCCGCAAACAGCAGCTACCGGAATGAAGATTTCTTCTCCGGAAGCAGCAAGCTTATTGTTATTATCTGCCTGATAAAGTAACCAAGGCGGCGGGTGAGGTTTTCAGAAAAAACGACTATCTGTTGATAAAAATCGAAGAGATTGTCGAAAAAGTACCTATTTGCAGCTAACGCTCATGACTGGGCTTAACATTGAAGTACCGCTGATAGCAGCGGCTGAAGTGTGCAACGGAGCTGAAACCACATGCCACCGCGACATCCGTCACGCTGTGGCTGGTCTGCTGTAGCATCCAGCGGGCCTGATTCAACCGTAATGTCCGGTAATAGGTACCTGGTGTCTGTTGCAGATAATGCTTAAACAATCGTTCCAGTTCACGGTTAGAAATGCCCAGATGAACCGCTATCTCGCTCATACTTAAAGGCTCTTCAATATTGTTTTCCATCAACTGGACGGCATCAGCCAAACGGGGATTACGGCTATCAAGTCGTTTTTGCAGTGAAGCCCGCTGAGGATCAGAATGGTGCCGCTCATGGGTAACAATCAGCTCATCAGCCACTGTTACTGCCAGACCGTTGCCATGCTGCGTGCGGATCAGATGTAACATCATCTCCAGCCCCGACAATGCACCACTACAGGAAAACCGTTTACCGTCGACCACCAGCAATTCCTGTACCCAGGAAACCCGTGGATAGGTAGCCATTGCCACCGGCAGATTTTCCCAATGCATGGTTGTCCGGTAGCCATCCAGCACCCCGGCAGCTGCAACGATGTATGCTGCCGTATCCTGACTGCCAATTTCTGCCCCATGGCTTGCCAGCTGACGAATAAAACTGAGGATTCCAGAGGTAATATGATGTTCAGGATTATCACCGGCACAGACAATGACCATCTGCAGCTTACCGGCGTTTTTGATGCTGTGCTGGCTCATAATCTCAATGCCATCACTGCTGCTAATCAGCCCTCCCTGCTCACTGATCAGTCGCCAGCGGTAGAGTTCGCGCTCACTGGTACGATTGGCGTGCCGCAGAGGATCAAGCATAGAGGTTAAGCCAAACAGCGAGAAACCAGGCACAAGCAAGAAGTCTATTTGCTGGGGAAAGCTAACCGGCCGATCACCGAACATACTGCACCTCCTGCTCAGGCGTCTATACCGATATGTTTCAGGCGGGGCCTGCAACCGGTATCAGGTTTTGACTGGCGCTTTTAAGCAGACCGAAATAAAACAATCCGGCCACATCAGCCCGACTAACCAAGCTTACTAAGATACTGGCAAAAGCTGAAAATCTTTGCCTGTATACGCACAAAAACATAACAGATACGAATATTTTTTTGCTATATCAGCATAATAGCATCCACTGACAAGCAAGCCTCCGGCACAAAAAAGCCCCTTAACCGGGTCTATTTCTACACTGTAAAGAATACAGCTAAACTTATCAGGCCTTATCCCGCTCGGCCCGTGCGCGGAATTTAGCCTTCACCATTCGGGTGACTGACTGGAAAGGAAATAACTGCTGACGGTACATCCCTACCGGCACGTAGTCACCAACCACACCGTATGCATCCGGCCATTCTTTCTGTCCCCGGACAGCCGTTCCAAACAGATAATCCAGAAATGAGAAATGCGCCGCATAATTACGGTCTATCGCGGCATCATCTGAAGAATGGTGCCAGTGATGGAACTGTGGCGTAACAATAATGTACTTCAGCCAGCCAAATTTAATGTTCACATTGGCGTGATTAAATACTGCCTGTAAGCCAACAATTATCACGTAAATATCGATTACCTGTTTGGAAAATCCCAATACAAAAATAGGTGTTAGCACCAGACAACGCGTCGCTATCAGCTCAAAGATATGCTGCCGGGAACCCGCCAGCCAATCCATATGCTTCGCGCTGTGATGCACTGAGTGGAAACGCCACAGCACAGGCACTTCGTGATATGCCCGGTGTGCGCTGTATTGCACCAAATCTGCTGCCAGTACAATCAGGAAAATCTGTGCGGCCAGCGGTAAGTCGGCAATGAAAGTCTGTACCTCTGCAAACACCGCCCAGCCAAAAGCTTTATGTACAAACAGGTTGGTAACCAGCAGCACAAATCCCACAATCAGATGATTAACGAAGAAATGGTTCAGATCACCTTGCCACTCAGGCCGTAACACCGCTTGCTGCCGGTTATGCGGAATCAGCTTTTCAATGAAGATAAACACTAAAGTTGAGCCCAGCAGATCCAGAATGAACCAGTCCATTCCCAGATATAGCTCCGGCGTCTCAAACTCGCCAACTTCAACCCGGTGGCCGCCCAGTAACAGCGTCAGAATCAGAAATACCCAGGCAAACGCGCCCATACGTTTCTGCCGGTTACGTACAAAGTTAAGTAATCCCAGACTGCCCGCCAGCACCATTGACCAGAACATCAGCTCACGTAAGAAGGCGACATCATAGGCCTGTCGTAATTCAGGCGTGGTCAGGTATTCAGGGAAGTGAAACGCCAGCACTCCCAGAAATGAAAGTACCGATAACATACAGGCGATATAGCCGCTGATATTGCCAGCGCCAAACTGAAAGGTATCGTCCTTAAAAATCCTGCTAAGCATTATTGATCCTTGTGCTTAATGTTATTTTTCTGGCGGGTACTTTACCGGATTCAATGACCAAGAGAAAAGTAGATACACATCTGTATATCCGGTAAACCCCGTTTTTCAGCACAGGCGTGCCTAATCAGCCTAAAGCCTGACGGGGTCAGGCCATGTAGCGTCAAACTAGGCCCGGGGCCCTACACAAAGTAGTGCGGTAGGTTCCAGTAAACCTGACTGCGGTAACAACTGACATACTGCTACGTCATCAAAACCGCCCACCAGGGTCATGCCCAGCCCCAACGCCGTTGCCTGTAAATGAATATTCTGGCTCACCGCACCGGTTTCCATGTACACGTACCGCTCACCGCGCCAACCTCGTGGCGCCTGCTCGGCAAACGCCTGGCGCATGCTCTGAATATCCGCCAGCACGACAATTACCGCGGCAGCATCCGCTAACCAGGGTTGTTCACCTATAGCTGCGGCAGCAAACTGTTCGCTACGCTCACCTTCATCAAGAAAATTCAGACTGTGGCTGGCACCGTTATAACCATAAACACCCGGTATCAGCCCCCGGACATGACGGACATATACCTGCAAGGATAACGGACATAAACCGTTTGCCGAGGGCGCCATACGCTTACCGTTAGAAGTACCGCTACGGGTTTTACGCTCCCCCTGCCCTGCCCACAGCAAAGCTGCCAGTTGCTCCAGATTCAGGCCTTTTTCTGTATCCAGCTGACGAACTGTTTCCCGCTCTTTAAGTACCAATTGCAGGTCACACGGCGGTAATTGCAGTTCCGGTAACGGCTTGATCATCACATTCCCCTGTTCAGTCAGGCTTTTGCCAGCTCGCCACAAAACCTAATGGCGGATTAGCCGGAGTATCTTCTAATTCAGCACAGTAATTGCCAATATTTTCTGCCGCTTCTTCGAACCAGCACAATCGTAACTGCTGCCCCAGCGCTGCCTGTAAAATATCTGCCAGTGTATGCTGAAACCAATAATTGGGTGTTGCGTTATAGGCCTCGCCGGTAAAATAATCCAGCCCGGAATCATCCTCGAAAGGCTCCCGGTTGAAGTACGAATACTGCACCAAAGCACCACCTTCAGCTTCATCATACATATTCAGCACCGGATGAATGTCTTCGACCAGCAATTTACCGCCCGGCTTAAGCAACTGGTTACATACTGCAACAAAAGCCGGTAAATCCGGCATCCAGTTAAGTACGCCAACCGTCACCATCACAATATCGAAACGGTTATGTAGCTCTGCAGGTATGGCATAAACGTTATGGCAATAAAACGTCATGTCATCATGCCCTGCCAGGGATGCAAGCTGACGAGCCTGGGCAACAAAATTGTCAGCACCATCGATCCCGACGCACTGTCCTGCTCCCATGTTTTTAACCGACAGCAGATCAATACCATTATTGCAGCACAGCTGCAGAACAGATTTACCCTGCAATTCTTCTTTAGCGAGTAAATTATGCAGACCGGCATTCAGGTTATTAAAGCCCGGGCACTTTACTTGCTGCTGCAAAGCGTCATTAATCCTGGCGTGCCGTGGCGCGGCCTCATTCCAGGAAGCAATAGTGCTGTGCATTAAATTCTGATGTTTAGTATCCATACCTTATTCCTTTTACATCTTCTGCGGTCATCTGATAACGACTTTTGCACCCATTGTGGTTTAACTGATCTCTTCGAAGCCAGATTCACAATCCAGTTCACAACCCAACTCAGTGTTCGGGTCTGTCGCTTCTGTGGCTAACAGATCTTTACTAAAAGTTACTTCCGTCAGCTGATATCCCTGACGGACATAGCAGTCCCGGGCTAACTGATTATCCGCCAGTGCGCTGACCAGAATTCGTGCCAGCCCCAGCTCACGACAGTGATCTTCAGCCGCTGCCATTAACTGTGCAGCAATACCCTGCCCCCGGGCTTCCGCAGCAACGCAGATATCCGTCACCACGCCATAGGTTTTATATGTCGGATAAAGGTGCAGATCTGCCAACGCTTCCGACTCGGTAATCACCACCAAAAAACCCCAAACCTGTTGATCCTGTAATGCGACAAATACCTGACCGGCCGACTCTGCACAGGCACTGAGCAGATATTTAAAATGACCCGCTGCCACTTCATTGCCCGGTGGCCGGTCAGCACTAAGACTACGTTCGTGATCCTGTAATATCGCCATCAGCGCAACGACATCTTCATAATGCTCTGTCTGATATCCGATTATTTCAGTTGCTGTCAGCATGAAATACCTCTCCCTCCGGATGAAATGCAAACCAGGCGAACCAGAAGCTATTCACCACTGACAGCTCTGTACCCTGCGACTTATGTTCCTGAGCAGCTGGTATCGATGCTGCGTCCTGCTCTTGTTCCGAATCTGCTGGGGTTACCAGCCAGATGCGGCCACTGCGTTGTTCCGCATCATAACGAATCAATATCTGCTGTCCGGCAAGTTCATCATATACCTGCCCTTTTGAGCCGAGTTTGGCTAACTCGGCAAAAGGATAGGCCTTAAATTCACCGTTCAGTTCCAGCCCCAGCACCCGCTCTTTTGGATGGTAGGCTTTACTCAGAAAGCTAACCGGAAAATACAAATTCGTCGAGGTATCGTAATTGCCATAAGGAGAGCGCAGGTAATCCCGTGAATATCCGGTATCCCGTGACAACACCAGCGTCTGCGGGTGTTGTCTCTGCCAGCTTTGCCAGGAAGTGTACTGTGCCGTCACCGGCTGCAGGCGCTGGCCTTTATACGCACCGGCAATCGCACGGTTCTGCAGTTGCGACCAGAGAGACTCTGTCTGCCGGTCATACAGCAAGACATCACTGTTATATAACAACCCCGAGACACCGAAAGACAAAACTTCTCCAGTGGGCGCGGCCTGATATACCACTCCGGTGCCACACAGTGGGCAATAAGTAATTACCAGCGCGTTATCAGCACCTTCACCAAACTGATCATTAACAATTTCATGCCAGTCGAGAATCGCAATCGGGTAGGCTTTGGCAATGCCATTATGCATCACCCCCATGACCCGGGCGTCAGCACTTAACCAACCGGCTTCTGCTGCGCGAATAAAACGGGGATTATCGATCGAAGGGATACCATCCCGGGAAGGCCCACCAGAGAGAATCTGCCGGGCATCCAGCAAACTGTCACTCAGATCAAAACCATTCAGGGAATTTGCCTGAAGCGCAGTACACAGCGCGCCAGGCAGTAATATCAAGGAGAACAGCAGAGCACGAAGGAATGATCCGCACTTAAATAAATAAGACTGAGATAAGCACCCTGGCAAGAAAGGCTGAGATGAACGCGTTGATAACGGCATATGCTGATCCTCCTGAGAGATCATCATATACCGCGCTGTCACACATGAATACTTTCCAGGCTGCCACCTAACTGATACTGCTCGCGACTCCCTGAAGTTTACTCTGATGACGTTCAAGCAACTTCAGCCACACAAGCAACACAGCACCCAGCAGCATCATGCCAGCAGCAAGATACAACCCCTGAGCGTAACTGCCACTACTGCCCGCTAACCAACCAGTAGCAGCCGGGGCAACTATCTGCGCAACACCATAAGAAATCGTCATGCGCCCCATCATCTTCGCCGGGCGGGTCGGGTAATAACGACCGGCCATTGCCAGTACCAGACTGACCATCCCCACGAAGGTCGCACCAAACAACGCTGCGCCACTCAGGGCAAACCAAAGGCTGTTACCAAACAAAGGCAACATAATCCCTATAATTTGCAGTAAACAGGCCAGCAACAGCGCGTAAACATCCCCTGTAGAACGGGCAATTCGGTCCCAGATAAAACATGCCGGCATTGCACCCAATCCAACCAGCATAAAGGTAATACTGCCTTGCCCCTGCATTCCGGGCAGTGCTTCAACAATAGCGCTGATAAAAGTCGCACTGACCGCATAGCCAATACCGGCACAAAAATATGCAGCCATAAATACCCAGAAAAACAGCTTGCCTGGTGGGTTATCCGGCATTGGTTTCCCGGATGTTGTCATACCACTGGTATCCGGTGCTGGCATCCAGCGCCAGGTCAGTACAGTCAGAACCAGTGCCAGCAGTGTCAACAAATACCATTGCTGCTGCCAGTCAGCGAAGCGTACTGTCACTTCTACTAATATGGCGCAACAGGCAATGCCCAGGCCAATACCGCCAAAGTGAATACCCAGTTCGCCGCGCTGGCCATTACGTAATAACCAGTTCAGTACCAACCCGGAGCCCAGTAACATACCGGCAGCACTGCTAAGACCGGCAAAGAAACGCGAAACAGCCCAGACCCACAGATCATCACTCAGTCCCATCATTAGCGTAGTAGCAACCGCCACCAGCAAGCCTAGCCGAAACAGGCGGTCCTTAAGCTGCAAATCACTGATCAGTGAAGCGATAATCGCACCACTCAGATAGCCCACATAGTTCAGCGCTGCCAACCAGCCGCCGGCGGCCAGACTCAGATCAGTATGCTGCTGCATAATGCCCAACAGCGGCGTATAGGCGAACCGGGCAACGCCCATGGTAATCACCAAACCCAGCACACCGGCAGCCAGCACGCGAAACTTTTCTGAAAACTGCAACACTGACTCACTCCCGTAAAGCCGTTAAGAGTCGGCATATTTGCCGACTCGCCGCACAAGGTACATAATGCCAATCATCTCAACAAGCGAATCATTTTGATATAATCATTCTGTATAACAGATACATAAAAGACCGACTAAATATAAAAGACTGACTAAAGAGACCCACTATGGATCTGGCTGCCCTTAATACTTTCATCAGCGTCATTGAACAGGGCGGTATTCTTGCTGCATCCAGGCATCTGAATACTGTGCAGTCAAACGTTACCTCACGGATAAAACGCCTTGAAGAAGCACTCGATACCCAGCTGTTTTACCGACAGGGCCGTGGCCTGATCCTCTCCCCTTCCGGGCAGGTACTGGAAAGCTATGCCCGCCGTATGCTGCAATTGGAAATTCAGGCCACTCAGGCAGTCCGTCAAGCCGGTAACCAGAGCGGCGAATTACGTATTGGTACCATGGAGTCTTTCGCCGCATTACGTCTCTCACCTATTCTCCAGCAGCTGCGCCGTAATCATGCCGGGCTGCAACTGCAGATCAGCACCAATACCACAGCGGCGTTGGTGCAGGATCTGCTGCAACATAAACTGGATTGTGCCTTTGTAGGCGGCCCGGCAGAGCACCCGGATATAACCGTCAGCCAGGTCATAGAAGAAGAATTAGTACTGGTTCACAGCTGTCAGTCAGATACACCGGCAGTCGCAATGCTGCCGCTGATCATGTTCAGGGAAGGCTGTGCCTATCGAACCCGGGCGCTTAACTGGCAACGGCACACTGGCAATAATGGTCAGCCGTTAATGGAAATGGGAAGTCTGGACGGTATTCTCAGCTGTGTTGCCGCAGGTCTGGGCTGTACATTACTGCCTGCAGCAGTGGTTGCTGCCAGTAGTCATTGTCAGGCACTGGAAACCACCACTCTGCCGCCAGAGCTTGCCATGGTCCCGACGCTGCTGATTCAGCACAAAGATGCTCTGCCATTGCCGGTACTAAGTGACTTAAGTGCCCAGGTCAGCCAGCTGCTGGCTGACCAGCAGTTAGCAACTGAGGACGCTAAAGCCTGTCATATCAGCCCGTCAAATAAGCCCGTATGCTCAGCAGCGCCACGGCCATAAAAACAGGGCAGAAGATCAGGCCAGTACAGCAACACTCTTAATCTGAGCGAATACCTGACTACCCGGCTGTATATTCAGCTCAGCAGCTGACTTGCGGGTAATCCGCGCCAGAATCAGATCATTGCCGATACGCAGTCTGACAGTCATCTGGGCTTTACTGGTTTCCGCGAGCGCTTCAACCTGTGCCGGGAAGATATTCAGAATACTGGTATCAGTCTGGCGATTGAGTGTCAGGCTGACATCCCGGGCCTGAATCTGTAAGCGAGCCCGCTGGCCCTGAGGCATGCGTTCACCGGCAACCGCAAAACGACCACCGGAAAACACCAGATAACTCAGATCATAAGCGGCATCCCGCCCTGCAACCACAGCCTCAATAACAGTCTCTGCATCCGGGCTTTGCGCCATCGGCATATCCAGACTGGCGAATACGCTGTCCAGCGGGCCTTCCGCCACTACCTGCCCGGCTTGCATCATCACCAAATGATCAGCAAGGCGAGCCACTTCATCCAGGGAATGGCTAACATACAGCAAAGGAATATCCAGCTGCTGATGCAAGGTTTCCAGATACGGCAGTATTTCCTGCTTCCGGGCATCGTCCAGTGCCGCCATAGGTTCATCCAGCAACAGCACTTCAGGACTCACCGCCAGTGCCCGTGCGATAGCAACCCGTTGCTGCTCACCGCCGGATAGCTGATGTGGCTGGCGCTGTAGCAAATGGCTAATACCCAGTAACTCAACCGCAGTTTCCAACGCTATGGTTTTATCACCGGCAGGCTTACTACGCTTCATGCCAAACTCAATATTCTTCTGCACGCTCAGGTGCTCGAATAAGCTTGGCTCCTGAAACACATAACCGATTGGCCGTTTATGTACCGCCAGCCGTTTACGGCTGTCTTGCCAGATTTGATCATTGACCCGCAGCTCACCCTGCGCTTGAGGCTCCAGCCCTGCAATTGCCCGCAACAAAGTGGTTTTGCCACAGCCAGAGGGACCAAAAATAGCCGTTACACCTTTAGCCGGCAGCTGTAAATCTACCGCCAGCTCAAACTCACCCCGGTTAAGCCGGAAACGCGCTTCAATACTCATAAGCGCACCACCGTAAAGCGTCGGTTTAAAGCATACACAGCCATCAGCATGACAAACGAAAGCGCCAGCAAGCCGCCGGCTAACCAGTGTGCCTGACCATATTCCAGCGCTTCAACATGATCATAAATAGCGATAGATACCACCTGAGTTTCCCCCGGAATATTACCGCCAATCATCAGTACTACACCGAACTCACCCAGCGTATGGGCAAACCCCAGCACTGCAGCGGTCAGAAAACCAGGCCGGGCCAGCGGCATCACCACGCTGAAAAACCGGTCCAGAGGCGCTGCCCGTAAGGTAGCCGCCACTTCCAGTGGGCGCCGGCCAATCGCCCGGAAGGCGTTCTGTAAGGGCTGCACCACAAAAGGTAACGAATAAAACACGGAACCAATAACCAAACCGGTAAAGCTGAAAGGTAACGGATCGCCACCCATGGACTTCACCAAACTGCCAACCGGTCCGTCAGGACCTAAAGCAATCAGCATATAGAAGCCCAGCACCGTTGGTGGTAAAACCAGCGGCAAAGCAACGACAGCTTCAATAAGGAATTTATAACGCCAGCGACTTCGGGCCAGCCACCAGGCAAAAGGCGTACCTATTAATAACAATATTAAGGTAGTGACACCTGCCAGCTGTAGCGTAATAAGCAGTGCATCGAGATCTTGTTGAGTCAGCATCATTGGCCATTGTCTGTGGTGCTGTCATAGCCATAACGGGCGATAATTTCAGCACCTGCCGGGCTTTGCACAAACTGCATAAACTGCTGTGCTGCCGGCGTATCTTTAAGTAATACCGCCTGCTGGCGGATCGGTGTATAGCTGTTCAGGTCCGGCAACCACAGTGAGCCTCCGGCATCCGGTAAAGATTTCAGCTGTGAATATGCAACGAATCCCAGCTGGGCATTGCCACTGCGCACAAACTGAAATGTCTGGCCGATATTCTCTCCCCGAACCGTACGGCTGCGCAGCCCGGGCCAGACACCTGCCTGTTCCATTATCTGTTGTGCCGCACGGCCATAAGGTGCCAGTTTAGGATTAGCCATCGCCAGATAGTGAAACCGCTCAGACTGTAAAACCTTGCCTTCTTCATCTACCAGACTGGCATCCGGGCTCCACAACACCACCTTACCTACTGCGTAAGTAAAACGGCTGTTAACCACTGCGATACCTTCCTGCTCAAGCAACTGCGGACGTTTCACATCTGCAGCAAAAAAAGCATCAAAAGGCGCGCCATGTTTAATCTGCGCGTAGTGTTTACCGGTCGACCCGAAAATCAGCTTAGTGCTGTGACCACTAACTGCACTGAACTGTTCCGCTAATTGTTGCATTGCCGCTGTAAAATTACTGGCGACAGCAATCCGTACCTCAGCAGCGGTGGCGTTGGTAGCCAGCAAAACACTGCAGGCCAGCAATAAATATCGCGACTTATTTAAAAAACCAGATAACAGCAACATCATAAAAGCCTATCAGTGAACACGCGCCGTCAGTGGCAATGCCGAATTTATAGCAGATTAGACCAGCCAGTGGCAGCAGAACTGCCCCTAAAACGGGGCAGAGAAGTACTCAGATCAATGTATAAGGTGTAGCAGAATCAGAAGGATGGCGGCGTATGCGCACTGACAATCCGGCACTGTTTATTGGTTTTATTACGGAACCTGTGGGGAATTTTCGTCTGAAAATTATAACTGTCTCCCTGCTCCAGATTGAAAACTTCACCGCCCACTGTGATCTCAATTTTACCATCAATCACAGTACCGGCTTCTTCACCTTCATGTTCCATCAGCTCAGTACCGGTATCAGCACCCGGCTCATAACACTCAATGAAAAAGGCCAGCGTACGCTTTGTATCCGGGTTACCCACCAACTTCCAGTGAATATCATCCGTGCCCATGTCTATCAGCTCATCCGGACGGAAAATCACCTGCCGCTTCGCTTCAATATCAGCGGTGAAAAACTCGGTAACTGTCATAGGAATGCCGCTGAGAATTTTCTTCAGAGACGCAACCGAAGGGCTGACTGCATTCCGCTCGATCATCGAAATAGTACTGTTAGTTAAACCAACACGTTTCGCCAGCTCGCGCTGAGAAAGCCCGTAGATCTGGCGGATTTTTTTTAACCGGTCACCTACTTCCACGCATATACCTTTAATTAACAGCTGGATGAGCCCAGCATTGTATCAGCAGACGACGGACGAATGCAGGCTTACATACGTCACGCCGTGCCAAAGCATGACGATTAACGCAATTTTTCTAACATGCCGTAGTACCACATACCTGCAGCCATCATCTGACCACTTACCCAATCACCAAACGGCAACCGCACATGGCTGATATCGGCAAATACATCAAATTTTTCCATCGAGCCGGCAACTGCATCGCCCATTATTTCTGCAATGATATGGGTCAGACCAATACCATGGCCGGAATAGCCCTGCGCGTAATAAACATTGTCAGACAACTTACCTAACTGAGGGATCCGGTTAACCACTATGCCCATCATGCCGCTCCAGGCATATTCAATTTCGACACCTTTCAGCCTTGGAAATGTCTTTTCGATTCCCGGCCGAAGCTCAGCACGAATATCCCGGGATTCACGGCCTGAATAGTTAGCACCACCACCAAACATCAGGCGCTTATCAGCAGTCATACGATAATAATCGAGCACGAAGCGGCAGTCGTAAACGGCCAGATCCTGAGGGTTAATTTTACTGGCAACCTCATCCCCCAAAGGTTTAGTGACCACGTTACCGCCGCAGGCAGGAATGATCATGCCTTTCATCTTCATGCCACCTAAACGGTGATACGCATTACCGGCAAGAATCACCGATTTAGCAGTCACTTTACCCTGCTCGGTAATCACCGCCGGTGCATTTCCGTGCTGAATATCGACGACTTTAGAGTTTTCGAAAATCAGTGCACCCATCGATTCAGCAGCCCGTGCTTCACCAATACACAGATTAAGCGAATGCAGGTGCATATTACGCGTATTCAGTACCCCGCCATGATAGATATCAGTCTCCAGATACTCTGGCATATCTTTCGCGGAAATCAGCGTGACGTCATCACCCATGCCCCGTGCCAACGCTTCTTTATATCCGTCTTCCAGTTCCTGCATATGTGACGGTTTATAAGCCGTGTGCAAGTGACCGTGCTTAAGATCACACTGAATACCGTACTTCTCCACACGGGACTTGATAATCTCATGCCCCCGCCAGCGCAGATTCCAGACAAAATCCTCACCCGCCTGCCCCATCTTTGGAACCAGCTGCTTAAGTAACGCTTTATCACCCGACAGAGAACCAGTTACCTGGCCACCATTACGTCCGGTTGCACCCCAGCCAACCTTATTGGCTTCAATAATGGCAACTTTATAGCCCTTTTCCGCCAGTTCAACTGCCGTCGCCACGCCGCTAAAGCCGCCACCAACAATCGCCACATCAACCTGATGTTCACCTTCCAGCCGGGGATAATCCGTGGCGTCATTCAGGGACTTTGCATAGTAATTATCACAGTATTGGGCTTGCATCCGCTCTCTCCGAATTTACTTGTCACGGCCGTTTGAAGTGAATTTTGAACATTTATCAGTCCGACCATTTGCGAACAGAAAACAACAAAACCAGCCTATAAATGTTTTAAAGAAGCCTTATCAGAGCTAATCAATATCACCTAAGGCATTGATTAAAATCATTTTTACTATTAAAAGCCTCACGAAACCATCAAAAACAAGTGATCATTTTTTTGATCATATTATGCATATTAAGGTCCCCTAACAAGGTTATTGTAAAAAATATGATCAATTTTCTCTTGACTACAGGCTTCCCAAAACCTAATTTAATACGCAAATGAGCATTATATTGATCACTTATGTAAAACCCCGACGCTCTTAATAACAAGATTCCGGGGCAACGCAGCACAGAAAAACAAAAAAGGCATCCCATGTCCGAGCAAGCACAGAATCACAATCATCATCCTGCCGTTACTACTCTGCTGGAAAAACATCCTGAAATTCAGGCAGTAGATTTACTTATCAGTGACCTCAACGGCGTTACCCGTGGCAAGCGCGTCGAATGCAGCGCACTGGATCATGCAATGGATGACGGCATCAACATGCCAGCATCACTGTTCTCACTGGATATCACCGGTAAAACTGTAGAAGAATGCGCCTTAGGGCTAGATATAGGCGAGCCGGATAAACTCTGCCTGCTCAGCCCACAAAGTCTGACCCTGGCTCCCTGGCAGCGTCGTCCAACCGCTCAGGCACTGATGAGCATGTATGAACCGGATGGCCAGCCTTATTTTGCAGACCCTCGCCATGTACTGAGCAACATCACCAAACGCCTGACAGATATGGGCCTCACGCCGGTTGTCGCCGTTGAGCTCGAGTTTTATCTGATTGACACTAAGCGCGACAGCAAAGGTTTCCCACAGCCACCTATCTCACCCCGTACCGGAAAGCGTGAAGAACACACTCAGGTTTACTCGATTAATATTCTTGATGAGTACAGCGCCTTTCTGGAAGACATCGCGACCTATACCGCCGCTCAGAATATCCCGGCAGATACTGCTGTAGCTGAGTACGCCCCGGGACAATTTGAAATTAACCTCAAGCATCAGGACGATCCGCTGGCTGCCTGCGACAACGCAATTTTGCTAAAGCGGGTAATCAAAGCGGTTGCTGAAAAGCATGGTATGGAGGCGTCTTTCATGGCGAAGCCATATGAGGAAGAAGCCGGCAGCGGTACTCATATCCACGTCAGTCTGGTTGATGAGCAAGGCAACAATGTACTGGCTGAAGAAGGCCGTGAATACAGCGACAAGATGGAACATGCTATCGCAGGTTTGCTGGACTTTATGCCGGCATCAATGGCGTTCTTCTGCCCGAACATCAACTCTTACCGTCGTATGCGCCCAGAGTACTACGTACCGATGGCACCTAACTGGGGTGTCGATAACCGCACTACTTCACTTCGTATTCCAGCCAGTGGCAACAACGCCAAGCGTATCGAACACCGGGTTTCCGGCGCCGATGCGAACCCTTATCTGGTTATGGCCTCGATTCTTGCCGGTATTCACTACGGTCTGAGTCAGGCACAGGCACCTTCGAAACCACGTATCGAAGGTAATGCTTTTGCTCAGGACGGTGTCGGCCTGCCCACCCGCATGCACGACGCGCTGCAGAAAATGCAGGACAGCGAATTACTGCGTGAGTATTTCTCCCCGGCATTTATTGAGCTGTTCACCGTCTGCAAACGTGAAGAATTGTCTGAATTTGAGCGCCACGTAACGGCACTCGAAAGCCAGTGGTTCCTGACCACTGTGTAAATACCTTAACCGTCCCGTCGTCACCGACAGCGGGTATCGGATGTTAAACAACAATAAAAAAGAGGTTATACAAAATGATCGACGTTTCCGCTTCCCGCAATACTCTGGCCGCCGCAATAGCACTGAGCACTGCTCTGGCTATGCCGGCATCTGCCAGTGAAGACAGTCTGAAATTCTATAACTGGTCGGATTACATTGCCGGCGACACTATCGATAACTTCCAGAAAGAAGCCGGTATTGATGTCACCTACGATGTATTCGACAGCAACGAAGTACTGGAAGCCAAGCTAATGGCTGGCGGCTCAGGTTTCGACGTTGTCGTACCGGGTTCACAATTTCTGGGACGTCAGATCACCGCAGGTGTTTTCCAACCTCTGGATAAAACTAAACTGAGTAACTACGCCAACCTTGATGAAGGTCTGATGAAGGTGCTGACAGAAGTCGATCCGGATAATAAGTACGCTATTCCTTACCTGTGGGGCACGACCGGTATCGGCTATAACGTTGAACAGGTCAAAGCAGCACTGGGGGAAGATGCGCCGGTGGACAGCCTGGATCTGGTTTTCAAACCGGAAAATATGGAAAAGCTGGCAAAATGTGGTGTCGCTTTCCTGGATGCTCCGGGTGAGATAGTCCCTATCGCTCAGAACTATTTGGGTAAGAATCCAAACAGCGATAACAAAAAAGATTACAGCAAAGACTCTGCCGCCGGTAAGTTGCTGCTATCAGTACGTCCGTATATCACTTACTTCCACTCTTCCCAGTACATCAACGACCTGGCAAACGGTGACATCTGTGTCGCTATCGGCTGGTCAGGCGATATTCTGCAGGCAGCAGCCCGCGCTGAAGAAAGTGATAACGGTGTAAAAGTCGCTTACAGCATTCCAAAAGAAGGCACCGCTGTATGGTTCGATATGCTGGCAATTCCGGCTGACGCCAAAAATACTGACAAAGCGCACAAGCTACTTAACTACTTACTGCGCCCTGAAGTCATTGCCGGTATTTCAAACTACGTGGCATATGCCAACGCCAACAAAGCTTCTACTGACCTGATTGATCCTGCGATCGTTAACGATGAAACCATCTACCCGACAGATGAAGTCAGAAAGAACTTATTCTCTCTGAAGGTACTGCCGAAGAAGATCGACCGGGTACTGACCCGTCTCTGGACAAACGTAAAAGCTAATCGCTAATTCGTTATCCGAATGCTGGCAGCCTCCGGGCTGTCAGCCAGACAACAGATGGATAAACATTTGTAATTACTCTCAGCGGCCAGCTCTCAACGACCAGCTGACGAAATTACAAATGTTTATCCATTAACGTGAGAACCTGACATAACCTCAGCCGCGCCTCTGAACCCGTCCTCTGGCTATGTCATTTTCATCAATAATTATAAGAAGTCATCGGAGGCTTCCCCATGACACAAGCGCAACGCATCGACACGGACAGCATTGAACAACCCAATGCTGCTCCTGCAGAACAGATACCTGCCTGGAAACAGGACGGCGCTCAGCCATTCCTGCGGATTGAGAACATTACCAAGAAGTTTGGTGACTTCACCGCCGTTGATAACATCTCACTGGATATCTATAAAAACGAGCTTTTTTGTCTGCTAGGCGGTTCCGGCTCCGGTAAAAGTACCTTGTTGCGCATGCTTGCCGGCTTTGAGTCAGCCACGTCTGGCAAGATCATTATCGACGGCGTCGATATGGCAGGTATTCAGCCCTGGAAGCGCCCGGTGAATATGATGTTTCAGTCGTATGCGCTGTTCCCGCACCTGAGTGTTGAAGAAAACGTTGCCTTTGGCCTCAAGCGTGAAGGCATTCCCCGTGCAGAAGTCCGGGAGCGGGTCGCTCAGATGCTTGAGCTGGTGCAAATGGGCCATCTGAACAAGCGTAAGCCGCATCAATTGTCCGGTGGTCAGCGCCAGCGTATCGCACTGGCCCGCTCACTGATCAAACAGCCAAAACTGTTGCTACTGGATGAGCCACTGGGTGCACTGGATAAGAAGCTGCGTGAAGAGACGCAGTTTGAGCTGATCAATATTCAGGAAAAACTTGGCGTGACTTTTGTGGTCGTTACCCACGACCAGGAAGAAGCAATGACCCTGTCGACCCGTATCGGCGTGATGGATCAGGGCAAGATCGTCCAGACGGCCGAGCCGCATGATGTCTATGAATACCCGAACAGCCGCTTTGTCGCTGAGTTCATCGGTTCGGTGAATATGTTCGAAGGCCGGGTTATTGAAGATGAGCCGGACAGTGTGCGCATTCATTCCAAGGAAGCCGGTGGCGAACTCTATGTTAACCACGGCATCAGCTGTTCACCGAATCAGAAAGTACACGTGGCACTGCGCCCGGAAAAAATTAAAGTCAGCCGCCGTAAGCCGGATCAGGACGTTAATTGTATCGTCGGCATCATCGAAGAAATTGCCTACATGGGCAGCATGTCGGTGTTCCGCATCCGTCTGCCAAGCGGTAAAGAAGTCCGTATCACTCAGCCGAACCTGTCCCGTAGCATGGGCGAGCGCTTCACCTGGGAAGATCAGGTGTACATGTCCTGGGATGCAGACAGCAGCGTGGTACTGACCTCATGAACGCCCCGGTTTCCCTGAATATTCCCGGCCAGAAGCCGGTGTCAGGCTTGGGGCGCCTGATCTATAGCTTACGCCACCTGAGCATTGGTCGCTGGACGGTTATTTCCCTGCCCAGTCTGTGGCTGGCGGTGTTCTTTTTTGTACCCTTTTTAGTGGTCTTCAAAATTTCCTTAGCGGAGCCGACCATCTCGATTCCGCCTTACAGTTCATTGCTGGAATGGGACCCGGAAGAGTCGTTTGCGACACTGAAGCTGAACCTTGGCAACTACATCTACCTGTTTGAAGACACCTTCTATCTGGAAGCCTATTTGAGCTCGATCCGGATTGCGGCGGTCTCGACTTTCTTCACATTATTAGTCGCGTTTCCAATGGCATATCTGATCGCCCGCAGTAAATCCACCACACGGATCTTACTGCTGTCGCTGGTGATTCTGCCGTTCTGGACCTCTTTCCTGTTGCGGGTGTATGCCTGGATGGGCTTCCTGAAAAAGAATGGCCTGATCAATGAATTTCTGCTCAGTTTCGGCATTATCGATCAGCCGTTAACTATGCTGCAGACCGACTTTGCCGTGTACATCGGCATCGTCTATACCTACCTGCCGTTCATGGTCTTGCCGCTCTATACCGCATTGGAAAAGATGGACATTACCTTGTTGGAAGCCGCTGAGGATCTAGGTGGCCGGCCGATGCAGAACTTCTTCCTGATTACCTTGCCACTGGCGATACCGGGCATCATTGCCGGTTGTTTATTGGTATTTATTCCGGCGGTTGGTGAGTACGTAATTCCGGCCCTCTTAGGCGGTTCCGATACTCTGATGATAGGTAAAGTCCTCTGGGATGAGTTCTTCCTCAACCGGGACTGGCCGATGGCCTCTGCGGTCGCAACCGTGATGCTGATCGTGCTGGTACTGCCGATCATGCTGATTAGAAACACTAATTCCGGTAAGGAGGCGTTTTAAGATGCAACAACGTAAATCGCTGTTCCTGAATACCAGCGCGACATTAGGGTTTATCTTCCTGTACGCACCGATCATTGCGCTGATCGTATACAGTTTCAACAAATCCAAACTGGTCACCGTCTGGGGTGGCTGGTCCCTGAAATGGTATAGCGCGCTGTTCAATAACGAGCAGATCATGACCGCTGCCTGGCTGAGCTTAAAGGTCGCCTTCATCAGCGCCAGTGTGGCGGTGGTGTTAGGAACACTGGCAGGTTTCGTACTGTCACGGATGGGCCGTTTTCCGGGCAAACTGGTGCTGTCTGGCTGGATCACCGCACCTTTGGTGATGCCGGAAGTGATCACCGGTTTGTCACTGTTGCTGTTGTTTGTGGCAATGGAAGGCGCCTTCGGCTGGCCATCCGGCCGGGGCATTGGAACCATTATTATTGCCCACAGTACTTTCTGTCTGGCCTATGTGGCGGTCATTGTGCAATCGCGTTTATCGGCGATGGATGAATCACTGGAGGAAGCCGCGATGGACCTGGGGGCCAAGCCTTTCAGTTTGTTCTTCCTGGTGACCTTACCGCTGATTTCACCGGCGATCATCTCCGGCTGGTTACTGTCATTTACCTTGTCGCTGGATGATCTGGTTATCGCCAGCTTCGTCTCCGGTCCGGGTAACAGCACGCTGCCAATGGTGATTTTCTCCAAGGTACGTTTAGGGGTAACACCGGAAGTGAACGCCTTGGCGACGATCATGATCGGTATTGTCGCACTGGGTGTTGTTGGTGCGATCTGGCAGATGCGCCGCCAGAACCGGATGATGAACCGTTTAGACTAACTAGTCGAATATCCACCGCAGCTATCGTTTCACCCATAAGCGAGCTGCGGTGGTCAAAAAACCATCAGAAGCAGGGATAATACTGTTAACCCACAGCGACTGATTATAAAATAACCAAACATGCCAAGTGTGCCGCAGAACCGGCCACAAGAATTTGCAGTTAACTTCTCAGTAAAGGCTTTTTATGAAAGTTGGTATTCTCGCCGCCGGTATCACACCGGAGGAATTACAGGCTCAGTTTGGCAGCTATGCCGATATGTTCGTACAGCTGTTCAACACCGCTGAATATGAATTTGAGTACGATATTTATGACGTTCGTGAAGATATTTTTCCGACTGGCGCAGAAGTCTGTGACAGTTGGATCATCACCGGCTCAAAATCCGGCGTCTACGAAAATCAGGCCTGGATGCAACGCCTAAAAACACTGATCATGGAGATCCACCAACAGCAAAAGCCATTACTCGGCATCTGTTTCGGTCATCAGATAATTGCTGAAGCTTTCGGTGGAAAAGTAATCAAATATAACGGCGAATGGGGTCTTGGCCTGCAAACTTACCAACTGATTAGCGACAGCCCGCACATTCCTGGCGACGTATCTGGCAAGCCATTTACTATCAACGCGGTACATCAGGATCAGGTGGTAGAAAAGCCAGCAGCGGCTGAAGTTTTTGCCAGCTCCGACTTCTGTAATTATGCAGGTCTGGTCTATGGTGATCGTATTATGACTTTCCAGGGTCACCCGGAATTTACCGTAGAATTTGAAGATGCTCTGTTAACCTTCCGCGATGGCGACGGCATTCCTCATGAGCACGCGCAACAGGGGCTGCGTAGCCTGGCCGAGCCAGACGCCAAAGCAGACTCATTGCAGGTTGCTCACTGGATGGCAAATGTACTTTTACAACGCCCTGCCAGCTAACAGGGTCCATTTAAAAAAACCGTGCTTCTGCACGGTTTTTTTATGTAATAATTTTATTGCACAGCTATCTACAGAAACTCAACTGACTTGATACACAGGTTATTCAGCCAACACTTTGCCGGTTATTCCTGTAGTGAACGCAAGACAGCCTCTTCTGCGAAAGGCATGCACTGGCAATCACCAACTGAAAACTATAAGCCGTTAACTAACATCATCAAAAGCGCTTAACGCTATAAGGCTGCATATCTACACTGGTAGTTTCATTCGTCATCAATTGTGCAACCAATTTACCGGTAATGGCCCCGGTCGTTAAACCAATCTGACCATGTCCAAAAGCGTAAGCAACGTTACTGTAAACAGAGGCTTTATCTATCACAGGCAGGCTATCCGGCATGAAGGAGCGAAAACCCATCTGCTCTTCGCCCTGATTATTTTTCAGTCCGGGAAATAAACGCAGAGCTTTTTTAGCAATAATTTTTGCCCGTGAAAAGTTTGGTGAGTGATGCAACCCACCCATCTCAGAAGTACCGGCAATACGTAACCCATGCTCCATAGGCGTCACTACAAAACCACCATTGGTATAAATTACCGGGTGTTGCAGCGAAATCTCTGATTGGCTCACGGTCGTTGCATAGCCTGCTAATGCTTCTACTGGTAATTTATCACCTAACAGCCGGGTTAAGCGGCCAGACCAGGCACCGGCTGCAACGACAAAATGATCCGCCGTATAATTTTCATTACCAGCAAGCCTTAGTGCCTTCACTTCGCCATCACGACAATCAAACCCCTGCACTTCGGCTTGAAGCAACTTACCTCCCTCAGCGACAAAGTACTCCACCAATTGATCAACTAATCGCTTCGGATCAGCGAAAGACCTCCAGCCCTTAAGCAGTACTGCGCAGGCAAAATCATCTGCCAGTGCCGGCTCGATTATCTTTAACTGTTCGGGGCTAAGCCTTTCAAACTCAAAGCCAAGATCTGCTTTCATTTTCCAGGTAAGCCGGTCCTGTTCAAACTCATTTTCATGGTCATATACCAGTAGCGCTTCGTTTTCCCTCAACATGTCTTTAATGCCGGTAATGGCTAACAATTCTTCATAGCTTGAAGCAGCCTGACGCGTCAGAGCTGCCAGCCCTTCGCCAATTTCTGCCACTCTGCCAGGTTTAGCTGCCATCAGAAAACGGGCAAACCAGGGAATTAACTTCATGAAATAATGCGGCCGAATGACCAGCGGGCCTTCAGGATTCAACAGCCAACCAGGAATCTTTTTCATCGCTCCCGGCTTTGAGAAAGGTACTACCTCACCTATCGCTAATAGCCCGCAATTACCACTGGAAGCCCCTGCGGCAGGTGTTTCCTGTTCGATCAGACTAACTTGTATACCGCGACGCTGTAATTCTATTGCCGTACATACGCCGATAATTCCAGCACCAATAACAGCTGCACTTTGCTGATGGGTGTTGATCATGGAGTAACCCCTACAAAACTATGACAGTAAAATAAGCAAAACCGTGTTGTAGCAGATAACTCAGGAGGGGTCGATAGCAGGAGGGGAGATAGTAATAATCAGCCGGTAAGTACTCACTTACCGGCGATCATAGGATTATACTGCGCTTAGATCGGCAATCTTATCCAGCAATGCCTGTGGCACTTCAACACCATCACGTTCATGCTGCTCGCGCAACTGTTGACGGCGCTCACCCGGAATACGTACTTCGTTGTCATCGGTCAGTGAAGCAAACATAGTTTCCAGATGCGCCAGATAACCGTCACTGTAGAATTCCGGATTGAAAGCAATAATGGTCTGGCCTACATTAGGTGGCCCGCCATCATTGGTTGAGAACATAGATGCTTCATAGGAGCAGTTGCTGCCCGTCAGAGCACCACCCATCAGATCTACAATCAACCCCAGACCAAAACCTTTTGGTCCGCCTACCGGTAACTGAGCGCCTTTCAGGCCAGCTGCAGCATCAGTTGTCGGATTGCCATCAGCATCTATAACATGCCCCAGCTCAACCGGCTCACCGGCAGCGGCTGCTTTAACAATATTCACCCGTGCAGTCGATGACGTCGCCATATCTACTACAACTGGTGCCAACATTTCTCCTGAATCACTTTGCCGTGGCGAACCGAACGCAAAAGGATTGGTACCAAAGAAAGGTACTTTACCGCCGTGCGCCGCTACCGCTTTAGAAGAGTTAGCGAACATCAGAGCAACTAGCCCCCGTTGCGCCAGACGGCGTACAAACCAACCCAGTACACCGGCAGAATAAGACTGCTGGATTGCCAGCATACCAACGCCTTCACGCAGAGTAGTTTCGATCAGTTGCTCTTCAGCATGCAGATAAGCGGTATGGCAGAAACCGTGTCTGGCATTAACCAGCGTTGCTGCTGCAGACTGACGCACGATTTCAGGCTTCGCATCGCCAATTACTTTGCCGCACTTCAGGTGATTCAGATAAAGATGAATATATCCCAGTCCGACGTTACGTATCCCTTCGGCTTCGGCGTCCATCAGCTCCAGCGCAACCGCCGTAGCGTGTTCTTCGTTAGCGCCGCAACGGCGTAGTGCATCAAAACTTAACTGACGGATTTCTTCCAGTGACAAAACCGGCATATAAACATTCTCCCAACTAAACAGCCCTCAATGACAGTTGCTACCAATCTCAGGTTAGCAACTTCGAACTGTGCTTATTTTTCTGATTTAAAATTTATGCGCCGGCACCCTGGCGTGAGCTTTCACTGTTTTCTACCAGCACAGCATTACCAATCTTATAAATACTGTCCCATAAGGTCGCATCAATATAAATGCCCTTATCCAGTGCTTCTTTACCTTTCGCCGCCAGTTGTTGCGGCGTCATTTCCAACAGACCCTTGCCCTTAAACTGGTTACGTAACGACGATGTCAGGTCCAGCTGACGGGTACACAGCAACGTCAGGCTCTGATGCTCTACCGCTTCATCCCGTGCTTCAGGTGATAACTCTACCCGCGCATAGTTCGGATAGCTGTCACCGGCTTTTATAGCAGCAGTATGTTCAGTAATAACGTCTGAGCCATTCTGCCAGTATGCAACAGCACTTAAGCCTCTGCGGCCACAATCAGCCAACGCTTTCATCACCACCATCCGGTTATGGCAGTTATGCAAAGTTAAAGTAGCAATACCGGCGTGCAACGCTTTTACCTGTACCAGATCGACAGCAGCAGCAACACAGTTCAGCGCGCTGCGACCGGTACACTCGAGTACCAGTGAAGAAGCATCTTCGTAACTGATCTGGCTACCGGGTTTAACCTGATCTGTTTCCAGAAACGGCAGTGAGCGGTATAGCTCATCCAGCCCGCGGCAACCATGCTGCTCAAGCCAGACAACGGCATTAGCAGCATCTTCATATTGGCCAACACTGTAACCGTTTGCTTCAAAGCAACGGCGCAACGTGGCACTTAATTCATTCAGCGATACGTACATGATGGCGTCCTAGCGGTTAGATTGGGTTTGTGGATTCAGTGGCATAAACCAGTCATCAGCAAAAGGTTTGCCGATATCTTCCAGTAAGGGAGCCCCCTGAAACATAGTGTTACGTACCCAAAGCTTGGAACGCGGATCAAATTTACTTACCCCAAAGAACGCCAGCTTAGCGCGCAGCAAGTGCATTGGCAGCACGTCTTTATCCAGTAAGTTGGCACGAATTTCACCGAACAAAGTGTTACTCATTGCCTGAATACGGCGCACTATACCCCGTGACTGCGGCTGCTCCAGCAAGAACTGTGCACAGGTCGCCTGCTCATCACCGCCAAACTCCTGCAGCTGGTCGTAGCACTGACGTACAAGAAAACCAATGCCCAGCGGCATTTGTTTATCGGCGCCCGGCTCCTGCTCACAGTCACCTAAACGCGGTTCCATTTTATCTTCTGACCGATACCAAAATGTCTGGCAGGCTTCCGGCTTGGAAAAATCGATCTCCAGTGCCCAGTCATAATGTTTTTCGATCAGAGATTTAAGCGTGCTCAGCGGCATTTGCGGATTAAGATCCATCACGTCATTCTGACAGCAATGCTCTTCCAGCTCATCAACCAGCGTTGGGTACAGCTCAAGCAGCACAGAAACCAACAGCTCCTGGCCCTGTAATGAACAGTTCTGATTACTCCATTCCAGCAGGCTGCTCCAGTCACTGATACCGTTCAACATCTGCTCTTGCAGACGCTGCAAATCATTCAGCAGCATCTGATTATTGTCTTGCTGCCATTCATCGTCACAAAACACTTCACGGGTATGCAGGTCGCAACGCCGTAACAGCTCACCAAAGCGATCACGGGTGCTGCCGTCCGGCTCGGTCATGGCACAGATACGTGCCAGCGCCAGCTCACGCATTTCAATCCAGCGGTTAATCAGCAAAGGGTGATTAATCAGATAAGGCGCCATCCCCAGCCCGGTAGAATTACCAATACCAAAGTAACGCTTCAGGCCCAGCTCCATTGGTTTGTACGTTTCCGGATTGCGGATTTTTGCAATATGTTCCGCCTGTAACAGACTGAAGTTACGCAACATAAAGCACACAAACATTTCAGCACTGAACGGACGGGCGAAGTCCAGCCAGTGGCTTTGCACTTTCTGCCAGTCAGCCATACCAAGCTTACCGCTACCGTATACAGCGGTTGTACGGTACAGATAGCCAACTTTGGCAATCTTTTCGGCATCAGGCTGCTCGCCATTGGCCAGTTGATCAACGACGTAATCAAAGTTACGCGCGCTGCGGTTTGCCCGGGACAAAACGAAAACACGGCTATCGACCCGGCCGGCTTCCTGTTTAGGCACATTATCACGCAGTTTTTGCAGATAACTTTCATCACCGGCAGCAACTTCAGCCGCCAGATCACCGGCAACCAGCGCCATGGTCAGATCCCACTTAGTGGCAATCACACGATCATTACGTTCTTCAGGTGATAAATAGTCAGAGAAAAGTACGAAGCTGTAGCAGCCCTGTGGCGCCTGAATGCGATAGATAACCCGGCCATAGCCCTGGTCATCCAGCTCCATCAGTGCCGGGGTAATCTGCCAGCGTTCACGCATGATACGTCTTACCAGCGCGCGCATGAAACTCAGCCTGCTCTGGTGCATAGCCCCCAAACGCTCAAGCTGCATAACCTGCCCGACGGGCCGAAGTGGCAGTGCATGGCTGCCGTAGAGTGATGCCTGAATTGCCGCAGACCCTGTCATTGTCTTAACCTCATGGAACACCTAAGTCTCGTGGATACAGAATCCGCGACCGTCTGTGATACACACGCGTGTGCGCGTGAAAGACTGATTCGCCGATTCTTAGGGCAGCATAGAAATATATGGTGCAGTACCCGGACCGGACCGCTGATTATTATATTTAGGGCCAGATATAATCACCGCGCGTCGCTGGTATTATCCTGAGCTCCCTTACAAACATAATCAGCCGATTTCGCTGCGGCATCAAATCAAAAGGTTCTATCAAACGATAATCAAAACTTATTAAATTATCGAAGATATTATTTTTCCTAAGAGTTTATACGTTTAGGCGTCTTCTTCCAGATCACTACAGCACTGCTGCAGGATATATTTATAGAAGGCTTCCGCCGGTGGCGACAGGGAACGGTTAGTTTGCTGCACCACACCTATACGACGAATCACCTGCGGTGAATGCAAAGGTACAAACCTAAAGTTAGGACTATTTTCCGGAAACGCATAACGCGGCAATGTTGTAATTCCAAAACCAGCGTCCAGCATCGCCAGCAAAGAAATCATATTCGAAACATATAAAGGCGACTTATCTAACAGGCCGGCAGCATCAGTGCCTTCAAGTAAACGGGAGGTACCATTACCGATCAGGCGATACTCTTTCAGCACTTTCCAGTCAACGCTGACCTCTTCAGCCAGAGGATGTCCGACCGGACACACCACTCCCACTTCATCCTGCCAGATCGGCGTGAATGTCAGATTGGTATACAGATCTGGCTTCAGCAGATTCGTCAGGCCAAAATCCACCTGCTGATTTTCAATCATCCGAATAACGGCATCAGAATTATCATCAAAGCAACTGATATGCAGATCCGGTGCCTGACTAACAAAGTCCTGTAATAACGCGGGCAATACCCGGCTGGCGATCGACGGTACTGAGGCCAGACGTAAATGACCGGTACGGTGCTTAGCCAGTAACTCCATATCCTCAGCGACCCGGTCATGATGACTGATCAGTTCTTTAGCTTTCGGCAGGAAGTAATGCCCGAACGGCGTTAGCTCGGTCTTATTCGTTTTGGAGTGATGCTTCTCAAACAGCGCTTCACCGAGCTTATTTTCCAGATCACGAATGGATAAGGAGATCGCCGGCTGGGTACGGTGAGCCCGTTCCGCCGCGGCATGAAAGCCTTTGAGTTCAGCCACCCAGATGAAGTGACGCAGCTGCGCGATCTTCAGATCTGCCAACATAATAAGAACTCCTTATCACAAAATATTATTTATTAATTTTTATTATTACAGCACGAGACCTATTATGGTTCCAACAGATTTTTATATTGCGCCCTCTCTTACACATACAGTTAAGCATAGGCGCTACTTCCGATAGTCAGGAGATCAATATGTCAGATCAGGTATTCAACAACTACATCGCCGGTGAATGGCAGCCAGGCAACAACGGCAACATTGCTAACATCAGCCCGGCAGATACCCGTGACGTTATTGGTCAGTACGCTCAGGCTGATACAGCTCAGACTGAAGCGGCCATTCAGGCAGCAACTGCTGGTCAGGTAGAATGGGCCAAGAGCGGTCTGGAGCAGCGTTACTCCGTACTGATGGCGATTGGTGACGAACTGATTGCCCGTAAAGACGAGCTGGGTATGATCCTGGCACGCGAAGAAGGTAAAACAGTCGCTGAAGGCGGCGGTGAAGTTTACCGTTCTGGCCAGTTCTTCCATTACTACGCTGCTGAAGTGCTGCGTCAGATGGGCGAGACAGCTGAGTCAGTTCGTCCAGGCATCGAAATTGAAACCCGTCGCGAGCCTGTTGGCGTTGTCGGCATCATCACGCCTTGGAACTTCCCAACTGCAACAGGTGCCTGGAAAATTGCTCCGGCACTGGCATTCGGTAACGCCGTTGTATGGAAGCCAGCGAATCAGGTTCCTGCATCTGCATGGGCACTGACTGAAATCATTTCCCGTCAGGGTCTGCCTGCAGGTACTTTCAACCTGGTTATGGGTCCTGGCCGTGAAGTGGGTGACGTACTGATCAACTCCCGTCAGGTAAACGCTCTGACATTCACAGGCTCCCTGGAAACTGGCCGTAAGGTTGCATCTGCTACCGCTGGCAACCTGGTTAAATGCCAGCTGGAAATGGGCAGCAAGAACGCCCTGATCGTACTGGACGATGCCGATCTGGATAACGCTGTTGAATGTGCTGTTGGTGGTGCTTTCGGTGGTACTGGCCAGAAATGTACAGCATCTTCCCGTCTGATCGTAACTGAAGGCATTCACGACCGTTTCGTAGAAGCGATGCAGGCACGTATGCAGAAACTGGTTGTTGGCCACCCTCTGAAAGAAGGTGTTCACATCGGTGCTGTTGCTGATGCCCGTCAGTTGGAACAGAACGTTGAGTATTTTGAACAGGCTAAACGCGAAGGCGGCAACCTGGTATGTGGCGGTGAAGTGTTCACTGAAACTTACAACGGTGAAGAAGTTGAAGGCTACTACATGCAGCCAGCATTGTTCACTAACACAACTAATGACATGACAATCAACCGTGAAGAAGCATTCGCACCGATTGCCTGTGTTATCAAAGTTAAAGATTACGAAGAAGCTCTGGCGACTCTGAACGATACTAACTTCGGTCTGACTGGCGGTATCTGCACACAGTCTCTGCAGTACGCGACTCACTTCAAGCGTAACGCTAAAACTGGTTGTGTCATGGTTAACCTGCCAACTGCAGGTACTGATTACCACGTACCTTTCGGTGGCCGTAAAGACTCTAGCTTTGGTCCTCGTGAACAGGGCACTTACGCGAAAGAGTTCTACACAGTGGTTAAAACCAGCTACATCCGCGCCTGAAGTCAGCCGCATATAATCAGTCATCAGGAGAGCTAAACATGCATCTGGATATACATCGCCAACAGATCGTCATAGATGGCCTGCAGTACTCCAACTGGAGCCGCGAGATTTTCGAACAGCTGCAAGCCGGCGGTGTAACTATGGTTCACGCCACCATCGTCTATCATGAGCAGATTCGCGAGACCCTGCTGCGCATAGGCGAATGGAACCGCATGTTCGAGCAACACGGCGATCTGATCATGCCGGTTAAGTCTGCGGATGATATCCGTCTGGCGAAAAAACTGGGTAAAGTAGGTGTTATGTTCGGCGCGCAAAACTGCTCGCCGATCGAAGATGACATCGACATGATCGAGATTATGCGTGAGCTGAATCTTATGATTATGCAGCTCACCTATAACAACCAGAGCCTGCTGGCCTGTGGTTGCTACGAAGCAGAAGACAGCGGTGTTACCCGCTTTGGTCGCCAGGTTATCGCTGAGATGAACCGGGTAGGCATGATCGTTGATATGAGCCACAGTGCTGAGCGCAGCACCCTGGAAGCGATTGAAATTTCCAGCCGGCCGATTGTGATCTCACACGCTAACCCGAACAGCTTCCATGCGGCTAAACGTAATAAGTCCGATACTGTTCTGAAAGCACTGGGTGAATCCGGTGGTTTACTGGGCTTCAGCCTGTATCCGTTCCACCTGAAAAACGGCCCTGACTGTACTCTTGATGAGTTCTGCGACATGGTTGCCCGTACCGCAGACCTGATGGGTGTTGAGCAAATTGGTATTGGTACTGATTTGTGTCAGCAGCAGCCGCTGGAAGTACTGGAGTGGATGCGTAACGGCCGCTGGTCGAAAGAGATGGACTACGGCGAAGGCTCAAAGAGCAATGCTGACTGGCCACGTCCGCTGGAGTGGTTTAAAGACAGCCGCGACTTCCCTAATCTGACAGCTGGTTTACTGAAGCGTGGCTTCAGTGAACAGGATGTTGCCAGAATAATGGGGCTAAACTGGTTAAACTTTTTTGAAAGCAGCCTGAAGCCAGCTTAATTTAATTATTAAGTTAAGCTTTATTTTTAAATAGTCATTTAATTAAAAACAGCTTTTTCTTTAAATGACTATTTAATTAAAAAAACTGACATAAATGATATTTATGCCTATAAGTAAAATTGCGAATTATTTTCGCATTTATGATATAGGCATTAAATAAACGCTGTTAGATTGAGTGGTTAATCTGGCGACTTAATTTGTTTTTATTGGGTGTATAAAAACAAAATAGCTAATTGAAGCAGTAACATTTGTTACAGTTTCCGGATTAAACACATAACGCGCATACGCTCTCATCACTGCGACAGGCATGCAGTGATTAAGGCGGACAAAGCAGTAACAGGTAATATTACCTGCGCGATAATAAACTGCGTTATTTAGTAACGCTGAATACCTTCAGTTTTAATAAATGACAAAGTTAATATTTTAAGGAAAGGACTCCGGTATACGCTCCCGTTAAATACTCATAAAAATAACAACATGAGGTAATAACATGAAAACCCCACCGCCGTTTACGGATATAGAGGTTAAAACCTCTTCCGAAGGCTTTTATAAAGGTTACAGTTTGCCTATCGCAATGCTCAGTAAAGTGTCTATGACACTGCTGGTTTTGTGGGCACTGGTCTGGCCTGATAACGCTGGCTCTATGCTGTCATCATTGAATGGTACTCTGCTGAATACCTTCAACTCCTTCTACATCGTTGTAGTTGGTCTGTTCGCTTTCTTCTGTTTCGCACTTGCTATTGTCCCTTCCTGGGGTAGCCGTCGACTCGGTCCAGAAGGTGAAAAGCCTGAATTTTCTAATTTCTCATGGTTCTCCATGATGTTCGGTGCGGGTCTGGGTGTAGGCCTGATGGTTTACTCTACAGCAGAACCTATGGGACTCTGGGGCTCAAACCCAGTTGTTCTGGCTGGTGACGCCGTTGCTAATACTGCCAGTGCAGTTGAATCCGGTATGCGTTATACCTTCCTGCACTATGGCTTCCATGCCTGGGCGATTTACGTGGTGACAGGCCTGTCTCTGGCTTACTACGCGTACACCCGTAACATGCCACTAACTATCCGTTCTGCGTTGACACCTCTGCTGGGTCGTCATCTGAATGGCCCGCTGGGTCATCTGGTTGACGTATTAGGCGTTGTAGCAACAATCCTGGGTGTATCGGTAACTATCGGTTTCGGTATCAGCCAGCTGGTTGACGGTGTCTATGCCATTACCGGCATGGAATGGCTAATGAAAGATATCGACACTAAACCAGCACCAAGCACAGTTGGTCTGCTGGCAGCCCTGATTATGATCATGGGTATGTCGATTGTCTCTGCAGTATCCGGTGTAGGTCGCGGGGTAAAATACCTGTCTAACCTGAACCTGGTATTGTCTCTGATCCTGCTGCTGACTTTCGTATTCTTCGGTTCATTCGGCTTTGCCATGACCACTTACGGTACAGCACTGGTTGATTACATCCTGAACTTTGTTTCACTGTCTTTCGGCGCTTACGGCCCGACTCCTTACGACAGCTTTGTTGCTTCATTGCCTGAAGTTGCCCGTTCTCTGCCACCTGCAGATCTGCAGGCATTACACGCGACTGGCCCATGGGGTGGTTTCGAGTCCTTCAAGGCTGGCCTGCCGGCTGCCCTGCAGGCAACTGAAAACTTCGACGCTACTGCAGCGGCTATCTGGGAAGTTACCGAAGAAGGCCGTCAGTTTGGCTGGCAGTCTGCATGGACTACTTTCTATTGGGCTTGGTGGATTGCATTCTCTCCATTCGTAGGTCTGTTCCTGGCGCGTATCTCTAAAGGTCGTACTATCCGTGAATTCGTACTGGGTGCAGTTATTGCTCCGGCACTGGTATGTTTCGCATGGATGACTATCCTGGGTGGTACTGCGATCGATCTGGAACTGTCTGGCGTAGCTGAAGGCAGCATCATCGGTGCATCTGCTACCGCTAAGCTGTTCGCAACACTGGCACTGATGATTGACGGCGGTCTGCTGTCTGCAATCACTATCATGTGTGTTGTACTGATCATGACCTTCCTGGTGACATCTGCTGACTCCGGTATTCTGGTAATGAACACCATCATGTCTGGTGGCGCTCAGGAAACTGGTAATCTGCACCGCATCATCTGGGGTGTTCTGCTGACGCTGGTAATCGCTACTCTGCTAATCGCTGGTGGCGGTGGTATGGACGCACTTAAGAACGCAATGATCATCGGCGCACTGCCATTCACTATGATCATGTTCCTGATGTGTATCTCTATGATCAAAGCACTGATCCGCGACGATATCCGTGATAAAGAAGGTCTGGGCGCTGAACCATCAGCTTCTACGAACAACTAGATCCGGTACTGTAAAAAAGCCCCCGTCAGGTAACTGACGGGGGCTTTTTTGTTGGTTTGGCTTGGCTTGGCTTGGCTTGGCTTGGCTTGGCTTGGCTTGGCTTGGCTTGGCTTGGCTTGGCTTGGCTTGGCTTGGCTTGGCTTGGCTTGGCTTACAGAATTATAGACGGCGACGTAACTTTCTCAGGCTGCGCTTATAGTGTTTCATATTGGCATTAGAAGACACGTCATACTGTGCTTTCCCGGCAGCATCTGACCAACCTGACAACACCTCACTCAGCTCAGGCAAAGCCTGACACAAACGCTGGCTATACTGTTGCAGAGTTTCATCAGAACTGCGGGCCAGATTTGGATCCTGCCGGCTAACCCGGTCTGAAAGGCGCTCCGTATCCAGTGAAATCTGATCCCTGTACAAAGGCCTGGCACGTAAAAGCCACCAGCCAATGAATAGCAACACCACCGTGACCGGTAACAGTATCAATAACACTGATTTCAGATAATTAAGATTGCCCAACCAGTCCTGTAACAGATCTTCCTGCTGGCTGTCGTAGCCAAGCACCCAGCGATGCCAGTTATAGTTAAGGCTCTGATAACGCAAACGCAGTTCAGCCAGCAGCGCAAACTGTCGTTCTAAATTCAGGATATTTAACGGCTGGTTAGCCAGATATCCCGGTGACTGTTGCAGTAAGTTTTCGACACCGTCTCTGACCCGCTCCGGAGCCACTGCTGCTGTCGGGTCAATTCGCTGCCAGCGGCCATCCATCCAGGCTTCAACCCAGGCGTGAGCATCATACTGCCGGATCAGCAAATACTGACTGTATGGATTCCACTCCCCGCCAAGATAGCCTCCCACCACCCGGGTGGGAATACCGGCCATACGTAACATCAGCCCGGTTGCACTGGCAAAGTGCTCACAAAAACCTTCCCGGGTTGAAAAGAAAAACTCATCCACCCGGTCCCCCTGTAACCGGGCAGGTGACAAGGTATAACTGAAACGCTGCTGATACTGCTGCAGAATTGCCTTAACTATTTGTGATTTTGTCAGCCCTTGCGCCAGCCACTGATCGATTAAAGCCCTTGCACGGGGATTCCCGGCAGGCACCTGCAAATAGCGCCTGTATGCCTCTTTACTGAGCGATTCCTTAGTATCGACCTCAGATGCAAGATTATAGGTGAAACGCTGTTGCAGAGGCTCTGGAGCCCGTACAGTGCCATCAGCAAACAGCTTTAATCCCTGCGTGCCAGTTCGTACCGGCGTTAAGGCAATAAGCCAGCTACTGGTTGCCGGTTCTGCGATTACCTGATAATCACCGCTGCTGCTAATACCTGATAACTGGCTCTGTGACTGGGCGGCATCTATACGCCAGCGCTGACCATCAAAAGAATCAAACGTCATCGCCCGCCAATAGCGCTCCGGCTCTGCTACAGGCTCTCCACTAAAGCTCACCCGAAACGCCATTTCGTCAGAGCGTAACAAGTTGCTGATTTCTCCGGGCGCCATGCTATCTGAAAGACCGGTACGACCGGCAGTTGACCCCAGTTCCAGACTCCATAACGGGCCTATACGGGGGAAAACCAGAAACATCAGTGCCGCCAGCGGCAACGCCTGCAATAACAGTAACCCTGCGGTTTTTACAGGCTGCCAACGCAATGACTGCGCTGCTGCAACTTCATTTATAGCCCCGCTTTGAACCTCACTGTGCAGTGCAACCAGACTGGCAAGCAGTACGATAATAGATACCACACCGTAAGCACCCGCCAGCATACTGGTGGAAAACAGATACGCTGCGGCAATAATAAAGCAGTTCACCAGTGCTATAACCCAGGCGTCCCGCAACGTGCGAAACTCCAGTAACTTAAGGGTATTCGCCATAACCAGTAAAATAACCAGCCCCAGCAACATTGAGCGGTCCAATACACTAAGAGCGGCTGTAGCCAGAATCACCAATACGGCCAGCACCTTCAGTAAACGCGGTGGTTCCGCTAACCCTCTATTTAGCCGCAGGCCTACATATACCAGTAACACACCAGACACTACTGACATCCAGACAGGCATATTTAGCGCCTGTGGCAACATACACAGCACAGTGCTGAACAATAACCAGCGACGGGCACTAAGAGCAGGTAATGCAGACTTACTTTCAGACCGTTGGTGGGCAAATAAACTCATAGCGGCCCTCCATCTTCTGACTGGCTGGCAGCACCAGGACTCAGCGCTAGCTGTTTCAGCACCGCATCCAAATGCCCTCTGCCTTTAGCCGGCGCAAGATCGGCGCCACCAAGGCGTAAACCATAAGTCTGATCCTGAGCGTGATATTGCAAGGCCTGCCAGGTCATTTCTGAAATTTTTACTTCCCGACTGCCCGGCCAGACATTGGCATCCAGCCAATACTCTTGCCCCTGTTCAGTGGTATAGCTGCGTACTTTTAGCCCCTGGCCACTGGCGAGTTTTTTCCAGGCAATCCGGCTCAGTGAATCGCCGACCTGATAATCATCCAGCCCCTGAAATGCATCGGTACCCGACTGACGACTGCCGACCGGCCTGCTGCCTTCCGCTGCAGCCGGAGATAGCGGCGGTGGCCGTTTAGCCTGCACAGGTTTAGGGTATACCAGACATTTATTTTGCAAAGACGCCCAGCTCCAGGCGCGGATTAATCCCAATGGATATCGGGTTTCAATATACAACGCGCCGGCTTCATCCCAGCCTCTTTGCAATGCCGGGCGATACAGCGTCAGAATAGCACTGCCTCCAGCAGCAATGGCCACTGAACGTAAGTCCGCATCATGAATCGCCAGTGTAATCTGGTTTACCTGCCTGTCCGCCGCCTTAAGCTGATAACTGAAACCAATATCCTCACCCACAAACACCGGCTCACAGCGCCCTGTTTCAACAACCACGCCGGACAGCGTTGCGTATGTGTGCAAAATAGATATCAGAAACACTGCCCCCAGCATAAAGCACACCGCATAGGCGAGGTTGTTCTGATAATTAATAGCGAGTAGTAAAATCAGCAGGTTGACGCCCAGATAAGCAAACCCGGCCCAGGTAGGGAAAATATATATAACCCGCTGCGTCAGTTCGATCTTCTGTCCTGATTCATGACGGGCAATGGCCCAGCGACGCATCCGTCGGGCCAGGCGGTCAGCCAGAGAGAAACGGCGTGCCATCAGTTGAGTACATCAACCTGAGATAACAAATAACGGGCTGGATCATGCCCTGACCCGGCATGCAATAATTCCCGTCCCACCAGACGATGACCGGCAACCGCAGGAAATACCTGTTGTACATCATCAGGCAGAACATAGGCCCGCCCCTGCGGAATGCCCAGGCTTTAGCCGCATTCAGCACAGCCAGACTACCCCTGGGCGAGAGCCCCAGGCTGAAATGCTGACTGTCGCGACTGTATTGCGCCAGCCGTTGCAGATAGCTGATCACAGCAGGCGAGACCTGCAGCTGACTGACGATTTGTTGCGCCTCCAATAATTGATCTGCTGTCAGCAGTTGCTGTACACCACTCAATTGATCCGAGGCACCTCCCTGAAGCAGCATCTGCTCCTCTGCTGCAGCCGTGGGATAACCAATCGAAACACGCATTAAAAACCGGTCCAGCTGAGATTCCGGTAACGGAAAAGTACCGTATTGTTCGGTAGGATTCTGAGTAGCAATAACAAAAAAAACTTCTGCTAACGGATGCCGCTGACCGTCCAGAGAGACCTGCCGCTCTTCCATTGCCTCCAATAAAGCACTCTGGGTTTTCGGCGACGTCCGGTTAATCTCATCAGCCAATAGGAGCTCTGTAAAAACAGGACCTTTATGCAGTCGAAAACAAGATTGCTGCTGATCATAAATAGCCCCCCCCAGAATATCTCCCGGCAACATATCACTGGTGAACTGCACCCGCTGATATTCCAGCCCAAGTACCTTTGCCAATGCATGGGCAAGAGTGGTTTTACCCAACCCGGGCAAGTCCTCTATGAGTAAATGCCCCCGTGCTAACAGGCAGGCCAGAGACAAACGGATTACCTCAGGCTTGCCCAGTAAAACATCGTCGATTACCGCTGCAAGTTGCTGCAGTCTCTCCTGCATGGCCTTTTTCCTTTTTTAGTTCAGAGAGGCCGTTAACCAGCCAGTTGGCTTATTTTGTCACATATATAGTGCAGCATTGCAAACCTGTTTAGTTGTCATACAAGGTTTCCCTTCCTAAAGTGAAACTTACGTAAATTCAGGACCTTATGTGTGGATTATCTGTTTATCATTATAGTCGGACTACTCGCCGGAACATTGGCAGGCATTATTGGCACCGGCTCTTCAATCATACTGCTCCCGATACTGTTCTACAGTTTCGGCGCTAAAGTAGCAGTGCCGGTTATGGCTGTGGCCGCTGTTTTGGCAAATCTTGGCAGAGTAATTATCTGGTGGCGACAGATCCACTGGCCAGCGGTACTGGCATATTCTCTTACCAGTATTCCCGCCGCCGCATTGGGTGCGAATACTCTGATCAGCATGCCGGAAAACACGGCGAACCTGATCCTTGGCTGCTTCTTTCTGATCATGCTGCCATTGCGTCGCCACCTGAAGCAAAAACAATTCAGTATAAAGTTATGGCAGCTGGGCTTAGCCGGGGTATTTATCGGTTTTATCACCGGTATTGTTGTCTCATCCGGGCCCCTGAGTATTGCTGCATTTGCCGCTTTCGGACTGTTACAGGGACCTCTGATTGCCAGTGAGGCAGCCGCTTCAATGCTGGTCTATCTGGCCAAGCTGTCAGCGTTCGACAATCTCGATGTACTTAATACCAAGATACTGCTCAACGGCTTCATCGTTGGAAGCACTCTTATCATCGGAGCCTGGCTGGGCAAACACATTGTTTTACAAATGCGTCCACGCCAGTTTGAAAGAATTTTGGACTTAATGATGCTGATTGCAGGTTTATCGCTTCTCTGCATGTCGGCCTCAACTCCATGAAAAACAAACAAAAAATTAATCACACCTACCAGGCCCACCACCACTAATAAGATTAAATTATTAAAAAATATAAATAATTAATTTTTATTATCGAAAATAAATTCCTATGATTCTTGTGACGCAACCGCTGAAGGTTAGCGCATTCTTATTTTCACCATGAATGACTAAAAAACTGGTAAACCCCATGAAACAAGCTGTAAAGACCGACCTGTTCGCATCAAAAGCACCACTTGAATGGGCCGTAACGGCAAACGGTCACCTATCCACAGCACAAATTCCAATTAACGCTGAAGGTAAGGTAGTTGAAGGCGGCATCGAAGCACAGGCTCGCCAGACCATGGAGAACTTTAAACACACGATTGAAGCTGCAGGTCTGACAATGGCTGACGTCACTCAGGTTCTGATCTACGTAACGCACCGCGACCAGCTACCAATTTTCAATCAGGTTTACGCAGAATATTTTGAAGCTCCGTTCCCTAACAGAGCTGCAATGATCGTCGCGGGCCTGGCCCGCGAGGAAATGCTTTGTGAAATCGTCGCTTATGCAGCGATGAAGACACAGCTAGCAAGCTAGAGCACTAATCGGCAATGGGGTGCCCCTCCGACCGGGCATCTCATTGCTGATTCTTTGATTTTCTGTCTGTCAGCATACAACGGATTAACTTCCAGGCTGCTTCCGCTCTCGCCCTTCTTCCCCGCAACTGATAATACCCGTAATCAATCGCTCCATTGCTGTCCCGGCGAATCCTATCTTCTTCCCTGTCATGCTTATTCGTTAACTCTGCCATCAATCTGTACCTCTGCCAGTCGCTAAGCTATTCATCTGCTCAGGTTTACAAAGGCAAGTTTAAAGACGAAAATAAATCAATAATAACGATTTATATTTATTAAATTGATCGTAAATTACGAACTAATTTTCAAAAGACTTTAATCACAATATGTAATTTTTCTGATAACGCTTTGAACAGGTCTATGACTATGTCTGCAAATCTCTCTTCTGAATTGCTCAATACCTTTGTTACTGTGGTCCACGAGCAAGGCTTTATTAAAGCGTCTGAACGGCTGCATAAAACTCAATCCACCGTTAGCCAGCAGATTAAGAAACTCGAACAGGAAGTCGGTGTAGCATTGTTTCAGGCTGAAGGCCGCAAGCGCATTCTCACCCCTGAAGGTGAAATATTTCTTGGTCATGCCCGCCGCATACTCAGCAGCCATCAGGATGCCGTCGCAGCCATTGCCGGCCCCCGCCAGTATCAGCAACTAAAAATTGGTATATCTCAGGCCCTGTCTGAAACCCTGTTACCTGCATTGCTGGGACAGTTCCGTCAGGCAAACCCACAGCTGGCCTTAGAAGTGCACTGTGGCTTTAGTCAGGAACTGGGTAAAGAATTTGATGCCGGTAATTATGACTTAGTCTTATTACTACAGCCTGATAAGGCGGCACTGACAGGCTTGCAAATCAGTGAAGAGCCTCTTGCCTGGGTAGCATCTGCTCAGTTCTATCCACAGCCTGGTGCACCTTTACCGCTGGCATTTCTGTCACCCCAATGTCAGTTTCGCCAGCGCGGTCTTGAAGCATTAGATCAAGCGGGCATTACATGGGAGCAGGTTTATCACACCAGCAGCTTTGCCAGCCTGATGATGGCGGTGCGTGCGGGACTCGGCGTTACTGTGCGGCCGTTGCGCGGACTGGGGCAAGACTGGCAACTGGCTGACCTGCCACAGCTACCCGAACTGCAATCTATGTATATTGAACTGCGCAGCCACCCGTCAGCACCGGCGCAACAGCTGGAAAAACTTCTGGCCAGACAAAATCTGATCATTAACTGATTGGCGGATTTATCCAATACAACACAGCACTGGAAGATTAGGCTGCCACTCAATCATTCAACATGAAGGAGTCAGCCATGAACGACGCGATTAAAGCAGCATTTATTTTTATTACCCCTGACGCTAACCCGGAACAGCATCAGGGCTGGGTAAAAACACCCGGCGTTGAAGTTAAAACACTCGCAGTTAACAGTTATCAACAAGCCTGTGAATCCCTAGAAAACCTTATTAGCGAAGGCGTCGCAGCGGTAGAACTCTGTGGCGGTTTCGGCCATCAGGGCGTTGCACAGCTAACCCATGCGGCAGCCGGACGTGTACACATTGGAGTGGTGAGGTTTGATCAGCATCCGCTGCTAAACTTTGTCAGTGGTGATTCCATAGTAGCGCAGTAATATAATCTGCTCTCCTGACTAAAGGATTCGCCATTATCATGCTCAGGCACTGTACCTACCCTATACCGTCACTGACGCCATACATTGCACAGTTCTGGAGCATTGAAGCGCAATGTCGAATAAACATGCCTGACTATCTGCCCGGTACCGGGGTAGAAATACTGCTGAATCTGGCGGACGATGTCGAACTGATACAAACCAGCATTGCTGGTCCTTCCGTGACTACAGTTACTCTGCTCCGTGCCGAACAGGCCGTCTGTATATGCCCACGCTTGAGCCAGCTGAAAATCAAACCCGCCGGCAGAATTCATCTGTTCAGTGTTCGTTTCCGCTCTGCCGGTTTTTTCAGTCTGTTTGCTATACCACTGAATGTTTTTAGCGATCAGGTTATCCACATTAGTGAGCTGGGGCTCGTATTGCCTGATACGATAACCAACAGCCATCATGACGCACTGGTTAACCAGCTGCAGCCATGGTTTACTTCCCGGTTAGATACAAAATTGCCAGGTCAAAATCTGCTGAAGCACGCCATTGATCAACTCTATTATCAGCATACTCAATTTTCCGTTCAGGCTATTCAGCAGGCAACAGACCTTAGCGAAAGAGCTTTTCAACGCAGTGTTAAGCAGCTTACAGGCGTAAGCGCCAAATACTTTGCCCGCACCGCCCGCTTTCAGGCCACCTTAAAACTTCTGTTAAAACAGCCCCAGGCGCCCGTCCACTTTTGTCTCGACACCTTACTGGCACAGGGATATTGCGATCAATCACACTTCATTCGTGATTTTCGCTACTTCACCGGCAGCACGCCCACTCAGTATTTACGTGTAGCTAACCCCCAATGTAATTTTTACCTTCATCCTGTCGGCGACTAAACTTTCGTATGTTCACCAAGAACTTTTAGACGCCGGAATTGACAATCATATTAGGTTGATCTAATTTATATATTCCAAATAGTTTTATACTTATAACTAAAAACACTAAACAGGTATAGCCTAATGTCTGCCGCAGCCAAACCTGCCATTGTCACCGCCTTCTTTGATGAGCCTTCATTTACCTTCAGTTATGTTATTCAGGATCCTGACTCTAATCACTGTGCGATCATAGATTCAGTCCTGGATTTTGATTATGCATCCGGTAAAACCAGTACAGCGTCCGCCGATGCAATACTGGCATTTGTTAACAGTAAGTCACTCAGTGTTGACTGGATTCTGGAAACCCACGTTCATGCTGACCATGTTTCTGCAGCCCCTTATCTGAAGGCAAAAACCGGCGGGCTTATAGGTATCGGCAAACAGGTTTGCAGCGTACAGAAAACCTTTGGCCAAGCATTTAATGCAGAGAAAGAATTTGCCACTAATGGCAGCCAGTTCGATATCTTGCTGGAAGATAACGACAGCATAAGTATTGGCCAGTTAACCGGTCAGGCACTGCATACACCTGGCCATACCCCGGCCTGCATGACCTTTGTATTCGACGATGCGGTATTTGTCGGTGATACTCTTTTTATGCCGGATTACGGCACTGCCCGTTGCGACTTTCCCGGCGGTGATGCTGCTATGCTATACCAGTCAATCCAGCGTATTTTCCAAATGCCGGATAACACCCGTCTGTTTATGTGTCACGACTACAAAGCCCCCGGACGGGATGAATACGCTCATGAATCCAGCGTCGCAGAACAACGTCAACATAACATTCATATTCAGGAAGGCATCAACGAGACAGACTTTGTGGCCATGCGTACCAGCCGGGACGCCACCCTTAGCATGCCAAAACTGATTCTGCCTTCTGTACAGGTCAATATGCGTGCAGGGCATTTGCCACCCGCAGAAGATAACGGGCAGCATTATCTAAAAATTCCCCTCAACCTCTTCTGAATACTGGCAGGTCGCATGCCTGCCTATTTGCCCAATACCTTTTCGAAGCCCTGCACCGGTTGCTCATAACAGCAACCTTGTGCTGACCGTGCCTAAAATAATAAAAAGGACCCTGTCATGGATGTGCGTCAACTTAGCCCTTTCATCAGTATCACACCGCAAATAAACCCTACCGATATAGGTCTGGCGGCTTCGCTGGGGTTTCAGACAATCATCTGTAACCGGCCAGCCAATGAATCCAAAGATCAGCCGGACCACCGTTTACTGGCGGAAGCCTGTGAGCGACTGGGTCTCGCCTGGCATTACCTTCCTGTCGAAGCAGGTAATATTACCGATGCAGACGTAACCAAATTCAGCTCTCTGCTTCATGAAGTGCAAGGCCCTGCACTGGCGTTTTGCCTTAGCGGTACCCGAAGCGCAACTCTTTGGGCACTGTCACAGGCCCCCAGATTAGATATTAACGCCATTATCAAGGCCACAGCTCAGGCCGGTTACGACCTGGAGCCCCAGCGTCAACGCCTCATAGCAGCCGCGAATCAGCCAGATACGCAACCAATAAATGCCAGTCGCCAGCACGATATTCTGATTGTCGGTGGCGGTGCCGGAGGTCAGGCAGCTGCAGCAAGCCTGCTAAAACGCCAGCCCGACCTGGACATTGCCATCGTCGACCCCAGTTCCGAACATTACTATCAGCCTGGCTGGACACTGGTAGGCGGCGGTGTATTTAACCGCAAAGACACAGTACGTCACATGTCAGACGTGATGCATCCAAGCTGCCATTGGTATCAGGCAGCTGTCAGTCATTTCGAACCTGACCAGCAACAACTGGCACTGGAAGATGGCGAGCGGATAGGCTATCGCATATTGATAGTAGCTCCGGGCCTGACACTGGACTGGGAAGCAATTTCCGGACTGCGAGAAAATCTTGGTAGCAATGGCGTGACCTCTAACTATCAGTTTGATATGGCACCTTATACCTGGGAGCTGATACAAAACTGCAAAGCAGGTAAAGCGCTGTTTACTCAGCCACCTATGCCAATCAAATGTGCCGGAGCACCGCAAAAAGCTATGTATCTCGCCTGTGATCACTGGCTACGCAGTGGCCAGTTAAGCAATATTGACGTCGAATTCTGTAACGCCGGACCGGGGTTATTTGGTGTCGCTGACTATGTACCGGCCCTGATGGAATACGTAGAAAAATATGCCATTCAATTGCAGTTTCAGCACACGCTGACCAGCATTGACGGCTCAGCTAAAACGGCAAAATTTAATGTCAATAATGCTGATGGCGAGATACAGGAGGTCGAAAAATCTTTCGATATGATTCACGTCTGCCCACCACAAAAAGCACCACAGTTTATCTGCAATAGTCCTTTGGCAGACACCAGCGGCTGGCTCGACCTCGATCCTGAAACCTTACAACACAATAATTATGGCGATATCTTTGGTCTGGGTGATGCCAGTAACACACCGAATGCAAAAACCGCCGCAGCCGTTCGTAAACAGGCACCGGTAGTCGCAGAAAATGTCCTGATGGCACTCAAAGGTAAAGCACCCAAAGCTATCTATGCCGGTTATGGCTCATGCCCGCTAACAGTTGAAAAAGGTAAGATAGTGCTGGCCGAATTTGGCTATGGAGGGAAACTACAGCCGTCTTTCCCAACCTGGTTGGTACAAGGTACCCGACCATCCCGCTTATCCTGGTTTCTGAAAGAAAAAATGCTGCCCTGGATATACTGGAACGCCATGCTCAAAGGTAAGGAATGGCTGGCACAGCCAGAAATTCTCAGTCATCGCCCAGCCAGACATGAAGCTGCTGACGCTCTGGAAAAATAATCCTTCATGCATAAAAAAACGGGAAGCCAAGGCTTCCCGTTTTCAGTTCAGAATCCGAAATTAACCTTCTGGGTTAATCTCCAGTAATTCAACTTCAAAGACCAGAGTCGCGTTAGGTCCGATAGTACCGCCCGCACCTGCAGGGCCATAAGCCAAATCTGCCGGGATAACCAAACGGGCTTTACCGCCACTCTTCATCAGCTGTAAACCTTCAGTCCAGCCAGGGATAACACCGTTCAGCGGGAAAGAAACCGGTTCGCCACGGCTGTAAGAGCTATCAAACTCAGTGCCGTCAATCAGCGTACCTTTATAGTGCACCATCACAGAGTCTTCAGCGGTAGGGCTTTCGCCAACACCTTCGTTCAGGTGCTCAATCTGCAAGCCAGACTCAGTAGTCGTCACGTTTGGCTTCTTGGCATTTTCAGCCATGAAATCCATACCAGCCTGCTTGTTCTTGTCCGCTGCTGCAGCGGCTTCCTGCTGTGCCAGCTCAACTTTCTTCTGCTGAGCTTCCATCAGTACTTTTTCAACTTCTTCCCGGCTCAGCAGGCCTTCTTCTTCCGCATACGCTGCTTCAACACCACGACGCAACGCATCATAATCCATTGTTTCAAAGTCAGCCTTTAAACGCTCACCCAAAACCATACCCAGGCCGTAGCTTAACTTCTTCGTTTCACTATCCAGAGTGTAAGGCTTTTCCACCGGTGCAGGGGCGTTCTTTTCTTCACCACAACCCACCAGGAACGCACTTGCAACAGCAACAGCAACCAGCGTCTTTTTCATTTCATTTCCTTAATTTTGTCTGTCCGAATATCGGAGTCGGCAGCTTTCAGCCTGAGATCTTTGCATAAAGCTATCTGCACAGAATTTATACGCAGCGCCCAACTTAACATAGCTACTTCTTTATATCCTGCCTTAGTGGGGGTTGCCGGTTAAAAGTTCAACCTAATCCTCAGTTTCAGTGGATAAATCCAATAACCTTTGCAGCCACTCAGACCAGTGCCCCTGAACTGTCTCCAGATACACTTCCAGGTTTGCTCTGGCCAGGTCATCACCCGGCAGAGATAACGCAGGGCAAAGATCGTTCGCCGTCGCCAAATCATAAAGCATCTGTAGTTCAGCTTTTTCGCAAGCTAATTCAGCTTGCTTCAACTGTGCATATACAGCCTCTAAACGGCTATCCTGCTGATACTCTTCACGCACGCTGTAACGTAAAGCACGTAACGGTAACAGGCGTTCGTAATGCCAGTGCTGTAACGCCTTATCATTAAACAGCTCAGCTACTACACCTTGCTTCTGCTGCGCCAGCCACAGACAAAATAATACCCGGTTGACGGCCAGCCCCTGTTCAGACTGTAACTGCAGACAAAGCTGCGCCACCTGCGGTCGGGAATAAAAACTCACTGCAAACTGCCACAAGCTATTCTCTGCTGACTGTCTATCCGACATATTCTGGTCTCGCTCAAAGTCATATTCACGGGCTGAATTGTGCTAGAATCCGCAGCCAAAATCAGCGCCGGATTTATACCGGCATCCGATATTAGCCTGCCAGCCCGGTAAGAACCATGATTCAGTTAAACCAACTCAGCCTGCAACGCGGCCCGCAACGTCTGCTCGACCAGGCCCAGTTGACCATTCACGCCTCCCAGAAAGTCGGAATCATCGGCGCCAACGGAGTGGGTAAGTCATCACTGTTCAAACTGATTCTTGGCGAACTGCAAGCCGATGAGGGTGATCTTCAGCTGCCTACTAATCTGATCATTGCGCACATGGCTCAGGAAGTATCGGACTCTGACCGCAGTGCGCTGGAGTATGTCCTCGACGGTGATCGTCGCTTACGCCAGGTTCAACAGCAACTGGAAGAAGCTGAAAACAGTGGTAACCATCATCGCAGTGGCGAACTGCACGCTGAAATGGCCGCAATTGACGGTTATACCGCTGAGTCCCGTGCTCATCAGTTACTTAATGGCCTGAGCTTTAAACCCGGCGACGCCACTCGCCCCGTCAGTACTTTCTCAGGGGGCTGGCGTATCCGCCTGAATCTGGCTCAGGCACTGATGTGTCATTCAGATATTCTGTTGCTCGATGAGCCGACCAACCACCTGGATCTGGATGCCACTATCTGGCTGGAACAGTGGTTGCGAAGCTATCCGGGAACCTTACTGCTGATCTCCCACGACCGTGATTTCCTTGATGCCGTCACTACGCATATCGTGCATATGCACCGTCAAAAAACAGATATATATAAAGGCGGTTATTCAGACTTTGAAATCATGCGTGCTGAGCGTCTGTCACAACAACAGGCGCAGTTTGAGAAACAACAGCAACGTATTGCAGAAATAGAAAACTTCGTACGCCGTTTTAAAGCCAAAGCGACCAAAGCTAAACAGGCACAGAGTCGGGTCAAAGAACTGGAGCGAATGGAAAAAATATCTGCCGCACACGTCGACAGCCCGTTCACATTTGGTTTTCCAGCCAGCGATAAGATTTCGTTCCCGCTGTTAGCACTGGACAAAGCCGATCTTGGTTATGACAAAGCTATTCTCAAACAGGTTTCACTGAGTCTGGTACCTGGCGCACGAATCGGTCTGCTGGGGCCAAACGGCGCCGGTAAATCGACGCTGATAAAGTCCCTGACTGAAGACCTGACACTGCTCAGTGGTGAACGCAAAAGCGGTGAGCATCTGAAGATTGGTTACTTTGCACAGCATCAGCTCGAAGCACTGGATCTGGAAGCCTCTCCAAGCCTGCATATCAAACGTATTGCACCGAAAGCCACGGACCAGGAAATACGTAATTTTCTTGGCAGCTTTGATTTTCACGGCGACCGGGCTCTGGAACCTGTTAAACAATTTTCCGGCGGTGAAAAAGCCCGGGTTGCGCTGGCACTGATTGCCTGGCAAAAACCTAACTTATTACTATTAGACGAACCCACCAACCACCTGGATCTGGAAGTACGCCACGCGTTAACGCTCGCCTTGCAGGGCTTTGAAGGCGCACTGATTCTGGTCTCTCACGACCGTCACTTATTGCGTAATTGTGTCGATGAATTCCTGCTGGTCGCCGATCAACAGGTCGCGCAGTTCAAAGGTGACATGGACGACTACCAGCAATGGCTCGCCAACCAGCGACGTGAAGATAACCAGACAGAACAACCTGAGCGGGAAAACCGTTCGGCCAGTGCTGCTGAGCGCAAAGAACAAAAACGTCTTGCCGCCGAGCGCCGCAGTAAGTTGCGACCACTGAAGAAAGCCACTGAAAAGCTCGAAGCAGAAATGGAAACACTGGCTGAAAAGCTGACTGAAGTCGAAGAAAAACTGTCGGACACATCTATTTATGAAGACGCCCGTAAAGCTGAACTGAAAGATGTGTTACAGCAGCAGGCCAGTCTGCAGCAACGTAGCGAAGTGGTTGAAACAGAATGGATGGAAAAACTCGAAGAGCTTGAAGAGCTCGAGCAGCTGACTGCCGCAGATTAAACTCCCGGGCTCAGACCACTGAGCCCGTCAATCTCAGGCTTCAAAAGACGCCAGCTTTATACCAAATGTCACGAATACCACTCCCGTTACTGCCTTCAGCACCCGCTGAAATACACCCGCTCTGGTGAAGCCCATAAAGCGGGACAGCAAAATCACCATGCCAGAGAACCACAACAGGTTAATCACCGAGTGGACAAACACCAGCAAGAACGCAGCTGAAGCGCCTTCACCCATAGGAATAAACTGCGGAAATGCCGCTAAATAAAACATCGAAACCTTAGGGTTCAATGCGTTAGTCAAAAAGCCCTCCAGAAACGCATGCCTGCTACTTTGACGCTTAACCGCTTTAACTGTCTGAGCAGACTGCGTAACAGCACTACCCTTCCAGGCCGCACGCAAAGCATTAATACCTATCCAGCAGAGATACGCTGCTCCGAGTATTTTAACGATAAAAAACAACTGCGCCGATTGCACCAGAAGCACCGAGATACCCAGTATGGACAAAGCACCGTGCAGATAAAATGCAGCCACGAACCCCGCTACATTGGCAAAACCTGCCGCTCTGCCTGAGGTCGTCACTGATTTAAAAATCAGGGCACCATTCGGCCCCGGTGACATCACCAGTAAGGCGGCAACCAACGTAAAGGTTATAACCTGTGAAACATCCATACTGACTCCGTGTATTGATCGTTAATACGCGCTTTGAGGGTCTACATTCTAAGCTATTAAAACAAAAAAGCGCCGCAGTATTAACTGGGGCGCTTATCTTATTAGCTAACTGATGGCGCTAACTATTACTCAGTTTAACTGGCTTTTGCCGGCGCGATTGAGTTCACCAGCGCTTCCAGCTCAGTGCGATTCTCAAGGATTTTTTCCACTGCTTCATCCGCGTCTTCACGGCTGATCTGTAGACGCTTGAACAACGCACCCGGAATCTCTTCTTCAGGGCCATCGCCCAACCCCTTGGCACGCAACAGGCGGGATGCAATATAAAGCAAACCTACTTCCTGCTGAGCTTCTCCCTGATAATCAGGATCCTGCTGATGGCGAACCGCTTCACATACCGTCGCAGGCAGAGACCAGCTATCCAGCAGCCATGAGCCGATTTGTTCTCGGGTAACATTCAATACCTGTTGCTCGATATATTCAGACGACATATGCGGGTTTGCTTCGATATAACGGGACAACAGAGAAAAATACGACGGAAACACATGTGCCAACACCAGATAACCGAAGTTATGCAGCAACCCGGCCAGGTAAACCATACCTAGCTTAGGCCTTACCGCTACCGGCACCTTCTTACATAACAGCTCACACAATGCTGCCGTATAAACGGCCTGCTGCCAGAAAGGAACACCTTCACGCGGCGTATCATCCGGCACCGCCAGGGTCTGCCCCATTGCAACACCTAAGGCCAGATTAAGTACCAGATCAAAACCCAGTACCCGAACCACTGCGTCATCAACAGACTGCACATCCGTTGGCGCAGCGTAATATGGCGATGCAGCCCAACTCATTACCTGAGCAGCCAAACTTGGATCCACCCGCACCAGCGGCACCAGATCGTCGATACCGGCGATCGGATCCGAACGCAGGGCAATCAGCTTCTTCATAGATAACGGCAGTGCAGGCATGCCCAGCGTGTCTTCAAGACGCTGCTTTACACGCAGGCTGGTGAAACGCTCAACCGCCTGAGTAATAACTTTGGCATCATTACCGCCCGGCTGAGCATTACTGATAGTCGTCGTGGTTAATGCCAGCGCTTTCAGAACCACTGGTTTCTGAATCCAGCTGCGGCGAATTTCAAATACCCGCCCGGTATATGGCTCAACCGCCTCAATCAAATCCAGATCATTGAGACCAGAATCCATATAGACCTTCAGGCCCATTAATTTTTGTAAGCCTTTTTCAGTATTCAGAGCAGCCTGACCGAAAAACTTAATCGCTTCACGGCTACGCAGAGGCTGTAAACGCAACTCTGAGTGATTCCAGATACTTACTAAGTCCAGCAGCTGGTCAGACGGCACCAATACCAGCGCTTTGGTATTGGTATCATGCACCATCAGGATGCGATATTTAGGCTCAGTCTGAGCAGCTTGCATTGATTGCATATTGTGAGTCGCCAAAGCAATCTCCATCCACCAGGTTATTCAGGATTACTCTTCATTCAAAACCAGTTAAAACCGGTAAGCTACTGACCGCTATCGTTAAGCGGTTTTATTGAGTCAGACTACAAAGCCAGGCATGCAGTGTCCACGCCAAGCCTCCCAGTTTGGGGGCTAAATGGCGATATACCGTCGGCTTCACCCAAAACAGGGCTTGTATCAACCGGCAGATCTTGTATCGGTCGGCAGAGCAATTTCTGAACAAAAAATAGACAACAAGATAAATAAAGCACAAAAAAAGCACTTCCTGTCAGAGAAGTGCTTCTTTCGGAAGAATGAGGCGCCGCGGTCAGACCCGGGTCAGTTTATACACCGCCGGTAAAGACTTGAGTTTACGCATCACCCGGGCTAAATGAATCCGGCTGGTCACAGTAATATCCATATGTACTGTACTCAGTGGTGAATCAGTCTCTGATATATCGATCTTAAATACGTTCGAACCCGCACCCGCTGCAGTAGTGGCCAGCGAAGCAATCAGACCCCGCGCCGGCTCGACCTGCAGGTCCAGATTAACGGTAAACTCTTCATCAATGCTCGCCGACCATTCCAGATACACACACTTCTCAGCGTCATCTTTCATAAAGGCAATATTGCGGCAGTCGGAACGGTGTATCACCAGGCCTCTGCCAGAAGAGATATGACCGGTAATTTTGTCTCCCGGGATAGGGCCACAGCAACGGGCATAGTGGAGCACCATGCCTTCTGTACCTTTAATCGCGAACGGCTTATCACTGGTAACCGGGCCAAGATCCTTACTGGTTTCTTCATCCGAACTCGGCCGCAGACGGCGAGCCACCACATAGGCCATGCGGTTACCCAGACCAATATCCACCAGCAGATCATCCAGACTGTTGAGCTGCACTTCTTCCAGTAAGGTCTGCAAACGCCCCGGATCAACTTCATCCACCGACGTACCAAAGTTACTCATAAATTGATTAAGCAAACGGCGACCCAGTTCTACCGATTCATCACGCTGCTGCTGTTTAACAAAATGACGTATGGCTGAACGGGCCTTACCGGTGACAACAAAGTTCATCCAGGCAATATTTGGACGGGCGCTGGCAGTGGTAATAATTTCGACTGTCTGGCCACTTTCCAGTGTCTGAGACAACGGCGCCAGACGGCGATTAATCCGACACGAAATACAGGAATTACCCACGTCAGTATGCACCGCGTAGGCAAAATCGACAGCTGTAGCCCCCTGAGGTAATTCGTAAATCCGGCCTTTTGGCGAGAATACATATACTTCATCGGAGAACAGATCAGTTTTAACCGTTTCGATGAACTCCATTGAGTCACCGGCACGCTTTTGCATTTCCAGCAGACTCTGAACCCATTTTCGGGCACGGTTGTAACCATCAACAGCACTGCTGGAGTCACCATAAATCTTATAATGGCTGTGTTCCGCAATGCCCTGACTGGCAACCGCATCCATCTCCTTAGTACGTATCTGTACTTCAATGGTGATATTACGGGCGCCGAATAAATCTGTGTGTAATGACTGATAGCCGTTTGCTTTAGGAATGGCGATGTAATCTTTAAAGCGTCCGGCAACCGGCTTATAAAGGCTGTGAACAACACCCAACACCCGGTAACAATCGTCCACGCTATCCGTAACAATTCGGAAGGCAAATACGTCCATGATTTCTTCGAAGGACTTACCTTTGCTCTTCATCTTGCTGTAAATACTGTAAAGATGCTTTTCCCGACCGGAAACCCCACCGCTAAAACCTTCCTGCGTCAGGCGGCTACGGATCGATTCTTCAATGCTGGTAATAATATCTTTACGCTGACCCCGGGCCTGTACCACAGCACGACGGATATACTTAGAGCGCATCGGGTGATACGACTGAAACGCCAGATCCTCCAGCTCCAATTGCATATCACGCATCCCAAGACGCGCCGCAACCGGTGCATAAATATCCAGGGTTTCACGGGCAATACGGCGCTGCTTTTCTGGCGGCATTGCGCCCAGGGTGCGCATGTTGTGTAAACGGTCGGCAAGCTTAACCAGAATTACCCGGATATCGACGGCCATAGCCATCACCATTTTCTGGAAGTTTTCTGCCTGCGCTTCCGCACGGGTTTCGAACTCCAGATGGGTCAGCTTACTGACACCGTCCACTATATCAGTCACCTGATCACCGAACTGGCCAGCCAGGCCATCACGGTTTACTTCTGTATCTTCAATAACATCATGCAGCATCGCCGCCATCAGACTCTGATGATCCATATGCATGCCTGCCAGGATAGACGCCACTGATAAAGGATGCGTCACATAAGGCTCACCACTTTTACGCCGCTGGCCGTCATGGGCCTGTTCTGCGTAAAAATACGCCCGCCGAACGGCCTTGATCTGTTGCAGATCAAGATAACCGGATAATCGGTCAGAAAGCGCATCAATGGTTGGCATCAGGTACTCCTAGATGATTTACGGATAACTTACTGTTAAAGCTACAAAACTACACCTGCATTGTGCAAGTGCTAAATACACTAAAACAGAGGATTTAAGCCCGGAATATCAGCTTAGCAGCAATATGGATGAATTTCTGACTGTATAACGACGCCAAACGGCGAACTGACGGGTTATTCCGGCAATTTAAAACAATAAACGCCAGACACAAATATGGCCGGAAAAACCGGCCATATTTGCTTAAATCGTATAGCTTTGAACGAAAAACTTAAATTTTAAAACTTAGGCTTAAACGATCTGAAGCTTTAACAATTGAAGTTCGCGTTAACTTATACTTCTTCCGCGATATCAATTGTTGCATTGCTAACGTGTTCTTCAGCGATTTCACGCAGAGCAACAACAGTTGGCTTATCGTTTTCCCACTCTACCTTTGGATCTTTACCACCGGTAGCTAGTTGACGAGCACGCTTGGAAGCAAGCATGACTAATTCAAAACGGTTGTCTACATGTTCCAGACAATCTTCAACGGTTACGCGAGCCATTCGGTACCTCGGTACTTTCGTACGAAAAAATGTATAAAAATTGACCCGAAAGTTTACCTAAGTGCGCTTAAGCTGACAAGAGCCCGGTCAGTAAAGCCTGGTGCTTTCTCTGCTGACGGTTCAGCGTCAGTCGCTGACCGGCAAAAACGGACTGCAATTCAGCCAGAGCCAACTGAAAATCATCATTGATAATCAGGTAATCAAAGGCTCCGTAGTGGCTCATTTCACTGACGGCCTCAGACATACGGTGATCAATCACTTCTTTAGCATCCTGTCCACGGCCTGTGAGTCGCTCACGCAATGCTTCAGTGGACGGTGGCAGAATGAATACTGAAACGCTTTCTGGCATCAGACGACGCACCTGTTGTGCACCCTGCCAGTCGATTTCCAGAATTACATCCAGGCCCTGCTGCAGTTGCTGTTCGACCCATACCTGTGAAGTACCATATTTATTGGTAAACACGTCAGCAAACTCAAGAAACTCTCCCCGACCGATCATTGCATCAAACTCAGCCATTTCAACAAAGTTATAATCTTTGCCGTCTACTTCTCCCGGACGCATATCACGGGTGGTATGGGAAACCGATACGCAGATCTGCTGATCCTGCTCCAGTAACGCCTTTACCAGACTGGTTTTACCAGCGCCGGACGGCGCAGAAACGATATAGAGAGTGCCTAGCTTGTTCATGGGGTAGAAGTCTCGAACATTAAAAATGCAGGCATTGTAAAACAATCCCCGATGGGCGGACAGCATTTGCCACCACACCGGGGACCCCGTCAGGGTTCTTGGTGGTCGTCCGGGTTTTGTGTCAGGGCAAACAGCATGCCTTTTTCAACCCAGATTTTGACCGGTAAACCTTTTCCGTATGCAATTACAGGGGCTTCACCCACACCTATATCAGGTAATGGGCCAAACACTTCTGGCTGATAATCCACCTGATACCAGGTCTGCTCATCACCATTTACATCGGCGACCCTGAATTGCGCCGCACGAATACTGCTCAGCGAACAGTAACGCGCGCCCTGAAATATTTCTCCACCCAACAAACCCGATAACATCGGTTTAAACTGCAGTTGCGTAAAATAGCTGCTCAGCTTAGGAAAGCTGCTGCCCTGAGTTTCCAGTGGGCGACGGTTAAAGTGGTTATAAGCCACTTCAGCAGCAATTTCGTGTGCTTTTGGATAAGGTCCACTGGCAATACTTGGCCACCACAGCTGCACACAAAGCAATAACAGTGCACAGCAACCAAACAGCCAGCCACCATACTGTTTTATGTGCTGACGACCCGCCCAGGTATTTTCTACGCCGGGCTGCGCAGCAACCTGCATCGCCTGCAAGCTTTTCAATTGTTCAGGCGTTAACTCAATGCTCTGATAATAATCATGTACCATCTGCTTTAATGGTTTGTCTTTCTGCTGTGTCATAAGCTTACCCCGCAGTTGTTCTCCCGGGCCTTACTCTGATGTAATCGCTGACGTAAACGGTGAATTTTGGATAATACTGTGCCTTTAGGTAACGCCATTAAATTTGCAACTTCCTGAGTGGTATAACCTTCAACAGCCCAGAGGAACAACATTTCGCGTTCCTGATCATCCAGCATCGTCATTAGGTAATTCACCTGACGCTCATTAACCATCACCGTTTCCAGTACCTGCAAGTCATAATCAGCCGCTTCACGGTGCTCATCCTGCAAAGACGTATTCTGAACCCTCTGATCTCGCCGATAAGTATCGATATAACGATTACGAATGCTGGTGAATAAATATGGAATTGGATCTGTAACCTGCTTTATCGGCGGTTCCAGAAAGCCAGCTAAAGCTGTCTGTACCAGGTCGAAGGCATCATCCGCATTGCGACACAAAGATACTGCATACCGGTGCAAACGATTCAGCTGCGCCTGATCAATCATGCGCCACCAGCCATTGCCGGACTAACCAGCGCTGTAGACTTTCGCTCACATCCATACCTCTTTCAGCAAATTCGGCAACCAAATCTGTCAGTAATATATGATTAGCTCGACTAAGCAAACCGGCCTCCTCTGTACTCACAGACGTCGCCGCAATATGCCAGCCTTGTTGAGGCGAAAGCTGCATATTGATGATCAGGTTAAAACCACCGGTTTTTAACTGGAATTCTTCTGCCGGGGCACGGTGCCACAACCACAGCTCATGAACATTATGCTCGCAGATAACACGCTGTAAGCTAACCGGCGTACTAACCCGTAAACGTTCAAGACTCCGTTCATCTATTTGTGTCAGTTGCTCGTTGCTAAGTGCCGACTGTAAACAGGCAAAACGGGCTGCCTGAACATGCCATTCAAAAGCAGCCATTTCCGCTACATAAGGTACATCATGTAAAGGCTGACACCTTTGTAGGTACTCCGAAAAATCCTCGCCAAACTCATCCAGATCAGCTGCAAAAGCCGGATGATGTAACACATAGTCACTTGCATAAGCGCTGAATGCTGCATCGCCCAGTAATTGCTCGACTACCGGGAATGTTACCTGTAAAGCGCGTATACGGCCTTCAGAGGTGTTGTTCCGGTATGCTTCCAGAACAGATTCAGGCGAAGCATTACCGGCAGCCTGCCAATGACGGGTATCGGCTTTCAGCTGTAAAGCATCCGTCAGTAATTGTGGCCAGTGCTGAGGTAAAAAAGCCTCGTTATTTGCCAACTTATGTACGGTCACTAAGCAACCTCCCGCCGCATCAGAATCTGATCTGCCCGGCCGGCTTCTTCCAGCAACCGCGACAACTCAGGAATATTATTATCCCACTCAATCAGTGTTGGCCGTGGTCCAAACCTTGCTATGGTTTCTTCAAATAATGCCCAGACATCCGGCCAGATTTCCTTACCATGGGTATCCAGCGCGCCCCACTCAGTTTTCTGATAGCCCCCTAAGTGCATCTGCCGAATCCTATCTGCAGGCAAATAGCTGATCTGCTCACTAGGATCATCGCCAAAGTTGATACTGTTCACCTGGAAGTTATTCACATCCAATAGCAGATCACAGTCAGCCAGGTCTGCTACCAGTGCCAAAAACTGGCCTTCCGGTAATCCCGTGACCGGAGGACGTAAATAAGTTGACAGATTTTCTAACAGAATGCGCTGTTCCAGATAGTCCTGTACCTGGCGAATGCGGCCTGCTAAATGTTCTGCGTAAGCTTCTGTCATCGGCAGTGGCAGTAGGTCATGGCTATGCGCATTACCATGGCTGCAGAAACAGGCATGATCAGAAATCCAGGCCGCGCCGGTATCTTTTGCAAGGCGTTTAATACGGTCCAGATAGGCAAAGTCCAGCGGATCATTACCCGCCAGATTCATTGATACACAATGTAAAGCAACAGGGTAACGTTCAGCCAGCGCCATCATCCGGTGGTAATCCAGATTGCCGGTATGCAAATGGTTATCTGCCAGCAGCTCAAGCCAGGCCACATCAGGCTGCTCAGCCAGTAACTGATCAATATGCGGCCAACGCAAGCCTATCCCTGCACGGGCAGGTAACGAACCAATTGCTCTGCTATCCAATCCGGACTCCTTAATATGTATATGCTCTCTGAAGCGATCGACGCTGCAAGCGCTTAGGACAGCATAGTCATGTTTCTAAGTGCTCACCTGAAAGGCTGGCAGCCTCGCTCCGCCAGCCTTCCAGACGAGAACAACAGTTATGCCTTTGCTGGCTTAACCTTAGCGACATCACCACCAATCTTGGCACAGGTACCCTGAGGTACGTATACCCACTCGTTAGCAGCGCGATCTACAGTAGACTGACCTGCACAACCGTGCTTGCCGTCCAGAGCGCCACAGTCATTCTTACCAGCCATTGCTACACCGGTGCACTTTTCCCAGGCAGCTGGCTGATCTGGTACAGCCATCGCTGCAGAAGCACCTGCAAGGGCAATACCGGCAATCGCTGTTTTCAGTGCAAATGTTGATTTAGACATGATCGATATCCTCAAATTTTATTTTAATGTCCTGACTGGTCACCAAACCCGCAAACAGAACTGTTATTCCCCTTAACATCTGCGGGCCTGCGAGGCAGGTCGTACGAGTCATTTTTGTTGAGACTCATAAGGGATAACGAAGTAGCGTCAGGTTTGATTGCAAAGAATTTAAAAAAAATCGGATTTAATGTTCAGAAATATGCTCAGGAAGGCAAAACAACTTACACAGCAGAAGCAGATAGCCTGCAGCAACGGCCTATCTAAGCCGCTAAGTTATGCAAGCGAAAGATAACCGGTTAACTAAAAAACTGGCTTATCAGAGGGAAACAAGAGACAGAAGGACTAATAAAGCACTTCCCGACGCTATTCGCGACAAACTTCAGGACAACGTTCCAGATATTTAAGATGGCTTCGCTGGCACGGGCCACCTATGCCTGCATAACAGGCACCGCCAACCCCCTTATACAGCGGCCCACCTTTCCCTGCATAGCGCTTACCACCTACACCAGCATATCTTGGACCACCAACACCGGCGTAACAAGGGCCATCTACGCCTGCATAAGCAGGACCACCCACACCAGCATAGGCAGGGCCGCCCACTCCGGAGTAACAGACACCACCAGGCTTTTTGCTACCTTTACAGTCACACACATCAACCGCATAGGCGGGTAATGCCAGGAGTGAAACAAACAGCAATATTAAAATGCGCATAACAAAATTTCCGGGTCAGTGAGACGCAATCATCAGATAGCAATTGGAAAATTGTCCATCAGGCTGACCAGAAAAGCAAAAGCAGTGCAAAATTAAAGCATCACTGATAGAGGCTTTATGTTCTTTATGTCCGCCTTTCGCTTCACATCATCGCTATGTATGGCTTATTCCGATGCACTCAGTTTTTCTTAACGTCTATTCTTACTTCCTATACTCACCGGCACAAACCAATTTTCCAGCGCGAACTGGCGCACTTCAACTCACCAAAATAGTTAAACTGATCCCAAGAATTTTCCGGTATTTTTTCTAGTATAAATCAGCTACCTAACCTCAAAAATTCAGCTAGGCTTGTATGAAAGTGGACATAAAGAGACAAGCCTCAGCGTATTGCCCAGGCTTTATGAGGCAGAAATAATCTACAGTTAACAGAATAACGCCAATAACGTGCACAGCCAGCAGTCGTGGTACATGAGGCCCTAAAAAATCTCTAAGGAAATAAACAGGACCGGAATCTGTGGCCAGTAGCAGCGTTGTTAACTCATTAATGATCAAAGTCGGGAGCGTTATTTTCATAACAACCCTGGTGATTGGTTATTTATGGATCGACAGCGAATACCGTGATCTGGAAGATACCAATCAGCGCTTTGCTAAAAACTATCTGGAAGAACAAAAGCAGATTTTACGTAAAGACGTATTACGCATACGCGAATTTGTACGCCAGCAACAGGATCTGGCCAGTACAGAAATGCGCCGCCAGCTAAAAAATCATGTATATCAGGCGCATAGTGTAGCAACAGGCATCCACCGCCAATATGACAAACGCTTGCCAGACTTTAATATTAAGCAACGTATCATTGATGCTCTTCGTTATAGCCACTTTTCAAGTTCCCGCAGTTATTATTTTATCGACTCACTGAACAACACACCGGTTCTGTATCCACCAGCCCCTGGCATTGAGGGTAAAACCATACAAGCTGGTCAGAACCATCAGGAAAAGCACGAAGTAACTCAGAAAGCTCTGCAGTTGGTAACTACTCAGGATGAGGGCTATGTCCAGTACGACTGGTACAGACCGGATGACGACACCAAACTGGAACGCAAATACAGCTTCGTAAAGCGCTTTGAACCCTATGACTGGATCATCGGCAGTGGTGATTATCTGGTAGATTTTGAAACCCGCAACCGCAGCCGTATTATGCAGGATATTGCCACTACACCTACCTCCAAAATGGAGCCTGATTACTTTTTTGTCGTGTCTTATACCGGCAACCTGTTTGCCTCGCAGGGAAAATATTTCGGCGGAGATACCAATATATGGAATCTAACTTCTCCAAATGGTCAAAAAGTCGTCCAGGATTCAGTCAAGCTGGTTAATCAGAGTCCTCAGGGAGATTTCTATTACTACCCCTGGCCAAAACCAAACGGAGATGTGGCAGAGAAAATTGCCTTCATGGTAGGTATTGATGAATGGCAGGTGTACATAGGTACCGGTGCGTACCTGGACACTATTGATGCTGAAATAGCCCTGCGCAGCGCTGAATTCGCCAGTAAGGTAAATACCCGGGTGCGTACAGCCATTCTCATTTTACTCACTGCTACACTGCTAATTCTGCTGTCCGCTTACTTCTTCAGCCGTCGCTTACAACATAATTTAATGCTGTTTCAGCATGCCTTTAACGACGCAATTGAGAATGGCATCCACCTGAATAAAGACAGCATCTTTTTTACTGAATTCAAACGCCTTGCTGGCAGCGTTAACCGTATGGTCGACCGCCTTAACAGGCAAACCAACGTGCTGCGCCATACTGCACAGCACGACGCCCTAACAGACCTGCCTAACCGTCTTATGGGGAATGATTATCTGGAAGCAATGCTGCATCGGGTAGAAGAACATAACGCCTTACTGGCACTATTTTTTATCGATCTGGATAACTTCAAAGAAGTTAACGACACGCTTGGCCACAGTGCCGGTGACCAGCTGTTACGACAGGTTGCTGAACGCCTGCAAAGCACATTGCGTGAAGAAGATCATCTGGCCCGTTTAGGTGGCGATGAATTTACAATTGTTACCGGCTTCATGCCCAGTCAGGATGATGCTGTGATCATCGCTGAAAAACTACTGGAATGCTTTTCCAGCCCTTTCACTATCAGCGAACAGCAGATTTTTGCCGGCGCCAGTATCGGTATTGCTATATATCCGGACCACGGGCACACCTCTGAATTATTGTTACGCAATGCTGATGCAGCCATGTATCAGGCAAAACATAACGGTAAAAATGCCTTTGCTTTCTACGACAGCCATCTGACAGCGAATTTGCAGCACAGGGTTAACATGGTCGATAACCTGCGCCGGGCAATTGATAATCAGGAGTTTCAGCTGCATTACCAACCACAGGTATGCGTTAAACGTAACCTTACTGTCAGCTGCGAAGCATTGCTTCGCTGGCCCAGAGAACAGGGATGGATCAGCCCTGCTGAATTTATTCCCTATGCGGAATCCAGCGGATTAATCAATCCAATTGGACGCTGGGTTATCAGGCAAGCTTGCGAGCAGTGGGTCAACTGGCGGGGTCAGGGGCTGAGTCTTAGAGCTATTGCCGTAAATATTTCCTGTCACCAGTTACAAGACCCTGAGTTTGTAGAACATATCGTTAGTTGTTTGTCCGAAACAGGCTGCCCGCCAGAAGCACTGGAACTGGAAGTCACCGAAAGTGCATTGCTTGAAACCCCTGAAAAACTCGCCCGGTTGTATAACATGGGCATACGGCTGGCACTGGACGACTTTGGCACTGGCTACTCATCACTTTCCTATCTGAAACAGTTACCTCTGAACAAGATCAAAATTGACCGCAGTTTCATTGACCATATAAGTAATGACGTCAATGATCTGGCAATCACCCGGGCAATTCTGACCCTGGGTAAAAGTCTGAAACTGGAAGTAATCGCCGAAGGCGTGGAAGATGATCTGCAATTAAATGTGCTGCGCGACGAACAGTGTCCTCTGATTCAGGGGTTTATCTTCAGTCCGGCACTGGCACCGGCTGACTTTCTGGAATATGCCATGCGCGACGGTAAGAATGCAGACCGTATCACCCGCATGGGCTAACCATGCAGGCATGATCAGCGTTGATTATTCCCAGTGAGCTTCATCCTCATGTAGCAAAAATTCAACGCTGCGTTCATCACCGGTAAGCTGCTGAATAGTAACGGGAGCACCTTCTGCGTCTAACTCCAGCCAACCTATACCCGAGGCATTTAGCAGGCGCTCACCACTGCGGGCATTCGCCGGTTTATAAGGGATGATTTTCATACCCCGCCGCTTGGTAAACCAGTTCAAAGGTGATAGTGGTGCATATAACCAACGATTCAGGCGGTCAAAGGCAGACAGTAATTTTTCCGGGAATTCATTACGAATTCCACTACTGGTTATCTGCCATATTTCTGGTCCACCGCGCCTGCCCCGCAGCTGGATATCGTATGCAAAAGAGTAATGCACATCGCCGGAAAGGATCACAAAATTCTTCGGTGTACGTGGGTGTCGGAACATATTTAGCAATGCATGTGCCGAGCCAGAATGCGCCATCCAATTTTCTGCATCCACCAGTAAGGGCTTACCCACCCAGGTAAAAATACGCTGTACCGTTTCAATCAGTTTGACACCAAAAACAGGTGCCGGTGAGACAATGATTACAGATTCATGACCGAGAATATCACTCTGTAAATCGGTTAGCGCTTCCCAGTCCATCAAACCGGATGGCCAGTTCAGATCCAGCTCAGAACGCCAGCGATGGGTACGGGTATCCAGCACCACCAGAGGCGTATGATAATCCCAGTGATAATGCCAGCGGGGAAACTTCAACAGCTCATCCAGCAAGGCTTCATATTGTTCGCTGCCAGGCTGCTGTAACCCTGTGGTCACCTGGTCCAGTAGCTCAGGAGAAAACTGCTCTGGCGCATTACCCCAGCCCTGACAAATCAGATACCCCAGCAATGCATTACCAATTACCCGCTTAGAGAATGGATTCGAGTATGCGGTTTGCTCCCAGCCAGCAGTAAGATTCCAGTCATCAGTAATATCATGATCATCAAAAATCATTGCCACCGGTAAGTGCGCCATGACCCGGCGAACCCGGGGTAAACCGGCCATAAACTGATCCAGCACATGCCGCTCTTCGCCATACAATTTTTGCTGGCCTTCATCCAGCGCTGGCGGTGCCTGCAGCGACAGTCGATCCCAGGCAGCCGGCGACCATACCAGCAGATACATCGCCAATACTTCACCAATTGTAATCAAATGATTATGGGCATGGTCAGAGGTAAATACCGGTTTCTCAACGCTGCGGAATAACACATCCTGAAGCCCGCTTTGCTGCTCGGTCGGTAACAACGTATCACGCTGATAATAGTGCGCATCCTGATTATGCAGCTTAGCTTCAGTATGCTGCACATCCGCTATATGCTCTGCCGGCAACCCAAGCTCAGCAAGTAATCCGTGGATGGCCACCAGCATCGGCCCGCCGACATCATCCACATAGACCTGATCACCGGACATCATCAGTACAGAAGGCCAGTGTTGCGGATCGATAAAATGCTGTTGCAGTTTAGCGTCCGCAAATAGCAACCCGTCGCTGCTGTCATGATGCGGCTTACGGCATGATCCGTGTAACACCCGGTCCAGTCTGGAACGTAATACGAAGCCCGGCCGTGGCTGCCCCGGATAACAGATATCATTTGCCCATTCAGTCACGGATTGCCAGGTATCATCTGCTTTCGGCCGTAAACGCAGGTCGTAGCCAATAAAACTGTCTTGCGGTAATGCTTGCTGCAACGGGATATCAAACAGATAAAAAAATAATTGCTCGCCGGCTGGCCAGCAACGGCAATGCAGGCTGGCATCAATTTCCTGATGCAGCTGATCGCCAATAAATAGTTGTAACTGGCTATCAAGTGGTTGTGAGGCCGCTAACCAAAGCGTCAGTTTCTCAGGCGTTAACCGACGTAAAATCGGGCCACAAAGTACAAGTGGCAAAGCAGTTGCTGTCATAGATTCACTATCTGGCGATGTTCAAACATAACTTAACCATACACGGCGGGTGATTAAAACCGCCACAAAATGCACGAGCGTTGATTTTCAACAGTTTCCTCAGCATAACGCATTCAAACAGCTGTTAGAAATCTGTCCCAAAGCCGGTCCAAAATACCATGATTTTGTTATCCCAAACGGATAGTTTTGTGATAACTGCCTGCAAAAATATCCCTCACTAATAATACATTGATGCTCCTGCTGAGACTAAAGCCTGCCCGGTATTTCTGATCAGCAGAGGCTTCCCATGAGGTGATGTTATGACACTGCAAACAACAGGCGCAGGCGGACAAATACTGCGCCAGCCGGAAGCAACACAGAACACCGCACACCGAGACTCAACACAGACAGATTCTTCTCATGCTGCGTACCGGATTCCTGCAGACCATCCGGCACTCGGCGCTTTACCTGCAAAACAACAACAGCAATTTTGCCAATTCGGTACAGGGCCATCCCTCACCCCAGACTTTCCGTTGATTCATCAGGGCTTCGAATATTTTGCCGAACACCAGCCGAACAGCTGCGCGATTCGCGAAGCAGATGGCCGTGAAATCAGTTATAAACGGCTTAATGATCAGACTAATGCGCTGGCAGCCCACCTGCAACGCAACGAAGTTACCCGTGGTGACAGCGTCTGTCTGTTTGTCCGCAGAGGCATAGAAATGGTGGTGGGTATATTCGCCTGCCTTAAACTGGGCGCCAATTACGTCCCCCAGGATATGCAGTTGTGCCCATCACAGCAGCGCAGCCATATCGTCCAGACGGTCGCAGCCAGCATTATCCTGACAACCCGCCAGTACGAGCCGGTAGTAAGTGGTGACGGAGCACAGAAGATAATCGCCATCGACAGTTTTCTTGAGCAACCTGCCGGAATCAATATCGAACAGCGCTTCTTTCGGGCTGCGCACCCGGACGACACGGCAGTAGTGATCTTCACATCAGGCACCACAGGTAAAGCCAATGGTGTCCAGGTAACCCATGCTAATCTGGTGAATATCCTGCTGACCTCGCCGGGCAATATGGGAATTAGCCCCGGCGACAATGTTGCCCAGCAGCTCAATATCGCCTTTGATATGGCCGCCTGGGAAATTCTTGGCTGCCTGAGTAATGGCGGCACTTTGCTGATTCGTAATAAAGATTTTCAGGCAACTGCTGAGCAGGCAGATGTTCTTATCGCAACGCCCAGTATTCTGGCAACATTAGATGCCAGCCGTTGCCAGCAAGTACGTGCTGTTGCCGTCGCCGGCGAACCCTGTCCTCAGCCACTTGCTGATAACTGGGGAGCCTTCAGTGACTTCTATAATTCCTGTGGCCCTACCGAAACAACCATTATCAACACCGCGGAAATTTACCGCCCTGAAGATCCTGTTCTCAGTATTGGCCGGCCAACACCAAACAACACCGTCTATGTTCTCAATGAAAATCTGGAGCCCTGCCAAATAGGCGAAACAGGAGAAATGTGGGCCGGTGGTGTATGTGTATCCAAAGGCTATATCAACAATCCGGATCTGACTGCTGAACGCTATCGGGATGACCCGTTTCTGGGCTCAGGTCATAAAATGTTTCGCACCCGTGATCTGGGCCGCTGGACTGCCGGAGGCACACTGGAACACTTTGGCCGGGTCGATGACCAGGTAAAAATCCGTGGCTTTCGAGTGGAACTCGATGCGGTTTCAGCTGTGTTGGAGCGTACCAATAACTGTAGCCATGCCGTCGCATTGAAGCTCAATAACCGCCACCTGGCAGCCTTTGTTTCGCCTGCAGACGTTGATCTGGAAACAGCCCGCCAGCATGTGCTGGACGCCCTGCCTTACTACTGTGAACCCCTGTTTATCTTACCTATAGACGAACTGCCGAAAACCATTCGCGGCAAAGTCGATAAACGCGCTTTGGCAAACAGCGCCGCTGAACACCACCGTCACCTAGAATCATCAGGAGCAACCGCATGACCAGCCAGAACATGCATATTGATCTGCCCGCTCCCCGTCAGGGCTTACGCAGCACAATAAAAAAACCCCGTTACATGCACTATAACCGGCTGATCACACTGGTTTTTCTGCTTAACGCCGCCGCATTAGGCTACGGTTTTACTCAGGAATGGTGGTCTGCCGGAGGCATTGCGCTGCAAATGCTGGCCGATCTGACCCTGTTTAATTTGGGTCTGGCGATTCTGGTACGTCAGCAATATGTCATTAATTGTCTGTTCTGGCTGTTCACCCGGGCTCCCACCAGTTGGCCGTTGTCTATCCGCTGGACACTGGGCAAAGTTTACCACTACGGTGGTTTGCACAAGGGCGGCGCACTGGCCGGTACATTATGGTTCTTCGTATTTGCCGGCAGTGCCAGTTATCAGTTCCACCAGAATCTGCCGGGTATCTCCGCCACCAGCCTGGGTATTATTTATGGTTTACTGATCTTGCTGGTTCTGATCGTAGTGATGGCGCAAAAGAACATCCGCGCTAAATATCATGACAGCTTCGAGCGAACCCATCGCTTTGGCGGCTGGCTATCACTGGTATTGTTTTGGGCGCTAACGATCTCATTCATCGATGACCAGCGAGGCGCACAAAGCCTGAGTGAAGCTTTAACCGGCGCCACCAGCTTCTGGATTCTGTGCCTGCTTACCGCCAGTATTATTCTGCCATGGTTGCGCCTGCGCCGGGTGCCTATACAGGTTGAAACCCCTTCCAGCCATGTTGCTGTTGCCACTTTTGATCATGGTGTCACACCTTTTGCAGGGTCTTCTACCGCCATCAGTCTGAACCCGTTAATGGAATGGCATCACTTTGCAAATGCGCCATCACCTGACAAAGACGGCTTCCGTCTGGTTATCTCCCGTGCCGGCGACTGGACCGGCAACTTCATCGAACAAAAACCCAGCCATGTATGGGTAAAAGGTATCCCTCAGGCAGGTGTTGCCTACATTGAAGTGCTGTTCAAAAAAGTCGTTTATATCGCCACTGGTAGCGGCATTGGTCCGGTTTTGCCCCACTTGCTTGCACAGGAAGTGCCTATCCATCTGGTCTGGTCTACCCGGGATCCACGCAAAACTTATGGTGATGCACTGGTAGATGAAATTCTCGAAGCTCAGCCGGATGCACATATCTGGGATACCGACGCGGATGGTAAACCGGATCTGGTGAAGCTCGCCTATGAAGCCTGCCAGACTTACGACGCAGAAGCGGTTATCTGTATTTCAAACGAAAAGCTCACCTGGCAAGTGGTCTATGGCATGGAGAGCCGTGGTATTCCTGCTTATGGCGCCATCTGGGATTCATGATAAGGAGTATGAAATGTTGGAGATGATACCTAACAGCGAGAGTCCGCTATTAACAGAACGGCATGGCAAGATAGTCGTCCTGCGGCTTAATCGTCCTGCGGTTCTTAATGCCCTGAATAACCAGTTGATGCAGCTATTAGTTGCAACCTGCCAGGAACTGGACGCGGATCCAAACACTGGCTGTATGGTGCTGACAGGTACTGACCGGGCTTTCGCCGCCGGTGCCGACATCGAAGAATTAGCAGTACAGAAACATTTAAATATGTTTCAGCAAGGTTTCTTTGAACCTTGGGACCAGTTTGCCGCTCTAAGAACTCCGATTATCGCTGCAGTATCAGGCTATGCGCTTGGCGGCGGCTGCGAACTGGCCATGATGTGCGACATCATCTTTGCGGCCGATAATGCCCGCTTCGGGCAGCCGGAAGTCAAAATTGGTGTAACACCCGGCATGGGAGGCTCGCAGCGGCTGACTAAGCTAATTGGCAAATCCCGGGCAATGGACATGATTCTGACCGGTCGGATGATGCACGCAGATGAAGCCGAGCGGGCTGGGCTGGCCGCCAGGGTTGTGCCACTGGATATGCTGTTCAGTACCGCGCTGGAAGCTGCGCAGCAAATTGCCAGTTACAGCAAAGCCGTGACCATGACAGCTAAGGAAATGGTCAAACAGTCAGAGCAGACAAGCTTACACAACGGCGTATTGTTTGAACGGCGCAGTTATTATGCGCTCTACGGCAGTGATGATCAGATCGAAGGTATGCAGGCGTTTATGGAAAAACGCCCTCCGGTATTCCAGCGGTGAATGCCGGCCATTTACAGGATGTCGCCGTGAGACAGGATTTACCCATGGAAAATAAGAAAATACTTATCGTCGAAGATCAGGACGAAATAGCCGACCTGCTGCAACTGCACTTGTCAGACCTCGGTGCAGAAATTACCCGAGTCAGCGACGGCCATAGCGGTATGCGTATGGCCTGCAGCATGAACTGGGATTTGCTGATTCTGGATATACAGCTACCCGGCCCTTCCGGTCTGGAGATTTGCCGCAGCGTAAGACGCAACCAGAATTATGTCCCCATACTGTTACTCACTTGTCGCTCCAGCGAACTGGACCGAGTGCTGGGACTGGATCTGGGCGCAGATGATTACATCACCAAACCTTTCAGCGTTATGGAAATGATTGCCCGCATCAAAGCGATGTTTCGTCGGGTCAGCGCCATACAGAACGCTAATCCTAAACAGCAGGCCACCCTTAAACTGGGTAGGTTATCAATTGATGAAAAGCTCCATGAAGTAAAACTGGCCGGAAAAATCATCGACCTGACCGCCCGTGAGTTTGATTTGCTGCACTATTTCGCCAGCCAGCCCGGCAGAGTTTTTCGCCGTTCTGAGTTACTCGATAATGTTTGGGGCTATGGCCACGCAGGCTACGAACACACCGTCAACTCTCATATCAATCGGTTACGGGCAAAAATTGAAGCAGACTCAAATAACCCGGAAATTATCGTGACCGTCTGGGGAGTCGGCTACAAGCTGGATACAGAGAGACTCAGCCTGTGAACCCTAAGCGCGCTATTGATACGTCGGCTGAAAGTATACAAAAAGGTCTGGTTGGCACCCTGAATACCCGGTTATCGCTGGCGCTGATGTTTATCGTTATTGCCGTGGGCGTAGCTGTCATGCTGGTTAGCCAGAACTGGATGCGTGCTTACTACGAAGAACTGACGCAAAAACTGAATTTCAGTATCGCTATGTACGTAACCGATACTTACAGCCTGATCACCCAAAACGGCGATACTGCCCGCGTTCAGGTGGATGCTATAGAAGCGCTCGCCCAGCAGGCAATGGTGATCAATCCTCTGGCTGAAGTCTATTTACTCGACCCTCAGGGCAATATTCTCGCCCATGCCCTGCAGGATGATAACCTGGCACGCCGTAGTATTCCGCTGGCGCCGGTGAAAGCATTTATTAACGGCGACATAGAATACCCGCTACGTGGCTCCGATCCCCGCCACCTTAATGCTGAAAAAGTATTCTCCGCCGCAGAAATTCGTCAGGACGACCAGTTACAGGGATATCTGTATGTCATTCTCGGTGGCCAACTGTACGACAACATTGAAGATGGCATTCAGGACAGTTATAGCCGATCTATGGTGTTGGTTGCTATCGCTGTCATCACGCTGGCGGCAATCCTTGCCGGCTGGCTGATCTTCCGGCTATTAGTCCGCCGTCTGGGCATGCTCAGCCTGGCCATGCATAGCTTCAGCGAACAAAACCTAGACCATTGCCCTGTTAACCAACAGCAGATACAGGCCCCCTTGCCTAAAGATGAAATAGATTTGCTGGCACAAACTTTTGAGCGCATGTCAGAAAAAATCAGTATGCAGTTTGAGATGCTCCGGGAAGCTGATCAGACCCGCCGAGAACTGATCAGTAACGTGTCGCACGACCTACGGACGCCGCTATCAACCATTCAGGGGTATCTGGAAACGCTGTTGATAAAGAACAGCAGCCTCAGTGAAACTGAACGGGTAGACTTCCTGCGCACCGCAATGCACAGCTCTCATCGACTGGGGCAGCTAATCCAGGATTTATTTGAGTTGTCCAAGCTGGAAGCCAAACAAATGAGCGCAGACTGCGAACGTTTTTCACTGGCGGAACTGGTTTTCGACACCATTCAGGAATTCAAACTGCAAGCTGAAGCCAAGCAAATCCATATAGAGGTGGTGAACCGGCAAAACAGCGCGTTTGTTTATGCCGATATCAGCCTGATACAACGTGTTTTTGAAAACCTGTTACGTAACGCTATCGCTTATACACCTGAGAGCGGTGAAATCCGGCTGCAGATTGAAGCGGACGCGACTCTTTCACAAGATGCCATTAAAATCAGTATCATAGATAACGGCCAGGGCATCAGCCCCGAACACCTGCCATACATCTTCGACCGCTTCTATACTCAGCAACAGGCACAAAGCACCAATACCGGTTCAACCGGGCTTGGGCTGGCCATTGTTAAACGTATTCTGGAACTGCACAGCAGTGAAATAGAAGTACAAAGCCAGCTAAACCAGGGCAGTTGTTTCCGTTTTTCACTCCAGTCGGCCGCCTGACACTTCCTTAAAACACTTCGGTCTTACAGGCTTTTTCTTCAAAATTTGCCTTAAAACTGGCCTCTATGACTAAGGTCAACTGCCCCCGTTGACCTTAGACGATTCTGTTTATACTCTATCTGGCACGCAAAACTCATATAGGTTTGCGGAATTACAGTTGATGAGCTGCGAAATCAATATCTGACAGAGAGCATCAATTGTAGGAGACAAAAGGTAGAGGTCTGCAAACATCAGACCTGTGCTCAAGCTCCCGGGGGTTTCCTGAAGTATTAAACGGTTTAACAGTTTTTAGGAGCAATCAATGAGCGTCTCCTGGTGCAAGTCGTATCTGCTGCCAGCCAGCCTGTTTGTGATTTTTAGTTTTTGTCTGAGTGGATGTATAGATCAGGAACCCGATACAATTTCCTGGCGTTTACAAACTCAGGCGACCAAAGAAAGTATTGATTATCAGGGGCTTTTAGAACTTTCTGACAGCGTCAGTAAGATGAGTGCTGGCCGCTTACAACTGGAAATAATCCCCAGCTGTGAAGTTCCTGCCGGACCGGATATCTATAGCGCTGTACAGGAACGCCGTATCGAAATGGGTAACGGCTGGCCTAACTGGTGGTCTGGTCAGCATCCTGCCTGGGCGTTGATGAACGCTGGTCCTTTCGACTTCATGAATCTTGATGCCTCGATGATGTTCTTTCTCGCCGGAGAAGGTACACAGCTGGCCAACACGCTATCATCTCCAGACGGTATCTTATGGCGCCCAGCCTGGTGGCCAGGTATGGAGTTTGGACTGATATCCAAAGAACCTATTACAGGCCTTGATGACCTGCGCGAAAAGAAAGTGCGCATCGGTCCGGGGTTGCCCAGTGAAGTACTAACCGCTGCAGCCGGTGCCTATACTATCCCGCTGGTGCCGAACGAAATTCGTCCGGCGCTTGAAAATGGCGATATCGACGCCGTGGAATGGACAACCGCACGGGGCGCCTGGGATTTAGGTCTGCATGATATTGGTCAGCACGCCATTGTACCGGCAATCTGGCAGCCTTCAGTTCTGTCTGATTTTCTGATTAATCAGGCCGCCTTTGATGAGTTAGCGCCAGACTTACAAGCCATTCTTGAAGCAGCAATAAAGTCTTACACGCTGTCAGTAACCATGAAAGCCAAAGTCGCAGACTTCGAAGCTTTCAAACAATTGGCAGACAGCGGCGTCAATATAAACCGCTGGTCGCAGGAAGATATTGACCGCTGGCGTGAAGAGTCTGACAAAGTATTAGTCAAATATGCTCAGAGAGATCCAATCACTAAAGAAATTATCGATAAGAAACGCAGCTTTAAAAAGGAATACAACCAGTACTACGACTGGTTCGGGAATTATGAGCAGCAATGATTAACCGCTTAACGATCCGCCTGTTCTGCATCGTTAGCCTCATAACCCTGCTGGTTATGAGTTCTTTTGTCGCTGTACGTTATGTGGCAAATGCGGAATTGATGGAGAGCACCTCCCAGGAACGGGGCTTAGCAGTCGCCAAGCGGGTTGCTGCATCAGTAAAGCCAACTATCTGGAATATTTACAACAAATCTTACAACCGTACTTATACCTCTGAGTTTGCCGACGCTATTCTTGATGCCGAAATGGACTCTGAGTTCATTCAGGGCATCAAGGTATTCGGTAACTTCGGGCATCTCTACATGGGTAAAATCAAGCGTGAAGACGATCAGATTGAACGTTTCAACGCCGACAGTGATGACCTTATCTGGAAACAACAACCCAACCGTATCAGTTACCCCGTATCACTGGGTGCTATGACCATCGGCCACGTTGAGGTCAGTTATTCTAATAAAGAATTCGCCGAAACCCTGCAAAGTTCTCTCTGGGTAGACATCACGCAGGTCGCTATTGTCAGCCTGTTATTCGTCGGCTCTCTTTATATTGTATTGCGGCTGGCACTGGTCTCGCCGATGCAATCACTCCAGGTAGCCCAGCACGCACTGGATGCCCTTGATGAAGCAGTATTCGTCGTCAATAAAGACGGCCATGTCATCGATATAAACCCCAGTTACACAACTATTACAAATTACAAAGAAAACGAAATACTCCACCGCCCTCCTGCCATTTATGCCACCGATCGTGCGCAGCTACCTATTTTCCAGTTTGCCGCCGAAACCCTTGAGAAAAAGCACAGTTGGGCCGGCCAGGTTGTTGGCCAGCGTAAAGACGGCAGCACCTTCCCTGGCTGGCTGAATATCAATATTGTTGAGCCAATCGACGGCGTTCTGACCGACGCAAATACCACTTATGTTGGTGTATTAACGGATATTGCAGAAAAACAGGAAGCTGAGCAAAAGCTGCATCATCTGGCGTATTTCGACACCTTGACACAAATCCCCAACCGCTACTCATTCATGCTACGGCTGGAAGCAGACATCCACCTGGCCAGTCGCCAGACCAGCGCCCTGGCCTTGTTGTTTATTGATCTGGATAACTTCAAGTGGACCAACGACAGTTTCGGTCACGAAGCCGGCGATCTGCTACTTATCGAAATCGCCAACCGCCTGAAAGCCCGCTTACGTAAGTCTGATACCGTCTACCGCATCGGCGGCGATGAATTTACAGTCATCGTATCCAGTTATCTGGATAACGAAAGTTTGGTGCAACTGGCGGAAGATCTGGTCAATACGATAGGCAGGACCTTCTATGTCGATGAGCATAAGATAAAGCCTGGCGCCAGCATTGGCATTTCAACCTTCCCGGGTGATGCCGCCAATGCACACGAACTGATCAAACGTGCGGATTCCGCAATGTTCCAGGCCAAAGAACAGGGACGCGGCCAGGTCTGCTTCTTCTCCTCGCATCTTGAGCAGCAACGCCAGCGCGATCAGATGATAATTGAAGGCCTCAAAGAGGCTATCCAGGAAAACGAACTGGATCTGCATTACCAGCCTAAAGTTGTGCTGCGGCCTGACGGCTTCGACGTAATTGGCGCCGAAGCACTGCTACGCTGGCACCGGGATGGTGAAGTTGTATCAACACCAGACAGGTTCATTCCTATTGCCGAGCAAAGTAACTTAATTTGCGAGTTAGGCTACTGGGTAATTGATAAATCCTGCCAGCAAATCGCTGAATGGAAGCAACAGCAGCTTGGCCCTTTAACCATCGCTGTTAACCTGTCACCACGGCAGTTTAAAGACAGTCTGTTATGCGAATACCTGGAAGGCTGCCTGAAGAAATATAAAATTCAGCCCGGTGAGTTGGAGCTGGAAATAACCGAAAGTGCGGTCATTGAAGACATAGCGGGCTCAATTAAAACTCTCACTAAGCTACAAAGCCTGGGTATTTCAATTGCAATGGATGATTTCGGGACAGGCTATTCATCACTGGGCTATCTGAAGCAATTGCCAATTGAAGTGCTGAAGATCGACCGCTCCTTTATCAGTACTATTCCAAATCCGGATGACAATGACGCCATTGTTAAAGCAATCTTTTCAATGGCCAATGCTCTCGGCCTGGAAGTTGTTGCCGAAGGCATCGAAAACCAGCAACAGCTGGAGTTTCTCATTGCGAACAATTGTCAGGTTGGACAAGGATATTATTTCTCCCAGCCATTACCCGTCAAACAGTTCAAACGCTGGCTTACCGCACAAGCCAAACCACTGCTCAGTCAGATGTAACTGGCTCAGCCACTTATTGCTCTACAAAAAAACCATGCCCTCCGGCATGGTTTTTTATATTGCTTTCAGGCTTTAATCACGCGGACTAAACGCGCCGCTGGTTCGCATTTCACCGCCAGCTACTGTTGACTCAATAGCTTCTGGAACAGTGTCTTCAGCACCTTCATATTCCTTGGCATACTCCTGTTTCAGAGAACGCAGCAACGACCAGATCATAAAGCCAATACCAATCGCGAACGGGCTACCCGCCACAATTGACGCTGTTTGCACCGCCTTCAAACCACCACTGAGTAACAATACGATAGCCAGCATGCCGGTAAATAGCCCCCAGGTGATTTTCATGCCAAATGCAGGCTCATAAGCGCCTTTAGACATTTGCATCGCCACAAAGAAACATGCCGAATCTGCAGAGGTTACCAGAAAGATAATCATGCTGATGAAGACAACCAGGCTCAGCAAACCACTCATTGGGAAGCTATCCAGCAGGACGTAAATACCTGAACCGACATTCGCCTGCACAGCCTCAAAAATCTTCACCTCACCACCAGCTTCCAGGCCAATGGCAGAACCGCCGATAACCGCAAACCATAGCATTGAGCACAATGTAGGTGTCAGCACAGCAAACAGAATAAACTCACGCAAAGTACGACCACGGGAAATTCGTGCCACAAAGCCACCAACAAACGGCGACCAGGAAATAACGATCAGCCAGTAAAAGACTGTCCACCAGTTAATCCAGCCACTCTTTTGCAGCGGATCTGCCCAGAAAGTCATTGGCAGCAAATTGCCCAGATAATTACCGATACCAGTCACGTAGTAACGCAACAGAGTATTAGTATCACCCGTTAGTAAGATGAACACGCAGAAAGCCACGACTATCGCCACATTGACCGTGCTCAGATACGCCACGCCACGCTTCAAACCGGAAACCGCAGACAAGCTGTAGAGAACAGCCAACACCGCGATAATAATGACTTTGCCCGTGTTACCTGTCTCAATCCCAAAGATATGATTAACGCCGTAATCAATAGAAATTACACCTAAGCCCAGCACCGTAGCAATTCCGCCAATGGTCGCTACCGCACCTATCAGGTCCAGTAACCGTGCCCAGACACTGCCTTCTGTACGTTCACCCAACAAGCCATACAGGGCGATACCAATATTCATCGGCTTACCGTAACGAAACGCAGGAAACGCAATGCACAAGCCAACTATGCAGTAGCCCATCCAGGTATGCAGCCCCCAGTGAAGAGAAGTTATCTGTAAAGCAACAGGTATTGCTTCAGGTGTAGCAGGCTCAGCCATATAGGGCGTTTGCATGTAGTGATAAAGCGGTTCAGCTACGCCCCAAAGCAGGAAGCCAACACCAATACCACAGCTGAATAGCATGGCGACCCAGGTAAAGGTCGTAAACTCAGGCGTTTCATCTTTCGTACCCAGTTTGAGATTTCCATAGCGGCTAAATCCTACCCAGAGACCAATGCCCACATACACGGCTAACGCCAGTACATACGCCCAGCCAAACTGGCTACTCAAATACCCTTGTGCATTACTGGCGTAAGCTTTCAGGGTATCCGGGCTGGCCACTCCCAAGGCAACAATCAAAAGGGTAATACCCGCCGTTGTCCAGAACAGCGGCTTGTCATAATCACCCAGGAACCCACCACTTCGGGTGGCTGACAGTTTATCCATCATCATTCTCCTATTTATTTTTATTCTCGGATCTTTTGTTTCGGACGTTTCAGATCTTTAGGTTGCAAGAGTGCTCTCTGACGCTGTCACGTCAGAGAACAAAATTGTTATTTGCGATAAACGATCTCCCCGTTAGAAAGGGTCATGTAGATTTCCTGCTGGCTGATATCCTCAACGGGCACACTCAGAAAAGCCGCATCGATCACAGCTAAATCGGCCAGTTTCCCTACTTCCAGCGACCCCTTACGGGTTTCGTGATACACCGAGTACGCGGCATTCCAGGTATAGGAGCGTATCGCTTCCAGAACTGAGATACGCTGGCCTTCCCCCATATCCCGGCCCGTCAGACTGAGTCGGTTTACAGCTGCGCTGATGGCATCAAAAGGCTTATACGACTGAACGAAGGCATCGGTACTGATGACCGCAGGTACACCCTCATCCAGCATGTCGCGCAATGGACAAAAACGCTTCGCCCGCCGCTCGCCGTAAATACTTGTCAGATCATCGCCGGTTTCATTCACCTGACCTGGCTGAGTCACCGGAATAACGCCCAGACGTTTGATACGGCCAACCTGTTCGCGGGTTGGCCCATGACAGTGTTCAATACGGTGACGGGCATTACTCCGCGGGAAGCGTCGCTGCGCTTCTTCAACCGCATCGAGTACGATATCCATCGCCATATCTCCCTGGGTATGCACACCGAACTGCATGCCCCGGCTATGGGTATCAATCAATGCTTCTTTAAACGCTTCGATATCGGGCCAGTAGGTGTAACCTCTGCCGGCGCTCTTGTTGCACTGGCAACCATGTTCCGTCTGCGGCTCGTCTGCGTAGAACAACGCTGTACCACCAATTAGCGCACCGTCGCAGTAATACTTCATCGGCCCGATAGACAGCAGATCGTTGCCAATATGATCGGTGATACCCAGCTCATTAATCGCATTCTGATGATTCGACAGGTACATACAGGTAGTTTTAATGGTCAGCTTGCCTTGCTGACGGGCAGCCATATAGCCAGGCATCTCACGGGTGGTTACCTGCGGGTCTACTACAGACGTAATACCGACTTTCAGATAGGCCTGACAGGCACGGTCAATATCATCTACCAGCTCTTCTAATGGCAGGTCATAGCCGATATCCGGACCATGATGTCCTACGTCTACACTGGTCGGAATGACAAGCTGCTGCGCGCTGTCATAGGCATAACCAGTGATCCGTCCCTGCTCATCGCGAACAAACATACCGCCGGCAGGGTCAGGCATTGCATCCGTGACTCCAGCAAGCTCCAGAGCCAGACTGTTCACCAATACGTTATGACCGCTGACGTGAACGATACATACCGGATGCTCAGGAGAAATATCATCCAGGTCCCAGCGGGTTGGCAACCGGCCGTCAGCAAACTTTTCGTAGTTCATACCCCAACCACGAATCCACTTACCCGGCGCGCAGTTCTCTGCCGCTTCACGAACGGCATTACGTAAATCTTCAATTGACGAAACAGCAGGGTAACCAAAGTCCACCGTTGCGAACGCAGCCCCCTGATGGGTCAGATGGTTATGTGCATCAATGAAACCCGGCATCAGGGTACGCCCCTGTAAGTCGATCACCTGATGGTTATCTACCTGCGCCAGTATTTCTGCATCGTCGCCGACAGCGGAAATGTGCTTTCCAGTGACCAGCAGCGCAGAACAGATTCGATCCTGCGCATCAACGGTAATCACTTCACCGTTAATAAAAGCAAAATTGGCCATATACACCTCGAATTATTGTTATTTGTAGCCATTGAGTTTCTGCACCTTTATCTGTGCGGAAAGCCTCTGATTAACCAGTTTAGGGAAGGGATAAGTTCGGTAAAATCACCAATAACAGAAAATTAGTTTGGAAAATCCTGAAGTAATAGCCATGCGAATTCAGCCTGGAAGGAGAATGATTTATGAGGGGTATCAAGAAGTTAATTAGGTATATGGCATCCTCAGCCTGCTCATTGGAAGATTGAAATCCATATACACATCGCAGGTAATGAATTTTTTTCCGCTTGTACTCAGCATTGACCACTATCAATATGGAGCAAACCGTACCTATAAAAATAACGACGGGATCTGAAATGCCTTTGCATCACAACAGCGATTATTCAATTGGCAAAACCAGCAGTATTGATATCCGCCTGCTGAGTATCTTTGTAACTGTGGTTGAAAGCGGCGGGTTCACCCAGGCACAGGAACCTCTGAATATCGCCCTGTCCAGTATCAGCACCTATATTCAGGACCTGGAAACACGCTTGGGAATAAAACTCTGTAACAGAGGCCGTGGAGGTTTCTCCCTGACTGAAAATGGCCAGGTGGTATACGCTGAGGCCTGTAAACTATTTTCCAGTGTTGATCAGTTCAACGCCAATGTTGCCAGCCTCAACGGCAAACTTACCGGTGAGCTGAAAATAGGTATTCTCGACAACTCAACTATGTCACCGAATACCAGAGTTCAGGATGTGATTCATCGCTTTGCTGCGCAACATCCGGATGTCCACATTATTATTAAAGTACTGTCATCCGACGAAATTGAAGACGAACTCAGCGCCGGCACATTACATCTCGGCATTGGTTTATTTACGGATGCAGGCAAGCACTTACGGGTTATTCATCGCTTTCTGATTAGCGTCGACCTGTTTTGCGGTTACCAGAGTCCGCTGTTCACCGAAGCACATATCGATACCGCAGCACTGAAAGATTCCGGATATGCCAAAGGCTGCTATGCACCAGAAATGAAAAGCGCTTTGGCACAATCACTACCACCGGCCACAGCCTCGTCTTACTTATCGGAAGGACTCGCCTTCCTGATTTTATCCGGCCGCTATATTGGTTTCCTGCCACGCCGTTACGCCGCAAACTGGGTCAGCAACAATGAGATGCGTACACTGCCACGGGAACTGTTTAGCCACGAAGTGCAATTATCTCTGGTGGTCCGTAAAGGCGAGCATGTTGGGCCGGTGCTGCATACATTTCTGGAAAGCTTTGCTGCCTTTACCGCCAGCGATTAATAGTTCCCGAATGTAATTAAAGCCCCTCCCCAAAGTGAGGACTCTATGTGCGACAAAACCCACCGCAATCATACAAAAGGCGACATTTAATGGCATACTCGGGCCACTTAACAATAATAAAGTGCGGCCCGATGGAGCGATATGGTCAGCGCTGGCTCTCGGGTTGTTTGGAATTGTAGCGGACACAATTATCTTCCGAACCGCCATACTGGAAGATGTACAATGCTGAAAAACCTATCTCTGAGGGCAAAGCTTGGCTCTGTCCTGATCCTCACGCTGCTCAGTTGTGCAGCGCTGGCATATGCTGCTCTGACGTCTATTAACCAGATATCCAGCAGTGCCGGACAAACTATCCAGGTTAACTCTCAGCTGGCTCAACTGCAGGAACTGCGCTTAGGTCTGTTTGAATTTGAACGGGCTGAAAGTCACGACATGGCAGCCGTTGATTCACTGGTTGCTAATCAGAGAGAGCAAATAGCCTCACTTAGTGCATTGGCTGCCGAAAACTCACTCGCCGCTGATGCGAATGCCCTGGAAGCTAATTACAACCTCTATATCGACAATTTACGTAAACTGGCACAGCTTGATCAAACGTTGGGGCAAAGTGATGACGAAGGCTTACGCCAGTCTGTCAATACAGTCGGTACAGAACTTACCGGTAAAGTATTGGGAGCTTTGAAACCGATTCAGCGCGATACCAGTATCCTGGTCAGCATTTATTTTGAACAACATAAGGCCGAGCAGCATGAAGAGATTCAGTCACTGTTTACCCAGTTCAGAGCAGCAGCAGATGATATTAATCTGTACGACTTTTACCAGGAAACCTTTGAAGCTTACCTTGCCAGCTTTGGGCAGGCAGCAGCCGTTGTAACGGACATTCGAACCACACGTGAGGCTGCCGACGAGCAGCTTGGCAATATCCGTACTAACGTGCAGAGCTTGATTCAGCAAATGAAATCAACCGTCCTCCAGCAAGTGGAAGCGGACATGCAGAGTACGATCAGCGATGCCCGGATAATGGTTACCGGAGGCGGTCTGATATTAGCTGCTATTCTGTTTTTACTGATTTTCAACATTGCCCGTACGATCACCGCATCCATGAGCAGTATCATTGATTGCCTGGAAGGTATTGGCGCCGGTAACCTCAGCCTGCGTTTACCTATTAATGAAAAACGTAACGATGAATTTGACCGGACAGCCAACGCGGTCAACCATATGGCGGACGAACTGGAAGGGATTGTCGGTCAGGTAAAAAACACCAGCCTGGAACTGACCACTGCTGCAGGTGTACTGCATACTTCTATTGAACAGGTAAGCCAGACCTCTGAACAGGTAACTGAACAAACCACTACTGTAGCTTCAGCAACTGAAGAAATGAGCGCGACTCTGCAGGACCTTACCAATACTACAAACGATGCCGACTCTATGGCCCGCGAGTCATTCGAGACAGCAGTAGAAGGCTCCAAAGTTATTGACCGCGCAGTGAATTCCTTTACTGAAACTGCCACTCTATTCTCTCAGGTAGATGAAGAGATTCAAGAACTGAATCAACACTCAACCAAGGTCGACAGCATTACCGATATGATCAGCGATATTGCCAATCAGACAGGTCTGCTAGCGTTGAACGCAGCTATTGAAGCTGCGCGCGCCGGTGAGCAAGGGCGAGGATTTGCGGTGGTTGCCGATGAAGTACGTACTCTGGCTGAAAAAACAGTACATGCGACAGCCGAAATCACATCTATTGTCGATAGCATGGCAACGCTGACCCGCTCACTGATTAAAAGTATGGAAAGTGCCCGTGAATGCATCAGTGTTGGGCAGGGATACAGTGAAGAAGCTCTGTCAGTCGTCGGTGTAATTAATGACGGTATTCAGGGTGTAACGGACCGTAATCATCAGGTTGCTGTCGGTATCGAAGAAATGGCCCGCGTAACGCAGGAAATTGCTACCAATATGGAAGAGATTGCCGGCGCAATGGTGGAAAGCAACCAATATACGTCTGACATTCGCAGCCAAAGCATTCAGGTTTCCAGCCGTGGACAGGAGCTGGTTGAATCCGCTGAGTGCTTCCAGGTAGATTCCCGCAACTCATAACCTTTCAAGGAAGCTCCCCGTAATAACAGCGGGGAGCATTTCTCAGCAAATAAAGACAAACTCCGTCTTTTATTCAGGTTGCCAGTGACTATCTGTCAATTGGTGGTTATTTTCCCGAAGTAAAATTTGTAGCGTATCGATAAGCGTATCCCCATGCTGCAATACGTTATGCCCTGCCAGACGATCCAGCAGACTACGCTGCTTAGTCACCATTAACCGCCACTCGACTGTAGTACTGCCCTCTGCACCTGTTACACCCAGATAATAGCCCTGTTGCTGGCCGTCATGCAGTAGATCGAGGCGTAGCTCCCAGCCCCAATCTTCTTCATACAGGTCTTCAACAACCACGCCATAAACCGCCAGTTTCTCTGCCAGCCAGTTTGCTACTGTCTTACCGGGTATAGCCTTCTCATCCCCGCTGACAGTAAACTCTTCCAGCCCAACAGCAGCATTAAACGTCATAATATAATTCATCATGCGCTCCTTGCTGTTATGCCTAAATGTTAATTTTCTCTATCCTACTGACGACAGTTTTTAACAAATACCTGCTGTAATTTATGTGGCTGGTATCCTGCCCGAAGATAGAATCCGTGCGCCTCTTCCCGACGCGTATTCGCCCGGATACGAATGCTGCTTACCTGAGGTTTCAGCCATGCTTCAGCCGTTAGCATTAAAGCTTGCCCAACGCCACCGCCACGGCACTCCTCTGAAACCACCAGACTGACTATTTCACCAACACAGCCTTCCGCCAGACGCACATCAAGAATAGCACTGATACAACCAATAACAGGTGTATCGCTGGTTTCGCCCGACTGACAAGCAACCCATATCTCATGCCCATTAGCCCGTAGCTGCTGTAGCCTTTCGGCCAGCTCAGATGGTGTCCAGTGATAGCCTAGCTGTTGCATCAGTTCCGCAAGTTCAGGTGTATCAGCTGCGATAGCCGGTCGAATATCCAAATGCATCATTACCTCCTGTTACTCATACTGTGTGATCCCGGATGAACTCCAAAACAAACTGTGCTATTTATATTTTGCCCGCATTTTTTTGTAACGCTGAAATGCCTGGCCTATCTAGCCACCAAAGGAAGCTCTATGTGCACACAGGCTCACCGCTTTCGCCAGATTTGTGCATTATTGTTTACTTTGCTCTTCAGTACTTTCAATTTTGCTGAAACCCCAGCAATGACAATCGCTTACGCGGATTATCAGCCTTATAGTTTTGCAGAGAAGGAAACAGCTCGGGGCATAGAAATAGATGTTCTTAATGAAGCTCTGAACCGTCGAATGCATATCCCAGTGGTACACAGCATACTGCCCTGGAAGCGCGTCCAGAAGTACGTTAAAAGTGGCGAGATTGATGCCTATGTCGCCGTTGCCACACCTGAACGCTTAAGCTATGCCAACGCCAGCCAGGAAGCCGTAACTTATGGCAGTGTTTCGGCATTTACACAAACTGCAGATACCCGGTTAGATGATACTGATATACTAACATTACAAGATCTGAAACCTTACAGACTGGGTGTTGTTGCCGGAAGCGGCTGGGCGAAACGCAATCTGACGAATCATTTTATTCAGCCGGCCTATTCAACCTCTGCGCTGGCTGAAATGTTGAAACTTAATCGTATCGACATGATTGTCGAGAACCCTTATATCTTCAACTACCATCTGAAACAGTTTGCTGATGATGAATTCAATGTCAGGGAAATACCAATTGCCAATCAGAAGCTATCTCTGGTGCTGTTCATCAACAAGTCATCGCCATACGCAGATATTTTGCCAAGATTTGATGCCACTCTGCGAAAAATGCAGTCAGACGGAACCTTAGAAAAAATAAACGCTAAGTATCGTTAACGTGCCAGATGGTTGATAGCCTGCTCTAAGCCTGCAAGCGTTAACGGGTACATATGGCCGTTCAATTGCTGATTTATCATCTGAGTACTGCGGGTGTATTGCCAATAATCTTCCCGGGCTGGATTTAGCCAGACAGCCTTATCCCAAACATCCAGAATTCGCTGTAACCATACTTGTCCGGCTTCTTCATTCATATGCTCAACACTGCCGTAACGCTCCTGTAATTCATAAGGAGACATAGCTGCATCGCCAACGAAAATTACCCGGTAATCTTTACCATAAGTACGCAAAACTTCGAGAGTAGAAACTGTTTCCTGAAATCGTCGCTGATTATTCTGCCAGAGCTTTTCATAGACACAGTTATGAAAGTAATAATACTCAAGATGTTTGAATTCACTGCGTACGGCCGAAAAGAGTTGCTCACAAATACGGATGTAAGGATCCATAGAACCACCAACATCCAAAAACAACAGTACTTTAGCAGCGTTATGGCGTTCGGGAACCAGTTTGATATCCAGCAAGCCGGCATTATTTGCAGTACTGCGAATAGTATCCGCCAGATCAAGCTCTTCAGCGGCGCCCTCACGTGCAAAACGCCTTAGCTTCCTCAATGCCACCTGAATATTCCGGATACCCAGTGTCTGAGAATCATCGAGATTACGAAACTCACGCTTCTCCCACACTTTTACTGCCCGTTTATGCTGACTCTGACCACCGATACGAACACCTTCCGGATTATAACCGCTATGTCCAAAAGGCGATGTTCCTCCAGTGCCTATCCATTTATTCCCGCCAGCATGGCGTCCTTGTTGATCTTTAAGCCTGTCCTGCAGAGTTTCAAGTAGTTTATCGAGACCGCCAAGCGCTTCTATCTGTTGTTTTTCTTCCGCTGATAAATGCTTAAGAAACTCAGCCTTCAGCCAGTATTCCGGCAACTCAGCTTCAGGAAATAACTGTACGCTCTCAAGGCCCTGAAAATACTTACCAAATGCCTGATCAAATCTGTCGAAATACTTTTCATCTTTAATCAGACACAAACGTGCCAACAGATAAAAATCGTCGAGATCAGCAAACACTACCCGTTTTTGCAGCGCTTCCAGTAATACCAGTAACTCATTCAGACTAACCGGTACTCTGGCTTGCCTCAGCGCAAAGAAGAACTCAATCAGCACAACAGTACTCTCTCCTTAACCGGAGGTTCGACGGGACAGAAAGGCTAACCGTTCCAGCATATGAACATCCTGTTCATTCTTCAGTAGTGCACCATGTAACGGTGGGATAGCCTTACTACTATCTTTACTGTGCAAAATGTCTGCCGAAAGTTTGTCAGCCATCAGCAGTTTCAGCCAGTCAATCAACTCTGACGTTGAAGGTTTTTTCTTCAGGCCATTCAAACCGCGCACCTCAAAGAAAACTTCCAGAGCTTCCTGTACCAGTTGCTTCTCTAAATCAGGAAAATGTACCTGTACGATTTGCTTCATTGTCTGCACATCAGGGAACTGTATGTAATGGAAAAAACAGCGACGCAGAAAAGCATCCGGTAATTCTTTTTCATTATTTGAGGTGATAATGATAATAGGCCGGTGTCGGGCGACTATTGCTTCACCTGTCTCATAAACACTGAATTCCATCTTATCCAGCTCGACCAGTAAATCATTGGGGAACTCAATGTCAGCTTTATCGATCTCATCAATCAGCAATACTACCTGTTCATCTGCTTCAAACGCCTGCCAGAGAATCCCTTTTCTAATATAGTTGCTGATGTCGTGTACCCGTTCATCGCCCAGCTGAGAGTCTCTCAGGCGTGAGACAGCATCATATTCATACAGCCCCTGCTGAGCTTTAGTGGTCGACTTGATATGCCAGCGTAACAACCTTTTGCCAAGTGCTGCTGCAACTTCTTCAGCCAGCATAGTTTTACCCGTACCAGGCTCACCTTTAACCAGTAAGGGCCGCTGTAGTGTAATCGCTGCATTAACTGCCATCTGCAAATCAGATGTTGCTACATATTGCTCTGTCCCTTCAAAGCGCATCACCAGCCCCTCCTTATTCACCTATATCTTCATTCCAGAGTTCAGGCTTAGCGGCAATAAAATCCTGCATAATTTGATAACACTCAGCATCATCTACCAAGGTAAGCTCAACACCCCGGCTACGGACATACTCTTCAGGCCCCTTAAAAGTACGATTTTCACCGACAATCACCTTAGGAATACCATATAAAAGCACCGTGCCGCTGCACATGTCACAGGGGGATAAAGTCGAATACAAAGTTGCACGTTTATAGTCAGCAGCACTCAGCCTACCGGCGTTTTCAAAACAATCCATTTCAGCATGCAACACACAGCTGCCTTTCTGCACCCGCTGGTTATGCCCCCGCGCGACTATCTCGTCATCAATAACTAAAACTGAACCGATGGGAATGCCGCCTTCCGCCAGACCCTGCTTTGCTTCATCGATTGCTGCCTGTAGGAACTTATCCATAATTTATTTTCTCGTTTTAATTCAGTACTCCGTGAGCATACCTAATCATCTAGTAGGAAGACAATTTCACCCTATATTCAAGATCTTCCGACTAACCATAAAGACCTCATGATTTCAGGCTAATAAGGTAAGAAATCTGAAGTAGAGCTCGTATGAACTGAAAAAACTGAATACAGGTGGGCTTGAGCAGCCGAAGATCTGACTTTTCTGCAGACGAAAAAAAAACCCTGCTACAACGTAGCAGGGTTTCTTAAATAGGTGCTTGGCGATGACCTACTCTCACATGGGGAATCCCCACACTACCATCGGCGCTAAGACGTTTCACTTCCGAGTTCGGTAAGGGATCGGGTGGTTCCATCTCGCTATGGTCGCCAAGCAAAAAACTGTAACAATAAAAATCCTGTATGCCTTCTTCAGGCTAATCCGAGTCTTAAGATGATGTACAAACTCTAATCCAACATGCTTTGCAGCAATGTATCTTCATCAATCACTTGATCCGTGTTGTGTAATCACACAACCAAACGCTTTTGGCGTTATATGGTCAAGCCTCACGAGCAATTAGTACTGGTTAGCTCAACGCCTCACAACGCTTACACACCCAGCCTATCAACGTCCTGGTCTTGAACGGCTCTTCAGGGGACTCAAGGTCCCAGTGAGATCTCATCTTGAAGGGGGCTTCCCGCTTAGATGCTTTCAGCGGTTATCCTGTCCGAACATAGCTACCGGGCAATGCCATTGGCATGACAACCCGAACACCAGAGGTTCGTTCACTCCGGTCCTCTCGTACTAGGAGCAACTCTTCTCAAATCTCAAACGTCCACGGCAGATAGGGACCGAACTGTCTCACGACGTTCTAAACCCAGCTCGCGTACCACTTTAAATGGCGAACAGCCATACCCTTGGGACCGGCTTCAGCCCCAGGATGTGATGAGCCGACATCGAGGTGCCAAACACCGCCGTCGATGTGAACTCTTGGGCGGTATCAGCCTGTTATCCCCGGAGTACCTTTTATCCGTTGAGCGATGGCCCTTCCATACAGAACCACCGGATCACTAAGACCTACTTTCGTACCTGCTCGACGTGTCAGTCTCGCAGTCAAGCGCGCTTATGCCTTTATACTCGATGCATGATTTCCGACCATGCTGAGCGCACCTTCGTACTCCTCCGTTACTCTTTAGGAGGAGACCGCCCCAGTCAAACTACCCACCACACAATGTCCGCGATCCCGATAAGGGACCTGCGTTAGAACCTCAATAGTACCAGGCTGGTATTTCAAGATTGGCTCCACTCGAACTAGCGTCCAAGTTTCAAAGCCTCCCAGCTATCCTACACAAGTAATATCAAAGTCCACTGCGAAGCTATAGTAAAGGTTCACGGGGTCTTTCCGTCTAGCCGCGGATATACGGCATCTTAACCGCAATTTCAATTTCACTGAGTCTCGGGTGGAGACAGTGTGGCCATCGTTACGCCATTCGTGCAGGTCGGAACTTACCCGACAAGGAATTTCGCTACCTTAGGACCGTTATAGTTACGGCCGCCGTTTACTTGGGCTTCGATCAAGAGCTTCGCCGAAGCTAACCCCATCAATTAACCTTCAAGCACCGGGCAGGCGTCACACCCTATACGTCCACTTTCGTGTTTGCAGAGTGCTGTGTTTTTAATAAACAGTCGCAGCCACCTAGTATCTTCGACCCCCAACAGCTTAGAGAGCAAGTCTCATCACCGTCAGGGGCGTACCTTCTCCCGAAGTTACGGTACCATTTTGCCTAGTTCCTTCACCCGAGTTCTCTCAAGCGCCTTGGTATTCTCTACCTGACCACCTGTGTCGGTTTGGGGTACGATTTCTTGTTATCTGAAGCTTAGAAGTTTTTCCTGGAAGCATGGCATCAACCACTTCGTCCAAAAGAGGACTCGTCATCGACTCTCAGCCTTAGGGAACCGGATTTTCCTAATTCCCCAGCCTACAGCCTTAAACACGGACAACCAACGCCGTGATGGCCTAGCCTTCTCCGTCACTCCATCGCAATAACAAGAAGTACAGGAATATTAACCTGTTTCCCATCGACTACGCCTTTCGGCCTCGCCTTAGGGGTCGACTCACCCTACCCTGATTAGCATTGGATAGGAACCCTTGGTCTTCCGGCGGGGAGGTTTTTCACCCCCCTTATCGTTACTCATGTCAGCATTCGCACTTCTGATACCTCCAGGATGCCTTACAGCTTTCCCTTCAACGGCTTACAGAACGCTCCTCTACCACGCAAACAAGTTGCGTCCGTAGCTTCGGTGTATGGTTTGAGCCCCGTTATATCTTCCGCGCAGGCCGACTCGACTAGTGAGCTATTACGCTTTCTTTAAAGGGTGGCTGCTTCTAAGCCAACCTCCTAGCTGTCTGAGCCTTCCCACATCGTTTCCCACTTAACCATAACTTTGGGACCTTAGCTGACGGTCTGGGTTGTTTCCCTTTCCACAACGGACGTTAGCACCCGCAGTGTGTCTCCCATAATTGCACTCTACGGTATTCGGAGTTTGCATCGGGTTGGTAAGTCGGGATGACCCCCTAGCCGAAACAGTGCTCTACCCCCGTAGGTGAGATATGAGGCGCTACCTAAATAGCTTTCGAGGAGAACCAGCTATCTCCGAGCTTGATTAGCCTTTCACTCCGATCCACAAGTCATCCGCTGGCTTTTCAACGACAGTCGGTTCGGTCCTCCAGTTGATGTTACTCAACCTTCAACCTGCCCATGGATAGATCGCTCGGTTTCGGGTCTAATCCCAGCAACTACACGCCCTATTAAGACTCGGTTTCCCTACGGCTCCCCTAAACGGTTAACCTTGCTACTGAAATTAAGTCGCTGACCCATTATACAAAAGGTACGCAGTCACGGAACAAGTCCGCTCCCACTGCTTGTACGTACACGGTTTCAGGTTCTATTTCACTCCCCTCACAGGGGTTCTTTTCGCCTTTCCCTCACGGTACTGGTTCACTATCGGTCAGTCAGGAGTATTTAGCCTTGGAGGATGGTCCCCCCATGTTCAGACAGGATATCACGTGTCCCGTCCTACTCGATTTCACTGTGTATAAGTTTTCGTATACGGGGCTATCACCCACTACGGCCGCACTTTCCAGAGCGTTCTACTAACTACAACACAGCTTAAGGGCTGGTCCCCGTTCGCTCGCCGCTACTAGGGGAATCTCGGTTGATTTCTTTTCCTTCGGGTACTTAGATGTTTCAGTTCCCCGAGTTCGCCTCTCAAGAGCTATGTATTCACTCAAGAGATACCCAGCTTACACTGGGTGGGTTTCCCCATTCGGAAATGTTTGGATCAAAGCCTGTTTACCGACTCCCCAAACCTTATCGCAGGTTACCACGTCCTTCATCGCCTCTGACTGCCAAGGCATCCACCGTGCACGCTTAGTCACTTGACCATATAACCCAAAAGGGTCTGATTCAAAGTGACTGATAAAACTTCATAGCCATCTACTTTATACAAAGTAAATAACGCTGAAGTAACGATACATTTACGCCGGATTAGCGCTTGTACATTTTTTACTTCTTAATTCTCGTTTTTTACAGGATTTAAATTGTTAAAGAGCGTTTAAAGCAAAAAGCTTTAAAAGATAGTCACAACATCGTGAATATTTTTTAAAACTTTCATAAACTTGAGCGATAATGCGATCATTACATCACTGCCAAGCTTTTCTTTATCAAGGCGAAGTAATCCGACACATAGTCTGCCATGTGAGGTATTGCTTCAACGAAGAGAAAGGAAAGGTTGGTAGGCCTGAGTGGACTTGAACCACCGACCTCACCCTTATCAGGGGTGCGCTCTAACCAGCTGAGCTACAAGCCTATGTCTTGGTATAAATACCAATTCGCTCTCTTTACATTCTGATCAGATAATTCGTGTGAACGCTTGCTGAGAATCCGCTATCGTTTAAGGAGGTGATCCAGCCCCAGGTTCCCCTAGGGCTACCTTGTTACGACTTCACCCCAGTCATGAACCACACCGTGGTAACCGCCCTCCCGAAGGTTAAGCTAGCTACTTCTGGTGCAATCCACTCCCATGGTGTGACGGGCGGTGTGTACAAGGCCCGGGAACGTATTCACCGTGACATTCTGATTCACGATTACTAGCGATTCCGACTTCATGGAGTCGAGTTGCAGACTCCAATCCGGACTACGACCGGTTTTGTGAGATTAGCTCCCCCTCGCAGGATTGCAGCCCTCTGTACCGGCCATTGTAGCACGTGTGTAGCCCTACTCGTAAGGGCCATGATGACTTGACGTCGTCCCCACCTTCCTCCGGTTTGTCACCGGCAGTCTCCTTAGAGTTCCCACCCGAAGTGCTGGCAAATAAGGACAAGGGTTGCGCTCGTTACGGGACTTAACCCAACATTTCACAACACGAGCTGACGACAGCCATGCAGCACCTGTCACTGCGTTCCCGAAGGCACATCAGAATCTCTTCCGACTTCGCAGGATTTCAAGAGTAGGTAAGGTTCTTCGCGTTGCGTCGAATTAAACCACATGCTCCACCGCTTGTGCGGGCCCCCGTCAATTCATTTGAGTTTTAACCTTGCGGCCGTACTCCCCAGGCGGTCTACTTAGTGCGTTAGCTGCGCCACTAAGACATCAAGTGTCCCAACGGCTAGTAGACATCGTTTACGGCGTGGACTACCAGGGTATCTAATCCTGTTTGCTCCCCACGCTTTCGCACCTCAGTGTCAGTATCAGACCAGGTAGTCGCCTTCGCCACTGGTGTTCCTTCCTATATCTACGCATTTCACCGCTACACAGGAAATTCCACTACCCTCTTCTGTACTCTAGTTATCCAGTATCAGGTGCAGTTCCTAGGTTGAGCCCAGGGCTTTCACATCTGACTTAAATAACCACCTACGCGCGCTTTACGCCCAGTAATTCCGATTAACGCTCGGACCCTCCGTATTACCGCGGCTGCTGGCACGGAGTTAGCCGGTCCTTCTTCTGCAGTTAACGTCACAGCTAGCAGTTATTAACTACTAACCTTTCCTCACTGCTGAAAGTGCTTTACAACCCTAAGGCCTTCTTCACACACGCGGCATGGCTGCATCAGGCTTGCGCCCATTGTGCAATATTCCCCACTGCTGCCTCCCGTAGGAGTCTGGGCCGTGTCTCAGTCCCAGTGTGGCTGATCATCCTCTCAGACCAGCTACGGATCGTCGCCTTGGTAGGCCATTACCCCACCAACTAGCTAATCCGACGCACGCTCATCTAATAGCGCAAGGCCCGAAGGTCCCCTGCTTTCCCCCGTAGGGCGTATGCGGTATTAATCCAAATTTCTCTGGGCTATCCCCCACTACTAGGCAGATTCGTACGCGTTACTCACCCGTCCGCCGCTCGTCAGCGGGTAGCAAGCTACCCCTGTTACCGCTCGACTTGCATGTGTTAAGCCTGCCGCCAGCGTTCAATCTGAGCCATGATCAAACTCTTCAGTTTAATTTCGACACTGTAAACAGTGTCTTAAATCTAGCTCAAAGTTAAACTAACTTTGTAAATCTCATAAATGAATTCACTAGGTTGCTTATCTTTGATAAAGCTTTTGTGCTTCATCTCAACAAGCGCCCACACGAATTATCTGATCAAATTGTTAAAGAGCGTTGCTTAATCCGTCTCAGCAGTCGGTGTTGACCGTGGCTGCTGTCGTCTCAAGCGAGGTGCGTATTCTACTCAACACCCGGTGGAAGTCAACGCTTATTTTCAGAAGATTTTGAATCATTCCGCAGAATGTTTCAAAACCGGAAAAACAAGCTTTCGTTCCGGTCGAAGCATTTCACTCGAACTTCAAAACAAGCTGTTTATCAGTGAGTTACTTTGTTTCTCATTGTGTCTGCTGTCTGCGTTGCCGCTGTCTTGCGTCTCAATGTGGGGGCGTATTATAGGGACCAACTGAAAAGAGTCAACAGCCTTTTGAGCAATAATTGTAATTAGTTTTTGCGCTGCAAAAATCGCGGCTTTTATCGCTATGCAGATCGCTACATAAACCGCTAACGACAGGCATAAAAAAACGCAGCTATATAAGCTGCGTTTTAATTCATTCTAATCTGTCGAGACTACTTAAGAAGCTTTGTTCTCTTCTTCCTGCTGGATAGCTTCATCCAACTCTTCATCCTGGTCATCGGTGTTACGCGGAATAATGACAGAAAGTATGATCCCTAACTCAAACAACAACCACATTGGCAATGCCAGTAGTGTTTGCGAAATAACATCCGGCGGTGTCAGTAACATTCCCAGTACGAAGCAGCCAACAATGACATATGCACGCTTCGACCGCAGACTTTCAACATCGCTGATACCGGCCCATACAATCAACAGCGTCGCTATCGGGATTTCAAATACGATGCCAAATGCAAAGAAGATCTTCAGGACAAAATTAAGATAACTGCTTATATCCGTCATTACCGCAACATTTTCCGGCCCAACACTGGTAAAGAAGCCGAAGATCAGCGGGAAAACGATAAAGTAAGCAAAAGCTACACCGCAATAGAACAGGAAAATACTTGATGCCAGCAACGGTACTGCAAAACGCTTTTCATGCTTATACAGACCTGGTGCAATGAATCCCCAGATCTGATGCAGAATAAATGGCATCGCTGCAAAGAGAGCAGCAACCAATGTCAGCTTAAATGGCGCAAAGAATGGCGAAGTAACATCCGTCGCTATCATGCTGGTGCCTTCCGGCAACAACCCTGTTAAAGGTTCCGATATGAGCGTGTAAAGGTCATTCGCAAAATAGAACAGACCCAAAAAGATTACCAGGATCACCATCAGGGCACGGAGCAAACGCGTACGCAGCTCTACCAGGTGAGAAACAAAGGTTTGTTCTTGTTCGACTTCCGGCTGATTAGGATCGATCATTACTGGCTGGCTTATCTTCGCTGTTTATGGTCTCAGGCGTTTCAACTTCTGAGACAGGCATTTTGTCGAGTTCGTCATGTGCAGCGCTAATCTCTTTCTGCAAATCAACGTTCGCCTGATCAAACGGCTGACGCATTTCATTCAGCTCCTGATCAAGGTCGTCTTTTTGCATCGCAACCTGGCGACGCATCTCATCAAGACGAAGCTCTTCACTAATTTCTGACTGAATACCGCCAATAGTTCGCCGGGCTTTACCAACCCAAAGGCCGACAGTACGTGCTGCAACCGGCAATTTCTCCGGTCCCAGTACTATGAGGCCAACCACGCCAATAATCAGAAGTTCGGCAAAACCGATATCAAACATTCAGGACTACCTGATTACTTGTCAGACTTAGGTTCTTCAGCCGCTTCTTTTGCTGCAGGCTTATCACCTTCTGCAAAATCAGCATCAGCAGGAATCTGCTTTTTGTCTTCTTCAGCTGCGCCATCGTTCATTGCTTTTTTGAAGCCTTTAACTGCACCACCTAAGTCACCGCCAATATTGCGCAGTTTTTTAGTACCGAACAACAGAACAATGATGACCAGAACGATTGCTAATTGCCAAAGACTAATACCACCTAACATAATATCTACTCCGTTATTGCATTGGCGGCATATCGCCACCCATCAAATGAAAATGCATGTGCCAGACCTCTTGTCCGCCGCCATGTCCAGTATTGGTTACTGTCCTGAATCCTGCATCCAGGCCCTGCTGTTTCGCTATCTTGGGAATGGTGAGCATCAGATGAGCTATCAACTGCTGATCAGCACGTTCAAGATCATATAAATTCTCGATATGCTTCCGCGGTATCACTAACAGATGTACTGCGGCTTTAGGCTGGATATCCCGGAAAGCTATTACCTGCTCATCCTGATATACAATATCTGCGGTCACATCACCTTTAGCGATACGACAAAAAATACAGTCAGCCATTATCTTTGTTGGGACGACTAGCCTTTTCTTCAAGGCCTGACATGTCAAAACGACGTGCCAACTCGTTTACCACCGCTTCCGGACGCTCACCTAGATGCGATAACGCGACCAGTGAATGGAACCACAAATCAGCTACTTCATAGATAACATCTTTGTTATCCCCACTGCTCTGAGCATCTTTAGCAGCCAATATAGATTCAGTCGCCTCTTCGCCTACTTTTTCCAGAATCTTATTCAGACCCTTTGCATGCAAACTTGCCACATACGAACTGTCAGCGGCCGCATCTTTACGTGCTTCTAAGATATCACCTAATTGTGTCAATACGTCGTTCATTACACGGCCTTATTTGTCATAAATCACGTTCGGATCTTTTAGGACAGGTTCTGCAGCAACCCATTCACCGTTTTGCAGGCTCTTATAGAAACAGTGCTGCCGACCCGTATGGCAGGCAATGCCACCAAGTTGCTCGACCTGCATAAGAATCACATCGCTGTCGCAGTCCAGACGCAAATCATGCAACTGCTGAACATGCCCGGACTCTTCGCCTTTGCGCCATAGTTTCTGGCGTGAGCGGGACCAGTAAATCGCACGTTGTTCCGCAATGGTCAGCTGCAGCGCTTCAGCATTCATCCAGGCAACCATCAAAACCTGGCCGGACTTATAATCCTGCGCAATCGCCGGAATCAAACCATCCTGATTCCATTTTATCTCTTTTAGCCAGGTTGTTTGCTGACTATTTGTATCTGAAGCTTGTTCGCTCATTTTCTACTACCTGTGTACGACAGCCGCCAAGCATACCCCATCAACCAGAGGGGTGCTATCCCTCTTATAAGGGTGTATCAGCCACGAATAATCAGTGCTAAACCAGCACCTGTCAGCAACCATCCCAGAGGCGGCAGGCTTGCCACGACAGCCTGAGGTTCCAACAACGTCAAACCGGCACCTGCCAACATCAGAATACCTAATAGTTTAGGCCAGCAACGCTGTGCTTTGCTCGTGGTGTTTTCGCTAACCTGCTGCAATTGCTGCTGACGGCTGCTATCTATCTGTTTAATTTGCTGTAATGCCTCATATGTCAGCTGCGGAAGCTGCGGCATTTTTTCCAGCCAGTCCGGCGCTTGCTGGCGAATATTCTTCCATACGGCCTTAGGCCCCATACGCTCTTTCATCCAGCTTTCAAGAAATGGCTTAGCGGTCTGCCATAAATCCAGGTCTGGATATAACTGACGCCCCAAGCCTTCGATGTTTAATAAAGTTTTCTGTAACAACACTAACTGTGGCTGCACTTCCATATTAAAGCGCCGGGCTGTCTGAAACAGACCCATGAGTACTAAACCAAACGAAATATCTTTCAGCGGTTTCTCAAAAATAGGCTCGCAAACACTGCGTATTGCCGTTTCAAAAGCCACTACATTCGTATCCGAAGGCACCCAGCCTGATTCTATATGCAGCTGAGCAACCATCCGGTAATCACGTTTGAAGAACGCCAGAAAATTGCGCGCCAGATAACTCTGGTCTTCACTACTCAATGAACCAACGATCCCAAAGTCGATGGCAATATACTGTGGGGATGAGGGATTATCCCGGGATACAAAAATATTTCCCGGATGCATGTCGGCATGAAAGAAGCTGTCCCGAAATACCTGAGTAAAGAAGATTTCAACGCCTTGCTCAGCCAGCTTTTTCATATCTGTATTCTGAGCATTAAGTTGATCGACATCGGCAACAGGAATACCGTGAATACGCTCCATTACCAACACATTCTGACGTGTCAGATCCCAGTAGATTTCCGGGACATAAAGAATGGGAGAGCCTTCGAAGTTACGACGAATCTGAGAACAGTTTGCCGCCTCCTTACGTAAGTCTAACTCATCAAAAATGGTGTTTTCATAATCTGCCACCACTTCAACCAGCCGTAAGCGTTTGCCTTCTGCCCAGAGTTTTTCAATCAGATGCGCCAAACTAAAGAGTAGATCCACGTCTTTACGAATGATCTTATCGATACCCGGACGTACAACTTTGACAATGACTTCATCGCCGCTATACATGAGTGCCTGATGCACCTGAGCAACTGATGCCGACGCCATAGGTTCAGCAGAAAACTCCGCGAACAGATTTTCAACGTTGTCGCCTAAAGCACGCTCTATCAAACGTCGGGCTTTATCACCAGCGAACGGCGGCACCTGATCCTGTAGCCGCTTTAACTCTAAGGCAAGATTATCTGGCAGCAGATCCCTTCGGGTAGACAGCATCTGGCCAAATTTAATAAAAATAGGCCCCAGCTCTTCGAGCGCTAAGCGTAACCGCTCGCCTTCGCTGCGTTTGCCAACCGGAATAAAGTAACGCCACAACATGAGCCAAAGCGCTAAACGCACATACCAGCGCAATGGTAGATTTTCAAAGAAGGTATCCAGGCGGTATTTTGCAAACACCCGGGCAATTTTAAGCAGTCGCAGTAATTGTCTCACTGAGGGGCCATGAATATTCAGCTATAGGACGGGACGCCATATTGCACGCTTGATAGGGGAAGGTAAAGGAAAACCCATGAGCCGTGTCAAAGTCAGGCGACTTCAACACGGTTACGGCCATTTTTCTTTGCCGTATACAAAACTTTATCTGCCCGGTTGAAAAGTGACTCGATACTGTCCGCTGCATCTATTTCAGCCACACCGAACGACATCGTGATCGTCACCGACTTACCGTGAAAATTAAACGGACTACTTTCAATACCATGACGAATTTTTTCCACTGCCTGGGCAGCTTCTGCTGACGTTGTAGAAGGCATCAGAATAACAAACTCTTCCCCACCAAAGCGGGTGACAAAATCTGTTGAACGACATTTATTCGTTAAGATGTTTGCCACTAAACGTAATACTTTATCGCCGGCCAAGTGCCCATAGGAATCGTTTACTTTCTTGAAGAAATCTAAGTCGCAAACAACGACAGAGAAAAATTGCTGATAGCGCTTCCAACGCTCAAATTCGGCAGCGATCTTTTCATCGTACGCAGCCCGGTTTGGCAACATAGTTAACGGATCTGTCATTGCTTTAGTGCGCTCTGCTTCTATACGTGCACGCACTTGCATACTCTCAGTTTCCATCTGCTGCAGACGGTCATTCATTGCTACGTAGCGCTCTTCTACAGCCTTTTCACGCGCTTCTTCATGGCTGCGAAAATCATCCATCGACTTAACGATACTCTTGAGCTGGGAAGACACCTGCACTTTCAGCTGATTAATATCACTGCTGTCAGTCACCGCCTGATGAATGGCTTTAACATCACGTCGGATAAGCGTATTCAGCTGATCAGTTTCTTTACCATTCTCAACTTCATCTTTATGGCTGTCGGTCAAAAAGATCTGCACTTCTGACAATTGCGAATTCAGATTCACCAGATAATCTTCAAAGTCACTGCTGCTGCGACTGGCAACACTGACAATCAGCTGCGTTAAGTTCTGAAACACATCCGACATACATTTAAGGTTTATTCCCTGGCGAATCTGCTTAATCAGCGCTTTAGCATCTGCCTGATCAGATTTAGGGATATAGAGACTTTTAACTAAGGTGACCAATTCCATTTCAACCTGCTTACACAGATCATTTAACTCATCATCGCTCTCGGTACCGAGAGAAACAGGCGTTGCTACAGGTATACTGTCGGCACTGTTCAACAACGGCTTTTGCAGTTCCAGCAGATCTTTCATGACGCCCGGCAAAGCAGCTTTACGTTCAACCGCCTGAGGAATCATCTCGCCAATATTGTCTAACTGCGCATTATTCTGATCCGCAGCCAGATTATCGTTAATCTGCCGTAACCACTCACGCAGGACCTTCAGTAAATCGCCGTCAGTTTTCTGCTGCGCCTGGTCAACACCGCGTAATTCTTTATCAACCGAATCTAAAGCGACCTGATACGTTTCAGTTTGCTGATTAGCTTTCAGTTCTTCTGTCAGCTGCAGTAAAGCAGTATCCAGTTTTGGTGTGACACCTGTTAAGTGCACAGCCATTTGAGTAGTCAGACGACTCAGAGAACGGTCATCCAATTGCTTCTGCAACTCGTCCATTTCAAGGGCGAGTTCTTTGTATTTATCTTTCCACTCATTCTGCTTGTTTGACATCCGACTACCTACCAGAACCGATCAGTAGCCGCTATGGTATACTCTCGCCTCTACTGTCGCCATAGATTGCCACTCGCTTTGGGAGGCTAAAATATAAAAAACCCCGCACATGGCGAGGTTTAAATAAGCGTTTGAAACAGTACCCGCTATAAACTTAACTGCCTTGGGCAGTACGTTCCTTTTCAAGCAAGTATTCAACTACTTTTAGCATGTTGGCGTGGCTGCCTGCAGTTCCCGTTGTTACACGATACTTACCGTTAACAATCAGAGTCGGCACACCTTCAATACCGTAGCTTGCCAGCTTAGACGCACCAATGTTCAGCTTCATATTGGTTGCAAATGAGTCATACATCTTCTTAAATTTTTCTGGGTCAACACCCAGATTTGCATAGAACTCTGCCAGGTCATCGGCATTTTTAAAACGACGACGCTCCTGATGGATACCGTTGAAAGTCGCCTGATGAGTTTTATCCAGAGTCTTCAATAATTCAGAAGAATAGTACGCGCGTGCCATTGGCTCCCATGAACGGCTAAACACCACCGGAATACGAACAAAATTCACATCAGCAGGCTGACGCTCTACCCATGGTTCTAAAAGTGGCTCGAAGTTATTACAGTGCGGGCACAGGTAGCCGAATGCCTCTACAACCTCAAAGCGTTTAGCATCGGTTGTTTTTACCGGAGTATCCAGCTTTTCGTAATGCACACCTTCAGTAAATTCTGCGGCATGCGTAATTAACGGGCTAACCGCCAACAGCAGTACGGCACAGATTCTCTTCCACATGATCAACTCTCCAAGTAACGCCCTGAAAGGCATAAACATTTATCTTCGTTTCTGGGACTCATAAAACGTTCATGAGTTCCCCGGCGCCAACAAAAAAGGTAGCCGAAGCTACCTTTAATATCTATTTCTGTGCTCAGAAGCAGTCGGCTTAGTGCAGACCCTGAATATAGCTGGAAACAGCTTTAATCTCTTCTTCACTCAGCTTAGAAGCAATATCCTGCATCATACCGGAAGGATCATTGTTACGCGCACCGCTGGCAAATGCTTTCAGCTGCTTAGCAGTATAGTCTGCGTGCTGACCGCCAATTTGCGGGAAACCTGCAGAAGCATTACCGCTACCTGTTGGCAGGTGACATGCTGTACAAGCGGCAACACCTTTAGCCTGAACACCGGCACGATAAATATCACGACCAGCATTCACCAATTCAGGAGACGCGCTGCCTACCTGAACGTTTTTAGAAGCAAAGTATGCAGCGATATCTTCCATATCCTGATCGCTCAGGTTGGTTAGCATACCTGTCATTTCAACAACCTGACGGGTACCGGCTTTGATTTCCTGCATCTGCTTCAGCAGGTAGCGTTCGTTCTGGCCTGCCAGTTTTGGGAAATTGGCAACGGCACTGTTACCGTCAGCACCGTGACAAGCGGCACAAATTGCAGTTTTGGCTTGACCTGCAGCAGCATCACCTGCTGCCTGAGCAACACCTGTGATACCAACACTTACCAGTAAGGCGATCAGTAGTTTATTCATCAACCTAGACTCTTGCTATTATTTGCTAACGGCATCCGCCATGTCCCTCACACAGACATAACTGAGCTACCTCACCAATCCCGGACTAGAGTTATCGCCTAGCCACAGGTAGAATTTCGGCGGCATTATAACCTAATATCCACACAAACTGGAACGATTTAGCCGGACATTTAGTCGAACGCCACGCATTCTCCGGCAGAAGCAGGTAAAATCCCGCATAATAATGACTTAACGCAAGACTCCAGCAGCGTTCAATTCCGATTTAAGGCAACCGCATGACACAAGCACAAATCCACTATCACCTGTCGCGTTTTAACACCAGCGCCAGTAAGCTCAGCCAGTGTCCTGAAGACAACGGTGCTGAAGTTGCCTTTGCCGGGCGCTCAAACGCTGGTAAATCCAGCGCCCTGAACGCACTGACCAACGCCAAACTTGCCCGTACCAGTAAAACCCCTGGCCGTACTCAGCTGATTAACTTCTTCGATACCAATGTCGAAGATGTTCGCCTGGTAGATTTACCCGGTTATGGTTATGCAAAAGTGCCTATTGCTATGAAAGAGCACTGGCAGAAGCATTTGGACGATTATCTGCAATCACGTGATTGTCTGCGTGGTGTAGTACTAATGGTTGATGTTCGCCATCCGTTAAAAGAATTCGATCAGATGATGATTGACTGGTGTCAGAGCGCGCAGATGCCGTTGCATATTCTGCTCACCAAAGCTGATAAGTTAAAGCGCGGGCCTGCGCAGAACACCTTGCTACAACTGAGTCGCACACTGGATGTTAAGAATGATCCGTTAATCACCATTCAGTTATTTTCTGCGCTGAAGAAAACCGGTGTAGACCAGCTGCGGGAAAGGCTCAGCAATTTGCTGCTGGCTGAAGAAGGTTAAACGAGAAAAACGTTTAACCTAAAAACATAGAGAAGCTCTCAAAAACACAAAGGGGAACGTTCGTTCTTGAGAGCTTCAATGCGTGTTGTCTACGCTCAAGGCCAAACAGAAAAAAACATTAAGGCCTCACATTAAGATTAGTTGAAACACAGAATTTACCCAAATTTTTTGCATGATTTATGATCACCTAAAGATTTGGGTATCCTCAGCGGCGCGTTACTTAATGCGCCTCATCCCAGTTATCACCTGTACCCGCTTCCACCAGCAATGGCACATCCAGATCAGCAGCATTCTCCATTATGGAAACCAGCTGAGCACTCACCTCTGCCACCTGCGCTTCAGGGACTTCCAGAATCAGTTCATCGTGTACCTGCATGATCATCCGCACACCGTTATCGCTGCTCAGCAACCAGTCATCGACTTTAACCATCGCACGCTTGATGATATCGGCTGCCGTGCCCTGCATCGGTGCATTGATAGCGGTTCGTTCAGCAGCCTGACGGCGCATACCGTTACTGGCTTTAATTTCCGGTAAGTACAGGCGGCGTCCAAACAAGGTTTCAACATAGCCGTTCTCTGCAGCCTTCATACGCACATCATCCATATAATGCTGCACGCCCGGGTACGTCGCAAAATAATGGTCGATATACTTCTGTGCTTCGTTACGGCCTATTCCCAATTGCTTAGCTAAGCCAAAAGCGGACATGCCATAAATCAGACCAAAGTTAATCGCTTTCGCACTGCGACGCTGATCGATGCTCACCTGATCCAGTCCAACCCCAAACACTTCAGCGGCTGTAGCTTTGTGAATGTCTTCACCATGGGCAAACGCATTCAGCAAACCTTTGTCCTGTGACAAATGCGCCATGATCCGTAATTCGATTTGCGAGTAATCCGCTGCTACCAGCTTATAGCCTTCCGGCGCAATGAATGCCTGACGAATCCGGCGGCCTTCCTGGCTTCGAATCGGAATATTCTGCAGGTTAGGATCTGTCGAAGACAAACGCCCTGTCGCCGTGACCGCTTGATGATACGAGGTATGAATACGCCTAGTACCCGGATCGACCATCAACGGCAGCTTGTCAGTATAAGTACTCTTCAGCTTACTCAGGCCCCGGTGTTCAATAATCAGCTTCGGCAACGGATAATCCAGCGCCAGCTCCTGCAGGACTTCTTCGGCAGTAGAAGGAGCGCCTTTAGGTGTCTTCTTAATCACTGGCAGCTTTTGCTGCTCAAACAGGATTTCCTGTAACTGCTTCGGTGAACTTAAATTGAAAGGCGCACCGGCAAGCTCATGCGCTTCCGTTTCCAGCTCCTGCAGACGCTTACCATGGTCCATGCTCTGCTGTGCCAACTGATTAACATCCACCAGCGCACCCTGACGCTCCATACGGGCTAATACAGGTACTAATGGCAGCTCTATTTCAGTAAAGACCTTCTGCAAACTGGCTTCATGCTCAAGCTTCGCCGCCAGCGTCTGGTGCAAACGCAGCGTAATATCCGCATCTTCAGCCGCGTATGGCGCGGCCTGTTCCAGATCAATCTGGTTGAAGGTCAGCTGTTTTTTACCTTTACCGGCAATATCTTCAAACTTAACCGTTTTAACACCCAGATACGCATCCGCCATGCTATCCATATTGTGTCGAGTAGCGGTTGAATTCAGTGCATAGGACTCAAGCATGGTATCGAATGCAACACCGCGTAATTCGATGTCATACCGAGCCAGCACGTTCATGTCGTACTTCAGATGCTGCCCGACTTTTTTATGCTCGTCACTTTCCAGTAAAGGCTTCATCTGAGCCAGAACGGCATCCCGGTCAAGCTGTACCGGCACGCCCATATAGTCATGAGCCAGCGGAACATAAGCCGCTTTACCGGGTTCTACTGCGAATGACAGGCCGATCAGATTCGCCTGCATATAGTTAAGGCTGTCAGTCTCAGTATCGAAGGCGAATAGCTCAGCGTCTTCCAAAGTTTTAAGCCAGCTGTCTAGCTGTTCCTGCTCAAGTAGCGTTTCATAAACAATTTCAGCAGGTGCGGCAATCACGTCTTCCCCTGCGAGAGACACCGCAGCACTGTCGCCGCCTTCTTCCAACTCCAGAATCCAGGATTTGAATTCACAGGCTTTAAATAACTCCGCTAAAGCCTCTTTATCAGTGACCGGTACCGGAATTTCATCAATCGCGGTATCCAGCTCCAGGTCAGTCTTAATGGTTGCCAGCAAATATGAGAGATCAGCAGAGTCTTTATGTTGCTCAAGCTTAGCTGCCATACTTTTTGAACCACGGAAGCCCAGGTCAGCAATTTTATCGAGATTCTCGTACAGGTCCGCAATGCTGCCGATCCCCTGTAACAGTGCCAATGCAGTTTTTTCGCCGACACCCGGCACACCTGGAATGTTATCGACTTTATCGCCCATCAACGCCAGATAATCGATAATCAGTTCCGGCGGAATACCAAACTTTTCCTCAACACCGGCCCGGTCCATATAGGTATCGGTCATGGTATTGATCAGTGCAACATGCTCATCTACCAGCTGCGCCATATCTTTATCGCCGGTCGAAATAATCGTCGCCTGTTGCTGCGCACTGGCCTGACGGGCCAGCGTACCGATAACGTCATCCGCTTCAACGCCGGTAACTGCCAGCAACGGAAAGCCCATAGCACGCACAATGTTATGAATCGGCTCAATCTGAGCCCGCAAATCATCCGGCATAGACGGCCGCTGAGCTTTATATTCAGGATATATATCATCTCTGAAAGTCTTACCCTTGGCATCGAAGACAACCGCTACAGGGCTCCCCGGATATTGCTTTATCAGACTGCGCAGCATGCTGGTTACCAGACGCACAGCACCGGTCGGCTCGCCTTGCGAGTTACGCATATCAGCTTGCTGGGAAGCAAAAAAAGCACGGTATAGATAAGATGAACCATCAACGAGGATTAGCGGATTAGAATTGGCCATAGTACTCAGACTTAATCTTCAAACTGTAGATTAAAAAGGCAAAAACCAGATCAGATACCGGCCAGCCCTCATGAAATTGCTTATTCAGCGGGAATAGGCAACATCATATGCCATCTGCCCGGGGTACCCAAGACATAAGCCTGTTGTTAGCAGCAATTTCCTGTCTGTCAGCTACTACTAATGAAATTTAGTTGTCGAGCCAGCAGTGAAGCCTTACTATGCAGCCCACTAAAAATGAGCAAGAATCTTCCGTCTATGGCCGTTTATACCTCTGTCAGCAGCGCTGAACTCGAAACATTCCTTTCCGATTTTGACCTGGGCAAACTGGTCAGCCATCAAGGCATTGACGGCGGTATAGAGAATACAAATTACTTCGTCACCCTGGAGACTGATCAGGGCGAAACAGCAGAGTATGTACTTACTTTGTTTGAAGAACTGACGATGGATGAAATGCCGTATTTCGTCGAACTTACAACCTGGCTGGCAAACAGACAGATTTCTGTCCCGCATCCGATGCAGGACAGAAACGGCATCGCACTAAAATCGTTAAAGCAGCGGCCAACGCTGATCCAACCCCGCTTTGCCGGTGGCCATCTGGCAAGCTTAACTCCGGACCACTGCGCACAAATAGGCAAAGCGCTGGCTCAGTTTCATAAAGCGGGTAATGACTTCTACATGCAGCGTCAGGCCCACCGGGGAGTCTTCTGGTGGCGCCGGGAATCCGCAGCTATTGCCAGTAAACTGACAGCTGAAGATGCCGGCCTGCTACGCACGGAAGTTACGCTATTTGATGAACTTCGGGAACAGCCAAACGACTTACCGATGGGCGTCATTCACGGCGATTTATTTTTCGACAATGCACTGTTCGATGGTGACGCACTAAGCGCCATCATTGACCTCTACAATGCCTGTACCGGTTACCTGCTATATGATCTTGCCATTGTAGCCAATGACTGGTGTGTGAATCCTGACGGCAGCATCGACTCCGAACGGGAAACCGCACTGTTACAGGCCTACGCGAATGAGCGCCCCTTTACTGCCGGCGAACATAAGGCATGGGCACAACTGACCCGCACCGCCGCTATGCGTTTCTGGCTCTCCCGCCTGATACCCTGGCTGGATGAAAACAGCACCCAGAAGCTTAAAGATCCTGATGAACTGAAGCAGATTCTGCTACAACGTATTCAGCATCCCGGGCAGCTCCCGGTATAATAATTCCGATATAAAAAAGGCCATCATTACGATGGCCTTTTTTGATGCAAATACGGCTATTCTTCAAGCGCTTCGGCAAGCGACTCCAGCTCATCCAGCACCGCAATGAAACGCTGCCCGAATGGGGTTACCTCATATTCAACCCGCGGCGGTACTTCCGGATAGCTAATACGTTTCAGAATGCCGAAATCCACATTCTTACGCAGGCATTCATTGAGCACTTTAGTGGTTAACCCTTCGACACTGCGTACCATTTCACCCGGACGATTTATCTCATGTGCCAACAACTGATACACCGTCAGTGACCATTTGCAGCCATAGATAGTTTCCACCATCCGCGCACTGCGTGCTGGAGCCGACTTTTGTGAAAATATTTTATCTTTAGATTTCATCAAACTGTACCGAAAAGTACCTATAGCACCGGTTTGTACTTACTTTTTATCAGCGTCGCTATCCATACACTGAATCCCATACAGAACGGTTCACAGCACCGTCTTAATGTTAATCATTAATCATGGGAAACAATCAAAATGCAAGCCACACAAACAGCATCAGCAATTATCCTCGGCGGTTCCAGCGGCATGGGTCAGGCCATCGCAGAACAGCTAATGGCACAGGGCATCAGCACCTGCATTATCGGCCGTTCCGCACAAAAACTCAGCCAGATAGCTGAACAACATCAAAGCAGCGGTTTACTCTCTACACGTCAGGCTGACCTGTACGATGCCCAAGATGTCGATGACCTGATCAGCGACATCGCCGCCCAGCCACAAGCCATTAAATATTTCGTCAATGCTGCTGGCTACTTCAATCCAAAAGCCTTTCTGGAACATACCCCGGAAGACTATAACCTCTACATGCAACTCAATCAGGCAAGTTTCTTTATTTCACAGGCCGTAGCCCGCAACATGCAGCAGCATGGCGGTGGCAGCATTGTTCATATTGGCTCAATGTGGGCTAAGCAAGCCGTTAAAGCAACGCCCTCATCAGCATACTCAATGGCTAAAGCAGGCCTGCATGCGCTGACACAGCACATGGCAATGGAACTGGCGGATTACCACATCCGGGTAAATGCAGTGTCGCCGGCTGTAGTGGCTACACCTATCTACGAAGCCTTTATCCCTCAGGAAGAAGTCAGCAGTGCCCTGGCTGGCTTTAACAGCTTCCATCCAATAGGCCGTATCGGTCAGCCTGCGGATGTAGCGGAAACAGTTAGCTTTCTACTCAGCGAAAAAAGCAGCTGGGTTACCGGTGCTGTCTGGGATGTAGATGGCGGCGTCATGGCTGGTCGTAACTGATATAACAGACAAAAAAAAACCGCCAGAACTGAGGCTCTGGCGGTCTTTTATACTCGATGCACTAAACCAGTATCATGCTTCGCAAAAAAGGAAGTTCCGGATCAGCTCTTTACCACCTTCAGTCGCAAAAGACTCCGGATGAAACTGAATGCCATAAATCGGATATTCCTTATGCTGCAGCCCCATTACCTCGTACTTAGCAGCAGGGTCCGTAATCAGTGCCGCGAGATCTGCTTCTGACATTTCACCGGCGTCAGCCTGATTCACGACAGCGGTTATCCGCAGGCAATCCGGGAAGCTGCTAACCTCTGCAATCAGTGAATGATAACGCATGATTTCCAGAAAATTAGGAATAGCACGGAATACCGAACTGCCATCGTGCACAATCGGACTGATTTTACCGTGCATAGGCAATGCAGCCTTTACCACCTTACCGCCAAACTGATGCACAATTCCCTGCATACCGAGACATACACCCAACAGCGGAATGGTTTTACCCAGCTCTTCGATCACCTGCGCGCAGATACCAAAATAGCTTTCATCTTCCGGTGTACCCGGACCCGGAGAAACAATAATCCGGTCAGGTGCAGCAGCTTTAATATCTTCCAGCGTCACTTCATCATTACGCTTCACCACCAGCTGAAAATTTTCCAGCCGGCCCTGATGCTGTTCAGCACTAAGAATCTCACCAATATACTGATACAGGTTGTACGTAAAGGAATCGTAATTATCAATAATATAAACTTTCATGCCCGTGCCCCTTACTGCGCTGTATCTTTAACAAATTGATCCAGCACTTTCTTGGTACCGGCAAACTTTCGCTGAATTTCCTGATACTCATCTTCAGGATTAGAGTCGTACACATTGCCACCACAGGTTTGCACGTACGCTTCTTCCTTATTAGCAAATACTGTCCGGATTGGAATCGCAAACGCACAGTCACCATTAAAGGAGAAATGCCCAACCGCACCGCCATACGGGCCTCTGCCGTCAGACTCCAGATCATCAATGATTTTCATCGCTTCGATCTTAGGCGCGCCGGTTAAAGTTCCCGCCGGGAAGTTACTCGCCAGGGCAGAAAACATATCCTGATCCTGAGCAATGATGCCGACAATTTCACTGGAGATATGCTGCACATGGCTAAAGCGTTTTATATCCATCAGGCTACGTACTTTCACCGTACCAAACTGTGCAACCCGGCCAATATCGTTGCGGTGTAAATCCACAATCATATTGTGCTCCGCAATTTCTTTCGGATCATTTAACAGGTTTCGGGCCAGCTCACGGTCTTCCGCTTCGGTCGCACCACGCTTTGCCGTACCCGCCAGCGGGAATGTTTCCATCTCTCCCTGACGTAAGCGGAACAATAGCTCAGGGCTGGCGCCTATCAGTTTCTGATCACCAAACTTCAGGTAATACATCTGCGGTGAAGGATTAACCTCACGCAATTGCTCATAAATATTGATCGTGTCGCCTTTCAGAGTGAAGCGCTTCTTAAAGCCAACTTCCGTCTGGAAGATTTTGCCTTCAATAATGTCCTGCTTCACCTTCATAACCGCTGCGGCGTGCTCTTCGCGACTCATGGTTTCTTCGCCAACCAGAATTTCCAGCTCTCCGTTGCCCGGATACTCAGCATCAATCAGCTGCTGTACCAGATCCAGACGATTATCATCGTAATAGAAGTAGAATATCTCACCGGTCATTTTGTCCAGAATTAGGCCGTCTTTATATAGACCAAACTTAAAAGCATTGAACATATCGCTGCTTTGCAAATTCAGCGTAGGCTCAAAGTAATTCATGCTGTCATAGCCCAGATAGCCGGTCAGACCGCCAGCATATTTGCGGGAAATAACATCCTGAGGAATCAGATCACGAAGTAAGTAGTACGGATTATCACTTGGATACTCTTCTGTCGTACCATCCCGCTCTTGAATAAACAGACTCTTACCTTCTGCCCAAATAAGCTTTTCCGGATCAAAACCAATAATAGAGTGGCGGGAGATGTAGCTTTCTTCCCCCAGAGACTCCAGCATGAAACAAACATCAAACTGTTTATCCAGCTTTTTAAATAACTCAAAAAAGTCGCAACCGGCCCCCATAGGGACGTACTGCGGTTTCCGTGGCAAATTGATCGGCTCGGGCTTACGGGACATAACATTCTCTGAATTCAATAACTGCCTTAATCATCGCGGCAGTCAGGGTTGTATAAGGTTAACGCGCTTTACTGACTATCTTTTAACGCTCTGGAACCGCGGGTAACAGTGGCAATGCCAACACCCAGGGTTTCAGCTATCTGACGCTGCGGTACGCCCTGCTCTAACATCCTGAATATCTGTAAGCGCTTAGTCACTTCAACAAATTCATTAGGTGTGAGCAAATCACGCAATGCCGTCTCCATCGCATCCGGGTTATCAATCTCTAACAGATGACTTGTCAAAGCAGCGACGTATTCTTTTTCAATACTCATAGGAACAACTTTTCATGTACTAGCGAACTAGTATGCTAGTACAGTTAGATTTTCAGTCAAGCATTATTTAAGTTGCCAGCATTTACGGGGCAATCGTTAATGTAAGTATATGCGTTGCAAGATTAAATTTGTGACGCAGATGTTTAGCCCGTTATATAGGCAAACGGATACTCGTGATTCCAGGTAATAGAGTGAGGGGGGAACCCGCTGTATAAAACAACTAATTCATTTGTTCACTTGTCAATAGTAAGTACAAATATCTGTTGACTTATCCACTGTCGGTCTATACGGTGAGCGCAGCTTAAAGAAAGTCTTATTTTTACACTCTCCATCTCGTAGCACCTAGCAGTTCTTCGTCCTGTAGTTTCTAAATCTCATATTTTCATTTCCGCTATTCATGCCTCATGAAGGCACCTTTATATTTATCTACAGGATAGTAAATTATGTCTAATACAGTTACTGGCACCGTAAAATGGTTTAACGAAACTAAAGGTTTTGGTTTTATTGAACAGCAGTCCGGTCCAGATGTTTTCGCACATTTCAGCGCGATCGTTAGCTCAGGCTTCAAAACCCTTGCTGAAGGTCAGGCTGTTGAGTTCACTGTAACTCAAGGCCAAAAAGGCCCACAAGCTGAAAACATCGTCGCAGTTTAATTTATTGCGTCTTTGTTAACCCCGGCGCTGAGCTTATAAAGCTTAGTGCCTGCGTTTTCTTATATTCATAGTAAACATTGCTTACTGTGAACTGCCCGGTTTCAGGGTCACACTGCCTCTTTTTACAACTCCCTGAACTCCAATATATTCTAAGCCGCTCTGTTATATGAGTGCTACCAGCCACCTTGTCTTGCCATTGTTATATCTGATCTGTACCAACACATCATATTTCTATCTTCAAATTGCAACGCTTTTGGCTATATTTTCCTGAGAGAAATTTAAATGAAAGCCGTTTCAAAAGCTGCAATTACCCCCCTGGATAATCAAAAATACAGTCACCCTATTCCGAACCGTGATTACATTCTTGAAGTGCTGAAAAAGCACGACAGTCCTATGAATAGAATACAACTGGCAACATCACTGATGTTATCCGGTGAAGAAGAGCTGGAAGCTCTACGACGCCGCTTGCGGGCGATGGAACGTGACGGACAAGTCGCTTATCACCACCGTACAGGCTATAGCTTATTTAAAGATGGAGACCTAATTCACGGCCGCGTTTCTGGCCATCGTGAAGGATTTGGCTTTTTGGCTGTAGACGGAAATGACGACGATTTACTCCTAAGTAAACAAGACATGTTAAAGCTATTTGATGGTGATCTTGCGCAGGTTCGTATTGTAGGTAAAGATCATCGTGGTCGTGAGAAAGCATCACTTGTTAAAGTAATTGAACGCAATACACCCTACGTCGTTGGGCAACTAAGTGTCGAAAACGGTGGCTATTTCATTAAACCTGAAAACAACCGTATTGCACATGAGATTGATATTGATGAAGATCATTTACTGGGGGCTAAAGAAGGTCAGTATGTTGTTGTAACAATTACTGATTATCCATGTCATCAGTACAACGCATATGGAAAAGTCACTGAAGTACTGGGCGATGCCATGGCACCAGGAATGGAGATCGACATTGCGATACGGGAACACAGCATTCCTTTTTTATGGCCGGAAGATGTATTACAAGCAGCCAAGTCCTTGGGTACGTCAGTCACTGAATCCGACAAATCACACCGTGTTGACCTGAGAAAGCTCCCGTTTGTAACCATTGATGGTGAAGATGCTAAAGATTTTGATGATGCCGTCTATTGTGAGTCTCTGCCTAATGGTGGCTGGAAACTCTGGGTAGCCATTGCGGATGTCTCCCATTATGTCACTCCGAACAGCCCTCTGGATCAAGAAGCTGAAAAACGGGGAACCTCTGTATACTTTCCCGGGCATGTTGTGCCAATGCTACCCGAAGCGTTATCTAATGGGCTTTGTTCACTGAATCCACACGCTGACCGTCTGGTAATTGTTTGTGAAATGCAGATCAATCCGCAAGGGAATATGACCCGTTACGAATTTTCAGAAGCGGTCATTCATTCGCACGCCAGACTTACCTATAATCAGGTAAATGCATTGTTAACGGCGCCAAAGTCCCGGCTCGGGCGGCGCATGCATGACAAACACGCTTCTCTTGTACCGCATATTAGTGCTTTACATAAACTCTATGGAGCCTTGCAAAAAGCCAGTAATAAACGCGGTGCAATTGACTTTGATACGCAAGAAGTAAAATTTGAATTCAACGCCGAGCGTAAAATTAACAAAATACTTCCGGTAGAACGAAACGACGCGCATAAACTCATAGAAGAATGCATGCTATGTGCGAACGTTGCCACCGCGCGCTTTTTAGAAAAAGCACAATTACCTGCGCTATACCGTAATCACAACGGGCCACAAGAGAAGAAACTCAAAAGCTTGCGGACATTTCTTGGCAAAAAAGGCCTTAACCTGTCCGGTGGCGATAAACCCGCCCCTGCTCATTACGATCAGTTACTCAGCAGTATTAACGAACGTTCTGATGCCAGTGCAATTCAAGCGATGATGCTACGCTCACTTAGCCAGGCAGAATATAGCGCAGACAATGCCGGTCACTTCGGCTTAGCCTATTCGGCCTACGCGCACTTCACATCTCCTATTCGACGCTATCCCGATTTGTTAGTACACAGGGCGATACGCTCAGTCATTCGCAAACAAGAAAGCGGTGGAGTAATACGTCGTGCACTGAAGCTTGTAACCGGTACTAACACGGACTCTGTTCGACGTATTAAAAATGCCAAGACACTCGATCCGTCCAAAAGTTACCCTTACGATAAAGAAGACATGACGGCTTTGGCTTCAGCCTGCTCAGAACAATCCCGCCGCGCTGATAAAGCGAGCTGGGACGTTGATGCATGGCTCAAATGTGACTTCATGAAAGACTCTATCGGTTCTACATTTACAGGTAGCATTACCACAGTTACACAGTTTGGCTTATTCATCGAACTTGAGAATACAAAGATAGAAGGCCTGATCCATATCAGCACGCTCAAGCATGATTATTATCAGTTTGACGAAACTAAACAGTGCCTAAAAGGTGAACGCTCTAACACCAGCTACGCTATTGGAGATACCGTCGATATAACAGTCGCTCGTGTGGATATGGAACAAAGAAAGATCGAATTTCAAATGGTAGATATGCGGCCAAAATCAAACTCAAGAGCTTCAAGATCTTCAAGAAAACATTAAATAAGGTCTCTATGATCTAAATAGTGTCTCCGATAAGTGTTGGTGTTAACCAACCTGTCGCAGACACTTTTCGACACGTCTATTCGCCTGATTAATATATCCTCACGCGTTTTATTATTGGGTGACATTTCTGCGCGCCATTTCAGATAACACTGCACCCGCTAAAGGGTCTGCTATAATCCGACACTGATTATTTATAATCCAACTCCCCTGACAAAATTCAATAAAGTTTGTGACTGAGCTAGAAAGCAGCTCTTCAATATACTCAGGAGAGATTCTCCCAATTACCCAAAGCCGCCTCTACTTTAGGTTACTCCATGCTTTCAGCACTGCAAATCGCTACCAAGGTCACTCTGATAAGGTTCTCTATTTAGAAGCTATATCGAAGATCCCGTCGTCGATAGCAATGAATGAGAATCCTCAGTTCATCGGCCAGCACAGAATTGGGGGGCGCTGCTACTATAGAAAGTCTATAAAGAGTGGAAACAAGCTGAGATTTTCATCCACGCTAGCAAGCGGATACAGGAAATAAATCAATTCAATATATTCATTTACAAACTAATGCGTCCTTAGACTCATTATTTAAAAAAATGCATTTTTCATTGTGTTCAATAATGAAGTCAAATACTTCATTGCCTGGAATCGGCTTTGAATATAAATAGCCCTGGCCTATATCACATCCAATTTTCAACAATTCCTTTTCTATATACTCATTTTCAATGCCCTCAGCAATAGCCAGGCATCCTAATCGATTAGCTAATCTGACAGTAGCATCAGTGATAGCGTAGCTAGTCGGATTAACATCCATATCTTGTACAAATGACCTATCTATTTTCACAGCATGAACAGGTATATCTTTTAAATATGTGAGAGACCCCATACCTGTACCAAAATCATCTATAGAACACCTGATCCCCATATCTCGTAATTTATATAAAACTGTTGCAAGCTTCTTAATACAGACACTATTCGCTATCTCTGTTAACTCCACATCTAACATAGAAGGCTTTATAGCGCCATTAGAATGCAGTTTACTTATGTAATTTATAAAGGTTTCACCATCAAGATCATTAGGTGAAACATTAATTGCAACATTGATCTCAAGACCTAAACTATTCCATTCATTTATTTGAACCAAAGCCAAATCAACTATATGGCTACTAAAAAAATTTGCTATAGAGCTTTTTTCTACTAAATCTAAAAACTGATCTGGATAAATAATCCCTTTCTTAGGGTGTTTCCATCTTACTAATGCCTCAACACCACTAATAGCTTTTGTTCTTATATTTATTTTCGGTTGAAAATAAAGTACGAATTCATTATTTGATATCGCGTTTAATAAATCATTGTAAAGCTCACTTTTAAAAAGCATTTCTTCACTATTCTTATCGTCATAAGTAAAAACTTTAGATCTCGTCTTTTGTGCTATCTCAAGCGCATAAGCAGCATTCCCTAAAACATCATTGGGAGTAAAATCATTTGAATCAAAGTATTTTTCACCAATACTAAAAACTGGAGAAAATTTCACTCCAGCCGCATCAAGACACGATTTAGATAATAAAAAAATATTTTCCTTTAACTTATCCAATTTATTATCATGAGTATTAACTAATAAAAAGAATGTATTATGGTTATAAACACCTAAAAGACCATCACCAGAAAAAGCACCTATAGAAAGAGAAACCTTTTTCATTATAAGATCGCGTAATTCAATACCATGTAAAAATTGAAATTCATTAATATTATCTATAGATATGAAAGCCAAATAATATCTCATATCATCAATATCTGTGATCTTATAGAGCTTATCAATAAGAGCTTTCTCATTCAAAAGGCCTGTCACTCTATCGTTAAAGACATGAATCTTTAATGACTGATGATACTTACCGATAAATTTCGATAGAATGACTGCTATTCCGAAAGAAAACCAAGATGCTAACCAGACTACCACTACAGCAGATGTCAGCATTCTGGGTATGACATAATCTTTTGCCGCAGAAATAAGATTATGCTTTTGAATTATTAACACATCACCATATTTTTTACTTTGATGGATCATCCAATTAAATTCTTCGCCACCACACTCAACCAAACAAAATTCACCATCACACATGGAAGAGTGATCATGCGATTCCGTTTTATTACTAGAATGATGCTTGGTACTCTCTACATCAATTAAAGAAATTATATCGTTTATCTTATCTAGCCCAATACCCTCAACTGATTGAATTATATTGCCATTATTTTTCACTATGACAGCTGATTCATTCGTAGTATGAAGGTGGTCCACTATTGAATGTAATAACTCATTATTGTCATTAGAGGATGAATCAAGTACTTCAATAACATGTTCTGCGTTTTCGTGAAGTTGCGAGCCCTCAACCCGATGCCCAAAATCAATAGCTGAGTCATACCCTTCGATCACAAATAGTAAGCTAATTATTGATGTTATAAATAAACATCCGAAAAAAATTCTTCGGCGAAGTGACTTTTCTGATAATTTGTCGTCATATGATTTATTTACACCATTAACAAAACTCATTCATCACCTTTAGTTGACACTTCAAAAATAGAGTACATAAAGCACCAACACATTAAACTTGAAACGATATTTATAACGCCAAATATTAAACAAAAATAACTTAATACCGTTCCTGGAATTACATCTAAAAATGGCCAACTAATCATTATCAATATAGCACCAAAAAAAACCCTCAGTGTTCTATCCAGCATACCCATGTTTCTAATCATAGAGTCTCCTCATAAAACAATATTAAATTATATAAAAAATAACTCATTACAAATGGATTCTAAATGGGGCTCATTACTAGTAAAACAAACTGTATGCTACATATACTTTTTTGTAGAACTTATATCTACCATAATAAAAATTTTATTTTTAATATTCCATTTAATTTCAAATATAAAGCTAGCAGTTAATAGAGTACATTCATCAATTAATAAGCAGGCAAAATTAATCACTTTTCCACGGCTTACTTATTTATAGTTTCTCATACACAACATTGCAATTTTTCACACACTGTTTTAGTCATTATCTCCCCAATCTCTGATAACCAATTACCACCTCTCATTTTGAGGTATGCAATGGAAGCGAATTAGCTGAAGTAAACTAGCCTTACTATCATAGTGTTAAGCTAGCTTTTCACTGAAAACGCCCCTAAGAACAAGGATTACTTTCTATACAAGGATGCAGCCAATAGCATAAATGCGAGGCTTTGCATGAAAATACTTCTTAAAAAAATAAATATTAGAACCCAGATATTCGGCAACGCAGCACTACTTCTAAGCTTTATTATTATCTGTTCTACCTATTCGATCCTAACAATGAAAAACATAGGAAATGAACTGACCAGCATTGCTCACCTTGATATTCCACTCACTGAAAAATTCACCAAAATCAGTACTCACCAACTCAAACAGGCGCTCATGTTTGAACGTGCAATTCGACAAGGTGAACAAATAGAAAAAGGACATGAACAACTCATAAGCGAGCAGGAACAGACAATTCAAGATTTTAATTCGCTAAGTAAACTTATTAACCCAGAGATAAGTAGCGCTATAGCCCTTACTAAAGAGGCTCTTCAGAAAAGCCAAAGCAAACCTGAAAAGGACGAATTCTCCAAAATCATTCAAATGTCTGAAGCCATTAATACCCATTACCAACAGTTTCAATCTCAGGCATCGATAGCCCTTTCACTTCTCCAACAACACCGCATACAGGAAGTTGAAAAACTTATACCCGATATCACGCATCAGGAAGATATGCTCAGCAAAGAACTGGAAACAGTAGTGGACGAAATAAGCACATTTACTGAGCACGCAGCAAAAAAAGCCCTCGCTCACGAGCAACAAGCCTTGTACATACTTTTATCTATCACACTGTTTTCAATCGCACTGGGAGGAATAATTTCATTTTTGATCACTCAAACCATCTGGCAACTAATAGGTAATGAACCCAAATTACTAAATGTCATTGCACGTAAAATTGCTGAAGGTGACCTGAGAGCTAAAACTAACTCAAATAAAACATCCGGCGTGTATAAATCCATCAACATGATGCTGACAAATTTAAAGCAGCTCATTAACAGCATCCAGAGCAGCGGTAATCATTTATCTTCATCATCACAGGAGCTCGCTACGATTACAGAACAAACTAACCAAAACCTCCTGTCGCAACAGGAAAATACCGAACAAGTTGCCACTGCCATTACTGAAATGAGTGCCGCGGTTGAGGAAATTGCTCACAACACAACTCAGGCATCTGATACCGCTATCGAAGCGAAGCAGCAAACCAATGAAAGTAGCCAGTTAGTCGATAAAACTGTTACCGGTGTCCACCAGCTTTCACAACAACTCACGGAAACAATGGCTGTTATTGGTGCATTGGAAAACGACGCTATTGAGATCAACGGCATACTCGATGTCATCAAAAATATAGCCGACCAAACCAACCTACTGGCCTTGAATGCCGCAATAGAAGCAGCACGTGCCGGTGATCAAGGTCGTGGCTTCTCGGTAGTTGCCGACGAAGTACGTTCACTGGCTCAAAACACCCAGAATTCTGCTGCCGAAATCGAACACATGATCAATCGATTACAGAAAAGTGCGAACGCCTCGGTAGAGTCGATGCGTCATGGATCGGAACAAGCCAACCAGGTACTGGCCAACTCAGAACAAGTATCGGAATCGCTACAACAGGTTCAGCACGCGGTCTCAAGTATTTCGGATATGAACGCTCAGGTTGCCACTGCCGCAGAAGAGCAGCGCGCAGTAGTAAACGAGATAAATAAAAACATACTCGAAATAAATAACATGGCCCAAGAAAATGGCGAGGGCTCGAAGCTACTAAATTCCACAAGTAATAATCTGGCACAACTCGCTATAGAACTGGAACAGAAGATAAAACAATTCAAGCTAACAGCATGACCCCTGTAAAATAGGAATCCTTTCCTTATGACCAAAGGGATCAAAGCCGCACGACAGAGAAGGTACTCAATAATTATTGGATATCTTCTTTTCTCTCTCCTTTTCAGATAACACTCGCGCCCATTAATTGGTCTGTTATAATCCGGCACTGATTATTTATACAGCAAATTCTGCATCAGCATAGACCCGGGCGCTTATGGACGTATCACACCTGCTTGATTCACTTAACGAAGCTCAGCGCGACGCAGTTTCTGCGCCGCTTGGTAACCTGCTGGTCCTGGCCGGCGCGGGCTCAGGTAAAACCCGGGTACTGGTACACCGTATTGCCTGGCTGATTCAGACCGAAGGTTTGTCGCCTTATTCTATTATGGCGGTAACCTTTACCAACAAAGCTGCGAAAGAAATGCGTGGCCGGATTGAAGAGCTACTCGGACTGAACCCCAGTGGTATGTGGGTAGGTACATTCCACGGTCTCGCGCACCGTATTTTACGGGCACACTGGCGTGATGCAGGCTTAACTGAAAACTTCCAGATAATGGATTCGGACGATCAGCTCCGGCTGGTAAAACGCCTCAGTAAAGAAATGAATCTGGATGACAGCCGCTGGCCGGCCAAACAGTTTCAGTGGTACATCAACGCTCAGAAAGATGACGGCCTGCGCGCCGCACACATTGACCCGGGCGGCGACCCTTACGCTCAAATGATGGTAACCATGTACGGCGCTTACGAAGAAGCCTGTGAACGTGGTGGTATGGTCGATTTTGGCGAACTGATCTTACGCTCCCTGGAACTGCTGCGTGATCGTAACCCTTCCCTGCTGAACCATTATCAGGAACGCTTCCGGTATATTCTGGTCGACGAATTTCAGGATACCAACACGATTCAGTACGCCTGGCTGAAACTGCTATGCAGTGAAATGGATCCGCGTAAGCCTCAGCCTGAAAAACTAATGGCCGTTGGTGATGACGACCAGTCTATCTACGGCTGGCGTGGCGCTAAGATTGAAAACATTCAGCGCTTTAAAGACGACTACAACGACACGACTGTTGTGCGTCTGGAGCAAAACTACCGTTCTACCCGTAACATCCTCAGCGCGGCAAACGCTGTCATTGTTAACAACCAGGGGCGCTTAGGTAAAGAGCTCTGGACGGAAGGTACTGATGGCGAGCCCATCTCAGTGTATGCGGCATTTAACGAGCAGGATGAATCCCGTTTTATCGTCGACCAGATAGAAAGCTGGGTACGCGACGGCAATATGCGCAGCGAGTCAGCGATTTTATACCGCTCCAATGCCCAGTCCCGGGTACTTGAGGAAGCCCTCATCCGTGCGGGAATGCCTTACCGGATTTATGGTGGCCAGCGCTTCTACGACCGTCTCGAAATTAAAAACGCGCTCGCTTATATGCGTTTACTCAGCAACCGCGAAGATGATACTGCCATGGAACGCGTTATAAACGTTCCTACCCGCGGTATTGGCGGAAAAACAATCGAAGAAGTGCGCTTGCATGCCCGTACTGAAGGCGTATCCATGTGGCGCGCTGCTAACGAAGTGGTTGAGTTAAACAAGCTATCTGCCCGCGCTGCAAACGCCCTGCAAACCTTTATTGATCTGATCAACGAACTCGACCAGAACACCCAGCAGACAGAACTGTATGAACAGACTGAGCACGTCGTACAGTGCTCAGGCCTGATTGAGCATCACCTGAAAGAAAAAGGCGATAAAGCCCAGGCTCGGGTAGAAAACCTTGAAGAATTAGTCAGTGCGGCACGTCAGTACCTTTCCACCTGGGAGCCGGATAAAGAAGAGAACACCAATACTACGCCCCTGGCGGCCTTTCTTGATCAAGCTGCTCTGGATGCCGGTGACACTCAGGCCGATGAACATCAGGACAGCGTGCAATTAATGACACTGCACTCAGCTAAAGGTCTGGAATTTCCATTGGTGTTTCTGGCCGGTATGGAAGAAGGTCTGTTCCCGCATAATATGTCGATTGAAGAACCAGGCCGCCTGGAAGAAGAACGACGCCTTTGCTATGTCGGCATTACCCGCGCAATGCAACAGCTGTATCTGACCTATGCAGAATCCCGTCGCCTGCATGGCAATGAAACCTTTAACCGGCCATCACGCTTTATTCGCGAAATTCCAGAAGAGTTTCTGCAGGAAGTACGCCTGAATGCCAGTATTCGTCGCCCGGTTACCGCGCAACGTACACCTCAGCAAACGGCTTATTCGCAGGCACAACCGGATCAGGACATCCCCGCTATTGTGCTGGGTCAGCGTGTATCCCATCCAATTTTTGGTGATGGTATCGTCGTTAACTATGAAGGCCAGGGACCAAAAGCCCGGGTCCAGATTAACTTTGATTACGAAGGCAATAAATGGCTGGTTGTCGGTTACGCAAACCTCCAGCCACTCTAAGCTAACAATCCCAGCCGGCAATTCTGCCGGCTTTTTTATACATAGATTCCCTTATTCGCCATTAGTCGTAGTTTTTTTGTCTTTTCCCCTTTATTTTTTGTGGGTAATCAGGCAAAAAGGTATTAACTGAAACTGAATACTGGCAAAGGGAACATGGCCTCTTTCTTTCGTGGCTCCATATATGCAGCAACAGCAATGACCGGGTTACTCTGGTCAGCACTGCTGTGTATCTACAGCATGCTGATATGCCCTTTCCTGGCGGGCATGCAGGCGCCGGTATTATTCTGCCTCTATACCACCAGTATCGCCGCCGCCCTTTGCATTCAACCTGCCATTCATCAAGCTATTACCAACAGAACACGCCAATACTCTTCTACCATCCGATTCGGTCTCCAGCTGTTTTCATGGATAACGCTGGGGGCTGGCCTAGCTTTGTTTAACTATCTGGCATTCGATCTGCCATCCGGCAGTGGTGAAAAAGTAATACTAGGATTTGGCTTTTTAGGCGTCTACAGCAGCATCAGCCATTTACTGAAGCAACCGCTACCTCCCCTTAAACCAAAGCAGCTTCAGCGATACCGCAACCTGCTAGTCAGCGGGATATATTGCTTACCGGTTATCCTTGCCGGCATTACTATCTGGATTATCGCTACCCAACTGTCAGTAAACTGGTCAGGCCATCAACTGCCTGCGCGCTCCCTGGAGCAGATTATGCTGAACAGCGTGCTATTTATGTTACTGATAGCCCTTCTTATCAGTCAGAGCCTGTTCCAACTCGGTTTCAGTATGCTCAATACCCAAGCCCAACAATGGCTGGCAAACATAGATCAGCGCTCTCATCAGCTAAATCCCGCACATAATTGTGAGTTTAAATGTATCAGGCAACCCAAAGTCCAGATCCTCAACAATCCGGCATATCAGCAAAAAATCATCCACCGTTTAAGAACTCTCAAATATCAGGACCCGGTTACAGGCACACATAACACACGCTTTGTTAAAGACTTTCTGCATAGCCGCTGGCAGAAAGAACCAACCCTGCAGCTACCCTTTTTATTGATTCAGATCAAAGCAACGCACTCCATAGACAAGCTAAGCTGTCGTTGCGATTCAGATGAACTGCAATCAGAAGTAGCGCGGCGTATTCATCAGTTTTTAATGCCTGAGGATATTCTGGCCCGGCTCGATAACAATTGCTTTGCCGTTATACCCGCGAATCCCGACTTGCTGGTGGAGCGCACTATCACTCAGCATCTGAATCAGAACCTGCAAAAGGAACCACTGCTGCATTACAGCCATTCAGGTTACATTCAGTGTAAAATCAGTAGGGAAAACTTCCTTTCTAGTGCCACTTCAAGCAAGTTTTTATACGCCATTCCAGGCTAAATCAGCACTCTGATCCCCATTTTATGTACTTTTCTTATTCGTTTTAATTTTTAGCTAAGACCCTTATTTTACAAGCAACAAAAATCAATCAACCGTTTAAGTAGACTTAAAAAAGCCACATTTCGAACATAATCCCCACCACCTTCTGTAGCACGAGGGTTCCATTCTGCTGAATTCCAGGTGTAAGGTTGTCTGGCTGTTTCAAACAAGTTCCCCCGGCGAATAATCCAAGGAGTATATTCGTGTTAACTTCCTTACGTATATCATCGCGAATTTATCTTTTCGCCGCCCTTCAGCTGCTTTTACTGCTACTTATTGGCGGTATTTCCCTAACTCAAATGCAAAAAATTGGTGTCGAATTAATCGATATCGCAGAAGTAGACATTCCGATTACTAACGGACTCACCCACATTACTGAAATTCAGCTAGAACAGGCTATTATGTTTGAACGTTCGCTGGCCTTCGGTCTTGCAGTCGAAAGCGGTCTTGGCCAAAAAGCATCACTGCAAAAATCTGTAGCTAAGTTCACTCAACTAGCCAATAAAGCTGAAAAAGAGTTTCTTGAACTGGAGCACATGATTCAGGATGCAATCCAAAAAGCGCATTCTAAAGAAGCACAACAAAAATTCTCTGCTCTGCTAACTTCTCTGAAAAAGGTTGATGCTGAGCATCTTCAGTATAATCAGGAAGCCAAAAAAATTCTTAAACAAATGTCCAACGGTAATTCGGCTGAAGCTTTTAGCAAAGCTGAGGGTATTATCACACTGGAAGAAAACATCGACCATGCGTTAATCCGCATGCTAAATGATGTACAAGAGTTTACGCTTAAATCCGCACTGAAAGCAGAGCATGATGAGATTGCCGGACAGCAACTCATCACAGCTGTTTTTGCGATCAGCATAATCCTGGCCATTATTTTGTCAGTGATAGTTGCCCGCTCGATTACCAGCCCAATTAATAATATGCGTGATCGTCTGCAAGATCTTGCTAGCGCGGATGCCGACCTGACCGTTAAACTGCCAATAAATAAAACAGAAACAGGTGAAGCTGCCGAAGCATTTAATACGCTCATGGAAAAGCTGCGCGGTATGATCATTAGTATCTCCGACACCTCTAACGAACTATGTGAGCACTCCCGCGCCAACATTGAAGTCATGGCTAATGCTCAGAACAGCATTGAATCACAGCAGCAACAAACCGTAATGGTTGCAGCCGCCGCTGAAGAAATGTCCGCATCCATACAAGAAGTATCCGGCAGTACTAACCGCGCCGCCGAGCTGGGAGACGTGATCAAAGATAAAGTGGCTTCCGGCATGACTGTCGCTCAGGAAAGCCAGGATATTATTCAGCGCCTGAGCGAAAATGTTGCAACTGCTGCTACTGACATTGAATCTCTGGCAACAGAAACAGATAAAATTGGCGAAGTTCTCGGCAGCATCCGCGGTATTGCAGAACAAACTAACTTGCTAGCACTGAACGCCGCAATTGAAGCAGCACGTGCAGGAGAATCCGGACGTGGATTTGCAGTAGTAGCTGACGAAGTACGGGCACTGGCACAGCGTACCCAAACTTCAACACAGGATATTCAGTCTTTACTGGAACGGCTGCAGCAAGAAGTCTCTCACGCTGTTAGTACTATGCAAATCGGTCAGGAAAATGCTGATATTTGTATCAATAAAGCAACAGAAACCGCAGACGCTCTTAACGAAGCAACGTCAGCGGTTCTTGAAATTGCAGCGCTGAACACACAAATTGCATCTGCAACCGATGAGCAAACTATCGTTGTTCAAGAGGTAAACCAAAATCTGAACAGCATTTCTGACGCAGCAGCAGAAACCGCTGATGGTGCAAGAATGACCACTAAAGCCAGCCAGGAAATCACTGAAGAGTTAATAGAGCTACACAGCTTTGTAAACCAGCTGAAAACCTGAGCATTTTTCTCCGCACAAAAAAAGGGCTTCATTACGAAGCCCTTTTTTTATATCTGTAATAACGCTTACTGACGCCCGAAGTCCAGCGCCCGGATATGGCCATGACCGTCGATCGCGACCTGTACGCATTCAGTTTCGCTCACTTTACGCATCTCACGGGTGTCCGGGGAAACGCCCCACACTTCGACCTTAATACGTAACGAGCTGGTGCCCTGCTCAAGCACCTGAGTGTAGAACCCAAGCACAGTGCCCTGTAATACCGGGGCCATGAAAGACATCGCACCGATAGATACCGTAGCCATTCGCCCTTCTGCCGCTTCTGCGGCACGAATCTCTGACGCTAATACCGCTTTAGAAGCAACCCAGCCGCCATAGATATCACCAAACATATTGGTCGCAGTGGCATCTGCCGGACAGCGAAGGCTTAACTCACCTTCAGGTTTAAGCACCTGGTCTTCTGCTGTAATCATGAACTAAATCCGCACTCAAAATTGATGTTATATTGGCCGCTATTCTACCAACCAAGCCTGCCGCGTCCAGTCACCTGAACGATAAATTATTCACTCCTGGTTGCACCCCGTCATCCTGACAGGCAATCTTCAACGGCCCTCTATTAAGCATATACCTAATAAGCCAGCTTGCTGCATATGAAGCGATATGAATATGTAACACACTGAACAATTTTCATACAGCTTATAACCGGATAAAAAGATTACAGGCTGTCATATTAGTGTCACACAGCCCATCTATAGTGCCCATCATCGAAATACAAATCAGCCACTCTGGCTTAAACGAATAAGACTCACACTCTTTTATGGAGCTAGTTATGAAACCAATGAAAAAGCTTTTTGCTGCCGTTGCAATGACCGCTACTTGCATGACTGCCAGTGCAAGTGACCTGCTTGATCCAAACCTGCCAACTTACACCAAAGCATCTGGTGTATCCGGCAACCTGTCCAGCGTTGGTTCTGACACTCTGGCAAACCTCATGACACTGTGGGCTGAAGAGTTCAAACGTAGCTACCCGAACGTTAACGTTCAGATTCAGGCGGCAGGTTCTTCTACTGCGCCACCAGCTCTGACTGAAGGTACTTCTAACCTGGGGCCAATGAGCCGTAAGATGAAGGACAAGGAACTGGAAGCTTTCGAAAAGAAATTCGGTTACAAGCCTACTCCTGTTGCAGTTGCTATCGATGCACTGGCTGTTTATGTACACAAAGACAATAATGTTACTGGCCTGACTATCCCACAGGTTGACGCTATCTTCTCTGCTACCCGTAAATGCGGCCTGCCAAGCGAAGTAAACAACTGGGGTGATGCCGGTGTTACTGGTTCATTGTCCGGTCAGGGTTTCCAAATCTTCGGTCGTAACTCTGTATCCGGTACTTACGGTTACTTCAAAAAGAAAGCACTGTGTAAAGGTGATTTCCGTAACAACGTGAACGAGCAGCCTGGTTCTGCGTCAGTTGTTCAGTCTGTTTCTACTTCCCTGAACAGCATCGGTTACTCCGGTATCGGTTACAAGACTTCTTCTGTACGTGCACTGCCACTGGCGAAGAAAGACGGTCAGCCATTCGTTGAAGCCACGCCTGAAAGCGCTCTGAACGGCACTTACCCTCTGGCCCGTGCACTGTACGTTTACATCAACAAGAAGCCTGGTCAGGCTCTGCCACCAATGGAGCGTGAATTCCTGAAGATGGTAATGTCACGTGTAGGCCAGGAAGTTGTTGTTAAAGACGGTTACATCCCTCTGCCAGCTAAAATGGTTGAGAAGCAGATGAAGAGCCTGGGCCTGAACTAAGCCCTTACAACTTCAGACCTAGAGGTCTGACTGATAAAAAAGGAGTCTTATGACTCCTTTTTTTGTCTCTGAAGGTCCAGAAAAATATGCCGATAAGATGAAACTTATTCGTTAGATTTTATATGTAACAGCTTTATGACAGCTCTGTAACATTACTGTAATAGAGCTGGTATATCTTAGCCGCCATTAATTCCGATAGTGCTGATAGAACCATGACTACAGATAATAGTTCTGCGATTCCAGACCTTGATTTCAATACGGCCTCTGCCAAGCGCAGCCGTAAATTTCGTGCGCTCAAAGACAAGCTGGCTTCCAGCCTGATTGGCTTTGGCGGCGTCAGTGTAATCATTGCCATTCTGCTGATCTTCTTTTACCTGCTGTATGAAGTACAGCCTCTGTTCAACTCTGCCAAGATCCACCAATGGCAGGACAATGAACAGGTAATAGAAGCTTACCCTGCCCCCGGTGAAGGTGAGACTCTCTACCTGACCATGGAAGAACAGGCTGAGATAGGCTTGCGGGTAACCGATCTGGGTCAGCTAAACTTCTTTGACAGCCGTACCGGCACAATGATGGAACAGGTTCAGGCAGATATTCCTGCCGACACCAGCGTTACCAGCTTTGCACTGGCGTCAGAAAGCAGCCGAATGTTTGCGTTGGGCCTGAGCAACGGTCAGGCACTGGTCTTCAAGCACGAGTACAGATCTGACTATCCGGACGGTAAGCGGGTTATTACGCCTTCTATCAGCTACCCACTGGGCGAAGCACCCATCGATGTTGCTGATGTCTCTCTGGACTTACTGGCAATTAACGGTGAAGAAAGCGACTTTCTGATCGTTGGCGGCGAGAAAAACAACCTGAATGCGGCAGCACTTTCGCTTTCAGAAAGCCTGTTCGGCGACGATGTTGAAATTGAAGTCAGCAGCCAGCACTTACCAGAACTGAATATCGACGCCACTAAAGTCCTGCTGATGCCGGATCGCCGCTGGATCCTGATTGCCGGTAACAATGGCAAAGTAGCCGTCCTGGACTTACAGAACAGCGAAGGGCCTGCAGTCAGCCAGCTGCTGGACGCTACCGACGGTAACATCACTACTTTTGATTTACTGCTGGGCGGTAACGCACTGCTGCTGGGCAACGACCTGGGTACTATCTCTCAGTGGTTCCTGGTACGTGACGACCAGAACCTGTGGCAGCTGACCAAAATCCGCGAATTTGAAGGTGCCGATGCTCCGCTGACTGACCTGACGACAGAACACCGTCGTAAAGGTTTCGCGACAATAGATACCGACAATACGCTGCGCATCTACAACTCTACTGCACACCGCACAGCCCTGTCGGAGAAACTGTCTGACACGCCAATCGACATGATTGCATTTGCGCCGCGGGCTAACGCGTTGCTGACAGAGCAGAACAAAACCCTGACGCTATACAAAGTTGAAAACGAGCACCCGGATGTTTCCTGGAGCGCGCTATGGGAAGAAGTTTGGTACGAAGGCTACGACGAAGCTAAGTACATCTGGCAGTCATCTGCTGCCAACAACGACTTCGAACCAAAATATAGCCTGATGCCTCTGGCATTCGGAACGCTGAAAGCAGCCTTCTATGCAATGCTGCTGGCAACGCCACTGGCTATCTGTGGTGCTATCTATACCGCTTACTTCATGGTGCCGTCACTGCGCCGTAAGGTGAAGCCGTTTATCGAATTGATGGAAGCACTGCCGACTGTAATTCTGGGCTTTCTTGCTGGTCTTTGGCTGGCGCCATTTATGGAAGATAACCTGCCGGGAATTTTCACTTGCCTGTTGTTAGTGCCCTTGGTAGTCGTTGCTTTCGGTTTCACCTGGGCGCAACTGCCACAAAAAATTCGCTTCATGATTCCGGACGGCTGGGACGCACTGTTACTGATCCCGGTGATTATTCTCACCACTCTGTTTGGCCTGTCCATCAGTACCGGTGTGGAAAGCCTGCTGTTCGGTGGCGACATGCGTACCTGGATCACTGATGACCTTGGCATCAGCTACGACCAGCGTAATGCTCTGGTTGTCGGTATCGCGATGGGGTTTGCGGTTATCCCAACAATATTCTCGATCACCGAAGATGCCATATTCGCTGTCCCTAAGCACCTGAGCTTCGGTTCACTGGCACTGGGTGCCTCACCATGGCAGACCCTGACCCGTGTCGTACTGCCAACAGCCAGCCCGGGTATCTTTTCGGCGGTAATGATAGGTATGGGCCGTGCAGTCGGTGAAACCATGATCGTATTGATGGCGACCGGTAATACGCCAATCATGGATATGAACATCTTTGAAGGTATGCGTACCCTGGCGGCTAACATCGCTGTGGAAATGCCGGAATCTGAAGTAGGTAGCTCTCACTACCGAATTCTGTTCCTGGCGGCCTTTGTACTCTTCCTGTTTACCTTTGCTGTAAACACCCTTGCAGAGCTGGTCCGCCAGAGTTTGCGTAAAAAATACGGTTCACTGTAACCCGAGTGTGACTGAGGATTTGAAGAAAAATGAACATCTCCTTTCGTGAATGGACAAAATCCGGCTCACCATGGGTATGGTTAAATGCCGGTGCTGTTGCCATCTGTATCATCATGGTTGTCGGCCTTCTGGCACTGATCGCTGTGCGTGGTCTGAGCCACTTCTGGCCAGCAGACATTATGCAGGCTAACAGCACAGTTAACGGCTCACAGACCCAGCTAATAGGTGAAGTCGTTCAGTCTGAAGACGTACCGACTATCCAGCTACGTGAAGCCGGTAATGACCTGCCAGGCGACCAGGAATTTATGCTTCGCAGCCTGATTAAGATTGGTAACCGTGACGTTAACCGCGCCGACTTTACCTGGGCTATCGACTATTACCTGTCTGACCGTGAATATCCGGAAATGCTGTTCGCTGCTGAACGTCGCGAATGGGGTAACTTCTATGGTTACCTGCGCGCACTGAAAGAAAACGGCGAAGTTGTTGGCAGTTATGACGGCTACGATAAGACAGCTGAGTACGAAGCACTGTGGACTGACTTTGAAAACCGGGTAGACCGCGCGCTGGATATTCAGGAAGACATTTACCAGATCGAAAAGCACCGTATCGGCGCAATTAACTACGAACTGGAACGCCTGCGTCTGAAAGGCCGCTCGCTGGAACTGGACGGTGTTACCGATCAGTCCCAATATGATCAGCTTGAAACTCGCCGTAACGAATTGAACGCAGAATACGAAGGCTTACAGCAGGAACTGCTGGACCTGTATACCCTGTTTAACCGTGACAGCTATGTTGCTGAAGTGGCTAATGGCCAGCAGGTTGAGATTGCACTGTCTAAAGTTGTACGCATCTTCCGTCCAAATAACATGGGCATAATTGAGAAAATCGGTCACTATTTCGCAAAACTGTGGGAATTCGTCAGCGAAGATCCACGGGAAGCAAACACCGAAGGCGGGATTTTCCCGGCAATCTTCGGTACCGTGATGATGGTTATCCTGATGTCTATTCTGGTAACCCCGTTCGGTGTTGTCGCTGCTGTCTACCTGCGTGAATACGCCAAGCAGGGTTTCGTTACCCGCCTGATCCGTATCGCAGTAAACAACCTGGCCGGTGTACCTTCTATCGTATACGGTGTATTTGGTCTGGGCTTCTTCGTTTACTTCCTGGGCGGCAATATTGATGACCTGTTCTTCGCGGAAGCTAAGCCATCTCCGACCTTTGGTACACCAGGTCTGATGTGGGCATCACTGACTCTGGCTCTGCTAACGGTACCTGTTGTTATCGTTGCTACTGAAGAAGGCCTGAGCCGGATTCCACGGGCCGTTCGTGAAGGTAGCCTGGCACTGGGCGCGACAAAATTTGAAACACTGTGGCGTGTTGTACTGCCAATGGCCAGCCCGGCAATGATGACCGGTGTTATCCTGGCAATTGCCCGTGCTGCCGGTGAAGTAGCGCCGCTGATGCTAGTTGGTGTCGTTAAGCTTGCACCAAGTCTGCCTCTTGACGGCAACTACCCATATATCCACCTGGATCAGAAGTTTATGCACCTGGGCTTCCACATCTATGATGTCGGTTTCCAAAGCCCGAACGTTGAAGCGGCACGTCCGCTGGTATACGCAACTGCTCTGCTGCTGGTTGTTGTAATTGCCTTGCTGAACCTTTCAGCCATTGCGATTCGCAATCACTTACGCGAAAAATATAAAGCACTGGAAATGTAAGCCGAACAGAGAATATTGACTATGACTACTGAAGTAAAAACCCACGCGATCGATATTTCGGCTATGCAGCGTCAAAACCAGACGCTGCGTCTGGAAGACGAAACAGTTGCCCTGACAGTTAACGATCTGGAGCTGTACTACGGCGACAAACGCGCGCTCCACGGCGTTAACATGACTATTCCTAAAAACCGGGTTACGGCTTTCATCGGCCCTTCCGGGTGCGGTAAGTCAACGCTGCTGCGTTGCTTCAACCGTATGAATGACCTGGTAGACACCTGCCAGATCAACGGCGAAATCATTCTGGATAACCAGAATATCTATGAACGTGCAGTTGACGTTGCTGAACTGCGTCGCCGCGTTGGCATGGTGTTCCAGAAGCCGAACCCGTTTCCAAAAAGCATTTATGAAAACGTTGCATACGGCTTACGTATTCAGGGCGTTACCAAGAAACGTGTTATCGACGAAACCGTTGAATGGGCACTGAAAGCATCAGCTCTTTGGGACGAAGTAAAAGACCGTTTGCACGAAAGTGCACTGGGTATGTCTGGTGGTCAGCAACAGCGTTTGGTTATTGCCCGTACAATCGCGGTAAAACCAGAAGTGCTACTGCTGGATGAGCCTGCTTCAGCACTGGATCCGATCTCCACTCTGAAGATCGAAGAACTGATTCATGAACTGAAGAAGGACTTCACCATTGTAATCGTTACGCACAACATGCAGCAGGCAGCACGTGTATCTGATTACACCGCCTTCATGTATATGGGCGATTTGATTGAGTTTGGTGTCACAGATACTCTGTTCACCAATCCGGAGAAGAAACAGACTGAAGATTACATCACCGGTCGTTACGGATAACAGAGGAATTCACCATGACATACGAACAGGATCACCACAGCACGCATATTTCCCAGCAGTTCAACGATGAACTGGAGCAGGTCCGTACCGAACTGCTGACAATGGGTGGCATTGTTGAGCGTCAGGTTACTGACGCGATTGAAGCACTGATCGAGGGCGATGCCGAACTGGCTGAGCAAGCCCGTAAGAATGATCAGATCATCAATGATATGGAACTGATGATCGATGAACAGTGCACCCGGATCATCGCCCGTCGCCAGCCAGCCGCTGCCGATCTGCGACTTATCATTGCTATCAGCAAAACCATCAGCGATCTGGAACGCATGGGTGACGAAGCTAGCCGTATTTGCCGCCATGCAATCGAACTGGCTGATGAAAACGGTAAAGGCCGTGGTTATCAGGAAGTTCGCCACATTGGCAATCTGGTTCGCCAGATGCTTCAGGACTGCCTGACGGCGTTTGCCCGCAGCGACGCGGAAATGGCCTACAAAGTCGCCAAGAAAGATAAGTCCGTGGATCAGGAATACCGCACAGCTATGCGTACTCTGGTAACTTTCATGATGGAAGATCCACGCTCAATCTCAAACGTCATGAACGTGATCTGGGTTCTGCGTAGCCTGGAGCGTATTGGCGATCACACCTGTAACATGGCGGAGCATCTGATTTATCTGGTAAGCGGCACCGACGTACGTCACAGCAGCCTCAGTGATATCAAGAAAACCGTACGTCAGCACGATGCTGACGAGAAAAACAGCTAACGTCAGCCATACTAAAAAAGGCAGCCAAAAGGCTGCCTTTTTTGTATCTGTTGGGGCTTAATCTTTTTCGATATGCAGAAAAATACGCCCGTTATTTTTCGGTTCGGCACGCATAATAAAGCCTTCAGCCTGAAAATGGCCGTAGTTCTTCAGGTCCTGCATCACATTCTCCGGTACCGAGCCGCCACACCAGCCTTGCACCATTTCCTTCATATAGCCAAGAAATAACGCGTCCAGTTCCCAAAGGTCACCCTGCATATCGCAGGTGGCAATGCCTTTCTTATCTGTCGCTCTCCGGTTTTGTTTTCCGGTTGCCTTCCCTCTGCGTTCGATCAGCACAGTATATTTCCTTCCCCTGTTAGTTGTCAGTCAGGTACAACTCAACTCCTGTTCCCCAGTATTCCGATACTGAGAAATTGTGCGAAAATTAATTCTAGCTTAATAATTCTCTATCTTGTAGTACGTTTATATCGAGACACACAAATAAGACGCACAGAAAACATAACGGATCTATTTGAAACATATAGCTTTCTGACAAAATGCTATTAAGTATGTGAAAAAGCTGGATTTTCTACCCAGCAGCCGATATAGATTAGAACTGAATGGCAATTTTGGCATTTAGTAACGGCAACCCTTCAATTTGAACGGCGGAAACATCCATGGCTGACTATATCGTTTACGGCGACTTAAACTGTCCTTTCAGCTATGCACTGCATGAATTACTCAGTAGCCACAATCTGTTGTCTCAGGTTGAATGGCGGCTGGTCGAGCACACCGCCAATATCAGCAGCTATGCCAGTGCCACAGAAAGCATGTCGGAAACGGCCAGCGACATCTTTGACATCCGTAACCGCATCCCGGATATATCCATCACCTTACCCCCTAACCGCAGCGACAGTTATTTTCCAAGCTTGTGCGTGATTGCGATTGAGCAAATGAAACCCAACGGGGTGTCCTGCTTTCGGCAGGCTCTGTACCGCAACCTGTGGATTGAAGGTAAGGACATTGCAGATACGCCAGTGATATTCAATGCGCTGGAAAGCTGTAACCTGACCACCGAGATTGAAGCGAACGAGGCCTGTGAAGCTATCCTGCAGGACTGGCAGGCACAGTGGGAAGCCGGTAACTTCGGACTGCGTACTCCGGCAATTCTCAGCAGCGATGGCCGGCGTATGGTGGGCTTACAAAACTACCAGAATATTATCGAATTCTTTCAGGGTCAGACCGTCGAAAGCCCTGATCACCAGCCGACATCACAACACAAAGAGCGCCAGACTATTGCCGTCTATGGACAGGAAGCCTGTAACAAGCTCTGGAATGTATTGTCGATGCTGCGGGATAACTACAATTTGCTATTGCCGCAGTCATGGCCGGCACTCAAAGAACAGCTGATATCGACCGACCACTGCCCGGATTTAGTCCTGATTCATCAGCCAGTAGAAGATAACAACCTGGCGGAACGCTGCCTCGAGCTGAACCACTACCTGCGGGAAAAACAGATTCCACTAGCCTGTATAGGCCCGGAACTGGACGACACTCTGGAAGCGTCTCTGTATGACGCCGGTACTGCAGACTATCTGCTTGAACATCGTAACCCGGCCATCATTCAGGCGCGTATCGGCATTCTGCTACAGCTGAAACGTTCTCATGATCTGCTCGCCCGCGCGGCCAGCATCGATAATCTGACCCAGGTATATAACCGGCGTGAATTCGAACGTACTCTGGAAATGGAATGGCGACGCAGCCAGCGCTCTAAACAGAGTCTGTCCCTGATCCTGCTGGATATCGATTACTTCAAAGCCTATAACGATCACTACGGGCACCTGAACGGTGACAACTGCCTGCGTCAGGTTGCTAAAGCTATTAAAGATTCAGCCCGGCGGGTACAGGATATTGTCAGCCGTTACGGCGGGGAAGAATTTTGTATTCTGCTACCGGAAACAGACCTGGCTGGCGCCCAAAAACTGGCTGAAAATATTCGCGATAACATTAACCGGTTGGCCATCCCTCACACCGGCGACCTCGCCGATAAAGTAACTGCCAGTTTAGGAATTTCGACGTTATTACCGGCGAATGGCAGCTCCCCCAGAGCCTTAATCGAACAGGCGGACCAGGCGCTATACAAGGCTAAATCTGCAGGTCGTAATCAGGTAATGGTGTTTAACCAGCGTCGTTAAGCCTGGTCACCAGCTCAGAGCGATTGTTCTACCATTGCTTTAATCTTGTGGGCTTTTTCAAAATGATCCAGCTGATGGCGCTGAATCCACCAGGTTGCGGCTTCCATCAGCAACTCAGGATCATCATTTTTATTGGCAAAAAATGCATAAAAAGACAGCCCTACATCTGTACCTTTTGACTGCATTTTTTTATTACATACCGCGATTATCTTCTGTCTTAACTCTGGTCGCATCGTTAAATACTGTCCCTGTTTTTCAATCTATATGCTTTAAGCCTCTCGACCTCAGCAAACTTCAGCAATAATCAGCAAAGGGCGGAAAACGTTTTATAAGCCCGTCCCGGCCAAGCTTTTCCAGCCGCTGGATATTTCGCTCAGGAATATCTTCAGGATTTTTAAAGCTGGTTAACGCCCGGCTCATTTGCGCCTCACGGATAATATGAAAAGTCGGATACGGCGCCCGGTTAGTCCAGTGACTGATATCATCAGCAGGCACCCCACCAAACAGATACCCCGGATGAAAGCTGGCCAGCTGCAATACACCTTCCAGTTCAGCTCTTTCTAACAGAATTTCGAACTCTGTCAGCATATCTAGATAATCGTAGAAATCAGCCAGCATATAAGGCGCGATGAGTAAGGTCGTGGAAATATCTTTTTCATCCGCCTGCATTAAGTTATCCAGCTCCTGCAGATAGTCCACCGTCAGCTGTTTCTCAGTGGTGGCTTCAGAAACAAAGAAACGCAAGCTCTGATCTTTTAGGACAGGAGCCGCAAAAGGGCATAAATTCAGTCCGACAACCATGCTGCGGACCCAGTCTTCGGTCAGCTGACGCACATCGTCAGGACGCTTATCTTGAAAAGTAGTATTCATAACCTACATGGTACCCAAAGCTGCGAACCAGCCCAATCCCCGGCGCATAAATTCCTGCGTCAGCGCAATGAAAAAACTGGCTTTAACAGATCAAGTCTATGATTCCGCGAGGTAAGTGATAACATAGCGGCTGTTTTAAAAGCGCAACTTACGTAACCTTCTTACGCAGCGCCAGTGAGACAAAGCCTTTGAGATTTTGCCGTGCCAATACCTTCAGCCCTGAATGACAACAGCTTCGACGTTCGCTGGTATACCCTGCGCCGTCCAGCCAGTACCGACGCACCTTTGTGCTGGCGCAAATGGTTGCTGGATCCGGGTTCGCTGACTCAGCGGCTGGTCAGTCTCAGCCAGGGCGATTTCCGGGTAGAAGTTATCCGCCAGGGCTGGTATCACCCCACCCGCTCAGAAGCTAAAGCACTTGGTATGCGGCCACGCCAGCTAGCTATTATTCGGGAAGTCCAGTTAATCGGTAATGGTCAGCCATGGGTATTTGCCCGCTCTGTCATACCGGCAACCACTCTTACCGGCAAACAACGGGAACTCAATTTTATTGGTAGCCGTTCACTGGGCACAATTCTGTTCCGGGATCCGACAATGCAACGGGGCCCTTTAAAAGTCAGCCGGCTCAAAATTCAGGATGGCGACTCAACCTGGGCACGCCGCTCCCTGTTTTATCTGAGTAATAAGCCGCTACTGGTATCCGAAGTATTCCTGCCAGCGCTACTTGAAGCACAAAATACAAATCCACAGGCCTAAGCGTTATGAGCAAACAGTTTTTCAGCAAAGACCGCCTCAATGCCTACGGCCAACTTATGCGGGTCGAAAAACCGATTGGCACTTATCTGCTCTTATGGCCGGCACTCTGGGCACTGTGGATTGCCGCTGAAGGTGTACCAAGCCTGCATCTACTGGTAATTTTTTGCCTGGGTACATTCCTGATGCGCTCGGCAGGCTGTGTGATTAATGATTTTGCTGACCGGAAAATTGATGGCCACGTAAAACGTACCGCCCTACGGCCGATTCCTGCTGGCAGAGCCACCGCTAAAGAAGCCTTAGCGCTGTTCTTTGTGCTTATTGGCCTGGCCTTTGTATTAGTCCTGTTTACCAATACTCAAACCATACTGCTATCTTTCGGCGGCGCTTTTCTAGCCGCCCTGTATCCCTTTATGAAACGCTATACTCACCTGCCACAAATTGTGCTGGGTATGGCTTTTGCCTGGGCAGTCCCTATGGCGTTCAGCGCCACCAGCGAGACTGTTCCACCTTATGCCTGGCTGATTTACACCGCTACTGTGCTCTGGACAACCGCCTACGATACTAAATATGCCATGGTAGACCGGGACGATGATTTGAAGATAGGCGTGAAATCCACTGCTATTCTGTTCGGTGATGCCGACAAATTTATTGTCGGCATTCTGCAGGTATTGACCCTGCTAACCTTTATTTTGCTGGGCCAGCAATTAGAGATGGGTAAATACTACTTCCTGAGTTTGCTGGTCATGACAGGTTGTTTTATCTGGCAACAATGGCTCATCAGACACCGCCAGCGGGATAAATGTTTTCAGGCTTTTTTAAACAATCACTATGCCGGCATGGCACTCTTTATCGGCATCGCACTAGACTATTGGCTAACAGTCTAATAATAACAGTGACATAAAGCTGTATTTGTCATATTTCTGTAACAGTTTAATAATCTAATATGCTCGTCTAAAGAAATGTCAAAACGAATAAGGTGATCGAGCATGTCATCCAATAAGCGAATACTGATCGTCGATGATGAAGCCCCTATCCGGGAAATGATAGCGGTTGCATTAGAAATGGCCGGCTACGAATGCATTGAAGCGGAATCCGCTCAGGCTGCCCACAGCATCGTTCTGGATGATAAGCCAGATATGGTTCTGCTGGACTGGATGATGCCAGGCATCAGCGGTGTAGAATTTGCCCGCCGGTTGCGCAAAGATGAAGTAACAGCCGATATTCCTATTATCATGCTAACCGCCAAAGGCGACGAGGATCACAAGATTAAAGGTCTTGAATCCGGTATTGATGATTACATTACTAAGCCTTTCTCACCCCGTGAACTGGTTGCACGTCTGAAAACAGTACTGCGCCGTGCAACGCCAAAAGGCATCGAAGAGCCTATCACTGTCGACAGCCTGACACTCGACCCTGTTTCTCACCGGGTAAGCTCTGAACTGAAACCTCTTGAACTCGGCCCTACCGAATTCCGCCTGTTACAGTTTTTCATGACCCATCAGGACCGCGCTTATTCGCGCAGCCAGCTGTTGGATATGGTCTGGGGTGGCAATGTTTACGTAGAGGAACGTACCGTCGATGTACATATCCGTCGGCTACGTAAAGCTCTGGGCGACCGTCATGAGTACCTGATCCAAACCGTGCGCGGCACCGGTTACAGATTCTCATCGCAAGTTGCTTAAGCCAAAGTATCCACGCTAAGCTGCCCACAGGCACCATTTAGGTTCGGTAGAATGTACAACAGTAACCATTCAATCTCTGGCAGTTTATTTTTAACCACCCTGATCGGCGTAGTGCTCGGTCTGGTGATTGGTTATCCGGGCTGGACAGTCGCGATTCTGTTGTTCGGCTGGGGGCTGGTACAGGTTAAAGAATTCGCCCGCCTGCAAGAATGGCTGACAAAAGGTGACCGTTCTGATGTACCGGAAAGCAACGGCCACTGGGGTGAGCTGTTTGACGAAATGGCCCGGGAGCAGAAACGTAATCAGTCCCGCAATCAGTCACTGCGTAACATCATAACCCGCTTTCAGCAGTCCTCAGCGGCACTGGGAGACGGTATTGTCATCATCGACAGGGATAACAACCTGGAATGGTGGAACCGTTCAGCAGACCGTTTGCTGGGCCTTAAGGTACAAACAGACCGTGGCCGTTCAGTCATGAACTTGCTACGAGACCCCCGTTTTATCCGTTATTACCGCAAAGAAAACTACGAAGAGCCACTGCAGTTATCGTCACCAATCGACGATCAGGTTGCGCTCGAGTACCAACTGACCAAATTCGGATTCGGCGACCGGATCCTGGTCGCCCGGGATATCACCCGTATTAACCAGCTGGAACAAACCCGGCAGGACTTTGTGGCAAACGCATCCCACGAACTGCGGACCCCTTTAACGGTTATCCGCGGTTATCTCGAAACCTATCTCGATCAGGATCTGCCGGCACCTCTGCGACGTGGTCTGAACCAGATGGCCAAGCAGTCTAAACGGATGGAGAATCTGGTATCAGGCCTGTTATTGCTATCCCGCCTGGAAGCCAGCCCACACATCTCTGACGAGCTGCCGTTACCTATACAGTCAATAATTAACAAAATCGCTGACGATGCCCGTAGCCTTGGCAAAGATAAAAATCAGACCATTAAGCTGGAAGTTGATCCTGACCATAATCTGCTGGGGCAGGAATCAGAGATTTACAGTGCTTTCTCGAATCTGGTATTTAACGCCGTTCGTTATACACCGGCAGATGGCAATATTACGATTCGCTGGTGGGTCGATAAAAATGGCGCCCACTTTGCAGTTAAAGATAACGGACCGGGAATCGACAGCATTCATATCGACCGATTGTCCGAGCGCTTCTACCGGGTAGATGAAAGCCGTTCATCAGATAGCGGCGGCACGGGACTTGGTCTGGCAATCGTTAAACACGTACTCAACCGTCACGGTGGCAAGCTGGCAATTAAGAGTACACTGGGTAAAGGCAGTACGTTTAGTTGTCATTTCCCTAAAGAGCTTATCAATCAGGTTAAACATACGGTTGCTGAAGAAATAGACGAGCTGGACGACGACTAAAACCGCTAATCCAGCGCATAAAAAAACCTGTCCGATGACAGGTTTTTTTATGCTCAAAACTGGACAGCTAACGTCTGACTATCGCGGCTTAGGTAACAGCGCAAATAACTCACCGGACTGCTTCATATGCCCCGCCAGTCGTTTTGCCCTTTCACCCCGGCCAAAGAATACATCAGCCCGTACCGGGCCTTTAATCGCTCCGCCGGTGTCCTGTGCCAGCACCAGCCGCTGATAATCAGAGTTATCAAACAGTGTCGTGCTCAACCATAACGGCGTGCCCAACGGTATAATTTTACGGTCAACCGCCACACTGCGTTCATTCGTCAGCGGCACATTCAGAGAACCCCGCGGGCCACTTTCAGTCTTGTCCGACAAATAAAAGAACACATAACTTGGATTTTGATTTTTCAGCCAGTCGGCCCGCTGTGGATTTGTCTCTAACCACTGATTAATCGAATCCAGAGAAATATCTTCCCGGGCGACTTCTCCGTTATCAACCAAAACCCGGCCAATCGGCTTATAGGCATGGCCATTCTGATCTTTATAACCAACACTCACCAGCTCTCCGGTATCCAGCTGAATCACACCTGAGCCCTGAATATGCAGAAAGAATGCCGCATTCGGATCATCAACCCAAAGCAACTCCTGGCCCGCCAAAGGCTGCCCAGGCCCGTCAATTTCCGCACGGCTGTAATAAGGCATAACCTGATCGCCAATTACCCTGCCACGACAACGGGCAGAACGGTCCGCACAACTCTTAACCTGAATACCCAGCATATCCGCAGGCTTCTGATAGAGAGGATATGAATAACGCTCCGATTTTTGCAGGCTGCCATATAATAGCGGCGTGTAATACCCGGTAATCAGACCATCTTTACGGCCTTCGGTACCGTTAATCCGGTACACCTGAAAGTGCTTTTCAAAGAACACCCGTGCCTGCTGATTGTTCGGGTTATCAAGCTGATCCGCCGCCGTACATATACGCTGCCAGTCAGCGGATTTCTTACGCAGTTTATTACATTGCAATAACAGCCCTGGCCAGACCTCGGCCTGCTGATCTTTTTGCCAACCGTCCAGTGACTGCCAGCTGACAGCCTCACCTATACCGGCTTCTTTAGGTGCAAAACTGCACCCAGCCAATGCGGTTAAAGCAACCAAAGCGGTCAGGCGTAATGCCTGCTGAACACGGTGTCTGAATACGATGCTTACTGCCATCGGTAATACCTGCTTATATTTGATTTATGCTTGTTAGGTTAGTCGCGGATCATTACCGGAGGAACGGCCCTGCTGTAACCCCAAAGGCTCATCGGCATACTCTTCAACCCAGTAGATAGTCGCACCAATAACCGCAGCCGGCATAATTAACAGGTTAACCAGCGGAATCATCATTCCCAGTGACACCAGACCACCAAAGCCTAACGACGTAAAACGCTTTTGTTTCAGCGCAACACGCATATCAGTAAAGCTGACCTTATTGTTATCCATCGGGTAATCACAGTACTGAATAGCCATCATCCAGCAACCGAACAGGAACCAGAGTATCGGGGCAACCAAACCCACCACCGGAATCATGGCAATTACGAGCAGTAATAAAAACCGTGGCAGGTAATACATCAGTTTCGAGATTTCCCGGCCAACTGCCTGCGGCACCATAGCAATAATCGCCGCCCAGCCAGTATCGGTGACCACCACACCCCGTAAACGTTGCTCGACTTTTTCTGACAGAATCCCATTAAAAGGTGCCGCGATAATATTCGCCACTACGCTGAAACTGAAATACACAATCACCAGCACTGAACCGGCCACCAGTGGCCAGAGCAAATAACGCAGGAAATCCAGCCATGCCCAGTCGGGCAGCATGGTGGACAGTAAGTAATCAATCCAGACACTCATCTGATCAAATAACAGCCAGATAGCCCCGGCAAACAGAAAAATATTGATCAGTAACGGCACCAGCACAAATTGCCGAATACCTTTTTCCGGTAACATACTGACACCGCGAATAAAGTAACCTGCACCGCGGAAAGGATTGCCCTTCATTCATTTACCTCTGATTAGATCGGTCATGCCATGAAATAGATGTAGAAGCGTATCAAGACCGCCGCTACCATCATAGATAAACCCGCCCGATTTATAATAAATTCACGTTTACTAAACGAAATCGTTGCCTGCCAGAAAACCAGTACCGATTTAAAATCGCCACTGCGCACGACATACATGCCAAGTGACACCAGAAACACAACGATGCCCGCCAGCATCAATATCTGTTCAGCAATTGCCAGGTACATTCAGACCTCCACAGTCCTTAGCCGTTCCTACTTATCAGCTAAATTATAAATTAAAATTTTTGCACATCTGAGTATATCTGACGGACACGCAGGGCTAACTTAACCAAAGGTCTTGGTCCCGACTGTTAAATCCGATGGAATCCCTGTGACAGTCACTGGTCTAAACTATAGGTTTATGGGACGGATTGTGGGAATATCCCGTTAGTTTAATTCAGGCAGCCAAAGGAGCACATCATGCAGGCATTTGTTATTCATCAGTTCGGCGGTCCAGAAGTATTACAGTACCAGCCCTTACCGGTACCTGAACTCAAGCCCGGTGAAGTACTGGTTAAAACAGCAGCAGCCGGCATCAACCCTATTGACTGGAAAACCTGTTCTGGTGGTGGTGCAAGCGCATTTATCGGTAACCTGCCTTTTGTACCTGGCTGGGAGTTTTCCGGCACTATCGTCAATGGGAATGGCACCCAGTGGCAAGCCGCAGACCCTGTATTTGGCATGATTCGCTTCCCTGAGCCTGCAGGTTGCTATGCCGAATACATCGCCGTACCGGCAGATCAGATAGCCCGCGTACCGGATATAGTCGAGCTTGAAGAAGCAGGCGGTCTGGCCACGGCCAGCCTCACTGCATGGCAGGCGTTATTCGATAAAGGTGAACTGAAATCCGGCCAGTGTGTACTGGTTCTGGGTGCCGCCGGTGGCGTTGGCCATCTGGCTGTTCAGCTTGCTAAATGGGCAGGCGCGCACGTTCTGGGCACTGCCTCAATGCACAATCACGAATTTCTTGGCGACTTAGGTGTCGACCGTGTCATTGATTACCAGCACAAACGCCTGCCGGAACACGCGAAAGACGTCGATCTTATAATTGACTGTATCGGCGGCGAAACAGGCATTGAAGCACTCCAGTGTCTGAAGCCAGATGGCAGACTGGTAACTCTGCCATCAGTGACAAAAGACATCGTCGCTGAAGCAGGCAAAGCACAGAACCGGTACGTTGAAGCTATTCGGGTTGCCCCGAGCGCCGCACAGCTGGAACAGATTATCGGTCTTTATGCGGATGATATTCTGCACTTGCAGATGAGTGGCAGCTACCGGCCAGATCAGCTGGATGAAGCTTTTGAACTGAGCGCCACCGGACATGTATGTGGCAAACTGGTACTAAGTTTTACATAAACGCAGCAAGTTGAAGCACTAGAACTAAAAACAACAAAGCCGCGTCAGGCTAAACCTGACGCGGCTTTTTTATACTGCAAGCTGTTTCTAAAACTTTAACTGCTACAAAGCTGCTGTTTTTGACGCATTAGCAAGCGACAACCGGCAGCATTCACCCCGGCAGCAAAGCAACTGTCTTTCATCCAGGCTTTGTCATCTTCACTTGGTTTTTCTGCGAATGCAGGTACTGCATCACAGAAGCCTTCACTTGGCAGGCTTTTCTGCCAACAGGCTTTAAGCAAAATGCCGTTATTCACGGTGCACTTGTATTCTGAGTCTTGGCATTGATCAAATGATTGCAACGCAGCTTCAAAACAGCCCTGTTGATCAGTATTTCCGCCAAGACTGGCACCTCGCTGCTGAAATGCCTGCTGCTCTACCTGACTTGCCTGATTCCATTCAGCCAGCCACTGCGGCCCTGCCAGCCAGGCCCAAAGCAGCCCAGCTACAATAGCCAGCAAGATCCCCAGCCAGATTTTTTTAGCCATTAATCATCCTTTATCGTCAGTGCGAAAAATCTTATCGGGCCTTTACGTACAGACCGTATAAACAGCAAGCGAGGCCAAGCACCGACAACAACATCACTGAATTCACCAGCGTTGGATTACGCTGACCAAAAGGCACAAATGATTGCTCAGTTTCGCTACATGTCTGTGCATATGCATCAAATGAAAGCCCCTGTGCCATGCACTCACGCATCAGCGTCAGGTCTTGCCAGAACAAAGTCATTAACACCACACCGGGCAAAATAAGTAATGCCAGTCCCAGCTTAAGCATTAGTCGTCGCTCACGCCGATATTACTGACACCTTCATTAGCGGCCAGTTCACGCAGTTCTGCTATGAATTTAGCATTCGGCTGTTTAACACTTTGCAATCTACGAATGACTTCTTCCTGGAAAGCGTCTTCCTGCAGGATCATGTCGTGATTGCTGATCAGACGCATCACTTCTTCATCAGAAAGCTGAGGCTCGGCCGTCACTTCAACAAAGGTCGCCACACATTCCAGCGACAGGTTACCAATATTTGCCGCTTCAGCACTGCTGTTATCCAGCAGACAGCTAACACATGAAAAGAGCGCAACCATGGCATCCAGCGCCGGAGAGGCACCGTACATATCGAATTCATCCAGATCAGGCATATTCGCTTCGATATTGCCAAGTTGAACTTCAAAATTCATCTTCGCGCCGGTATTACCAAGGTGATTCCAGACACCATCGAGAATTTGCCGTACCTGATCCCGGTCGCCAAACTCCAGTAAGCGGGAAAACAACGCAAAATTCGGATACATACGCTCAGTCAGCGCAACAGAAAAGGCCGTCAGCTGCCAGCTTTCCAGTGCCTTAATCTCTTTTTCCAGCATCCACTGTGACATAGCAGAATTCTCTTTGATTTAAAGTCACCTATTGTACGGGTATTGGTAAATTTTGCAGCTTTTCAACGCTAAAACAGCGACATTTCCATCCTCTAATTGCGAATTTTATCCACCACTGGCAACCACTTCTTTTAATAACCAAGATGCTTAATATTATTCAGTTTTTTCTTGTTATACTGGCCCGTAAATTTCCCAAAAGATGCGCACCCTATGAATAATAACTTCATGGTTAAAGCCATAAACTGTCTCGACGGTCTGAGTGAATGCATCGGCCGTACTATTTCCTGGCTGACACTGGCGATGGTGCTAGTCACCTTTGTTGTCGTTGTTATGCGTTATGTGTTCGAAACCGGCAACATCCAGTTACAGGAATCTGTGATCTACATGCACAGTTTTGTTTTCCTGCTGGCGGCTGGCTATACCCTGAAGCATGACGGCCATGTCCGGGTGGACATTTTTTACCGACCGCTGGGCGAACGCGGTAAAGCAATTATCAACATCATAGGTACCCTGCTACTGCTATTCCCGGTAGCAGGGTTTATTTTATGGATCTCCTGGGATTACGTAGCCTTCTCCTGGAAAAACCTGGAAGGTTCGCAGGAAGCTGGCGGAATTGAAGCACTGTTTATCCTCAAAACCACGCTTATTATCATGCCGACACTCATGCTTTTACAGGGACTTGCAGAGCTGATGCGCAGCATTTTGGTTCTTACCGGCGACGGCCACCTGCTAGAAACAGATGATCTGGAGCACCCGTTATGATCGTTGAATTACTGCCTTTACTGTTATTTCTGGGCGCTATTATTGTTCTGCTACTGGGCTATTCGGTTGCTTTCTCTCTAGCGGGTACCGGCTTAATATTTGCGGCTATCGGCATTATGACCGGCACCTTTGAACCACAATTCCTTGAAGCAGTACCCAACCGTATATTCGGCATCATGAACAACACAGTGCTAATTGCTGTACCGCTGTTTGTCTTCATGGGGGTCATGCTTGAACGATCTAAAATCGCCGAAGACCTGCTGGACACTATGGCTGCCCTGTTCGGCCCACTGCGCGGCGGTTTAGGAATCTCCGTTACGGTCGTTGGTATGTTACTGGCCGCCAGCACCGGTATTGTCGGTGCAACGGTAGTTACTATGGGCTTACTGTCCCTGCCAACAATGCTCCGCCGGGGTTACGACCCGGGCGTTGCTACGGGCACAATCTGTGCGTCCGGTACCCTTGGACAAATCATTCCGCCATCCATCGTACTGGTATTACTCGGCGACGTTATTTCATCCGCTTATCAGCAATCTCAGCTGGATCGTGGCATCTTTTCACCGGACACAGTCACCGTTGGCGATTTATTTCTCGGCGCGCTGATTCCGGGTCTGATGCTAGTTGGCGCTTATATTTTGTATCTGGTAGGTAAAGCTATCTTCCAGCCACATACCGTACCGGCTATTCCCAAAGAAGAGCGTGCCGCCATGGACAACATGCTCAAACGGGTATGTTCAGCACTATTGCCACCGATACTGCTGGTAGGCTTGGTATTGGGCTCGATTCTGGCGGGCTGGGCAACACCTACTGAAGCTGCTTCTGTTGGCGCAGTTGGCGCGATGGCTCTGGCACTGATGAGACGTTGCCTGACACTGGGTATTCTGCGTGAAGTCATGCAGACCACTACTCAGGTAAGCTCGATGGTATTCATTATTCTGGTGGGCGCATCGATCTTTTCACTGGTATTCCGTGGTTACGGTGGTGATGATCTGGTACGGGAATTTCTGACCGACTTACCTGGCGGTGTTTTCGGCGCTGTTCTGTTGGTTATGCTGGTTATTTTCCTACTCGGCTTCTTCCTGGACTTTATTGAAATCACCTTTGTTGTTGTACCAATTGTCGCGCCAATTCTGTTATCGATGGGTCTGGACCCTATTTGGCTGGGCATTATGATTGCAATTAACCTGCAAACATCGTTCCTTACCCCGCCATTTGGCTTTGCCTTGTTCTATTTACGTGGCGTGGCACCAGCAAGTATCACGACTATGCAGATTTATCGCGGGGTAATCCCGTTTATAATGATTCAGTTACTGGCACTGATGGCTATTGCACAGTGGCCGGCACTGGCAACCTGGCTACCAACGCTTGTTTACGGATAAAAACGTCTGAGGGAAAAGGACATGACTTCTAAAGCTACCGGCATTTGTATACTTTTCGGCCTGTGTTTCAGTCTGATGAGCCACGCGGCTAACACCGATGCCTGCTTAAGCAGTTTTAAAGCTGGCCAGCTGGATGAAGCACGCTTGCAGTGCGAAACACTGGCCAATCAGGGTTACCCTGAGGCGAATTTCATCATGGCCCGCGTTCTGACAAATACGCCGCCGGTAGATTTCGCTAAAGTTATTTACTGGCTGCAGCGGGCAACTGAACTTGACCATGCAGAAGCCGCTTATAATCTTGGCATTGCATATCAGACAGGTACAGGAATTCCCAAAGACCTGCCTCTGGCAGTCGAAACCTATCAGCGCTCAGCGGCACTGGGCAATGCGAAGGCACAACGTAATCTGGGCCTGATGTATAGCGCCGGTATTGGCATTAAGCAGGATTATCAAAAAGCATTTCAGTTTTTCACCGATTCTGCCAATGCTAATGAAGCAACCAGTCAGTACAACCTTGGCATTATGTACCTTCAGGGTACAGGTACCGAGAGAAACACTAACCAGGCACGCCATTGGCTGACCAAAGCGGCAAATAACGGTGACAGTAATGCCCAAATGACACTCGGCGTGTTGTTGCAGGAAGCCGATATCAACGCCAGCCTGCGCTGGTATAACCAGGCAGCAGAACAGAATAATCCTTACGCACTCTACAACCTGGCAATTCTCTATTGGCAGGGAGAACAACTTCCGCAAGATCTGGAAAGAGCCGGCTACTTTGCCCGACTTGCGAATCAGCAGGGTCATGAAAAAAGCGCTGAACTGCTTAGCCAGATTAATGACCAGACAGCACTCACAGCACAAACACCGACACAAGTATCCACGAATACAGGCTTACGCAATACCGCCTGGATTATGCAGCAACCGAAGCGGGAATACTTTGCGCAGTTAACTCAGCTCAAAACACGGCAGGAAATTCAGCCCTATATTCGCAGCAACAGACTGACTGGGCTGGTGGATTATTTTCCGGCAAAAACTAAACTGGGCGAAGTGTTTATCATTATTTTCCGGGGTGGCTTTGATGGTGTTGAAAGTACCAAAGCGGGCCTGAGCGCTAAAATTCCCGCTAAAATCGGCAAACATGCATGGATACGCACCTTTGAATCCTTACAAAACGGCATAAAACAATAAACACGGATTTCTTACCGGGGTATAATGCCCCGGCTTGATCTGCAGGGACGCGATACAAGGCGTCATGGCACCAGACGTGATTTCCTGCAGTTTATCCTCCTTGCTGCTTCATCTTCTGGCCCTAAACATAGGTTTTCTGGAGTAGCGCAATTATGCGTCTTTTAAGGTCTCTTGTTGCAGTCATTGCCCTGCTTCCGGCACTTTGCACCGCAACAACACCGCCGTCTCAGGAAGCCTGCAGGGAAGCTTTTCAAACCAACGCCATCATTGATGCTCTGGCAATCTGCGAGCCGCTGGCCGAACAGGGCGATGGCGAAGCAGCATTTTTTGCCGCCCGTACTTACAGCCTGCATTTTGATGATTTTCAGAGCCAAACCAAAGCGCTGAAATGGCTGCAAGTCGCCCGTAATGCGGGTTTAGCTGAAGCCGGTTATTATCTTGGCATGGCCTACCAGCACGGTCAGGGCACGTATATTGATCTCGAAAAAGCCATCAGTGCTTATCAGTTTGCAGCCGACAGAAATAACCCCAATGCCCAGCGCAATCTCGGAATGCTCTACAAAGAAGGCAACGGCGTCGCCAAAAATGGTGCAAAAGCATTCGACCTGATCAGCCGCTCTGCAAAAGCAGGCATCATTGACAGCCAGCTAACGGCCGGGGTTATGTTACTCCGCGGTGAAGGTGTCGAAAAAGATGAACGCCTGGGGCATAGCTGGATTAAACAGGCAGCAGTTGCCGGTAATCAGGATGCTCAGTTGGCATTAGGTATTATGTATTCAGATCTGGATATCGCCGCCAGCATCAACTGGTATGAACAGGCCGCCGCACAGGATAATCCGTACGCATTATATCATCTGGCAATCCTCTATCTGAAAGGCATGCGCGTCCCTCAGGATTTGTATAAGGCCCGTGAATATGCCCGTCAATCGGCAGAACTGGGTCATCTTTCCAGCTCAACATTACTTCAGTCTATTGATGAGCGTCTGGCACATACTTCTCCGGAAGAAACCGCAAAAGCAGCGCAGGAAGCCGCCCGGCCGGTATTAACTGAAAAGCTTAAATCTGAACTGATTCCGCACAGCCAGAAAACGCCGAAAGCGAAAGTTATCCAGCAACCAAAAGTTGCTGTCAAAACCATAGCCGCACCAACTCCGGCCAAAGCCCCTAAACCAGCAACAGCCGCGAAGCCTGCCAAGGCTTCAACATCCCCGACACAAACACTGCCTGCAACTGCAAAAATCACAATCAAAAAACAGAACTCTGCCAAAGTAGCTGAAACCCAGGTAGCAGCCGATACATCGCCTAAAGTCTCCACCAGCAATCTTACCTCCGGCAAACGCATTACCAGTATTACCAAGGCACCGGTCACTGCTACACCACGCAGATACGGCTTACAGAGCCTCGACTGGATATTGCTACAGCCCGCCAAGGAATACCTGACGCAGCTGGTACAGTTAGCAACACTCGCTGAAGTTGAAGCCTATATTCGTCAGTACAAACTGTCCGGTAAAGTCATTTACTTCCCTGCCCGCACACAGCTGGGAGATGTTTACATAGTGCTGTTCAGAACCGGCGTTACCCGTATTAAACAGGCACGTATTATTACCCGGGATGTATTACCGGCAAGCATCGTTAAGAATGCCTGGATTCGCCCTTTCGAATCACTGCAAAAGGCCGTCAAACCTACAGAGTAAGCCTTAGGATAAGGATCGCATATGCAATACGGATTGTTACTACTCGCCATTGCCGCAGGCTTCATGCTACCGATTCAAGGAGCACTTAATGCCCGTTTAGGCGGTTTAATGGCGCATCCCATGCAAGCCACTCTGATTTCTTATATCGGTGGCCTCATTGCCTGTTTACTGGTGCTGTTCTTTGTACAGCGCAGTGTTCCGGAAATTCGTAAACTGACAGAGATAAACTGGTACCTCTATTGCGGTGGTTTTCTCGGGGCAGTATTTGTCAGCTCAATGCTCTACCTGATGCCAAAAATTGGCATCGCAAACATGCTCGCGGCAGCAATTGTCGGGCAGCTGATCATGTCGACACTACTGGATCACTTCGGCGTCTTAGGTAATCCGCAAATCCCTGCGAACGTATCACGCATTATTGGCATTCTTCTGCTGTTACTGGGCCTCTACTTCATTCAGCGTTCTAAAGCCGTCATTTAACTTACAGACACAAAAAAGGCCGCGTATGCGGCCTTTTTCTTTAGGGTCATAAATTACAGTGAACGTGCATTCAGATATGCCTGCTCAGAAACGGCATGCCATTTCTTCGCCTGATCACGGAATTTAACGAACGAATCAAAGACTTTCTTCGACATTGGATCTTTCGCTGCTTCTTCAGCAACGACCTGATCAGAAAGGTCTTTCATCTGCTTCAGAACTTCATCCGGGAACTTACGCAATTCAACATTATGCTCATTCACCAGTTGTTCCAGCGCATGGTTGTTCTTCGCAGTGAAGTCAGCCAGCATATCCTGGTTAGCCACTCGAATAGCATTACGTACGATAGACTGCAGATCAGCTGGCAGTTTCTCAAATGCTTCCTGGTTGATGAATGTTTCCAGCGTTGTACCTGGCTCATGCCAGCCTGGGTAGTAGTAGAATTTCGCTGCTTTATGCAGGCCAAACGCCAGATCGTTATACGGACCTACCCACTCAGTCGCATCAATTGCACCAGATTGCAGTGACGGGAAGATTTCTCCGCCTGGCAGCAGTACAGGAGTACCACCGGCACGCTTAAGTACTTCGCCGCCCAGACCCGGAATACGCATCTTCAGGCCTTTCAGGTCTTCTACGCTATTGATCTCACGGTTAAACCAACCGCCCATCTGAACGCCAGTGTTACCTGCAGCGCCCGGAATCAGACCAAACTCAGCATACACTTCTTCCCACAGCTCCATTCCGCCGCCGTGATACAACCAGGAATTCATTTCCTGAGCAGTCAGACCAAAAGGCACTGCAGCAAAGAATTGTGCTGCTGTAGATTTACCCTTCCAGTAGTAAGAAGCGCCGTGACCAAGTTCAGCAGTACCACGGGAGACCGCATCAAAAATTTCCAATGCGCCAACCAACTCTTTCGCACCGTATACTTTTACAGTAATACGGCCGCCGGACATTTCACCGATCAGTTCTGCCAGTTTATTAGCACCGGTACCCAGACCCGGGAAGTTCTTTGGCCAGGTTGTCACCATTTTCCATTCAATTGGAGCAGGCTTTTCAGCCATTGCCGGCGCTGGCGCAGCTTCCGGTTTGCAGTCAGCAACCGGTGCTTTTTCTTCAGTACAGGCTGCTAAACCAACCGCTGCAGCGCCCAGACCAAGGACTTTAACTATCTCACGACGTTTCACATTGTTCTCCCTTTCGATGTCAGTCTGCACAGCTGACCAAACACACCAGTCACACAGCTGCAGGCAGACCAAATTATGCAGTTATTATTATTCACCCAAGGAAAATAGCACGCAGCCATATTTGCTGCAATTTCAATCAGTAACCAAAGTACGAGCAGACCTTCTGGGGTTTTTCACCGATAGATTATAGAATTACGTTTTTATTGATATACTCCCTGAACACCCATCATCCTGACGAGGTCGGACGTTGCAGTCTCTGAATCTTTTAAAATCGATCGCTGATGCCAAAAGCAATCTGCGTAAATCAGAACAGAAAGTTGCTGATTACGTACTAGAGAACCCTTCAGAGGTTATCCATATGCGCATCGTCGACCTGGCTTCAGAAGCGAATGTCAGTGAGCCCACCGTTGTACGTTTTTGCCGTGCCTTAAACTATGACGGCTTTCAGGACTTTAAGCTGACACTTGCGCAGGGGCTGGCCAGCAACGCCAATTTCGAGCAGTTCTCCCTGAACAGCAAAGATACTGTTAGCGAATTTAAGCAAAAGATTTTTGATTCAACGGTCGGCAACATGATGCGGGTCCGTGAAGAACTGGACTCTGACACGCTGGAATCAGCCATCAATGCGATTGCCAAGGCTGGCCGGGTAGAACTTTATGGTTTCGGTGCATCCGCGCCGGTATGCGATGATGCTCAGCATAAATTTCATCGTCTGAAAATCTCATCATCTGCTTATTCCGATCCGCATATGCAGATGATCTCTGCGACCACACTGAGCACCGATGATGTGGTTATCGCTATTTCCCAGACAGGCCGTACGAAAGACTTGTTGCATGCAATCAAGCTGGTAAAAGCCGCTGGCGCGACAGTTATCTCGCTCTGTCCAAGCAATACTCCGCTGTCGGCACTGGCCAACATTTCTATCCATATTGATCTTGAAGAAGACAAAGACCTCAGCACACTGATGTCTTCGCGGGTAGTTCACCTGGTTGTTATTGATGTACTCGCGGTGGGCGTTGCCATGAAACTTGGCCCTGGCTTACTGGATCATCTTAAGACTATCAAACGCAGCCTGAAAAGCCTGCGTCAGAATGATAAACGCCTGCCTATTCGAAAGCCCGGACTGTAACTGTACAGCCATCTGCGCGTCATAATACTTTCACTTCACCTTGCTAACCTGCCGGAAGCTAATGAGCACCGGCTTTCAGTACGCCTGAGAACTGGTGTTTGAAAACTGTACAATAATCGTATTAAACTATTGCCGTGCATGTCAGCAAACCTTTCTCTGGTACCTGATCTATACAATCACACCAGAGGGCTGGGTTGCTTAGAAAAAGAGTATAGGAGCGAGTGCTATGCAGATACGTAAGAGTCAGGATCTGAACGAACTGCAAACGGAAATCTTCGACCTGATGGTAGGTATTGAAGAAGAAGAGCAACAGGAGCGACAGAAAGTCGCCAGTAAAAAATCACTTCTTGCGCGTCGCGCAATCGAACATCACCGCGAACAAAAAATATTAGTCGGTGAAATAGACGACGAACACTGGTTTGACGATTTGTAACCAGGTCAGTTTTAAGCCGCTGTATACTGCGCGCTCAAAAAATCACAGCCCCGTTACTGCGGGGCTGCTCTCTCATATGATAAAGCCAATTAGTTACTCTCTGGAGCAAACATTGCAATAACTTCAGCTTCAGTCATGCACTTAGTGTCATTCGAAAAGCCATAATAATCAGGCTTCTTATCGATAAAGATCTGATGATCCAGCACTAACCCTTCGGTCTCTGCAAATAATCCCGCCGGCATAATATACTGACCGGTTTGACGCATCCGCCAGAACAAATGTGTACCGCATCGCTGGCAGAATCCCCGCTCCGCCCACTCAGACGACGCAAAAGTAGCCAGACTGTCGCCTTTTACCTCAACATCAGTACCACAATCGACAGCCAGTAACGGGCCACCACCCCATTTCCGGCACATACCGCAGTGACACACGCCTACCTGAGCATCCAGCTGGGCAACTTTCACGGTTAGCTCACCGCATAAACAACTGCCGTGCTGATCAGTTAACTTCGACATACCTATCTCCCTGTTCGCTGACGGGTTCAGTTTTCAGGATAGAGAATATTTAACGGCACCGAGCGGCCACCTTCCAGTACGACAGCAGCATGTTCGCGCTTTAATTCCCGTGGCTCTGATACCCCACAAGAATGTGCGATCATTGCCACCTGATGAACCAGATTGTCATGATAATTACGCACCCGTACCGCCTTATCTGTCGGCACCAGCCCGCGTTGCAGGTCTTTATTATGGGTGGTAATCCCGGTTGGGCAACTGTTCTTATTACATTGCAGGGCCTGAATACAGCCCAGCGCAAACATAAATCCACGGGCACCGACAACAAAATCCGCCCCCAGACATAGCGCTGCGCCAACATCTGTCGGATTTATACACTTACCCGAGGCGACAATCCGAATCCGTTCACGCAAACCATGCATCACCAGTTTGTTAACCAGCAAAGGTAAGCTTTCTTTTAGTGGTAAGCCAACACTGTCCATCAATGGCATAGGTGCCGCACCGGTACCACCGTCACTGCTGTCGATCGTAATAAAGTCAGGAGCTTGCTCTACACCTCTGGTAATTACCGCATCACAGAACTCATCCAGCCAAGTAGTGGAACCTAATACCAGCTTAAAACCAACCGGTTTACCGGTTACTTCGCGGATATGATTGACCATATCCAGTAAGTCATCAATAGATGCAATGTCCGGATGGCGGTTAGGACTGATTGACGCTTCCCCTTCAGGAATACCACGAATAGCTGCAATTTCAGCGCTGACCTTTTCAGCAGGTAACATACCGCCTTTACCGGGCTTGGCCCCCTGACTCAGCTTTATTTCAAACATTCGGACCTGTTCAACCGCCGCCTTTTCGCGGAGCTTTTCATCACTCAAACGACCGTCCAGATCCCGTACACCGTACTTTGCAGTACCAATCTGGCAAACGATGTCACAGCCACCTTCTAAATGGTAAGGCGAAATACCGCCCTCGCCGGTATTCATCCAGCAACCTGCCTCGCGGGCACCATTGGCAAGTGCCAGTACCGCTGGTTTAGATAGCGCACCAAAGCTCATACCGGAAATGTTGAAAAATGATTTGGCATCATAAGGCGTCGTACAATGAGGCCCTATCCGCAATGACCGGGTCGTCACCGCATCTTCTGTCAGCGTTGGGAAAGGACAATTCAGGAAATAATAAGTACCGGGAATACGCAGATCACGGGTTGAGCCGAAGGCGATGGTATCCTCAACATTCTTAGCCGCACGATACACCCAGCTACGCTGAGCACGGTTAAACGGCATTTCTTCCCGGTCCTGGGCAAAGAAATACTGCCTGAAAAACTCACCTAAATGCTCAAAAACATAACGAAAACGGCCAAACAGAGGGTAGTTACGGCGGATTGTCTGGGTCGTCTGATGTTTATCAATCTGATAAATAACCACACAAGCAATTAAACCCGCGATAAAAATAAATAACAGGATACCACCCAGGATTGCGACAAAGTTGATCGCAAAACTACTTATCGGATCAAGCATAGAAAGTCCTCACCTTATTATTTTTCTAACTGGCGTTTTATTTTTTACCTTACTCTTTTTTACCCACTTGAGCGCTCTATCACAAGGCTTATCAGCCACTTATGCCTCTCAAGCTGTGTAAACCATTGTCTTCTACCTTTCCGAAACCAAGCTGAAAATCGCTGCTAAACCCCAAATATTACTGCGGTCTTAAACATACTTTCCCACTTTCATGACTAACAGCAATGGCTGACGCTAAAAATCCTACAGACAAAAAAATGGCCCTGTATTACAGAGCCATTCTTGTTTTGCCGTTCCGCTTAGCGATCAATGACCGGTAAGGTTGGCCAGGCACGTTTATGTAACATTTCACAGCCATCAGCCGTAATCAGAATATTCTCTTCGTGCACCATCATTTTACCCGGCGCAAAGGTCATACCCGGCTCCAGCGTCAGAATCATGCCTTCTTTGAGTTCGACATCTCCGCCCTCAACATTTGATGGCCACTCTGTCAGCTGCATACCTAAGCCATGGCCCATACGGCCAACATCATTGCCCAGCGCACCGGCTCCTTCCAGAACACTCCACATTGCCTTCCAGACATCACCGGTGGTTCTCCCCGGAGCAGCTGTACGCAAACCGGCTTCCGTCGACTCATAAACCGCTTCGTATGCCATATGCGTATCCTGATCAACCTGACCAAACGCAAAGTTACGATCGTAATCGCTGAAATACCCGTCGAAATTGGCGCCGGTATCGATGATCAGTACATCACCACGTTCCAGCAAGCGGTCTGTTGGTCCCATAATGATATTGTCATAGCCCCCCTGACCAGATGCAGATATCAGATACGGGCAGGCATCCGCACCCAGACGCAACATTTCGATATGCATGGCCTTGCAGGCTTCCCGCTCAGTCATACCCGCTCTCAGGTTAGCGTACAGATAATCAAAACCTGCCGCTGTGACTTCGCAGGCAAAACGGGTTTTAGCGATCTCCGCCGGAGACTTAACGCTGCGAACTTCCCGAACCAGCTTCGCAACATCAACCATTTCATGCTGGCTGAGCATGTCCTGGAGCATCTTAAAGTTTGCCGCAGGCATGCGCAGGTGGGTTTCCGGTCCAAGCATCGCACCAATCTTCATGGACCGCTTAGATACATCAGCTAATGCACCTGCCAGCTGACTGATACCATCGTCTTCCGGACGTGGTGCCGGCCAGCTACGTACATCTTCCACCCAGGTATCATCAAAACCTGCCACGCCGATTTCAGGTACAACCGCGATAGGTAAACCTTCAGCCGGAACAACCAGAAACCATGGTCGCGTCGGACTTTCCCAAAACTGTGATTTAAAACCACTGAAATAACGAAACTCAGGTTCCGTGGATAAAAATACCGCATCAACACCTTGCTCATTCATTAACTGTTGCAGCTTGGCAGTACGGTTTTCAAACTCACTACGCTCAAAGCCGCGTGGTGGTGCAATCAAAGTATTGGTCATAAAAGTCTTCTCAAAATACCGACTAAATCAGTCGCCAAATGCCAGATCACGCAGTAACAGCGCAATTTCCGGGAAAAATATCAGCAAAGCAGACATAAAAAACAAAATCAAAATAAACGGCAAAGTACCGCGAATCACTTCCAGATAAGGCTTATTAAAAATAGCAATTGCGGTAAAAATGTCACAGCCAAAAGGTGGTGTCGCTGAACCAATCGCCATTTGCAGTGTGATCATGACACCGACTAAAACCGGGTCTAATCCAACATCACCAATAATTGGCACAAAAATCGGCGTCAGAATAACCAGAACTACCAGTGAATCGACGAACATACAGCCGACAAAAAACGCCAGAGCAATGACAAAGAGCACATACTCTTTAGACGCATCTTCCAGATTCAGCGGTGCCAACAGCTCCTGAGGAATCTGTTCAAAAGAAATGTACCAGGAGAAAGCCTGCCCCATGCCTACCAGAATAAATACTACCGCAGTGATCAGACCAGTGCTCAGTGCAGCATCAATAACATCCCGGTGGTCAAGCTCCCGGTATATAAAGCACTCAACGATGATCGCATACAACACAGAGAAGGACGCCGCTTCAGTAGGCGTGACAGCTCCGGAATAAATGCCGCCAACAATCAGCGCCGGAAAACCCAGGGGTAATAATGCTTTCTTAATAGACTGAAACTTTTCACTCCAGCTGGTCTTTTCGACCAGAGCGATAGTATCAGCGTGATACACGCTGTATGCGTAACAATACGTTGAGAACAGTATCGCCAGCACAATGCCAGGACCAATACCGGCAATAAACAACTCACCGACACTGGTATTAGCCAGGGTGCCGTAAAGGATCAAACCAATACTGGGTGGAATTAAAAACGCTATGTCGCTGGCATTAATGATCAGGGCCATAACAAAGCTGTCTTTGTAGCCAGCCTGCAGCAGTTTCGGTCGCATAATCTGACCAACCGACACTACCGTTGCCTGCGTAGAACCGGATACTGAACCGAACAGCGTACAGCTGATACAGGTAGTAATAGGTAAACCACCACGGCGATGGCCAACAAAAGCTTCAATCAGCCCCAACAGGTTATGGGCCGTATGGCCACGGGTCATAATGTCTGCAGCCAGAATAAACATCGGTACAGCAATCAACGCATTCGGTGATATACCAGTCACCATTTGCTGAATAATTACGCCGGTATCTATACCGGAAAAGTGTACCAAACCAATCAATGCACCCACTGCCAGCGGCACAACCATCGGGAAACTCAGAAATAACAGGATTACCATTGCCGACACCAGCGCAAAGGTAACTACATAGATGTCCAGCTCACCGGCTATCACATCAGATAAAAACTCAAAAATCCCACTCATATCATTCACCAGCTCTACATATTCAGCGCTTAAATTCAGAAACGGCAGTGATCAGTTATCCATCACTTCGTGCGACAGATAGATCTCTGCATGGGTCAGATTCATAAAGAAGGCGATCAGATACTGAATGCCTGCAATACTCAGTCCCAAAGGAATTACCGAATAAATGATATAAACAGGAAATTGCAGGGCCGGGCTTAAGCGATTGATATCCTTAAGATCCTGCACATAAAACACCGCTTTGTAAGCCAGATAGAACATCAGCGAAGCGGTAACGATAGAAATGAGAATGATGAGCGCTTTTTTGGCTTTAAAGCCCAGCGAATCATAAAGCGCCGTCATGCGAATATTCCGGCCTTTACGGACCGCATACGCAAAGCCAATAAAGGTAATAGCAACAATCAGAAACTGATTTAGCTCTTCAGCAAAGAACAGGCTCTTACCAAAAAAATATCGTCCAATAGCATTAGAGACAGAGTTAGCCATCATCAGCAGAATTGCTCCACTGACAACCCACTTCTCTATCGACTCAGTCAGAATACTGACATTATGAAATATCTTTTTCATAAGCACACACCCTTGCAACTGTCCGGCCTTCCCTTCCCGGGCACATCTTTAAACGCATCCCGCCGGAATACTTTGCACTCCGGCGGGCTGAAGAACGACCGATTAAGAAGCGTCTTTCACTTCCTGAATCAGGTTTTGCAGAATTTTCTTCGCACCGTCACGGGCAGAAGCTTTATCCGCATCGTCATACGCGTTTTCAACAACGTTGTAGTAAGTCTCGTGCAGAGAAGTACTCAGATCTTTGAAGCGGCTACGTTCTTCCGCTGTAAGAGTTACAACTTTGATGTCAGGACGTTCAGCCAGGATCTTATCCATGTTTTCCTGGTTGATCTTCAGCTGGTAATCATGTGCAGCCTGTTCAGCAGCAGCAATCGCTGTGTGAACCATTTCCTGCTTCTCAGCAGACAGACCGTTAAACCACTCGCTGTTAGTAGATACAGTACCTACGTAAGGCTGCTGGCCAGGGAACATCAGGTAATCCTGAACTTCATGCCATTTAGCGTTGTAGATGAAGTAGATAGGGTTAACCATGCCATCAACTGTTTTCAACTGCAGCGAACCGTATACTTCACCCCAGGACAGTGGTGTTGGTGTAGCACCGAAAGTCTTGTAGGTTTCAACTGGAATAGTAGAAGTGAAAGTACGGATTTTCTGACCAGCAAAATCTTCAGGGCTACGGATTGCTTTGTTAGCACCCCATACCATTTCACCTTCAGAAATCATGGTTAACAGCTTCAGGTTTACGTTTTCAAAACGGTCTGCCAAGTCGTTATAAATAGTCTTGCTGCCCGTCAGTACTTTACGTACTACATCAGTATCAGTACCCATTACGTACGGTACGCTGATCGCCTGTACTTCAGGTACATAAGAACCCAGGTGGCCAGTACCTACAGATACAAACTGCACAGTGCCTTTAGCTGTCAGCTCTACGATATCGTTTTCGGTACCCAGCTGGCCATAGTAATAAACCTTAACGCGGATATCGCCGTCAGATTCTTTTTTAATCGTGTCAGCAAACGTTTGTGCGAAGATATCCTGAACGTCTTTCTTGTCTTCTTCAGACGCGAATTTCCAGGTTTCTGCACTTACACCAAAGCTGATGCCCAGCGCCAATAGAGCCGTTAATAATTTTTTCATGCTTATATCCTCAAATTTTATTCTTAGAGTTAAGGTAAAGGTTTGGAAGAAAGAGTTATTTCAAACGGTCATTCACCAGCTGGATCCAGTACTGCGCGCCATCGCCAAGAATACGGTCATTAAAATCGTACTCTGGGTTGTGCAGCGCACAGCCACCCACTGACTCCACGCCATTGCCCATCAGCGCGTAACAGCCGGGCTTCACCCGAAGCATGCTGGAAAAATCTTCTGAAATAGTTAGGGGTAAACAATCTGTTTCTACATTCTCAGTGCCCAGAACGGTGCGGGCCGCCTGAATAGCGTACTGAGTCTGTTCAGGATTATTTACGGTGGGGTAAAAGGTATTGATCAGTTCGAATTTATAACTGGCACCTGCCGCCTGGCAGATACCGGCAACGATACGTTCCATGCTCTGTTCAATACGTTTCAAAGTATCTTCTGTAAAGCAGCGGCAATCGCCTTTAATCACCACCTGTGAAGGTATAACGTTGACCGTGCCATTGGTCACAAACTCAGTGGCAGACACCACTGCGGTTTCTTCAATCGCACTAAGGTTACGGGACACAATCGTCTGTAAGCCCAGAATCACTTGCGAACCAACCACAATCGGATCAACTCCACGGTGTGGCATCGCCGCATGGCCACCCACACCGTCAATCACAATTTCAAAGCTGCTTTCGCTGGCCATTAACGAACCAGGACGAACGGTAAAGCTGCCTTCTGGCAAGCCCGGCATATTGTGCAGACCGTATACTTCATCAATCTGAAAGCGTTCAAACAGGCCATCATCAATCATTGCCTGCGCACCACGGCCATGCTCTTCATCCGGCTGGAAAATAAAATGTACGGTGCCGTTAAAATTACGGTGCTCTGCCAGATAGCAGGCAGCGCCCAGCAGCATTGCCGAATGACCATCATGCCCACAGGCGTGCATCTGGCCATCATGCTGGGAACGGTGCGAGAACTGATTTTCTTCATGAATGAACAGCGCATCCATATCCGCCCGCAGGCCAATGCTGGCGGAGCCGTCACCGCACTTCAACACACCAACAATGCCCTGTTGCCCGACATTACGGGTCACTTCAATGCCAAACCCTGCCAGCTTTTCGGCAATGAAATCTGCGGTTAATGGCAGATCAAATCCACACTCCGGAAAGCGATGCATATGCTGACGCCATTCGGTCATCCGGGAAATCAGGTTCTGATCTAAAGACATGTTAAAAACTCCAAAAACAAAAACGTATTACAGTAAAAAACTAAAGATTCTCAGCAAATTCTTACTTCAGATGCTCGCCCAGTAAGCGTCCAAATCCGGGGACGCCTGCGTCATAGCCAGCCAGCTTCAGACTGTGCCAGGCCAGCGCCTGATTACTGCTGACAACAGGAATACCCAACGCCTGCTCAACGGTTTCCAACACCAGAGAAGCACGCAGTGCGGTACAGGAAATAAACATCAGATCAGCATCAGGGTCACAGTTTTCAATCGCGGCATCGGCAATATCCTGAGGTGTGATATAGGTCATCGCGGTATCGTCTTCAAAACCAAACCCTGCGATATTCAGCACGTCACAACCCTGATCACTGAAGAAGGCTGCAACTTCAGCATTTACCGCTTCGGTATAGGGAGTGAGAATAGAAATGCGTTTAGCAGAAAAGCATTCGAAAGCCGCCAGCGCGGCAGTAACCGGATTGGTCACCGGCACACCCGGACGGGTTTCATGTATTAGCTGAGTAATTTTGTCGACCCCGATAGCAACCGTACCGGAGGTGCAGGCATAGATAATGGCATCCAGCTCAGTACCCGGCAGAATCTGATCGGCTGCAGCACTGATACCTGGCGCCATAGTGCGCAAATTTTCAATCGTCAGCGGATTAACATTACGTACCCGGGTCGTAAAAAAGCCAACATCCTGCGGATACATTCGCTGTAAGTCCGCTTCAATGTTGAAGTCCGTTGCCAAAGAAATAACCCCAATGCGCCCGGCGGGCGAAAGAGTTTCCAATGGCAGACGGGGATTTACCCTGGTCGATTTAAGCATCTTGTTACCGCAGCTTCGGATCAGACTGTTACACCTAAATCCGGGTTATTTTTATTGTTCAGGCTATACATCCATATTACGGCTCCAGGCTGCATAATTTCCTGTAATAGCAGTATTTCAATGAGGCTTCACCGCAAAATCTTCCAAATATTGCTGAAATTCACCACTTTCCTGATTCCATAGTTTTCGCTTCCCCGCTGGAGTCTGTATCCTTAGGTAGAACGCAAAGTAAGCGGAAACACGATATGACCAAAACAGCCCTGGCCAGCAACATAGACAGTTTCGATCGTAAAATTCTGGAGATTATTCAGATATCCAACCGCACCACTTCTGATCAGATAGCCGAACAGGTCGGCCTTTCACCTGCTGCAGTTCAAAGACGCATGAAGCGAATGCGTGAGCAAAACATCATCAAAGCAGACATTGCAGTCATTAACCCGAAGGCAGTTGGTCGCGGTGTAACACTGCTGGTTCAGGTGACTCTTGAACGGGAACGGGCTGATTTACTGGATGCATTTAAGAAAGAGATGAAGGTAAATCCTGCGGTTCAGCAGTGCTATTACGTCACTGGCAGCGCCGACTTCATATTAGTCATCACCGCCGTGGATATGGAAGATTACGAAGCCTTTACCCGGGAAGTCTTTTTCGACAACCACAACATCCGTAACTTTCAGACCAATGTTGTGATGGATGCCGTTAAAACCGGGCTATCCGTACCAATGCTCGAAGAATAAGCCGTTTAAGACACATAAAAAAGCCCGGATACCTAAGGTATCCGGGCTTTTGAGTGCTTCATAAGGCAAGCTGATAAAAGACTTCTACTGCCTTCCAGCCTGCTAAAAACTTAGCCTACTAACTGCTGATACAACTCTGGATCTGTCGCACCTTCAGTACCGATCACCAGTACCTTACTCTGTGCATTCAGCCCTGTTGCCTCAGCCATATCTGCCTGCTGACGTGCAATAATTGCTGTCGCCAAACCTGGTACCGCAGACTCACCCGCTTCAATTGCCGGATCAGTCTCATAGCCTTTTGCCAGCATACGCATAGTTTCTGCAACGGCTTCTTCACTCAGTGTCATGAAGTCATCAGCACCGTTACACAGAATCTGCCAACCCAGTGCAGACACTTCACCGCAAGCCAGACCGGCCATCAACGTATCCAGATCACCATCAACCACAACTGGCTCACCTGCTTCTGCACTCAGCTGCAAACAATTAGCCTGCTCTGGCTCAACAATGATGAAACGTGGACGACGCTCGCCCCACAAATCCCAGAAATAACCAGCAACAGCTGACGCCAGACCACCTACACCACCCTGTACAAATACATGGGTAGGAATATCACCCTTCAGCTGCTCAACGATTTCAGACAGCATCACTGTATAGCCCAGTGCTACGTCCTTAGGAATTTCCATGTAGCCTTCATAGCTAGTATCAGACACGATAATCCGGTCATTCGCTTTAGCATCGCTGTCAGCCTGACGTACAGACTCATCATAGTTACCGGTAATACGGATCACTTCAGCACCGAATGCTTCCATTGCCTGTTTACGGCCTTCAGATACATCGCGGTGAATGTAAATCACACAACCACAACCAAACATCTGCGAACCCCAGGCAACTGAACGCCCGTGGTTACCGTCTGTTGCGCAGCTCACAACAATTTCTGCCAACTCTTCTTTTAAGTGGCCACCCAGCAAATCACTGATGCTTGGGCGTTTGCCTAAGCGTGCTTCCAGTACGTTCTGTAACTGACGGGCAACCGCATAAGCACCGCCCAACGCTTTGAAGCTTTTCAAACCAAAACGCTGTGACTCATCTTTATACCAGACAGACTCAACACCGATAGCCGCGGCCATAGCACTCAGAGAATGCAGTGGCGTTTCTGCATAAGCAGGCCAGGTTTTAATGTCTGCAATTGCTTCTTCAGCGCGGGCAACGCTGATCACATCGCGCTGCTCTGCAGAATAAACGTTTTCGCTGCTGGCGGCCGGGTTAGCAAAATGGCTCAGGGTACCGTTGAGTTGTAACATAATCGTCGCTGCCTTTTTGTTGCAGTAGCTTCCTGAATGACACAGCCAATAGCATTATATTCAGGACGTCACTGCTGATCTTATATTTACCGGTTGTACCGGATGACAAATTCACCCGCTCACCAAATCCAATTTATGTAAAAACCGGTACGGGGAAATGATTATGAAAAGTTTACGGAACAACAGTGCGGAGATTCCTATCATTTAATCCACAAAGAGAAGGATTTCAGCGCAATACTTAGATTAGTGAGGTGAAACCTCATTAAGACAGAAAAGGCTACCGGTACTACAGAAACACCGGCAGCGAGTGGAAAAAGTCATTTATGCTGGCTGTAAGGGTACAAAAATATCCGTTAACAACTCTGTAGGAGCAACATCCCGGGGGTTATTCAGATACTCTTCAAAGCATGGCTGATCCGCCGGTAAGCGACCTGACTGGGGTAGCCAGACGCCATATAACCACTGATATGCACTGGCCATATTCGAATAAGGCCCTTTATGACGCAGTACCGCATAGTCGCCGGCAACCAGAGTCTGACGGGAGAAGCCTGCCGGCAACGCCACATCTTCCAAGCCACTCAGGCAAGCCATAGAACGTAAATCCGCTTCGTTCACACTGGAAGGATCATCAAAGTAAATCCCCAGCATCCGTACCGGCATCCGCTCAGCATGTTGCATAAAAAACCAGCCAAACAGCTTCTCAAAGGCGTTACCTATATTCATATACGATCCGTGATGTTGCAGACCCGTGAGTACAACTGTTGGCTGTTGAGTAATAGTTACATCGTGCATATTCATTGTATCGGTCTCCATTACGATACCTGCCACAGCCTGTGAAGCCGCAGCAAAAGCCGTATGGCTGCCGTCCTGCCGGTAACGGGCCGGAGGCATACCATACACCTCGCTGAAAGCACGATTAAATGAAGATAAGCCCGCATAACCTGAGCCAGCAACTATCTGTTCCATCGTTTGATCAGAATTTACCAGCTCGCCCGCAGCCCGGTGCAAACGTAACCGTTTCACCGTAACAGCCATGGTTTCGCCATACACACTCTGATACAGCCGATGCCAGTGATACGGCGACAAACAGGCAACATCTGCCAACTGATATAAATCCAGCGGCTCATCTAAATGCGCATAAATATAGTCAAACACTTTGGCAAAGCGTTGTTGATACAGCTCATCCCGGCGTTGGTTCATCTACGCATATCCTCATTAACCGCTGGCTGCAGGATGCAGCTTTAACTGTCTTTCAGCGACCGGCTCAATCTAGCACCACCCGGTTTTGCAATTCTTGCGGTTTTAGCACAACAGGACGAATCAATGCGCATCTATAGAAAAAAATAAAAGCACAAAGCTACTCAAAACGGTCCGGGGGTGTTGGTTTTACCCCCGCAGACGTATCTTCTTCAGATTCTGCGACGAGATCTTCAGCGGCTATTTCAACCGGCTGAGACTCAGCCTGTACCGCCCGATAAAGCTCACCGGAGGTATAGTAAGATCCAGGGCGTGGAACAAACTGTGGCTTGGCACGTTTACGCTGATAATGCTGTGCAGATACTCTGCCCAGGGTAAACAAAGACAGCAAACCCGCAGCAATTGCCATAAAGATAAACAGGCCCTGAGGCCCAAACCAGCTGATGCCATTACTGCTTAACAACGGACCTGCAATCGCGCCTATGCTGTACCCCACCATCAGAGCACCGGCTGTTTGCATACGCCTTTCAGGCTTGGCCCAGTCATTCGCGTGTGCCGCCGCCAGTGAGTAAATCGTAAACGCCAAGCTGCCATATAAAAAGCTGCTCGCCAGCAATAGCTCCGGCCGCAGGTAAAACTGTACCTGCGCAGCAATGGCCCCGCAGATCAGTACCACCAGCCCGGCAACAACAGCTATTACTTTGCGCCGCTCAATACGGTCAGAGAGTTTCCCGATTGGCGTCTGCAGCACCAGGCCCCCACAAATCCCTAACGCCATAAACCAGGAGATTTGCTGCGAGCTTAAGTCAACCTGTAAGGCAAACAAAGGCCCCATGGTATTAAACGAGGCACTAAGAAATCCGGCACAGGCAGCCCCCAAAAAACCTACAGGGGTAGTACGCAAAGTCGGCATGATTTTCAGTGGTTCAGGGGGATCCGGCTGAGGTTCCGCAGTGCGGGTCAGCGCTACAGGCACCAAACAAAACGAAAAACAAATTGAAGCCATCACAAACAGCTGATAACCACTGGGATCCTGTAATAGCAAAAATAGCTGAGCACCGCCGGCTCCCAGATAGTTAACGATCATGTAGATCGCCAGTAAGCCACCCCGGTGCTGATTGCTGACACCGGCATTTAGCCAGCTTTCGGTGACCATCAGTAAGCCGGCCATCGCAAAGCCTGATACGAGTCGTAAACCGAACCAGAATACCGGATCGGTCCAGAGCATGTGCGCCAGCGGAATAATAGAAATGATGGAAGCAAATACACTGAAGGTACGAATATACCCCACCCGGTCAACCAGATAACCGGTATACCGCGCACCAAAGAACAGCCCGACAAAGTAGCCACTCATGATGATACCGGTCAGCTCGGTGGAAAAACCTTCCAGATTACTACGCAAGCTCAGCAGCGTCATGAACAAACCGTTGCCAATCAGCAAGCAGCCGTGACTCAACAGTAATGCAGAAACCCGCTTCAGTAACTCGCCCATGATGGCCTCAGTTTTGTCGGTGCAAAATCATCCTTTGACCGGGCTATTCTGGCTCAGCCATTCTGGTTTAACCAGTACTTTTTAATAAGATGCTTGCCTTTCCGGGCCGGTCTTTTCGCGGCTATCTACTCCCCTTCATAGACATTCTGAAACAGCATTAACGAGAGACAAAAGCCGCCCGTTAGCGACACTTATCAGCAGTTCGCTATAGACGGCTTACTCTTCAGAAAACTAAGGGTATTGCCTGCTGTTCGGCACTCAGTGTAAAGCCTGCACAGGCTTCATCGTGGGGAATAATCTGTACCAGTTCAGCCTTATGTAAACCTGCTTTACGACAAATATCATAGGCCTGAGTAATGTTTTTACAGGTCAGTGCGTCACCATGAGAGTTCTCCAGCAAACCTTTCATAGGTACGTGATTATCATCACCGGGATATTCATACTGACACTCAATTACCATAGGGCTGCAACCGGACTCAATAAACCTCAGATTAGTAATAGCACCGGCATGCGCCAGACGGGTAAATTCGGATAATTGCATAATAGCCTCCTTTTGACAGTGTCTACGTTGGAGGCAAGTTGCCGGATCAGTCAGCGCAAATCTTTACAGGCAATCTGCTGTAATGCATCACGGTTCATGATTTCAAAGACCCCGGCATGCTGCTCAACCAGACTGTCATCTTCCAGCTCACCAAGGGCGATACTCGCCGTTGGCCGGGACATACCTGTCAGTTTAGCTAAATCTGCGTGGGTCAGCTTCAGCAAATTTACCGCTGCAGCATTGCTCGCTGCCGCGGCACGGTTTTTATCATCCAGCTCTAATAATTTACGTGCCAGACGGCTGCGGGCATCTTTAAAGACTAAATCTTCAATACTAAATCTGGCCCGGTCTGAGCGCTTTTCAACCTGCTGACTAACTTCCAGGCTGAATTCGCCGGAACGGTGCATCACTTCCAGAAAGACATCTCTGGATACTTTCAGAACTAACCCGGCCTCAACTACTTCCGCAAAGCTACGCCGCTGACGTTCTCCCAGCACTGCCAACTCGCCAAAGATCTCCCCCGGCTTAATAAAACCAAAGGTAAACTCGCCGCCATTCGAAGAGGTTCTGAAAATTCTCACCAGCCCCTGCTCAAGCAAATACACAGCGTCCGCTTCCAGGTTCGGTGTGAATACCATCTCTCGCGGGGAAAATTCCAACACTCTTGATGCACAACGCAAGGCTTCCTGATCCTCTGCCGATAAACGGTCCAGCCAGTTGAGTGATTCCAGATGCCAGTGACTCAATTTATTTCTCCGTGTTAGCTATCTAACAGATTGCTGAATAACGCCAGCCTAGGATAGCGCCTCAGGCATCAGAATGTGAATACAAACTGATGCTATCCAATGTAAAACGCTATATGGAATGAGTGAGATTGTGATGAACCTGAAAAGTTTTGCTGCCCCACTGACTGCTGTTTTGCTCAGCACCGGTGCAACTGTAGTAATGGCCGGCGAAGAAGAAACCGTAAGTATTGTTGATACTTATACCTGTGAACAACTGGTTGACCTGGAATATGAAAATGTTCCAACTGCCGTTTACTACATAGAAGGCTTCTCCGATTCCGGCGATGTGCCGGTTGAAGAAATAACCGAAGAAGACTTTACCTCTGTACCTGTCGAGCAAGTCTACAACTACTGCTACGCAAATCCGACGATTGTTGTCAGCGATGTCATCGACCAGTTTGACGACGAAGCTTAATCAACAAAACGTCTAACCCCGTTTGCCTGTCAGGCGCGATCCCCGGATACAGGGGAATTCGTATCCGGAACCTCTTCACCCCGAGTGCGTTCTGACAGGCACCTAGCTATTAAAAGGTATTCCATGACAGCTTTCAGAAAATCCCTGCAAATATGCAGTATCAGTCTTTGTAGTGCAGGCCTGTTAAGCACGCCTGTCCTGGCCAGTGAGGCTGTACAGTGGGATTATGGTAAAGAACGCGGACCAGACCAGTGGGCAGTGTTGGACAACGCTTATCAAGCCTGTGGCAATGGTAAAAATCAGTCACCGGTTAATCTGCAAAACAGTTTAGAAACTGATCTCCCTGCACTTACATTCAACTATCAGCCAGGTGCAGAGAAAGTCTTCAACAACGGTCATACCGTCGAAGCTGATTACATGCCCGGCAGCCAGTTAACCTTGAACGGTAATAGCTATACACTGCGCCAGTTCCACTTTCACAGTCCCAGTGAGAACACGCTTAACGGTCAGGACTTCCCAATGGAAGCCCACCTGGTACACAGCGATAAAAACGGCAATCTGGCAGTTGTCGCGGTAATGTTTGAAGTCGGCGCAACCAATCCAGTCTTATCACAAATTTGGCAACAGCCACTCACCGCCGGTGAAATCAGTGAAATGGAAGCCGCGGTTAATGCCACAGGTTTGCTACCGGCACCAAAGGATTACTTCCGCTACAACGGCTCCCTTACCACGCCCCCCTGTACTGAAGGTGTCCGCTGGTTGGTAATGAAACAACCTATGACACTGTCTCAGCAACAACTGAGCAGTTTTCAGGGCATGCTAAGTGGACCTAACAATCGTCCAGTTCAGCCGCTAAACGCCCGTCAGATTCTCAAATAACTACACCCTCACCGCCGGACTTAAAAACCGGCGGTGAACCTATACCGGTCACTCTCATGAATCCAGCTATGCTCTTCAGTCTCGCTTCCGGTGCAACCCTGGGAGCATTACTGCGCTGGTGGCTAAGCATTAAGTTCAACCATTTCAATGAGCAGCTGATTATCGGGACGCTTCTGGCAAACATGGCCGCCTGCTTACTGCTTGGTTTTTATCTTGGCAGCGGTACAGAAAAAAGCTTTATATCTCCATTGCTAAAGCTGGCATTTGTCAGTGGCTTCCTTGGCTCTCTTTCGACATTCTCCACGTTTATTGGCGAAACCCATCAACACCTGATACTTAGAGACTGGTTCAAATTCTGGCTGAACTTTAACCTTCAAATCGGTCTAGGTATTGGTATGTTGCAGCTGGGTAAAAGCCTCGGTAGCCTATGGCGATGGACCTGAACGGATAATCAACCATGCAATTATTTTCTCGCCTTCCCTTCGAACTTTTGGCAACACCGCTGGCGTCAATTTTTGGCAGTGGTTTTCTGGTCATAGTGCCGGTGCTAGCGCAGAGTGCCGGACCTTACATGCCAGTGGCAATGGCCGCGGTCTGTTTACTGGCCTATCTGGTGGGTAGCATTATCCGTCACAACATCCGTGTTGCTGAACCGCTTCTCGCTGAAGGGTCCGACCAGGTACTCAAAGTGATCGAGCGCAGTGCGGATATCAGTATTGTTATCGCCTACGTCATTTCCATCACCCTCTACCTGCATATACTCGCTTCTTTTGTACTCGCTGGTATTGGTCAGGACACTCCCTTATATAACAACCTGCTGACCTCAGCGGTGATTATCTTAATTGCAGGTGTAGGTATATGGCGCGGCCTGGGGGTGCTCGGCTTTATGGAAAAATGGGCACTTTATGTCACCTTTCTGCTCATTGCGCTGGTGTTGGCAGGATTCGGGCTGTTTGATTTTCAAGCCTGGCAACAAAACAACTTACAGCTGCCGACGGTCGATTTTTCAAACCTATGGTATACCTGCAGTATCATTGCCGGCACCCTGATTGTGGTGCAGGGTTTTGAAACGCCACGCTATCTGGGCCAGCAATATGCCGCAGACTTACGGATACAGGCATCACGACAGTCACAAATTATATCCAGCATTATCTATATCCTGTTTGTATCCTTGGCAATGCCGCTGGTTCCTTCACTTAATGGCATCTTCGACGACCATAGCCTGATTACTCTGGCAGGCTTATCGGTATTCGGTTTTCTTCCCGCCGCAGTGATCTTCGCAGCAGTACTGAGTCAGTTTTCAGCCGCCGTCGCAGACACGCTGGCTGCCAGTGGCAACCTGGATGAAATTTCTGCCAAGCGCATCAGTGCGCCGGTCAGTTATCTGCTCATCGCTGGCTTTGCATTACTGCTCACCTGGAGCGCCGATACCTTTGAAATTCTTGCGCTGGCCTCCAGAGCCTTTGCCGCCTATTACGGCTTGCAATGCCTGGTTGCCTGGCGAGCGAGTGAATCAGCACAGGTAAAAGCAGCCAGCCTTATACTCGCGGCAATCATGCTTTATATTGTTATTTTTGCCGTACCCGTTGGTTAAAATCACCAGATCTAATAAGAGAATGTTTTATGGAAAACATAGTGTTACACGCAGCTACGGTCTTCATGGGCTTTTTTGCCATCATGAATCCAATTGCCAATGTTCCGGTCTTTCTGGGGCTGACCAGCAATGATGACACCAAGACAACCCGGGCGGTTGCATTCCGTTCGTTGTTAATTGCTTTCATCGTAATTGCAGTCTTTTCTGTTGCAGGCAAATATATCTTCCAACTGTTTGGCCTGAGCCTGCCTGCTTTTCGTATTACCGGTGGCATTCTGGTATTTCTGATCGGCTTTCATATGCTGCAGGGCAACCAGTCTAAAGTGCAGCAGCCTAATGAATGTAAAGATGAGTCAAAGGCCAAAGAAGCAGCACTTGGTGTTGCCGTCTCGCCATTAGCCATGCCCATTCTGGCAGGCCCGGGCACTATAGCGACAGCAATGAACTTCGCTTCGGGTGGCGGTGTAACCGAATTAATCACCACCATCGGCATGTTCGCTGTACTCTGCATTATTACTTATGTTTTCTTTGTTTCAGGTGAAAGATTAGTTCGCTTCATTGGTGAAAACGCTCTGCAAGTCGTTACCCGTATGATGGGTCTGATTCTCGCGGTAATCGGTACGCAAATGGCGATTGAAGGTATTCAGGGCGCCTTTAAGCTCACCTAAATTATTAGTATCTGAAAACAAAAATGCCGGCTATATAAGCCGGCATTTTTATGACTGCTAAATACACTTAACAGCTTTATTCCACCGTCACCGATTTCGCCAGATTTCGCGGCTGATCAACATCAGTACCTTTCAGAACTGCTACGTAATAAGACAGCAATTGTAATGGAATCGAATACACAATCGGTGCCATGTCTTTGCAAACATCAGGAAGGGTCAGCAGATAACAGCTGTCATCACCATCTTCAATCTGTATCCGGCTATCGGCAAACAGGAATAACTGGCCGCCACGGGCGCGGACTTCTTCCAGATTAGCCTGCAGTTTTTCCAGCAAAGAGTTATTTGGCGCAACCGCAACAATCGGCATATCTTCATCTACCAGTGCCAGCGGGCCATGCTTAAGCTCACCGGCAGGATAGGCTTCAGCATGAATATAAGAGATTTCCTTTAGCTTCAGCGCACCTTCTACTGCTACCGGAAACATAGTACCGCGCCCCAGAAACAGAGAATGGTTTTTATCGACGAAACGCTCTGCCATCTGCTGAATATCCGCATCCATCTTCAGCACTTCATCACACAATGCAGACAAACCTTCCAGCTTTTCGATCATATCCGCTTCAGCTGCTTCGCTAAAACCAGTACGACGCGCCAGAATAAGAGTAGTCAGCATCAGGGCAACCAGTTGACTGGTAAAAGCCTTAGTTGAAGCCACACCAATTTCAGGCCCCGCATTGGTCATCAGACACAAATCTGACTCACGTACTAAAGAGCTGCCAGGTACGTTACAGATGACCAGCGACGCCAGGTAGCCCTGTGTTTTAGCATCCCGCAGTGCGGCCAGCGTATCTGCCGTTTCACCGGACTGAGAAATAGTCAGGAACAGAGTTCCCGGCAAACAAACCGTGCGGCGATAACGGAATTCACTGGCTACATCTACCATGCAAGGAATTCCCGCATGCCGTTCAATCCAGTATTTCGCCACCATACCTGCATTAAAGCTGGTACCGCAGGCAACGATCTGAATACATTTAACCTGATCAAATAGCTCGCTGGAATCAGCACCGAACACCTGTTCCAGCACTTTACCTTTACTGATACGGCCTTCCAGAACAGCGTCAATTACCTTTGGCTGTTCGTAAATTTCTTTCAGCATGTAATGACGATATTCACCTTTATCGGCAACATCATGGCCATGCTCAAACTGCTGTACTTCACGGGCAACGTTCTGACCATCAGTATCTTCAACTGCAATTTCATGCAGACTGATAACCGCCAGATCACCTTCTTCCAGATAAATAAAACGGTCCGTAACCTGGAGCAGTGCCAGCGGATCGGAGGCTATGAAGTTTTCTTCCACGCCAACGCCAATCACCAACGGGCTGCCCATACGGGTAGCAATCAGACGATCAGGCTGTTGCTGATCAATAACAGCCAGTGCATACGCGCCATGCAGACGTTTAACCGTGCTTTTAACAGCAGCAAGTAAGTTATCGCCCTTGCTGACAGCACGGTGAATCAGATGGGTCACAACTTCAGTATCAGTGTCCGACAAAAACTCATAGCCGTCTGCCTGTAGCTCTGTACGTAATGCGGCATGATTTTCAATGATGCCGTTATGCACGATAGCAATGCGGTCACCGGATAAATGCGGGTGCGCATTTCGCTGTTCCGGCTTACCATGAGTGGCCCAACGGGTATGCGCGATACCCAGAGTTCCCGGCAGCGACTGCTGTTGCAAGGCATTATCCAGTTCAGCAACTTTACCCAGGCGCTTCAGCGCCGCCAGGCTATCATCAGCTGCGTTATACACTGCCATACCGGCTGAATCATACCCCCGGTACTCAAGACGTTTCAGGCCTTCCAGCAGGATAGCCGCTATATTTCGACTGGCAATTGCGCCAACGATTCCACACATATCATCTATTCCTTTTGATGCAGTTATTACTGGTCTTTAGCGGCTTTCTGGTCCACCGGACGCTGCCAGTTTTTAATATTTGTCTGACGGGCACGGGTCACCGCCAACTCTGCATCATTTACATTTTTACTCACTGTTGAACCGGCACCTACGGTGGCGTTTTCACCGATTTTAACCGGCGCTACCAACGCGGTATTTGAGCCAATAAAGGCACCGGCACCAATCTCAGTCTTAAATTTATTTACACCGTCGTAATTGCAGGTAATGGTACCGGCACCAATATTGGCACCAGGTCCAACATCCGCATCACCCACATAACTAAGGTGATTTACTTTACTGCCTTCACCAATGTTGGCTTTCTTCGTTTCAACAAAGTTGCCAACTTTAGCACCCAGTGCCAAACGGCTACCAGGACGCAGGCGGGCAAATGGCCCGATATCAGAATTACCAGCCAGCTCAGCCTGCTCCAGTATCGAGTTCGCCTTAATATGGCAACCATCGCCGATCACTGAGTCTTCAATGACACAGCCAGACTCGATTGTGACCTTATTACCCAGGATAACCTTGCCTTTAAACACAACGTTGATATCCAGACTGACATCCGTGCCAACGGTCAGTTCACCACGCACATCCAGGCGCGCCGGATCTGCCAGAGTAACCCCCTGCTCCATCAGCGCACGGGACTGCTGTAACTGATACCAACGCTCCAGTTCAGCCTGTTGCATGCGGTTATTAATGCCCTGTACTTCCTGCTCAGTGTCTGGCTGGATAGTTTTGACATTCATACCCGAGGCCGCTGCCATCGCGATTACATCCGTCAGATAATATTCGCCCTGCGCATTATCGGAAGATAACTGAGGCAGCCATTCATGCAGTTTGCTGGCTGCAACTGCCAGAATACCGGTATTTACTTCAGTAATTTCCAACTGATCCGGATTTGCATCTTTATGTTCAACAATCGCGCTCACACGGGCCTGTTCATCACGTACGATACGGCCGTAGCCTGTCGGATCATCCAGCTTCACCGTCAGCAAGGCAAAATCACCCTGCTCAGCAATTTCTACCAGACGTGCCATTGTTTCAGCTTTTGTCAGCGGCACATCGCCATACAGAATCAGCGCCACTGAATCCGCAGCAATATTTGGCATCGCCTGGGCCACAGCATGGCCAGTGCCTAACTGTTCAGCCTGAACCGCAAATGTCAGTTCCTGACCAGACAGTTCTGCTTTTAAATGCTCTGCACCATGACCAATCACCACATGGGCATTATTCGCAGGTAACTGGTTCGCTGCATCTATTACCCACTGCACCATCGGCTTGCCGGCAATCTTATGCAGAACTTTAGGTAATGAAGACTTCATGCGGCTGCCCTGACCGGCAGCAAGAATAATAGTATTGAGGGTTGTCAAAACAGAGGCATCCTTGAAAGAATTTTTTTACTGGGCCAGGTCAATTCCAATTGACATAACCTTATGAATGATTGCACTTTAAGCGATACAGAAACAGATGCAATACAAATTGTCACAAAAAAAATGACAAATAAACTGGCAGATAATACCGGCTATGAATGATCACATCTTCGAACTGCTCGACCTTTCCAAACGGGAAGTCAAAATTTACCGGGCCCTGTTAGCACTGGGGCCCAGCTCAATTCGGGTAATTGCTGAGAAATCCGGCATCAACCGCGGCACCACTTACGAATGCCTGAAAGCATTACAAAGCAAAGGTGTCATTAGCTATCTGCCAAAGGGTAAACGACGTCTGTTCTCCCCGCGGGAGCCTGACGTACTGTTGCAGCTGGCTCAGGATAAACAACGTAACCTGGATCAGGCCATTGATCAGCTGAAGACCCGGGTAATTCCTGACATGCATCATCTGATGCCTGATTTTAACGCTGCCAACGTCAGCTATTATGAAGGCGATGCCGGAATAGAATGGGTATTACGGGACATTCTCAGCACTGTTTCTGCACAGGAAAACAAACAATATTCGATTTTTTCATCCAAGCCTATCCGGGCACATCTTTACCGGCCTTTTCCAAACTTTACCTTGCAACGTATCCAGCGCGGTATTGAAGTGAAGGTAATTGCCATCGGTGACGGCGGTGAAGATGCCGAATTAAGCGAACGTAAATGGATTAAAACTGACGGCCCGGTAGATGCTGCTTATATCGCTATCTATCCACCTAAGTGCGCGATCATTTCATTAGCATCGCATAACTATCCAACAGCCGTTGTGATCGATTCAAAAGAAGTCGCAGCGGCGCAACAAATCATTTTTCAGACCTTATGGGGGCTGTTATAACCGTAAAATATTTTCAGGTTCAGCCTTGTCTGAACCTGAAAAAAGCGAGATTTTCAGCTTCGGCTCAATATAAACATAAAAAAATACAGATTATTTTTCGCTCATTTCTATACCTTAAAACTTCCCTACAGGCATTCAGGAACGCTCTGAACCGATAGCTCTACAACCCCTGCTATAGCTGAAATTACAGCATAATTTAACCTGCCATATTTAGACTGACTGCTATACTCATTTTCGTTGTTTGAAAAAATTTGGCTGTACAAAGAATCACTTAGAGTGCGTGTTTTCAGTTTTGTTTCATATAAGCGGACTAATTTTATATGGCACTGTGTGCACTCCAATATCTCGCTTCAATTGGAATCCAAGAAGCGTCTATTACCGTCAGGAGATTTAAAAATGAATAAAAATATCAAACCTATGCTGAGTGGCGCTTCTGTTGCATTTGCGGCTGCTGCACTGGCTGGCTGTTCCGCAACTGCTGCTACTAACGATACTGCTAGCGCAGATGCAAACACTACCGATCTGGTACATTGCGCAGGCGTAAACGTATGTAAAGGTCACAACGACTGTGGCGGTGCGAACAACGCATGTGCTGGCCAGGGTTCTTGTAAAGGTACTGGTTTCGTAGGTATGCCTTCTAAAGCTTGTGCCGACATCGGTGGCAAGGTTCAGGACGACTGGCGTGGTGAAGTGGCTAAGGCTGACTTAGTTCACTGTAACGGTGTTAACGTTTGTAAGGGTCACAACGACTGTGGCGGTGCGAACAACGCATGTGCAGGTCAGGGTTCTTGTAAAGGTACTGGTTTCGTAGCAATGGGCGCTAAAGCCTGTGCTGATGTTGGTGGTAAAGCTTCCTAAGAAGTTTCCCACAGGGGACAACATCTAACCCCTTCGGGGGTTTTGGTTATGCGGATTATTGAAGTCTTTATCAGGTTCACCTCGCAGGGCGAAAGCCCACTGATGTTCTGGCTTCAGTAATCCGCGTATTTCGTATCAGGCCCTGCCATTCGGCATCTTCTGCCGCTCCGGCACCTGATAACGAAGATTGCGCAACATCAGTATACCCCACTGTTATTTGTGCAATAATCTGTGAATCGCTGCTATTTGAAGGACCCTCTCATGTCTAATGACTTTCTCGGCTTTGGCTTAGGTCTGCGAACTGACCACTTCCATGACGTACTGGAAACCAAGCCTAAAAACATAGACTGGTTTGAGATTATCTCGGAAAACTTCATGGTTGATGGCGGCAAGCCAAAATACTACCTGCACGCAATTCGCGAACATTACCCTATGGTGATGCATGGTGTATCTATGTCTCTGGGCTCAACTGACCCACTGGATATGGATTACATGAAACGCCTCAAGCAATTACACGATGAGTTACAGCCAGAATGGCTGTCAGATCATCTCTGCTGGACTGGCATCAACGGTATCAACACCCATGACCTGCTGCCCGTACCTTACACAGAAGAAGCCCTTGATCTGATGGTAGAGCGCATCAAACAGGCTCAGGACTATATGGGCCGGCAAATTCTGCTGGAAAACCCATCCAGCTATATCAGCTTTGACGAGTCAGCTATTCCTGAATGGGAGTTTCTCAGTGAGCTGACCCAGCGTGCCGATTGCCATATCCTGTTTGACGTAAACAACATTTATGTCAGCGCCCGTAACCACGGCTTCGATCCGTTGGAATACATAAAGAAAACACCGGTTGACCGGGTGAAGCAGTTCCACCTCGCCGGACATACAGACTACGGCGATTACATCATCGACACCCACGACCATGACGTACCTGATCCGGTCTGGGAATTGTATAAGGAAGCCCTGCTGCACTTTGGCCCGGTCAGTACGATGATCGAGCGCGATGGTAACATCCCACCCTTCGAAGACTTACGTGGTGAACTGCAAATTGCCCGTAGGATAGCCAATGAAACCCTTAATCCCGAACAGCTGAAGCCCCGCTATCAGGAGGCTGTATGAGCGAGCTGCATCAGCGCCAGCAACAGCTGCTCGACTACATTATGGGCAAGCCGTCTGACATTCAGGAACATATCCAGGACCGCGGTAAAGTCAGCGTAGACATTCAGCTGCATATTTATCGCAACGCCTATCAGGTCAGCTTCTGGGAAACGCTGAATACCGATCATGAGATCCTGGGTAAGTACCTGGGTGACGACATGTTTAACGCCATGGTACGGGACTACATTGCAGAATATCCGTCGACTTTCCGTTCTTTACGGGATTTTGGCGACCGTTTACCTACATTTCTTACCGAAAACAAAGCTTTCAGTCAGCATCCACAAATTGCTGAACTGGCCCGTTTCGAACGGGATCTACTGATCGCCTTTGATGCCATGGATGCCAATATGTGCAGCCGTGAAGATCTGACCCGTATTGCGCCTGAGCAATGGGCAGAACTGACAATTGAATTTCACCCCAGCGTACGCGCGTTTATCACCGGATATAATGTTGTCGATATCTGGCAGCATCTTAAGGCCGACCGCAGCCCACCGGACGCACTTGCCCGTAATGAATATTGGATTCTGTGGCGTAATCGTGACCGGCTGACTGAGTTTGCCAGTCTGGACGGCTTTGAACAGGCCATGTATGAAACCTTCAGCAAAGGTTACACCCTCGAACAGGCGGCGGAATTTCTCATTGAGATCAGTCACTCGGACCCAACCGAAAAACTCCTGACCACGCTGTTTACCTGGCTCGACAAAGGTTGGATTACCAAACTAAAAGCCGGACTTAACGCTGTCGATTAACAGCAGACTACTTTATATCTGCAATTAACTGGCTGATTAATTGTGGATTAGCATCCCGCAGTGTCGGTAAATCGAACCGCGCTGCGGATATAGATACCCGTTCAATATCAGCCACCAGTAACACTTCTTCACCACTGGCCTGGGCCAGCACTTCACCTCTTGCGCCTAAAATCTGGCTCCCTCCCCAGAAGGAGGCATCCAACTCAGTATCACAGCGATTCGCCATAACCACCGGCGTACCGTAGGTCATTGCCATATAGCTCAGATTAGTTTGCCAGTTTTGTGGATTTGAAAACTCATCACTGACCACACCTTCAGCAGAGTTTATCGGCGTAATCAGCACGTCCGGCTTTTGTAGCATCCCGGCAAACACCAATCCCGGATTCCACATATCAGCACAGATCAGCGACAATGCCGACCAATTTTCTTTGACGGCCTGAGTTCTTAGCTGTTTACCCGGCGTATATAACTTACCTTCTTCCAGGCTGCCATAAGTGGGCAGATTTAACTTCCTATGGACTGCCGTTACTGCACCGTCCTGTAACCAGGCTGCTGCATTGTAATATTCCCCCGGGCTGACCTCTTCAACGAAGCCGCACACCACCTGAATACCCTGACACTGCTCGGCCAGTGCCAGTAAACGGGGATCACTCACAGCCATAGCCAGGTCCGGTACTGTTCGCTCCAGCTGGTAGCCGGTCAGTGACAGCTCCGGAAACACTAGCACCTCAACGCCCTGTCCCCGGGCAGCGGCAATATACTCCTCATGCTTACACAGATTTGCAGCGAGATCTCCCAGTGTGATCGCCACCTGCGCAACACCTACCCGTAAACTCATACTTAACACCTCTACACTTACTTATAGCCGTAAACTAAAACGCCCGGCTAAGCCGGGCGTCAGGCTGATATTAAGTTAAGCTTAAATCAGACCCTGTTCCATCAGGAAGCCTTTAGCTACGTTTTCGATGGTTTCTTTGCTGACATCAACCTTGGCATTCAGCTCAGCCATATTGGTATCGTTCAGACGTGAAGACAAATCATTCATCATGCCTTCAAGAGCCGGATTAGCGGCCAGCGCTTCAGCACGAATAACTGGCGTCAAAGCGTATACCGGGAAGTAGTTCTTATCGTCTTTCAGTACGACAAAATCGAATGCCGGAATACGACCGTCAGTTGCAAATACCAGAGAGATATTTACCTGACCTTCTTTCAGTGCCAAGTACGTCAGACCAGTATCCATACGCTTCACTTGTGAACGGTCAAACTTAAAGCCATAAGCTTTCTGCAAAGGCTTCAAACCGTCAGCACGGGCAGCAAATTCAGCATTACAGGCAAACAGCAGCTCATCACCATTATTAACTGCTTTACTCAGTTCACTCAGGCTTGAAATGCCTTTTTCGGCCGCTTCAGTCCGACGCATTGCCAACGCATAAGTGTTGTTTACTTTTGAAGGCGTCAACCAGACCAGACCACGTTCAGCATCCAGCTCTTTAACTTTGTTATAGCCGTCTTCCATGCTCATCGGCTCTTTAATCTTGTTAAAGTTGATCAGCGCAGTACCGGTATATTCCCAGTACAGGTCGATCTGACCATTCACCTGTGCTTTACGCAGCACGGCCGTGCCCATACCCGCCCGGGTATCAACATCAATGTCCTTCGCCGCTAAGTACTGACTGGTGATAGACGTCAGTAATTGCTGTTCTGTAAAGTTCTTGCCGCCTACTACCAGTGCTTCAGCATTTGCCTGCACTGCGCCGGTCAGAAACATGCCTGCAGCCAGAGTTTTCAGGAGCTTTGTTATTTTCATTGCCTGGTCCTTTATCTTGTCGTGTTTATCGTTGTTTTTAGCTTTGTGTTTAAGTTTCCGACCGTTATCAGCCGATAAACTTATGTATTCATGCGCAGCGGATTAACCCCTTTAGGGACGATGAAAAATGCCAGTACACCCACGCTGATATCGACCATCACCGCCAGCAGCGATGTTGGGATTGCACCAGCTAACAGCATCGGCATTTCATCCAGATCTATGCCAGTGAAAATCAGCTCACCAAGGCCGCCGCCACCTATCAGAAATGCCAGCGGCACAGTGCCCACATTTATCGTCAATGCGGTACGGATACCTGCAAAAATCACATAAAGTGCATTCGGAATTTCAACTCGCAGTAAAATCTGGCCAGGCGTCATCCCCATACCATTTGCGGCTTCTTTTAGATGCTCAGGCACGGCTAACAAGCCCACATAAGTATTCCGTACAATTGGCAGTAAAGTAGCAATGCAAAGTGCGAACACCGCAGGGGTTGAACCAATGCCCAAAACACTCATGGAAAGCGCCAGAATCGCCAGAGTCGGCACAGTGGTACCAATATTCAGCACCTGCATTACAGGCTCAGCAATGCGCTGACAGGCTGGCCGGCTAAGCCATATACCCAGAGGGACAGCGAGTAAAATTGCCGCGCTGCCGGACATCGCAGACAACTGCATATGCTGAACACTGAGATAGGCTATGTCTTCCCAGTAATAGAAGAAGTCATCTATCAGTCCGCTGCTCTGGCTGACCACACCCAGAGAAAACATCCCCAGCATGGCCACCAGCCAAAACAGAACTCTTTTAGACTTCACCATGCTGAACACCCGTATTCAGAGCTTCACGGCTGCGGTACGTCGCCCCCAGATAATGAGTCACACCCCGCTGGGAAATCTCACCCCGGAAGATCCCCTCATCATCCACGCAAGGCATCCAGGTTGTGTCTTTGCTAAACATTGCAGAAGCTACACTGCGCAGATCATCATCCACCTTGGCAATGGCCCGTAAGCCATAGAAGTGATCACCACAACGACCACGCTTTGAGGTGGCTAAATCACGGTTAATACTGCCAATTGGCCGGCCCTTGGCATCCACCATTGTTACTGCGACATAATCATTGTTCTGCATGATTTCAAGCGCTTTCTGCAGGTCATCATCAGGATAAACTGGGGTTGGTGCCGGCGTCATAACATCCGCTACTTTCGCCAGACGTAAGCGCTTCAGTGTACGGTCTGTCCCCACAAAATTTTCAACAAACTTGTTGCAGGGATGCGCCAGCAAGGCATCCGGTGAATCAAACTGAATCAGTTTACCGGCATCAAAGATGGCGATCTTATCCGCCATTTTGACCGCTTCATCAATATCATGGCTAACAAACAAAATGGTTTTCTGCAGCTCTTCCTGCATCTTTAGAAATTCATCCTGAATAACCTCACGGTTAATCGGATCAATCGCACCGAAAGGCTCATCCATCAGCATTACCGGTGGATCTGCCGCCAGTGCACGAATCACCCCAACACGCTGTTGCTGACCACCGGAAAGCTCCCGGGGATAACGCTGCATGAAAGTCTTAGGCTCCAGCGCCACCATTGCCAGCAGCTCTTCAGCCCGGGCCTGATAACGTTTTTTATCCCAGCCCAATAGTTTAGGCACGACAGAAATGTTTTCGGCGATGGTCATATTCGGGAATAAACCAATCTGCTGAATTACATAACCAATGTTGCGGCGTAAGCTGATGGTATCCAGCGTACTGGTGTCTTCACCGTTAATCAGAACCCGGCCAGACGTTGGCGGAATAATCCGGTTAAGCATTTTCAGCGTGGTGGTTTTACCGCAACCTGATGGCCCAAGTAACACACAAATCTCGCCTTTCGGCACTGTCATGTTAATGTTGTCTGCAGCGGTAACAACGCCTTCCGGTGTCTCGAATAATTTGGTCAGGTTTTCTAATTGAATCACGGGACACTCTCTTAAAAGTTCTTAGCTTTATTATTCTTAGTTTTATTATTCTTAGTTTTATTGCTTTTCACTCTGTAATCACTACAGGCTGGACCAGCGCTATACGCCCTTTGGCGTTAATCGTCGCTGGCAGTAAAGCAGTGCGTAATCAGCAATGATGGCTAACAAGCTTACCGCCAATGCACCGGCTATCAGTTGTCGTGGATCAGTCTGTGTGATGCCACGGCTGATAAGCGTGCCCAAACCACCTGCACCGATATACGCAGCGATTGCCATAACACCAATATTCATCACTACGGCGGTACGGATACCCGCCATAATGACCGGTATAGCCAGGGGTACTTCGACCAGTTTCAAACGTTGTATCGGCGTCATCCCCAAACCACGTGCGGCCTCTCGCAGCGCCGGATCAACATTGTTAATCGCCGCATAGGTATTGCGAATAATCGGCAGTTGGGAATACAGCAGAACAGCTATCACCGCCGGCAGATAACCAATGCCCTGACCAAACAGCGACAGCACAGGAATCATCAGGCCAAACAGGGCAATAGACGGTATCGTGATAATGACAGATGCGGCATACAGCACCACCGCCGCAACCGACTCGTTCTGAGTGATCGCAATACCAATAGGCACGCCAGTCAGAATTGCCAGCCCGACAGCCACGCCAACCAGGGATATGTGCTCAAGAGTCAGGCTCATGATCAGCGACCAACTCTCGGCAATAAATGCCAGTGTTTCCAAATTCACACCTCTGTATTTATTCTTATTTGGGGGTAGCTTTGCAGTTACCTGGCAGAGAAAAACCACGATAATGATTAAAAACCGACCAATGGAATAATATTGCGACAAATTCTATATAAATCCCGACAATAAACGCTGACAGCTAGTTAAAAATACGTTTAACCAATCGAAATTTAAAATAAGCAGGCTATTAGCACTCAGTGCTTTTCCCCTACTTTTAGTGGGGATGTGTTTTTACATGAGTTATTGCAAAAAAACGATAAATTTATCGAATATTTGCCTTACTGCGACTTGTTACGGCGAGTTTCAATTAAAAAAGTAGCTCTATATCCGGTGCAAAGGCCCTGCTCTCTACTGGTCAGCAGCCCTTTCCGGCTGCTAGGATTGCAGCAACTCCACTGCTTTCCGGTATCAGCTGAATATGCGTCGTGACTTACCTCCATTTGCCGCTCTGCGAGCCTTTGAAACAGCAGCTCGCCATGAAAGCTTTCGGGCTGCGGCCAAAGAGGCCTGCCAAACACCGTCCGCGGTCAGCCACCAGATACGAACTTTGGAAGCATTCCTCCAGGTTAAACTCTTCGATCGCCACGGCGGAAAATCTGCTCTGACAGCCGCCGGTAATGAATATTTAAAAACCGTCGTGGATATTTTTGAGCAGCTCGAGCGGGCTGGCAATCGCCTGGCCCGTCATGACGATCCATATACCTTACGCATTAACTTATCTCATACTTTATCCGCCTGCTGGCTATTACCAATGCTGCCAAGGTTCCAGGCTCGTTATCCAGAAATAGACATTAAATTGATCAATTCCGATGAGCCACTCGATCTCGCCGTCTCCAACATTGATTTAGGCATTCGTTGCGGCAATGGTCAGTGGGCCGGTCTTAAGTCTGACTTTTTAATGCATGAAGAGTTATTTATCGTGTGCCGTCCAGACCAGTTAGATAGATTACCGCCTGTAGAACGCTTAAATGAGCTGGCGGATAGCTTTACGCTGATTCATTACAGCCTGAATGAAAACGAATGGCGCAACTGGATTCAGGAAGCAGGCTTTAATCCGCCAAAGATTAAACACCGAATTGATCTCGATAGCCGGCAACTGGTATTGCAGGCAGTAGTCAACGGTCTGGGACTAGGTATCGGACGAGCGTCCTACGCCGCTGAGTACATAAACAGCGGGCGCTTAGTTATCGCTTATCCAATGCGGAAAGCTACTGACAATGGTTATTATCTGGTTTCACCAAAGCAAAGCCAGCGCATAAGTAAAACAGAAAACTTTAAAGACTGGTTACTCACAGAAACGCATCATAGCAGTGTTCATCCAAACCAAAACTGAGACTTAGTAGCTATCAGGTGTAAGTACATAACAACGAACTGCAGGGAAAATAAGGCCAGGAAAGTTGCCTGGCCTTATGCGAAAACAGCGATCGCTAAACAAAGATTTTACAGAATCTGACTAAGAAACTGCTGGGTGCGTTCTTCTCTTGGATTATCAAAGAACTCTTTCGGCGTATTTTGCTCAACAATTTCGCCATCCGCCATAAAAATTACCCGGTCAGCCACTTCACGGGCAAAACCCATTTCGTGGGTAACACACAGCATCGTCATGCCTTCTTTCGCCAGATCAATCATAGTATCCAACACGCCAGAAACCATTTCCGGATCCAGTGCCGAAGTCGGCTCATCAAATAACATCAGCTTGGGCTTCATACACAAGCTACGGGCAATCGCCACCCGCTGTTGCTGACCACCGGATAACTGTCCTGGGTATTTATCTGCCTGCTCAGGAATACGTACCTGTTCCAGATACTTCATCGCCAGACGACGAGCTTCTTCCTTAGGTACACCCTGCACCCACATAGGCCCGGCCATACAGTTTTCAGCTATCGTCATATGTGGGAACAGATTAAAACTCTGGAACACCATACCCACTTCAGAGCGGACTTTATCGATATTTTGCATGTGCTCGTGAAGCACAACATTATCAACAACTATCTCGCCGGACTGATGCGCTTCTAAACGGTTAATACAGCGAATCATCGTCGACTTGCCTGAGCCAGAAGGTCCGCAGATAACAATCCGCTCACCGGGCGTTACTTCCAGATTAATATCTTTCAGACAATGAAAATCGTCGTACCATTTATTAACATCTTTCAGTTCAACGATAGGCTTAACAGCCACGTCAGGATTTTGAATTGAAGTCATGGCTTACCCCTTACGATAACGGCGTTCAATGTGGGACTGGGCAAATTCCAGCACCATCGACAATATCCAATACAGCATCGCAGCAGTAATCAGCATTTCCATATGTTTAAAGTCTTTCTGGCCTAAAGTACGGGCCAGGAACATCAGCTCCCAAACACCAATGACTGAAACCAGAGATGAATCTTTCAGCATGGCAATAAACTGGTTGCCTGTCGGCGGAATAATCAGCGGAATCGCCTGCGGCAGAATAATCCGGCGCATCGTCAGACCAAACTTAAAACCAATTGAACGGGCGGCTTCCCACTGACCTTTCGGGATACTCTCAATACCGGCACGGAAAATTTCCGTCATGTAAGCACCGTAACACAGCGACAAAGCCAGAATACCTGCCGGCACTGCATCAATCACGAAGCCAAGCTGCGGTAAACCTAAATAAATCAAATACACCTGCATCAGCAACGGCAGGCCACGGAAGAACGAGGTATAGAAACTCGCCAGACCATTGGCAAAACCATTCGACGACAGTTTCGCCACCGCTCCTATAATCGCCAGCACTGAAGCAATAGAGATAGAAATGACCGAGATATACAGGGTCGTCAAAATACCCTGTGACACCATGAACCAGATCTTACTCTGGATAAAATCAAAGCTCAGATCAAAGCTGGTAAAGAACAGCATGAACAAGCCAGCCATGATCAGCCAGACGGTAACACGCTGTGCATTAAACTTAAGTTTCCCAATCAGCCAAATACCGAGTGTGATAATTGCAGATAGCGTAATGCTGGTCACAAAGCGCGCATATACGCCGCCTTCGCTGTCACTGCCAATCGCCGGAGCCAACAGTTCGGCAAACCCCGAACCGGATAGATCAAAAAGAAAAAGTAAAACAAAAAAACATGCATACAAGGCCACCACGAATGGCGTTTTGCTCAGTAGTCTGGCCTCTTGTACGGTATCCTGATACATAATTTACACCGCTAAACAGATCACTTGAGATCTTTACATGAAAGCACTGGCAAAGGCCGGACAACGAAAGAATGAGCAAGAACTACAGTTAGAAATCAACTGACATTTTTGGTCTCATTTTACGCGGCCGGGCCAAATTCAGCTTTCGTGTAAAGATCACCACTTCTCAAAGGGACACAAGTGTCTTCGCAGACCAGACTTAACTGGCGGACGCCGACGCTCAAAGAGCCCGAAAGTATACGAATACGTGTTGCAGATTTCAGCTTAGCCCAGTTCGGCTATGACAAGAGAAATACTGTGGTACGCAAAAGATAAGGCCGTTTTACAACGGCCTCAGGGAGCAGCTTACTTAGTGCTGGTGTAATCGTAGCTATACCATTTCTGGGACAGCTCAGACAAAGTACCGTCGGCGCGCATTTCAGATACGATAGCGGCCAGTTTATCGTTAAATTCCTGATCACCTTTATCGATAGCCAATGCCAGTGGTTCAAAGAATACCGGCTCACCTAAAGGTTTGATTGGATAATTATTCTTCATCGCTTCATTAATAGTCGGTACGCTGGTTAAAGCACCATCCAGACGGGAACCGTTACCCAGACGCAGATCATCCAGGACAACATTAGAAGACTGATAAGACTTAATGAAATCAGTATCAACTTCATACTCAAAATTCGGTACACCTTCAGCGTCGATTGTCAGATCTTTCTGCAAATAACGCTCATGTACGCTGGCAGTTGTCACACCCACTTTCTTACCATTCAGATCAGATACCTGCTGAGCGTCAGAATCTTTATGCACCACGAAAGAAGCGGGAGTGTAGTAATACACGGCAGGGAACGTCAGCACTTTGGCACGTTCTGTCGTCGGCGTCATAGAACCAATAGACAGATCCCAACGACCGCTCCAGCGACCAGCAGTAATAATGTCCCAGGCTGGAGTTACAAATTCAATCTGTACACCCAGGCGTTTGGCTACTTCCTGCGCAACATTAACATCGAAGCCGTCCATTTCATTGTTGTCATTCAGAAACGACTGAGGGGCCCAGTTAGCATCGGTGGCTACCTTAAGCAATTTTTTATCCATTACCCGATCTAGAGCTTCACCGGCCATAACCGAGGCAAACGGCAAAGCACTCATGAGAGTTGTCGCAAGAATTTTAGTAATTATTTTCATTATTAACTCCTGGTTAGAAACTGTATTTAGCATCTCTAATTTAGGTTTACAGGCGAACTGCGAAGAAGGGTTATATAACGCTCTCACTGGCTTTCCTTAGTTCTAGCTAAGCAGCATAGAAAGCCTTCGCATACAGATATAAACGCATTAATGCTGGCTACAGTTTTAGAGAATGTATTACAAGCAGACAACTGAATATTTTTCGCCACTGTTGAATTTTTTTTGTCATCCAAAACGGCTGTCGAATTCCGTTTGTATTTGTAATTATGGCAACCTATTTGTTCGTCGTTTTATAAGGTGTGTTTATGTCCGAAAACACAACAACAGGCATCACCTCCGTTGGATTTCTGCTGCTCCCAGGTTTTTCAATGATGTCTTTATCGGCATTACTGGAACCTTTGCGTATGGCAAATAAAATTAGCCAGCAGCCACTTTATCGCTGGCAAATATTTAGTATTAACAACCAGTCTGTTAGCGCCAATAATGGCCTCTTGTTACCGCCCTCTGACGATATAGACTCTGACGGTGAATGGTTACAGTGTTTAGATGATCTGGTTCTGGTAGCTGGAGACAACATTCATCAGCATTATACCCCTTCTCTACGCAGTCTCTTACGCCGTTGCTATCAGCGCCGTATTCGACTGGGAGCAACATCAACGGCTAGCTTTCTACTCGCTTACGCCGACCTCATTGGCCAGCGCCCTTGCACCGTTCACTGGGAATATCTGGATGCATTCCGTGATGAGTTCCCGCAACTACAACTTACCCGTAGTCTGTTCGAAATAACGCCTATGATAATGACCTGCTCCGGTGGTCTTGCTGGTCTGGATATGTTCCTGGCAATTATTGCAGAACAACAAGGCGAAGCATTAAGTAACAGTATCGCCGATCAATATATGCACAGCCAGATCCGCCGTGGTGACTGCGCACAACGGAACACTTTAATTCAACGATATCAAATACATAATAAAAAAGTTCTTCTTGCGGTTACGGCTATGGAAGAACATCTCGAAGTACCTCTGAACTTATCAGACATTGTGCGCCTGGCGAATATTTCAGCGCGACAGTTACAACGTTTATTCCAGCAGCAATTCAGCTGTAGCGTGATGGATTTTTATTTGCAGCTGCGCTTACAGCGGGCCAGAAGTCTGTTACTGGAAACAGATATAAGCATAGCGAACATAGCCTTAATCTGCGGCTTTGGTACTTCAGCATATTTCACCCGACGCTATCGTGAGTTATTTACCCTCACTCCAAGAGACAGCCGTCGCTTAAGCCACTCCCGGTCGGGCGTCGTTTAATCAATCTGGGCTATGCGAAAAATGCAACAAGTGACCAATTTTTCAGAACACCTCTGAACCTAATTTCTGTCACTGTCCCTATTCGGACTGTATTTGTCCTTATCCTTATATTTTTGTCAGTGCCACCACGCCAATAATAGTTTTAAGCAGGCAACTCCTGCTCTCTCCCACTTAACATTATCCGGGCATATTCCATGGCGCTTATTTCTACAAACCCAGTCTATGAGTTTCTGCAACAACTTAGCTTTGAACAGATTCCTGATACAGTCATCCAGCAAGCCAAGGTATGCCTGGCAGATTTGCTTGCAACACTGGCAGCCGGGAGTCAGACACCATTAACCAGCATCATGCGGCAGCTTTGTGAACAACAATTCGCTGCCGGTGAAAATGCCCCACAAGCCCTGGCACTGAGCGGTGCCGGACGGCTGAGCCCTACCGGTGCAGCGTTACTCGACGGTATGGTTATTGATTCAATGGATGCACACGACGGTCACGCCCTGACAAAAGGCCATGTTGGCTGTGCTGTTCTCGCGGCAATCAACAGCTATATCAGTAGTACCAGACGACCAGTGAGTGGCCGGGATTTACTCAAATACCTTGTTGCCGGTTATGAAATTGGCACCCGAAGTGGCATTGTTTTACACGCCAGCTGTGATGACTATCACTCCTCGGGTGCCTGGAATGCAGTGACTTGTGCGGCCCTAAGCGCAGACTTACTGCAACTGAACCGCGAGCAGTTTGAACACGCATTAGGCATTGCCGAATATCACGGGCCACGCAGCCAGCTAATGCGTGACGTTGACCACCCTACAATGATCAAAGATGGCTCAGGCTGGGGTGCAATGACAGGTGTATCCGCCGCCTATATGGCACAGCTTAAATTTACCGGAGCACCTGCCATTACCGTATTAGCAGAATCAGTACAGAGTTACTGGCAAGACTTAGGTGAACGCTGGTATCAACTGGAGCAGTACATCAAGCCTTATCCGGTATGCCGCTGGGCACACCCGGCTATCGACGCGGTTATTGCTCTGCGCCAACAACATACATTTCATCCGGATGACGTTCTCAATGTACAAATCCATACCTTTCATAACGCTGCCCGGCTAGCTCAGAAAATTCCGCACAGTACTGACCAGGCACAATACGCTATTACTTTTCCGGTAGCCGTTGCGCTCTGTTATGCACAAGTATTACCTAAGCACATACTTGAAGCTGGCTTGCAAGATCAGGCAGTCAGGGAGATGTTCGGCCGCATAGATATTATTGAAGACCCGCACCTAAGTGCCCGTTTTCCGGCAGAGCGTTTAGCCCGGGTTAGCATTCAGCTTAAACAAGGTGAAAGTTATCATTCAGAACCATTTATAGCCCGTGGAGATCCACAGAACCCACTGACAACACAGCAAACTAAAGAGAAGTTCTATTCCCTAACCAGACCGGTATGGGGTCAGCAGACCGCTGCCGATATAGACCAGCTGATCGAACAACTCGACCAGCCCGACAGCGACGCTAAAACACTGCTCAGCATGGTTCGTCAGGCCAGCCTTAATGGAGCTCCTTAACTCGCTGTAAAAACCAGCTGCGGAAAGACTCAATCTTCGAAATACCCACCTTATGTAACGGGGTTAAAAGATAGTATGCCGAACGGGGGCAGGCAATGTGACTGTGTGCCGGTACCAGCTTGCCCTCTTTCAATTCACGCTGAATTAATACCTGCGGCATCAGACCAATACCGTGGCCAGCTACCATTGCCTCAATAATCAGTTCGTACTGTGAGTAACGCAGGCTACTACCCTCTTCCGGCAGAATAGCACCTAAATCATTGAACCAAATCTTCCAGGATTCTGGCCGGGTCGTATGATGCAGAATTCGCTGTGACATCAGCTGAGCCGGGTCATTCACAGGTTCCGGCAACAACTTAGGTGAAGCAACTGGAGCCAAATATTCAGGCATCAGATAATCGACCCGCATCCCAGGCCAGGGTGGATCACCCTGCACAATTCCCACATCGATTACCGCCGGATCAAACTGACTGTTATCCAGATAAGTGATGGTATTCAGATTTATATCCGACTGGACGTTCTGAAAATCCAACAGATACGGTAATAACCAGCGCGCACCGAATGTTGGGTAAGTCCCAACGTTGATACCGCCACTGATATCCTGAAACGACAACATTTTCAGCGTGGCTGCTTCCAGATCATCAATCATTGGTGTGATTGCAGCCAGATAAGATTGCCCTGCAGGGCTTAGCTTTACCCGTTGGCGGCTGCGCAGAAACAATGGCTGTCCTACAAGCTCTTCAAGCAGCTTAATTTGTCTGCTCAGAGCACTCTGAGTCATGTTCAGAGTGTTTGCCGCCTGAGTAAAGTTTTCCAGCCGCGCAGCCAGCTCAAAGCATTGCAGCGACATGGTACTGGGTAATTTACGTCTCATTGTTCATGTCCTGGAATGAAGCAATCAAAAATCAACACCTAGCCTCTAAATTTTCGTTCATCTCGTCGATATTATCGATCTCAATGCCAATAATACGTGAATTAAAATAATTATTAATCTAATTTATAGATCAACTCATCCGAAAAATCCGTTTCACAAAAACACCCTCCTGAGATTAATCTAGCCTGAAATAACAAACTCAGGTGCAACAGGGCCAAATAGGGCAAATATAGCCGGCCTTCATGTCACTGCTCTCAAGTAATGAGGAATTCTCACCATGACCAGCTCTGAAAAGTCTATTCAGCGTGATGCGGAACAAATGCAACAATGGTTGGCCGGCGATTTTGATACAACATCTGTCGCCTCATTCAAACCCGGCCCCGGCATCGCAAGGCTGGATCTGAAGTTTGATATTGATGAGCTGCGTAAATGCTATTTCGAACTGCAAAAGCACGTTGAAAACCTGGGTTCAGGCTTCCACGCATTGGCGCTGACCCGTCGCCCCGGAGTTGAAGTGCCTGAGCCTTATGACCTGGTAGGTCGCTTCTGGACCCGCACCGACGACACCTATGAAGAATATGCCCGTGACGAAATGGTCGATGAGTCGCTGTTCACTGAATTCAATCCGCTGTTCAAAAATACCTATTTTGAAGAAGTACATAAGCAGCTGATCTCCCGGTTCCCCATCGGCCGCATGCGAGTACTGAAAAAAGACATCTACAATTGCAACTCCTGGCACCGAGATCCGGAACCTCGCCTACACATTCCGATTGTCAGCAACCCGGGATCTCTATTTATCGTCAACCATCACTGCACCCACCTGCCAGCAGACGGATCTGTGTATTTCACAGACACCCGTGGTTACCACACCGCTCTGAATGGCGGCGAAGACCCACGGGTACATATCGTTGCGGCGCTGCCTTACGAAGGTGCTATGCTCACTGACGAACAAGTCGCCAGTCAGAAATTCTAAAAGGAATACGCCCCGTGACAACTAAACCCAGCGGTAGCTACACCGGCATGGCCGGTCGCCAAGGCATTGCCGAAAAAGACCTGATTGATTTTCGCAGTGATACCGTCACCCAGCCGACCTCAGGCATGCGTGAAGCAATGGCAAACGCCCAGGTTGGTGACGACGTCTACGGCGAAGATCCAAGCCTTAATCTGCTTGAAGAGCAGGTTGCCACACTGCTGGGCAAAGAAGCTGCACTGTTCTTTCCAACAGGCACCATGAGTAACCTGGCCGGCTTACTGAGCCACTGTCAGCGCGGTGAAGAAGCCATTGTCGGTGATCAGTACCATATCTACCGGGATGAAGCCTGTGGCGCATCGGTACTCGGCGGCATCGCCATGCAACCACTGCAAACCGATGCCCGTGGCAGTGTAACTGTGGAGCAGCTGGCCGCTGCTATCAAACCGGACGATCCACACTGTGCTGTAAGCCGCTTACTATGCTTAGAAAATACAGTTGGTGGAGTATTGCAGGATCAGGACAACATTGATGCTCTGACCGATTACGCGCATCAACAGGGATTACTGGTGCATATGGACGGTGCCCGGTTACTGCATGCGGCGGTTGCTCAGGAGCTGTCACCGGCCCGTCTGGTACAAAATATCGACTCCGTATCGCTGTGCCTGTCTAAAGGTATGGGGTTACCGCTCGGTTCTGTACTCAGCGGCACTAAAGCTTTTATCCAGCGTGCTAAAAGAATGCGAAAACTGCTCGGCGGCGGGATGCGTCAGGCAGGTATTATCGGCGCAGCTGGCCTGTATGCACTGGAGCATCATATTGAACGTTTGGCGGACGATCATCGCCGTGCCCGCACCCTGGCAGAAGGCTTGGCAGAAATAGAAGGCCTGACGCTGGACCTGAGTGCAATTGAAACCAACATAATGTTCATTACACCTGAACCGATAGACCACGCCGCCCTGCATTTATTCCTCGCAGACAATGGCGTACTGATCGGTGGCCAGTCGCCATCCTGCCGGATGGTGGTACACATGGATATCGATGATGCTGCCATTGCACGCACCCTCGACCTGTTCCGCCAGTATTACCAATAACTGATTAACAATCTTTCTGAAGAGTCGACATTTCATGAGCCAACTACCTGCCCTGTGGCGCAACTATATCAATGGCCAGTGGCACACCGGTCAGAGTGGTAATCTGAGTGTCGATAACCCGGCAAACCTCAGTAAAGTTGCCGATATTACGCTGGCCAGCCCAGAGGATGTTGATAGCGCAGTGGCTGCGGCACGGGCCTGCCATAACAGCGCGGTATTGCCTGCCATGCGCCCTGTTGAAAGAGGCCGTATGGTTCGCAAAATGGGCGACTACCTGCTGGAAAACTGTGACGAAATCGCCACTGTACTGACGCTGGAAACAGGTAAACCCCTGGATGAGGCCAAAGGTGAAATACAAGGTGCCGCCCGCTATTTTGAATATTACGCAAATCAGGCAGAAACCCTTGATGGCCGGGCGATTCCGCTGGGCAAGGATTACATTGATTACACGGTTTACGAACCTTTTGGCGTAACAGCACACATCGTACCCTGGAACTTCCCGATAGAAATGATCGCCCGTTCCGTTGCACCGGCACTGGTTACCGGCAACACCTGCGTGATTAAAACCCCGGAGCTAACGCCACTGGCCTGTACCTACATTGCCAAAGCCGCTGAATTTTCCGGCTTCCCGGCAGGTGCCGTTAACATCCTCTGCGGCTACGGCCATGAAGCGGGCGCTGCCCTGTCTAACCACCCGGATATCGATCAGATGGTGTTCACCGGATCAGTTCAGACCGGCACCTTGATTGCCGAAGCAGCGGCCCGCAACTTAGTACCCTGTGTACTGGAGTTGGGTGGAAAATCAGCGGCTATCATCTGCGAAGATGCCGATCTGGACAGCGTTGTTGAATCTGTCCGCTGGGGCATTTTCTACAACGCAGGGCAAGTTTGCTCTGCCTTGTCACGCATCATCGTCCATCAGGATATTCATGATGAGCTACTACAGCGCCTGACACATTTAGCCGAAAACCTCAGCGTTGGCAGTCATGACGAAAACCCGGATATGGGTTCACTGGTAAGTATGGATCAGCAACGTCGGGTAGCAGACTTCTGCCAGCAAGCTCAGCAGGCTGGTGCTATCGCGACAACCGGTGGCGCGCCACTGGATCGCCCGGGTGCGTTCTTCCAGCCGACTGTCTTCAGTCAAGTCACTGCCAATATGGCAATAGCTACTGAAGAAGTATTTGGCCCCGTTCTGACAGTCCAGTCTTTTGCCGACGACACCGCAGCCATTCAGCTGGCCAACAGCACTGAATATAGCCTGGCAGGCGGCGTATTCAGCAATGACTTACAGCGGATTATGCGGCTGTCTCAGCAGCTGAAAGCCGGTCAGGTATACGTCAATGAATGGTATGCCGGCGGTGTGGAAACGCCTTTTGGCGGCACCGGAAAGTCCGGCTATGGCCGTGAAAAAGGCCGCGAAGGCTTAATGAATTATGTGCACAGTAAAAACGTCGCTATCCGGCTGAAATAAATAGCCTTTAGACAATACATAGCATATTTATCGACGCCGCTCTTCCCGCGGTGTGCGGCCATATTTTTGTTTAAAGCAGCGGGCAAAATATGACGCTGACGTAAAGCCGCTGGCGGTAGCCACCTGTAATACAGATAAGGTGGACTGCTGCAGCAAATGCTGCGCTCGCTCTAACCGGATCGCCATGTAATGGCTGGCCGGGGTACATTGCAGATGCTCCTGAAACAGGCGCTCTAACTGGCGGCTGGACAGCCCTACTCTGGAACCAATTTCCTGACAGGTTAAATGTTCTTCAATGTGGTTACGCATCAGCTCAAGGGCTTTTACCAGCCGCGGATGATTCACCCGGTGACGCAGCTGAACAGCCATACGCTGCTGTTCATGGGCACTGCGGATATGTGGATGTATGCACTGTTCAGCTACATCGGTAGCCAGCGCCTCACCGTGTTTATAGGAAATCAGCTGCAACATCATATCCAGCCCGGCCAGACCACCGGAGCAGGTAATGTACTGATCGCTGATTTCAAACAATTCATCGGTCACATTCAGGGATGGAAAATCTTCCCTGAGGCTTTCGATGTTTTCCCAGTGAATGGTGCAGGCATGTTCTTTCAGCAAGCCAGCCCGGGCCAGTAACAGGCTGCCGGTGGAAGTCGCCCCGACAGCAATGCGTCGCCGGCTCAGGCCACGCAGCCAGGCATACAGCTCTGGATCATCCAACTGATGTGCATCAATACCGGCAACAACAAACAGCGTCGACAGGTCCGTGACATCCTGCATGTCCCGGCTCGGAGAAAAAGGTAAACCGTTACTACAACAGACCGGCTGATCGTCACTGCAGTAAAAATCCCACTCGTAGAGAGTGTCACCACGTAAGCGATTCGCCATACGTAACGGTTCCAGCGTTGCCGCCAGCGACAACATAGAAAAGTTTGCAGTCAGATAAAAACCTATACGTTCGGCTGCCGGAGATATCATTTAACTCACCTGAAAACATGTCGGATAGTAAACCTATAATGTCGTAAATATTTTATTTTATCTAGCCATCTTTCGCCATTATTAGTCTTATAGAAATTTGTACGAAGTAGAGAAAAAGGTGGGGCAAGACAAAAACCGGCAGCAAACCGACGTTTATAGATATAAATAAGGATTTGAAACCTGGTTTTAACCCTGCGTCACCGAGTGCAGTGATCTCATATAAAAACAACGTCCGCATGTCGGACACAACACTACAGATGAAGCAGTGAATACCATGACTCAGTTGAAACGCCGCTCCCGTCGTAAGCCTAAGGTAGCTCCTGGCCCGAAGATTAATCCAGCACCTGCAGGTACTGAAGGCGGCAGTTTCCAGCCACTCAGCCAGCAGGATATCCAGCGCATTGTCGATGCCGCTTATAAAGTTCTGGAACAGACCGGCATCGAAGTTGGCCCAAGCCCCTGCCGGGATCTTTTCGAAGCAGCTGGCTGTCGGATCGACGCCGAGAAAAATCGGGTCTTCATTCCTGCTCCTCTGATCGATAAAGCCCGTGAACTGGCCCGTCCGGAAGTATTACTGGCCGGCCGTGATCCGGAATATGACCTGCAGCTAGGTGGCCGTAAAGTTTACCTGGGCACCGGTGGTCAGGCGGTGAAGATTCTCGACATTGACGATAACGTTCGGGAAACCACGCTGGAAGATAACTATCACATCGGTCGTCTGGTCGACACGCTGGATCATATTCACTTCTACATGCGTCCTGTGGTGTGTCGTGATTTAAGCAACGACGATATCGATATTAACCAGCTGTATGCTTGCATGAGTGCTACCAAGAAGCACGTTATGAGTAACGCATACCTTCCGGAAAAAGTTGCTGACTTACGTAAGATGGGTGAAATGATTGTTGGCGGTAAAGAAGCATTTGATGCCCGCCCACCACTATCATTCACTGCTTGCTGGACTGTATCTCCGCTGCGTTATGCAATGGAAACAGTTGAAATCCTTGATGAGATTATCGACTACAACATTCCGGTTGTACTCTCGTCGGCACCGCAGGCTGGGGCAACCTCACCAGCGTCACTGGCAGGTACACTGGTGCAGTTAACCGCTGAACAGTTGTCAGGTTTCACCTATGTGAACCTGAAAAGTCCGGGCTATCCGGCCATTATGGGCTGTGTACCGGCACAGGCAGATTTACGTACCGGTTCCTTCACCGGCGGCTCTGCTGAATTTGCCCTGCTGAACGCTGCCTGCGCTCAGATAGCACAGTTCCTTAACTTGCCAATCTACAACTCATCCGGCATTGCAGACTCTAAAGTGGGCGACGCTCAGGCAGGCTTTGAAAAAGGCATTACAACCGCCACCGCCGCGCTGGCAGGTTCAAACTACGTGCACCATTCCGCCGGCTTCCTGGAAAGCCTGTTAACCGTCGCCTACGAGCAATATGTTATCGACAATGACGTTAACGGGGCGGTAATGCGCCTCACCCGGGGCATTGAAGTAACGGATGAGTCTCTGGCTGTAGACGTCATTCACGATGTCTGTAACGGTGATAATCATTATCTTGGGCATGCACATACCATTGGCCTGATGACCAGTGAATACCTGTATCCAAGCGTCTTTGACCGCCGTACCCGGGATGACTGGCAAGAAGCCGGCAGCCTGGATATTCGCCAGGTTGCCAAGCTGCGCGCAGCTGAAACACTGAGCAAACATTTCCCAGACATTATCAGTGAAGAAATTGATCAACAGTTACGTGCTGAATTCGATATCAAACTGCCGCGGGAAGTCATGAAGCCTGGTAGCTGGACAGCACCGGAAACCAATACCTGAATGGCTATCTGAATAAGTACCTGGCTGAAACCGCCTCATTCCAAAGCAAGCGAGGCATTCAGATCTGCGAAAAACCGGATCAGAGGTTTCAGCCGCGATTTATGCGCCCGTGTCAGTGTCCTGCACGGGCTTTTTTCATGTATTTAAACTAAACCGTAAACCGTCGTAAATCGCCGCATGCAGCCCCCGATGCGCCACTGCATCACCGATTCTCAATAACTGAAAGCTTCCCTGCGGATTAAGCTCCGGTAAGATCAACTGACCATCAATCAGGGCCTGCTGATCATATTGGCCAAGATTGCTGGAAGCCTCCTTCAGCTCAAAATACACCTCATCCAGCGGCATAGTAGCGTTTTCTATCACCACTGCATCCACCAGCACGTCATGTTCCGCACTCGTCAGCAGGTTGCGTAGCGTTACCCGTTTGCGGCCTGCCTCAAGCTGCACATTAACCGGCTCATGATCCGCCATAAAACGGACGTTTTTAGCGTATAAACTCCGCATTGCAACCGCATGAGTGGTAGGACCAAGCTCCCGTAGCGGGCTATGATCCGGGGTAACAAAACGCACCTCGCAGCCAGATATAGCCAGCACTTCAGCACTGCTGGCCGCAGCCTGTCCGCCCTGCTCATCAAACAGTAATACTTCACCGTTAAATCTGTCTCCACCAAGAACATCCCAGCCACAATGGCAATGTTGCTCACCACTGAAGCCAAGCTCCATTGGCAGCCCTCCTGTGGCGACAATCACCCAGTCAGGTTGCTCTGCTAACACCCGCTCAGCATCTGCATAGGTGTGGTAATGCACGGTCACACCTAACTCATCGACCTGTGTAATCAACCATTCGGCAACACTGGCCATCTGGGCACGGGTCTCACCCTTAGCGGCAAGATTTAACTGCCCGCCCAGACGGTCCCCTGCTTCCAGTAAAACGACCTCATGACCACGCAAACGCCAGACCCTCGCCGCTTCTAAGCCTGCCGGACCACCACCAACCACAACTACTTTTTGTGCCTGGAAAGCGCTATCAGGTAACTGACTACTGTCATTGTCACTGACAATAACGTGTGTCATTTGCTGTTCGCGCCCGGTGGCAGGGTTATGCCCACAGAGTGCATCTTTGCCCTGGTTTACCCGGTCTACGCAATACCCCATACCCACACAAGGACGTACAGAGTCTTCATCGCCAGCAGCCAACTTCTGTACCAGATAAGGATCGGCTATCTGCGCCCGGGTCATACCGACCATATCCAGCAAGCCACTGCTGATGGCATGCCGGGCGGTGGCGATATCGGCAATGCCACCCGCATGCAACACAGGTAAATCGACAGCCTGCTTCAGGCCTCCGACAATATTCAGATGTGCAGCTGAAGGCATTCCCATCGGTGGAATCCAGCCCGCTAGCCCAAGATCGTCATAAGGTGCGCCGGCCAGTAAGTTAAAGAAGTCCAGGTTATCGGTTGCAGCAATAGCCTGCGCAATCTGAATACATTCAGTGGCATCCATACCACCTTTAAGCAGTTCATCGGCAGTCAACCGCATACCCACAACAAACTCAGGACCAACCGCAGCCCGCACGGCCTCCAGCACTTCCATCACAAAGCGCAGCCGGTTCTGAGTATTACCGCCATAACCATCTTCACGGGTGTTAATCAGCGGTGACAAAAACTGCCCCAGCAAATGCGAGTGTGACAACAGCTCAATGCCATCAAAACCACCCTGCTGACAACGTAAAGCCGTGGCACAAAACTGCTCGATTACCCGGTCGATATCTTCCTGTTCCATCGCTTTCGGATAGCCCCGATGTGCACGCTCCCGCAGAACTGATGGGCCAATTGCCGGCAACCAGTGGCCAGCATCCGTGACTGTTCGGCGTCCCATATGGGTAATCTGGCACATAATGGCTGCACCATGCTGCTGAACACCGGAGGTTAACTGCTGAAACCAGGGAATGATCGAATCATCGCCCGCATATAGCTGGCCAAAGACCGACGGGCTGTCAGGGGCAATATTGGTGGAACCGCCGATCATCGTCAGCGCCACGCCACCTTTAGCTTTTTCTTCATGATAGAGCCGGTAACGGTCACGGGGATGCCCGGCTTCAACGTAGGAAGGCGCATGGGCTGAACTGAATATCCGGTTACGAAGGGTAAGATGCTTTAACTGAAAAGGCGTCAGTAAAGGATCCGTACGTTTTAGGTTTGCCATATAAAGCACTGCCAGTAAGTGTTTTTATACGAGATTCATACACAACTACAGCATTTAGCGATGATACGACTGCGTGCACAGACCTCTGATTATGACACCGAATATATGTACTCTTTTGAAAACCAACAAGCCCGCTGTTGCAGGCCTGTTTTGTAACGTCGCATCGCTTATAAAGCTGTCGTTTTTAGACTGATACTAATTCACCTTTAAGTGCAGCTCCTGATCAGTCTTTCAGTAATGCCAGATAAGCAGTCATTTCATCACTATTCAGCGCCTGCAGATTCATCGATAACTCGGCAATACTCTGCCGACGACTATCAGCCACATAAGGCCCCGCCAGGGTATGAAACTTACTGATAATTTCTTCCAGCGTCAGAGGGTTTTCAGGATTCCCCCGGGCAATACAGGGTTCAGACGTTAACTCTGTACCATCTTTCAGCAGAATACGCGCATGTGCCCAACGCTCTGCAGGAAACAGTGCATCGTACTCAGCCACTTCATGGGTGATTACTTTTCCGCTCAATGCCTGCCGCCGGGCGTCACCAAGGCCGGCATCATTTTCGGCTACAGCTTCCGCGGTAACTACGCCATCAATCAGTGCTGAGGCTACCGAAAACGGCAAACTGTACTGAGCCTGTTCCGTGGTATCCGGGTGCTTCACATGTAACCGCGCCCCCTGATGGAAAGTATGAATATGAATCTCGGCGATATCTTCCGGCTTCAGGCCACCTGACTGACTGCGGATCTGGCGAACAGCTTCCACCGCAGGCTGGGCCCAGCGACACACCGGATAGGCTTTGAAATACTGTTCAAGAATATACCAGCGCTCTCCCAAATCACCCCAGATATCTGCCACTTGCGCATCACTGATAGTGATAGCCGGAGCGCCGGTAAACCCATGCTCAGCCATTAAGGCACAGCTGACACCGGCAAGCGCTCCCCAGCCAGAGCCGTCTTTCACCATGGTCGGATAATCGATACAGCGCATCATCTGGCTACGTGGGCCATAGAACTCAGCACTGCCAAGCGCCTCCCAGGTTTTATCCGCATCCAGCCCGCGCATACGTGCCACTACGGCTGCGGCAGCCAGCCCGTTCCAGGCACCAGAGGTATGATAATCATCAGCGGTGGCGTGTAGTGCTATTCCTGCCCGGGTCGCAATTTCATATCCCATAACTAATGTTGTAAGTAATTCTTTGCCATCAACCGGATCAGCATATGCCTGGCTCAGCAGCGCCGGTAAAACCGTCACGCCTACATGGCCTTTAGTGAGCACCTGGCCATCATGGGCATCGACGCTGTCGATCAGCATGCCGCCATAAAGCGCAGACCCGCACGCACTTGCACTGGCGCCTTCAAACAACAAAGGAATATCACCCGGGTACTGACTCTGTACAAAGCCGGACATTATCCGGCTCAACCGGGTACTTTGCCCTGCTGCAGCCACACCTAACAAATCCAGCAAACAGACTTTTGCCTGCTGAATCACAGTTTCCGGTAGGTCTTCAAAGCGGAGATTATGAATAAAATCCAGACAACCATCATGTCTGGGAGTTACAGGAGTGTTTACTGGAGGAAGTATTTGAGCGGTCGTCTGAGAAGTCATAGTCATTATTCTTTTTGATCGTCAGTCGGGAAGCCGTTACAAACAGCAATGTCAGCATCGACCATACCCAATCAGAGGACCTAAAAAAGAACAATTAAACGACAAAAAAACGCTACTAACCGGCAAATAAATTCTGCCAGCCAGATCCGGACTAAGAGCCCGGATTAATACGGAGGGAAATCTTCCACGCTGTAAGCTTCGCTGGGTAACCAGTCAATTTCAGCCGGCAGTTGCGGGACCAGCTGATTATCATAAACATCCCGGCAGATGCGGGTAATCTCCAGCGGTAAAGTGCCCAACTCTTCACGCCGGGCCAGCAGGAAAATATAACGAGCGTGGCTGCCAGGTGTTATTGGTAAAGTCGTCACGCCTTTCAGTAACAGCGGGTTCTGCAACAAGCTCATGGTTGGCACGAATGCCCAACCCTGACCACTCTGCACAAACTGTAGTAATGTTGTGGTGCTGTCCAGTTCATAACGCACAGCCTGCTCAACGCCTATGCGGCGGGCAATCAGCTGGGTCAGGCTGCCGAGTCGCAATTCACGGTTGTAGCTGATACAAGGTAAGGCCTCCACCAGCGTACGAATGTCTCTGCCATAGGTTTTGATGTGCTCATCAGCCACTACCAGGACAAAGGGATCACGCAAAACCGGGTGAACTTCCAGCTCAGGATGCTGTTGCATCTGGTCACTGGTAATCAGGATATCAATATCCCTCTCCAGCAAAGCATCCTTTAAGGGTGCCATCATGCCGGTACGCAAAGACAACTTACGCGCCGAACTGGCCAGTTGTTCCATCACTTTCTGAGCCGCGACATCAGCGAAGGAATCAATCATACCCAGGCGCAGACGATCCAGACCTTCACTGGAGGCCAGTTGCACCGCGGCCATCATCTGCTGGCTTTCGCCCAGCAACTGACGGGCATAACGCAACAATACCTGACCGCTAAGCGTCAGCCGGGTCGGCCGGGCACGCCGCACCACCAGCGGCACTGCAAATAAAGTTTCCAACTGTTTCAGCGTCTGAGACACTGCTGACTGGGTAATTCCCAGCCGTTCCGCAGCCTGAGTAATCGTTTCCGACTCAGCTATGGCAATAAAGCTTTTCAGGGCACTCAGCTCAGCAAACTTTTCGTTCTTAAGCACGTAAAATTCTCATCTGTACAGATCCTGCAACTATCAACCAAAGTATCGTCGGCGACAAGTAAAAATGCAGTTTTACAGCTTTTCACTTCAGCTCTAAGATAAGCAGCATGCAAACCACCACGCTAACACAATTCAATCTGCGTCCTCTGGACAACACAGCCGAGCATCGGCAGTTTGCTGCGCGGCTCATCTGCAGCAATATGGGCGATTATTACCAAAAATATTCAATGCGCTGGAGTCAGCAGACTTTCGATCTGAACTGGCCGGACCGGAACAATTTCTGCGTCTGCAGTGAAGACACTCCCATCGGCATTCTCAGCCTGTCTATCTATAACCAGCATGCCTACATTCGTGAATTACAGATCATGTCTAACTGGCAGGGAAAAGGTGCCGGAAGCTGGGCACTTAAGGAAGCGGAACGCATGGCCCGACAACGCCGTTGCGAATATTTACGCCTCAAAGTTTTCATATGTAATCCTGCTCTTAAACTCTATGACCGCGCCGGTTTTCTGATCAAAATGCGCGACGGAAATGTTTTTGGCATGGAAAAAAACATCAATCTAAACACACCCGAAACACCCGCCAGGTATGGCTTTCGTTAAACACAATCAAACATAAAATTTCGCTAAAGCCCATTTTTTGCCCACCACATTGGGAGACGCCTGCTAAGCTTAGGGTAACCTGAGAAAAAGAGGCTATTACAGTGTTGCTGTTCAGTTATATTGGCCGCAAACTGGCACATTTCCTCGCTAAGCCCCACGATACCGAGGAGTTATTTCCCACCAGTAATCCGGCACTGTTACAAAGAACGTTACGTAAAGGCGACATATTACTGGTCGAGGGCACCAGTCACTTCAGTACCAGTATTAAGTATCTTTCGCAGTCCACCTGGTCACATGCCGCGCTTTATATCGGTGATCACCTTAGTAGCCAGGAAGATCTGGACGCCGGCATTGAGCCATTGTCGTTACTGGAAGCTGATATCGAATGTGGCGTCAGAGTTATTCCACTCAGCACCTATGCACCGCTGCACAGCCGTATTTGCCGGCCCATTGGTTTATCAGAAAATGAAATCAATCAGGTTATTCAGTTCGCGGTCTCCCGTATTGGCGACAATTACGACCTGAAAAATATATTCGATCTGGCCCGCTATCTGGTACCTACCCCGCCAATTCCATCAAAATGGCGTCGTAAAGCACTGACCTTAGGCAGCGGTGACCCTACCCGGGCGATCTGTTCGTCACTGATCGCCCAGGCTTTCCAGTCAATCAAGTATCCTATTCTGCCAGACATCATTTACGAGAACCCTGAAGATGCGGAGCGAATCAGCCATTATCAGCGGATGCACCGGCGTCGTGACCCCAGTCTCTTCACACCCCGGGACTTCGACGTTTCACCTTACTTTGAAGTTATCAAACCTATGGTGCAAAGCGGTTTCGACCACCATGCCATTAACTGGGTAGAACCTCACCCCGCCGAAGAAGCTATCAGCAATGAACCTGTTCCCGTTGCCGAACCGGTTGGCAACATGGCCAACACTGAAGCCAGCCTGCAGGAGCAGGCAGATATGGAAACATCAGCTATTAGGGTCGATATGTCAGCGGATAAAACCCCCGGCTAGCGCTTTATCGTCACCAGCAACCCTGCCGCAATAATCAGCAACATGCCACAAAGGGTCGTGATACTCGGCACGGTATTAAAAAACAGAAAATCCCATACCCCGACAAATACCAGATAACTGTAATCAAAGGTTGCAACCAACGGCGGTGGAGCAACCTGATACGCTCCTACCAACGTAATGCTGATGCCAATCGTCAGAAACGCCAGCACCAGAAACAGTAACCATTGAGACCAGCCTGTTTCACTCCATCCCCCCAGCAGAAACGGCAATTGCTCTGCAGCATCACCAGAGCCCTGCCAGAAATACAGGATCAGACTAAACACCGCCCCCAGCAACAGCAACATAACCGTTAAAGACAACGCCAGCGCTGCCATAGGCATGGTCTGGCATTTACTGCGGGTCGTTACATTTGTCAGCGCATACATCAGGCCGCCAAACACCGGAATCAGTGCCCAGGCGGTAAAAGCATCGCCTCCGGGTTGCAGAATCACCAGTACACCAATAAAACCGACAGCAATCGCCAGCCAGCCCCGTCGACTAACCGGTTCCCCTAATAAAAATGCGGATAACAAAGTGACGAAAATTGGCCCGGTATAAAACCCGGCTGCTATTACCGATAAACTGAGAAAGGGAATCGCCGCGTACAGAGAAATATACATCAGCACCATAAATACAGAGCGGATCAGCGCCCACTTTTGCATCGCACCACGCCAGATCCCTTGCTGCTGACGCATAAACATTGCTACCAGTAACAGCAAAGGAATCGCCAGTACACCTCGCAAGGTGAAGATCTGCCACAACGACAGATCGCCGCTGTAGTGCTTCACTAACGCGTCCTGAACCGACATCATGAACACCGCAATCACTATCAGGCTGGCACCCAGTAATTTTCGGTCTGCAACCGGCTGCATAGCTACTGTCATCCAACGCCCTCCTTGAATAAATATTCCTTATCCTGCCGCAAGACAAGATTCAGGTACAGATCAGTGTATGCATAGTCATTATGCAGGTGCTGCAACAACTCACCAGGTTTGAAAGCATAAAATCTGATAGATAACGAAGTATTAATAACCTGTACTTATTAATCCATATAACCTTTTAATTTGTGTGGCAATACACGAATGAACGACTATTCCTGTAGCACGGGATGATGATAAACCTGTTCTGCAACGCATTATCCGCAGGCGGGTTGCCACACATCATTTTGCTATCAGCCCTGTTTAACGGCTGCTTGTAAATATAAATGTGTAGAACAACAGCGATTGAGGATAAAAACAATGACAACGCCTGCAGCGATCCAAGCCTCTCAGAGAGGCAAAAATGCCCTGCCGCTTCGCCCGGCCAGCCAGGTAATGAACCTGGAACGTTTAGGCGCTTTGCACCAAAGTCGTTTGAGCTTTATGCGTACAACGGTACGTAGAATTATGCGCGAACGCTGGCAAATCGAACCAACCCGTTTTGAGCTGGACAATGACGGCTATGGCACTGTGGTCTATGAAGTTAACGCTCCTCACGGGCTATTCAGTTTTGTACTGTTTTCCGATCAGCTATCTGCGGAAGAACGTAATGACCGTGTTATTGCCACTAAGTGGGATCTGACTATGGCTCTGGTGGAAGGCAGTGTGGATGATGTTTATCTTCAGAAGCTTCGCCAGAATGTTCCTAAGCAGGAAGCCGGACGGGTAGACTCTCGCGTTTTTGTATTGTCCCGTGCTAACCGAAGTGCCCGTAACTTCGACTACGTTGTTGATCAACTGTCGAAAGGCAAGCAGCCTGATGCCGAGCGGATCTCTAAAGTTGGCTATCTCTACCGGACCACTGCAGTTTACGGCAGCGGAAAACTTGGCATGGCAGACTGGGAAAAAGTACGCACAAAGCATAAAGACTTTGCACGCCCTTTTGCCGGTGAAATGTTTGTCTGCCTGATGCTGCGTAATTTCAGCCTGTTGCAAGCTGAGCATATTGCCCGTCACAAATCACCGGAAACATTCCAACCGATGGCGCCTGAAATCAAGCGATTTTTCGGCATAGGCAACTCAACCGGTCTGGGCATGGCCCCTTACATGGTCAACCATCCATTGCTTCTGAATCAGTGGATAGAAATGCGTGAACTGGCACTGGCACGCGTTCGCGTACTGGGCACAATTAACGACAAAATTCGCCAGGAACTGAATGAACTGCTAGCCCGCTGTGAACAATATACCCGGGACACATTCACCGAAGATGCCTGGCAAAGTGCAAATAACATAGAACTGTTAAAAGACCTGGCTGAGCTGCAAGCGTATACGTCTACATCATTTGTGGGCTGGGATGAATTACTGAAATGGAGCGAAGCTAACTGTTCAATAGAATGCCAGGAGCTACTGGTTTCAATTCTGTTAGAACTGTACCCCGAGCTGGTCGACTCACTTGAAGATTACCAGAGCGCAGAAGAATTTCTCGACCTGGATCCAATTATGCCGCTTCAGCAGCTAAAAGAAGTAATCGAAACCCGCTATGACTGGGCATTGAATACTGACTTTAAAGCTGAAGGAGCACTTGAAACCTGCTGGTATCGCTCAGAAGAAAAAATGGAGCCCCGTCTTGGCAGCATTGCAGACAAAGAAGCCAGACAGAAACAGATGGCTCTGGGCATCGGTTACGCCGTGCACAAGTGCTATAACCAGCTCTGTGAGTACATTGCAGACCACCCGGAACACAACACAGCCCGTTTCATGGTAGCCCGCCCAAAAATGCGTGGCATAGTTCGCCGTATCCAAAGCATGAACCGCTGTATCTATGGTGATATCCAGGCCAACTTGCTAGACCGAAATGTTCTGCCAATGCACTTACTGCGCTGCAAACTGGCATTCTTCGGTGTCGGTAAATTCGATCCGCGTTCACGTCTGTGGGTACGTAACACAATGTTCCAGGGCGCTCCCCTGCTGGAAGACATCGGCAAGCCATTTAACGACGATTGGTTTATGCCAATAGCACCACAGCAATAAAGCACGCAGGTAAGGAGAAAACTATGCATATTTCTATGAACGAATTAAAAGCGGCTCTACGCCGATGCTTTGAAGCCTGTGGTTATTTTGTAGGCAACTATGAAGACGCTGCAAACATGATCTTGTGGCTGGAAAAACACGACCTCAATGGATTAGACGAGCTGGAGCGCGCATTACCGTACATCACTGAACGCAGTGAAAAGCCACTTAGCACCGTTATCTATGAAGACAGTACCTCAGCGATTATCGATAGCCATGATCGCAGTGCTTTGAACTGCATTGCAGCCTCGGTTGACCTGGCTCACGCCAAAGCACTGGAAAACGGTATTGCGACAGTGACAGTACATAATTGCCATAACCGCATGTTTATTCTCAAAGCACTGACCGACTGCGGCCGTCGCGGTATCAGTGTGGCGGCCTACTGGCAAAGTGGCAGCGACACGGTTACAGAGCATAGTGCTGCTATCCGGGCCGGTGAACGCTATCCAAGCTACAGTCGGGCAACCACCAGCTTGCCAGGCAATATAGATAACAAAGCACTGACAATTATCTGTAGCTCGAGAGTTGATCTGACTACATCCCTGCAGCAATCTAAGGGCAACCGTAATGCACGTCATATCAGCCCTACGCAAATAGCCGACAATAAAGACCATAGCGTCGAACAAGGTATCGATGTAAACGAAGCCTTATGGGAGCAGATAAACCATATAGGTATGGGAGTATTAGTCGAAAATAACAAACGCTCCCAGATGGAAGCCGGAGGCCAGTAGTCGTAAAACTTTATTACGACACTTTCCAGGCTTCACTTTCTGAACCGGCCAATGATCTGATTAAGGATCATTGGCCACATTCATCATGGTCACAGATGCCCTAAAAAAACCGCTTTTAACCGTCTGTATTTCAAACACCTCCCCCCTTTTACTGATGGTGATATTGCATATTCACGGCCGGACATCAGTGATACAGTCTGATGTATAAAACAACCTCAAAAAAGGCTATTTAAAAGCCTTTAAAGAAGAGTGTGTATGGCCAGTAATATCAGTCGGGCGTTAAACCTCAGACACCTGCGGGCATTTATCGAAGTCGCTCATACGGGAAACTTTACCCGGGCCGCAGATAAACTGGCGATATCTCAACCAGCTCTCACCAGCACCATCCACCAGCTGGAAGCATTAATTGACGTCGAACTGTTTCAACGCACAACCCGTAAAGTAACGCTCTCACCAGACGGCGAAGAATTTCTACCTACCGCAGAACGTCTGATCGACGATTTTGAACAAGCAATTTTAGCCGTTCATGCCAACGCTAAACGACGCAAAGGCCTGGTCGGCATCGCAGTACTTCCCTCAATCGCCATCCGGCTGCTCCCCCGGGTACTTGAGAACTTTCGCCAAAGCCACCCTTCCATCCGGGTCAACCTGCGCGATGACAATGCCCGAGGAGTACAGCGTCAGGTATTACGTAACGAAGTTGATTTTGGTATCAGTAATCTGTGGGAAGACCGTCCTGAACTGGAATATACCCCATTGTTTCGGGATCCTGTCGGGGCCGTACTCCTCGCTGACCACCCGCTGGCACAAGAGACATCCCCTCTGCCATGGAGTAAACTCAAAGGTTACTCGTTTGCGGCGATGTCTCACGATACCGGTGTGAATGCTTTGTTAAATACTACCGAAGGATTACCAGAGTCTGTGTACTCACCGGACTTCGAGGTACTGACACTCGTCGCACTAACAGGAATTATCGAAGCAGGGCTGGCCGTAACAGCCCTACCCAAACTAGCCATGCCCCGCTTCAGCGAACCCGGCCTGATATTCAAAGAACTGACCGACCCCTTCGTCGAGCGACAGGTCTTTATTATCACCCGAAAAAACGAGCCTTTATCAAAATCAGCCCAAATAGTACTGGAGTTGCTAAGCGCCGCCTTAGCTGAACCCGAACAGCTTTTAGCTAAACCTATTCAAAATTGAAGTCGTAATAGAAAGGTCCTGTCCTCAAAAAACCATTACTTTTACTCTGCACCTACTTTTATTTTTTAAGATTCACATAACCTTAACTTCCCAGAATAACTACGAAGTTACCAAACTCCCCTTCCGTGTAGCCGAGCATCGCAGCTGACAACAGATCAGCCGGATAAATTGTTTGAGAGCGCGTAGCGGTCGAGTTTTTAGGAGGCCTGTTGTCAATGAGACGCGCAGGGAATCCGGCGCAGCCGGACAAGCGGTGGGGCGGCGTTTGGATTCTTAAGGCCTTTGCGCCGTTACAAAGGTCTTGAGTCGCGTAAGCGAAAAGATCATCTAAACCAGCGAACCGGCAATATAATCAAGAAAACAACTGAGCTATCAGAAACAAAACCACAAAAAACAAACAAAAACGCCGGACTAAAGAGCCCGGCGTTTAAAGGTTGCGGTCAACAACCAAAAATTACTTTGGAGTGATTAGCTCCAAGAAAAAGGACTGTTTGACTCTTGTGATGGTGGTGCAATTTACCCTCTAACACCTTTCACCAATACAATCAGTCAGATCAGCTCCAAGGGAAAGGACTGTTCGAAGTCGGGTGCAATTTACCCTCTTCAAAGCGGGAGAAGCGGAATGGCTCCAACAAGCTAGGCTTCTCGCCTACTACCTGCTCAGCAACCAACTTACCTACACCCAGCATTTTGTAACCGTGGTTAGAATCGGCGATCACGAAACAGTTCTTACGGAAGGTGTCGAATACCGGGAAACTATCTGGTGTAAAGCAACCAATACCGCCGGAAGCCTCATCCTTGTATTTAGGAATCGTGCCTTCGAAACGCTTCTGACAGTGTGCCAGTGCGGATACCCACATGTGTGCAAAGTCAGGGCCTACAATGAACTCTGGAGATTCAGGTCCGTACGGGTCAACCTGAACAGCATCAGCAGGCTTATCAACGATGAATGGTGCTGCACCGCCCTGGATACCACCGAAGTGATAATCAGGCTTGTAGTAAATGCCCCACATGTCTTCAGTAATCAGGGAACCGTCTACATCTGAATACAGTGGCGCGTTGCTGTCGACGTGAATAACCGGTGGCATCTTGCCATCGTTAGTTACCTGCAGGCCAGGATCTACACCCAGAGTGCCTTCCTGCAGTGACCAGTAAACCCACATAGGTACATCTGTCGCAATCACGCCAGAGGTTGGGTTCTTAATATCAATCTGCTTAGGCAGATCCAGCATTTCCCAGAAAGACTTAACCCATGGGCCGGCACCAATAACTACGTAGTCAGTTTCGATATCGCCTTTATTGGTTTCTACCTTAGTGATGGCGCCATCAGTTGCCTGCTGGAAGCCGGTAACCGTTACACCAGTGATGATACGTACGCCTTCAGCTTCTGCTTTCGCAGCCAGGCCGTACATCGCTTTAGTGTTGTTTGCATAACCACCTGGCATTTCGTGCAGTACCGAGGTGATACCCTGCGCCTGCCAGTCATGGAAGATGGTCTTCATGTAATCGCTACAGTCTTTTTCACCTTCGATAAATTTAGACTCGTAGCCAATTGCCTGCTGCTGCTCATAAATAGAGGCAACGTCTTCATGCATGGATTCCGGGCTGATCTGCATATAGCCAACCGGGTGGTAGCTGTACGCTTCCGGATCGCTTTCCCACACTTTTACACTGTGTGCCATCAGCTCACGCATCGCTGGCTGGAAGTAGTTGTTACGGATAACACCGCAGGCAATACCGGTAGCACCGGCAGAAATGCCGGACTTATCCAGAATGATGATATCTTCGCCGCTGCCTTTACCGCGTTTTTTCAACTCCAGCGCCAGATGATACGCAGTACTCAAACCGTGAATACCGGCACCAACGATCACGTAAGGTGAACTCTTTGGAAATGCCATGTTGTTGTTCCTATAATTTTTTGCGGGACTTAAGCCCCGTCTATTTATTTCAATTTGTTGTTCGCAGTCATAACCGCCAGATAACGGTTTGACTGCTGTTTTTATTGAACCCGATCTTTGCCGGGTTCAGATCACGCCAGTAGTGCAGCCAGACCCGCTGGCTTACCACCAAATTCATCCATTGCGTCCTGCAGGCAATCCCACATGAACTCAACTGAACTCACATCACACAGCAGGTGGAAAGCCAGCACAGTGCTGCCATCCGCCAACTGCAAATCATCACGAATCAAAATACCGTTTAACCGGGCAATCGAGGTTTGCGCTACCTGATAGTTAGCAAACTCATCCGCGGCAAAATCAATGCCGCAAACCTTGGCCAGCATATCCCGCAAATGTTCGCCGGTTAGCAACAACCAGGAGTGGCTGTCGTTACGTGGCAATGAATAGCAGGCGTTATCTGCGTCCATCTGCCAGTTGTTTTCCAGCTGTTGCGGCAGTGCTGCAGTCACTTGCAGATCGCTCAGGATCAGGTGTTCCTGCATCGATAAACGCGCCACCAGCGAACCATCATTCTGACGTGTCGCCTGATTTGGCACGGCTGGGATTTCAACACCCTGCTGCGTCAGCCATTCAGGCGTCTGACGGCCTTTAAAGCCGCTGCGAGGCAGCATTGAAAGATCAACCATCGCCAGTGATTTCAGCTGTTGAGCATCATCCGCCGCAAACTGTTTAACCACTGTTGCGCCATTCAGGCTGGCAAATTCAGCACCGGCTTTCTGTTGGGCCCGGTACAGCTGGCTACGACGTAAACCGCTGTCTGGCGCTGCTGTTAAAAACTCATTCATATCTAATTCCTCGCAGCGCGATTACAGGTTCTGACGGGCAGTGTCAGGATCATAGAAAGGCAGAGCGACAACTTTAGCTGCAACCCGCACACCATCGACTTTGATAGTGATTTCACTACCTGGCTCAGTTTTACCTGGCGGTACGTAAGCCATACCTACAGGTTTGCCTAATGTCGGCGAGTAGTTGCAGGACGTAATCCGTCCGGTCATTTTCTCTCCGTCAAAAATCAGATGGCTTTCCTGAGGCAGTGGTGCATTCGGATCATCGACAACAAAGCCTACTAATGAGCGATATTGCGGCGCTTTATTCAGTTCACGAATGATTCGCTGTCCCACAAAGAATGGCTTCTTGTTTGAAACCGCCCAACCCATCTGAACTTCTTCAGGGGTCGACATCGCATCTGTATCCTGGCCAATAATGATGTGACCTTTTTCCAGACGCAGTACCCGCTGTGCTTCGATTCCAAAAGGCTTAATGCCCTGCTCTTCACCAGCGACCATAAGGGCATCCCAAAGGGCTTCACCGGCATGCTGTGGTACGTGAACTTCATAACCCAGTTCGCCAACGAAACCTACCCGAATTACCCGGGCCTGAATGCCAGCAACATGGCCTTCACGAACCCCCATGTATGGGAAAGCTTCACTGCTCAGGTCAATGTCATCACATAGCTTACTCAGTACGTCACGGGCTTTAGGGCCGGCAATGTTCACGCCACACCAGGCAGAGGTAACGTTGGCAATATCAACATCCAGACACCACTGAGCATTCCACTTCAGCATGCTCTGATAAACCCGGTCGACGCCGCCAGTAGTCGCCGTTACATAGAACAGCTGATCATGGAAGCGACAGCTCACACCGTCATCAATCACTACACCGGCTTCATTGGTCATCAATGCATAACGGGCGCGGCCTAATGGCTGCTTCACAAAACCGAAGGTATATACCCGGTTCATGAATTCACCGGCATCCGGACCACGCACTTCAATGCCGCCCAGAGTCGATACATCTACCAGGCCAACATTGTTACGGACGTTATTTACTTCAGCAGCAATGCAGTTATCGCGCTGATTAGTTGCACCATAGTAAGCCGGACGGAACCAGGCACCAGCCTGCAGCATCTGCGCGCCAGCTTCTAAGTGACGGTGGTGCATGTTGGTATAACGGGCCGGATAGAAACTACGGCCAGCCAGATGTCCCAAACGTTCCGGCGCAAATGGAGGACGAGCAGTCGTTACACCCGTTTGGGCAACACTCTTACCTGTAGCATTCGCCACGATACGAGCAGTTGCCAGTGCCGAGTGACGCCCCTGTGAAGGCCCCATACCGCAGGTTGAATAACGCTTCACCAGCTGAACATGCTCGTAACCGTCGCGGGTCGCATTGACGATATCTTTAATCTGCAGATCTTCATCGAAATCGACGAATTCTTTACCTTTCGGATGAGGGAAGATCGGCCAGCTGTAGTTCGGGCTGTTGGCACTGTCATCGGCAATCGGTGCCGGTTCAGCCATTGCACTCACACCCGCTACATTCTCCGCCAGGCGGTTAACAGCCAGCGCTGCTGCCCGCTGAGCATCACCGCATACCGCTTCAGTCGACCAGTTAGCATTCACGGAACCGGCAATCTGGAAAGCTTTAGGCAGCTTACTCAGTGTGAACATTGCGGTGTCGTCGTTGTAGCTTAACTGACCACCTGCCTGACAAATCAGCTGATAAGTTGGGGTATAACCAACGGCCATACACAGCAGATCACAGGTGAAAGTTTCACCGCTATTAGCACATGTACCTTTGCTGATCTGCTGGCGAATTTCGACACTGGCCAGATGTTTCTTATCTGAACGGGAAGTCGCTGCGTAAACCGCATGATTACTTAAAATGCGAACGCCACGCTGGCTGACAGCCTGCATCAGTTCACTTTCCGGTGCGCTATCACGCAACTCAGCAACCGCCGCAACTTCGATGCCGGCATCCAGCATATCCAGTACGCAGGCGTAACCTTCATCATTACCGGTTACTACAACGGCTTTCTGACCTGGCTTAACGCCGTATAGTTTGATCAGACGTTGTACTGCACTGGACATCATCACGCCCGGCAGATCGTTATTATGGAAAACCGCCTGCTGCTCCAGCGAACCCACACACATGATGGCTTCTTTGGTCCGTACTTTGTACAGACGCTTACCCTGAATCACCGGGAACCAGTTATCACCGAAATAGCCGTTACACACAGCATTCAGCTTCACTTCGATATTGGCATGACTTTCGATATCGGCAATCATTGCCTGACGCAGCGCTTCTGCCTGCGTGCCTTCAGCATCCAGCCGGCTGTAGGCCAGGCTGCCACCAAGAATAGGGTTTTCATCTACCAGCAGAACTTTAGCGCCCTGTTCAGCCGCCTGAATCGCTGCAGTCATACCTGCAGGTCCCGCACCCACGACAACCAGATCGTAGAAGCGATACTGCTTATCGTAATATTCAGGTTTAAAAGTATCGTCTACAACACCCAGACCTGCTGCCTTACGGATCACTGGCGCCCATTTTTCCCAGGCACCTGCTGGCTTATAAAACGCCTTGTAATAAAAGCCGACTGGCATGAACTTGCTGAACATACCCAGATGACGGCTGGCATCTTTTTCCAGGCTACCGCTGAAGTTCTGACCGGATACATTCAGACCATTACGGATAACTTCCCGGTCCGCCAGTACGTTGGGGTCAGACGGTAACTGAACCAGCGTGTTAGCGTCCTGGCCCGCCATGGTTAAGGCACCACGGGGACGGTGATATTTGAATGAGCGGCTAATCAGCCACTGGCCGTTAGCGGCCAGAGCGCTGGCAATCGTATCGCCGGCAAAACCTTTAAATTCGCGACCATCAAAAGAGAAACTGACGGTTTCGCTGCGATCTACCAGCAAACCACCTTTGGCCAGTCGGTTATCGTTATAAACAGGCACTTTTATTCTCCTTCCACAGCGTTAAATTCAACCCGCTGATTAAATACTTCACTGGCTGGAAATGTTCTGATGATCTCATCAGTAATGGTGTTTCGTTCTGCCAAAAACCAGTAAGAAGTCGCGCTATGACACCACCATTCACGTACGATACCCGCCGCATTTTCGTGGAAATACACATGTTCAACCCACTCGCGGCTGTCGCAGCGATTCGGATCAGGCATGGCATGCAACTCACCGCCATAGACAAATTCTGAGATATTCCGTGGCCCGTTCAGCGGACAGTTTAATATTTTCATAATGCTCTCCCGCTTAGTGGCTGGCCGCAGTGGCGCCGGCTTCATTGATTTGCTGATGACGGTAAAAGCGTTCCAGCTCGAATGGCTTGATCAGCTCAGGTGGCTTGCCGGTCGCAACCAGTTCTGCCATGGTCTTGCCGCAAATCGGCGTCGCCTTGAAGCCCCAGGTACCCCAACCGGCATCCAGGTAATAGTTCTCTACCGGGCTCAGTCCCATAATCGGGCTGTAATCAGGCGTCATGTCGGTAATACCCGCCCACTGACGCATCAATCGTGCCTGAGACAGGAATGGGAATAATTCAAGAGCGGCAGCCGCCAGCGATTCCTTCATATCCAGGGTAGAACGAGTGTTATACAGCGGGTATGGATCTGAACCACCGCCAATAACAAATTCACCACGGGAGGTCTGATGCACATAAACGTGAACATGTGGCGAGCTAACATGAGGCGTTAGCAGTGGCTTATAAGGCTGGGTAACCATCGCCTGTAGTGGGAAGCTGTGAACCGGCAGCTTAATGCCCGCCATTTCAGCGACAATAGAGCTGGTACCGGCAACTGCCTGAACAACTGAACCACAGCTAATGGTGCCGCGATTCGTTTTAACACCATTTACCTTGCCGTTAGTGATCAGTACGTCTTCAACTTCTGTCAGCTGATGCAGTTCCACACCACGCTCACAGGCACCTTTCATGTAACCCCAGGCCACTGCATCGTGACGTGCAGTTGCGCCATCGGCATGCCACAGACCTGCCATAATTGGATAACGGCCATCTTCCGGCATATTCAGATTTGGCACCATTTCGCGAATGGTTTTACGGTCAACCAGCTCAGAGCGCACGCCCATATGCTGGTTAACTTCAGCACGCCAGCGGAAGCTGCGAACGGCAGCATCACTGTGCGCCAGTGTCAGCTGACCGCGATTTTCCATCATGATGTTGTAACCGAACTCGTTACTCAGGTTCTGATACAGTTCAACAGAATCGCGGTAAAAACCCACACCTTCTTCGGTCAGATAATTGGAACGGATAACCGCAGTGTTTCGGGCAGTATTACCGCCGCCAAGATAACCTTTATCCAGCACCGCGATGTTCGTCACACCATGATATTTAGAGAGGTAATATGCACAGGCCGCACCATGGCCACCGGCGCCAATAATGACGACGTCGTAATGTTTCTTCAGTTCGGTGCTGCTGGGTGTGAAATGATGCTGAGCCGGATAATCCTTGCTCAGACCATATTTTAATAAGCCAAAAGGCATTATTGCCTCCCTACCGCGGGTGTTTTGTTAGGACCGGACGCGTCGAAACGCCCCTTGATCTATCAAATATCGGCAATATAACCAGTAGGTGCAACGCTTTGCGGGAATTAGTAGTAATACTAATAATGGTAACAAGGAGGACTTATTGAGAACGGAAAAATCTACTGAAAAACTTCGCTTTTTTACTATAAGTAGAAAAAAATCTATCGAAATGATCACTTATTGAAACGCATACCAGAGATATAAGTTTCACTAATAATCTGATCAGTTCTATTCACTACACAATACCAGCCTTCCACAAGCACATATCTTTTCCGGTATGAAGAGACTCTGGCGAAAACAAAATATTACATACTGAGCTGGCATTCCAACATACCAGCTCAGCAAACATGGCTTACTTCCGTTTGGAAGGTTTCTTTTTGCCGGCAGCAGCAGACTTAACAATTTTAGTACGGGTTTCTTTGTTACTGCGTGGCGCTTTACGGGCCTTTTTCAGATATTTTTTCAGGCCTTCCCGCTTACTGACTTCAAAACCTGGCATATGTACCCGCTTGATGCGGCTGCCAATCAAATGCTCGATATCATTCAGCGTCCGCTCTTCTTCGCGGCTTACAAACGAAATAGCTTTACCCGGCATTCCTGCGCGGCCAGTACGGCCCACACGGTGAACATAATCTTCTGCCAGGTATGGCAGATTGAAGTTCACTACATGCTCCAGGCCCTGAATATCCAGCCCCCGGGCCGCAACTTCAGTAGCAATCAATACCTGTACTTTGCCAGATTTGAAGTCTGCCAGTGCCCGGCGACGGGCGCCCTGACTGATATCACCATGGCAAATAACACCTTTAATACCGTCTACTTTCAGGTCGACTGCCAGGCTGTCTGCCTGCGCTTTAGTGCTGGTAAACACTAATACCTGAAACCAGTTTTGTTCTTTGATCAGTTTAGAAAACAGATCAGCTTTACGTTGCTCATCAATTTCGTAAACCACGTGATCGATGGTATCAGCAACCACATTCTGCTTCGCTACCCGAATCACTTCCGGACGCTTTAACAGCTGCCTGGAAAGCGTATTCACGTCAGGCGAAAGCGTCGCCGAAAACAATAAACTCTGCCGCTTCTCAGGTGTTTGCTGCAGGATCTTACTAACATCCGGTAAGAAGCCCATATCCAGCATTCGGTCGGCTTCATCCATTACCAGAAACTCAACCTGAGATAACTGCAGATTACATTCCACCAAATGCTCAAGCAGACGTCCCGGAGTAGCAATCAGGACATCAATACCTTTTGCTAACTTGTTAGCCTGCTTAGCAACCGTAGTACCGCCATACAGAGCTAATACACTGAACGACGAGTTCTGCGCGTAACGGCCAATTGTTTCTCCCAACTGCTCCGCCAGTTCCCGGGTCGGTGTCAGGATCAACGTCCGGACATAACCCGGCTGTACCGTTTTCGGACGCTCAATCATCTGTTGCAGGATCGGCAATGAAAACGCCGCAGTTTTACCCGTTCCAGTCTGAGCATTCGCGAGAATATCCTTGCCACGGCGCGCCGGCACAATTGCCTGCTGTTGTATCGGCGTCATTTCGGCATAACCGCAGGCATCCAGTGCGCTTAACAGATCAGCGGATAAATCGAGAGATGAGAACTTCATGGTAAAACCTTTTCCGGCGGCCACTCTAAATGACCAGAGAATAAAAATTGCGCCTATTGTAGAGGATTTAGCGGCTGTTAGAGACACTTCAGCGCAAATTAACCGGTATATCTGGTACAGAACTTTTACTGCCATTAAGATTCTGTAAAGTTGCAAAGCATTTAATTGAAAATACTCAAGCTTTGCAGCGAATTATAAGAAAAAACGACACCTTAAAACCAATCCATGGTTGCAGTGTCTGCGGAGAATCTATGCAGTTACCCCGTTCTATGCTTCTTCACTTCATCAGTGCCTGCACTTTCATATGTAGCCTGGGCTTATCCACTGTCCTTCAGGCAGCCGGATTCCAACTAAAAGGACACAGTGCTGAAGGCCAGGGAAACTCATTTGCAGGTCAAACAGCGAAAGCATATGACCCAAACACTGTATTTTATAACCCAGCCGGTATGACCCGTCTCAAAGGCAATCAGTTTGAAGCGAACCTTACCTATATAAGTCCCAGTTCCGAATATCAGCATGGAAGCAATTCAACCGCGGGGACACCTTTTACTAACACTCAGCAAAACGGTGCTGTCGATGCGGTTGTACCTGCCTTCTTCAGCGTTTGGAGTATGGATGAACGGCTTAAAGTTGGTCTGGCGATAACCTCGCCTTTTGCATTGTCCTCTGAATACGACAAAAACTGGGTAGGCGCTAATGCCAACGTTAAAAGTGAAATTAAAACGATCAACATCGCCCCTGCTCTGGCTTATCGTTTCACTGACAACCTGTCACTGGGAGCAAGCCTGCAATTAGAAAAAGTAGAAGGAACGTTAACACGGCAAATAACCACTGGGCTGAATACTGCAACCACCTCAGTTATTGAAGCAGACGATATTGACTGGGGCTATGGTCTGGGTCTGCTCTATGAATACAGTAATGATGGGCGGATCGGTATCAATTACCGGTCACAGATTAAGCATCAGATACAAGGCACCGTTAAAGTAATTGGCATCAGCACCCAGAATGCTGAAACCCATGTCACTCTACCGGCAGTCGCTTCTGTTGGCTGGTATCAGAAAGTCAGCGATAAGTGGTCATTGCTGGCAGACTTCGCCTGGACTGACTGGTCAAAGCTGGATCAGCTGGTTATTAATAACAGCACCACCGGCGCGAATATCTCTACCATTGATTACTTCTGGCAAGACACTCTGTTTGCAGCTATTGGGGCAAACTATCAATACAGCGACAAACTGCAATTAAAGTTGGGCTTTGCATATGATGAGGGCGCCGCAATTGATGAGTATCGCTCTGCCGGCACTCCGGATTCAGACTGCCAGTGGCTATCTGTCGGAGCGGCATATCAGATAACACCTGAAACCCGATTCAACATTGGTTACTCACATATATTCACTGAGCAGGCTTCCGTCTCTGACAGCCGAACCAGTGTGGCGGTGCCTACCAGTTATTCCGGCAGCTTTGACTCTAAAATAGATATTCTCAGCTTAGGTCTGGTGATGACGTTCTAGACTGCCTCATTATTCTGAGCAGTACCTTCGGGCTGACGCGCCCAGCCACTTAAACAGCCCTGTATCTGAGGGCTAATTGACGAGCCCAGGTTACATAACTCACGTGCCACAATTGCAAGTGACCTATAGGGAACTACACTTACTTATAGCGCCTGACGCTTTCAGTAACTCTGTTAAATAAGTTAAGTAAGCTTATTAAGCAAACTCAGTTGTTTCACAAATATGCTGCTGTCATGCGCTTCCCAATCAAAACAAATCCGGGAGCTGTGACATGAATACTACCGTTGTCAGTTACTTTGATCAGGCTGTTAGCCGGTTCTCTGAGCATCCCTGTGTCGACTTTCTGGATAAAAAATACAACTATGCTGAAATCTCCGATCTGGTTAACCGCGCAGCGAAAGGATTTCAGCAGATGGGCGTCGGAAAAGGCAGTAAAGTAGGCTTATGCCTGCCAAACACCCCTTATCATCTGGTTTGTTATTACGCGATACTCAAAGTTGGTGGCACAGTCGTCAATTTCAATCCGTTATATTCCCGTTCCGAGATTGCTTATCAAATAGAGGATTCCGGTACCGAAATAATGGTCACTCTGAACCTCAGACAGATCTATCCTAAGGTGCATGCCTGTCTCGAAACCACCTGCCTGCAGCGAATTATTGTCTGCGCTATGTCAGATATTCTGCCACCGGTAAAAAGTGTCCTGTTTCAGGTGCTGAAGCGTTCAGAAATTGCTAATTTTCCAAAAGATCCGGCCCATCTTTCATTCACTCGCTTAAGTAATACTGACGGCCATTTCCACCCTGTTACTCTGGATCCTGAAGACCTGGCTGTACTGCAATACACCGGCGGCACCACCGGCCAGCCCAAAGGCGCAATGCTCAGCCATGCAAATATTGCCGCCAACACCCTGCAAATTCGTCAGTGCATCCCCAGCGTAATAGAAGGCGAGGAAAAGATGCTCGGTGTACTGCCTTTTTTCCATGTATTTGCCATGACAGTGGTAATGAACTTCGGTATATCCATCGGCGCAGAGCTAATAATGCTGCCACGTTTCGAGCTACATCAGTTACTTAAAACTCTGCAAACAAAAGGTGCGACGCTGTTTCCCGGCGTACCAACCATTTATACCGCCATCAATAATGCGCCTAATCTGAGTAAGCTAAACCTTTCCAGCCTGAACTATTGCATCTCCGGTGGAGCACCTTTACCTGTACAAACCAAAGCCTGTTTTGAGGAAGCTACCGGCTGCAAGCTGGTAGAAGGTTACGGCCTCACTGAATGCGGTCCGGTCGCAACAGTGAATCCGTTTGAAGGCAAAATTAAAGCCGGCTCTATCGGCCTACCATTAGAAAGTACGCTGATCAGTATTCAGGACCCGGCAGAACCGGGGAAGGAATTGCCACAAGGAGAAAAAGGCGAAATCGTCATTAGTGGCCCACAGGTAATGATGGGCTACTGGCAACGCCCTGAAGCAACAAAAAGCACGATTATTAACGGCGGACTCCACAGTGGCGATATTGGTTACGCTGATGAGGAAGGTTACATCTTCCTGGTGGACCGTATAAAAGATCTGATTATCTGTTCCGGTTATAACGTCTATCCCCGGCATATTGAAGATGCCCTGTATTGTCACCCGGGAATTGCTGAAGCCATTGTCATAGGCATCGATGACGAATATCGGGGACAGGCGCCAAAGGCATTCGTTAAACTGGCAACCGGTTATGAAGATCTGGAAGGCGACAGTATTAAAACCTTCCTGGAAGACCGTTTATCACGCATAGAAATGCCTAAAGACATTGAAATCCGTGACGAGTTACCTAAAACCATGGTCGGTAAACTGTCGAAAAAAGAACTGGTCGAAGAACAGCAGACCAAGATTGGCGCGGCCGTGCGGATCTGATGTATGAGCAAACAGGCATTTTACACCGTACCGGAACTGGCCCGTGAATTAGGCATTACACCGCGCACTATCCGTTTTTATGAGAGTAAACATTTACTTTCTCCGGAACGCGCGGGCAATACCAGAATTTATACAGGTAAAGACAAAGCCCGACTGAAGCTGATTCTGCGAGGTAAACGCTTAGGCTTCTCACTGGCAGATATCAGTGATTTTCTGGACCTGTATGCCACCGATATAAAACAAACCGGGCAGCTAACACTGCTCTATAAAAAAGTATGCGCACGCATTGAAGACCTGGAAATTCAGCAGGATGCTTTATTACAGGTACTTGAAGAACTTAAAGATATTCGCAATCAGTGTCTGGGAGCACTAAACGATGAAGACTCTCAGGTAAGTGGACGCACTGATCACTAACGGCAGCTCTTAAGGCTCTGATACAGACGCTACAGGCAGGAATGCATTATGGAACAAGCAGTAATCGCCGGCTATTGCCGCTCTCCCTTCGATTTCGCCCATAAAGGCGCCCTTGCCGGAGTTCGCCCGGATACTCTGGCAGCAAAAGTGATCCGCGGCCTGGTCCGAAACAGCGGAATTAATCCCACTCAAATCGAAGATTTACTCTGTGGTTGCGCCTTCCCGGAAGGTGAACAGGGTCTCAATATGGCCCGGATGCTGGTATTCCTGAGCCGTTTGCCTGACTGCATCCCGGGGGCTACCGTTAATCGCTGGTGTGGCTCGTCCATGCAGAGCATACATATGGCTGCAGGGAGTATAGCGATGGGTGCCGGGGATGCGTTCATCTGTGCCGGTGTAGAAAGTATGAGCCGTATCCCCATGATGGGCTATAACCCGTTGCCAAACCAAAAGCTCTATAAAGAAAATGCCAGGATTTATATGAGCATGGGAGAAACGGCAGAAGTGGTTGCTGAACATTACAACATCAGCCGTGAAGCACAGGAAACCTTTGCCATCAGTTCTCAGCAAAAAGCGCTGCAGGCGCAGCAACAGGGACTACTGACGGAAGAAATCATTCCGTTAGAAGAGCTACAGCAGGATGGCTGTATTCGTGGCGAAAGTAGTGCAGAAGGCTTAGCAACATTAAATCCGGCCTTTGTCAGCGATGGTAGTGTCACCGCCGGCACCAGCTCGCCACTGACCGATGGCGCGGCCGCTGTTCTGGTTTGCTCAGAAAGCTATGCGCGTCGGCATAATCTGCCAATGCTGGCGCATATTAAAACTGTCGCCGTTGCAGGCTGTGCCCCTGAAGTAATGGGTATGGGCCCGGTAGCGGCCAGCAAAAAAGCTCTGCAACGGGCGGGTCTTAACAGCAGCGAACTGGATGTTATCGAACTTAATGAGGCTTTCGCCAGTCAGGCACTGGCCTGCATTCGTGAGCTTGAGCTGGATCCTGAAAAAGTAAACCAGCATGGTGGTGCAATTGCATTGGGTCATCCTCTGGGCGCCAGTGGCGCACGGATTGTTGGTAAAGCCGCCAGCCTGCTTCACCAGAGTGGCGGTAAACACGCACTGGCAACTCAATGTATCGGTGGTGGTCAGGGGATAGCTACACTGCTGGAGGCCATCTGATGAGTAACATCAAACAGATTGCAGTAATAGGTGCGGGTGCCATGGGTGCTGGTATTGCAGCAGTAATTGCCAATGCCGGTGTACCGGTTCTGCTGCTTGACCGGGTTGACGAACATTCTCAGGAAAAGCAGCCTGAACGCAGTAACATTGCCCGCAATGCGGTCAACCGCTTACTGAAATCCAATCCCGAAGCCCTGACTCATAAGCGCAACATCAAACTCATTACCCCGCTGAACATTGATGACCATCTGCACTTAATCAGCGAATGTGACTGGATTATAGAAGCCGTCAGCGAAAACCTGGCACTTAAACAAAACCTTTATAAACAGATAGATGCTGTACGTAAGCCAGGCAGTATCGTGTCTTCCAATACATCTACCTTGCCGCTTCACTGTTTAGTACAGGGGCTGCCGGAAAGTTTTGCTGCTGACTTCTGTATCAGCCATTTCTTTAATCCACCCCGGTATATGCGTCTGCTGGAAATCGTCGCAGAAAAGGCCAATCCGGAAGCGATACAGCAGCTGGAAAACTTCGCTGACCTGCAGCTGGGTAAAACAGTCATTCATTGTAAGGACAGCCCGGGATTTATTGCTAACCGGTTAGGGATTTTCTGGATCTACTGTGCGCTGGTTGAAGCCATTGATATGGGCCTTAGTATCGAAGAGGCCGATGCCCTGTTAAGCAAGCCCTGTGGCATACCGAAAACCGGTGTCTTTGGATTAATGGACCTGGTCGGTATTGATCTGATGCCGGCGATTGTTGGTGCCATGTGTCAGGCATTACCAGAACACGACCCTTTTGTTCAGCTACAACGCCATATACCACTGATAGACAAAATGATCAGCCAGGGTTATACCGGTCGTAAAAGCAAAGGGGGCTTTTACCGGCTGGACCGGAGTCAGACTCCGCCAGCAAAGGAAGCCATTTGCCTGAATAACGGAGACTACACACCAGCATTGCGCCCTAAAGTACCCGGTGCAGATACCCGGGTTCACAAACTCCGTCACCTGCTTTCCCGGGAAGATAAGTATGGTCAGTATACCTGGCGGGTTATGGCGCAAACGCTCTGTTACGCTGCAAACCTGGTGGGCGAAGTTGCTGAAGATATTACCTCCATAGATGCGGCGATGCGGCTGGGTTATAACTGGAAGTATGGTCCCTTTGAACTCATGGACATACTGGGAACTGGCTGGCTGGCGGAACACCTTCAAACCGATGGCTTTAGTCTGCCTCCCATACTGGCAACCACTGCCCGGAGACCATTGTATAGCCTTCAGGCCTATAAGGAGCACTCCGAACAGCTGCATTTCATGGACGTTTACGGACGTTATCAGCCATTAATCCGCCCTGATGGCGTATTGCTGCTGGCGGATATTAAACGTCATCAGCAGCCCCTGCTGAAGAACTCGTCAGCATCACTGTGGAACATTGGTGACGGTGTTCTCTGCTTTGAGTTTACATCCAAAATGAACTCCTTGGACCCGGATATAATGGCGCTTCTACAGCAAAGCATCGCAGTAGTAAAAAGAAATCATAAAGCCCTGGTTATCTATAACGAAGGGGAAAACTTCTCTGTTGGCGCCAATCTCGGTCTGGCCATGTTCACCGCTAATATCGCCGCCTGGCAAGACATTGAAGCCATGGTAATGGCGGGTCAGCAAACCTTTAAAGCGCTTAAGTACGCACCTTTTCCAGTGGTCAGTGCACCCAGCGGGCTGGCGTTGGGCGGCGGTTGTGAAGTATTGCTGCACAGTGATGCAATTCAGGCGCATATAGAAACCTACACCGGCCTAGTTGAAGTAGGTGTCGGCTTGGTGCCCGCCTGGGGTGGCTGTAAAGAAATGCTGGCACGCTGGCAGCAGAAACCGAATTATCCGCAAGGTCCAATGCCAGCTCCCGCTAAAGTCTTTGAACTGATATCTACAGCAGCAGTGGCCAAATCAGCCGAGCAAGCCCGCAGCAATCAGGTTCTGCGACAATATGATCAGATCACCATGAACCGTGACCGACTGCTGGCAGACGCCAAAGCCACCGCCCTGCAATTGGCTAAAAATTATCAGCCACCTAAGTCTGCTGACTTTAATTTGCCCGGCAGCAGCGGCAAACTGGCATTTGAAATGGCCGTTAATGGCTTTGTACGCAATGGTAAAGCCACCCAACATGACAAAACAGTTTCGCTGCATGTAGCAGATATCATTTCCGGCGGTGATACCGATGTTAGCAAACCACTTAGTGAGGATGACTTACTGAGCCTTGAACGGCAAAACTTCATGAGCATCATCCGACACCCTGACACCCTGGCGCGCATTGAACACATGTTGCTAACCGGTAAACCCCTGCGCAACTGACATTAGAGGAAAGGTTATGCTGACTTACACGCCCCCGATCCGCGACATGCAGTTTGTGCTCTACGAACTTTTAGATGCACTGCAGTTAAACCAGTTGCCCGGTTACGAAGATGTTAATCAGGAGCTGATTGACAGCATTCTGGAAGAAGCCGGTAAACTCACCAGTGAAGTCCTCCAGCCACTGAATCACAGCGGCGATGAACAGGGCTGCCTGTTCAGCAATGGGAAAGTAAGCACGCCTGAAGGTTTCAAAGCCGCATACAAACAATTTTGTGATGGCGGCTGGGCTGCACTGGCCTGCGATCCAGAGTACGGTGGCAGTGGTTTACCTAAAACCATTAATACTTTACTGGAAGAAATGATCTGTTCGGCTAACCTGTCGTTCGGCATTTATCCGGGGCTAAGCTTTGGTGCTTACTCGGCCATCAGCCGTTATGCCAACGAATCGCTTAAACAAACTTACCTGCCTAAACTCGCCGATGGCAACTGGTCTGGCACTATGTGTCTGACTGAACCGCACTGCGGTACTGACCTGGGTCTGTGCCGTACTAAAGCCGAAGTTCAGGCAGACGGAAGCTACAAGTTAACAGGCAGCAAAATTTTTATCTCTGCCGGCGAACATGATCTGACCGAAAACATCATCCACCTGGTATTGGCCCGTACTCCGGATGCACCAGAGGGCATTAAAGGTATCAGTCTATTTCTGGTACCGAAAAAATACCCTGATGATGATGCACTGATAGATAACCGGGTCAGCTGTGGCGGTATCGAACATAAAATGGGTATCAAGGCGTCATCAACCTGCCAGATCAACTTTGATGAGGCTAGTGGCTGGCTAATCGGCGATTTACACAAAGGCATGCGCGCCATGTTCACTATGATGAACCAGGCCCGTCTGGCGGTTGGTGTACAGGGACTGGGACTGGCTGAAGCCGCTTATCAGGGTTCAGTCAGCTATGCCCGGGAACGTTTACAGGGACGCTCTCTTTCTGGAGTAAAACATCCGGAAAAAGCGGCAGATCCAATCATTGTCCATCCTGATGTTCGCCGTATGCTTCTCACTCAAAAAGCTTACGTTGAAGGCTGTCGGGCTTTCGGGCTTTGGGTTGCTATACAGCTGGACACTTCCCGTAAGCACAGTGATAAAACCGTCAGACAGGACGCTGATGAATTTGTGCAGCTAACAACCCCTGTAGTAAAAGCGTTTTTCACCGACCTTGGCTTTGAATGCACAAACTTAGGCATGCAGGTTTTAGGCGGTCACGGCTTTATCCGTGAAAACGGTATGGAACAACTGGTAAGAGATGCCCGAATTGCACAAATATATGAAGGCACCAACGGCATTCAGGCACTGGATCTGATCGGTCGGAAAATGCCACAAAAAGCGGGCCGTTACCTGCGTCACTTCTTCCATCCGATACAGAATTATCTTGAAAACCAGCAGGCTAATACTGAATTATCTGAATTTACAGGCCCACTCAGTAAAGCCTTTGGCCGACTACAGAAAGCCAGCCAGCAAATAGCCCTTACCGGCCTGAAAAATCCGGAAGCGGCTGCCGCAGTCGCCAGTGACTATCTGCGGTTATTCGGTTTGGTTGCGCTGGGATACATGTGGTGCAAAATGGCTGAAATTGCTTTGCTGCAGCCTGATGAGGAAAGTGGTTTTTACAAAGGAAAGCTGCATACCGCCCGCTTCTTTATGCAAAAACTGCTGCCACAAAGCAGCAGTTTATTCGCCAGTATTATGGCTGGCGAAAGCAGCATAATGCATCTGGAAGAGAGCAGTTTTTAACTCGCCCTAACGCCATTTAGCCCAGGGATCATCATCTGTTGCGCCATTAGCGTCGGATGAACCACGGGAGTCTGATGAGTCACGTTTCTTGTACGGACTGTCAGAATCATGATTTCGGCTTCTGGACGGCTTAGGACGTGAATGTGGAGATCTTTTAGACTTACCAAATTCAGCGGCTTTTTTAGCACTCTTTTCACGCTGTATTTCAGCATCTTCCAAACTCAGTTCGGCAGGCTCACCAGGCTTTTGGTTAGTCGGTACAACTCTGTCACGGGGTGACAAAGCAAACTGCTCAGACGATACCCGGGGTAAATTTTTGTATTTATACAAATAAAATATTTCTACTTTTTCCCGCGCCCATTCAGTCTTCTTTAAAAACTTCTCGCTCGACTTAATGCTTGGGTTGGTCTTAAAACAATTGATGTTTAAGTACGCATACAAAATTTCAAAACCGTAGTGCTCGACTAATTCAGTCAATACCTGGTTCAAACCGACCCCGTGCAGAGGGTTGTTTTTATAATCGACTTCATTACTCATAATCACTTCCAGGGAATAGTTACTTCAAACAGACAAAACTTAACGCACCATCATATCGGGCAAGATACAGAAAACCTATCAATAAGCGGGATCTATATCATTTAAAGCTTAGTCTGATTCTGGCTACCTTAAAAACGGCCCGACTACGAAGCCGGGCAGGCATCATAAATCAGATTAACAACAACCACCGGCAGACGTTGCCGAACTGCTGCTCACCACATCATAAGGCAGGTTACTGCCACAACCTTCAAAAATACCGTAATGATTATCCCAATTACCGATAAACTCAAAATGCTGCTGTAAACGTGACTCGTTGAGCATCCGGTAAGTGTTACCGCACACAGGAAATACCTTACCCGCTGCTATCAGATGATGCTTATCCAGCAGATAATTAGTTTCCTGATCAGCAATAGTGCCTTTATAAACCACAGCCTGACCATAATCTTCACAGGCAGGTTCCAGACCAGCAATTTTAAACAAGCGGTAAGTCGCTGAGTAAAAACCAATATGACCGATACGTTTTTCAACGGCCTGGTTATCAATGCCCAACGGGCGGTCTTCCACCAGTCTTGGATCTGCAAACCCACATTGCTTAGCTAAATTCTGGAAATCGTTCCAATACAAAGCACCGCTGAGGCACTCGCCGTAAAGTACCGGATCATTTACCAGTTCCTGAGGTACGCGACGATCAGCATACACATCAGAGAAATACATCTCACCGCCTGGCTTTAATAACCGATACGCTTGCTTGAGCACTGCTTCTTTGTCCGGCGACAGGTTAATTACGCAGTTAGATACAATCAGATCAAAACTGTTTTCTTCCAGCCCCAGTTCATCCAGCTTTTCAATATAGCCTTTCTTAAATTCCACATTAGACGTTTTATAGCCAAATGCTTCAGCATGGTAATCCAGATGACGGTTAGCAATATTCAGCTGTTCATCCGTCATATCTACACCGACAACCAATCCGGTTTCTCCTACCAGTGCCGCTAAGGTATAAGCATCACGACCAGAGCCGCTTCCCAGGTCTAAAATACGCAAACCTTTAAGTTGCTCCGGAGCCACCAAACCACAACCGTAGTAATGGCTGCTGACTTCATCATGGATCTTCTTAAGAATATCTTTAATTGGCTGTGGTGGTGCCTGTAAAGTACAGCAGGCATCTGTTTTCAGATCAGCAGATCCCTGGAGGGTCTTACCGTAATAATCCTGAACTTGTTCATGCATAGGAGGCTACTTCAATTTTGGTAAATAATAGGATGTGATACGTATCACTGCTGCTAATAAGCACATAATTTACCATGTCTAAATCCGATTATGGGAATCAAAGGATTTACAGGTCATCAGTTTTTTCATGGTAATAAGCACTCTTAATGAAAGAGGCATTCGAAACGGACCGCCAAACAGCGGAAATATCATAAATAAGAGACTGGCGAGAAACACATAACTTTGCAGGACTAACAGTCCTATGGTTAAGAACTCATCACTGTTGATGTACGTGGTAAAAAGTGCAGAGCTGTGATCAACCATTCCCGCTGTAAAAACAGCAACAGCTAATGCCAGTTTAAAAAGGAGCGCTGTTATCAAAGCATCCAGATACCGCAGGGTATGATCTGCAACAAAGCTTCTGCCTGCCGCCGTAAAAAGCCAATACAGCAATATAGGGACCAGCACCGCAAAATAAGATGCTAATAACCACATAATATAAGTGACCAGTGGCAACAGTGCAGCCAGTATTCGATCAGACCATGACGCCATAATGTTCTACCTATCTGAAGTTGCACTCAGTTTTACATAAATAGCAGGCACAAAAAAAGCGCCGCTCTTAAATTGAGGGGCGCTTTTTTAAAGTACAGACCGTAACGGTTAGGCTATTTACCTAACTTAGTACGAACCTGTTGAACCTGTATTTGCAGAAGAGTCAGTTGCGCCAACACTTCTAACGGCTATATCCACAAAATACAGGCACAAAAAAAGCGCCGCTCTTAAATTGAGGGGCGCTTTTTTAAAGTACAGACCGTAACGGTTAGATTATTTACCTAACTTAGTACGAACCTGTTGAACGGTACGCAGTTGCGCGACAGCTTCAGCCAGTTGAGCAGTTGCGCGGGAGTAATCCAGCTCGCTGCTCTGATCTGCCATAGCTTGTTCGGCATGCTTTTTCGCTTCTTCTGCAGCAGCTTCATTCAAATCGCCGGCACGCAGTGCTGTGTCCGCAAGGACAGAGACTTTGTGTGGCTGAATTTCAATGAATCCACCAGAAACGTAAAAGATCTCCTGCTCACCACCCTGCTTTTTAAGCTCTACAGGACCTGGTTTCAGTTCCGACAGAAGCGGAGCGTGACCCGGATAAATACCCAGGTCACCCAGGCTACCTGTCACTGATACGAATTCAATAAGACCAGAGAAGATTTCTTCTTCAGCACTTACGATATCGCAATGAACAGTCATAGCCATGTTTCTTTCCTCTAAGGTTTCAGCTCAGGACCAGATTAACTCCGGCCCTGTGAACAATTACATGCTCTTAGCTTTAGCAACCACTTCGTCGATGCCGCCTACCATGTAGAAGGCTTGTTCAGGCAGATCGTCGTAATCACCGTTCAGGATACCCTGGAAGCCGCTGATAGTATCTTTCAGAGAAACATACTTACCAGGCGCGCCGGTGAATACTTCAGCTACGAAGAACGGCTGAGACAGGTAACGCTGAATCTTACGAGCGCGGTTTACTGTCTGCTTATCTTCTTCAGACAGCTCGTCCATACCCAGGATGGCGATGATGTCTTTCAGCTCTTTATAACGCTGCAATACGCCCTGAACATTACGCGCTACGTCGTAGTGTTCCTGACCGATTACCAACGGATCCAGCTGACGGGAAGTAGAATCCAGTGGATCAACCGCAGGGTAGATACCCAGCTCGGCGATCTGACGGGACAGTACTACAGTCGCATCAAGGTGGGAGAAGGTAGTTGCCGGAGATGGATCGGTCAAATCATCCGCCGGTACGTATACCGCCTGGATAGATGTGATAGAACCAGTCTTCGTGGAGGTAATACGCTCCTGCAGAACACCCATCTCTTCCGCCAGTGTAGGCTGGTAACCTACTGCAGAAGGCATACGACCCAGCAGTGCTGATACTTCAGTACCTGCCAGTGTGTAACGGTAGATGTTGTCTACGAACAACAGTACGTCACGGCCTTCGTCACGGAATTTCTCAGCCATTGTCAGGCCAGTCAGCGCTACACGCAGACGGTTACCCGGTGGCTCATTCATCTGACCATAAACCAGAGATACTTTATCCAGTACGTTGGATTCTTTCATCTCGTAGTAGAAGTCGTTACCTTCACGGGTACGCTCACCAACACCAGCGAATACTGAGAAACCGGAGTGCTCAATCGCGATGTTACGGATCAGTTCCATCATGTTTACGGTTTTACCTACACCGGCACCACCAAACAGACCAACTTTACCACCTTTGGCGAACGGACAAACCAGATCGATTACCTTGATGCCTGTTTCCAGCAGCTCGTTAGAAGCAGCCTGTTCAGCATAGCTAGGTGCGGCACGGTGAATAGGCATACGCTCTTCTTCACCAATGTCACCACATTCATCGATTGGGTTACCCAATACATCCATGATACGACCCAGAGTCGCTGTACCAACAGGTACAGAAACTGGCGCACCAGTATTTGCTACTTCCAGACCGCGGCTTACGCCTTCAGTCTGACCCATAGCGATAGCACGTACGACACCGTCACCCAGCTGCTGCTGTACTTCCAGTGTCAGACCTTTGCTATCAACAGTCAGTGCATCATAGATCTTCGGTACGCTGTCACGTGGGAATTCCACGTCGACTACCGCGCCGATGATCTGAACAATACGTCCGCTACTCATGTTCGGATCCTCTTAACGTTTTAACCTGTTCACTTAGCTTATACAGCTGCAGCACCACTCACGATCTCAGATATTTCCTGAGTAATCGCGGCCTGACGAGCTTTGTTATAAATCATCTGAAGCTCATCAATTAAGTCACCGGCGTTGTCAGTTGCGTTCTTCATCGCCAGCATTCGTGCTGCCTGTTCACAGGCATTGTTCTCAACCACCGCCTGGTACACCAAAGATTCTATGTAACGAACCAGTAAGCCATTTAGCAAATCTTTTGCTTCTGGCTCGTAGATGTAATCCCAGTGATGGTTAAGACGGTCATCATCATCTTCCGCTTTCAGCGGCAGAAGCTGCTCAACTTGTGGTTGCTGTGTCATAGTATTAACGAATTCGTTAGATACCACGAACAGCTGGTCCAGCGTGCCTTCATCATAGGCATCCAGCATCACTTTAACTGCACCGATCAGATCGCCCATTTCAGGCTGATCGCCCAGGCCGCTCTTAGCTGCAGTTACGTTTCCGCCGAATGACTTGAAAAAGCTTACCGCCTTGGAACCCAGTGCACATACATCAACCTGGATGTTCTGCTCACTGAACTCTTTCATTTTGGCGATCGCTGCTTTAAACGCGTTAACGTTCAAGCCACCACAAAGGCCGCGGTCGGTTGCCACAATAATGAAACCGACACGCTTCACTTCGCGCTGTTGCAGATACAGATGCTTGTATTCAGGATTGGACTTCGCCAGGTGCTGAATTACGCCACGAATACTACGGGCGTAAGGACGGCTTTCCTGCATGCGATCCTGAGCCTTACGCATTTTAGATGCAGCAACCATTTCCATGGCGCTGGTAATCTTACGTGTGCTCTGAATACTGCCTATCTGCGTCTTTATCTCTTTTCCGACTGCCATAGTTCCACCTCTTAAACCTTACTTAGTAAAGGCCTGTATAATTCGCGATACAGGCCTCTCATTGAGTACTTACCAAGTTTGGGTAGATTTGAACTTATCAATGCCAGCCTTGAACTGAGCTGCGATCTCATCGTTGTAATCGCCGCTGTCGTTGATCTTAGCCATCATGTCAGCGTATTCGCTGTTGAAGTAAGAGATCAATGCAGCTTCGAAGTCGAGGACCTTGTTCAGCGCAATATCGTTCAGGAAGCCTTCGTTAGCAGCGTACAGACTCAGACCCATGTCAGCTACTGACATTGGAGAGTATTGCTTCTGCTTCATCAGCTCGGTTACACGCTGACCATGCTCTAACTGAGCACGGGTTGCTTCGTCCAGGTCAGATGCGAACTGAGCGAATGCCGCCAATTCACGGTACTGAGCCAGTGCCAGACGTACACCACCACCCAGCTTCTTAACGATCTTAGTCTGAGCAGCACCACCTACACGGGATACAGACAGACCAGCGTTAATCGCAGGACGGATACCGGCGTTGTACAGATCTGTCTCAAGGAAGATCTGACCATCGGTAATGGAGATTACGTTGGTTGGTACGAATGCAGATACGTCACCACCCTGAGTTTCAATGATTGGCAGTGCAGTCAGGGAACCAGTCTGGCCCTTAACTTCGCCATCAGTGAACTTCTCAACGTAGTCAGCGTTAACGCGGGATGCACGTTCCAGCAAACGGGAGTGAAGATAGAATACGTCACCTGGGTATGCTTCACGACCTGGCGGACGGCGCAACAACAGGGAAATCTGACGGTAAGCCCAAGCTTGTTTAGTCAGATCATCGTATACGATCAGAGCGTCCTGACCGCGGTCACGGTAGTATTCGCCCATTGCACAACCAGCATATGGTGCCAGGAATTGCATCGCTGCAGGATCTGATGCACCGGCTGCTACTACGATGGTGTGATCCATCGCGCCGTGCTCTTCCAGCTTACGCACAACGTTAGCAATCGTAGACTGCTTCTGACCTACGGCAACGTAGATACATTTAACGCCTGTGCCTTTCTGGTTAATGATTGCATCGATAGCAATGGCAGTTTTACCAATCTGACGGTCACCGATGATCAGCTCACGCTGACCGCGACCGATTGGCACCATAGCATCGATAGATTTCAGACCAGTCTGTACAGGCTGATCTACTGATTGACGATCGATTACACCAGGTGCAACTTTTTCGACTGCGTCAGTCAGTGAAGTTTCAATAGGGCCTTTACCGTCGATCGGGTTACCCAGGGCGTCTACAACACGACCCTGCAGTTCCGGACCAACAGGTACTTCCAGAATACGGCCAGTACAACGCGCGGTCATACCTTCAACCAGGTCCTGGTAGTTACCCAGTACTACAGCACCTACAGAATCACGCTCAAGGTTAAGCGCCATACCGTAGACACCGCCAGGGAATTCAATCATTTCCCCGTACATTACGTCAGCAAGACCGTGAATCAGGATGATACCGTCAGAAACGCTGACGATAGTACCTTCATTACGTGCTTCAGAAGAGACATCAAGTTTCTCGATGCGGCCCTTCAGAATCTCGCTGATCTCAGATGGATTCAGTTGCTGCATGTTTAATCCTCACACTCAGGCGGACAGGGCTTCGGCTAGCTTTGCCAGTCGAGCACGAATAGAGCCGTCGATAACCAAATCATCGGTCCGAACGATTACACCACCGATAATAGACTTATCTACTTCGGAAGTAAGACTCACTTCGCAGCCCAGCTTAGTGCTGAGCGCCTGAGTTAATTTTTGTTGCTGCTGCTCGCCCAGATCAAAGGCAGTCGTCACATTAATATCAACAGATTTCTGCTGACTAGCTTTCAACTGCTCAAACTGCGCTGAGATCTCTGGTAACAAAGCTAAGCGCTGATTTTCTGCTAACAAAGAAATGAAATTCTTTGTTTCTGCAGTCATTTGCTCCTGGCAAACGTCAATCATTACTTCGGCTTTCTGCTCGCTGGTTTGTGCTGGATTACCCAGCACCTGACGCATGGTTGGGTCTTGTGCAACTACCGAAGTAGTTGCCAGCATTTCAGACCACTGATCCAGCGTATTCTTTGCCAGCGCATGCTCGAAAGCAGCTTTGGTATAAGGTCGAGCGACTGTATTTGATTCAGCCATCATAAACCTCGCTTAAAGCTCAGCAGCCAGTTTTTCAACAAGCTGTGCGTGCGCGCTTTCGTCAACAGATGCTTCAAGAATCTTTTCTGCACCAGCTACAGCAAGAACTGCAACCTGGGCACGAAGAGTTTCTTTAGCACGGTTAGCTTCTTGTTCAATTTCAGCCTGAGCAGCCGTTACAAGGCGCTCGGCCTCTTCACGTGCTTTCTCTTTAGCTTCATCAACAATCTGGCTAGCTCGCTTATTAGCCTGTTCAATGATGGCGGCTGCTTCTTCCTTGCTCTGACGCATATCGGACATAGCTTTTTCTTGAGCCAGTTCCAAGTCGCGTTGTGCACGGTCAGCAGCGTCCAGACCTTCTGCAATTTTCTTCTTACGTTCTGCCAGCGCACCGGTAATCGGTGGCCAAACGTATTTCATACAAAATACAACGAAGAAGGCAAACGCAATGATCTGACCAATGATGGTTAGATTGATATTCACGCCATTACCTCTCGTAGTTGTCTAAAAAAGTAGTTACCCATAGGGGAAAAAATCTAAATCTACTTATGCAACCGCGAACAGTACGTACAGACCCAGACCAACACCGATCATAGGTACGGCATCAACCAGACCCATTACGATGAAGAACTGTGTACGCAGCATTGGGATCAGTTCAGGCTGACGCGCAGCACCTTCCAAGAACTTACCACCCAGGATGCCGATACCTACAGCAGCACCTACGGCGCCCAGACCCATCATCAGCGCACCAGCGATGTATAAAACAGCACTTGCCATTTCCATCAGTTTTCTCCGATTTTTAATTGCTAAAGTTTAAGTTTAAAAAGAAACCGTTAAATTATTTATTCAGTGATCACGCAGCACTTAGTGCTCTTCATGCGCCATGGCCAGGTAGACAATTGTCAGGACCATGAAGATGAATGCTTGCAGCGTAATTACCAGAATGTGGAAGATCGCCCATGGCACAGACAGCAGCCATTGTGCCCAGAAAGGCAGCAGTGCGATCAGAATGAAGATCATTTCACCAGCGTACATGTTACCGAACAGTCGCAGTGCCAGAGATACCGGCTTAGCCAGCAGTCCAACAATCTCCAGGAACAGGTTGAATGGCAGCATCCACTTACCCAGTGGCTGGAATGCCAGCTCACCCAGGAATCCGCCCAGACCTTTCATCTTAATGCTGTAGAAAACAATCAGACCAAAGACAGCGAAAGCCATACCCAGTGTCGCGTTAATATCAGTCGTTGGAACGACCTTCATGTATTCAACGCCCATTTGCTGGAAGGCATATGGCAACCAGTCAACAGGTACCAGATCCATTGTGTTCATCAGGAAGACCCAGACGAAAATAGTCAATGCAAGTGGCGCAATCAGTGCATTCTTATGGTGGAAGATACTGCTAACATTGTCTTCAACGAATTCAATGATCGTTTCTACAAAGTTTTGCAGATTTCCAGGTACGCCGGAAGTTGCTGAAACAGCAACCTTACGGAACAACCAGATAAAGAATAAACCTAAACCCACAGACCACAACATAGTGTCCACGTGGATAGCCCAGAAGCCCATTTCAGATGCTTCCTGGCCACCGTGCGCGAAGCTCCAACCATTAACCGGGTGATTACCGAAGGTCAGGTTGGTGAGGTGGTGGGATATATAGGCTGAGGAAGTCAGTTCGCCGCTAGCCATTATTATCTCTCTCGTTAAAGTTTTTGAAATCTTTTATTCAGTTGCAGCTGAACGTAAACACCGACCAGCTGCAATCCAATGTAAGTGCCAAATAAGGAAAATGCATTCACCGGGTGAATCAGGGTAAATGTCAGCGCAAATGCTACCGCTGTCATCGCCATTTTCCATATTTCACTTGCATACGCCTGGCGTACTACTGTGCCGGCGGTTTGTTTAACCGGTGCATTAAGCATCTTTCGGATAAACCAAATATTCGGCAGCATATAAATCAAGCCACCCAATACTGCTGAATAACCAGCAGCAAGACTGTAAGTACATGAAAGTGCGGCGATAATAAGGGTGCAAACAATCTGAACCAGGAGGGTCTTACGGAACTCTTCAAGGGCAATACGGCCATGAATACCAAGCTTTTTTGGCTGATTTTTCATGTCTTATACTTACCCTCAATCCCCTGTTTCGAAGCCACTGCACCAATCTACGCCTCCGAACAGCCTGCGCATTATAGGGACTTAAGGCAGCCGCATCAATACAAGATACGGGCTTTTAGACGTTTGTCTTGAATTGATGAATTTGCTTATACCACCAACAGGGTATGGTAAGCGGTTAAAATACCCTGCAGAAAATATTGCCTGCATTAATTCGACAAAATAATCTGCGCAAAGAGTTCTGTTTTTCAGAACAAGATTGCAAAAAGGTTTGCTGAGAAAAGCTATTAACCGGTATTAAAAATACTTAATTAAAATAAAAACGGGCTGTATAAACAGCCCGTTTGTATATTTTTTATACAAAAAATTATTTTACTGCATTTTCCCGATCAGGCTTTCCAGCATTTCTGCTGAATCAAAATCAATGGTGATCTTACCCTTGCCTTCTGCGGTTTGCTTAATCGCAACCTTAGTATCGAAATGGCTGGTCAGCGATTTCGCGAACTGCTCTATCTGCGGGTCAGGTTTAACAACCACTTTAGGTGGCTCATCCTTCTTCTGTTGCAACTTGCGAACCAGATCTTCGGTCTGACGCACTGACAGGGTTTTACCAACCACATCTTTTGCCGCACTGATTTGTTCTTCACCTTCCAGGCCCAGTAAAGCCCGTGCATGACCCATTTCCAGGTCACCGTATTCAAGCATACGCTTAACGTCTTCGGATAAATTCATCAGCCGTAACAGGTTAGTCACAGCGGTACGGGATTTACCGACAGCATCAGCAACTTCCTGCTGAGTCAGATCAAATTCAGTTTTCAGCCGATCCAGAGCAATGGCTTCTTCCATTGAATTCAGGTTTTCCCGCTGGATGTTTTCGATCAGCGCCATTGCAATAGCCGCTTCATCAGGTACATCACGAACGATAACAGGTACTTCGCTCAAGCCGGCCATCTGACTGGCACGCCAACGGCGTTCACCGGCAATAATCTCATAAAGACTGTCAGAAACCGGACGTATAACTATCGGCTGCATAACGCCCTGAGCTTTAATCGAGTTTGCCAGTTCTTCCAGTGCCTGCGGTTCCAGATCACGACGTGGCTGATACTTGCCACGCTGAATCTGTTCAACCGGCATGAGTTTGTAACCATCCTGGTTATCAGCAACGGCACCGGTTTCTGTCGCGGTGTCGTCAGCAATAACATCTTGCTCTGTTGCCGATGACAGCAATGCATCAAGTCCCCGGCCTAAACCCCGTTTTTTCGTTACCATTGATCAGTCTTCCTGCTGCGCAGCCTGCGCTAATTTCTTTTCCTGGGTGGTTTTGCGGATTAGCTCGCCCGCTAATGCCAGATAGGCAACCGCTCCCCGGGAGCTTTTATCATATAAAATTGCCGGCAAACCATGACTCGGTGCTTCTGCCAGCCGGACATTCCGCGGAATTACTGTGCGATAAACCTGATCACCAAAATATTCAACCAAATGATTCGACACGTCTTTGGTCAGGCTCATCCGCGGGTCAAACATGGTACGTAAAATACCTTCGATTTTCAGTGCCGGATTAAGACGGCTGTTAATCTTCTTCACTGTGCCAATCAGGGAGCTGATACCTTCCAGCGCATAATATTCACATTGCATTGGAATGATGACGCCGCTGGACGCAGCCAGTGCATTCACAGTTAACAGGTTCAGTGATGGCGGGTTATCAATCAGCACAAAGTCATAATCATCACGTACTTTTTCCAGCGCCATTTTCATACGAAATTCCCGGCGTGGCATTTGTAACAATTCAACTTCAGCAGCGGTCAGGTCACCGTTAGCACCTACCAGATCATAACCGGCCGGCGATTTTTCAATAATTGCATCCTGGATTTCAACTTCGCCGGTCAGCAATTCATATACAGAGCTTTTCAGGTGGTGTTTATCCACTCCGCTGCCCATGGTGGCATTTCCCTGCGGATCCATGTCGACCATCAGTACCCGCTTCTTAGTCGCCGCCAGTGACGCCGCCAGATTCACGCAAGTGGTGGTTTTACCCACACCACCTTTCTGGTTAGTGATGGTTAAGATTTTTGCCACAGTCAGGCTCTCCCAAAAATCAACAGATGACGCTCACCTTCGGTCCCCGGTACAGAAAGCTCGAGGCTCTCGTGTAAACGGATATGATCAGGTAATTGTTCAATTTCTTCGACAGGATACATGCCTTTCATGGCAAGAAAAACACCTTCCGGCGCACATAGGTGCTGCGTCCAGTTCAGCATATCCTGGAGTGAAGCAAAGGCTCGGGAAATGATACCGTCAAAGAGGATTTCCGGCTGAAATTTTTCCACCCGTTCATGCACTACTTCAACGTTGTCCAACTTCAGTTCGGCTTTTGCCTGAAACTGAAAGCGGCTTTTTTTAATATTGCTGTCCAGCAATGTGATAGGCAGATCTGGACGGCAGATTGCCAGGGGTATACCCGGCAGGCCTGGTCCACTGCCAACATCAATTAGCCGTTCTGCACGGATATGCGGGAGAACGCTCAGGCTATCAACCAAATGCCGGGTGATCATTTCTTCCGGTGAACGCACGGCTGTCAGGTTGAAGGTTTTGTTCCATTTCACCAGCAGCGCATGGTATTGCAGTAATGCGGTATATTGCTGTTCGTTAAGCTGTAAACCTAACGCGTCACACTGTCGCTGTAATAACGGCAGGTATTGATTATCCATGTGCAGTTTTTCCCCGCCCCAGCTGCTGCTTCTTCAGATGTACCAGTAAAAGTGAGATTGCTGCCGGTGTCATCCCCTGAATTCGCGACGCCTGAGCAATCGTCTCAGGACGAACATCCAGCAGCTTAGACTTCAGTTCGTTCGATAACCCACCCACAATGTCATAGTCAAAATCAGCCGGTAAGACCGTATTTTCCTGACGGCGTACTTTCTCGATATCATCTTTCTGGCGATCAATATAACCGGAATACTTAATCTGAATTTCAACCTGCTCAGCCGCCTGTGTATCTGTCAGACTTTCGCCTTTGAGACTGGCGACATCAGCATATTTCAGCTCTGGACGTTTAACCAGATCATGCATGTTGTATTCCCGCGCCAGCGGTTGCTGAAGCTTGCTGTTCAGCAAATCACCCTCGGGGGTGCCCGGCTGGATCCAGGTGCTTTTCAGACGCTGATTTTCCTGCTCAATGGCTTCTTTCTTTTCACAGAAACGCTGCCAGCGGGTATCACTGATAAGCCCCAGCTCACGGCCTTTTTCAGTCAGACGGATATCGGCATTATCTTCCCGCAGAATCAACCGGTACTCTGCACGGCTGGTAAACATCCGGTAAGGCTCTGATGTCCCGAGAGTTATCAAATCATCGACCAATACACCCAGATAAGCTTCATCACGGCGGGGATACCACTGGTCTTTTTCCTGCGCCCGCAAAGCCGCGTTAACACCGGCTAATAATCCCTGTGCACCCGCTTCTTCATAACCAGTCGTGCCGTTGATTTGTCCGGCAAAATAAAGACCGTTAATCACTTTGGTTTCCAGAGTATGTTTCAGGTCCTGCGGATTAAAGAAATCATATTCAATGGCATAACCCGGACGAGTGATATGCGCATTCTCGAAACCTTTGATGGAACGCACAGCTTCAAGCTGAATATCAAATGGCAAGCTGGTTGATATCCCGTTCGGATACAGCTCATGAGTTGTAAGGCCTTCCGGTTCGACAAACACCTGATGGCTGTCTTTATCGGCGAAGCGCATGATTTTATCTTCAACTGATGGACAGTAACGTGGTCCTGCCCCATCAATTACACCCGTGTACAGTGGTGAACGATCCAGTCCCTTACGCAGAATTTCATGGGTACGCTCATTAGTGTGGGTAATGTAACAGCTGATTTGCTGAGGCTGTTCAGCACTTGTGCCCATGTAAGACATGATAGGCGTGGGTGTGTCACCTGGCTGTTCCTGCATCAGACTGAAATCAACACTGCGGGCATCTATCCGTGGTGGTGTTCCGGTTTTCAGACGGTCGACCCGTAATGGTAACTCACGTAAGCGCTGAGCCAGGGCTATCGAAGGTGGATCACCGGCACGACCACCAGCATAGTTATCCAGGCCAATATGGATTTTACCGCCAAGGAAAGTACCGACTGTCAGCACCACATTGCGGGCATAAAATTTCAGGCCGCTCTGGGTAACAACACCTGTTACCTGGTCACCTTCAACAATTAAATCATCCGCAGATTGTTGGAAAATTTGTAAGTTTGGCTGATTTTCCAGAATGGTTCGAATTGCCGCTTTATAAAGAATGCGGTCGGCTTGTGCACGTGTTGCACGAACAGCCGGACCTTTACGCGAATTCAGAACCCGAAACTGGATACCGCTGCGATCGGTTGCTACGGCCATAGCTCCGTCTAAAGCATCAATCTCTTTAACCAGATGGCTTTTACCAATTCCGCCAATAGCCGGATTACAGGACATCTGTCCCAGAGTCTCAATATTGTGTGTTAACAGCAGGGTTTTCACCCCAGTACGAGCTGCTGCGAGAGCTGCTTCAGTACCGGCATGGCCACCACCAATAACAATCACATCGAAGTGGTCAGGATAGTCCACCGATAACCTCATTAACGTTGAATGCTTAAATCGTATGTGCCGTCAGAACTGATAACAGTTTTGTAACTGTCTGACTGATGAGATATCAGTTTCAGTATTGGCTCTCGAAAAGGCTGACAATTATAGACGGATGCGGAGCATTAAGAAATGATTAAAATTTGAACAGTTCTTTTTCTGTTTAACTTTTTAAATAATATATATTGTTTAGGTATTTAAAGATCTTTTTATTTTTATGATTATTATTAAGCAGGCCTATTTCTGTGTTTAAGTGTTAAATATATAACAAAATCATAGCTTTGCTGACATATTAACCCTGTTATATTAGGTCGGATATAAGGTTTATAAGCCGTTCAGGAGCTGTGCATAACAAGGCTACTTATCCACCGGGGTATTTGTCCCCAACTTCTTACAAGGCTTATACCTGCGCAGTTATACAGCATACACACAAGCTAATGTGAATAACTTTTAGGGGTTTTTACTGTTGCCGTGCATGCTTATATACTGATCTGGCTTGTGTATAAGTGTCTTTATCAGGGAATGAACATAGGAGAACTACGGTGACAGCTGTCTTTACTAATCCGGTAGCGTTAAAGCGCGCCTTCTTTATTTGTCTGATTATAGGCAGTTTACTGAACCTGATTAATCAATGGTCTGTATTCTTTGCTGATGCAGATTATCAATGGTTACCTGGCTTACTGACCTTTTGTGTGCCTTTTTGTGTATCACTTTTTACCAGTTGGCTGGCTTCACCAGCACGAGCTGTGAATCAGACGGAAACTATTGAGCAACCGCCTGCTGAGCATCCGGTATTGGGAGACGTTGGCCAGTTACACGGTTTATCCCAGCAAGTATTAGCAAATGCCACCCGGGTAAATGGTGCATCGAAAGAGCGTTTGCAGTTCTTTGAAGATCTGACCCAGGCGGTGCAGTCTTCTATTGCTGAGTTACAAGCGATAGTTACTACATTGCAGGATAATCAGCAGGCGCTGGAAGAATTGCAAAAGAGCTTTGCTCAGGTATGTAAGGAAACTGGCTTTCTCAGCGATGAAATTCGTAATTTTTCATCATCATCGGTGGAATTGCGGGAAGAGATTGATCAGTTTCTTAGTTCATTTGAAGGCATATCCCGACTGGCTACCGCTATTTCAGCGACATCCGAACAAACAAACTTACTGGCATTGAACGCTGCAATTGAAGCTGCCAGAGCCGGTGAGGCTGGCAGAGGCTTTGCGGTTGTTGCGGATGAAGTTAAGAATCTGGCATTAAGCTCACAAAATAATGCCAAAGACATTAATGCTGATTTATCCGGGTTACAGAAACACGAAGTTTTGTTGCGGGAAAAAATCGACGTTATGTCGAATTCGATTGAGTCGGCGATGTCTTCGGTTTCAGAAACTAATCAGTCTGGCATGGCGAGTACGACTAACGATGCTTACCGACGTATTGAAAGTCTGTTTCATGGTATGGCCGATATCAGCCAGCGGACTACTCAGGAACTGAGCAATTTTGAGCGTATATCCGAACAGTTTGGGCAGGCACTACAGGATGCTGAAAAAGCCATCCATGGCTCTGCCGCTAACATGGAGATTGGTGATTCAATGGTTCAGTTGAGTGAGCAGGCGAAAGCAAACCTGAGCCAAGCCTAAGCCATTAACTGTTTGCATCTGAGTGTTTCATTGCCAGTAATAGCTGGCGGTGAAATTCTCTGATGGCACTTTCCTGCTGACTGGCATAAGCACCCACAGAGTACAGAGGGGATGCCAGTGACTTCTGTTGTTGCTCACATACGTAAATGTCTTCAGCCATAAAATCACCACTGGCTAATGGATCATTGTCGTTTGCCTGACGGGCCTGATTAGATTTATCAGCTTTTGTCCCTGGCTGTTTTTGATAATGGCTATAGCTATGCCATTCCTGTGTCCAGAAACGCCAGTCTGATGCTGGCATGACACGGGTGCGGGTAATCACTTTGGTTTTATTTGCAGCCAGAGGAATAATCCAGAAGATTGACCAGGACGATTCGTCTGCACCGATACCAAAACAGGGAAAGAGTAGAGGCACATAAGCGCCTATAGGTTTATCGCTGGTGAAATGATCGATGACAGGTAACGGACTTTGTTTGTCTACATTGGCAGCGTACTTTGCTGCCAGCGGTTCATAAAAGTGAAAATGCGGGCCACAGAAACCGCTTTGCTGTTGTTTATGATCGTACATATCCAGGCTAGTACTATGTAAATGCGACAGGTGATAACCGTCGATATAGTTTTCTACCACCAGCTTCCAGTTCGCCTGAATTTCATGGCTGGTTGAAGAGTTGGAATATTCGATCAGTTCACTTATTTTATGAGGCCCAAGATAAGCGTCTACGCCTTGTCGCCATTCTTCCAGCGAAAGTGCTTTCGGGTCTGAATGCACCCAGATCATATTATCCCAGCAACTGATCTGTGCGGCGTGTAAGCCCAGGGTGCTTTTATCCAGGTCGGCAAACTCTTCTTTCTGCTGGGGAACGGCGATCAGATTACCTTTAAAGTCGTAGCTCCAGTCGTGGTATGGGCATGTAATTGCTTTACCTGCCTTACCGCAGGTACGCAGCAGCTGAGTCCCCCGGTGACGGCAGATATTATGAAATGCCCGCAGTTCTGCATCTGGTCCCCGAATAATCATAATGTTGTTACGTCCGGCCTGGACGGTAAGAAAGTCGCCGGGCTCGGGTAAGTCTTCGACAAAGCCGGCAAACTGCCAATTTTGTTCAAATACCGTTGCCATTTCCCGGTTAAACCAGGCGTCTGAGGTATAGGCTGATTTAGGTAGCAAAAGGGCACTTTTTATCGACATACAAATACCTTTAGTCGGCTGGTGTAATCCGTGTTTGATCCTTCATTGCCTGCTTTTACAAGTTGGCAGTTTACGTTGAATTTGTCTAACCATCAGATCAGCTGATTCAGTGTTGTTTGTGTATGCCTGTACAGGTTAGGAAAAAGTGTATTGATGTCTTTATTGGCAACACCGAACCAGCGTGCCAGCTCGGCATATAGCTGCTCTGTTGCTGTCGTTGGTATCAGCACGCCATTACCTGCGTCTAGCGGGTTGTTGTCACCCAGGCTTAGTGACGGATACTGACCATAAATATTGCCGCCGTTAATAGGTTTGCCCATTACCAGAGTATTACCACCCCAGCCGTGATCAGTACCGTTGCCGTTAGACGTCAGGGTGCGGCCAAAGTCTGAGCCGGTAAATGTAATAACTTGTTCATCAATGCCCAGTTCTTCAAGGCTTTGCTGGAATTCACCTAATGCCTGACTGAGTATCTGAAGCATACGCTGATGGTTGTTTAACAGTTCATCATGATGATCCCAGCCAATGTAGCGCAGAAAAAAAGTCTGCTGTTGCTGGTTTAACCTGTCTGCGGCTTTAATACTGCCGGCGACAACTTTCAGCTGCTGCGAGAGTGGTGTATCTGAAAAGCGAGTATTAATGTCTACCGGCGTAATAGCATCGCGGAATACCTGGTGCCGGGACTGTGCCTGGCGGGTTTGCGCCAGGTAACTTTGCTTAAAGGGATCATGTTGATAGTCAGTGCTGAGTAAGGTTTCAAAGCTTTCCAGTAAAGCCGCATTCAGTGGTGTTTTCTGTTCGTTAACAATTAGCCCGATGCTGCCCTTATCCGTAATACTGTAATGGCTGCTTAATATGCCATTTTGCATGATGTTACTGCCAGCCAGAGAGATATTCATCGGAATCTGATTATCTGACCGGCGTGGTTGTAGTGCATCTGAAAGGTAGCCAAACCAGCCTTGATTGATGCGTGCCTCGGGGCGTGAGGTTTGCCAGTGCTTAAACTGGTCTGCATGGGACAGTAAGCCCAGCGGTAATTTTGCAGAACCGTTATTCATTGCCTGCTTGCTGGTAGGTTCAATCATTGGTGCAATATTGCTGATAAATGCCAGATCCTGTTTATTAAACAGCTGCTGTATCTCTGGCATGGACGGATGTACACCGAATTCTCTGCCTTGCTGATCATTGCGGTTTTCCAGCGGTAGCAGGCTACTTTGCGATAATGCCAGATTACTACGGCTGTTACGGTATTCCTGATAATGTCGGTTATTGCTGGGAACCAGCATATTAAAGCTGTCGTTGCCGCCATCAAGCATAATGAATACCAGTGCTTTCCTGGCCGGCTTTATGCGTATGTCTCCGGGCATCGGAGCATTATCTGCGGCAAATGCGGAGGCACTAAATACCGGTGCTGTTCCGCTTAGCATGCCTGTTCCTGCTAATGTCAGGCCGGATTTAAGCAAATTACGGCGACTCTTCTTTGGTGTAGATGAATTTAACTGAGTCATTATCAGGCCTCCAATACTGTGAATTCAGGTGAAATTGTCAGCATGAAAGCGATGGTCTGAACCACCCAGGCTGGCTGATCGCGATAATGCTTAAAAGCGTCTTTAATCTGTGGCTTGATACTCAGGTCGGTTTTCCCGGTCAGCAACAGACTCATCTGGTCAATCAGAGCATCATGTTGTTCAGGGTCTTTAGCCATCGCTATCTGATTTGCAAAGTTTAACTGCAGTTTATTGTGTTCATCAGTGTTGAGAATATCCGGGTTCAGTTCGGGTACGTTATGAATTCCCGGAGTACTGTTTATACGGGTGCTGACGACAGGCAGATATTCACCGAAAAACCAGTAATACATCATATTTACATAGGCAATTGAGGTTGCGGATGTATGCAGTTCAAATTCAGGCGCGACCAGACCTGCTAATTCAAGTGGTCCGTGAGGTGTAAAGTCCGGTTTATAAAAATTGAAAACTGTTGGTGATGACAACGGATGCTGTTGTAAAAGTGTTTGGATATCATCACCGATCAGCCATAGCTTGCCGGAGCGGTTATTGGCGTTAAACGCCCTGAGTATCTGCGTTGTGCGTAATAACGGAGACTTAAGTTTTTGTGACTGAATAGTGAGGCCTGCTTCCTGGCGTGCCGAAGGCAGACGCTTTCTGGCAGCAAACTCACGTTGTGGATAACTAAGAACTGCTTTGATTACTGCCTTGAGATTACCTTCTTTACCAAACATAGCTGCGACTGATTTCACGTAAGCCTTTGAAGGATTGGAGGTTACCAGCTGATTGATCAGATGAGTTGCTATGAAAGGCGCGGTGTTAGGATGAGCTACCAGCTGTTGTATGGTGGAGTAAATTTCCCTGGCTGCTCCCTGCTCTGCTGGCAACTTTACCCGGCCATTTAGTAATTCTTTAGCGCTGCGATCGTGACGATCTTCATCAATAGACATTGAATTTGTCATATTGACGAATGGCGGTACTTTGTAGGTTTTGTCGATACCATCATCAAAACTGACTGGGTAGCCGTTATAACTGCTTTGCCAAAAGCTGGTATCCCATTCGTATTCATAAGCAGAGGCTTTGAGTCCGGTGAATACTTTGGCTAGCTGTCTGATATCTTCATTGTTATAACTGGCCTGTGGCTGGCCATTATTGCCAGGTTTTCGGCTACCATCCGGATTGAGTTCATAGAGGCCTATGGTAAATAACTGCATGATTTCACGGGCATAATTCTCATCAGGATGAATATGTTCAGTTGGGTCGGCTTTTTGGTTATTCATGTGTGACAGGTAGACACCCATACAAGGATGCATGCTGACATCGTATAGCAGATCGCTGTAATTACCGAAGGCGTGTTTATATAGCAGGTCGTAATAGCTGCCCATGCCTATTGCATCAAGCTCAAGCTGAGAATTGTCGGAAATAACCAGTATTTCACTTAGTGCCTGGGCTACCCGCTGGCGTAGCAAGTGTTCCGGATTGGTGTTCAGAGCTTGCTGCCACCAAGCCATATGAAAGTACCATTTGTATGGTAATGCCGGATTATTGCTTTCACCATTGAGCGCGGCTTCACCATACTGGCTTAGTAGTTTTTGACGAAAATTTTGCCAGATATCCCGGCTGCTATCAGCATAGGTATTTCCTGAGGATAACTTTGAATTTAGCTGCTGATTCAACCAGTTATCAATACCTTGTCGGGATACTTTCTGAATGGTTTTCTGATCGGCGCCTAAGGTTGCCTGCATCAGGAACCGACTTGTCTGGGATAAGGTATTCACGGGCTCTCCCTAAAATTAACGGATTAGCAGGCACAGAGAGGCCTGCCGGATGCCTGAGTGACAAACATCCGCTATTTGGTGATTGAGTGGTCAGTAAGAGGTTAAATCAGCTTTCAGTCTGAGCGGCTGTTGGTTGCTCTACGGTTTTACCTGCTTTATAACCTTTGGGACGCCAGCCGGGTCCATGAAACAGATAGCCAAAAAACTCACGGGCATTCTTTGCGCTGGTTAGGTCTTTATATAGTCTTGGAAACTCGTAAAACTGTACGGTGACAGGGTTTTTGCTGGTCATTGGTGTGGTCAGACCATAATTAGGTAACTCTTCTTCTTGCTTAAAAGTGCCAAAGATACGGTCCCAGATAATCAGTATTCCACCGAAGTTTTTATCCAGATATTTTTCATCAGAAGCATGATGCACACGGTGATGGGAAGGTGTGTTGAATAGCCATTCCAGTGGCCCAAGCTTGCCTATCATTTCGTTATGCAGCCAGAACTGGTAAGTCAGTACCAGGACTTCTGCACCAATCACCAGTGTAGGGTGAAAGCCCATCAGAATCAGCGGGAAATGGAACAGTACAGGCAGAACCGGATCAAACATACCGAAACGGAATGCGGTTGCGGTATTCATCATAGTTGAGCTGTGATGCACCGAGTGAGAAAGCCAGAACAGACGTACTTTGTGAAAGAAGTAGTGTTCGGCGTAGTAAGCAAAATCCGCCAGTAACAGCACCAGCATAATGGTGTAAGCGTTAACCGGTTGTTTCCAGGGAATTAGTTCGTAAACCCCGTAGAACAGATAGATCACGCCGGCAAATATAACCGCTTCTACCAAAAAGTAAGGCACTAGTGTAAAGATGCTCGACAGACTTTCCAGCATACGTTCTCTGTTCAGACGTTTTGTGATGGCGTCATTACCGAATTCTAACAACAAAAACATCAGTGCAAATACCAGCACCCAGTCATAAATGCTGAAAGATATGTATTCAAAGTATTCCAGCCAGCTGGCGGTAATCAGATCAGCTTCGTACATAATATGGCTCCTTTCCGGTTCCCGTTAATGGCTTAGTTAACCGCCAGGAATGCGACCTGGTTCAGTACCTGATAATTTTCATTCAGCAGATAGAGTTCGTAATCCGCTGTAAATTTGAGCGCATCGCCAAAACGTTGCGGTTTATCCCAGTTATCCAATACGCTTTCGCCTGTCAGGCGCAGGTAGCGGCCGCCTGAGACTTGCAGTTCAGTTACGCCGGTGGGCATGTAAGCATGGTTATTAATGACATAACCCAGTGTCATACTGAGACGTTGGGTTTTCTCTCTGTAGCCGTGATACACCGCGTAAACCTGCGTGCTATTGGTAATTACTACCTTGTTAAGCAGGTCGGCTTTTATAAAGCGCTGCCAGATATTATCTATCTGAGGTTGTAGTGGGCGTTGCAGATCCAGCTGACCACTGATACTGGCCAACCGTAAAGGCTGCCGCTGTTCAGGTACTAAGCCGGCAACTACATTAGTGTTGCTGATCTGAATATGCGCAGTGGTATCTGCGGTTGTTTTTTTAATCGCCTGAATTGCCACAGCAGGTTCTACGGTTGCTGATCCAAAATCCCCCTGGTCGTAAGCTGCGCCTGTTGTGGTGTAGTCATAATCTGGGGTGGCATAAGGGTAAAGAACTATCCAGATGATAAAGACAAACATCATTACAACTGCCAGCATATATATGGCGAGTAAAAATGGATTACGTTTTGGCAGAGTAGTCATCGGTAATGTCCTCCGTTCAGAGTTCCCAGAAGAAGCAGGAAATCGCTACCGCCAGCCACAGCAGTAAGGTGGTCCAGTAGGCTAGTGGCTCTTGTGCCCGGTGAAATTCGCGGTGTAGCCAGACGCTGCCGTTGAACAAATCCCAGACGACCCACAGCAGTAACAGGGTTCCGATAATGGCAGTAATAGTCATGGATAGTTCTCCGAAAAATTAGTCTGTATGCAGGGACTTGAGTAATTGCATTGCGGCCTGTTTGGCAGGCAAACGGTAATCTGAAATAAGTCCCAGGGGGCTAAGTGAGTCCAGATTGAAGTAGAGAGATAGCAGCCCGAAGGACACCGCGTCGAGCTTCTCCGTGTTGACGTCCGGGTAATCTTTACGCAGAAGATTATTAATGGCAGTGATGTTGTGCTCCGTCCAGCCTCTGAGTTTTTGTTTGAGAGATTCATCCTGGCTGGCAGAAAACAGTAATGCCTGGAACAGCAGGCTCAAATCGCTGCTGTTTTCGTAGTCAAACAGCATATCCAGCAGAGCGTTGCTGAGATCAGAGTTCGGCAGATAATTCTCCAGACTGATCCACTGCTGATTTGACTGTTCGATAGTCCGGTCAGCCAGTTGTTCGATCAGTTCAGAACGATTACCAACATAATGACGTACCAGGCTACGCTGCAGGCCTGCTTCCTCTGCAATACGTTCCAGTGTGCTGCCTTCCAGACCAAAACGGAGTACACAGCGCTGAAAAGCCTGAAAGATTTCTTCAGTACGCTCGGCTTTTTTACTTGGACGTCCCATGGCTTACCTTTTATGCATCACTTAGTGTGTATTTATCGGTTATTAACCCGATAATGTTTATTGTCAGTTATGATAATTTACTTCTCGTGAATTAAATTGTCAATTATGACAATAAACTAATTTGCCAGAAGCTGACCAATCTGAAATTTTTTGTATTTGCTGTCTGGAGATGACAAAGGTTCGCAGAACCGGTGCATTTGTATGAGATAACTCTACGGACTAATGAAAATTCACTTAATGACTGATATATCGGGTTTTTGTAACGGGTTGCTGCGAATAACTACACAGCTTATCCTCTGACTGTGCAGATGCTATACAGGTGTTATCCACATGGTTTGGAGGCAGTTACGTCAGGATAATTGACACGGATCAGACGAGTGTGACTTAAGTACTACATAAGTTGCACCCCGGGAGGGATATTTGCTTTACTCCCGATGCTTAGATCGCCTTGAAGGAAAGATGTGCGCCGCAGTTTCAGGCAGTCTGTCAGACAGACATTCCCTACCCTGCATATATTCTGCAAGACGAGTTTTTCAGTAGTCTCATTTACAGGGGAAATATCCATGAAGTGGTTAGCCTTGATACTTGGCTTATTCACAGCAACTTCCGGTTGGGCATCATCTGTTGAAGCCAGTGGAACAGTGCAGGATCTGACAGTCAGCTGGCTGGGTTTTACAGCAATCGGTATTTTCTTTGTGGCGTATGTTCTGGTTATTTTTGAAGAACAGCTGCATCTGCGTAAATCCAAACCAGTGATGCTGGCTGCTGGTCTGATCTGGATCTTAATAGCCATTTATTACAGCGCGGCAGGTTCTCCGCAGTTGGTTGAAGCGGCAATCCGTCATAACTTCTTGGAATACGCTGAACTGTTCTTCTTCCTGCTGGTGGCTATGACCTACATTAACGCCATGCTGGAACGCGGTGTATTCGATGCCTTGCGGGACTGGCTGGTGGCGAAAGGCTTTGGCTACCGACAGCTGTTCTGGATGACCGGTGTACTGGCATTTGTAATTTCTCCGATTGCTGACAACCTGACGACTGCCCTGATTATGTGTTCAGTGGTACTGGCCGTTGGTAAAGGCCAGGCAAAATTTGTCATGCTTTCCTGTGTGAATATTGTGGTAGCGGCGAATGCTGGTGGTGCTTTCAGTCCGTTTGGTGATATCACTACCCTGATGGTTTGGCAGAAAGGTGTGATTGAGTTCAGCGGTTTCTTCGCACTGTTCCTGCCTTCCGTTGTGAACTTTGTGGTGCCGGCATTCATCATGCAATTCTCATTGCCTGAAGGTAAGCCACAGAGCCATAGCGATGAAATGACCGCAATTAAATTTGGTGGGCTGATCATTGTTGGTTTGTTTTTGTTAACCATAGTGACAGCTGTGAGCTTCCACAGCCTGCTGCATATTCCGCCGGTCTTCGGCATGATGATGGGGCTGGCGTATTTACAGTTCTTCGGTTTCTATTTGCGTCGTAAGTCAGTCAGCTGGCGCAATGGTATTGATGCACCTCCTGGTGCCAGTGTTGATCCGTATAACTTCGATGTGTTTTCACGGATAGCCCGTGCGGAGTGGGATACATTGTTCTTCTTCTACGGCATCATTCTGGCGGTTGGTGGCCTTGGCTTCATCGGCTATCTGAATCTGGCGTCCGGATTTTTCTACGGTGATCTGGGCCCAACCACTGCGAACGTGCTGGTGGGTATTCTCTCTGCGATCGTCGATAACATTCCGGTTATGTTTGCGGTGCTAACAATGAACCCGGTAATGTCTGATATGCAGTGGTTGCTGGTGACCCTGACCGCTGGTGTGGGCGGTAGTTTGTTATCGGTTGGTTCTGCCGCTGGTGTGGCACTCATGGGACAGGCACGCGGGCAGTATACGTTCTTCGGCCACCTGAAGTGGACGCCGGTAATTGCACTTGGTTATGTCGCCAGTATTGGCGTGCATTTTCTGGTTAATGGTTGAGCAAGTAGTCAGGTCATCACCTGTTCTAATGTTAAGTATGTGTCACAAAATGCGTAGTAGAGAGTATTTTCTTAGCGCTGCTTTAGCTATTTTTAATATCTGAATTTAGTTATTGGAGCCTGACCGTGCCAAGCAAACGTTTGCGTGAACAGAATGGAAACTCGTGTGCAGCGCATTGCACAACAGTCGCGATTAATGAAATTAAGCAGACTGCTTTAACAGAAACCTTTGCGGAGGATGATCTCTGGCCGAGTATTCAGTTTTCAGATACCTGCGCGATAACTAAGCCCTTAGCGGCGGATAAAAATAGTGATCCGCGGTTGATTGTTGGCCAGATCAAACAGCGCTGGCCGGGTGTTAGTGTGAAACTGCTATGTGATGAGGGCCAGAAAAGCAAAGCCATATCTATGGTTAACAGTGTCATGCGCAGCGGTATGAATGATATTTTTAATCTACTGGTGCAAGAGGCTGTCAAAGGCACTATTACGCTGGATGAAGCCGTTTTCTATAATTGCAGTTATACGATGCACAGTGGCTCGAAGCCCAGTGATGAAAACTTCAGCGGTATGCACAATATTCTGGTTGCGCATGAAGCCGGTAAGAATTTTTATTACAACTCCAATGAAGCGAATCCACAGTGGCAGACAACAGCCAACTGGAAACAGCTGGAAGCCCAGAATGGCGGCAATAACAGCTATGTGTTCAGTGGTGTTGCTGTCGCTATTTTCTAAGCCTCTGAATCTCAGACAGGCGTTCTGACACCTGTCTGAGTACACCTTTGTACATGGCTTTGTTTTATACCTCAATCCCCTGCTGACGCAGCCATTGCTGTAACTGCCCCAATGGCATTGCACCACTCATGCGTGCTGCTTCTTTTCCATTCTTAAACAGGATAAGTGTTGGAATGGAACGAATTTGCAGCTGGGCGGCGATATTCTGTTCGGTTTCCGTATCCAGTTTTACCAGACGCAATTGTGGTTCGAAGTTTTGTGCTGCCTGATCAAAAATAGGCGCAAACTGCTGACAAGGCCCGCACCAGCTGGCCCAGCAATCGACCAGTACAGGTAACTCATTTTTGATTATTTGTTGATTGTAATTCGCAGCAGTCAGATCGACAGGTTTACCGTTAAAAATAGCTTGCTTACATTTGCCGCAGTTTGGCTTGTCTTGCAGACGCTCTTCAGGAATACGGTTGATGACGTTGCAATGTGGGCAGCTGATATTCATGGCTTCAGGCTCTATAGAAATGTTGTCGGATTTGAGTTATTACCACTATTCACAGGTTGCTGTGCATAACTTGTGATCAAGGTGTCGTTAAACTCTTAATTGTTTCTGGATTAGTTAGCTAATCACTTATTTTTACTGATTTTTTAATCAACGCGCTTAGATAGACATTCGACTAACTATTTACTTGTTAAGTTGCATAAATAATAAGTTGTTAATAACTTTTGATCTAAGCATTTCTGTTCTTATATCTTACTCACATAATCCACAAAAGGCTGTGAATAACTTGTTATAAAGATGTAACTAATCGTTGGATTTCTTTTGTATTAAGTTATTAACTAATTGATATATATATCTATTTTTTCAATAGATCACGATTAAGCTGATAACTCTGATCCAGTTGCTGACGTACTTTACGTTGTGTATCTGAGGTGATATTCAGCTGACTGGCGAATATTTCCCAGTTTTGCAAAGCGTCCAGGACTTCTTCGATTATCTGGCGGGCCTGATTCCAGTTACTGAAATTTGCCAGTGAGGCCAGCTTTTGAATGTTACGTCGGTCAGCGGCAACAGTGGTCTCGCCAAATGGCATATTATGTTGCCGGTCTTGAGCCGGATAGAAGCCGGTGCTGTACATAGGTGCCGGTAGCCACTGACCGCTATCATCCTGAATAAAGCTCCAGTGCTTGCTGTGATCGTCCTGGTTACAGCTGAGTAAATTAAAAATAGCCCTGACAAACATATCCCGGCCTGTAGCGGGTCGCTTACATAGCAACTGACTGGCTCTGATTAGCTGTTCATACCCTATACCCGGTTGCCACCAGTGGTTGTTTAAAAGGCTGGAGAGGCGCTGAATGTGTTGTCGGTGATTCAGATGATCCGGTCGCAGATAAGCGAGCCAGGGTGCTGCTTTGGATTGAGCCGGCGGCGTGATCAGTTGCCATTGCGGGATCTGAATACCTATAAGTGATGCCATTTGCAGATACGCGGCGTCGGCCAACCCCTGCTCCTGTCCCAGAGGATTCCCGGAATGGCCAAAACGGAGTATCCATGGCTGTAAATAGGCTGCATTTTCACTGTGTAGCTGGTCCGGGATTAACGGATCGATATATACCTGTGCCTGCCAGGGCATGCCGTGAATATGATCACTGCTGCTGATCAACTTCTTAGTATCGACTGACAAGGTATTATTCGCCGCAAGTGATGCATAGTAGTCTGCTGGCAGAAATGCTTCAGAAATTTCCAGATTAGCTTCTGTCTGATAACGCAGTGCGCCAATCAGATCTGATGCAGCGGTGGTGGTCAGATCATTGCACCCAGGTTGCGTAACGCTGGTCTGATGGCCACCCCGGAAAAAATCCATCAGAGGACGTAGTCCCCAGTACTTGCTCAGGCTGTCGGTAAACAGGCCCGGCATACAATCAGCATGTTGCTTACTGAAGCTGTGTACACGGTCATCAAACGGCAGTAAAAAAGGAGATGGATTTAACCCACTGGCTAGAAAATTATCAGCGTACTGAAATAATAGACTGTGGCTGTTTTCTCCCAGGGTGCCCATTTGTGTTTGGCTGCCATCTGCAAATTTACGCCATACGGTTACGGTATGTTGAGTCATTTCAGTAACGCCGCTGCAAGGTTTCCTGACGGGCCTGTCTTAGACGCGGTTTCCATCAGCATTGCTAAATTCTGCAAATCATCGACGCATTGCCATAGCAATAAAAACTGCCGTAAGGATATCTGTCCTGAGGTCTCAAAATGTTTGATGGTTGGTGCCGGTACAGTACTGCGCTCGGCAAGTGCCGCCCGGGATAGCTTTTGCTGTTTACGTTGTTGCTGCAAATGCGTTGCCAGTTGTTGTTGAATATCGCTGGCGGTAAGGAGGTTTAAATCAAACATTGCATATACTATAAAGGATATTATTTTATCCATTATAGTTATTTTTTTATAGAATTGGATATTATTTTATCTATTTATGAAATATTGTATCGGAAAAAACTGTGGCTCAGTGCCGCATTCTTTGTGTTCAGTAGATATCAGAAAGAAAAGTGATGATCCAGGAGACGCATAAATTGGCGTTTATGCAGGTGCTGATTGCGTAAATCTGTCAGTAATCGCTGTAGTAACTCAGAAGCTGCAGGCTGGTATTGTGGCTGTTCGGCTGCATATTCAGACAGCTGTTGCAGTAACTCGCAGGCATACAGGTAAGCAGGTTCAGAAGCTTCCTGGAGAATCTCCGTCAGAATACGTTGGTAATATGACAAGCTTTGTTGCGGTGAACTGCTGAGCAGTTGCAATGCCAGCGCTTCTAAATGTGCGGGGCTTAGTTTTAGCTGATCAGCAATGATACGCGCCTTATGAAGCTGGCTACTGGCGAGATAAAACTCAAATAACTGCTCATGACTTTGTGCCAGCGCCTGATGTCCCTCTTTGCTGCTGCGCTGTGTGCAGCTGAGCAGATATTGTTCTGCCTTATTGATAATCTGGTTTAAAGCTATGCCCTGCTTGGTGGCTGCTTGTTGATAGTCGATAAATGCCGCCTGGGTTTTCTGGGTTGTGAACAATTCCCAGTGTAATTCTGCTGATGCCTGCGTATTACCCTGTAAATCAATAAACTCAGCAAAAAGTTGCTGCTTAAGACGTTGCTGTTGCTGGTCGAGTGATTGCTTATCGAGCGCTTTAAATAAGCACTGCAGCTGTTCAGAGTAACTGTGCTGCTCGGCTTCGTCATTGCTGCCAGCGAGCTGTTGCAGATTATGCTGAATTAACTGTAAAACCGCGTCAGTGTCCGTTGAATTTGGAACCTGGCTAATCAATTCTATTTGCAGGTCTGAATCAGAATATTCAGCCGCATAGCTTTGTAGAAAGTCCGTCAGTTGCCGGTCAGAGGTTTGCGTGCGCCATTGTTGTTGGGCTTTACTGACCAGAAGATCCAGGCAGGAACCGCTGGAAAGCATACTTAGAGGATCAGGAAATACTTCTCTGGGCTTTTGCAGCTGTTCGAGCAGAAATTCTGCCAAACGTTCATCAGACCAGGTTTGTCTCAGTAATTGCTGGCTGTATTGCTGACAGCTTAATTCGGCGCATTGATTCTGGTAACCAAGTGTATCGAAACGCATCAGTACCTGATTAAGCCGCTCCAGAGTGTATTCACAGAGCTTGAATGCTGCTTCTGCGGGTAAAGCGCTCAGGCAGCTGCCAAGATCAGCCAGTTCTTCACAGGCGTGTTGGAAGTAACTACGGACTTTCTGCCGCTGACTGATTTTTCGGTAAGGCAAAGCCTGAGTGATTTGTTTGCGAAGGGCCGCGGTGTCGAGTGTGCCGGCGGCTATCTGTGCCTGACGCAGAAAGCGCCGCTGTAAAAGAGTATCTGCCTGAATGACAGACTCTAACTGGCCAAGCAAATGTTGCTTGGACAGGCCGGTTAAGTAACTATGAATACTGACAACTTCTGGTGTGCTGGTCAGGCTGTGTTCCGTGCTTTGCTGTACGCTGAGTGCCACCGCTACACAGTGGTGGCAGAAATCAAAGCCTTCCGATACCGGACAATTGCAGGCACTGTCTATGCCTTTTGCGGTGATACTCAGGCTGACATGGTAAACCTGTTCGTCGAGTACTGCGGCAGTAACTTTATGTTTAATTTGTTGCCAGTCGAGTACGGCTTCAGTACGGAACAGTTCGTAGCCTTTTGCATAACTGGCTTCGCCAGCGAGATTCGTCAGTTGTTCAGCGCTGAATTCAGGTGTCATGATGTTTCTTAAAGGCCGACTTTTCGCCGGTAATCGGCCAGATTAATAACAGTAGCCGTTTGTGTGGGTTGGGTTGGCTGATTTTCTGGGGCTTCGGTTTCAGACTCATCCTCGAGCATAACCAGGCCCATATCGACAAATCGGGGCAGCGGCACAAAACGTTGTTTAGAACCGGCTGGGTCTTTCGCTGTTTTTTGTAACTCATTGAGGTGCATCGCCAGATTTACACTGTGCCGGTCGTTGAGCATCTGCAGCTCATGCTGTTGGCAATAATCCTGTATCCAGGATTTGATATCGGTTATATGGCCACTGATGCTGAGATCCGTGTTTTTGATAACTTCGACGTCTGTGATTACTTCCAGCAGGGCGTCTGCCAGTTCTTCAATGTCATCAATGGGAGCTTCCGGGTCATCGAGAATAAACATGGCCATCTCAGTGCTCCAGCGATAATTTAACTGTTGTATGAGATCTTCCTGCTCCAGCTGTAGCGTGACCGGAATAATGATGCAGTAACGGCTGTGGGCTTCCACTGCAACCACTGAGCGCGATGAGGTTACGCCGCCATTTTCTACCAGGTGGCATTGCCAGGCGAATGTGCCGGCATCACTGCTCAGCGCTTTTTTACCGATGTCTTTAGCTTTTTCACTGCCCTGCTGGGGTAAATCAAGCTGCAAATAGCGGGTCAGTTTATTGCTGAAAGACAGAAGAAGTTTCATTTGAGGGTCATTTACCTATGCAGAAGGAACTGAAGATACGGCCGAGTAAGTCATCAGAGCTGAACGCACCGGTAATCTCGCTAAGGTGGTGCTGAGCTTGACGTAAGTCTTCAGCCAGGAGTTCTCCGGCACCGCCAAATAACAGCTGTTCCTGGCCTGTCAGCAGCAGGCTCTGAGCTTTATTGAGGGCTTCAACATGCCGGCGTCTGGCAAGAAACCCACCTTCTGTCGTTGCTGCATAGCCCATGCAGTCTTTCAGATGCTGGCGCAATGTATCAACACCTACGTTGGCTTTGGCTGACAGTGAAATCAGTGTGTGGCCATGGTGTTCGCCAATACCGGTTGATTCTGATGTCAGGTCACATTTGTTTCGAATGACGGTGATTTTGCTCTGATCTTCGAGATTATGGACAAACTCTGGCCAAATTTGTTCAGGGTCATCGGTGGCTGTGGTCGTGCCATCCACCATTAACAGAATACGGTCTGCCTTGTGTATCTCTTCCCAGGCACGACTGATGCCGATGCGCTCAACTTCGTCAGGTGCATCCCGCAGCCCGGCGGTATCGATAATGTGAAGTGGCATGCCGTCGATATGAATATGTTCCCGGAGAACGTCCCGGGTGGTACCGGCAATATCTGTGACGATAGCGCTTTCCTTTCCTGCCAGAGCATTCAACAGGCTGGATTTGCCAGCATTGGGCCGGCCAGCGATAACTACGTTCATACCTTCACGAATCAGGCTGCCCTGCTGGGCTTCCTGCATAACGTTGGTCAGCTGCAGAATTATTGCTTCCAGATCGCTGGCAACTTTACCGTCGCCGAGAAAGTCGATTTCTTCTTCCGGAAAGTCGATCGCAGCTTCTACGTATATGCGTAGCTGAGTCAGGCTTTCAACTAACTGATGAATGCGCTCGGAGAACATGCCCTGCAAGGATCTTAAGGCACAACGGGCTGCCTGTTCTGAGCTGGAGTCAATCAGATCCGCAATAGCTTCAGCCTGAGCCAGATCCAGTTTATCGTTCAGAAATGCCCGCTCTGAGAACTCTCCGGGGTTAGCCAGCCTTGCACCCAGTTCCAGAACCCGGCGCAGAATGAAATCAATAATCACCGGGCCGCCGTGGCCCTGCAGCTCAAGCACATCTTCGCCGGTAAAAGAGTTCGGCCCCGGAAAGTAGATACCAATGCCCTGATCTATCTGATTACTATCAGCGTCGTAAAACGGGCCGTAGTGGGCATAACGAGGGGCTGGTTCAATACCCATCACTTCTTTAGCGATGGCTTTAGCCAGTTTGCCGGATACCCGGACAATGCCTACCCCACCCCGTCCTGGCGGTGTGGCTTGTGCGGCGATAGTATCCTGATCAATAAGGGTCATGCTGATATCCGGTGTAAAGTAAAAGTATGGTGTCGAGCGGGCTATCTTCGCCAGCGAGGTCCTTAGAGTCAACCGCGGGTAAACGTAAAAAAGGCCTCACAGGAGGCCTTTTTTATTCAGATCAGATGGATCAGGCTTTTTTAGCGCTGCCGTCGTCACCTTCGATCTGCTTATTAATGACGTACTGCTGAGCAATCGACAGAACGTTGTTAATCAGCCAGTACAGTACCAGACCTGCTGGGAACCATAGGAAGAAAATAGTGAAGACAATTGGCAGCATCTTCATGATCTTCGCCTGCATTGGGTCCGGAGGTGTCGGGTTCAGCAACTGCTGGATGAACATTGTTGCACCCATCAGGAGCGGCAGAACAAAGTACGGATCCATCACTGATAAATCGTGAATCCACAGCATGAACGGTGCCTGACGCAGTTCAACAGATTCCAGCAGTACCCAGTACAGAGCGATGAAGATTGGCATCTGTGCAAGAATTGGCAGACAGCCACCCAGAGGGTTGATCTTCTCTTTCTTGTACAGCTCCATCATTGACTGAGACATCTTCTGACGGTCGTCGCCGTAAAGCTCTTTCAGACGTGCCATTTCCGGGCCGAACTTACGCATCTTCGCCATAGAGCGGAATGCTTTAGCGTTCACCTGGAATAATGCGGCTTTTACAACAATGGTAATACCGATGATCGCCAGACCCCAGTTACCTACGATGTCGTGAATTGCTTTCAGTAACCATGCCAGCGGCGATGCAATCCACCACAGAATACCGTAGTCAACTGTCAGCTCCAGTTCAGGCGCGGCTGCTTCAAGCTTTTCGGTGATCTTAGGACCGGCATAAAAGTGAGCACTTACAGTTTTGTTCTGGCCAGCAGGAACAGTGAAAGCCGGGGAAACAAAACCAACGATAAAGTTGTCGTTTGTCGTACGCGAGCTGTAGCTGTATTCTGCACCCGGTGCCGGAATCCAGGCACTCAGGAAGTAATGCTGACTCATTGCTACCCAACCATCGTTTGTTACAACTTTGGTGTTTGCTTCCAGCATGTCGTCAAAAGACACTTTCTGGTATGCATCTTCTACACTGGAGAATACGCCACCCAGGTAAGATTGCATGCCCATATCTGTGGTTTCTGACGGATCAGCACTGGCATCACGTTTGATCTGACCAAACAGCTTTGCCTGCCATGAATCAGCAGTGGTGTTATCAACCACCATGTCCAGACCAATGTCATAGCTGCCACGCAGGAATTCGTAACGCTTAGTGATGACAACACCTTTCGCTGTGGTGAAAGACAAATCAACGTTAAGTTCGTTGCCTTCCAGAGCGTAGCTGGTGCTGCTGCTTGAGTAAGTAGGACGACCATCGCCGCTGGCGTCCGGGCCATTCAGACCGACCAGACCACTTTGGGAAACATAAGTACGGTTAGCACTTTGCTCCAGCAGGATGAATGGTTGGTCAGAACCCAGTGCCGCTTTATATTCCGGTAGAGCAACCTGAATGATGTCACCACCTTTCGGGTCGATCAGAACTTCCAGAACATCTGTTTTTACAGAGATCAGCTGGCTTTGCTTGGCGGCAGCTTTTACTGGCGCTACGCCTGGTACATCAGAACCGGTCGTTGCATCGCCCTGCGGAATTTCGCTGACAGGAACAGTTGAGTCATAAGCGGATACAGTTTCTGCCTGCGCAACAGTTGCTGGCGGCTGGCTGTAATCCTGATTCCATTGCAAGACCAACATATAGGAAATAATGCCGAGTGCTGCAATTAATAATACGCGCTGTACATCCATGGTTGTTGGACCATTATCGTTATTGAGATTGGGATTTTTTTGGCTTAGCTTTGTTAATCAGACGAGACCAGCTGCGCTTAATAAGCTTATGAACCTGCTCATTTTCCATATCCCCCAGGCCTTTACGCGCCAATATGACGATATCGACATTGGGAAGTTGCTGCTGTTCAAGCCGAAAAGACTCGCGAATGATACGTCGAACGCGGTTACGATTGACAGCTAAACGGATATTTTTTTTGGAGAAGACGAAACCAACGCGTGAATGGTCGAGTTCGTTGGGGCAGGCTAGGATCAGCAGATGTTGATCTGAGATCTTGAGGCTGGCTCGATTGAAAACATGTTTAAAATCCCCACCGGTAAGGAGCCTCACACGGCGGGGATAGCTGAATTCATTCATTCAGTGAGCCTAACAGGCAAATATTAAGCAGCCAGACGCTTACGGCCTTTAGCACGACGACGGTTGATTACCGCACGGCCGCTTTTAGTAGCCATACGTGCACGGAAGCCGTGAGTACGAGCGCGCTTAAGATTGCTAGGTTGAAAAGTTCTTTTCATGGTTTCAGTCCTACTTACATACAGTGTGGTGGTATCAGTAAGGTTGCTGAATCCCACGAGTCAAAAATAGACGCCGAATTCTAGTTAAATGTCGTACGCTTTTCAATCACTTTTTTGAGAAAAACTATAATTAATGTCACGAATGACGGTGGCTGGAAGGTTATTCACTGCTGGGTATAACCTTGGTTTTTTGCGAAGAATGACTAGAAGAAAAATG